>CAZZCG010000051.1:0-1595 GCA_964653145.1 uncultured Synechococcus sp. | reverse complement strand
TTCCCTTCCCACCGCGACTTTAACCCTCCGTACCCCCGTCGGCGGAGAGGAAACCACAGTGGCGATCGGTACAGGCCCTGTGGATGCAGTATATAAGGCCATTAACCAAATTGTGCAATTGCCAAATGAGTTATTGGAATATTCCGTCACCTCCGTCACGGAAGGTATTGATGCGTTGGGCAAAGTGAGTGTGCGCCTACGGCACAATGGGGTGATTTACACCGGCTATGCGGCCAACACGGATATTATTGTTGCCTCTGCCCGGGCTTATCTGGGGGCATTGAACCGTCTCTATGCGGCCTTGGAAAAATCCCGGGAACATCCCCCTGTGGTGGCTTCTTTGTAACTTTCACTAAGTGAATAGTGGACCATTTTTCCTCGCCTAAGCTGATGCGGAGAAACTCGTCCCGATGTAGACCAAATTACTGAGGGTTTGTAAGGGGGCCGTGGACCTTTCCGAGAAAACCCAGAACTCACTTCCAGGCCAGCCTGACTAATTGGTAACAAACATCACAATTTGTTGCTAAACGACCTCTGGTACCCATGGAGGCAGGGGCGAAGATCTATAATTTAGTGGTGTTCCCCGTAGGTGTGATGACCCCGGGGAAGATTTTTTTCGGATGCATTGAATGAACATTTGGTCTCTTTTCAAGTTTCTCCCGCGGCCTTGGTCGGTTGTTAAGCAGAGAAACTTGGTAGAGTCGTCCCTTCCTCAAGATTTTTGGACTTTTGGGCAAACTCATCAACATCAACAAAAGCAGACTGCCACCAATTTGGAGCATCGACAACAGCAGAAAATCGACCATCTTAAACGGCAGCTAGCGGAGGCGGAGGCCGTTAGGGAAAAACTGGCGCAGGAAATAGCTCAACCGCAATCCAATTCTCCCCCAGGCCATGGTTCGGGATTACAGACGGCCCTGGCCCGCTTGGGGCAATGGGGAATGCTCAGTCGGGATTTATATGATTTTTTTGACCGGGCTACGGCGCTGATTTGTACGACTTTAGGCGTGGATTACTGTGGCATCTGGGAGCTTTTACCCAACCGTTCTGCTCTACTACTCTGTGCTGGAGAGGGCTGGCAAAGGTCTTTGATCGGGAGCCACACCATTGATGCGACTGACCGTTCCTATGCTGGCTATACCATCCGTCATAATGGCGATCGCCAGGTGGAGGATCACGAGCCAGTGATTGCGCTGGATCTGAGGTTGAGCACCAAATTTCGGGCTTCCCCTTTATTGCATAACCTGGGCATTATCAGCGGGGTCAATGTGATGGTGGCGGGGCCAAAAACAGCTTTTGGGGTGTTGGGGGTTTATAGTCTCACCATTCGTGAATTTACTAAAGAAGAAGTTGATTTCCTCACTGTCGCTAGTCACATCCTTGCTGCTGCCGTTGACCGCCATGAATACGAGGGGAGATTATTACTGTTACAACAGGCGATCAATGCCAGTTCTAACGGCATTCTGATTACCGATGCCCTAGATTCAGACAATGCAGTGGTCTATGCCAACCATGGTTTTGAAACCATCACCGGTTTTAGTCGTGAAGAAGTGATGGGGCAAAACTGTAGTTTTCTGCTCAATGCAGACTGCCAA
>CAZZCG010000050.1:0-1866 GCA_964653145.1 uncultured Synechococcus sp. | reverse complement strand
GTCCCCCCACCCCCCGGTGTAAAACCCGCCGTACATCGAGATGTTCCCCCCCGGCCTGGTGCCGCGGCCCCCAGTCAAGCAGCCCAAATACCCGCCCGCCGTCTGAATGGGCCAACAATGGAGCAGCTCGTGCGGGAAGCCTATGAAAATGGGTATTCCGATGTTCACTTAGGTGTGGGTGAGTCACCGCGCTTCCGGGAACGGGGCAAAATGATCACCACCAACCACCCCGTCACCGATAAAGACACCTTTAATTATTGGTTGTCTGAAATATTAACCCCGCCACAAATTGAGCAATTCTGGAGCCACCTGGAATACGACGGTGCCTATCAGTACGAAGGGATGGCTCGGGTACGGATTAATGTCTTCATTGCCCTCAAAGGCCCGGCGATGGTGCTGCGGTTGATTCCCCTCAAAATTCTGACCATGGAGCAGTTGGGGTTACCGCCAGTATTCCGAGACCTATGTCATTACCACAAGGGGTTGATCCTCGTAACGGGGCCAACGGGTTCCGGTAAATCCACAACCTTGGCGGCCATGGTGGACTACATCAACTCGGAAATGCCCAAACACATCATCTCCATTGAAGACCCGATTGAATTTGTCCACCAAAGTAAACGAGCCCTGATCCGGCAACGGGAAGTGGGAATTCACACTCTCCAGTTTGACAATGCCCTCAAAGCCTCTCTGCGGGAAGATCCTGACATTATCCTGATTGGGGAGATGCGGGATCGGGAAACGGTCAACACGGCCCTCAAGGCAGCCCAAACCGGTCACTTGGTTTTTGGGACCCTGCACACCAACAGCGCCGTTAAAACCATTGAACGGATCCTCAACCTCTATAAGCCTGAAGAGCAGGGGCCCATGCGGATGCAGGTGGCAGAGTCCTTAGTTGGAGTGATTGCCCAGGGCCTGGTTCGCACCACCGATGGCAAACGGGCAGCGATCCACGAGATCATGATCAACACCGATGCAATTAAGGACTACATTCTCCGGGGTGATGTGGAAGAAATCGAAGCGATTATTCCCCAATGCGCCTATGACGGGATGTGTACCTTCAATATGTGTCTTTACGAACTCTATGAATCGGGGCGGATTGACGAGGAAACGGCCTTAGAAAACTCACCAAAACCCAACGAAATGGCCCAAATCCTCCGGGGTCGCATCTAGGCCATGGGGGTAAAGCAGCCAATCCAGGCCTGGTTATACAAAGGAATCGCGCTGTTTACCCCTGCCTTTGATTTGGTCTATGCCATTGATATTCCGAAGCAGGGTCGCTGGCACCATCAACTCTGTTCCCAACTCCAAACCCTGCTTGACCTCCCAGAGCTGCCTTTGTTTCTCTGTCCAGGGTATACCGCGACGGTGGATATTTGGCTGGATGAACCGACCCAATCTTTAGCCGTGGTTGCCGAAGCTTATCCGTTGGTTTGGTCACAGCGGGCCGTTCTGGATGTGGTTTTTCGCCATCCAGTAATTCCAAAGCTACCTTGGCAACTGGTCACGAAGCCCGATTTCCAGGCTGATACTTTGAAAATTGCCAGCTATCGTGACCGATTTCCACAACTTTGGCAGCATCATAATCTCGTCTTTGCCCTCAACGGGCCTGGACAAACCCAACTCCCAGTGGCGCGTTCCCAGGCCCCAAGCTATGTGTTGCGTTTGTACGTTTCTGGTAAATCTGTAGGTACAACCCAGACCCTTAAAGCCCTCCATACCCTTTTGCCCGAGTGCTTGGATGTGCCCTATACCCTGAAAGTCATTGATGTCACTCGACAACCTGATTATGCTGAAGCCGATCAAGTCACGGCAACTCCGACGTTAGTGAGAGTCTTGCCCAGGCCAACGCGTCGATTAGTGGGAAAA
>CAZZCG010000049.1:0-1948 GCA_964653145.1 uncultured Synechococcus sp. | reverse complement strand
TCGAGAATAAGGATAACGTCAATCAAATCAGTCTCATGGATTCCCCAACCAAGTTAGAACTTGAGTCCCATGTCAACGCCATCCCTGCAATCTTGTTCAAAGAAGCTGCCCCCAACGACCTGAAAACCTTAGGTGGAATTGAAAAAAGTGTGCGGAGTTTAGCCCAGGAGTATGTCCTGCCCCAACTAGGACTTTTTTTATCGACGGTACCCCAGAGACAAAATCTGGAAAAAGGAGAGTCGTAAGCAGTATTCTCGGTGACCTGCATCTGAGTGCGTCCCAAGCGAAACAATTAGCCGTTAATCCAAGGAGTCGTTGGAGTCCATACCTAGAGCAGTGTTGTTTGCTGGTGAGTGCGAATGCGTCCTATCAGCGAGCGGAAGAAGATATCGAGGTGTTGACTGGCATTTCAGTGTCCCACAGCACCCTTCAACGTCTGGTGCAGCGTCAGGAGTGGCCAGAGGTAGAACTAACAACCCCAATTTCAGAAATGAGCTTAGATGGGGGGATGATTCGTCTGCGTACAGAACTCGGACACCCCTGTGAGTGGCGGGAATACAAAGCCTTAGCCGTGCATGACCAGATTGGGGTTGCCTTCTTTAAAGACAATGAGGGATTAGTGGATTAGGCGAATCGTCAACCTCGAGCCACGCCCTTGACCTGTTTAGGCGATGGGCACGATGGTGTCTGGAATATTCTGACCCGGATTGGCGCGACTCGAGAACGGATTGAAATCCTAGATTGGTTTCATTTGATGGAAAATGCCTACAAGATGCAGGCGACACAGACTCAATTAAAATCCGTGAAAGATTCTCTTTGGCAGGGACAGGTGAGGCTAACGATTCAAACATTGCAAGCCTATCAGTGCCTGGGAGCCTCAACCTTTATCCAATATTTGAGGCATCATCAACACTGAATCATTGACTACAAGACCTGGCAGGCAACGGGACACTCGATTGGTTCCGGGCAAGTTGAAGCGTTAGTCAAGCAGATGAGTTTTCGGGTAAAAATGTCAGGAGCGCAGTGGTTACCGCAGAATATTCCTAAGGTTTTCAAACATCGCTGTGCCTATCCCAATGGGGCTTTTGCTGCTTGAGTACATATACTTAATTGCCTAATTGAGATGCACCCAGATAGCAGCTCAACGGCGACTCCAGGGAAAACCAATAGCACGAGCGGATGCCCAAATTGCGGCCATTGCTCGGGTTCATCAGGCGACCTTAGTCACGCGCAATACGGCTGACTTTTTAGACTGTGGCCTGGAGTAGATTAACCCCTAACAAAGAACAAGTTAGGCAGATGAAACAAGACGGACATGGCCAGGCCAAGGTATTGAGTCCACTGGAAATTGAGGCTCTATTTTCCGCCTTGGAGGCAGCCAGGGATTAAGCTCTGTTTGGAGTCTGTCTTTACACCGGCTGTCGGATCAGTGAGGCTTGTTCGTTGCTGAGTGAGGATGTCTATGCCAGGCCTGGGGAGGTGCTACCTGTGTTGACGATCCGGCGTTGTAATACCAAGGGGAAGACGGCAACCCGACAAATCCCAATCCATCCCCAACTGCGCGCTTACTTACTGGCTCATGCTCCAGGCCGAGAGTTTGTCTTTCTTGGGCGGCATCGTCACCTGAAGCACTTAAACCCCATTAGTGCTGATGCCATCTTGAGAGGGGCAATTCAACGGGCGGGCCTGGTGGGAGTCTCTACCTATAGCTTTAGACGGACAGCACTTACTCAACTCTCAGCGGCGGGTGTGCCATTGCGGGTGATTCAGGAAATATCGGGGCATCGCTCCCTAGCTGTGTTGCAGAAGTATCTCGAGGTGGGGCCTGGGCAAGTTGAGAATGCCATTAGTCTGTTGGCCTGGTAACCGACTTAGTGGTAAAAATTATGTCGCCAAGCATTAACGTTCACTTCACTAAGACCGCGGCGTGATCTCAACTTCCATTTGG
>CAZZCG010000048.1:0-2895 GCA_964653145.1 uncultured Synechococcus sp. | reverse complement strand
GGGGAAGGGGGATTTTAGAAGTTTTCGTTCCCGTTTCATCAATTAAATAACCAGCCTTACGAAGCCGATCTTGATAATCCAGCGGCAATCCCCAAGCCGGATACTCAATACCTTTTCCAAAAGATCTCCGGCGACCACCAGCAAATGACGCAGACCGCTTCCGGACCGCGCGCTCTGAAATCCCAAGCAAATTCGCAAGGCGTGGAATAGAGAAATAGTCTTTCTTAGACTCTTGCGACATAGAACTAATCCTCCGAACAGACCGATTCAGGCATCTCCGGCAATTCACGCTTAAGGACTTCCTCAGCTCGCGACATCACCGCATACCGCATGAACTCAGCCCGATTTTCGCCAACCTTTTCTGCCGCTTCCTTAATCAGAAAATTCTGCTGAGCAGAAAGCCTGATCGGTATAACGTGCCCCTTAACCTTCCGCATTCGTTCACCGTATCAAACACTGTATGCATATTGTATGATACACCGAACAAAAGTCAAGACCGAAATATCACTAATTTGCGCAAGCATATTGAGTGATATACACTTAGGCTATAGATTCGTTGGGGGTTACAGTAGATGCCTCAGCTCTTAATTGAAGAGGGACTAAAGAAATTAGGCAAAATTCACTTGGATGCTCGAACCAGGCTTGGTTACAGCATTGAAGATATGCGGGGGTACATCTTAGAGCGAACAGGTAAGACCATCGCCAAATCCACAATTTCAAACATTGAAAAAGGCCACAACGACCCAAAATGGGACACACTGGCTATCATTTCCGCTGCTGGATACCTCATTAATCCAGCAACTAATCGCCCTTACACTACGCATCAGCTTTTCCAAATTGCCTGTTCCCAAGCTTGCCGACCAACCGCTGCCGAAGAAGGCGGAGAATACGCAGTCTGATAAGTTCTTCTTATAAGCTCCCATTCAACCGGGAGTCTTTTTTTTCGAGTTTTCACAGAAAGTCATGAAGAAAGATCAGTTCAAAGTTCCCAGATTTAGTTCAAAGTTAGTTCAAAGTTCCCAGATTTAGTTCAAAGTTAGTTCAAAGTTCCCGGATTTAGTTCAAAGTTAGTTCAAAGTTCCCAGATTTAGTTCAAAGTTAGTTCAAAGTTCCCAGATTTAGTTCAAAGTTAGTTCAAAGTTCAACAATCCCTGCCCGATCCATCCCCTCCCACGTCACACCCACCTCTTAACAAACCGTTACATCAGATCGCTCATAACCACTCATAACCGCTCATAAAAATAGGCCCGAGAGAAACCCCCAGGCCTGTAAGGCATTCACAGCACATTCAGTCTCTTCCAATCTACCAAACCGCCTGATTTGCCCGGTTGAGCATCATCTGGTACTCAGCCCCAGTCATTTGCACATCGGCATCCGAGCAAGTGTACTGAATCCCCGTGTAGCTGCGGTTCATCTGAGCCAAAGCCGCCCGCATCTGATTAACATTTCGTGCCGCCAACGCCCCCTCAGCCGCCAAAATCCCAGACTGGAACTGACTTTTGTATTGGGCACACTGTCCAGACTGCGCCAAAACCGGCCCAGCAGACACCAACAACGCCGCAGCAACTAAAAGTGGTCTAACCATATCAAAAAAACCTCAATCAACCCCTTCATCCTAGATCCGAAAACCGCACCCAGCACGACTTTAGCCACAAATCAATAAATTAATAAAAACCGTTACAAACCCATCAAAATAAGCCAAATCTAGTCCAAATAAACAGCCAAGTCCGCAAATCCAGTCCAGTCAATCGTTTTCAAACAAAGCTCTATTGCAGTGTCAGCAGAATAGCAAATAGTGTTTAAGCACACCACAAACCCGCAAAGCCTTAGCTAACCTGGATTTAAGCCACACCAGGAGCCCAAAATGCACACTCCCGCCGATAGCGTTAAAGCACTTTACGATCAACTTTGCCAGGAAGACCCCGGAACCCCAAGCCTGACCAGCATCTACTGCACAATTAGCAAAGGCGAGAGCCGGGGCCTGGATATTCACACCCTCGTTACCGGATACCTGAAAGCCCTGCTATTCATGCACACCACCACCATGCCTGAACGCGAGCGACTAGCCAACACAAAACCCCTCAAGGTACTGGCCTAAAGCCACCAAACCCAGCCCGCCAAGCGCACCGAAACCCAAAACAGCCCTGACTTCAAGCGATTTACACCCGACCGCACCAGGGCCTGGTAAAACAGATCATCCGCAAACCGCCGACCACGGCTCCTATCGCCAAAATAGAGCCAATCATGCAGCACCGCAGCCCGACTCCACCGCCCCCAGGCAGGCAAAAACGACCACAATGGCCTGGGAATACTCGCCAAATCCGTCTCAAACCCAGCCGGGACAACGATTTCCAACTTCTCATCCACATATCGCAACGGCAACACCAGGAGCCAAACATCACCCCGCTCCTCAATTACCAACGGAGAAAACCCAGCATTGCCGCTCATAGAATAAGCAAACTTTTAATGATACCTAAATTCTAAACCCATTGCAAACCGCTTAACATTCCTTAAAACAGCCCAAAACAGCCATTTCTATTGACATTTTCGGATAAATGTGCATCAAAAAGTGACAAAATAGGCTCAAAGCTATACCCCACATACGCTTCAGACTTTGTAACGTATTTTGTATTTTTATTTGGGCGATATATCTGGATAAAATACACCGAAAAACTTGGACAAAAAAATCCAGACATTTCGCCTAAAGAATATTCAGAGGTCAAGGCGAAAAAATGGCTGTATCGCTTTATTTCTCTTGGTTTCAGCCCATTTCACTAAAATCCCTAAAATCCAGACAATTATGTCCATCTACACTCACCCAAAAAAATATCTTTACAGAACTTTAAAAAAATTGATCTATGAAATATTCAAACAGTTCTTGGTCATGGGTCAGAG
>CAZZCG010000047.1:0-3789 GCA_964653145.1 uncultured Synechococcus sp. | reverse complement strand
ACCCCAGAGATTTTCCCGTTGAAATTCCGCGGCTGCATAGCGACTGTCCAACCGCAACGCGTCCAGGGCGTAATTCACGGCTTGCTCCACTCTCCCTTGTCGAAATAGGGCTACAGCGAGGGCTAATTTGGGTTCACCAGCTTTGGAGTCAATATTCACGGCAGCCTGGAAACTGCGGATGGCCTGGGGAATGTCCCCTTGCTCGTACTGGAGTAGCCCAATATTATTCATGGCCGGCCAAAACTTCTTATCAATTTTCAGGGCCTGGCGATACTGGCTGATGGCCTTAGCGTTTTGATTGAGTCTCAGATAGGCATTACCCAGGTTAAACCATTCCTCCGCCACATCCCCCCGCAAAGCCAGGCCCCGCTCCAGTGCCTGAACAGATCTCTGGTAGTCTTCAGTCCGAAAATAGGCGGATCCCAGACTGAAATAGACACCGGGATTATTCTCGTTGATGGCTAAGGACCGTTGCAGGGAGGTGATGGCCTCTTGGGGCTGAGAAACAGTTAGATACAAGCCACCGAGTAATGCCCAAACCTCATAGGCCTGGGGGGCTAGTTGTGCAGCCAGCTTTGCCCGCACCAAGGCTTCATTAAACTGCTGAAACTGGGCCAGCTGTAGGGCCTCTTGGGCTACGGTCAACCCATCTCGTTCCATGTCGGTCGCATCAAGTTTAGGGGTGCGGGGAATCAAAACTTGAGCCAGGCCTGGGGTAGCCGGAAATAAGCCTATAGCCACGGACAATAGCAGACTGCCAAAACCGGCTAAACTAAGGAGCTTCCAAGACTGAGACACAGAAACAACATCCTCAATACGAAATTCGCCGCGAAAATCAAACACAAGAGGCAATGATCCCACCTCTATCTAACACAAATCCTAGGGCATTCAGCCATCCCCAGACCGGGCCGGAGAAGTTTTTGCCACAAATATCTAGGGTTAGCCCCCATGATACTGATGGGTAATAATCACTTTCTAACTATTAGCGAATACAAGATGATTGACACTCCCCTGGCCTGGACTTATTCTGCTCTCCCTAACTGCAAAGGGGAATTTTGGACATGACAGGACAACACTTGGATTCATTCAAACAAGGTCAGTAATGCAGCTGAAACTCCCTGAAAACTGAGGGATTGTGGCATTGAGTCGGGCAATTTTAAAGAAATCCTAAACTGTGCCTACAGCCACAGATAAACCTTTCAGCTCGAGTTAGGTTAAGAATAGTTTTCTTTAAGTTTTACGCTCAAAATCTTTAGCTATAATTAGCCAACTGTTTGGGGGAATGTTCAGTGATTGGTGTTCTACTGCACCAGGCCGGGCTACTTCATCCAGGCCAAATTCAAGTGGTCGTCATGGAGCAGGATGTCTACGATGGTCTGCGATTTGGGGAAATAGTTGCCCTCCATGGCTGGTTGAAACAGGAAACCATAGATTTTTTCGTTCAAGAATGGCATTCCCTCTTAGTTGAGAATCCCCATCAGCCCATTGGTTATTATTTCATGCGGGCCCATCTCCTGACAGAGGAACAAGTTAATCAAATCCTCAAAGAACAATGGCAAACTGGCTATCGGTTTGGGGTTATGGCAGTGATGAATGGTTGGCTGAAACAAGAAACTCTGGACTTCTTCCTAAATCACCTCGTCCCCGAAGCAGCAAAAGTAACCGACAAAATTGAGAAACAGTCTCTCTCCCTAGCCAAAGCAACCCACAGTAACAACAAAACAACCCTCGAGCAAAAACACCAGGCCACCTATGTTCAGGGGGGCACCATGGTTCAACAGCAAAGTACCTTTGTGCAAAAATCAACACTCACGGGTGGGGCTGTCAGCGGTACAGTTCCCAATATTGATCCTGAGGATTTAGCCGATATGGATCAAGTGGAAGTTGAGTGGCTCGGTTAGGTTACCGGAGGACAGCAGAACCCTCAAGTCTCAGCGGGCTTTATGGCAGAATTAAAGTCTAATCAGAGAGAGCTAGGTTTTCATGGCCACATCTTCCCCGCAACAACCTTGGAGCCAACGATTTGAATCCTCCCTTCATCCCGCGATTGCCACATTTAATGCCAGCATTGGCTTTGACATTGCCCTCATTGAATATGACTTAACTGGCTCCCAGGCCCATGCCCAAATGCTCGGTAAAACTGGAATTATTACCCCTGCAGAAGCAGAAACAATTGTCCAAGGGTTAGAACAAATCCGTCAAGAATATCGCCGTGGAGAATTTACGCCGGGTATCGAAGCGGAGGATGTTCATTTTGCGGTAGAGCGGCGACTGACAGACCTGATCGGGGATTTGGGCAAAAAACTGCACACGGCCCGCTCACGGAATGATCAGGTGGGCACGGACACAAGGCTTTATCTGCGGCAACAAATTCGCGACATCCAGGCCCAACTTCGTCAATGGCAAACCGTCCTCTTAGATTTAGCTGAAACCCATGTCGAAACCCTAATTCCGGGATATACCCACCTGCAACGGGCCCAACCGTTGAGTTTGGGCCACCATTTATTAGCCTATGTATCGATGGCTGAGCGAGACTGGCAACGATTGGATGAAATTTATCAGCGGGTTAACCTGTCTCCCCTGGGCAGCGGCGCCTTGGCCGGAACCACGTTTCCCATCGATCGCCATTACAGTGCGGAACTATTGGGCTTTGGCGGTCTGTACAGCAACAGCTTGGATGGGGTCAGCGATCGGGATTTTGCCATTGAATTCCTCTGTGCCACCAGCTTAATCATGGTGCATTTGTCTCGAATTTCCGAAGAAGTAATTCTCTGGGCCTCGGAGGAATTTGGCTTTGTCACCCTCACCGACAGTTGTGCCACGGGCTCCAGTATCATGCCTCAGAAAAAAAATCCTGATGTCCCTGAATTGGTGCGGGGCAAAGCGGGGCGGGTGTTTGGCCATTTACAGGCCCTGTTGGTGTTGATGAAAGGCTTGCCATTGGCCTACAACAAAGACCTGCAGGAGGATAAGGAAGCACTGTTTGACGCGGTCACCACCGTTAAAGCCTGTTTAGAAGCGACAACAATTTTGTTTCAAGAAGGATTGGTGTTTCGAACTGAGCGGTTGGCCAGTGCCGTGGAATCGGATTTTGCCAATGCCACTGATGTTGCGGATTATCTTGCCGCCAAAGGAGTGCCGTTCCGGGAAGCCTATAACTTAGTGGGCAAAGTTGTCAAAACCTGTGTCGCCCAGGGTAAATTGCTCAAGGATTTATCCCTCAGTGAGTGGCAATCCCTCCATGAGCGGTTTGAAAGTGATATTTATGCGGCCATTGCCCCCCGTCAAGTGGTTGCCGCCCGTAATAGCTATGGGGGAACCGGATTTAATCAAGTGCGCCAGGCCCTCAAAGATGCCCGTCAACAATTAAATTTGCCGGCCTCATCAACTTAGAACATTTTCATGCAGCTATATGAAATACAAAGGATATTCCTTCGGAAATATCATTATTCCGTCTTGGCTATCCCCCCCCTTGCAAACTTCAAGGATCTCGGACGAATGATTGCGTTCTTCGGTGAGTACGGTATTTTAATGATGTAACTCCACCAATGTGGTTTTCATGATCCCATTGAGCGGAGGCGTGGTGTGAGTTGTTGGTAAACCCGAATGAAAAGCTCATTATTAAGTGGGGGCCTTCTGCTGGGCCTGGGTATTGGTGGCTGGGGCCTGGGATATACTGCCCCCAGTCAGGCCCAAACTGCCCCCTTGAGTCCGACCCAACAGCAGATTCAGCCGCCCTTACCCCTAATTCCACCCCTGCCCCCGGAAGCCCCTGCCCCCATTCTCCCG
>CAZZCG010000046.1:0-5145 GCA_964653145.1 uncultured Synechococcus sp. | reverse complement strand
GGATGGCGCCCCAAGACCAACCCCATGAAAACTTTATCTTCCCAGAAGAGGTACTCCCCCGTGGTAACGCTCTCTAGTAATTCGATTTTTGCCACCAATCGGGATCAGGAATCCTCTGGTTTCGCCTGGTGGGCTGGTAATGCTCGTTTAATTAATCTCTCTGGCAAATTGTTGGGTGCTCACGTTGCCCATGCTGGCCTGATCGTTTTCTGGGCCGGTGCCATGACCTTGTTTGAAACGGCTCACTTCATTCCTGAAAAGCCGATGTATGAGCAAGGCTTAATTCTCCTACCTCACATTGCTACCCTGGGTTGGGGTGTGGGGCCTGGGGGTGAGGTGATTGATACCTTCCCATTTTTTGTGGTGGGTGTCTTGCACTTGATTTCCTCTGCTGTTTTGGGCTTTGGTGGCATCTATCACGCCGTCCGTGGCCCGGAAACCTTGGAAGAATATTCTTCTTTCTTTGGTTACGACTGGAAAGACAAGAACAAAATGACCACGATCCTCGGGTTTCACTTGATCGTCTTGGGGATTGGAGCCCTGCTCTTGGTCTTGAAAGCAATGTTCTTTGGCGGCGTTTATGATACCTGGGCTCCCGGTGGTGGTGATGTTCGGGTGATCACGAATCCGACTTTAAATCCGGCGGTCATATTCGGCTACGTCCTCAAGTCTCCCTTTGGTGGCGATGGCTGGATTGTCAGTGTCAACAACATGGAAGACATCATCGGCGGTCACATTTGGCTCGGCCTGATTTGTATTTCCGGTGGTATCTGGCACATTCTTACTAAGCCGTTTGGTTGGGCTCGTCGGGCGTTTATCTGGTCGGGTGAAGCCTACTTGTCCTACAGCTTGGGTGCCTTGTCTTTGATGGGCTTTATCGCCTGCTGCTTTGTCTGGTTCAACAACACTGCTTATCCCAGCGAATTCTATGGCCCCACCGGCCCGGAAGCCTCCCAGGCCCAGGCCATGACCTTCTTAGTCCGTGACCAAAAACTCGGTGCTAACGTGGGTTCTGCTCAAGGCCCAACTGGTTTGGGTAAATACCTGATGCGCTCTCCCTCTGGAGAAATCATCTTCGGTGGTGAAACCATGCGCTTCTGGGATTTCCGTGGCCCTTGGTTAGAGCCGCTCCGTGGCCCCAATGGTTTGGACTTGAATAAAATCAAGAACGATATTCAACCTTGGCAAGCTCGCCGGGCAGCTGAATACATGACCCATGCGCCTTTGGGTTCCTTGAACTCTGTGGGTGGTGTGGCGACTGAAATCAACTCGGTGAACTTTGTTTCGCCCCGGTCTTGGCTCTCGACCTCCCACTTTGTCTTAGGCTTCTTCTTCCTGGTTGGCCACCTCTGGCACGCAGGTCGCGCTCGGGCGGCTGCAGCTGGGTTCGAGAAAGGGATTGAGCGGGAAACTGAACCCGTGCTCTCGATGCCCAACTTGGACTAGTCGTTGTGATGATTTGATCATTTGACCGGAAAAAGTCATTGATCAGAAGTTTTTGAAAAGGCTCCTGCTGGTTTAGTGGGGGTCTTTTTTATTGGCTTAAGCTGATTTTAGAGATGTTTCCTTGCAGCGGTTCCAGATTCATTTATGCATTATCGTGTTCCCAGGCCAACCTTGTTGATCCTCTTAATATTGCTGTTCCTGGGATTAGTGTTCTGGTTTGTTGGTTCGCCCAAAAATATTAAACCCCATCCGTTTCAAGTCATGAATGGTGCTAGCCAGGCCCTAGTGGGGGAGTATTATTTACCGGCCAACTCTGACGCTCCCTATGCCACTGTAGTTCTGAATCATGGGATTTCCTCGCAAAAAGAAACAATGGCTCCCCTGGCGATGGAGTTGGCCCAACACAGAATCGCTACTGTCACGTTTGATTTTGGCGGGCATGGGGCATCCTATACCCGTGCTTTGAGTCAACCACATAATCAAGCGGATCTAGAGCAAATTATGGCCTGGGTGACAAGTCAGCCGATGTTTGATCCGACGCGGTTAGGGGTGACTGGTCATTCTATGGGGGGAACCACGGCCTTAGACTACGCCCTGAAACACCCAGAACTACGGGGAACGGTGCTGCTGGGAATTGGGGGAGAAGCCAGGCCAACAGAGCCAAAGAATTTTATGGTTGGAATTGGGGTCTATGAGCAACTCAATCCGGTGCCGATTACCCAAGAGTTGTTTGCTTCTGCCATCTCTCACAATTCTGACTTTGCCCAAGGAACCGTCCGAAATCTGTTTATCTCCAGCACCTCAGAGCACGCCAACGCTCCCTATGATCCAGCTTTGATAACCCAAACGGTGCAATGGTTTCAAAGAGCCTTTGGATTACCTGAGTCGGATGTAAAAATTCGGGTGCAATGGCAAATTATCGGCCAGGCCTTAGTGTACTTAGCGGGAATTGGCCTGGGAACACTGGTTTATCAGGAGTTGAGCCGAAAAATTAACTACCGGATTTTGTTACTTCTGGTTCTGGGGGTGTTGCTCGTAAATCAAGTGCAGGGGGTAGGCGGCTATTGGATGCTGGTGTTGATGCCGATTGTCCTCTTAGCTGAATATTTTGAGCGGTATCCCCCAGGGCAACTGGTGCTGCTTCCCCTCTATGGGGCGGTGTTGTACCTGATGTATGCCCTGAGCCTGGCTATTCATGGGGTAACGGCGGGTTCTCTGGTGGCAGTTCCTACAGGGATTTTCGGTTTTCCGATTTTACTGGGCTATATTCCCTTTGGTATGGGCTACAACATTTTTTATTTAGTACTGCATAAACTCAACAGTGCTGATCTCCAGGCCTGGGTGTGGGCTGGTTTACTGCTGATTTTTGGGGCAGAGTGGAGCCGTCAGGGGATCGTCCTAGGCCTCGGAAATCATCTGACTGTGTGGGCTATGTCCTTAATCCGGCAACCGTTACATTTGCAGTGGCAGCGACCCAATAAAACCACCCTGATTATCTTGCCGATGGCCTTAGGCGTGCTTATGGCTCTGGTCTGGCAGCAGTGGCATTCAGGATTGTTTACGGGAGAGGGAATTAGTTTTGCCGCAACTATTTTGGGCTTCTTTGTCCTGTTGCCCGTGGGGTTGACGTTGTGGATTCTGCGCTCGACCTGGTTTGTTGAGTGGGAAAGACAATTAGAGCAGCATTAAGGGATTCATGGTCAGGGCGAGATTGGTTACATCAGAAACACGGGGAAATTAAGAGAAAATATAAGGAGTATTGGCTTGGTTTTGGAATGCCAAAGCAAAAAAGAAAGGAAAACTTTCCCACCAAAATCTGTGTAGTTTGTCAGCGTCCGTTCACTTGGCGGAAAAAATGGGCTGATTGTTGGGATGAAGTGAAGTATTGTTCAGATCGGTGTCGAAATCGCCGCACCCAGGCCTCAAATTTGGACTCAAAATAATCCTTTTATTAATCAATAGGAGCATTAACGGTGAATTTTTCCTCTCTAGGCCTCTTGCGGGGAATGCGCAGAACCAATCAACAATTTGCTGTCATTGGCCTGGGGCGGTTTGGGCGGGGAGTCTGTGAAACCCTCCACAATTTGGGGTACGAAGTTCTGGGGACAGACCGGGAAGAACGGCTTGTGGCCCAGGTCATGCTGGATCGGCTAGTGGATCATGCCCTAGAAATTGACTCAACCGACCCCCAGGCCCTAAAGGAAGCGGGTATCACAGAATTTGAAACAGTGATTGTCGCCATTGGTAATCACTTGGAATCTAGCATCATCACAACCCTGAATCTCAAGGAAGCTGGGGTTCACCATGTGGTCGCAAAAGCCTCCTCAGAAGTCCACAAAAAGCTCTTGGAGCGGGTCGGAGCAGATTTGGTGGTATTTCCAGAGTATGAAGCCGGATGTACCTTAGCCCACAGCTTAACCCGGCCAGCCATTTTGGATCGATTTGACCTTGATCCGGATCAAAGCATTGTGGAGGTGCGAGTTCCAGAGCAATTTGACAATAAAACCGTTGCTGAGGTGGGGTTACGCCGGCACTTTGGCCTCAACTTAGTCGCCTTGATCTGTGATAAAAACGTCTCCATCAATCCAGACCCAGAACAGCGTTTGAAGAAAGGAGCCGTAATGGTGGTGATTGGGCGCAACAAAGATATCGATCGCCTACCACTTTAGGATCAACCAAGACCCCAGGACAGCCGACTACTCCCCCCCAAATACAACTCGCCCACCGTCGGATCATTTAACAAAACTTGCCCAGGCCCCTCTAACTTGTCCTGCCCCGTTTCCAGAACATAGCCCCGATCTGCCATAGACAAAGCGGTACGCGCATTTTGCTCAATCAGAATGATGGCGGTTCCCAGAGCATTAATCTCCTTAATTTTTGCGAAAATATCAGCAACAAGGAGCGGGGACAGGGCCGCAGAGGGTTCATCCAAAATCATCACAGCTGGATCAATCATCATCGCCCGACCCATGGCCAGCATTTGACGTTCGCCGCCGGAGAGAGTCCCAGCCCTCTGTTTTCGACGTTCCGCTAACTTTGGAAAAGCTGAGAAGATTTTTTCCTTGTACTGCTTGATGGTGCCTGACCGGAGAAAAGCCCCCATTTCCAGATTTTCATCCACCGTCAGGGATCGAAAGACATTGGTAATTTGCGGAACATAGGCAATCCCACGGCCAACGATTTCATGGGGTTTTAGCTGGGTAATGTTTTTTCCCTGGAATGAGATCGTGCCCAGGCGGGGGGTCAGCAGGCCAGCAATGGTTTTGCCAAGGGTTGATTTACCTGCGCCATTGGGGCCAATGACCGTCACCAGTTCATGGGGAAACAACTGGAAATTTATCCCTTGCAAAATATCCAGATCGGCCACGTACCCGGCGTAAACCGATTTCACCTCTAGGATTGGCTCAGAGGACATAGGACTTACTGAGGGGTGTTTTGGAGTTCAGGCCGTTCTTCGGGAACAATAGCTCCGTCCACTGGACAGACTTGAAAGCAGATGCCACAGTCAATGCAGGTGGTAAAGTCAATCCAATACCAGTCCGTCCCCAGGGTATTTTTACCAGGCCCCGGATGAATACAGGCAACCGGACAGGCTTCGACACAATCCGCAACTCCAGAGCAGGTTTCTGTGACAATCGTGTGGGCCAAAACAACGCCTCCCTCAACTTAATGATTCTTTATTATCCTGTATAGCCGAAT
>CAZZCG010000045.1:0-6461 GCA_964653145.1 uncultured Synechococcus sp. | reverse complement strand
CTACCCCACCCCCCCAGGAAGTCGCCACAACCACCACTGGCTTTCCCTCCCTTTCTGCGCCCACTCTTCCTTTCCAGGGGATTGATCTGCCCCCCAGCTTGACTGGCCCCAGGCCGGAAATTCACCTGACGCGCCCCGATGCAGAGAGCTATGCTGAGCCTCAATCTCGTCCCATTCCCCTCAATAGTGCCCCAAGAAAAACTCGGCCATCCCGGGAAAAACGTACTGCCCCTAAATCAACCCTAAAAATTGCCCATCCTGGTCGCTTTGTCTTCGTTTGCTCGGGCTTTCTGGTGGCAGTTATGGGTCTGGCCTGGGGAGGACGCCACCTCTGGTTAAATGCCACTAACTCCGACATCATAGAATCTCCCGCCAATTCCACCCCACCCCCTTTACCCGCATCTCTTCCCCCAGTTCCTGCGCCTGAGTCACCCCAAGTTGCCCTTTCCCCATCCCCCACGGCTGAACCCACTCCTCCAAGTCCATCACCAACCACCCCACCCCCAAACGATAGTTCTTCGGAAATTCTGACAACCGAGATGGCCCAGGCCAAGATTCAACGTTGGCAAGACTTGAAAGCAAAGGCCCTGGGACAAACCCATAACACTGAAACCTTGGCAAGCATCTTGACCGAACCCGCGCTCTCCCGTTGGAAAAGCACCGCCCAAACCAGTCAAGCCGAGAATAACCATTGGCAGTTTTCCCTAGAGGAATTAGAGGTTGATAGTTTAAAACCCCTCGGAGATGACCGGTTTGAAGTCATTGCCCGGATTCGGGAGGCGGCAAACTTTTACCAAAATGGGCAGCTCCAGGCCGGGTCATCCTACGAAGATAACTATCGTGTGCGCTACGTCTTTGTCCGGCAAGGTAATGAATGGCTAATTCGGGAAATGCGAGTCTTGTCCTAGGGGTTGACAGGCGTTGGCGTCATCCATGTCGTGTCAGGGGCCAGGGGGCTAAGTGCCTTGCCATACTCTATACTCCAGGCAATTACTAAATCCTTGCGAATTTCTATGCCATCTCGCTTTGATTCTTGGGTACAAATGATCCGGCAAGTTTTCAGCACTGCCTCAATGGCCGTTTTGATTGTGGCCTGGATCTTGGATTGGGACAGATTAGGAGTTGGGGCTGCCGCGATCCTTTTCCTAGTTAACCTACCAACCCTCTGGCATTTTTCCCGTCGATGGATCCAGGAAGATTTAGCTCCGGCTCAACGGAAGTTTATCTGGGCTGCTTTCGGCATTTTTTTCTCAGTCATTGCCTTGGTAAGCATGACGGAAATCTGGCCCTGGATTCAGAACCGTTTTTCTGGAACAAATTGGGAGGCAGTGGGAGCCTTAGCTGAGGGTTTTGGCGCCCTAGGGCAAATTTTAGTCGCCTTGCTGGCAGCCTACGTGGCCTGGCGTCAGTATGTAATTTCCCGTGACCTGACAACTCAACAAAACCGGATTACCCAACAGCAGACCATTGATAGCTATTTTCAGGGCATTTCCGACTTGATTTTGGGGGATGATGGCTTACTTGAGGATTGGCCACCGGAACGAGCGATTGCGGAGGGGCGAACAGCGGCAATTTTGGCGGGTCTGGATGCGGAGGGTAAGGCTAAAATCATTCGCTTTCTCTCCAGTGCCAAACTCCTAGCTCCCCTAAAGCGAGATCGGCGGTTAGGGCGGGCAATCTTTGATGGGCTCGGGGGGTATGAAGAGGATATCGAGTATGGGGTTCGCATTATTAACTTAGGGAGTATGTTGGTGGGGGCGGACTTGAGCGGCACTGACTTACGCTGGACAGAGCTGAGTGAGGCCAATCTAACCGGGGCTAATTTCCAGTCCTGTAATTTAACCCGAGCTAACTTTGCTGGGACTGTTTTACAGGGGGCTAACTTTACCGCCGCCAATCTCATGCGGACTCGACTATTTTATGGGGATATTTCCACCGCAAGCCCCCGAGATCGCCTGACCCCGCCAAACTTCATCACCGGCAGTCAAACTGGTGCGATCATAGAGGATGCGGATTTTAGCCAAGTGGAGTCGCTTTCAGACGATCAACGCTATTACTGCTGTGCTTGGGGAGGCACCCATACCCGGGACACAATTCCTGGTGGCTGCGAAGGAATTCCCAACCTATTGGGGCGGTGATTCTTGTTTCAGTTCTTGAAACTATCGCTCTTTTCCCGACAGCCCATGGCAGATTAACAGTATTCCCCTGGAGTTCCTTAACTATGCCCCAAAGTTTCACTGAGATACGTTCCAAAATTAAGGATTTCTCTGGACTGAGCGTCTGTCGTTTCTTCGTTCTAGCCCCCTTAGTGTCCGGCATTCTTGTCCTGAGTGCTCCTTTCGTATTGGCCCAAGAAATGCTTAAAACCCTCACGGTCACTGGCCGCGGCATTGAATTTGTGACTCCGACCCAGGCCCAGACAACCCTAGGTGTAGAAATTCAGGCCGCCACCGCTAGCGAAGCCCAAGCCGAGGTTGCTAGTCGGATTAATCGAGTCATTAGTGGTTTGAGATCCCGTAACGTCAGCAAACTTCAAACCAGTGGAATTAGCCTATCGCCCAACTACGACTACAGCAACAATCAACGGGTTTTAAGGGGATATACAGCAAGAAATACGGTGAGTTTCCAGGCCAACAGCGATGCAACCGGGGCACTTTTAGATGCAGCAGTCCAAGCGGGAGCCACAACAATTGAATCAGTCACTCTGACCCTCAACGATGCCCAAATCAACGCAGCCCAAAGCGTTGCCCTCGAGCGCGCCAGCCGTGATGCCCAGGCCCAGGCAAAAATCGTTCTCGACAGTCTTGGTTTGCAGAGTCAACAGGTCGTTAGTATTCAAATCAATCAAGCGACTCCACCCATCCCACCCCCCAACCCGATCATGCAAAGACTCGCCGTTGCTGATGCCGCCCCTCCCACCCCGGTCATCGCTGGAGAACAGCAGGTATCGGCAACCGTGACTCTCCAAATTAGCTTTGGCCCATCTCGCTAACTTCGGCACCCCCAGAACTTGGCACAAGAGCCCGTTGGTCTGGTTCTGAAATGCCCCTTAAAAACATCAATCACAATCATTGGTAACGTCACAGCTTCTTGACGAAACATTGCGAATCTCGTATTTGTGTAAACTCGAGTTTATTCTTAGCTAGTCCTCAAAAATTGATTGGGGATCAGCAAACTTAGAACCTTTGTTAGCTAGATCAGATTTAATTTAGAGTCTCACAGCTAAATTGGCGTGATTTAAGTGTCAGTTTTTCCTTATCTTTTAGGGAATAGTTTTGAAATGTAACGGAATTCTGAAAAGATTCTAAAAGTATCTTTTCGCGTGTGAGAAACCGAAACGGATTACTTGATACTCTTTTCAGCCTGTGATCAGTGGAAAAGCTCTATTCAGGGCATCTATAGGATGTAAGTAGAAGCATTTTTTTACTACGGAGTTGATCCCTAATGGAACACTCTTCTACAAATGTCTCAACGTGCCGATTTTGCTCTCACTATGATCCCCAGGGTCGGCGTGGTGGCGAATGTCGGAAATTAAGTGTTCCTGTCCGGGGGTACTGGCGCGCTTGCCCCTTAGCCATGGCCGCCTTTTTGAGCGATCAACCAGCCCCAACCCCTGTCTCAACTACTGTCAGGCCAATGCTGCCCACAGTACCGACAACTCATTAATGTCTGTTTTTGAAAATTTTTTTACCTTTTGCTTATAAGCTCACATAAGAAGAAAAATTTGAATAATTCTGGTCAATTATTGCCCAAGGTATGCAGCCAAAACATCGGGATGCTGTTGGATCGCCTGGGGGGTGCCACTGGCAAGGTTTTTCCCTTCCGCCATCACCCAGACCGTATCACAAAGGGACATAATCACGTCCATATTATGCTCAATGATCAAAAACGTTACCCCCTCTTGGTTCCAGCATTGGATCCGCTCACAAATTTGTTGAATCAGAGTTGGATTCACCCCAGCGGCCGGCTCATCCAGTAAAACCAAGCGAGGGCGATGCATCATAACTCGAGCCAGTTCTAAAAGTTTTCGTTGGCCACCTGATAAACATCCGGCATAGTCATGGGCTTTTTTCCCCAGGCCCACACAGTCCAAAATCTCCCAGGCCCGTTGCTGAAGTTCCTGTTCCTCCTTGCGGATGTGATGGGGTTTGAACCAACCATTCCAAAGTTTTTCCCCGGCCTGGTGGGGAGCTGCCAACAGCATATTTTCCATGACCGAGAGGCGAGAGAGAACCCGGGCCACTTGAAACGTGCGTAAGAGGCCTTGGAGCGCGACTTGGTGGGGTTGGAGGTGGTTAATGGGTTCACCGTCAAAAATGACTCGGCCGCTATCCAGGGGTAAAAAGTTACAGAGCAAATTAAAGAGTGTGGTTTTGCCTGCCCCATTGGGTCCAATTAACCCTGTAATACTGCCGGCCTGGACAGAGAGATTAGCCTGCTCAACCGCCTTAATACCGCCAAAGGCCTTGCAAATATCTGTTGCGGCCAATAGGGGTGATGGGGGCCCTAGGGTAACCGTGGAAGCAGCGGACGGAAGGTCTCTAGTGTCCAAGGGTAAGCTCCTCTTTTTTGCCTAAAATACCTTGGGGTCGCCACATCATCAAGATCATCAGTAACAATCCGATAATCATCACCCGCAGCGCGTCCAGTTGCCCACCATCCAGAGGTAAAAACCTTGTGACCGTACTATAGGCCCAGAATAAGGTTGCCCCAATTAAAACACCGACATTACTGCCAGCGCCGCCAAGGACGACAATTGTCCAGGCCTGGAACGTATAAAGGGAAATAAAGCCATCGGGATTAATGAAGGTGAGCTGCCAAGCATAAAACGAACCCGCTAAGCCCGCAATTGCCCCACCTAGCATTAAGGACTGCATCTTATAGGAAAAAACATTTTTCCCCATGGCCTTGGCCACCTCTTCGTCTTCCCGAATAGCTTTGAGGACGCGCCCCCAGGGAGAGTGCACCCAGGATTCCAACTGCCAAAAGACGAGGGCCAAGACCACCAGGAGCAACCACAGCAAAACCGCCTTGTAGCTAAATTCCCAAATCCCAGTGACAAAAGCCCGAAACAGTAACGCCACCAGACCGGCCACCAATGTATTAACACCCCACAACCAGATCCACTGCCGCCGGATGTTTTGCCACAGTTGCCGTGGGTGCACATAGCGCAAAGATAGTAATCCGACCCCGAGTACCCAAAAAATCACCGCCAACATCAACAGCGGAATATTCAAAGGTCGCCCCAGGGATAAGGGTTCAATCAGGCTCCAGAGGCTCCACTCCAGTCCCGTCAGGGTCAACACATAGGCCGCTAAAATTCCAATTCCCTGCCATGGTTTATTGACTACTAACGGCGCTCCAACGATCCGGCCAAGCCACTGCCACCACCGCCAACCACCTACTGCCACAATGCCCGTCAAAACCAGGATCATGCCGACCACCCAAAACCGCTGTGGCTCCCACCCTTCCAAGGGCAACGGATAGCCATAAACGCCACGGGCCCCACGGGTTAGCCATTCTTCATTGAGGATAAACAAGCGAATAATTTCCGCCACCCCAATCGTGACAATGGCCAAATAATCTTCCCGGAGCCTCAAGGTGGAGAACCCCATCACCAGGCCCAGCAGTGCAGATAACACCATCCCGGCCATCACTGCCAAAACCAAGGGAACCTTTGCCAAACTCAACAAAACCGTTGTGTAGGCCCCCACTGCCAGAAAGCCAACATGACCAAAATTAATCAACCCGGTAAAGCCCCAATGCAGACTCAACCCCAAGCTAAACAGGGCAAAGGTGGCCGTAAAGATTCCCAGAGAAACTAAATATCCAACCATAGGGGCTTAGGGTAACAGTTTGTTACAAGTGCAAATCGCAAGGCTTAAGACTTTTTTAAGACTGCCCTCGATACTACGCTATTCTGACCTACGAAAGCTGTGAGTTTTGCCACAGAAAAATTTGCAAAGGTACCGGCTGGCCAGGAGTTCACTGTCCTGAGAAGACAATATCCCGCAGATACCTCAGCCATCCCCGTTGTCATACCCTGATCGGATCAGCATGAGTAAAAATGCTTACTTGGCCTGGGTTTGGCGAATTATGAGAGCCTGTCCATCAAACTTGATATTTCGTAAGAATTCCGCTATCACGTTAGTATGCACTCCCGCCCTGCCCTGGGAATGGGAATGTTGGCCTGTGTTCCAAAACGCTGAATGCCGACTTCAACGGACGACTGCGGTGGTTAAATAGTCTCACAGGTTTTTATCTTGATATAAATCTTGCCTTGAAGTGTAGTGTCGCTTCTGTCTTGATCCACAAACTGGGTGAAGATGAGTAACAGCACTTTAAGCATCCTTGCTAGGGAAACTTAATATCTGCAAGAGGGTTTAATTCCATGACCATAGCAATAGGGCGCGCACCAGCAGAGCGGGGGTGGTTTGACATCCTCGATGACTGGCTCAAGC
>CAZZCG010000044.1:0-7103 GCA_964653145.1 uncultured Synechococcus sp. | reverse complement strand
CCAAGCCCGCCTATCCCAATGGCAAGCGCCAGAATTGACCCCAACGGAAACCCCGTGGTGGCGTGATGATGAGGTTGAGGGAAATAATGAAACTGAACAGGCCTGGATTCAGCAAGCCCAAGCCCAAGCCCAATTGGGAAGTCCTGCCGCCATTGCCCTAGCAATCCAGACCGTGAATCAAGTCTCTGCCCGCAGTCCCTACCGGGCCGAAGCTGATCAGTTGATCTTGAGTTGGGGAAATACCCTCTTTCAGTTTGCCCAAGACCAGGCCCCGAGGGATGTTCACGCTGCCATTGCCGCCGCCCAATTGATTCCCCGCTCCCATCCAACCTATCTTCCGGCCCAAGAGTTGATCACCACCTGGCAAAAGTCGGTTTTGACAACACCTTAAACCCCAACATCACCCAGGACTGGGGAACAACGGGCAAAAGTTGAGCGCGAGACACTCCATGATACCCTTGGGATAGATTGCTTAACCCAAAATTGTTAAGTATTATTACCTACTGCTGGGCTTCCTGCACTCTTTACCTAAGACCCTGTTGGAATGACCGTGTTTTGACTCTCCTTGTCCACATACCCCACTCCAAAAAGCATCATGCCAGTCGCCACTACTCAGTCCCTCGAAGAACTTTGTATTAACTCCATTCGCTTTCTTGCGGTTGATGCCGTGGAAAAGGCCAAGTCTGGTCACCCCGGTTTACCCATGGGAGCCGCACCAATGGGGTTTGTCCTCTACGACCAATTTATGCGGTTCAATCCGAAAAATCCCAAGTGGTTTAATCGGGATCGGTTTGTCTTGTCCGCTGGCCATGGCAGCATGTTGCAGTATGCCTTGCTCTATTTGACAGGCTATGACAGTGTCACGATTGACGATATTAAAAGCTTTCGACAGTGGAAATCCAAAACTCCCGGTCACCCAGAAAACTTTGAAACTCCTGGGGTAGAAGTTACCACCGGCCCCCTCGGTCAAGGGATTGCCAATGCAGTGGGATTAGCCGTTGCAGAGGCCCACTTAGCCGCCACCTACAACAAGCCCGACTGCAAAATTGTTGATCACTACACCTATGTGATTTTGGGTGATGGCTGCAACATGGAAGGTATTTCTGGGGAAGCGGCCTCGATTGCTGGTCACTGGGGTCTGGGGAAACTGATTGCCCTCTATGACGACAACCACATTTCCATTGATGGCTCCACCGATGTGGCGTTTACGGAAGATGTTTCCAAACGGTTTGAGGCCTATGGTTGGCACGTCCTCCATGTGGAAAACGGCAACACTGATATTGCGGGCATTACTAAAGCCATCGAAACCGCCAAGTCTGTGACCGACAAACCGACCATGATTAAAGTCACAACCACCATTGGCTATGGCTCCCCCAACAAGGCTAATACAGCTGGGGTGCATGGTGCCGCTTTGGGTGGTGATGAAGTCAAGTTAATGCGGGAAAATCTCGGTTGGGAATTTGAACCCTTTGATGTGCCTGCTGATGCCCTGGCCCATATGCGGAAGGCCGTTGAACGGGGAGCAAGCTATGAGGCTGAATGGCAATCCACCTATGCCCAGTACAAAACTAAATATCCCCAAGAAGCCGCTGAATTTGAACGGTTACTCTCCGGCCAGTTGCCGGCTAATTGGAATAGCGTTCTCCCCACCTACACTGCGGCGGATAAAGCTCTCCCCACTCGGAAAAACTCTGAAACCTGCTTGAACAAACTCGCTCCTGTGTTGCCAGAGTTGATTGGGGGTTCAGCGGACTTGACCCACTCTAATTTGACCGAACTGAAGGGCTATGGGGATTTCCAAAAAGGGCAATTCCAAAACCGGAACATCCACTTTGGAGTCCGCGAACACGCCATGGGTGCGATCTGTAATGGGATTGCCTTGCATGGATCCGGTTTGATTCCCTACGGTGCCACTTTCTTAATCTTCACCGACTACATGCGGGCCGCAATTCGCTTGTCAGCCCTATCGGAAGCCGGTGTGATTTGGGTGATGACCCACGACTCCATTGGCCAAGGGGAAGACGGGCCGACGCACCAACCGATTGAAACTTTGGCTTCCTTGCGGGCGATTCCCAACTTAACGGTGATTCGTCCGGCCGATGGTACCGAAGCCTCCGGGGCCTACTATGTGGCGATTACCCAGGCCAAGCAAAACAAACCCACCCTGTTGGCCTTCTCTCGGCAAAATCTCCCCAGCTTGGATGCCACCTCCATTGAAGGGGTCACTAAAGGGGCCTATGTAGTGGCGGATTGTGATGGAACACCGGAATTGATTTTGATTGGCACCGGTTCCGAGTTGAATCTCTGCACAACGGCCGCTGAGAAATTAACGGCTGCGGGTAAAAAAGTCCGGGTGGTGTCCATGCCCTCCTTTGACCTGTTTGAAGCTCAAGATGCGGCTTACAAAGAATCTGTGTTGCCGAAAGCTGTGACCAAGCGGTTGTCAGTAGAAGCTGCCTCTAGTTTTGGTTGGCATAAGTATGTCGGTACAGAAGGCGATACCGTCAGCATTGATCGCTTTGGGGCCTCGGCTCCCGGTGGCGTGGTGATGGAGAAGTTTGGCTTCTCGGTGGAGAATGTTTTGGCCAAGGCTGAAGCGTTGTTGGGCTAATTTTTCATAGCTACTCCTGAAAATTCATTGCTTAGGCCTGGGGTGCGGATCCGCGTTCAACGGATTTCAGTCCAGGCCATTTTTTTAGATTTAGTCATTTTTGCTAAGGACGAAATGCCCAAAACAAACCCTGGCAACGGTTTTAGGCTTGTGGGGCTCCGTGCTTAAGGGAAAGGATTACAATCCCCAATACTTGTTAGATGAAACTTTTTGAACTAGTTCCATGCAGCGGCCAAAGCGACCCTTTCAAAGCATTTATCAGCGGGATGTCCAAAATGACTGCTACATGATTGAAATTGCTTTGGATCATTACAGCGATATTTTTTATGAATGGGATCCGGCTCCATTTAAACGACGGGATATTGATCCTGATTTAAAAAAGTATTTGGAGGAATGTGTTGCTGAAATTCCATTTCGCTATGGCATTGAAGTGTGTTTTCACCTGCCTAGTTCGCAACATCATCCCCATGCAGAAAAAGAAGCTCGCCAGGGCCTGGAAACAGGTTTGATATTTCAGCTTTATCTAATTCAAAAACAACTGAAAGATGTATGGAGACGGGTGTTTTATCTTCTGGTCGTTGGGTTTATTTTCCTATGGGTGGCTGTGGACAATGAAAATATCTCTGGGACACTCCCCATGGTGTTGGTGCATGGACTTTTCGTCATTGGTTGGGTTTATCTGTGGGAGGCGATTTCTCTGGTCATTTTTACCACCCCTGAAATCTGGCATCGTTACCGACTCTACAAGCGGTTGAAAAATGCTCCAATTCTCTTTACCTTACAAAATTAGTTGCAGCTCTGGTTCTTCAATATCTGAGATCAACCTGGGAAAATTTACCTGGCTCCTGTGGGGAGCTTATTGCCCTGCTCTGTCGTCATGGACACTTGAGATTCTGAAAAGTTACCTGGGCTTGCTGGATGTTGATGGTGCAGGCTTAGGTAATTTTTTTGACGACTATCTTAAGTTGAACCTGGCGATGATTTTCAGTAAGCGCTGCATCCAGGGGGTTAGGAAGTTCTGTTGGTAGTGATAGTCCGCCGCCTTTTTGAGAATTTCTGCCTGGGTGGGGTAAGGAAAAATGGTTTTGGCGAGGGTTTGGAGTCCAAGGTTTGCCTGCATGGCCTGGATAATGGCACTAATTAATTCGCCTGCATAGGGGCCAACCACCACTGCCCCGAGAATTTTGTCGGAGTTTGCACCCACGACAAGTCGTAGAAAACCTCTTGTTTGCCCAGCGGTTACGGCTCGATCCACCTTTGTTAGGGGAATTTCCATGGGGGTGTGGGGGATTGCTTGCCTCTGGGCCTGGTCAGGAGACAAACCAATCATGGCAATTTCAGGATCGGTGTAGGTCACACGGGGAATCAATAAATCACTGACCTTTTCTCGACCCAGGCCCCAGGGGGCAAACAGAGCATTCTTTATGACAATCCGGGCCATGGCATCGGCTGCATGGGTAAATTTCCAGGCCGAACAAACGTCCCCAGCGGCAAAGATGTGGGGTTGACTGGTTTGTAGATAGTCATTCACAACAATCCCCAGGCCGGGTTGGGTGTCAATTCCTGCGTTGACTAATCCCAGAGATGCCACATTCGCCGCCCGCCCGCCCGCGATCAAAATCCGATCGACGGTAAGAGTTTCCACCGTGGCCGAGTTAGGACTCTTGATCTGAAGCATTTTTTTAGTCCCAATGGTTTGAACCTGTTGAACTTGGCAACTTGTTTTAATCCTGACACCTTCTTGTTCAAGGACTTGTTCTAAAAAGTTGGCAATATCCTGATCCTCTTGAGGCAAGATCTGCCCACGGCGCTGAATGATCGTCACTTGCGACCCCAATCGCTGCAATGCCTGTCCTAATTCACAACCGATGGGGCCACCTCCGACAATGGCGAAACGGGCCGGTAATTCCGTCAGGTTAAAAATGGTTTCATGGGTTAAGAAATCCCCTGTTTCCAGGCCAGGAATCTCAGGCACCACAGCTTTAGCCCCGGTGGTAATCACAGCCCGTTTGAATGGGAGCAAGATATCGTCAACCTTGAGGCTATGGGGATTGATAAACTGAGCCGTGCCAAAAAAAACATCAATTCCGGCCTGGTGGCAGCGGTTGACGGAATCATGGGAACTGATCTCTGCCCGAACTTGGCGAACTCGGGCCATGACCGCGGCAAAGTCAATCTCCGGAGCCTGGGGAAAACTGACACCATAGGTACCTGCCCGCCGGACTAAATGGGCTACTCGAGCCGACTCCAGTAGGGTTTTTGAGGGGACACAACCCCAGTTCAGGCAATCTCCCCCCAGTAAGGCCTGCTCAACCAAGGCAATTTTTAACCCCAGCCTTAGCTCGGCGGTGCCAATGGCGGTGACCAGGCCAGCGGTTCCAGCCCCAATCACCACTAGGTCATAGGTTGCTTGCGGGGGTGGGTTTTTCCAGTTTTGAGGATGCACCTGCGCCAACAGGGCCTGGTTAAACTCATCGTCTGGGTGTATGTCCATCCTGGGAAGGCCCTAGTCAGCTCAGTCCCTTCATCTTGGCGCAAATTTTCCTTGGCGCTTATTGCAATTGACTCCTATTTGCATTATTGTTGAAATCTTAAATCAGTATATCTAGCTCAAACCTGGGGTACTGATGTGTGAGGAGTATAAAAGGAGACCGATTATGTCCCGATTTATGTGGACGTTGCTAGCTACATCTCCAGTGTGGGTTCTAGGCCTGGGGAGTGCCGCTGGAGCAACAGAAGCGCCAAAAAGCTTATTACAACTGACCCCGCAGGACTTGGCTACAGTTGCTAACCCGTCCGTATTAACATTGCCGGAATACCCCCGCCTGAATGTAGCCCAGAGCGTTGGTCAGTTACGGAACGCCCCCTCCGTATCTTCATTGGATGCGGATCCGCTGTCCAGTGGACTGCCTGGGATTGAAACTCAACAAGCACCCACACCGAGTACCTCAGCTATTGGCAGTCGTACCCGGCAAACCCTGCCCCAAGTCACCTCCGTTTCTCAATTGTCCGATGTTCGCCCCACCGACTGGGCCTATCAAGCCCTGGCTTCCTTAGTTGAGAAATATGGCTGTATTGCCGGTTATCCCGATGGCACCTTTCGGGGCAATCGAGCCGCCACCCGCTACGAAATGGCCGCTGCCCTCAACGCTTGCTTAGACGTCATTAGTGACCGGTTTGCCACGAAAGAAGACTTAGCGGCTGTGCAACGGTTAGCCCAAGAATTTGCCAACGAACTCGCAGTGGTGAAAGGGCGGGTCGATAACCTCGAAGGTCGCGTGGCTAATTTAGAAGCGGTGCAGTTTGCAACATTAACCAAACTGACGGGGAATGTAGTCATCAACCTGTCCGATGTCCTCGCTGGCGACTTTGCCAACCCTCCCGGCACCGGGCCTGGTGGAACAAACGTGGCTGGTCCTGGGATCACCGATAACCCCGTCGTGAGTAACCGGACTCGACTCAACTTCGACACCAGCTTTACCGGGACAGACCTACTCCGGATTCGGTTGCAAGCGGGTAACGTAGTTAACTACAACACCATCACCAACACCAACGACCCCCGTCTCGCCTACGACATCGGCACCGGGAACGCCTTTGTTCTACATAAACTCTTCTACCGCTTTTCTCCCGCCCCCAACATGACCCTTTGGGCTGATGCCAACGCCGGGGCCTGGGAAGACAACATGTTCACCTTCAACCCCTATTTCTCATCAGGCGAAGTGGGAGCCCTATCTCGGTTTGGTCGGTTTAACCCGATTTACCGGATTTATGGCGCCAATCCAGCGGGGTTAACCTACAACTGGAAATTTGCCGAGAACAAAGAAGCAGGCACCAGTGCCGACTTTACCCTGGGCTACTTAGGTGGCGGTGGTGCAAACCGGACTTCTAACCTCCCCTTGAATCCCACGAATCCAACTGCGAACCAGGCTGGTTTATTTGGGGATGCCTATGCAGCTCTAGCTCAGATTTCTGTGCGTCCGATTAAGGACTTAGCCTTAGGGGTAACCTACGTCCGGGCTTTTGGGATTGACCCCAGCGGTGCGACGGGTACATCTGGCTATACTGGGGCCGCGAATAACCCCACCGGGGGCGGCAACGGAAATGTTGAGTCGGATAACCTTGGTTTCCAATTCACCTACAAAGTGATTCCGCAGTTTACCTTATCGGGTTGGGTGGGTTACTCCAGCGTGAATGCTGTGCAAGGGCCGGCTACGGGGCGGAATGCACAATTGTTGAACTGGGCGATTACGGCGGCGGCTCCAGACCTATGGCAGAAGGGGGATGTTGCCGGTCTGATCTTTGGTCAGCCACCCCAATCGATTAGCAATAACTTTGCCACGGTTGGGAATGTGACGGCGTTCAACACCTATCACTTGGAAGGGTTTTATCGGTTCCAGTTGACCAACAATATCTCCCTGTCCCCTGGATTGATTACGGTGTTTAACCCGAACAACAATTCTGCCAATGCGCCGATTGTCTTAGGGGTTGTCCG
>CAZZCG010000043.1:0-8786 GCA_964653145.1 uncultured Synechococcus sp. | reverse complement strand
TCCATCGGGCCGACTCCTTGATAGTTGTGGCTAACTTCTTCCAGTTCTTGGGGTAACGGCTTTTAGACATAAGCGAGGAATTGTTACGGGATTATCTGTAAACTGACCGAAAATAATTTAGGCATTATTAGCACCTACGGGGCCAATAAAACCTAAAACGTTTGGTGATACATATTATTGTTATAGATTATTTAATCTAGAATCTAGATCCTTTAAAACTCGCCCTAAACTATCCTCATCGCCGATACTCTCCCAATCTACCGGCATCGCTCGAAACAACTCTAAGGCCGCTTGTACCCATATCTCCTTCGGTATCTTGGAACCGTGTTTGCGCTTACCGTTCCTCAACAGGTTGTTGAGCCAGTCGTTTAATTCGATCGGTATCCTGAGATTCACGGCTTCCCTATCGCCCTTCTGCAAGAATCTAGATTCTAGACTATTGATAGTAGATTCTAGACTATTGATAATAGGTTCTAGACTATTGATAGTAGATTCTACACTACTGATACTAGGCTCTACACTATTGATAGTAGATTCTAGACTACTGATACTAGATTCTTGATTACTGATAATAGGTTCTAGACTATTGATAGTAGATTCTTGATTCTTGATAGTAGGTTCTAGACTATTGATACTAGATTCTTGATGCTTGGATATTGCGCCATCGGGGTCTCGCACGGTTGAAGATTCATAGGGAGAAAGTGTTTCAGTTTTGTTAAAGATACCCTGAGTTAAGGGATTGTCTCCGAGTACGGAACGTTGTTTCTTCTTATTTACCGACATTGACTCACCTCCATTACAAAATCTCGATACGCTCTAGCCCCGGCTCCATCGGGGTCATAGTCGAAGATAGATAGTTGATGGGATGGAGCTTCCCTCAGCTTCACCGTCTCGGGAATTATCGACTTGAACATCTTATCCCCGAAATGCTCAGAGAGCGATCGCAAAACCTCTTTCGATAAATTATTCCTACCGTCAAATCTAGTGGACAGCACCCCGAGTACCTCGATGGGATGATCCAGATATTCCCTGACTAGAGCTAAAGCCCTCTCTATACCCCGGATACCCAAGAGTCCGAGGTAGCTCATGTCTACCGGAATGATCACCCCCTGAGCGGCCATCAGAGCATTAACCGCGAAGACCCCCACGTTCGGGGGACAGTCGATGATGATGAAATCGTATTTATCGATTATCGGAACGATCGATCTTCTCAATAATCCCTCCCGCCCCGGTAGCCCGGATATGGGAATCTCTTCTTCGGCAAGGGCGATGTTGGAAGGCACTACATCAACACCGCTCGGGGTGGAGATGATGGTTTGGTCTATCTCTACCCGCCGCTGTAAGACATCTTTGAGTTGAACTTCTAAATTCCAGATGGGAATGCCCAACGCTACCGAGGAATTACCTTGAGGATCTATATCTATTAATAGAACCCTGGCTCCATCAAACTTAACCAGCCCGGCAGCGAGATTGTAGGCGGTGGTGGACTTGCCTACCCCTCCCTTCATATTAAATATGGCTATGATTCGGGACATTATCGTGTTAATCCTACAATCTATAATCTAGATTATATAATCTAGATTTTTTACGAACTCATTAGTAGACGGGTTTGATTCCATAAGGTTTCGTCTCTTAGGTAATTTCCTAGAATCTAGATTAAAGAATCTATACTGTATAATCTAGATTATTTAATTTTTTCTTACTCATCCACATAGGGGGGTGATGCGGGGAAAGCCGAAATAACAGTAATTTATGCGCGAATGCCACTAAGTTAAGCATCCAGGACAGTCTGAAACTCCTATAATCCCGTAGAGATCGCGATAGATTTAAACCTTAACTTAGCGGCATTCATTTATGCGCATTAAACTTTCCATGATTTACAGTAGCGGAATTTACTTGCTTCACCAGCAGGGAAAATATTTAGTACATTATTAGTTCATTTTGACAACAATTTGTTGTCAAAATTTAGAAAATTGTGATTTGCGCTCGGCCGGGGGAATCGATGCGGATGGTTTCAGAAATAGACTTGCTCCCTTTAATGGCTTTGATTCAGGTTTCCCGGTTTGAAGAAAAGAGATACTCTGCTAATGGTATTTTCCATGTAGTAAATTTGTTTTTTTAGAATGGTTGCTTTTAGAAATAAAACTGACAATATAGAGAGACATTTCACTATAACTCCTGTTCTTTAAAGCTTATACCAAATTAAATAGAATTAAGTGCAGATAGAGCCTCTAAAATGTAAGGAAAACCTGTAATAGAAGCAATAACTTCAGGGGTCAATTGAGAGATTATTTGGGTGACATGAGCCAGTAATTCCTCTAAAGTCTTAAACGAAGACCACTTCAGGTCTTTTTTAATGTGCTCCCATAGTCGTTCTATCGGGTTTAATTCAGGACAATAAGGCGGTTGAAACAGTAAGATAATATTCTCAGGCACTTTTAGGTCTTTCCCTCGATGAAATCTTCCTCTATCAACCTGAAAGATATTAAGGCTATCGGGATAAGCTTGGGAGAATTGCTCTAAAAAAGTTTGATAACAGGGAGTATCAACATGGCTGAATTGCCAATAAAAGAATTCTCCTGTAGCGGGTTCGACTGCCCCATAAATCCAGAAAGCCTTAAAGAGCCATTGCCATTGCCCCAGCGGTTTGACTCCACAAGCTGTAATCAATCTCCCCATTAGGGTATGTAATCCAAAACGGCTTTCATCTTGGGTAAAGTAACGAATGGGACGTTGCTCCTGGTTGGCATACTGACTTAATAATTGGAGGTCATCAGCAAGGTTTTTTTAAAAGCCTCTAACTGCTCTTTATCCTGTTTATGATTGACTGGACGAGGCACTTTCAACTTGGCTTTGAGTCGATTGTGGGTCATTTGATAAACTGCATGATAGGTTGCCTCTACCCCCAATGTCTCTTTTAACCACTGTTGGACTTCTCCATAGCTCTTAAATCCTTGCTCTTCTTCCTTTAACCTCTTTTGCAAAGCGTTCTCTGCCCATTGGGGAATTTTTCTAACTCCGCCAGGAGATTTTCGTCTTTCTAATAGGGCTTCTATCCCTCCTTCACGGTATTTAGCTAACCAAGTTTGCAGAGTATTACGATGTTTGCCCAAGGATAGGGCAATTTCACTAATTGTGAGTGGCTTATTCTGCTTTAACCAATATAAAACTTGTAGTCTTTCTTTATCTTTGAGATTTTTGGTTTGACGCAGTTTCTCTTGTAATTCTTCTCGGCTTTCTTTGACTTCAATTGAGGTTACACCGACCATTGGGGTTTTTCCTTCTTTTTCAGGAACTCATTGCTATTTTATCTCTATTTGCCTTTTTCTCCTTTTAATTTGGTATTACATGACAGACCCACTCGATCAGTCAAGAATCTAGCAACGCAAAAATATACCATTTTTGGTTCTTATTTTACAAGATTGTTTTAATAAAAAATTTATCGTATCACTACGTGGATAATACTAAAACTTTCACTACACAGAAAACATTACCCTTTTTGGCATCTCAAACAAAACTTTGCTATGAAAGCTACTCTCTTTGCGATCAACTATTTTGCAGGCGGATCATAAAAATCAGTCATCGATGAGTCTGATCCCCGCCAAATGTACTGGGTCAGTTTTTTGCCGTCCTCAGATTCTTTGATTGGATTTTGGGGCAGTTTAACTCTTAAAGATTGATAGAGCAGTTGGCGATGCACGTCAAAGGTCGCTTCCAGCAAGTCCACATAAACGGCGGCGGTATTCAGCGCCATGCGGTAACTCAACCAGGCAGCAGGTAGAGCCAATAACGGTGCCCACCACGCCAGGGGAGTCCAAACCAAGAATAGGAGACTCCAGAGACAAATCCGAACGGCTGTATTCAGAGCAGCCCGAGCTTCCTGCAATTCTTTGCGGGTGCTGTCAGGCAACAACAACCAGAGGCGGGGCCAGCAGACGACGGCATCCAGCCCATACCTTTCTCTGGAGCGATACTCGGATGCTCGCAACAGGTTACCCAGGCGGGTAGGCATAAACTGATTATTTTTGGAAGGCGAATGCAGAATCAACCAGTCGAGTTGAGCGTATTCATTCAGTTCTTCAGAGGTGAGGCTATCCTCATCTGTCCTAATTTTTTTATAAAGTTCCTGCCAACGTTGGCTGTTTTTATTCCACTGTTCGATATGTCGCTTGGTAAAAAACTCGTGCAGTAAATTTTTCATCCACCTGGGCCAGTATCCTTCCAGGAAGCGCAACATGGCGCGATCACCCCTTTGCACTATCGCGGCGGAAGTGACGATAACAATTAGACCCACAATCAGCAATCCTACCTGATAAGGTTGAGACTGTTGCAATACCCAATCTTTCAGCAGATTCCAGCCGAAGTAGTTGATGCAGGCGGCTATGCCCCCCAGCCAGAAGACAAAGGCGGGGGTCAGCAGGTTAGTCACCCACTGTTCTGCCACTTTGCCGGTCATACCTTCGAGAAATTTAGAGTACATAAGTCCCCTTAAGTTTTCTAAGATTGGGCTGGTACCAGAGGTATTTGATGTTCTTTACAGAGAGGTGGTTCCATTCCTGCTTTCGGTCGGTACCAGATCGAGGGACACCCAGATACTTTGCAGACAAAGGTATTAGCATCAATGACCGACACAGAACCGGGTAAAGGATCATAGTTCCGCATGACCGGAGGCGGTGTTTTGTCTTTCAGGAATTGGTGTGTCCATTCACGGGTAGAGTCGCGCTCTGCCAGCAATGCCAGAATTTCGTTATCAACCGCCAGATCGGATTCGTCTCTTGTCAGCAATTCTTCTAAAGCACTCTCGACCGTTTCTTTGTCTGTTCCCACTAAATGAGGGAGGTAGGGTTTAATAAGATGAGCGGCGTCTCGAACATCTTTGGATGTATACATATAAAATTGTTTGGATCAGAGAATTACTTTGAACCAGTATTAAACACCAGTATAGCTAAAAGCAGCCCAGTAGAATGGGTGGGCAAAGTAATCAGGGTCAAGCAGTATAAGGGATTGGAAAATATAGGGATTGGTTTCCTTAAAGTAGGTTGCTTTTTGCTTGCTAGTGGTATCCCGCAACCAAAGCTGTGCCTGACACAATGCTTCAGCCGGCTGGTAATTCTGTTCCTGCCAGAAATGGTAGAAGCGCACGAGTAACATTGTGGTGCTGAGATCTAAGACTGACCAAAGAGACGCTACGACTCCTGCAAATCCGGCTTGCAGGAGTCCAGTCGATAAACTAATCACCTCATCGGGAAGATTTGCTCCCGGAATACCTGTTTCACAGGCTGAGAGAATCGCCAGACGGGCACCTGTAAGACGCAAATACAATAAGTTACGCAAGCTGAGGACTTCATCATTGGACATTACTAGCCCACTGGTCAGGGGTTCCATTAAATTCGCATAGGCGTGGCAGGCAAAATGGACAATAGAGGAATTTGGTAGTGCAGTTAATACTGCTGATAGCGTTGCCTCTGCATTGCTGAGGGCATGGTGCTGAGAAAATATTGATGTGGCTACGGTAGCTTCATACTCAGCATAATTCAGGGGGGCTGCACTCACAGGTTGAGGATCTGTGATCGCCAATACGCTTTCTGAAACAACCTTACTAACGGTCGTCCGTGCCGCATTCAAAGCTCGCGCATTCGGCGCATAAGTAATTGTCAGCCGATCAATCGCGTAGCACCGTCCAGTCGGCCGCATTGCATCTTCAGTCCAGGCTGCATGAAGAGGGAGTAGCCCCAAAACCCCAACAGGAATCAATACGGCAGTTTCAACGGTTCCAAGTACCTCAAGCAACGAACCCATGAGTACCTGCCAGAGCCAGCGTGTCGTATTATCCAGTGCATTTAACCAGACCTCACGAGACTGTTCATCCTGCTGATTTGGCAGCCAATGGCTGTAAGCACCGAGATAACTGCAAGCGGCTGACTCCACATCAGCACCCACCAATTGTGATCGCAACGCCACTTCCGTCAGGTCAGGCAACCAGAGGGGAGTGACCAGATCCTGATTGGGATTGAGAATCAACGCCAGTCCACCCATATCAGTCACCACAATGTAAACCAGTGTAACCTCATGGGCAACAGATTGGATGGTCTTGAAAGTTGGTGGTTTAAGAAAATCTTCGTATCCAGATACCTGACGAATCGCGGCGAGCGTCTCTTCCAATTCCACTTGAACAGCTTGTAAAGAGTCAGCCCTATTCGGATCAGTCGGCTGAGTCGATTTCTCCTGTCCTCGGATCAACCCGTGCCACTGCTCAGTAACAGCCTGATAGCGATTGCACAATTCCCCTTGCCCTAACTCCTTAAGTTGTTCTAAATCCGCACGATTGCGATCCAATGTTTCCGATAATAAACGAGCTAATCCCTGCTCCAAAGCTTCTACGGCTCCAGTGAAGTCCCCCTCTTTTGCCAGGGCAAAGGCCGCCTGAGCGGAAATTCCTTGGACCTCCCGCAACCAGGTTTCCTTGCTGGTGCGGAGAAGTTGGGTGCGAAAGAGTTGCTCAATCGCCTGCAAACTATAGCGATATGCCGTAACTGCTTCACTCCATGTCTGCCGCTCTGTTGCCCAGGTGCCCCAATTGCGAGATGCCAGCAAGGTTGCCTCTGGTGCCACCAGCAACCCCTGAATCGCTGCCTGTTCAAACAAGTCTCTTGCCTGCACTCGGTCTGAATCCTCTCCAGTCTGGGTAAAGCGATCTTTCAGCGCACTGGCCAAGTTATTTTGACGGCCAGGCAACTCAGGGGACTGTAATGAAGTTTGCTGAACGCCCTGTTCATAGGCCACAATTGCCTGGTTCAGTTTGGCCAGTTGCCCCGTGTGATGAAATTGATCCCTCAGTGCATTTCCCAAATTGTTCTGAATCGGCGCATTTTCTGGTGAATTAGACGGTGTTTTCGCAATCGCCTGTCGATAGGTTTTGATTGCCGTTTTTAAATCTGGTAAATCTTGCGTGTGGATATAGCGGTCTCTCAGGCTATTTGCCAAATTGTTTAAACGACTAGCAAGATACGCTGAGTTAGACTCTGTCAGCTTCACAGCTTGGTCATAGGCAGCGATCGCCTGTTTCAAATCGGGCAAATTGCGAGTCCGCGTGTAATGATTCCGTAGGGCATTGCCCCAGTTATTCAGGTGAATGGGAAGATGGGGAGAATCCAATGGAGTCAGCTCTACTGCCCGTTGATGAGTGGTGGTAGCCCGTTTCAAATCCTCCAGGCTGCCCGTGCGACTATATCGATCATCCAGGACAGTTCCAAGAGTGCTGAGATAACCCGGGAGTTCGGGTGAACCAGAAGGGGATTGATGGACGGCAGCTTCAACCTCTCGAATGGCCTGATCTAGATCATCCTGTTCCCCTGTCCGAAAGTATCGATCTCTCAACCCAACTGCCATATTGTGGAGAAACATGGGTCGATAGGTTGAATCAGCAGGAGTTTTTTCCACAGAGGACTGATAAGCCTGAATCGCCTGATTGAGGTCTTCCCAGTTACCCGTATGAGTATAACGGTTTCTGAGAGCATTACCCAGGTTCATCAGATAACCCGGTTGATCGGGTGAATCGGGGACAGTAGCGGTGACAGCTTGCTTACAACAGGCGATCGCATAGTTTAGAATGTTTAATCGTTTTCTTTGCAGATAGTAAGTTGTCAGCCCATTGCCCAAATTGTTCAAATAGATGGGCAGGTCTGGGGAGTGAGCCGGAGTTTTCTGGACTGCCTTGGCATAAGCCCGAAGTGCTCGCTTTAAATTAACAAGTTGCCCGTTGCAGCGGTAATAGTCTTCCAGAACCGTGCCCCAATTATTTAAGCGTAAGGGCAGGTCTGGATCATCAAAGGGTGTTTTGTTGACTGCTTCTTCATAGACGGACAGACTCCGATCCAAGTCACCCCGATTGCTGGTCAGTTGGTAGCGGGCACTCAACGCATTGCCCAGATTCGTCAGTCGTGCTGGCAAGTTTAGTGAGTCCGGTGGGGTCTGCTGTACGGCAGCTTCGCACAGTTGGATGGATTCTTTTAAGTCTGCTAAATTTCCAATCTGTCTATATCGAATACTCAGCACAGCACCCAGATTGCTGGATCGGCTGGGACGATCACTCCAGTGGAGTGGAGTCTGCTCCAGTCCCTGTTGTAGATACTGCACCGCTTGATGCAGGTCTTCCATGTTGCCTGTCACCCAGTAGCGACGTAAATAAGCACCACCCCCATCATTCAGGGCTACGAGCCGAAAGGCTAAATCTGTTGTGGCAAAGCTGGGATGTTGGAGAATTCGGTTCCAGGCTTCGACGGCGGCATCCAGGTAATAAGGCTCACTGGTTTGCTGATAATGGACTGTTGCACTCTGAGCAAGCTGGACATCCGCTAGAAACACGGTAGGAAGTTGAAATTCTGGAGAGTCAGAAAGCATGAACAGCTCCGGGTTGAAGCGATGGATTGCCACACATACCAATCTAAACCTTGGTGCAATCTTTTTTAATTTTAATCAAACTATTTTTTGACTTAATCTGTCAAGTGTTTGCCATTCTCGAACTCCTGAATATAGTGGTACAGCCAACATAGGTATAACCTATCAGAGCCTGTCCTAAACCTCTTGCCTTTGCCGTAAGCAAAAAAATCCGAGTCTTAACTTCCAGACCATATTGTCGGGAAGTTATCGACCTCACTCAATCCCTATAACGTTTTTCCATCAGGCGCAAGTATTCTTCCTCAACGGGAGTGAGCGCAACCCGCCGCTCTAGCAAATCGAGAAGCTCTCTCTCGAAGGGATCGATACCCTTACTTCTAATGGCCTCG
>CAZZCG010000042.1:0-10718 GCA_964653145.1 uncultured Synechococcus sp. | reverse complement strand
ATGGTGGAACGGGTGCTGACCGACTAGTAGGAGGTCTGGGGAATGATAAGTATGTAGTGGATGACGTTGGCGATGTCGTGGTGGAAAATGCAAATGAAGGCATTGACATTGTGTTTTCTTCGCTGAACCATACCTTAACCAGTAATGTTGAAAATCTAACGCTAACGGGAGCTGGAAATATTAACGGTACAGGTAATGGCCTAGTCAATACGATTACGGGTAATTCTGGGAATAACTCGCTGAATGGTGGAACGGGTGCTGACCGACTAGTAGGAGGTCTGGGGAATGATAAGTATGTAGTGGATGACGTTGGCGATGTCGTGGTGGAAAATGCAAATGAAGGCATTGACATTGTGTTTTCTTCGCTGAACCATACCTTAACCAGTAATGTTGAAAATCTAACGCTAACGGGAGCTGGAAATATTAGCGGTACAGGTAATGGCCTTGTGAATACGATTGTTGGGAATACAGGCAACAACATCTTGACAGGGGAAGGAGGCATTGATTCACTCATGGGCTTTGAGGGCAACGATACGCTGATTGGTGGAGCGGGTAATGATGTTCTCACGGGAGGAGTTGGGAATGATTTCTTCCGATTTAACGCAGTGTCTGAAGGCATTGATGCAGTGACAGATTTCAGTAAGGTTGCTGGTAACACCGATAAGATACAAGTCTTGGGCTCAGGCTTTGGCGGTGGATTAGTCCTAGGAGCCTTAGCTATTGACCGTTTTGTGTTGGGAGCTTCGGCAACTAATGCCACTCAGCGATTTATTTACAACCAAGTAACGGGAGCCTTGTTCTTTGATGTAGATGGATTGGGAGGGACTGGACAGGTTCAAATCGCCACTCTGAACAATCTGCCAGGCCTGGTGGCGATTGATATCGTCGTCGTTTAGTTTTTTACAGTCATTCTTGCGCAGTAAGCTCAGGCATCCCAGGCAGGGATAAGGAAGGGTTTAAAATCAAGAACGGTAGAGCTAGCCATCTCAATAAATCGCCTACACTGAGTTAAGAGTCACTTAAGTTGTTGTGAACCCTTGACCATTCACAATGACACCCTAGCTATTGATTCAGTATTTTTGAGTCAGGATGATGTGCCTTTGCTCGTGATGGCCCAGGTGTTGTAATGTTGATTGCTCCTTGCCCAACCAATGAAGCGGAACGCCTAGAAGCGCTCTATGGGTATCGAATTTTAGATACACCCCCGGAATCGGATTTCAATCAAATTGTTGAATTAGCCGCCGCCGTCTGTGAAGTTCCAATCGCGCTGATCAGCTTAATTGATCAAGATCGGCAGTGGTTTAAAGCCCGTGTTGGCCTGGAGGCCACTGAAACTCCCAGAGACTTGGCTTTTTGCGCCCATGCTCTTCTCCAGCCTGAACTTTTTATCATCACTGATACCTTGTCCGATGGGCGTTTTGCCGATAATCCCCTCGTCACTGGTGACCCTTTCATTCGGTTTTACGCGGGAATGCCCCTAGTCACCCCCTCGGGATTTGCCCTTGGAACCCTCTGTGTAATCGACACTAACCCACGCCAACTCACCCATGTCCAAGAACTAACCCTGAAAACCTTGGCTAAACAGGTAGTAACCCAACTCGAAGTTCGCCGCAATCTCCGGCGGGTACAAAAGTTACTTCGGGAACGGCAACAGGATAATAGTCTGCAAAAAGATATTTTAAATAGTGCTAACTATGCCATTGTCTCGACGACCGTTGATGGGACAATTTGTTCATTTAATTCCGTAGCCGAAAAGTGGTTAGGCTATCGGGCAGAGGAGTTAATTGGTCGGACAACGCCAGCGATTTTCCACGATCCCGTCGAAGTCCAATTCCAGGCCAAGGCCCTAAGTCAAGAATTCGGGCAGGAGATTGCACCAGGGTTTGAAGTCTTTGTGCATCGCTCCCGATCAGGCCAAGCAGATGAGCGGGAATGGACCTATGTCTGTAAGGATGGCCGCCGCTTTCCAGTGAAATTGTCCGTCACAGCCCGGCGGAATCATCGGGGCGAGATCACCGGATTTTTGGGTATTGCCAGCGACTTATCGGCTCAAAAACAGGCTGAAGTCGAACTATTGTTGCGGGAACGGGCCATTGAAGCCAGCACCAATGGAATTGTCATTACCGATCATCGCCGGCCGGATTATCCCGTCATTTACGCCAACCCAGCCTTTGAGAAAATTACCGGTTATCCCATCGCAGAGGTCGTTGGGCGCAATTGTCGATTTTTGCAGGGCCCCGATCACAATCAACCGGGCCTATATGCACTCCGGCACGCCATCAAAAAAGGGCAATCAGGGCGGTTTGTCCTCAAAAATGTTCGTAAAAATGGCACGGTTTTCTGGAATGAACTCTCCATTTCCCCAATCTATGATGATCAAAGGCAACTCACCCACTACATTGGCATCCAAACCGATGTCAGTGAACGCAAACGGGCCGAGGCTGTTCTCCAGCAACAAATGCGGCGGGCTTTACTGCTGCGGCAAATCACCGAGGAAATTCGCCAGAGCTTAAATGCCAACCATATCTGTGAAATGGCCGCACAGTCCTTGGGACGGGCCCTAAAAGTTGATCGCTGTCTGATCCATACCTATCGGCACGAGCCCACCTTAGATGTTCCTTTAGTGGCGGAATACTTAGCGGAGGGCGTGACATCTGTTCGGCAGGTCGAAATCCCAATTGCTAACAATCTCATGCTGGAGCGGGTTTTAGTCTCTGACCAGGCCTGGGCCGTGGATCGGGTCGAGGAAGCAGCGGAAAGCCAAGGGATTGTCGAATTTTGCCAACGGATTTCCCTCAAATCTCTCCTCGCTGTCCGCACCTCCTATCGGGGGGAACCCAATGGGATCATTGCCCTACATTTTTGTCGTCATGGGCATCGCTGGCAGCTTCCAGAAGTGGAATTCTTAGAAACCGTGGCGGCCCAGGTGGGTATTGGTCTAGCCCAGGCCCAGTTGTTGGCCCAGGAAACGGAGCAACGGGAAACACTCCTAATTCAAAATCAAGAAATGGAACAGGCCCGTCTCAGTGCCGAACTGGCAAACCGGGCCAAAAGTGATTTTCTCGCCACCATGAGTCATGAAATTCGTACACCAATGAATGCAGTCATGGGGCTGACTAGTCTCTTGCTAGATACACCCCTTTCACCGCAACAGCAGGACTTTATCCAAACCATTCGCCAGGCCGGGGACACCCTCTTGACGATTATCAATGACATTCTTGACTTTTCCAAAATTGAATCCGGCAATCTCAACCTGGAGCATCATCCCTTTGATTTGGCGGAATGTATCGAAGAAGTTTTAGATTTACTGTCCACGAAAGCCGATGAGAAAAATATCGAATTGGGCTACACCTACAGTTCAATGACGCCCCGCTTCTTTCAAGGTGATGTCACCCGCCTGCGACAAATCCTAGTCAACTTAGTTGGCAATGGAATTAAATTTACTACCCAAGGCGAGGTGATGGTGCATGTGGATAGTCGCCCGCAAACGGAGCAGGGGGATTACGAAATTCGCTTGGCCATTGAAGATACTGGGATTGGCATTCCAGAGGATCGCTTGGATCGATTATTCAAGCCCTTTAGTCAAGTGGATGCCTCAACAACGCGCCAATACGGGGGAACCGGTTTAGGCCTGGTGATCAGTCGCCGCTTGGCTCAGCTCATGGGCGGGGATATGGGCGTTCAGAGCCAAGTTGGCATCGGCACCACCTTCAAATTCACAATTCGCGCCCCCATTGTCAGCCCCCCCAATGGCCATCCATCACCCCCCTCAAACCTGGTGGGCAAGCGAGTCTTGATTGTGGATGATCACGAACCCATTGCCCACTTACTGGGTAGCCGTCTCCAACACCTGGGCCTCGCTGTCGATGTGGTATCCAATGCTGACCTCCTGGAAACCCCAGAGGTATCCCCTTGGGATCTGGCCGTGTTGGATTTTCAAATGCCGGGCCTAAACGGAATTCAATTGGGGCAACGACTACGCCAGGCCTATCCCAGTCTTCCCCTCATCCTGTTAACCCCCCGCAGTTGGTTGCAAAGTGCTGTGGCTAAAGCTTTATTTGTTAGCTTTTTACAAAAACCTGTCCGTTCAACCCAACTCGAACAAGCCGTTAACCAGGCCTTGGATCCAGCGGTCAATGTAACTCAAGCTGCAACCGCTCCTGCCATTGATCATTCCTTGGGGGAACGGATTCCCTTAAAAATCTTGCTGGCTGAGGATAATCCCGTCAATCAAAAGGTTGCCCTACACATTCTCAAGCGCTTGGGGTACGACGCGGATGTGGTGGTCAATGGCCTGGAGGTATTAGCAGCCCTTGAGCGGCAGTCCTATGATGTGATCCTGATGGATGTGCAAATGCCAGAAATGGATGGTCTGACGGCAACGGAAAAAATCTGTGAACGCTGGCCTGTGCCTGAGCGCCCCTGGATCATCGCCATGACGGCCAATGCCCTAGAGGGAGATCGCCAAATGTGTTTTCGCGCTGGCATGGACGATTACGTCAGTAAACCGGTCAAGATAGAAAATTTAGTTGCCGCCCTTAAGCGCACCCAATCTCAATCTCCAAAATTGACCTATCCCCATCCCCACTAGCTAGCACTGCCCCATAAGTCCTTATTCATCCTGAGATCAGCGCCCTTGGGTATCCGCCAACCAGGCCATGACCTCCTTACCCAAATGGGTGCCACTGAGACGATCAATTTCTCGAACCCCCGTGGGGCTGGTGACATTGACTTCGGTTAAGTAGCCGCCGATCACATCAATACCTACAAACACCAGGCCATCCCGCTGTAACGCCGGAGCTAAGAGGGCACAAATGTCTCGCTCCCGTTGGGTAATGTCCGTTGCCGCCACCCGTCCACCCGTTGCCATATTGCCGCGAAATTCATCACCCTGGGGAATTCGATTAACGGCCCCCATGGGTTGGCCATCCAGAAGAATGATCCGCTTATCCCCGGCCTGGGCCGCTGGTAAATATTCCTGCACCATCACGGGCAATCGCCCCCGCTGCGTACTAATCTCAATCATGGAGTTGAGGTTGCGATCTTGGGCACTCAAAAATAAAATTCCCTCCCCTCCTTTGCCCCCCAGAGGTTTTAAAACCGCCATGCCCTCGGCCTGGACAAATTCCCGAATTTGGGTCTTGGATTGACTCACAATTGTTTTCGGAATAACAGCGGTAAATTGGAGTGCGTACATCTTTTCGTTGGCAGCCCGAATTCCCGCAGGACTATTGATGACACGGGTTTTTGTGAACTGCAAACTATCAAGAATGTAGGTGGCATATAAATAGGCTGTATCCACAGGTGGATCAGGGCGCATCCACACCAGATCAAACTCAGTCAAGGGCAAAAGTTGTGGCGATGCAAGGCTAAACCAGGCCGGATCACTCCACCACTGCCCATCCTTAAGGACAACTGGAATTAAGGTCACAGGACTAACAACCCCCCAGGCCTGGCCAGCGACAATGCTCAGTTGCTGAACGGTGGTGATCCAGACCTGGTGTCCACTGAGTTGGGCTGCTTCCATGAGGGCAACACTGGTATCATGACCGGGATCAAGCCCTTCAATTGGATCAATAATAAAGACCAGCTTCACCGGATTTTTCCAAATAAATTAATTATCACCTTGGGAATGGGTTTAGGAGTTAGAGTCAACTGGCATTTAAAAGCGGGTCTAACTTCCCTTGAGCGTCTAATAGATGTAAATCATCACAGCCGCCAATGTGTTCCCCATTGATAAAAATCTGAGGTAACGAACGGCGCCCATGGGCCCGCGCTGCCATTTTAGCCCGCGCTGCTTCATCCCCATCGATAACATATTCGGAGAACTTAACCTGCTTACGGGTCAATAGCTGCTTAGCCCGAATACAAAAGGGGCAGGTTGTCCAGGTATAAATTTCAATATTGGCCTGGGGCATGGGATCTAACGCTCAACATCCGGATAACATCTGCTTTTACGTTACCCCAATTCCCATTCTTGGACTCACCTGTTGGAGAATTAAATTGCCAGTTCCCAACCATAGGCGCCTAGGATATAGTCACTCAAAAAGGCTGACCATCAATCAGAACTCAAGAAAAGCCGAGGAAAAGTCTGGCCTTACTCCTAAGAGAACAGGACTGATGATCAGCACTTTTACAATCTCATAAGAACAATTCAGCTTAAACAGCAGCGGCCTCGTCCGAAACCTGCGTCAGCTTGATGTGTTTACGACCTAAGGTAATTTCAAATTCGTCCCCAGGTTGTAGATTCATTTGCGTGGTGTAGGCAGACCCAATTAGTAAGTTACCGTTGGCCTGGACACTAATTCGATAGCTTGCACTGCGCCCGCCCCGACTACTTCCAGCGGATAGCTTACCATCCAGATTAACCCCAGAGGCGGAGGTCAAAGCCTTATAAAATTTCAGTGTACTGACGCGTTCCGAGCCGCTTTTTGTCGTTGTGTAGTAACCACAAGCTTTGGCAATTTCTTCTGGACTCTTACCTTCCAAGTCTTTAACTTTTTTCAGGAGTGCTTCCCCAGTCAGTTGATTAGTACTTCTACGAGGCATTCATTCACCTTCCTTGATTAGATGAGTGTGAGTCAGTGGCGATAGTGGGGCAAATTTGGCTGGTGCTTTTAATGATCACAACGCACTGACATGATTTAATTTACCTAATCTTTAGCAAAGCATAGATTTTGATAGGTTTCAAGTTAAAAACTGATTTTTTGAAAATTTCCGTGTCAATTTCTAGGGATTGGACTTAGGTATTAGTTTTAGGGTTTGTAGGCTAAGGTTCCTATTTTCGACTTGTTGACCCCATTGGAGTGGAATCAAGCATGGGTTACTATTTTTTCAAAATCGGGCAAGATAAATGACTCCAGAGCCAATGTTAATCCCATCCTCCACCGCTGAAAAGTTAGAACTACACCTCAATTAACAACATCCCGATCCGGCTTTGGCAGAAATTGGCTAGACTCAAATTATCATGCACAGCGAGACATCTCGTTTGAACCTAGAGCAACAGCTACAATTCCTGATACACCAGGCCCCACAGGATGGGCAAACCCCTCAAGCCATCAAAAAAATTGGGCCAATTCTGCAACATCTGGCCGCATCCCTGGAGCATCTGAGTTACCACATCTGGCAATCTCCCCAGGGCAATTGGGAAGTGACAACCCTACAGAATCGCTATACCCCCACCCTAGAAAAAAAAGTGATTGTCGCCTATGGCAGTCCCACCCAGGCTCAACCAGTAATCCCAGAGAATTCATCAAACCGAGTTCTCGCTGAGATGCCAGTCCTGGATCTGCTCTTTCAGTTGCTCGCCCTTGACCCCATTGATAGTCTTGTTTTTGTGCCAACTGCCTCCGACAAACCACCCCAGGAAATTTCCCGCCAAGAATTGCAAGCACTGGTATTTGCAGCCCTCCAACCCCCATCCAACCTGGCTTAGGTTTAACGACCTTCCCCCGTGAGGAGTCAGGATTTCATAGTCAGCAAATATCCCTAAGCTGACGAAGCGAATGATTCATAGAGAGTCTTTTGACATTAACAAGAAGTATCACAACCCTTGAAGCCATGGGAAGCAGGATGGTTAAACGCCTCACCCAGGCCAACACGAACCCTAGACATTCAGACCCTGGCCTGGCACGCTAATTCCTTTAGAGACGTTTGCGAGACTGACCATGACTGCCTTAGATAACCTGGCTGCCCACATCGACCACACCTTACTGAATCCTCAGGCCCAAGCGGCGGAGATCGATCAACTCTGTCACCAGGCCCGACAATGGAAATTCGCCAGTGTTTGCCTTTATCCCATTTGGGTTTCCCGCGCCGTTGAACAACTCCATGGTGAGTCACCCCGGGTTTGTACCGTTGTTGGCTTTCCCAGTGGGGCCCACACTCCAGGGACAAAGCTCTATGAAGCCCAAGCTGCAGTCGATGCCGGGGCCGCAGAATTAGATGTCGTCATTAACCTCGGCTGGCTCAAAATGGGAGATGCCGATGCGGTCTATCAAGAAATGGCTGCAATCTGCGAAGCAACCCAGGTTACGGTGAAGGCGATTTTAGAAACCACCGTCTTAACACCGGCTGAAAAACAACTGGCCGCCGAAATTTGTCTGGATGCGGGTGTTAGTTTCTTGAAAACCAGTACAGGCTGGCAAGGGGGAGCAACCCTAGAGGACGTTAAATTGCTCAAAGAAGTCGCCAAAGACCGAGTCGGTGTCAAAGCCTCTGGAGGAATTCGCACCTATGGGCAGGCCTTAACCTTCATCCAGGCCGGGGTAACTCGGATTGGCACATCTCGGGGAGTTGAAATTATGCAGGAACAATTAGCCAACCCTGATTTACCGTAGCTAGGTTTTTTCCCGAGGTCTCAGGAATAGATATCCAACCTGAGTCGACGCATCTCACATTCTCAGCCATGGCCATTTTGATTAGAAATAAATCCCAAGAATACTGAAAGCCAAGGGACGCCTTTCAGTATCTCAGTTTTGCCAGAGATCACTGCCCCCCTAGTTCCCAAAAGTATTGGCGGAGGGTAGCCCTAGAAAAAGTTCCAATTAGTCTGGCTTTCTTAGGCTTGGTCGGCAATCAATTCAAGGTTTTAAACCCGAGGCCGATCAACAACCGAAGCTGAATTTAAAGCTTCCATTAAGGAACGCACTGCCGCCACCATCGCAATCGGGCTATTCAATTGATTGATCGCGCGACCAACCCCAACTCCACTGGCACCAGCGGCAATGGCTAGGGGAATTGTGACATTGGATAAACCAGAGGCACACAACACCGGAATCTGCACGGCCTGGGAAATTTCGTAGGCGGCCGCAAGAGTGGGGGCAGCTTTTTCAATGAGTCCTAGGGTACCTGGATGGGAAGGGCTACTGCTAGTTCCACCTTCCGTTTGAATTACATCAGCTCCGGCCTGGACAAGTGCCATTGCCAATTCCACCTGCTGATCCAAGGGCAAGGTGTGGGGAACTGTCACTGAAAGCATGGTTTCTGGGAGTTGCGCCCGAGTCTTCTGAGTCAGCTCTAGAACTTCTTGAGCAGTAAAGATTCGACCTTGGGCATAGAAGCTGTCGTAATTACCAATTTCAACCACATCAGCACCGGCATGAACCGATTGCACTAGGGCCTGGGGTTCAACCGCCGAAACACAAATCGGCAGATGGGTTAAGGATTTAGCAAGTTTGACCAGGTCAGGGTCTGCAGCAATGTCCACATAGGTAGCCCCCCCCTGATCCGCAGCTCGAACAATGGCAGCAACATTCTCAGAGTTAAAGTTTTGTAAACCACTAATCACCTTCAACACACGGCGGCGGCTTAAGGCGGAGGCAAGACGAGGACTGATCATCGGAAAACCCTGAAAACATTAGTTAAATGCAGCAAGAAAATAGTACCGTAACTCTTGGCAGTTCACCTAACCCGCATCATTTCCATTCAGAAAAATTTGCTTCTCCATCCCAGGCCTGGAGGCTAATCAAACCCATGAGTACCCCAACGGAAACCCTGTTTACCAAAATCATCAATCGGCAAATTCCTGCCGAGATTGTCTATGAAGATGACATGGCCATTGCATTTAAAGACATTAACCCCCAGGCCCCAATTCATCTCTTAATTGTTCCGAAGAAACCCCTACCCAGCTTGGTTGAAGCAGTGCCGGAGGATCACCGGATTTTAGGTCATTTATTAATGACTGTTAAGCGGGTGGCAGCACAGGTGGGCCTGGAGAACGGCTATCGGGTTGTCATCAACACGGGCCATGATGGGGGGCAAACCGTCGCTCATCTGCACCTACACCTCCTAGGTGGTCGCCCTCTGCACTGGCCACCGGGCTAATTTATGTCCTTATCTAAGTTACGGATAACCACACTTCCAAATAAATCTAAATAAATCCTTAAAAGACCTTTACAAAGTCTGAGTCATTGCTTAACATAAGTACATAGTTACACAGAGTATTTTCAGATTGAGCTCCAAAGTTTCAACCTGAGATTGCGAATGTAACTCATCTATTTATTCTCGAATAGGACTTATAACAATGACGACTGTATTACAACGTCGCCAGAGTGCTAATTTTTGGGATCAGTTCTGCTCCTGGGTGACCAGCACCGACAACCGCCTCTATGTGGGTTGGTTCGGCGTTTTGATGATCCCGACACTCTTGGCTGCCACCGCTTGCTTTGTGATTGCCTTTATCGCTGCTCCTCCTGTGGACATCGATGGGATTCGTGAGCCTGTTGCTGGTTCTTTACTTTATGGCAACAACATCATCACTGGTGCTGTTGTTCCTTCTTCTAACGCCATTGGTTTACACTTCTACCCCATTTGGGAAGCTGCCTCCTTGGATGAGTGGCTTTACAACGGTGGTCCTTACCAGCTCGTGATTTTCCACTTCTTGATCGGCGTTTTCTGCTACATGGGTCGGGAATGGGAATTGTCCTACCGCTTGGGTATGCGTCCTTGGATTTGCGTAGCTTACTCTGCTCCTGTGGCTGCTGCTACCGCTGTGTTCTTGATCTACCCCATTGGTCAAGGTTCCTTCTCTGACGGTATGCCCCTCGGTATCTCTGGTACCTTCAACTTCATGATCGTGTTCCAAGCTGAGCACAATATTCTCATGCACCCCTTCCACCAACTCGGTGTGGCTGGTGTCTTTGGCGGTAGCTTGTTCTCTGCTATGCACGGTTCCTTGGTGACCTCTTCCTTGATCCGGGAAACCACCGAAACCGAAT
>CAZZCG010000041.1:0-13394 GCA_964653145.1 uncultured Synechococcus sp. | reverse complement strand
GGATGGCGCCCCAAGACCAACCCCATGAAAACTTTATCTTCCCAGAAGAGGTACTGCCTCGGGGTAATGCACTTTAGTTAGTTTAAAGTTTCTACACAATTAGAAATCAATGAGTTGGGGCTTCGCGTTTCGTGGAGCCTTTTTTATGACGATTCTGACGTGCATCGACTACAATCAATTTACCCATGAGTGTTGCGGTTTTAAGTACGAAAAGCTGTTACCGCATCCAGGCCTGGGGTTGTAGCTCAGATTGGATAGAGCGAGAACCTCCTAAGTTCTAGGTCATCGGTTCGAGCCCGATCAACCCCGTTTAAAACTAATTGATCAATTTTCCAGAGTTACCCAGAGTATCTTTCCTACTCTGTAAACCAGTACGGAGAGGGGGGGATTCGAACCCCCGGAAGGTGTGACCCTTCAACAGATTTCGAGTCTGCCGCATTCGACCACTCTGCCACCTCTCCAGGCCCTGAGGCATCTTCCATTGTAGGGCGGCTGATTACCAAGACTTGCAGAAATCCCAAGTAATCTCGATGAACAGGCCCAGATAAATCTCCCCATTAAGAATCTCTGAGATAATGCCAGTGTTAGCCTCCACAAAGAAGTGTTTATGTCTGCTGCCTCTGACCTTGCCCCAGAATTCGTGATTGACCCCAGACAACTGGCAGCGGAACGACTTACCCAGGCCGAGTATGTGGAAATCGTCAAACGCTTAGGGCGCAAACCCAACCCGGCCGAACTGGGGATGTTTGGCGTGATGTGGTCAGAGCATTGCTGTTATAAAAATTCCCGCCCCTTACTCAAGCAATTTCCAACAACGGGAGAGCGGATTCTCGTGGGGCCTGGGGAAAATGCCGGGGTCGTGGACTTAGGCGAAGGCTTGCGATTGGCGTTCAAGATTGAATCCCATAATCACCCCTCAGCCGTGGAGCCATTTCAGGGAGCAGCAACCGGAGTTGGGGGGATTTTACGGGACATTTTTACCATGGGAGCCAGGCCCATTGCCTTACTAAATTCCTTGCGCTTTGGGGATTTAGCGGATCCGAAAACCCAGCGACTAGTCCATGGGGTTGTTTCCGGCATTTCTCACTACGGAAATTGTGTGGGTGTACCGACAGTTGGCGGAGAAGTTTATTTTGATGCAGCCTATTCTGGGAATCCCTTAGTTAATGTCATGGCCTTGGGCTTGATGGAAACCGCCGAGATCGTTAAATCCGGGGCGGCAGGGATTGGGAATCCAGTCATCTATGTTGGCTCAACCACCGGCCGGGATGGCATGGGCGGGGCGAGTTTTGCCAGTGCCGAACTCAGTGAAGAATCGCAAGCAGATCGGCCGGCGGTACAAGTTGGGGATCCCTTCCTCGAAAAATCCTTAATCGAGGCCTGTTTAGAAGCCTTTCAGACGGGGGCGATTGTGGCAGCTCAGGATATGGGAGCAGCGGGGTTAACCTGTTCAACTGCGGAAATGGCAGCTAAGGGAGGGGTGGGCATTGACTTGGATTTGGATTTAATTCCGGCCCGGGAATCCGGTATGGTTCCCTACGAATATTTGCTGTCTGAATCCCAAGAGCGAATGTTATTTGTGGCCCAGGCCGGGCGGGAACAGGAGATTATTGATATTTTCCAACGCTGGGAACTTCATGCGGTTGTGGCGGGAACGGTGATTGCAGAACCAATTGTCCGAATCCGGCATCAAGGCAAAATCGCTGCGGAAATTCCGGCCCTTGCATTGGCTGAAAATACACCCATCTATCACCGAGAATCCTTAAATGAGCCGCCAGAGTATGTCCAAAATGCCCAGGCCTGGTTAATCTCGTCTCTACCCGCTGCATCTGAAACCGGAATTGCATTAGGGTCAGGAGTTTTATCTTGGTCTGAAGTCTTGCTCAAAGTCCTAGCTGCTCCAACCGTGGCATCCAAGGCCTGGGTTTATCGACAATACGATCATCAGGTGCAAAACAATACGGTGGCGGGGCCTGGGGCTGCGGATGCAGCGGTGATTCGATTACGGCCAGCAACGGGAGAAAAACTTGCTAATCCCTATGTTGGTGTGGCGGCTACGGTCGATTGCAATCCCCGTTATGTCTATCTCGATCCCTATCATGGAGCATTGGCAGCGGTGGCTGAGGGGGCTCGGAATTTGAGTTGTGTGGGGGCAGAACCCTTGGCAGTGACGGATAACCTGAATTTTGGTAGTCCTGAACAACCCTTAGGCTATTGGCAACTTTCAGAAGCCTGTCGGGGCCTCTCCCAGGCCTGTCGCGTCTTGAATACACCTGTGACTGGGGGAAATGTCTCTCTCTATAACGAAACCTTAGACTCTCAGGGCAATCCCCAGGCCATCTATCCAACTCCAGTGGTGGGCATGGTCGGTCGTGTTGAAGATGTGCGTAAAACCGTTGGTCAAGGTTGGCAAAAACCTGGGGATTTAATCTATCTCTTAGGAGAACCCTTAACACCAACAATCACAACGGAGAGTATTTCTCTGGGGGGCTCAGAGTATTTAGCAACGATTCATAATCTAGTGACAGGCAAGCCGCCAATTCTTGATTTAGCCCTAGAGCAACAGGTACAAAAAATCTGCCGTGATGGTATTGCCCAGGCCTGGATTCAGTCGGCCCATGATCTGAGTGAAGGGGGATTAGCGGTGGCTTTAGCGGAATGTTGCATCAGCGGCAATTTGGGGGCAACGGTGACTCTCCCTTGGAACATATCTGAGACTGTCTCTCGTTGGGATGAATTGCTCTTTGGGGAAGGGGGTTCGCGGGTCTTAGTCACGGTTAGTTCAGAAGTCCAGGGGGCTTGGGAAAGCTATCTGCAAACCCATGGCTATCCCCCAGCTCAAGTAATTGGTCGGGTGGCTGAAGCGGCGGCAAACTTGTCAATTGCAACGATGGATCACCAGGCCCTTATTGAGGTTGAGATTGAGGCCTTGCGGAAACGATGGGCTAATGGGCTAGGCTCCTACCTTGGCACGAGTAACTAACTTGAATATCCAACAGGTAAAACCTCGAAACTTGGCTGCAACCACGATCCTCAAAAAGAGCTAGGATGCATCGTAATTTCTGTCCACACTGAGATACTTAATTCAACGCTTGCAATGGTTCCAGCAGTTTTTGTATTTCATTCTCCATGGAAAGAAGCATAGCGCTAGATAATTTACCAAGTTAAATACCTCAGATTCTCTAAATCTAGGTTCACTTGGCCTAACTTTTGAGCGGAAATTGATAAACCCTTGGGACTAATACCAGGCCTGAGGTTGATCACTACCGCCAAAATCTGAGCTAATTTTCTTGATCGCAGCCATAAATACATCTAAAACACGATAGATTAAGCGTACTGTATTAAAAATACAAGATCTGTTGGGCGGTTCTAAGATCGAAAGACTGTCGGAGCTTCCATCATTTTAAGAAATTCAATAAAGGGAATACCCAAAGAATGAGTCTATGTCTGCGACGTTGTGCTACAAAAATTTTCTGATATCTACTACTTTCTAGTTTGAGTTATATCCCTCTTCTTATGTTAAGAGTAATACTTAACCTCGTCCTCGACTATCTCTATATCACCCGACTTTTCGTTAAATCGAATTAGGCAACCACCAACAAGTTTCCTAATATGCTCTGCAAGCTCAATAGGGTAGTTATCAATATCATTCATCATATCCTGATGGAAGGTATTTTGAGATAATGAGACTAGAACTCGTCTTAAATCATCCATCTCAACGGAAAATCCTAATCCGGCAAAGTCACATGGAAGATTAAATTCTGGGGGTAATGAGTCTCGAGTAATTAATTCACTTCTCTTGTTAAGTAAGCCAATAAACTCATTAATGCTGTATTTCGTCATAATTTATAGTATCCTGATGATTGATTATACATTTATAATATCAAAATATGTAATTGATTGTCAAATTATTCTGAAAACCGCTGTACTGCTAAGTATAGTCATCTCGGCCAAAAGTCAAGCACTCAAGGGTAATGCTTATAACAGTTTTAAGCCTGTTTATCTCTCATTCCTAGGCGAAATGACTATAAATTAATTGTATAGACTATCCATTTTCTATTATGTAGAAAGATATCTCATCAATATTAATTAATGCCACGCCAGGGCTTGGGTTAATGAATTGGTTTGACGCTGACGAAACTCCAACACCTGCTGATTCAGTTCAGTCATATTAATTAAAAATGCATCATGGCCATGGGGAGAGTTCAGCCAAGTTAGTTGAGCCTGAGGAATCAACTCTGCCAGTTCTTCCTGCTCATTGGGGGGATAGAGAATATCCGTATCAATGCCAATGACTAAAGTCGGTTGTGAAATACCTTGGAGTACTTGAGTATAGGATTTATCTGCCCGAGTTAAATCATGGCGATCCATGGCCTGGGTCAAAGTAATGTAGCAGTTGGCATCAAACCGTTCGACAAACTTTTCGCCTTGGTAGTTCAAATAGTTGGCAATCCGAAAATCATTGGCCTGGTAAGTCCGCCCATAACGCATTTGGAAGCTATCCCAGGATCGATAGGTATTCATAGCAATCATCCGCGCTACTGCCAGGCCCCGTGCTGGAGTTTGGGTGTAATAGCCGTTTTGCCAGTGGGGATCCGCATAAATCGCTTGTCGTTGAGCTTCATGCAAACCAATACACCAGGCCGAATGTTGACCAGAGACCGCAATCGGAACAATTGCCTTGACTTTTTGGGGATATAAAACCGCCCACTCCAAGACCTGCATCCCTCCCAAAGAGCCGCCGATCACTAACTTGAGGGAATTAACCCCTAGGGCAGCGAGTAACTGGGCCTGGAGATGCACCATATCCCGAATCGTAATTGCTGGAAATTCAGGGCCATAGGGCGCTTGGGTTAAAGGATTGATTGAAGTTGGGCCGGTCGTGCCATAGCAACTGCCGAGAATATTGCTGCAAATCACAAAATCCTGAGTTGGATCTAGACAGCGACCTGGCCCCAACAACGGTTCCCACCACTGATCCACATCGGCTGATCCGGTAAAGGCATGGCAGACTAGAACCCCATTATCTCCGGCTGAATTCAGCTCTCCCCAGGTTCGATAAGCCACTTGCACAGCCGATAATGTTCCCCCCAACTCCAAATTGAAGGGGTGAGGGAGTTGATAAAACTGAGTTTCTCGAGAAATATGGGCCCGGTAGCGCATTTAGCCCCCTGTAATGGCCTCAATTGCCGCAAAGGCCTGGGTAAAGTCCGCTTTGATATCCTCGATATGCTCAATCCCCACGGAAACTCGGACTAAATCGGGTGTGACTCCGGCCAGTTGTTGCTCCTCAGGACTGAGCTGTTGATGGGTGGTGGAGGTGGGATGAATGATCAGGGTTTTGGCATCCCCAACATTAGCTAAGTGGCTGGCCAGTTTGACCGCATTGATGAAGGCTCGCCCCGCGTAATAACCGCCCTTGATACCAAAATTCAAAACGGCCCCAAAACCATGCTGAAGATATTTTTTCGCCCGCTCGTGATACGGATGGTTAGGCAAGCCGGGATAGTTCACCCAGGCCACTTGGGGCAAAGTTTCTAACCACTGAGCCAGTTCCAACGCATTCGATAAATGCCGATCTAACCGCAATGACAGAGTTTCCAGGCCCTGTAAAAACAAGAAGGCATTAAATGGACTGAGGGCCGCTCCAATATCCCGTAAGCCTTCTACCCTCGCCCGAATAATAAAGGCAATGTTACCAAAGGGACTCTGGGGGCCAAAGGCATCATAAAAATTCAAACCGTGATAGCCCGGAGCCGGTTCGGTAAACAGGGGAAACTTACCATTGCCCCAGTCAAACTTGCCAGAATCAACAATTACGCCTCCAATTGAAGTTCCATGGCCGCCAATCCATTTCGTGGCCGACTGCACGACGATATCTGCCCCATGTTCAATTGGTCGCGCCACATAACCCGCTGCCCCAAAGGTATTATCTACAATCAGGGGAATGCCATTTTCGTGAGCCACATGAGCCAGAGCCGCAAAATCCGGAATATTAAACTGCGGGTTGCCAATGGACTCGACATACAGGGCTTTTGTATTTTCATCAATGGCAGATCGGAAATCCTCTGCTTCATCCCCCGCCACAAATTTCACCCCAATCCCCAATCTCGGTAACGTTACTTTGAACTGGTTATAGGTGCCACCGTATAAATAGCTGGTTGAAACGATGTTATCCCTGGCCTGGGCAATATTACTAATCGCTAGAAACTGGGCCGCTTGACCACTAGATGTTGCTAGGGCTGCCACTCCTCCCTCTAAGGCGGCAATCCGTTTTTCAAAAACATCCGTAGTCGGGTTCATGATCCGGGTGTAGATGTTCCCGAATTCTTCTAAGGCAAAGAGTCTGGCCCCGTGAGCGGCATCATCAAAAACGTAGGAACTGGTTTGGTAGATCGGCACCGCACGGGCATTGGTTCCTGGGGCCGGCTCTTGACCTGCATGAACTTGGAGCGTCTCAAAACGGTAGGAAGAACTCATATTTGCTCTTTATGAAACTTGATTAAACGAAAAAACTCCTGATCAGAGATCAAGACTCTCTATCTCTTGAACAGCGACAGGTTGGTTTAGCCTCAGCAATGATTTAGCCAAATCCTTCTGTCCGTTAATTCGTTATTTTACATAAAATACGATGAATCGGTCAAGTTTATGTATTTTAGCAATTTTTATATTAAGCTACTTTCAATTGAGTAATAGTGACTAGAGATACACTCCTCCACTCAGCCTGTTTCCTATGATGAGATTAAGAAATTTCAGTTCCAAATCTTGACTTTATGAATCTTTAAGGTTTTATGAATAACTCCGTTCAACTGAAATCACAGGAACAGGACACAAACAGCCCTAGGAGGAAGAATCTCAACCGAATTCGTGATCATCTTGCTAACGAGCGAACTTACTTGGCTTGGATGCGGAGTGCTGTGGCTCTGATGGGATTTGGAGTCCTGATTGTTCGTCTGCGTATTTTGCGTCCTCCTTTGGCCATTCAACCCCCAGGGAATGGTTGGCGGTTAGGGTTGGCCTTTGCTGTTGTTGGGCTATTAACTGTACTGCTATCAACCCAGCATTATTTTGCCGTCCGAGATGACATTGAAAACGACACCTATGAACCTCCAGATCGCTGGGTCATTATCTCGAGCTTGAGCATTATTTTGCTAGGCGTTGGGGTCTTTTACTATGTGTTCGCTGCTTCCCTGGATGACATTGGCACAATTCTCCTTGAGTAAGATCTAAAACTCACCGATTGAGGGTGCCCCAGGCCTGGTTAGATTTACTCTCAATAATTTTTCAACCATCTGAATCAAGACTGGAGCAAGTTTAGCTCGTGGCATATGATATAGTCTCATAACACTACCGATTTAATGGATTTAAGGAATTACCCCCATGAGCCAAGTTTTAACAGATGTTTTGGCAGCTAATCAGGCCTATGTGGAAAATTTTGGCGATAGGGGTGAATTGCCGTTACCTCCAGGCCGGGGTTTCGCGATTTTGACCTGCATGGATGCTCGTCTGGATCCGGCTAAATATGCTGGCCTGGCTGAAGGAGATGCCCATGTGATTCGAAATGCTGGGGGACGGGCCAGTGATGATGCCATCCGCTCGTTAATAATTTCCTACAAACTTTTAGGAACTCGGGAATGGTTTGTGATTCACCACACGGATTGCGGGATGCAGCTTTTTACTGATGAGATTATTCGGGGCCTGCTTAGCCAAAGTTTGGAAACTGCGATTGTGGATGAGTCCGGTTGGCGGGATGTGGGGCAGGATTTTAAGTCGGAATTTCCCCATGAAGCTCAATTTATCGATTGGCTGACCTTTACCGATTTAGCTGAGAGCGTGGTTGCCGATGTCCACCGGATTCGCCGCCATCCCCTTGTTCCTGCGAATATTCCAATTTATGGGTATATCTATGACGTTAAAACAGGCCAGTTGATCGAAGTTTCCAAGGCGACTAAAGTTGGACAAGTCAAGGCTCCATTGCTCCAGTCCTAATGATCAGGCTTTCCTAAGCTGCTGGCTTTAACTCCTCTGTGCCAAACTAATCAATATTAATGCCACAACTCTCTGGCCTGGGCTTCCCTTATGCCGACTCCGACTCAGCTAAACGTCCTCTATGAGCAAGACTTTCTTGGCTGGGTGGAGCAGCAAGTCGAATTTCTTCAACAGAGACAGCTTGACCAACTCGATCTTGAAAATCTGATCGTGGAAATTGAATCCTTGGGGCGCAAAGAACGGCAGGAGCTAGAAAATCGCTTAGGCATTTTATTAGGGCATCTCCTCAAGTGGCATTATCAACCTGAGCGACGTTCTAAAAGTTGGCGAGCGACGATTCATGAACAACGCCGAAAAATTCAACGTCATCTCCAAGAAAATCCAAGGTTAAGAACTTATCTAGACCAAGCTATAACCATAGGCTATGAAGATGCTCTTGCGCTGATTGATCGAGAAACACCCCTCGACTCTCGAAATTTACCCCAGGCCTGTCCATTCTCTGAGTCCCAAATTTTCACTGAAGTCATTGAACTATAGGGTTAAGCACAACCGCCTTAATGACCTACCAGTGTCCAAAAGTACCCATCGGGAGCGACAAAGGAAAAGCTCGGTTCACCAAATTCATTCGGGATAATTTCTGTGACTTGGGTAGCTGTACTGGCTTGAACTCGTTGCCAAAATTCGGTAATCGGCTGAACTCTATAGGTATAGAGGGACATTCCCAACTGGCCAGGTTGTGAATCCTGTTGCTTATTCTCTAAGGTAAGAGATTCTGGAAACCGAATCACTTTTAGCCGTCCAGATCTCACTTGACTCAAATTTCCTATATCCGAGCGGGGGTCATCAAAATCAGTGGTGTAGTAATAGTCCCCAGACCCCAAATCTAAAATCGGTCGTGCCGCTGGGTTATCTTCAAACCGATCCACCAGGCCATCTCTAGCCCGCAACAGCCCTAAAACTTGGTCATAAAAGTTCAACACTTCGGTACTATCATCTTGAATCACCAGGCCAACATGGGTGATTTGGCTTGTTTGGAAGAAGGAACGGGGATTAACAGAACCATAGTCAGGCAGTTGATAGTTAAACCTTTGGAAAAAAACATGACGAGTCAACGGAGTCAACCATAAACTTTCTCGGACTCCCAATAGTGGGTCAATCCAGGCCCGGGCCGGAGCAGAGGAGGCATATATTTGACTCCACAGAGGGTTGGTATAGCGATAGGTAGCGGGAGATTGCTGGGATAGAAGTTCAAAGTGATTGAGAAGATTCAAAAGATCATTCGTTAAAGTCGTCCCCCAGCGATTGCCAATGATCTTCATCGAAGCTAGACCCAGACCCGGCCCTGTTGGATTTTTCCAGGCCATGAGTCGGACTAAACCATGATCCGCCAGTTGATGGCATAACCGGATTGACTGCACCGCTGAGTAAACCCCATACAAGGCCTGGGATACCGCTGCTGTTAGCTGACCAATTTCACTGATGCGATAGCCAAATTGCTGCCAGTACTGCACCTGGGTCAATAGGTCTGAAGTGCCAATGCCAATTTCATAGACACCTTGGATCCTCGCCATCGCCGCCTCTTCGCCAGGTTTCAAGCCCTAAACCATTATCCCAGCCTTAACCATTGCATAAACTCTAGTCCGTATGCCATGACAAAGAGCCAATATACGGCAACTCACTCGATATCTAGTATTACAGGCAGGCTATCCATGCACCCCTCTCATATTGAACTCGCACAACCCTTCTCCCCACCCATCGAGTGCCTTTAGCCCATGAAGCCTGGAGTTTGTGGCGGCGGTTGGGGTGGTCGTTCCAGGCCTGTGGGCAGCGGTCAATCTCTTGCCTCTGATTTTTGCCAGCTTGGCCTATCTGGCCCTGTGGACTTTGGGGCAGCGTTTGTCTAAGAAAAAGCGGTCAAGTTTTGTGCAGCAACCCCAATATTCAACCTGGATTTAGCAACATTTCTGATGGGGGAGGTTGATTTAGTTCCGTTGAAACCTAAGGTTAAGGGTCTTGCTACGTTAGTCGTGTCCTTAACCGCGGGCCTGGGGATGGCTACAGGTTTAAGTTTTCCCCGGAGTTATGACAAAAAAGGGTTTACCCCCATCAGGAGCATGCTCTGTTTCCCAGGCCACCCAACGGAAAGTTAGGCTCACCAGCCATCGGTATCTTTGTCGGGGACAATTTCCAAATTCAAGTCATTCAGATAACTAATGCCCTGGGTAATATTCCCAACGGATCCCTTAAGTACCAGATCAAACCATCCATCTTCTTGAGCACTCGGAGCCAGTAACGCCCCTTGAATGTTGATGGTCAGGTCAAACTTTCTAATTAATTCAGAAATCACAGGTTCAGACACATAGGCTTTATCAATCCGCACCCGTAACCGTTTTTGCGATAGCCGAGCTTCAGGATTCGATGCCGATATGGATGTCATCTTAGTTTCCTCCAGGTGTAATCAGAATTAAGAAGCACGCAAAATCCCTGAAAAAAATGGAAAATTCCCCTATTCAACTTCTTTGATCCGAGTCCGCCGCTCCAATAGTTCTTGAACAATCAGGGTGAAGACCGCCAACAGCCCCAAAATTACCGCTGCACCATAGGCACTTTCGGTTTGGTAGTTTTTATAGGCTTCCTCCACAAACAGGGGTAAGGTCTGGGTTTTGCCTGCAATGTTCCCGGAAACCACCGCCACTGCGCCAAATTCCCCCATGGCCCGAGCATTGGTCAGCAACACCCCGTACAGTAAACCCCAGCGGATATTAGGGAGGGTGACGCGCCAAAAGGTTTGCCATTCATTAGCCCCGAGAATTTTTGCCGCTTCTTCCTGCTCTGGGCCCACTTCTTCTAGGACTGGAATCACTTCTCGGGCAACAAAGGGCAAACTGACAAAGGCTGTCGCCAGGGCCATGCCGGGAAAGGCAAAAATGATTTGAATATTGTTATCCAACAGCCAAGGCCCCAGCCAACCAATCCGCCCATAGACTAGGACAATCATTAATCCAGCGACCACTGGCGAAACGGAAAAGGGCAGGTCAATAATACTGAGAATCAGAGTCCGGCCGGGAAATCGTTTCCGTGCTAAAGCCCAGGCCGCGCACAGGCCAAAAAATGTATTGATGGGGACGGCAAATAGGGCCATGCCAATAGTTAAACCCACCGCCACCTGGAAATCATGGAGTTTGAGGGTGTCTAAAAACGGCCCAAAGCCATTGCGAAAGGCCTGGTAAAAAACGTTAACAGCAGGGATCAATAGCACCAAGGCCACATAGCCAACCGCAATCAGAATCAGCAGCAACGGCACCCAGGCCTTTCGTTGACTATTAGGTGTGCTGATCTTTTTCGTAACACTGTCAGGTTTAGTTAAGGTGCTATTTGACGTCATACCGTTGCCCCCAGGCCTGGATAAAGTTAATGACAAGCAACAACACTAAGGACAACAACAGCATCACCGTGCCAATAATTGTTGCCCCCGTATAGTCATAGGCTTCTAAGTTTTGAAACACTAACACCGGCGCAATTAGATCTTGAAAGGGAATATTGGAGGAAATAATTACCACTGAACCGAATTCCCCCACTGCACGAGAAAAACCCAGGGCAATCCCCGTTAAAATTGCCGGCAAAATCGGTGGAAAAATCACACGCCAAAAGGTCTGCCATTGATTTGCCCCTAAACACCAGGCCGACTCTTCCAATTCTTTTTCAATTTCGTTTAAGACCGGCTGCACCGTGCGGACGACAAAGGGGAGAGAAATAAAAATCATCGCCACCCCCACCCCCAAGCGCGTAAAAGAAATGCGGATATCAAAGGGGGCAAAGAGCGAACCAATCCACCCATTGGTGCTGTACACCGTCGCCAGGGTTAAACCGGCCACCGCAGTCGGCAGAGCAAAGGGTAGGTCAATCACCCCCTCTAAAAATCGCTTCCCGGGAAATGAGTAGCGCACCAAAACCCAGGCAATCAGAGTGCCAAATAACCCATTAATCGCGGCGGCTATTAGGGCGGTCACAAAGGTAACATCGTAAGTCCCCAGGGCAATCGGGCTCGTGGCAACTTCCCAAAATTTGGTTGGGCCCTCTTGACTGGCCTTAAGCAGCATTAAAAAGGTCGGAATCAGGAGCATGACAGCCAAGTAAGCCCACATGACCCGCCAAGTCCAGTGGAGTTGCCAAAGTTTAACTAGCCAGTTTTTGGGTTGAGTTGGGCGCACAGGCCGGCCTGGGCTTGGGGATAGGGGAGTGGTGGTAGTCATGGGCTAATTCAAGGCAGTAAAGAAGACAAAAATAGCTGGATGGAAAACGAAATGAGGGAGATTTGTGGCACTTCAGGAGGCGGACTAAACCTAATTAACAAACACTAATTGACCACTCTACTCCCTTGGGGATTTACCGCGTATAAACTTGGTCGAAAATGCCACCATCAGCAAAGAATTCCTGGTTGACTTTTTCCCAACCACCTAAGTCCTCGACAGTAAAGAGGGTCTTAACGGGAGGGTATTGATCTGCAAATTCCGTTTCGATTGCCGGATCAACAGATCGGAATCCCACCTTGGCAAATTCCCGTTGGGCTTCGGGGGTATAGAGAAATTCCACAAAGGCCTCAGCCACTTCTCGAGTGTCATGTTTATCCACGTTTTGATCAATCACCGCAACGGGGTTTTGAATATCAATGTTGACATCGGGAATGACGTAGGTGAGATTTGCGTTGTTGAGGTTAGCCAAAATCACCTCATTTTCGTAGTTCAATAGGGCATCCCCTTGACCCTGCTTGGCAAAAACGTCCGTAGATTCCCGAGCATCTCTCGGCAATACAGGCGCATTCTTAAGAGCTGCCGTAACAAATTCCTTGGCCTGTTCTGGAGTTTTGCCAGTTTGAGTTTGTGATCCCCAGAGGGCGAGGAAATTCCAGCGGGCACCCCCAGATGTTTTCGGGTTGGCGGTGATAAAGGTATTTCCCGGTTTAGCCAAATCCTCCCAAGCTCTGATGCCTTTGGGGTTGCCGTCACGGGTAATAAAGACCGGTATGGAGCGCGAGACAATCCCGTTACTGGGAGCTTTACTGGGCCAATCAGGACTGGTTAGACCCGCTTCAGCGATTTTATCCACATCGGTGGCCAAGGCTAAGTGAACGATATCTGCCTCTAGTCCATCAATGACTGCCCGAGTTTGACTCCCAGAACCCCCATAACTTTGCCGGAAGGTTACGTTCTGGTTGTGCTCCTGCTTCCACTTCTCTTGGAAAATAGGGATAATTGCATCGTGGGCGGCTTTAGTCACCGCAAAGGATACAAGAGTAATTTCCGCATCCGGTTTTGCTTCTGCAGAGGTTCCACCGCCCCCTGGAGATTCACTGGGGCCACAGGCTGCCACTAATCCAGTTAAACTAACCCCAACCACAAACAGGG
>CAZZCG010000040.1:13320-15869 GCA_964653145.1 uncultured Synechococcus sp. | reverse complement strand
TGTTTAACCCGAACAACAATTCTGCCAATGCGCCGATTGTCTTAGGGGTTGTCCGAACCTCCTTCCAGTTTTAGCTTTGAGGTTGCTTATTTGTTTTGTCCACAGGACGAGCCAGCAGATTTGCAACCCCACTCTTTGAATATCTCAGCACAACACAACTCATTGTCAGCGGCTCAGTTAATCTTTGAACAGGAATGTTCTCAACGAAGGTTCAACTGTGTCGCTGTTTCTTTTTGACTGAAAAGTGTCGTGTCATTGCAGCGAAAACTAGAGTGCTGAAACTGCCAATCCTAAGGTTCATCAATAGTCTGGTGTTTTATTTCCAAGCGAAATGAACGTGGCCAAGGGTTTTTGAAAATTTTGCCTGAGGTTCCAGCGATTTAGGCTAAGATTGTGAAGGTTTGTAGCATTTTACCTAGAAAAATTATTTCTCGGTGAGTGTGCAACCCACTCCTTTCTATCAAGATTTTTCTTAGAGTATTTATGAGCCTGCCGATTCGGAATGTTGCGATCATTGCCCACGTTGATCACGGTAAAACCACACTAGTTGATGCCTTGTTGCGTCAGTCCGGCACATTTCGTGATGGTGAAGATATTCCCGATTGCGTCATGGACTCGAACGATTTGGAGCGGGAACGGGGCATTACAATTCTGGCTAAAAACACCGCAGTTCGCTATAAAGAAACCCTGATCAATATTGTTGATACCCCAGGCCACGCGGATTTTGGCGGTGAAGTGGAGCGAGTTTTAGGGATGGTGGAGGGCTGTCTCTTAATCGTGGATGCCAATGAAGGGCCGATGCCGCAAACACGGTTTGTCCTCAAAAAAGCCCTAGAAAAAGGGTTGCGCCCGATTGTCGTTGTCAACAAAATTGATCGTCCCCAGGCCGAACCGTACAAAGCGATTGATAAGGTTTTGGATTTATTTCTAGAACTGGGCGCGGATGATGATCAGTGTGAATTTCCCTACCTGTTTGCTTCCGGGTTAGCGGGGTTTGCCAAAGATAAGTTGGAAGACGAAAGCGACAATATGCAACCCCTGTTTGACGCGATTTTGCACCATGTTTCCCCGCCGGTGGGAGATCCGACTAAACCCCTGCAACTCCAAGTCACGACTTTGGATTATTCCGAATATTTGGGTCGGATCGTGATTGGTAAGATCCACAACGGCACGATCAATATGGGACAACAAGCGGCTCTCGTCCAAGATGGCGGCAAAATTGTCAAAAGCAAAATTTCCAAACTCTTGGGTTTTGAAGGCTTAAAACGGGTGGAATTGGAAACAGCTTCAGCGGGCCATATTGTCGCAGTGGCTGGATTTGCGGATGCCAACATTGGGGAAACGATCACTTGCCCGAATGAACCCCAGGCCCTGCCCCTAATCAAAGTTGATGAACCCACGCTCCAAATGACGTTTGCGGTGAATGACTCTCCCTTTGCCGGCCAAGAAGGGCAATTTGTCACGTCGCGGCAGTTGCGGGATCGGCTCTATCGGGAATTGGAAACCAATGTCGCTTTGCGGGTGGAAGAAACAGACTCTCCGGATCGGTTTTCAGTCTCGGGGCGGGGGGAATTGCACCTCGGAATTTTGATTGAAACGATGCGGCGGGAAGGCTATGAATTCCAAGTGTCGCAGCCTCAGGTCATCTATCGGGAAGTCAGTGGCCAACCCTGTGAACCGTTTGAGTGTTTGGTTTTGGATGTTCCCGAAGAAGCAGTGGGCGGCTGCATTGAACGCTTGGGTACCCGCCGGGGTGAAATGCAGGATATGCAGGTGAGTAGTAATGGTCGCACCCAATTAGAGTTTGTGATTCCGGCACGGGGCCTGGTGGGTTTCCGGGGTGAGTTTATGCGCTTAACTCGGGGCGAAGGGATCATGAACCATAGCTTTTTAGACTATCGGCCTTTGGCTGGGGAAATCTCGGCTCGGCGGAATGGAGTCTTGATTGCCTTTGAAGAGGGAAGCAGCACGTTCTACGCAATGAAAAATGCTGAGGATCGGGGCGTATTCTTCATTACTCCTGGAACCAAGGTTTATAAAGGCATGATTGTCGGGGAACACAACCGCCCCCAAGATTTGGAACTGAATGTCTGCAAAGCCAAGCAGTTGACCAACTTCCGCTCTTCAACGGGGGATGAATTGGTGCAGTTGCAGTCGCCCGTGGATATGAGCTTGGAGCGAGCCTTGGAATACATTGGCCCGGATGAGTTGGTGGAAATTACACCCCAATCGATTCGTCTGCGGAAGGTGAGTAAAAAACTGGCTCGGCGTTAAGATCGTCTCGTTCTACTTAAGGCAGAAATTTCTTTTCTGGTTACCATAATTTAAGGTATCAGCAAGTTTTTGGCTGATTTTTAATAGTTATAAAGATTTTAGGTAAAAACTTGACATTCAGCCAAGACATCTTAAGCATGGATTTAGGTATAGCCTTAGACCCTAATACCTAGTTAGACATACAAGCAACATTTTATAGACAGCATGAATTTGATTTCTTGAAAATTATTTAATTTTATATCTAGTCATTTTGTCTCTCAAAATAAGGGAGAAAT
>CAZZCG010000040.1:0-13220 GCA_964653145.1 uncultured Synechococcus sp. | reverse complement strand
GGTAGACAAAGCAATTTGAGATAAATCTCTTCATGTCTAACCCTTTTGTCTCTCAGAATAAGGGAGAAATGGTAGACAAAGCAATTTGAGATAAATCTCTTCATGTCTAACCCTTTTGTCTCTCATTTTTTCACTAAAATTGACATCTAGCTGAATTGGTATTAAGATTTTGGTATATATTAGCGTCAAATTAAAGTGATCGGGGCGTAAAGCTGTGGAACTTAATCTAGATAATGCAGTGAACTACCACTACGGTAAATTTCCACCGGGTAGTTTGGACTATGAAAAATTTATAGATTCATTAATAAAAGCAACTGATGCTGTGGCTCGATATGACCAGATGCTAAAGAATATGCATAACAGTGAAATACTCTTAGCCCCTCTACGAAATCAAGAAGCAGTTATATCCTCAAGAATGGAAGGAACTGTTAGTACTATGGATGAGATTCTAAAGTATGAAGCAGATCATGATGACAATTTGGAGATTACCCCAAACGTTAGATCGGAAGTTATCGAGACTCTACTTTATCAAAGAGCACTAAAGTCTGTTCAAAAGATGATGAAGGAGGGCTATCCCCTCTCTCAGTTTTTAGTAAAAACAATTCATGAAAGGTTATTGTGGTTTGGCCGAGGATCATCAAAATCACCTGGTGAATTTAAGAAAGAGCAAAATTACATAGCTGATACTTTGAAAAGAAATATATTGTTTATTCCGATCAGTCCTGAAAAGCTACAGGATGGGTTGGATGAACTGTTTAAATATATTGATCAGAGTAAGCATCCAATTTTAGTTAAAACTGCCATAACACATATTGAGTTCGAGGCACTTCACCCTTTTAAAGATGGTAACGGACGAATAGGTCGGATGTTAATCACGCTGATGTTATGGTTCTTCGGAAAAATATCAGAACCTCATTTCTACATTAGTAGTTATTTGGAAGAAAATAAAGGTCTATATATAGATGCCATGAGAAATGTCTCTGAGAATAATGATTGGGAAGGATGGTGTCAATTCTTTTTAGAAGCAATTGAAAAACAAGCAATTAGAAATCTTGAGGTTGCAGAAAATATACGGCAGTTATACGAGGAAATGAAAAATGTATTTTTAGAAAATCTATCCTCAAAATGGAGTTTAGCTGCTCTTGATTTTGTTTTTACAAATCCAGTATTTAGGAACAATAAATTTACAACTAATAGTGGTATTCCATCTGCCAGTGCTGCAAGGTTTACTAGAATACTTCTGGAAAGGAACCTTCTTATGACACTAGAAGAAGCATCCGGAAGAAGGCCAGCTTTATATTCCTTTGAACCACTTATGAAACTTGTTAGAGTTTAGTTGGAAATGTCTAAGAAACCCGCCGCTCCCAAACAACCGAATCTCTTTGGTTAGGATAAGAAGGTTGTATATCATTAGTATGCGGGAACGTTATATAGCAAGTTCTCGTTGGGACATTAGCTAGAATCAGTTTACGGTTGGCAATGAAAATTGATTAAATTAGTTGCTGTAACTATAATTGATTCTCTTAGCTGTCCTTTGGCTATGAAATACGAGGAATCAAGCAAAACGGCATACTAATTTTTGTAAACATTTAAAATCATCCTTGATATTTCAGCTATTTTCGGTATAAATATTGTGGTCATTGAGGAAGCAAGTTAAATCTGATTCATGGATAATATCAGCCATATAAAAACTAATTTTTCCCCTATGGAGCCAGGTATCCAACAGCATATTTATAATGTTCAAAAAGTAGATAAAGTTCTAGAAAAAGAGAACCATGGGCAAAGCGGGCTTGTTTTAATCCGGTTGATTACACAATCGAGATCGAGTTGAAAACTGGTGTTAGGGCTGTGTTTCCAGTGCGTTTGTTACAAGGTCTACAAGACGCACCTCCTGAACAATTAGCTGAGGTTGAAATTTCTCCGTCTGGTTATGGATTACATTGGGAATCCTTGGATGCGGATTTGGCTGTTCCGGCGCTAATGTCTCAGATTTTTGGTTCCGGGGCCTGGATGGCGAAATAAGGTACTAATTTCCAGATGGAACTGCAAGGTAAACTGGAAATAGATAATCAGCTTTCTGACAAATGCCTACAACTCTTCAGGTTGGGCCCTACAGTTTTATCTTTTTTAGCTCTGATAGAGGCGAACCTGCTCACATTCACGTGAAGCGTGATCGGCAGTTGGCTAAGTTTTGGCTGAGTCCTGTATCTTTGGCAAAGAATCGAGGGTTTAAAGATCACGAATTGAACGATATTTCTCGGCTTGTGGAGCAACACGAACAAACACTCTTGGAGGCTTGGCATGACTTCTTTGACGCTTGAAACAGAACCTCTTGCATTAAAAGTCAAAGTGACCGATGAGAGTTTAATCGTAGATTTAATCGATGGGCGCAGTTTAATAGTGCCCTTATCTTGGTATCCCCGCTTGTTGCAAGCATCTCAGGTGGAGCGGCAAAACTGGCAACTCTTAGGAGATGGTTATGCAATTGAGTGGGTTGATTTGGACGAACATATTGGCATTGAAGGTCTGCTAGCAGGTAGACAAAGCGGTGAAAGCCATCATTCTTTTGAACGTTGGCGGGCAACACGAGGCACTTCTTCACAGACTGAGCCAGCTAAAATTTCAAATGCAGTAGATGGTTGAGAGCTGTTGGTTTTGCGCCCAAATCTATTTTCGAATAAGAAATTCAAAAGTGCCTGAATGAAAGAATTAGAGCGAGCAGGAAAGTTATTGAGCCTGATATGAGAGCGGTTGGAATAGGTTGACCTGGATGTTTTGGTCGAGTGCTTGTGGTGGTTTATACCTGGCGTGATCAGGACGTTCGACTCATTTCAGCCAAGGAAAGCGTGGGGCGATCGAGCCAGTTAGTCCTAGAAAAACGCGCATTACCATTCGGATTGATGATGATGTCTTGGCCTGGTTTCGGGAGCAAGTTCACCAAGCAGGAGGAGGACACTATCAAACCTTAATTAGTGAAGCCTTGCGAACCCATATCCATAAACAACATGATCCGCTGGAATCAACCTTGAGACGAGTCTTGCGCGAAGAATTAGAACGAACCGCAACTAAAACCTGATTGTAATTTCCAGCGCCAAGTTAAATTGAATCATGATTTGGTGGTTCTGGCGTTGATGTTCTAGATTTTTGGTTCTAGGGCCTGGGTGGACGAATTAGAAAGAACTGGAAAATTATTTCAGCTTCTAAACGCCCATTCAGGCAGGAAGTCTATAAATTCACAATAGAAATTGCTTAAATTCAATGCCGTAACGACAATTTGTAACTACAATTGACCAATATAGCAGTCGTTCGGTTATGGAATATCATTGGGATGAAGCAAAACGCCTTACTAATCTTCGTAAGCATGGAATAGATTTTATTGATGTTCCAGCCATGTTTGATGGCGACATTCTCACGGTTGAGGATGATCGTTACAGCTATGGAGAGCAGCGTTTCGTAACATTCGGCTTGCTGCTAGGGCGAGTTATTGCTGTTGTCCACACCGAAAGTGAAGATTGTATCCGTATTATTTCCGCAAGAAAGGCAACTAAATATGAGCAACAAACCTACTTCGAGCAACTCTCAAACTGATTGGCAACGATTGGATGCAATGAACGATGAAGATATTGATTTATCAGATTGTCCAGAGATTACACCCGAAATGTTTGCTAAGGCGATTGTGCCGCGGGGGTTGCCTACTGCAAAGTCCAAGGCTCAAGTGACACTCCGCATTGATCATGATGTTCTGGAGTGGTTTAAGTCACAAGGCCGGGGCTATCAAACCCAGATTAATCAATTACTCCGAGCGTATATGGAGGCACATCAATAGTTGATAGGATGTCTCAGATTTTTCGTTCCGGGGCCTGGATGGACGACTTAGAAAGAACTGGAAAGTTATTGAGCTTGACATGAGTTTAGAGTGTACCCCAATCAATTTAGAGAAGTGAGTCAAAACCTGGACTGGTGCTAATCTCGTCTTAGTTCTAGAGAAGGTGGAAATTTTCTGTTTCTTTAACTTCTACAAGAAACATAACTAGAAACTGAACGTTCAGCATAGAAACCAAAACTATTTTGTGAAAAATATACCTGTCTGATACATAGTGATATGTCTTAGAATCTTGTAAAGACTGATATTTCAGGATATTTATAAATGCAGCAGAATGAAGTTGTCCCTTGGGGCAGAACGCTAGAAGAATACAAGTTGATGTTTAGTTTGTCAGAAACAGATCTAAACGCAAAAATTCTTGGATGTGGTGATGGCCCAGCTAGCTTTAATGTTGAGATGACCGAACTAGGACACTCTGTCGTTTCTATCGATCCGATTTATCAATTTTCTGCTGAACAAATTGAACAGCGTGTTCGATCTACTTATGAGCCAGTCATTTCGCAGGTAAAGCAAAACTCCAATAAATACATATGGAAGAACTTCCAAAATGCTGATGAGCTTGGTAGAGCGCGTCTTAACGCAATGGAGAAATTTTTATTAGACTATGAATTTGGAAAAACTTCTGGGCGGTATTTATATCAATCTTTGCCAACTCTAGAATTTTTTGACAACCAATTTGAGCTATGCCTATGCTCTCATTTACTCTTCTTGTATTCAGAACAATTATCACTAGATTTTCACGTTGATTCGATTTATGAACTTCTACGAATTGCCCTAGAGGTTCGGATTTTTCCATTGCTTAAACTTGATGGTGAAATATCTCCATTTCTTAAATTGATCATCGAAGGTTTATCTCATAAAGGTTATAGCTTAGAAATTCAATCTGTTGCTTATGAGTTTCAAAAAGGCGGGAATCAAATGTTAAAAATAAGTCGGTAATTGAGCCTTATAAGAACCCCCTTGAAACAAATAGATAATGCTCAAAAAATGGATAAAGTTCCAGAAAAAAGAGAACCTCAGGCAAAGCGGGTCTGATTTAATCCGGTTGATTACACGATTGCGGTTGAGTTAAAAACTGGTGTTAGGGCTACGTTTCCAGTGCATTTGTTGCAAGGATTACAAACAGCCACCCCCGAACAATTAGCTGAAGTTGAAGTTTCTCCCTCTGGCTATGGCTTACATTGGGAATCCCTAGATGCGGATTTGGCAGTTCCGGCGCTAATGTCTCAGATTTTTGGTTCCGGGGACTGGATTGCAGAACTAGAGAGAACCGGAAAGTTATTGAGCTTGAAATGAGTTTAGGAAAACGGGCTGTAATTTATGTGACTGTAGGAAGTATGAATTTTCTGATATTTTCTCAAAAATAAAATTAGCCAGAAACCCTGTAGTCAGATAAATGCTCTAATTATTTATATTTAGAGAAACAGTTTTGCTTATACATACTGCTACGGTATCAAGGAACAATTGCTAGGATTAAATCTCTGAGCATCACCGATGAAATTAATCTTTTTGGTTTGAACTCACCTAGCAACTTGATCATGGGTAAAACTGCGTCAACATTAGTAATCATTATTCTTATTCCAATTGCGGCGATAGTTGCTTGGTTTTGGTCGCGTCCGTCGTGGCAAATTTCGGCCCGAAACTCTCCCCAAGGCCTTGTCGTTGAGGTTTATAGGTCTAATGCTTCTCAGCCAACCTATACGACCGTGCTTGCAGGGCAATCAGTTAAGACCGAGGTTGAACGTGTATCCCGCACAGAACTACCTCTAGAACTAGGCCAGACGGTTTTCCACGACGAAACTCTTAGGCCTGGACGCTGGATAATCATGCTGCACGACACAGAAATAGACATTATGGAACGCGCGTTGATTGTCGATGACACCACCGAAATTGCGCCCCAAAACTGAATCTAGACTCCTTTGAATCTTGGCCAGCAGCAGCAGGTGCGTCTTTCCGCATTGAGCCAGGCCAAATTTAAATGCAGCGGATCGTACAGAGCTGATGGTCTTTTCTCAAAAGCCGACTTAAAATTGGAAATCCTGACAGTGAGTGGATGGCAGAATTAGTAAGGAACGGGAAAATTATTTAAAGCCCAGGATTAACCCCATGCCCAAAGCTGCACTTCTGACAGCAATCGCTGGCCTCAACCGCGGAATTTTAGCAACCCCAGACGAAAAAAAGCAGGTTAACGCCCTAGCCCAGGCCTTGGAGGCAACCAATCCGACTCCCCATCCCTTAACGGCACCAGAGAAACTAGCAGGAGATTGGCGACTTATCTATACCAGTAGTAAAGCTTTGCTGGGGTTGGATCGCGCACCTCTAGTGAAGTTAGGTCAGGTTTATCAGTGTGTTCGCCCCAATGAGCAAGCGATTTTTAACATTGCCGAACTGTATGGGCTGCCTTACCTTGAGGGCCTGGTTAGTGTCGTCGCAAAGTTTGAACCTGTCACAGAGGAGCCGGCCCGAGTTCGGGTAAAGTTTCAACGCTCAATCATTGGGTTACGACAACTCCTCAACTATCGCGAACCCAAGCAGTTTATTGACCAATTAGCCACTTCAAAAACCCTACTGGGCCTGGATTTTAAGTTGAATAGTGACGAACAACAGGGCTGGCTGGACATTACCTACTTGGATGATGACCTTCGCCTGGGGCGCGGCAACGAGGGTAGTTTATTTATTCTTTCTAAGTCCGCATCAGAGGTTTGAGTTTGATCCCATCCAGGCCTGGTCTAGATGCCCACCCCTCAGCTCCTTTAAACAAGCAAAAACCAAAAATCTCGGAGGATTTAGCACCGTAGAGTTAAGCTAGTGGCGCTCCCTATGGGCCTGGCAATGTTCACAATTATTGTTCGGTATCTTTTTCTCGCCGCATTATCTGCTTGGTGTTTTATTCTCCTGAGTCCTTTTATTCCCTTGATGCTTTGGGGCATGGTGATTGCTGTAGCACTGCATCCTGGGTTCATTTGGCTGAGTCAAAAGCTAGGCAACCGGCAAAAATTGGCGATGCTTGTGATTGTTATTGTTGGGATTGCGATTATCCTGGGGCCCGTGAGCGTCATGGTGAATGCCGGGGTTGAACATATTGAAAATTTTTCAGATCTGCTGGAAAAAGGCAATTTGGATATTCCGCCACCACCCCATTCGGTGAAGGATTGGCCGGTGATTGGGGACTTAGTCTTTCAAGTCTGGGATGATGCAAACCGCAATTTAGCCGAGGTGATCAAAACCTTTCGGCCCCAACTCAATGCCATGGCAGGTAAGTTAGTGGTCTTTGCTGGGACAGCAGGCCTGGGTATTGTGCAGTTTGTCGTCTCGATTATTGTGGCTGGTTTATTTATGCTCAAGGCGGCGGCGATCAATCAAAAGCTGTTGCAGTTAGCCTTGCGACTATCCCCCCTGAAAGGGCCGCGTTTTATTGCCCTTGCCGTCATGACGATTCGGAGTGTTGCCCGCGGTGTGATTGGGGTGGCGGTGTTGCAGACGGTATTACTCAGCATTGGTTTATTCCTCGGCAAAATCCCCCTAGCAGAACTCCTGGCCCTGGGCTGTTTTATGTTGTCTTTAGTGCAAATTGGCCCAGGGATTATTGTTTTGGGAACGGTGATTTATGCCTGGACACATTTTTCAGTACTCTCGGCCTTAATTTTTACGATCTGGATGGTGGTTGCCGGACTTTCAGACAACTTCTTGAAGCCCATCATCATGTCCCAAGGTTCCAGTATTCCCATGCTCGTCACTTTTTTAGGTGTCATTGGGGGCACTCTCAGTAACGGTTTGTTGGGCTTATTTATCGGCCCTGTCATCCTGTCTTTGGGCTATGAACTTCTCCAGGCCTGGTTGGATGAACCCCCTGACGCAACCGCCACAACTGCCTAACCCGGAATCAATCAGCCTACTCAATACTCAAACCACCGACTTTCCGAGACTTCGGCCGGCCTTGAGGTAGGGCTGTTTTTAGCTCCCGTTCTTCCTTGGCTAGGGCCTGGAAATGTTGTTGCCAGAGGGCTGGTGCATCGAGAGTTTCCCCGCCGTGTTGGGTTAAACGCGTCCGAACTCGGCACAATAACGGCGTATTCACACAGGCCCCGGCGACAATCACTTGACCTTTACTCAGGGCTGGTAATTCTTTGAGCAAATCCCGGCCCGCCGCTTCCACGCCATATTTAAGGCTATCTTGATCCACGGGGTTGACAATCCGAAGAATAAATTGGCTCATGCATTGGGACATCACATCGGAATCCAGTTTTCCCGGCCGCTGCGTAATCAACCCCACCCCCAGGCCAAATTTGCGACCTTCACTGAGAATTGTCCGGATCACCTGTTTACAGCGGGAGGGTTCATGGGCTGGGGCAAACCGATGGGCTTCTTCTAGGAGAATAAACACCGGATAGGGTAAATAGTTTTCATCCCCCGCTTCGACATAGCCTTTATGGGTGTTCATCCGGGCCTGGTTGGCTTGCCTAAGAATTGCCGCACAAATGACCTGTTGCTCCTCTTGGCTAATTTCATTCATTTGGATCACCGTCACCTGGCCTGGGGCAAACAAATCCTGAGGGGCTAGGTGTTGGAAGGCATGAAAATAGGGAGAGCGAGCTAACTTGTCGAGTTTCCATTCCAAGGCGGGGGCAGAACTTCCCTGTCTTTCATTACCCTCCTCATCTTGGCTGCGATCCGCGTCATTGACGGCGTTAATTAAGTCATTTATGTCCCAGCGGCCATCTTTGAATTTTTTAATCACGTTGGCATAGGCTTTGTTGAGAATGGCCTGTTGGCGGTCACTCATCTGGGGTAACAAACTAACGATGTCGTAATAATCCAAGGATGAAACGCGAATAGTGATGGCGTTGGGAGTCAGAATTTTCACCTGGGGTTGATACCCATCGTCACCGCGAAATGCTGGGTGGCCCCGAAGTTCTTCAAGGGTGTGGTATTCGCCGTGGGGATCAAAAATTAAGACTGCCGCACGGTTTTTTGGGAGCATCAATTCTTCAACTAAGACCCCAGCGGTATAGGACTTTCCCGATCCCGTCCCCGCCAAAATCGCCATGTGGGTGCTGACTAGTTCTTTGACATCCAAGGCCACAGGTACAGCTTCCGGCGGACGTAGCAGTAGTGAACCTAAATGGACTGACCCCACCGCGTCCGGGGCTTTTTTATTGAGAATTTGTTTGAGGGTTTCATCCGTCGCTTGAAAGACTTTGGTGCCCGGTTCCGGGGGGCGGCGGGGATTAGAAAAGCCCAATTTTGGATCAAAAAAACCAATGACTTCCACCGTAATTTCATAGAGTTCTGGAGTGTCGTACTGAAACCCAATCAATGCGGCAACCATTCCCGGTTCCAACTCCCCATCCGCAAACATCCGATCGGGTAAATGATCCACTAGGGTACAAGCCGATATCTTTCCAAGGATTTCCCGCGGGGGTAAACCAAGAGTTGGCTTTAATTCCGACGTAACCCCAGGCAAATGATAGAAAACAAATTCCCCGATGCGGACTGGGCCAGGATTGGTGGTAATAAAAATGTATTCATTGCCCGTTTCCCCAGGCCCCTTGACCCGTCCAACAATATTTAGGGCTGGATAACTGGCTAATGGTGACTCAAAAATTGATAACTCAGGGTGTTCGGGCATAGGGCGCTAATAAAAAAGACCAGCGTTCGTTAAATTACTGGTCATTCAGCCCAATTGTATCTTGTCTCAATCGGAGAGTTTTATCGCTGATTGCTACCCAGGCCTGGAAGTAAGCTAATTTCGCCAGCTAGGTATCGTCAAGCTTTGACCCACCAACAGCATCATAATGTAACAAGGTACACAAAAAATGATTCATAAAACTTTACGTCTGATTGTCTCACTAAGTATAAATACTGCTAATCATTGCGGGGTCGGGAAAGCCGCTTCTAGGTGTAGGGTTACGCATCATTGGTTTTGATCAACGAGATATCCGGTTGAGTTTCAGTTTTGATTCCCAAGGCTACAGACTCCAGGGCGGTTTTAAGGGGATAGGCCAGGGCCTGTGGCGCAACGATTCTAGTTTACAAAACGAAAAACTGAACGCTGAGAAGGGTAAATTGCCTATGGATTGGGAGAAACAACTTGCGTAACCTCCCCTAGGGCAGTTTGAATCACCTGATCACTCACCCCCTGACGCTTAAGACTGCCAATCAACGCTGATACAGATACTGAATTCCCCTCTAAACGCTCCAAATCTGCCCGTAAACCCTGCCCAATATAGGCTCGAACCAAAGGCTGATACCCCGAAAACCCCAGCAATGGCGCAACTCGCTTCAGGTCATCAATCACATCTTCTGGCATCCGAATTGTGACAGTGGTCATCGGGCGATTTTGATTCAATCGTTTTTTTAAGGTTTCAATTTTCATAGTAATTCCGCTCCTGGCGTGTAGCTTTTCGGGCTGAAATAATCCGAATGATGTCGTTTTCAAACTCAATAAAGACAACGTAAAGCAAGTTCCAATTCCGTCCTAATCCGATCTAACCCAATCACTGCATCTCTTGCTTCTTCATTCCGCCTGGCATCCACAACCACTAGCATCGGATCAAAAAATGCTTCTGTGGCTTGTTGAAACGTAATCCCGTCATGATTGAGTGGATTGATTCTGGCTTTTTCTTCATCCCAAGTAAAGGCTATGCCGTTAGTCAGGAAGAAAGTATCCATACCTGTAGTCTAGGTAAAACGTATTTACAATGTCAATATGTTTGAGGCTGGGTTAGGTTTTGGCTGTCGTGGGCCAATCCTTGATCATCTGTTGTAGGTTATCGCTCAATTCCCGTAAAGTGGCAAACAACTGAATCGCACCCATCACTGCATCCAGCTCATACTTCCTCGGTATTCCCCTCTCCCGTGCTGTTTTTAGATGTTGAATTGCCCGAAATTCTGCGTCCTCCAATGTTTTAATCAACGCGATATCCGGTTGAGTTTCAGTTTTGATTCCCAGGGCAACAGACTCTAGGGCGGTTTTAAGGGGATAGGCCAGGGCCTGGGGATGACCAAAAAAGCGTTTGTAAGGGGCAATGGATTCTGGGTGTTGGAGCGCTTCTTCTAGCAAAAGTAAATCCCGAAAAATGGCTGTCTCATAACCCAGGGTAAAGTTCCAAAACCGTTCGGCCTGGGAAATGCTGTAGTCATCAATCGGATCCAAATGGACTTCCTGCAACATAGTCCGGTGACTCATCAGACTTTTCCGGGCCTGGGTTAAATCTGCGGTTAAATCTTGTTTCCCCTGGTCCTGGTATTTTGGGACTAAGCCGGTCATAAACGACTCAAGCGTGGCGGCAAATTGTCCAAAGGCCTGGCTAATTTTTGGTGTCAGTTGGTTACTGGTAATTTCTGGCCAAAGTAGTTGATTCAAAACCAACGCAATCACCAGGCCCAGCAGGGTATAGAAAAAGCGTCCGGCCACATAGACATTGAACTGATGGGTTTGGGCAATGAGGGAAATGACCAAAATAAAACAGCCATGCTTTAGTCCCGGCATCACCCCCCAGGCCTGGCACAGCACCATGGTTAGAAAGACACCTAGGCCAATCCCGAAGGGATCCCCGCCCATTGTCGAAAACAGAAAAATGGCTAAGAACGCGCCAATCCCCATGCCGATAATTTCATACCAGAGACGATGCACACTTTGCCCCACCGTGGGTTGCATGCCGCCAAAGACCCCAATCACCGTATAGAAACCAAAGGGCCAACTTGTCTGATTCATTTGCACCAACCATAGGGCCAACCACATCCCCACAGCCGTTTTGCCAAAATGCCGGAGTTGCCGCCGAGTTGGTAATTTTAATTGCCATTGCTTCAGTGGAGGAATCATCCCAGGCCGGGGTTCATCCATAACCTGATTTGCTATGCTTTGCCACCCTTGAATCAATAACTGCAAACTGTGCAAGTAGTCATAGCTATAAATCACCACTTCCTGGGAAAAGTCTTGGGTAACCCCGGCCTGGCGTAGGCTTTGCAAATTTGCTTTCAACTTTTCGAGACTGGTTGCTAGGGCGACTGATTCTGTTTCGACATCGGATCTGTGGCTAGGGTTTTCAATGGCCCGCAAGAGCGCATGAATCATCGCCTCGGCCTGGTCATTGATCGCGGCTAACTCCCCCTGAACCAGGAGCAAAAACGGTTGAGCCAGACTCTGCTCCTCTAAAATTTTCACCATCGAAGTCAAATGTCGCCGCACCCGCCGTTGATCCGCAATCAGTTGACTCCAGTTTTCTGCGGTTAAATCCCGCCCCAAAAAGCCATATATTGACCGATTGAGTAAATCCTCACTACTTTGATTCAGCTTAATCAACCGATCTAGCTGAGCATCAGCGTTTAATTCATTGTTCTGTCCCTGGATTACTCGTTCCAAACAGGCCTGGGTTAACGCCTGACTCAGCTGTAAAAACTGAACTAAATTCTTTTGCAAAGTGTCGCGAGGCTTTTCCGGCCAAATTAAAACCGCCACCAGCACCGCCACAATTACACCCAGGCCATTTTCCGTCACCCGATGCCAGCTGTAGAGCCAAGGATTTTTCTCAAACTCTGGAACCGCCACAATTAACCCGGCAATCACCCCGGCCTGGAGCGTCATCGCCGGATACTGCAACACCTCTGCCACTAACGTCGCCACTAAATAGGCCAACGCCCCCACCAATGCACTATCCCCAAAGAGACTCAGTAAAGCCCCCGTCACCACCCCGGCAATGACACTTCCCCCTAACCGCCCCCAACCCGCCTTGATCACATCGCCAATATGGGAAGACAGCATCGTTGCCGTTAGCCCCATTACTGGGTAGTGAATTTCTGCCAAAGGCAAGTGCCGACAAAAATGAGCCAACACCGCCGCTGCCAGGCCCGTCTTAATCGCGTGCTTCCAGTAACCTTCCGGAATCTTGGCCAGGAGCTTCAACCCTCCCACACCCAAACGCCTCGCATCCGTTCTCAAGGATCATCCCTGACATTACCCAACCTTGGCCTGGGCGTCCACCTATCCAAACCGGACTGGATCAACCATTCTGAAAAAAGTTTTTAGCTCGCAAACCCAGGACTGGCAAGGAATACAGCAAACTTCTCTAAAAAAAAGTCAAAAAGATTTAACAAAGGTGTTGACAAGCCTAGGTGAGGTTGTTATGTTAGTAAAGCGCTCGAGAGAGGCACCGCCTTCCGAAAGCGCCCAGAACCTAGAAAACTGAATAGTTTGAGAGCCAAACCATAGTAATCTCGTCAAATTACTTTTGATGTAAATTACATCATTTTCGAGCTAATGTCAAATTCACATTTGATTCAAAATGGAGAGTTTGATCCTGGCTCAGGATGAACGCTGGCGGTCTGCTTAACACAT
>CAZZCG010000039.1:0-17222 GCA_964653145.1 uncultured Synechococcus sp. | reverse complement strand
GGGGGGCATCTTGGCCTGGGGACGGTCGCGCTGGGTTGGGGTGGCCCTGGGAGCTTTTTTCACGAATTGGGTTATTAAGTCAGACGGGTTTCTCAGTGCTGGGATTGGAACCCTGGGGATTCTGCTCGGAGTGTTGCTAACCGTGGGGATGCTTCGCCGTTTGATTGGTCAACAGGAACCTTGGTATTCGGTGCGGGGGGTTGTTGTTTTTGCGATCTGCGCTTTATTCACTGGCACGTTGCTGCAATCGCTGACGGGGGTTGGGCTATTGGTGGCGGCGGGGGTGGTGGTGGGCCCAGACATCCTGCAATTTTTTGTGAACTGGTGGATTGGGGACAGTATTGGCGTGTTGCTGATTGCGCCCCTGTTCTATACCTGGTTGGGGCCAAAGTCAAAAGTCAAATGGTATCCGCCCCAGCAACCGCGCAACTGGCAAGAATTGGGGATTCTTTTAGTCTGTTTGGGGATGATTGCTTGGCTGGATTTTGGCCGGGGTTTACCCCTGGAGTATTTGCTGTTTCCCCCCTTGCTGTGGAGTGCGTTTCGATTTTCTGCCAAAGTTACAACTCTACTTCTCGCCGTTACGGCCACGGGAGCCGCCATTTTAACGACCTATAAGTTGGGCACCTTCTATCGGCTGTATCAAGAAAGTCAGTCCTTGTTGCTATTGCAGTTGTTCATTGGCGTCATGGCACTAACCATTTTGGTCGTTCTCGGAATTGTCAGTGAAAACCAGCAAGCGGAATGGCGATTGAATCAACTGAATGCTGAATTGGAGCAACGGGTTTTAGACCGCACCAGTGATCTTCAGGCCAGTGAAGAAACCGCTCGAGATTTAGCTGCCAAAGCCGAAGCCGCCAACCAGGCCAAGAGTGCATTTATTGCCAACATGAGCCATGAGCTACGCTCCCCCCTAAATGCGGTGTTGGGGTTTTCCCAGTTGATGATTCGCAGTAAAGAACTCTCCCCAGAACAGTACGAAAATGTCGGGATTATCTATCGCAGTGGTGATTACCTGTTAACGCTGATTAATAATATTTTGGATCTTTCTAAACTCGAAGCCAACAAAGCCACCTTTAATCCCCAGAGTTTTGACCTAATCCGCCTCCTCAACGACTTGGAAGATATGCTCCACTTGCGGGCAACAAATGCGGGCCTGGAGTTGACTTTTGACCGAAGTCCAGATTTACCCCGCTATATCTACACCGATGAGATGAAATTGCGCCAAGTTCTGATTAATCTCCTGAGTAATGGAATTAAATTTACCCGTGAAGGGAGAGTTTGGCTCCAGGCCACCGCCACGGCCACCCCTGATTCGGAAAAGTGGCATCTAAGTCTGACGGTCGGGGATACGGGGGTTGGCATTAGTCCAACGGAATTGAATCATCTCTTTGAACCCTTCGTTCAGGGGCAGGCGGGGAGAGAGAAACAGGAGGGTACGGGCCTGGGCTTAAGCATTAGTCACAAATTTGTCCAACTCATGGGCGGCGAGATGCAGGTTGTCAGCGAAGTCGGGGTTGGTACACAATTTCAGGTCAATATTCCGGTTCAACTCGCCCACGGAACAATCCGCGATACCCAGGCCGGCAAACAACAGGTCAAAGCCCTTGCACCTGGCCAGGCTACCTATCGGATTTTGGTGGTGGATGATCATGAAGTCAACCGCAAACTGATGCAGAAGTTATTGCAACCCCTTGGTTTTGAGATGAGGGAAGCGGCCAACGGGCAAGAGGCGGTGGAAATTTGGGATGCCTGGGAACCCCACTTGATCTGGATGGATATGCGAATGCCGGTGATGGATGGCTATGAGGCAACGAAACGGATTAAATCCACAACCAAAGGAAACGCCACCGCGGTCATTGCCCTGACGGCCAGTGTTTTAGAAGAGGAGCGGGCTGTGATTCTCTCAGCGGGGTGTGATGATTTCTTGCGGAAACCCTTTGCGGAACACACGATTTTTGATGCCCTGACTAAACATCTCGGTGTGAAATATATCTACGAGGATGTGACCAACCCCAATGAAGCGGATAGCCCGCAGATTCTAGATTCCTCCCAGTTAGCGCATTTGCCCACCGATTGGTTAGCCCAGGTTTACAATGCCGCCCTCGAAGCGGATACCCAGTCCATTCTCAAGCTGATGGAGCAACTCCCCCCCCATAAAGCCACCCTTGCCCTGTCCCTAAGTCAGATGGCGCGCCAATTTCAGTTTGAAGCCTTAACCGATTTGATTGAACCCCTTCTCTAGGGGACACAAAGCCCTGTGCTACTTTTGTTGAGCCCCTTACCGGTGGAGGTATTGCCGTCCGGTCATTGGGCTAAGAAGTGGCCCGTAAAAATGCTTCAAACCGTCATGAATCCTATGTTTGAGTGTCTTAGTTCTGGCAGAAATGACTATACGCTAGAGTGAGCTTAACTGCCTGTCATAGAATTAAGATGAAATTCGCCTTTCCCCTCCTAAGGTCTATTCCCATGACAACGCCCATCAACCAGGCCCCGGAGAGTAAAGGGAATGTGCTGTTGGTGGATGATATCCCGGAAAACCTGCAACTCTTAGGGGATTTACTGGTTAATTTGGGCTACACCGTTCGCAGCGTGACCAGTGGGAAAATGGCCCTGAAAACCATGCGGGTCAAGCAACCAGATATTATTCTCCTAGATATTAAAATGCCGGAGATGGATGGCTATGCAGTTTGCCAGGCCTTGAAAGCGGATGAGGATTTAAAAGAAATTCCGGTGATTTTTATTAGTGCCTTGGACGATGTTTTTGATAAGGTCAAAGCCTTTCAAGTCGGGGGGATTGACTACATTACCAAACCCTTTCAAGTCGAAGAAGTGGTTGCGCGGATTGAAGGCCCCTTGACCATTCAACGGCAAAAACAGCAACTCCAACTAGAGGTCAAACAGCGCCTAGAAGCAGAGGAAGTTCTGTATCAATCTCGGTCACTGTTGGCCAGTGTTTTGAACTGCTCCTTAGATGGGATTGCGGCCATGCAGGCGGTGCGAGAACCGGAAACAGGGGATATTGGTGATTTTCGTTGCTTAGTGGTTAACCCGGTGATTGCCCGGATTTTGAACCGCGATCGCAATGAATTAGTCGGCAAAATGGGATTACGCAGATTTGTCAGCCATGTTGACCCAGATTTGTACCGGAAGTTAGTGAATGTGGTGGAAACTGGCGCGTCCCTGTCTGAAGATATTTGTGTCCCTGGGGAAACCCTGGCCTGGTATCACTTATCTGCGGTCAAGTTGGGCGATGGCTTTGCGGTGACATTACGCGATATTACCCATCGAAAAGAAATTGAGGTGGCCCTTCAGGATGCAAACCAAAAACTTGAACAACTGGCCAATTCCGATGGGTTAACCCAGGTGGCTAATCGTCGCTGTTTTGATCAACGTCTGCGGGATGAGTGGTATCGTTTGCTGCGGGAAAAACAACCCCTGACAATTATCATGTTGGATTTAGATTCCTTTAAGCCCTATAACGACTATTACGGACATCTAGCTGGGGATGAGTGTTTGATAGGGATTACGAGTCTTTTGCGGAAAATTGCCAAACGTCCCTCAGATTTAGTGGCGCGTTTTGGGGGAGAAGAATTTGTCCTCCTGTTACCCAATACCGATGAAGCTGGTGCAATTCAAATTAGCCAAACCATTCTTCAGTCCGTAGAGTCCCTTGCTATTCCCCATAATCGAACTCAAGTTGCAGGAAAAAATATTGTCACAGTTAGTTTGGGAATTGCCAGTGTAGTCCCCAACCCAGATTACTTACCCGAAACGATTGTGTCTCTTGCGGATCAAGCACTGTACCAGGCCAAGGAAAATGGTCGAAATTGTTATGTTGTCAAGCGGGCAGAGGAAGAGAATACCCAAAATCATTGATTAGGGAGTTAAATTAGGTTTCCAGGGTAGCCAATCCTCATCCCGAAATTGCTCTAGGGTAAATGGAGATTGTTCAGGAATAGATTGGGAGTTAGTCCCAGTTTCCTTCAGAAAAGTTCTACGGCTTTTTTTATAGACAGGATCAAAAATTTCAACGAGATAGTTTCTCAAACTAGGACTGTTTTTCAAGATTTGCTCAATTTGATCTCGGAAATTATCGACTTCCACGTCCCAACCCCGAAAGCAAGACTCCCGCTCTGTGTGCCAATATTGAATTTTTAAAAGATGAAGTAATAGCTGTTTCAGGTAGCAGTAAAGGGCATTTTTGTTGCTACTACCCAAATCGTTTAGCTCCTGAATTAAATGTTCATAGTCAATTTCTGCAAAGGCACCTGTTTCTAACTGCTGAATCGTTTTCTCAGTCCACAGATAAAAGTCCTCATCGTATAGGCTTTTGGGCTGGACTACAAGTTTAGAACTCATTCTAGATTCTTACCCCATGACAGGATTGACCCTTAGTCCTTGAGTTTAATCCCGATGACTTGAGTGTGTTGACCCCTAGCCTGGGTGACTCCGATAGTACGTTGAGAAGCTTCAATCATGGGGCGGCGTAAACTAACAACAATAAACTGGGCCTGTTGGGCTTGTTGTTGAATCATTTTGGAGAGACGTTCAACATTGGCTCCATCCAGAAACATATCCACTTCATCAAAGGCATAAAAAGGAGAGGGCCGATAGCGTTGCAGGGCAAAGATAAAACTCAGGGCGGTCAAGGATTTTTCTCCCCCAGACATGGATGCCAGACGTTGGACGGGTTTGCCTTTGGGATGGGCGACTAAATTTAAACCACCAGCAAATGGGTCTTGGGCATTTTCTAACTGTAAGTAACCATCCCCATCGGAAAGTGTGGCAAAAATGGTTTGGAAGTTAGTATTCACGGCATCAAAGGCTTCTTGAAAGGCCTGTTGGCGCATGGTGGTAAAGTTTTCGATTCGCAATAATACTTCGGTGCGTTCGGAATCTAATACAGCTAATTTCTGACTGAGTTCATCGAGGCGGGTTTGGGTGTGTTCGTATTCTTCAATTGCCCGCATATTCACCGGTTCCATTGCCCGCAGGCGTTTTTCTAAGTTGAGGATTTGTTCTTGGAGTTGGGGCAGGGTTAAATCAGCAGGGATCTCGGGGAGTTCAGGGGGTAAGTCAGGTGGTGTTTGTTGGTTTAAGTTATTTAGTTCCGTTGTTTTTTGGGTGAGGGTTTCGGTCAGATTTTGCAGTTGCCATTGGAGGGTTTGTTGCTGAGTTTGGGCTTGGCGGAGTTGATACTCCTGTTGATCCCGCTGTTGTTTGATTTCGCCCATGTGGGTTTCCAGGCCCCGAATCTGTTTTTCTAATTCATTCACCTGATCTAAAACTTTACTGATTTCTGTTTCAGCTTGGGTGGCTTGTTTCAGGGCCTGGGTTTGTTGGTGCTGGAGGGTGGCGATGCGGTCTTGATGTTGTTGAATTTGGGTTTCTTGGCGTTGGTATTGATAGATTAAGTCTTGCTTTTGTCGCTCCAGGCCCCGAAGTGCATTATCTAAATTCTGCCAGGCCAGTTCTTTTTGTTGGACTTGCTCTTGGAGGGTTTGCCATTCGCTATGGGTTTGGGACGCTTCCAGGTTGGTGAGGGTTTCGCGCAATTCAATTAAACGGCTTTCTTGTTGGGGTAAATCGGTCGTTAGTTGTTGAGATTTTGTTAAGGTTGCTGTAAGTTCAGTTTGGTTTTGGCTCAATTGCGTTTGAATTTGCTGCTGTTGACGGGTTAGGGCCTGGGCTGAGGTTTTCAGTTGATTTTGCTGTTGTTCAAAGTCCCGTAACTGTTCGCGTTTTTCGGATAATTCTTGGCTTGTTTTTTGCAACTTGACCTGTTGATTGCTCAGTTCTGTCTCGACTCGATTCAGCAGCCGATCAATTTCCCCTAACCGTTGCCGGAGTTCTCGGACTTCTGTAGAGTCTTGGGTTTCACTTTTCCCAAAATGTAAACTTGATTGTTGGCGACTCCCCCCGGACATAGCCCCACTGGTTTCTAAGAGTTCTCCATCTAGGGTGACAATTCGATGCTGACCGATATGGCGCCGGGCGGAACTTAAGTCTTCAAAAACCAAGGTTTGACCAAAGACATAGGCAAAGATGGGCAAGAGTCGGGGTTCAAACTCAATTAAATTCAGGGCATAATCCACCAGGCCAGATAACGTTAAATTGGGCAACTTTCGGGGAGATTGCATCTTTGTTAAGGGTAAAAAAGTCGCCCGTCCGCCCCGTTCCCGTTTGAGAATTTCAATCCCGGCCGCCGCCACCGCATCATCTTCGACGACAATATTGCCCAAACGACCACCCGCAGCAATTTCTAAGGCCAGTTGATAAGCGGTTTCCACCCGACCCAGTTGTGCAACGGTGCCCATAACTCCGGGAAGTTGGGCCTGTAAAATCAATCGTGTGGCCTGAGTTCCTTGGGTTTCCTGAATCACTAATTGTTGGGCTTCCAGTTTATCCAGTTGCCGTTGTTTTTCCCGTTGTTCTCGTTGGAGGCGGTCGCGGGTTTGTTGATTCAGTTGCAGTTGCTCTTGGGTGTGGGCAATCTGTTGGGCCAGGCGTTGGATTTCCGCTTGTTCCGGTGCCAATAAAGTTTCAGCGGTGGCCATTTCATCTTGGACAATGGCGAGTTCGGATTCAAGCTCACTCAGGGCCTGGGATTGTTCCGAAATTTGTCGTTCCAGTTGGGTTTCGCGTTCTTGGAGGCGGGATTGCTCGAGGCGTTGGGGTTCCAGTTGGGTGGCCAGTTGATTAATTTCTTGGCGAATTTGGGTATGCGACTCCATCCAGGCCTGGGCAGCGGCATTTAAGTCTTTGGCTTGGTTGCGACTGGCTTCGAGCTCTTGGAGGGCAACTTGGCAGGCCTGTTGTTGGGGTTGGATCTGTTCAGTTTCAAGCTGCTGTTGCTGTTTTTTCAGGGTTTCGAGTTGGGTTTGTTCCGTTTGTAAGTTAATTTGTAAATTTCGTAGTTCCTCGGCCTGGTGGAGTTGGGTTTGTTTAAGTTCCGTTTGTTGCCGCTCTAATTGTCGTTGTTCCGCTTGCTTTTGAGCCAGTTGGGTTTGGAGTTTAATCAGTTCATCTTCCCCGAGGGCTTTAACTTGCCGATTCAGGGTTTCTAAGGTGGCTGTATCTGTGGTGATTTGTTGAGTTAGTTGCTCAAGTTGGGCTTGGAACTGGGCCTGGGATTTTTCACCCTCTTTAAGTTGCTGTTGTAGCTGGGTAATTTGTTTTTGAACCGTCTGCCAGGCCAAGACCCGACCCCATTCCTGTTTGGTTTCTAACTCTTGCCGCAAGACTTTATATTTTTCTGCCTGAACCCGATCCCGTTGTAATCTGTCCCGTTGTTGAATTAACTCCTGCTCGACAATCCGAAACCGCTCTTCCCGTTCCTTAACTGTGTCTAACTTCTCTCGGGCCTGGTTAATTTTCCGGTCAAAATCGGCAACCCCCGCCAACTCATCAATAATTTCCCGCCGCTGTTTACTATTCATGGAAATAATCCCCGTCACATCCCCTTGGAGAACGACGTTATAGCCTTGCGGGTAAATCCGTAACTGCTGTAATTGGTTGTGGAGTTCGTTCAGTGTACAGGCCTGCTCATTGAGGAGATAAGTCGAGGTGTAAGTCCCTTGTTTTGTGACGCGTAATTTCCGAGTGACTTGCCATTCCAGGGTTTGCGAGTGTTCTGTTGGGCCTGTGGGTGGAGCAGGAGAGTCTTCAGTCGAGAGCGTGGCCTGGGGGATTTCGTGGGGTTCGAGGGCAAAGGTAACAACAACTCGGGTTTCAACTACACTTTGATTCCGGCGAGTTTGGCTATGATTCACCAGATCCGGTAACCGTTCCGCCCGCATTCCCTTGGAGCCAGCCAGGCCTAGGGCAAACAACAAGGCATCTAAAAGGTTAGATTTTCCTGATCCATTGGGCCCGGAAACCACTGTAAACCCAGGGAGAAGCGGAATTGCCGTTGTTCCCCCAAAGGACTTGAAATTCGTGAGTTCCAGTTGCTTAACGTACACCGAGAGTCAATGGCGAAAAATCAATTACGGATACTCTAGCACCCAGACTTAGACTCAACCCAGGCCAAGACCCGATTCCAGGCCCACCAGCCATCAGGATCATGCCAACGGTTTTGCTCAGATTGATTGGCTAAATACCCCACATGACCGCCGTAGTTCGTTAAATGCAGGTCTAAGTTGGGATTTTTTCGAGAGACTTGGGCCAAATCAGGAATAATTGTTGGGTCGAACAGAGGATCGTCAGCGGCATAGAGGATATAAACGGGTTTGCTGAGTTGCTCCATGAATTGAAACGGACTGCTGGCCTGGTAATAGTCGGGAACGGTGTCAAATCCTAAACGGGAAATAACTAACTCCTGATCAAATGTCCAAATGCTCTTGGCCCGTTGAATCGCCGCAAAATCTAAAAATTCTGGATGGGACTCATACAGTTGTTCGGCTAAAAGTCTTAACTGTTTGGTTATGGATTGCTCAACGGCGCGTCCCCAGGGAGTTTTCACCAGATAGGTTAAGGAGCGAAAGGAATCTAAACTTGGACAAATTACAGCCCCGCCCGCAATCTCAGCATTTCCCATATCCGCAGCGGCTTTGACCCCCCATAGGGCTAATTGTCCACCTAAGGAATACCCCATGAACCAGTAGGGCGGCGGACAACCTAACGTCTTGGCCTGGGAGGCGATGGCAACAAAGTCGGGCCCTTCATAAATCCCATCGGAGGTTAAAGTTGGTGATAGTTTTCCGGTTAATCCGTGGGCCCGCCAATCAAAGAGAATCACCCCATAGCCCCATTGCCAGGCCTTGCGTCCGAGAATTTGCAGGTACCATTGATTCTCCAGTTCCCCCGTAATCCCATAGGTGGCAATGATCGTTCCCGGCGATTTGCTTGTGTTTGGTGGCGCAACCCAGGCCCCGATGGGTACATTTTCATGTCCGGAAAAAATATGGGTTTCATAGGGTGGTTGAGGTTCCAGGGTTAGGTTTTCCCAGCGTTTGCCATGAATCAAAGCCGCGTAAAGGGTATGCACCAGGCCGGGCCGTAAAAGCCGAGGGGGATAATAGGGAGGCAAAGATAAAATGGGCATCGGGAGTGTTTAGGTCATGCGGGGAATCTTGTTTAGTTTAGGCATGGTAATCTCAACTCCTGGCCTGGTCATGGCGCAATCCTCTCAAACCCTCAATATTGTTTATCCCCCGACCACCCACGAAACCACCGCCGCCCAGATTTTTGTTATTGGCACAGCCCCACCCACCCACCCCGTGACGATCAATGGTCAACCCATCACTCAACGCTCTCCCGCTGGCCATTTTGCCCCGAGTATTCCCCTCCAAGTTGGCCCCAACACCATCACGATTACGGCTGGAGAACAACGTCAAACCCTGACCATTACCCGCACCGCCCCGGCCCCAGTTACGACCCTGAATATCCTTGAACCTGCCGCAAACTGGACGCGCTTACCCGGTGAATTGATCTGTTTTTCAGCCCAGGCCCCGGCCAATAGCCAAATCCAAGTCAAAATTGCCAATCAAACCATTCCCCTGAATCCCAGTCCTGGCCTGGCGAATTTACCGCCGAATAATGCCGTCCTCACCAGCCAAAACCAACCGGAAGCCCTGACATCACCCAACTATCGCGGCTGCACCCAATTCACTCAACCGGGAAACTACGGCCGCCCGCTCTTTCATTGGCAACGGGGAACCCAACAAAAAACAGAAACCGCCCCTGGAGAAATTCGCATCTTTGACCCAACCCAACTGTTTTCAGTAGAAGTCACCCGAGCCCTGGGAGGAGTTGCCCGGACTGGCCCCAGTACTAATTTTTCTCGCTTAACTCCCTTACCCCCTGGCACCCAAGCCACCGTAACTGGCCAAACCGGCGATTTTTTCAGGTTAGATTACGGGGCCTGGATTAACCAAACCGAAACGGAAATCCTGCCGCCTGGCCAACTTCCTGATGCCACGATCCGCAGTATTGCCAGCCAAAAAGTGGGAGATTGGACAGAAATTCGTTTTCCCCTCGATCGACCCGTCCCCATCGCCCTAGATGCCGGAACCAAAACCTTTGACCTAACCCTGTTCAACACCACAGCCCAAACTGACACCATCCGCCTCGATGCAGATCCAGTGATTCAACGCCTAGATTGGAGCCAAACCCGGCCTGGGGAGATTACCTATCGCTTTAATTTGCATCACGAGCAGCAATGGGGCTATCGGGTTCGCTATGAGGGCAGTACCTTAATCCTGAGTTTGCGCTATCCCCCGAAACTGGGGCCGAAAAATCAACCACTATCAGGAATCAAAATTTTGCTCGATGCCGGCCATGGCGGGCCAGAGGATTTAGGGGCCAGGGGGCCAACGGGCTATCCGGAAAAAGCGGTGACTTTGATCCTGTCCCAACTCCTTGAAACTGAACTACAAAAACGGGGCGCGACGGTCATTCAAACCCGGACAACCGATATTGATCTGGATTTAGCCCCGCGGGTGATTGCCATTGACCAGGCCGAGCCAACCCTAGCCCTAAGCCTCCACTACAACGCCCTACCCGATGCTGGAGACGCCCTAAATACAAAAGGAATCGGCGTATTTTGGTACCAGGCCCAGAGTCACAGTTTGGCAATTTTTTTAGAAGATTATTTAGCAACAAACCTCAACCGGCCCCACTATGGCGTGTTTTGGAATAATTTAGCCCTGACCCGCCCCACCGTGGCCCCAACCGTACTGCTGGAATTTGGTTTTATGATCAATCCCTGGGAGTTTGAATGGATTACTGACCCCCAAGCCCAGAAACAACTGGCCCAGGTTTTAGCAGATGGCATCCAGGCCTGGTTAGAGCAAGGGACTAGAGTAAACTAAAACCTATAACTGCCAATACCTTTGATCCTGAATTGCCTGTTCTCGAGGGTTTCCACTGACTCAATGCCTCATCCCTTTAGCCAAGCCGACCGTACCCAACTGAATGACCAACTCTCCAAACGGTTCATCAAACTCGATCCCGGTGGATATTTCATTATTTTTGTCGATGTTGAAAATACCCTGATCGTTGCCAAGCACTTCACCAACACAATCAATGAGCAGGGCCTGGCCGTTGATCCTGAGACTGGTTTACCTATCCCCACCCGCGGCAAAGTTGTTCGGGAACCCTCCCAGGTTTTTCAAGGTCGAACCGCCAAGGAGTTATGTATTGAAATTTTTGAAAAGCCAGAGCATTGTTTAGTCACCTATCTGGATCATGCGGCCTACTTGGGTCGGGAATTGGAGCGGGCTGAACATTGTTTGAATCTGGGGATTGCCTATGTGCAGGACTAACGCATGAAACGGCCATGGCGGTGGGGGTGGCTCTGGGCCCTGGGTTTGGTTTTAAGTACTTGTAGTGTCTTGGGGTGGGGGTTCTCGGCCTGGAGTCAAGGGGGCAATTCAACTCCACCTGGCCTGGGAAGTTTACGCTTAGGGGCAGAACTGTACGTCAAACGCTGTGGAAGTTGTCATCTCGCTGTTCCACCCCAGACCCTACCCACGGAAACCTGGCGAGTTCTGATTCAAGATGCCAATCATTATGGAGTCATGTTACCGCCGATTCCGCGCCTTGACTTTAATTTGATTTGGCCTTACCTGCAAACCTATTCCCGCTCCACCAGGCCTGGGGAATCTCGACCCTTTCGCGTGGGCCAATCCCGCTTCTTTCGCATCCTGCACCCAGGAGTGGAAATTAGCCAACCCGTCACTTTAAATAGTTGCCTCAGTTGTCATCCCGCCGCCCAACAGTTGGATTACGCAAAATTAGCTCCCAATTGGCCGCAACTTCAATCACCCACTCCGCCACCGCCCACCCCGCAGTCACCTACCCAACCGTCGAACTAATTTTGGACTTGCTCCTCCCCAGGCCCAGGTTAGCTTTCTGCGGACACAGTTAATTGTTCGTAAGCTGCTTGGGTTGCTAGCCGATGCACCTCTCGCCATGATAGTTGACTGGCCTGGGCTAGCTTGACGCAATCTTCATACTCTGGCTGAAGGGTTTGGAGGCTGTGGGCATTGCGGCAGACTTTCACGCGCACCATTCCTTGGGGGAGTTCGATGGTCTCAATGTGTCGAGGTAAAATATGGCGTTCTTGCAATTGCCGACGGATTCCCAGGGTGGTGGTTTCCGCAAAGATCACTGCTTCACAGGCCAAACCAAGTTCCACAGGACAAAGTACCGTCAACAATGTCCCCAAGCGATTTTTCTTCATCTGAATCGGCTGCATAAACACCTCAACGGCTCCGACCTCGTAAAGCTTAGCTTGGGTGTAGGCCAGGGCCTGGGGACTAAGATCATCAATTTGGGTTTGGAGTTCTAGGATTTCTTCCCGAATGTAACCAGACTCGTTGAGAAAATCTTGATTTGTTTCTCCCAACCAAAGCCGTAACAAATTCGGAATTTCTAAGTCCTGATGACCTGCCCCTAGTCCCGTTTTGGTCAATGTCATTTGAGGTGGGGGGCCAAATTCGCTGGACAAAGTCACGGCAATTGCTGCCCCAGTCGGTGTCACCAGTTCTTTATGGATTTGATTGCTGTAGAGGGGAACTTGGCGCTGTTGAAACAGTTGGAGAACAGCCGGAACCGGAACGGGCAGAATTCCATGGGCCGCTTTCACTGTTCCGCCGCCAGTGGGTAAGGCTGAGCAGTAAATTTTCTCCACCCCCAAGGCCACCAGGCCCAGGCAACACCCAACAATATCAACAATGGCATCCACGGCCCCAACCTCATGGAAATGAACTTTTTCCGGTGGAATTCCGTGAACAGCCCCCTCCGCTTTGGCAAGATTTTCAAAAATCGCTAAACTCCAGGCCTGGGCTTGGGAAGGTAGGTTGGCCTGCTCTACAAGCTGAACAATGTCTGGCCAATGGCGACCGTGGTGATGGCTGTGGTGGGAATGTTTAGCATGGTCGTGATGGTGATGGGCCGTTAAGTGAACATGGACTTTAGTTCCGGCCTGGCCTTGGCGGGTGACAGTTTCGGCCTGGAGTTCAAACTCATGATCCAGGCCCAGTTTGCCCAGTTCTGCTCGCAAATAATCTATGGAAACCCCCGCATCCACCACAGCCCCCAGGAGCATATCCCCAGCAATTCCCGTTGGACAATCCAAATAGGCAACTTTGACCACCATTCCGCTCCAGACCCAACAGCCCCGATCCTAGCGAGTATTGTCCCCCTCAGTTTGACCCCTATCCCAGGCAGCGGAAGATAACGATTTGCAATAGTCACGATTAGAGTTTTGCCAACTGATGCCCGATTGTTTGGGTCGGAAAATGCCTCAACCATCGTCAGCAAAAGGATAGAGCCCCGCTAGCCACCTTCAACTCTCTGGGCTAAGACTTTCGATTATTTCTTCCACCAGAACCCTTGACGGAGGGGTACTTCATCTTAAACTAGGGTAAATCTGGCCACCATATATCAAACCTATGCCCCTCTATCCTTTTCTGTCCCACGTTTCCCATCCGCTTTGGGCTGACTTAGTTGCGGAAGCAGACCCCGCGGAAACTGGCCCCTTGGTTCTTGCGGCCGTTCTCCTCAGCCTTGTGGTTATCTATCTGGCCAGTAAAGTTGGGGGAGAAATTTGTACCCGCATTAACTTTCCCGCAGTGTTGGGTGAACTGGTCGGTGGCGTGGTGGTCGGAGTTTCGGTGCTGCATCTGCTGGTTTTTTCAGAAGGTAGTGTAATTGAACCGTCCGTGATTACGAGTTTGTTGCAGCGGACTGCGGGGATGGATCCGGAGTTGACAGGCTTTATTGCCCACACCAGTAGTGAAGTCATTTCGGTCATGTCGGAAATTGGCGTCATTATTCTCTTGTTTGAAATTGGCTTGGAGTCGGACTTGCCGGGATTACTCCAGGCCGGGTTGCAGGCAGCTGTGGTCGCAGTTGTTGGGGTGGCTGTTCCCTTTATTGCCGGGACGGTGGGCCTGATTTACATCTTCCACATTGATCCGATTCCAGCAATTTTTGCCGGAGCCGCTCTGACCGCTACAAGTATTGGGATTACCGCCAAAGTTCTGGCTGAAATGCAGAAGCTCAGTACCCCTGAAGGACAGATCATCATTGGGGCTGCGGTTCTCGATGACATTTTGGGGATTATTGTTCTAGCCGTAGTCGCCAGTTTGGCCAAAACCGGAACAGTCGAAATTAGCAATGTGGTCTATCTGATTATTAGCTCGATTGTGTTTTTGGTTGGTTCCGTTGTCCTTGGGCGGTTGTTGAGTCCCTATTTTCTGGGCCTGGTGGATCGGTTGGGCACCCGCGGGAGCTTGTTAATTCCCTCTTTGATTTTTGCCTTTGCCTTAGGTTATGTCGCTGTCGCCCTGCAATTGGAAGCGATTTTAGGGGCCTTCACCGCTGGTCTGGTTTTAGGGGAAACAGAAAGGCGGCGGGAGTTGGAAGAGCAGGTTGTTCCCATTGCCGACATGTTAGTGCCGATTTTCTTTGTCTGTGTTGGCGCTAAAACTGATATCAGTGTCTTGAACCCCTTTGTGGCTGAAAACCGCCCTGGGCTAATCATTGCCTCTTTCCTGATTCTGGTGGGGATTATTGGCAAAGTCGTCACGGGCTTCACCGTCTTTGGCCGGCCGGGGATCAACCGCTTGGCGATTGGGGTCGGGATGGTACCTCGGGGGGAAGTGGGGTTAATTTTTGCCGCAGTTGGTGCCGCAAGTGGAGTTCTCTCCAAATCCTTGGATGCGGCGATTATTGCCATGGTGATCATTACCACCTTTGTTGCCCCACCCCTACTGCGGATTGTTTTTAAAGCCCAACCATCGGTGCCTGTGCTCGCAACGGAAGAGGGGCTGGCAATTACCGTAGAGTCTGAGTCTGAGGCCTAACTTGGGCCTGTCAAGGGTTTAGGTTTCGGGGTCATAGACAATCAAGACAGGAATTGAACTGCTGGCCAACACGGCTTGGGAAATTGAACCCACCCATAACCTCTCCCAACCTGCTTTGCCATGGCGGCCGATGACAATTTCACTGGCCTGGAACTCCCCAGCAATCCGGAGAATTTCTTCTGGAACGGTTCCTGTCACGGTCATCAGTCGGTGGCGAATATCTGCCAAGAGGGTTTGACATTGGGCCTGGAGTTGTTCAATGGCCTCGGGTTCTGGGGTTTGGACGACATGGAGAACAATGACTTCCCCCTCACTGCGCCGGGCCAATTCAGCCGCTTTCTTCAGGACAGTTGGGGCCTGGGCATCGGTATTGACAGCAGCCAGGATCAAGATGTGTTTGGCGATGGCGGTTTTTGTTGGGTCAACCTCACCACGGGTTAACAACTGAGGTGCAAAGGTGGGAATTGCCCAGGCACCGAGGGGAGCGGTCACTAAAATTGATAGGGCTGCTAAGGATAAAATCTTTTCCCCCCCTGCTAAACCCATCCCCAGGGGTAAACCCCCAATGGCCGCTTGCACCGTTGCTTTGGCAGAGTTGGCTGGAAGTAAAAAAAGCCGCTCTTTCCAGTTCCAATTACTGCCCCAAGTGGAGAGAAACCAGCCAGTCATCCGCCCCACCAAAGTCCCCAAGGCTAAAATGCCCAACCCCAGGCCCCAGGTTTCTGAGAGAACATTCAGTTGAATACTCGCCCCTAGGAACACAAACAGGAAAATTTCAGCCACCGTCCAGAGCGTGTCAAATCCAGAGCGCAGCCGCCGGGCCAAGGGAGCATCCAGTTCAATCAGGAAAAATCCCGTCGCCATAACGGCCAAATAGCCGGAAAAAACCGGAACTTGATCCGCTGCTAAGACCAACAGCAGGGCAAAGCCAGCCGCCACCATCGCATCTTGAACCAAGGTCTGTGTCCATTGTTGTTTAACCAAAATCCAGACCAATCCCTGGGTCAAAATCCAACCTAAAACCAGGCCCAGGCCAATTTGCAGCACGATTTGCACAGGTAGCCAATAAATTGATTGTTCTCCTCCCTCTCCCAGGAAATTGATCAACAGCCCAAACACCAACAACAAAAGCACATCGGACAGGGCACTCCCCGTCAACACCGCATCTGGAATCCCCTTTGCCACGCCCCAACCCAAACTTTTCAAGCGCAACATTCCTGGTACAATTACCGCTGGCGACTCAGCCCCAATAATGCAGCCCAAGAGCAACCCCGTGGCAAAGTCAAACTGAAACAGAACCATGGCGGCCCAGGCAATCACCAGCGCTTCACAGGCCGCGGGTAAAAAGCCTAACCGCAAGGCCACGCTTCCCTGTTGGGCGAGTTTTTCCCGATCCAGGCCCAGGCCCGCTTTCATGAGGATCACCATCACGGCAATTTTCTGGAAATATCCCCCGGACTTAAGAACGTCAGGCGCAATGAGGTGGGTGACCTGGGGCCCTAAAAGAATTCCAACAATCACCATCCCCACCAGGCCGGGAATTTTGCCGAGTCGCGCGACTTGACCCCCAAAAAAGCCCAGGAGCAGGATGGCGACCATACTTGCCAAATCACCGAGCATCACATCACTCCTTGAGGATCCGGGGCACTAGTTGGGTTTGGGAAAACCGGCAGCCAATGGTTAGGAGGCTAGGGGCATGGGGGCCGGATAGGCTCTTAACACCGCCTGGTAGTAGTTTTGTAATTGTTTGGTGGCCGCTTGCCAACTCCAACGTTCAGCTTCTTGGCGGGCATTGTGCCGCAGGGTTTCCCGTTCACTGGGTTGTGAAAGTAGTTGTTGTGTGGCCGTAATCGCCCCCTGGGGATCACTGGGATCAAAAAGATAGCCATTCACCCCATCCTGGACGATATCGGGAATCCCCCCGCTCCGGGCTGCAACTACAGGACATCCAGCTGCCATGGCTTCCAATAAAACCAGGCCAAGGGTTTCAGTCCGTGATGGAAAAACAAACGCATCAGCCACCGCAAAGGCCTGGGCCAAGGGGTCTCCGGTCAAATAACCGGCAAAGAAAGTTGGGGAATTAGCAAAATATTTCTGGAGTTCGGCGTCATGGGGGCCCCCACCAACCAGGGCTAAGCGGGCATTGGGGATGGACTCAAGCACAGGTTTGATTTGTTCGATTTCTTTTTCCGCTGACAACCGACCCACATAGAGCAATAGGGGGGAGTCCGGGTTGCCTTGGCTGAGGTGAGCCCGCATTGCCGAGTCAGCCTTGCTGGGATGGAACAACTCCACATCCACTCCCCGTTGCCAGAGGGCCAAGTGTTCAATGGCATGGGTCTCCAGGGCTGAAATCATTGCTGTGGACGTACATAGGTTCAACTGGGCCTGGTTATGGACAAG
>CAZZCG010000038.1:0-18200 GCA_964653145.1 uncultured Synechococcus sp. | reverse complement strand
CGTCAGGTTGGCTGGGCAACTGGTTATGCATTGTCGATTTATGGCACCGAATATACCCAACAATGTCCATTTGGAACAGGCAATGGTTATGGTGATGGTCGAGCAATATCTGTGTTTGAAGGAATCATCAATGGCCAGCGCTGGGAAATGCAATTGAAAGGTGGTGGCCCAACGCCTTATTGCCGTGGTGCTGACGGGCGTGCAGTCCTACGTTCAAGTGTGCGTGAGTTTCTAGCGCAAGACTATATGCAGGCGTTGGGTGTGCCAACATCGCGCTCTTTGACGCTGTATATTTCTAAATCTGAGACCGTTACTCGGCCTTGGTATTCTCAAGACTCCCACTCCATCGACCCTGATATTTTGGTGGATAATTCTGTGGCCATTTCGACTCGCGTTGCACCATCCTTTTTGCGCGTTGGTCAACTAGAGTTATTTGCCCGCCGCGCTCGCAGTGATGCTCATCCAAAGGCATTAGAAGAGTTGCGCATGATAGTGTTGCATTTAATTGAGCGAGAATACAAAAGCGATATTGATCAAACCCTTTATTTTGCAGATCAATTAGTTGAGTTGGCTAAGCAATTTCGCCAGCGTCTTACGACTCTGGTGGCCAATTGGCTGCGGGTTGGTTACTGCCAGGGTAATTTTAATAGTGACAACTGCGCTGCAGGTGGTTTTACTCTCGACTATGGACCATTCGGATTTTGTGAAATTTTTGACCCTTGGTTTCAACCTTGGACTGGCGGCGGCAAACACTTTTCATTCTTCAATCAGCCAGTTGCAGCAGAGGCGAACTATCATATGTTATGGCAATCTGTGAGACCACTGCTTATAGAAGATGCAGAAGCTTTGGAACATTTCGACCAAGTACGCCATGGCTTTGCAGAAGCAATGCAAAAAGAAATCCAAAAAATGTGGGCGGCCAAACTTGGCTTGCCTGAATTTAACCTGCCGCTATTTACGGAATTAATGCAGTTAATGACCCAGTCAGATGTAGATTACACCATCTTTTTTCGAGAGTTATCCCATATACCTGGCGATATTTCAGCATTGAAAAAGAGCTTTTACGTTAAGACTTCGCACCAGCTTGATGAACAATGGGAACTTTGGCTAAAAAGCTGGCAAAACCTTGTCATTCAGGGCGGAAATTTGTCTGAGATATCAATAAAGATGAAGCAGACTAACCCAAAATATGCATGGCGAGAGTGGTTGGTTGTCCCTGCTTATCAACAAGCCATGCAGGGTAACTACAGGTTAATTAAAGAGTTGCAAGAAATACTGAGCTATCCATATGATGAGCAATCACAAGAAGTGGAAGATAAGTACTATCGCCTAAAACCCATGGTGTTTTCTAGTGTTGGTGGCGTGTCGCACTATAGCTGTTCATCTTGATGACGATACGGCCTTAACTGCATTTCCCATATAGACCCTTATAAGACTGGCTTTTTTTGCAGATAGGGTCGTCCATGAGCTTATTCTTTTTGGTTGAATAGGATGAAAATAAAGCAGAACGTAATCTAGCAAAACATAAAGTCTCATTTGAGGAGGCAAAAACTGTTTTTGATAATCCGCTCTATGTTGGCATTTACGATCCAGATCATTCTAAAGATGAGGAGCGCTACTTTATCGTTGGACAGTCAAGCTGAGGACAACTATTGATTGCGTCTTACACCTGCAAGGAGATGAGTTGATGCTCTTTCGGAAGGAATTCCTTGAAGGCATTCGCACTGGTGCCGTAAGGCTAACTTTCAGACGCTGGCGGCAGCTATCTGTGTGTGCAGGGAGAACGTTGTTGACTTCTGTCGGACAGCTGAGCATTAAAGTCTATCGAACCAGTAGAGCTGAACCGGATCTCGTCCGCAGATGTCCACCGCGCGGGGTACGATTCGAGAGATGTATGGTTAGCTGAATTGCAGCGCCGACCAGAATGTGAGGTCATTACCCTTTCTGTATTTTCAGGATTTAGGTTCATTCAATTACACAAAAAAGCGATCGAGAAAATCCAGGGCGTGGTTCCGCAGATGGTAATACTCCTGAGACTCCCTCAATGCCACCCGATCCCGGGGATGTTGGAACGGAACTTCCAGGATTTCGCCAATTCGAGCATTCGGTCCATTGGTCATCATCACAATTCGATCCGCCATGTAAATCGCTTCATCGACATCATGGGTAATCATCATCACGGCCTGGGGGTTCCGTTCCCAAATATCTAAGACTTGCCGCTGTAGGCGGCCCCGAGTTAACGCATCCAGGGCCCCAAACGGTTCATCCATCAGGAGCATCTTAGGCCGAATCGCCAAGGCTCGCGCAATCCCCACCCGTTGCTTCATCCCACCGGATAATTCATCCGGATATTTATGGGCGGCCGCTGTCAGGTTAACCATTGCCAAATGTTCTGCTACCAATTCCTTTTTTTCAGCTTTCGATAGTCGAGTGCAAACCTCATCCACCGCCAAGCGGATATTATCCTCAACCGTAAGCCAGGGTAGGAGTGAATACTGCTGAAAGACCATCATCCGATCCGCTCCAGGTTTACGGACGGGTTTTCCTTCCAAAAGCACGGTTCCTGAGGTTGCTTTTTCTAAGCCACCAACAATTTTTAAGAGCGTGGATTTGCCGCAACCGGAGTGTCCAATCACTGCAATAAACTCGTTGGCCCCAATCGTTAAATCAATCCCATCAAGAATCACCGTTTGCCCGGATTTGCTGGGGTAGGCTTTGACTAAATCTTGGATAACTAGAAAATCAGAATCTGCTTGAACGGAATCAGCGTGAGATTGAGCGAAATAATTACTCGGCTTAACCATAACAAACTCCAATGCGACGAAAACTTCAACGGTATCGAGGCAGAAAATTAGCTCAGAAAGAAAGATTGCGGGCGATTGGCTCGGATTTCAAACCGTTTTAAATAGCCAATCGGATCGCTGGGATCAAAGGAATTACCATCAATAAAAACCTCTTGAGGCTCAACCTTATAGTCATCACTGGGACAGGTAATTCCCATCTCAGCGGCAATCTCCCGATACAAATCCGTTCGCCAGGCCCGGCGGGCTTTTTCCAGAGCATCCCGCGGAAATTCTGGAATTTGCCCCCATCGCGTCGCTTGCGTCATCAACCATAAGGACTGGGATTGCCATAAAAATGTCGAGTGATCATGGTCGGGGTGAGGCAAATCAGCGGGCAACTTGAAGAAGATCGTACTGTCATCCATTTTGACGACCCGACTCTTACCATCAAAGCCGCCATAGTTGTAGTTGCCCACCAAAGCGGGTTCCGTGAATTTGGGTTTTGCCCCAGTAAAGGAGCGATCACTGATCAGTTCGGCAACTTCTACCCGATGGGCCGGGTTGTCGCAGTATTGACAGGCCTCAATCATCGCTTTCACTAAGGAGCGGTAAGTTTTGGGGTATTTTTCAATAAAGTCTTCCATCACGGCTAATACCCGATCTGGATGACCCCGCCAAACCTCTTTCCCATGGGCAAAGGTAAACCCAACCCCTTCATTGCCGGTAATCGCTCTCGTATTCCACGGCTCAGCCACCATATAGGCTTGCATGGCTCCAATCCGAACATTGGTCACCATTTGGGGCGGGGGAATAATCACAATCCGAAACTCAGCCAGGGGATCAATTCCGGCCGCGGCGGCTAAATAGCGAATGAAATATTCATAAATCGCAGAGCTAAGCACAGTGGCCCAAATGCGCTGATCCATGGGTAATTGCTGAAAGTACCCCCGAAAGTGTTGCCCAAACTCTTCTAAATTTCCCCGATACTCTCGCCAAGGTCGCAAGCCGTATTCCCACATGGCACGGTTCATGGTCATGGCATTACCGTGGCGATGAATAGTCATGGCCGCGCACATGGGAGCCCGGCGGGCCCCTTCCGCCCCAATGCGGGCATTGGTCACGGCTCCAGACACAACGGGAGAGGCATCTAGGCGGCCAAAAATCACGCCATCCCGTGAGGTACCCCAACTCGCTTCCCGATTCAGATTAACAGTTAAGCCATACTTGTAGAAAAAGCCTTTAGCCAGGGCAATCGCAAAGGGGGCACAGTCATTCACTGGAACATACCCCACCTGCAAATTGGGCTTTTCTAGGGTACTTGGGTCAACGACTTGCTCAATGTTAGCTGCTTGGGCAAAAGAATCCAGGGGATTGCGGCTAGGCCTCAGAAACGATGTTAGAACCGATTGACAGGAGGTAAGGGCGGCTGCGGAGCTAAACCCAATGGCTCCTTTCAACAACGTTCGTCGCGTTGTTTTTCTCATGGTGTCGTCCTTTAATTGTTAGAGGAGGTTTCGAGCAACTACTTACATGGAGCGAGCTGGGCGGTGAGTCACCCTTTGTTGAATGACGCTGATTAGGGCATCAAGGGCTAGTCCCGTTAGGCCAATCACGATCACGGCCAGAAAAATTGAACTCAGACTCAAGCGGCTCCATTCATCCCAAATGAAAAAGCCAATTCCAATCCCACCCGTAAGCATTTCAACTGCGACAATGACTAACCAGGCAATGCCCATGCTCAAACGCAGACCCGTGAACACGTAGGGTAAGCTCGCTGGCCAAATAATTTTGGTAACTTTGCGCCAGTTCGGCATTTCCAAAACCCGCGCCACATCTAGGTAATCTTTGGGGACACTGGAAACACCCAAAGCCGTGTTAATCATCGTTGGCCAAAGCGAAGTAATAAAAATCACAAAAATCGCGGAAGGGTGGGCGAGATTAAAAATAGCCAAGGCAATCGGTAACCAGGCCACGGGAGATACCGGGCGAAAGAGTTGAATGACGGGATTAATCGCCATCATGGCCCGTTGAGATAAACCAATCCAAAAGCCAATCGGAATCGCGACTAAAGCCCCTAAAATAAACCCAACCAGAACTCGTTCTAGACTGGCCAGTAATAGCCAACCAATGCCCAAATTACCCGGCCCACGGCGAAAAAATGGGTGAATAATATAGTCCTTGTTGGCAATCAGTGCTTCCCAGGGAGTCGGCATTAGGTTCGTGAAAAATTCAGCAATGACCCACCACAGCAGAATAATCACGGAAAATGCCAATAATGGTAAGAGAATCTTTTGGATCGCGCTAAAAGAAAGAAATGCAGAAAGGTGCTGCCTCGGCTTGCGAGACAAAGTCGTTTTGAGTTGCATCACAGACTCCTGTGAACTTTAGTACGAACGATGAACAAGCCGTTTTTAAACAGCTGTAAATACTAAAGCCTCAACAATGTTAAAAAGCTGATGACTTAGTCTTCACTCAAGGCCGCCGAGGTTAGCTGACGGGCTAGGACTGAGAGATGTCCTTTGCAGATATCCTTAACTGATGCGTAGGAAATCTGTAATGCGCCCCTTTGTTGGTTCCCCCGTTCCAAAAAAATTAAGCTAGATTAAGCAAAATTTCTTGAACTAGGCTGACTTGTTCTTTTTTTAATAATCACCCTGAATAAATCACACTGGACAGGGAAAGTCAACCCTGATTATAAAAATAAATAATTCAACGCAGGGACAGACGAAAACTATTCAACTCATATCTGAAAGATGAGCGAGCTTAAGTATTGATTGAGCCATGTTAAAGAAGCAATAAGTATCAGAGAAATTGGTTGCAAATTATTCTGGCCTGGGACAACAAGCCGTTGGAGTGGGCGCATCAAGGAGAATTACCATTCCTACTCTTAAGGCGTAAAGGTAAAGCGGCCATTAATTTTTTCACCGCGAATATCCGTCAGCACGACTAAGCGATATTCCCCCGCCGGAGCATCAGTGAGATAGGCCGTGTAATGTTTATCAGCATCACTGTATTGGAAATCTAGGGTTTTCTGGCTGCCATCTGGGAGTTGCAACTGTCCGAGAACTTGCGCATCGGGAACGGGATCATGGGCTTCACCTTCTTGGAGATAAAAGTCAATGTGGAGGCCGGCCGGTTCTTTGGCTACTAGCAACTCCAGATGATATTTACCTGTTTCAATCACTTGTCCCCCTTGGCCTCCATGATCGCTTTGGGACTGACTCGCGCTGACTGTTGATTCCGGGCTGGGAGTTGTAGCTTCAGGAGTTGCATCAGGCGAATTGCTAGCAGAGGTTGTGGATTCTGGTTGTCCGCCACAGGCCCCGAGGCTCAAACCCAGGCCAAGGACAGTGATCAAAGATAAAACTTTGACTTGCATGATTTGATTCCTCACAAATGTAACGTGAACATTTAGGACATTGGCCCCACTTTGACGGCCTGGCCGGGTGGGGTAAATTCCTTGATTTCAGGCTCCAAAGCAGTTTTGGGCAGAAAATACCGACCAAATTGGGCATAGAGGGCAGGTAAAACCAGCAGTGTCAGAGCCGTTGAGGTAAACAAGCCGCCAAGAACAACAATCGCCAAAGGTTGCAGCACTTCTTTTCCCGCTCCCGTTCCCCAGGCCAAGGGCAACATTCCCAAAGCTGAAGTCAGAGCAGTCATTAAAATGGCGACCAACCGTTCCATCGAACCCGTGGCAATTACCTGTTTCAGGGGCAACCCCAAGGCAAATTTTTGGTTGTAGTTATCCACCAGCAGCAAGCCATTCCGCACAGCGACCCCAAACAACGTGACAAAACCCACGAGAGATGATACTGAAATCACCGCTCCTGTGACAGCAATGGCAAAAACACCCCCCACCAAGGCCAAGGGCAAGTTAATCATAATCATCAGCATGGCCGGGATCGATTTGACAGCAAAGTACATCAAAATCGCAATCACAATAATTGCCAAACTGCCATAGACAATCAGGTTTTGGGTGGCCCGCTCTTCTGATTCAAATTGACCGCCGTATTGAATCAAATAGCCACTAGGAACCGTGACAGTTTCAGCAATCTTGGCCTGGATGTCATTGACCGCTGAACGTAAATCTCGCCCGGAAACATTGGCAGAGACCACAAGCAAGCGTGAGACATTTTCCCGATTGATGGTGTTGGGGCCGGTGTCGTAATTAACTTGCGCTACTTGGGCCAAGGGGATTTTGCTCCCGGTCGGAGTTGAGATGAGCAAGTTCCGAATTGTCTCGATATTGTTGCGGGCTTCCGGTTGCAGCCAAACGACTAAATCAAACAACTGCTGTTCCTGCAACACTTGGGACACAACGCGCCCGTTAAATGCAGTTTCAATGGTTTCGGCGAGTTGCCCCACCGTTAACCCATAACGACTGGCCTGGGCTCGGTCAAATTGAATTTGGACTTGCCGAATCGGGACTTGGGGTTCCAGTTGTAAATCCACCAGGCCAGGAATGTCTCGCATCGCTACTTCCACTTCTTGCCCAATGTGCCGCAGTTGGTTCAGGTCGGGACCAAAGATTTTAATCGCAATCGCACTGCGTACCCCAGACAACACTTCATCCATGCGATGGGAAATAAAGCCACCGACATTGGCTGCCACGCCTGGGATTTTGTTAAATTCAGCTCGAATTGTCTCAATACTGCTGCTCCGATTTTGCAGTCCTAAGTCGCTCAATTCCACATCCAAATGGCCCAAGTTCACCCCGCCCGCATCACTATCCCCCGGAGCTCGCCCTGCCCGCAACTGTATTGAGCGAAATCGGGGATCATCTTTGAGGGCATCTTGCATGGCCAGGCCAACCCGATTCGTCGCTTCCAGGGAACTGCCGGGATAGAGGAGCATGGCATTGACGAGGGAACGCTCTTGAAACTCTGGCAAAAACACCCGCCCCAACATTGGCAAAATCAACATCGCCGCCAAAAATAAACCCAGGGCAATATAGAGAATCCGTTTGGGTTTGTGAATGGCCAGATCAAGGAGAGGGCGATAAAAACGTTGGGAAAAAGCAGTCACCCAGGTTTCATCACTGGGAAGTTGCCGGGGGGCTAAGAGAAAGGCACACAGGGCCGGGGAAAGGGTCATGGCCACAAATGTTGAAGCCAGAATCGAAACCAGATAGGCCACACCCATGGGGGCAAAAATCCGCCCTTCTACTCCCGTTAGGGTAAAAATTGGAGCAAAAACCACCACAATAATTACAGTCGAAAAAATGACACTGGTGCGGACTTCCACGGAGGTGTCGTAAACCACTTGCAACGGGTGTTTGGGATTGCCCAGGGCCTGATTTTGCCGAAGTCCCCGATAGCAGTTTTCCATATCCACAATCGAGTCATCCACGACCGAACCAATCGCCACCGCCAGCCCCCCTAAGGTCATGGTGTTAATGCCTTGCCCAAAGGCGTGCAGAATCAGCAACCCAATTAACACTGAGAGGGGAATCGCGCTCAGGGTAATCACTGCTGTCCGCCAATTCATCAGAAACAGGAGCATCACCACGGAAACAATGATGATCCCATCCCGCAGAGAATCCCGAACGTTGTGAATTGCCGAGGCAATAAAGTCTTCTTGGCGAAAGGTTTCAATCACGTCCACATCTGAGGGCAATCCGGCCTTAATGGAGGTCATCACCCGTTCCACCGCCCGCGTCACGGTTGGCGTATCGGCCTGGGGTTGTTTATCAATCACCAAAATCACAGCTCGTTGCCCATTGACGCTGCCATCTCCCCGCGCTAAAGCTGCCCCAATTTCGACTTGAGCCACATCCCCTAAGCGGATCGGCACCCCATTGCGAGAAGTAATAACAGAACTGGCTAAATCTTCTAAACCTTCAATCCGCCCAATTCCGCGAATAATCTCTTCCTGGTCTGGGCCGATGAGAAAACCCCCAGCACCGTTGAGATTGGCTTGTTCGGCCGCATGGGTGACATCCGCTAAGGAGACATCAAAGGCCTGGAGCTTGGCGGGATCCACCAGAACTTGATATTGGCGAATATCGCCCCCATAGGTAACAACATTGGAGACTCCCGGTACGGCCAACAGTTGATTCGTAATCGTGCGATCCACGAGGCGGCGGACTTCCATTAAATCTGTGGTTGGGGGCGCACCGTTTTCAGGGTTCACCGTCAGGGCGTACATCAGAATGGTGCCAATGGGGGAGGCAATGGGGGAGATGGCTGGGGTTTCGACTCCGGCTGGTAATTTTGTCCGGGCTTGTTGCAGGCGTTCTGTCACCAGTTGCCGGGCCTGGTAAACATCGGTATCCCAGCTAAAAATAGCTTTGACCACAGAAATCCCCACCGCTGAGGATGAGCGCACGGTTTCAATGCCGGGGGTGCCGTTGATGGCGCTTTCGATGGGTAACGTGACGAGAGCTTCCACTTCCTCCGGGGCCAGGCCTGGGGCTTCGGTTTGAATTTCCACTTGCGGCGGGGCAAACTCGGGAAAAACATCCAAGGGCATCCGGGTCAGGTTGTAGCTGCCCAGAACCGTCACCACGATGGCCCCAATCACGACTAGCCAGCGTTGGGCGATTGACCACTTAAGAATTCCATTGAGCATAATCCGGGCTCACTTACCTTGAAACTACATGGGTTCAAAAATTGGGTAACTCCCTGACCCTTATTCCCGGTGCGAGCCTTCTAAGATGCGGGGGTCTTCCGGTAAATACTCCGGAACCAGGCCAGGGGGGGTAAGAGTTTGTCTCTTCTGTTCTTGACGAGTGGCCCAGGCCAGTCCCGCCCAAAACATTCCCCCCGCGATCCCAATCGTCCCTAACCCAGCCAAGACAAAAATCCACCAGGGAAATACATCATGGCTATGGGCCTCTGCCTCAACGTCTGGCTCTCTATTTCCCCGGAGCGATTGGGTATAAAGCTGATTGGCCCGCTCCATAACAACTAAATCCCCAGCAAACAGGCCTGAGGTGATTTCAACCCAGTTACCTGCTCGCCGCCCGGTTTCTATTTCCACAGGCTCATACGCCGCCCCATTTTCGACAAAGACAATTTGGTGTTTATCGTTGGTTTCAACTACAGCCGAGGTTGGTACCACCAGCACAGGTTCAGGGGCAGTTCCCGTTAGAATTTCTAAATTGACAAACATTCCCGGCCGGAGTTGTCCTGAGGTATTACTCAGTTCAACTACTACAGGTATGGCCCGACTGTCCCCCGCCACAACCACATCAATCACCGTCACCCGGCCCTGAAATTGTTGATTTGGTAAACTGCTTACCTGCCCCTCAACCTGTTGTCCAACCTCAACTTGCCCTAAGTCTTTTTCGTAAAGATTCCCGCGGACTTGAACTCGTGCCGTGTTGATGACCTGAAAAATGGGTTCCCCCGCATCTTCCCGTGATTCCCCCAAACGGACGGTCGAATTACCTGTTGCTTCAGGCAGTGTTACTACTCCAGGAATCGGGGCCGTAATTGTAATCGTGCCATCAGCGTTTGCCTGGGTTCCCAATTGACGCAGGCGGGTTTGATAGGTGCGGTCGCTTAAAACCACTTGTTGTTGGGCTTGTTTCACCAGGGCCTGGGCTTGTTTGAGTTGATTAGCTGCGGCTTGGACATTGAGGCGACTTTCGGCCCGACTGAGGGTGGCTTTAGCTTTGGCCAGTTCGGTTGCTGAGGCCAAAGACTGACGGCGGGGTAAGGCTCCTGCGACGACTAATTCCTGATCTCTGTCGTTACTTTCTTGGGCAAACGCATAGGCAGTGCGGGCTTCCGTAATTTCTTGTTGAGCAATAATCTGCTGTTGGCGATAATTTTCTTGGGCTAGTGCTAATTCTGACTGGGCTTTGTTTAAAGTGGCTATCGCTTCATTTTTCCGATCCAAGGCCTGGGTGCTGAGTTCGGCGAGTTCTGGGCTACTCATGATGGCGAGGGGTTGTCCAGCTTTTACAACCTGGCCTGGGTTTACGAGCAGCTTAACCAAAGTTCCCCCAACGGGCATGGTGACAGAGACTGCTTGGTTTGGCAGGGCTTCCACGGTTCCAGTGATGGGAATACCCAACGCTAAGGCTCGCTGCTCAACGGGACTGACTTTAATGCCTAAGCGTTGCTTAACCGCTGCATCCAACTTCACAGCCGCCGCAGACTGAGCCGCCTCACTTTCTGCAAACTCATCACCATGGCCAGCATGACCCAGGGCCTGGCTGGGATCAAGGAAGAGCAGGGTCATCAAAGCAAGACTCAAGGACTGATGGCCTAATCGAGTTTTGACCCAATGCGGCATTGATGTTCTCCCGTAAATGCACAGCGGACAAGCAATACCAGAATTTTGATAGATGATTATGAAATAGAGATGAAATTAGGCACTTCTGGCCATAGGGCTACCCGAGCTTAGGGGATAAGAGTGCTCAAGGGGTAACTCCACGGTAAACGTACTGCCGAGACCCACTTGGCTAGTTACAGTTAATCGCCCATGATGATAGTAAGCAATGGATTGAGCAATCGCTAAACCTAATCCAGTTCCCCCCGTTGCCCGTGAACGATCTTGATTGACACGATAAAACCGTTCAAAAATCCGAGTTTGCTCTACTACTGGAATTCCTGAACCTTTGTCTATGACGCTAATTTGGGCCATCTGCTTATGTTCTTGTAGGTGAATATGAATTTCTTGGTGTTCCGGGCTGAAATGAATTGCATTGATGATGAGATTACCGATAAGCCGATATAAATCATCCTCATGACCCATCACCTCTAACTCTCTACTAGCGGTAACCGTAGTCTGAAGCGATTTTTCCCGAGCCATGGCTGAGAATTCCTCAATTAGGTCGGCGACAATCACGTTCAAGTTACAGGGTTGAAAGTTAGGGGGAGTAGTATTTAAATCTAAGCGCGTCAGCAACATAAGGTCTTGAATTAACCCATTTAATCGGAGGTTCTGGCGGTGCAGTATTTGAAAAATCCCTTGTTTTTCTGGGGTCGCATAACCTTCGGTAGCTAAAGCAGTTTCTAGAGTCGCTTGCATGGCAGCAATGGGTGTTCTTAATTCGTGGGCAGCATCGGCGGTGAATTGCTGAATTTTGACATAGGAATCTGAAACGGGCTTCATGGCAATTCCAGCTAACCACCAACTAGCCAGGCCAATGCCCAAGACTGCGATGGGATAACCAATACTCAAGTAGAGCAATAGTGTTCGCAGGTAGGTCTGGGAATGCTCAAGGCTTCGACCCACTTCTAAATACCCCCAGGCCTGGCCCTTTACAGTTTTCAGCTGCAATGTCACAGCATAAATATTGGCATGATTATTTGCCAGAAACGGAACAGCAAAATCAGACTCATTGTTAGAGTTAAGACGCGGCTGAGTCGTAGCAATTAATGTTTTAGATAAATCCCAGAAGTTAACATAATAGCCACTTTGATTAATTACACTTAAAACGTGAATCCGGGGTACTTCACTCAACGTATGACATTGCTGAACAACAATACAAAGATTAGGAACAAGTCGTTCTACTTCTGGCTCAATTTGGCCGGGTCGAGTTAAAACTGGCTCTAACCCATCGTGCAATGTTCCAGCAATGGAGACGAGTTCGCGATGTAGAGATTGCTGCTGATTATAGGCTTCAAGCTGGTAAATCGCAACGCTACAAAGACCCAAGATGAGGCTCATCACAGTTGTGTAATACCCTGCCAGCTTAAGCTTTGTTTGGCGAAATAGCTTTTCCTCGCTCGAAGATATCCAGTTATTTTTTCGGAACATAAATTACTCTGGTTACGATTTTAAATAAAATTTAGAACATCATACTTATGACTAAAGTGTTTTCTCTCAACAATCAAATGTAAATTAAATCAGCATAAATCTACCTCTAAAGCTCTGAGCGATTTTTGGACAAAGAATCCCATCGGCATTATTTCGCTTTGAGCGATAGTACTTCGGGTACAGTCACCTTGGCAATGGATTAACTTCATCTTCTCCATCAGAATTATTCGGCATTATGCTTTCTTGATATGTAGAAAACAGTAATAATTCATGAGACAGTACCATACATACTGAGATGAGAAGAATGGAGAACAACATGTCATAAAAACTGTTCCAGTAGCCATTTAGTCATCTTAAACATCTTCAATAGATACCACATACTCCTTAAGGAGGTTTTAACGTGTAGCCCTACGACTTCAATCGGATTCTGTACCGGTGCATCGGGAGCCAATTTAATGCAGTAGATTGAACACTCTTGCTCCGGCTTATCTCCATTGACTTGACGTAAATAACTACGAAAATTATGACTGCTGTGATACGCAGCACTATCCCAAATCACAATAAGGTTCTGACTTGGATGAATCGCCCTTATCTCTTTGATCAACTGAGTGATATTCTGGCTATTGCTACTGGAATACGGTTTTACAATTAGTCGACCTGTAACATAGTTGACTGCATCAAAATAGGCAACAGTTTTTCCCGATCCAATGGAAACTTGATGAGCTTCTAAATAGTGACAAATTTCTTTTTTAGAGGTGACTTGCTCTGGGTCTTTCAAGGGATGAGTGACCTGCGCTTTCTGCCAGGAAAGGCCCACTTCATGTAATGAGTTATAGTCACTAGACTTTCCAGAATAGACAACGTTAAATATTTCTAAAATATATACCTCTAATTCTTCAACATTCTAATAATTCTGTTGCTTTAATCAATTAATCACTTGTTGTTTTTTGATCTCTGTCAAATAGGCAGGCTTACCTTTCCTTTATAGCCGAATTTCAGTCCATTAGCACCAGACAGTAAAAATGCTTGCTTCCTTTTTTCATAGACTGAAAGTTGTGCGTAGCAGAATCCTAATGAGACTTGAAGAATATTCATAATCTGTTGATGAATATATCCTTCTAGTGTCATCTTTACGGCTAGGGCTCGCTTAGTTTCTCTTGAATCTAGACAAGCATTAATAAATTGGTTGAGTTCATCCATGAGATCATCAAAATCATCCTCAAGTTATCTCATATCTAAAAAAAGATTTCTACAGAAATCTACGAGATTTATAGGCATACGAAAACTCACAATTTAACTGCCATTGTTGACAAGGAAGATAATATTTATATTGCCGAACGTCTTGAACCTGGCACAGTTGATCAGGGGGAAGCCATTGAGGGGGTAATTTCAGGTTCAAATGAAGCCATGAGACTTTAATTAGAAGAATTTTAATTGTCAAAAATGTATCCTCACTTTATTAACAACATTGAAGTGAGTTATGCCTAAAACACCACGAATTTCAAGCCGAGAGGCAATTCGGGCCCTTGAGGGCTTAGGATTTGAGCAAATTCGGCAGACAGGTAGCCATGTTGTAATGAAAAAAGTAACCAAGGAGGGTGAAATCGGCTGCGTTCTCTTCCTCGGGAGTTGAAGGTTGGCACATTAACCGGAATTCTCAAGCAAGCAAAAGTTACAGTTTCAGAATTGATCGAGAACTTGTGAATCTCAACCCCAGAGGTTTTAAGTTTCCAAATCTGGCCTGGGTCGCACGGCTTTCATTCAGAACCCTAATGTTTGATCTTGAGCTAATGAACCCAGTCGTAATTTGGATTAATGTGCCAAAGAATCCGAAAAAACGAGGGGGAGTTGAGGGGCATGTCTGATAACAGAGCCATACAAATCGTAAGTGTCTGCCGCAGTGATCTCCACTGGAACAATACTGCCAATGCGGGCTGCCCCCCGAACGTAAACGACCCCATCCACATCAGCGGCAAAACGAGTTGAACGGCCAACAAATTCCCCGGTACTGGGGTTTTCCTGCTCAATCAAAACATCGGTGACTGTCCCTATCTGGGCCTGGTTGTGGGCCTGGGAAATCGGTTGTTGCAGCACCATTAAATCATGACGGCGTTGTTCCATTACCTCCGGCAAAACCTGATTAGGCAAGTCAAAGGCTGCAGTCCCCTCTTCCGGTGAAAAGGTGAAGACTCCCACATGGTCAAATTCGTGACGGGCAACAAATTCGCACAGGTGTTGAAAATGCGCTTCGGTTTCGCCGGGAAATCCCACGATAAAGGTGGTGCGGAGGGTGGCCTGGGGCAATGCTGCTTTCAAATTTTCAATCACCCGATCATTGACATTGGCTTGCCAGGGACGATTCATGGCCCGGAGAATATCGGGGTGGGAATGCTGGAGGGGCAAATCCAAGTACGGAAGGATATTAGTCGTGTCTCGAATGGCCTCTAGGACAGAGGGAGTTAGGCCCGTGGGGTAGGCATAGTGAATCCGAATCCAGGGAATATCCACCTGACCTAAAGCTCGTAATAGTTCCGCCAAATGGGGTTTACCGTAGAGATCCAGGCCGTAGTTGGTCGTAATTTGGGAAACCAAGCTAATTTCCTGTACCCCTTGACTGGCCAACTGCTCAGCTTCGGCCACAATCGACTCAATCGGGCGCGATCGTTGATCTCCCCGGAGATGGGGAATGATACAAAAGGCACAACGGTAATCACAGCCCTCGGCAATGCGGAGATAGGCAATGGGTTCTGGGGTGGTGCGATACCGGGGAATCTTTTCATCGGCAATGTAGGTAGGGTTGAGGGTAATTTGCTTGACCCGTTCACCAGCTTCGGCTTTTTCAATCACCTCAACAATGTGCTGATAGTCTCCCGTTCCGACCACGGCTACCGCTTCCGGAATTTCATCAAGGAGGGTTTCCTGGAAATGCTGGGCCATGCAACCGGTGATGACAATTTTTTTATCGGCTTCCGCTAGCTCCACCAATGTCCTTACGGATTCTTCTCGGGCCGATTGGATAAAGCTACAGGTATTGACAATGACATAGTCGGCTTGGGCTTCATCGTTATCAATGCCATACCCGGCCTGGGCCAACAACCCCAACATATGCTCCGTATCGACGCGGTTTTTATCACAGCCGAGGTGGGAAATGGCAATGGTTGGTTTAGGCATAGAAGCAGAATCTTGAAGCATCAGCGATAAAAGTCGGGGCCTTAAATCATTGCAGCCCATACGCCCATGCTACGCTGATTCACCCTGAGATTGCCACGGCACTGAACAACACCATGCTGTTCCCAACGCCCCAACCTCTAGATAGAAATCAAATCAGCACGACCATACCGGGCGGTGACAGCTGTGCCCGTGGCTTGTGCAGACAACCAGGCCCAGAGTTGATCCCCATAGGAAAAGTGCCACCATTCTTGGGGATGTCGTTGAAACCCAGCCTGGCCCATGGCATGAAACAAAATTTCCCGATGGTGATGGATTTTTTGACAGTAAACCCGATGTTCTGGGGTGAGAGTTTCGTCCTGGGCCTGGTGTAGAAAGTAATCGGGAAAGGAGCGCGGCGAAATTTCATCAATCGGTGAGCCCATATCCACAGGGTTTTGGCTGGTATCAATGAGGGTGATATCAATGGCCGCGCCGGTGCTGTGGGGAGGTGGGGTTTGGGGATCGTCACTCGGGACTGCCCAAAATGTATATACATCTTGCCAAAGGGCGGCTCGGCTGGCGGAAGTTAGGTCTACCTCCTGGAGATTGCGGGCTTTCAATAATTCTGCAAAGGTAAACTCGACCATGTATTTCTGGACGGCAACGGGTCGATAGGCATCAAAAATCCCCAGCTTCCAGGCCGGGTGGTGGGCTTGCAAAAATTTCTGGGCCTGGTGAAGAGCGGATAGAACCCCAGTCCGGAGATAGAAGGGAGAAGCAGAGCCATAGGGGGCCCCAACCTGCCCATAGGGATGGGGAAAAAGACGAAAAAAATCCGCTTCTGGGATTTCCATCAGGGGTTCTTGGCAATCGTTGATCGGGACAGACTGGTAGGGTTTCATCGGTAAGGTTTTTGGGTATAACGGCTCTTGAAAGATGCTCCCACACTGATCATCGGGCCCAACAAGGAACGACCTAAGCGTTGACAATAAATTTGCTACAGTCTTCCCTGAGCTAACCCCGATCTCAATCATTCTGGCAGTTGCGCCCGCCATGGAACTTTACGCTAATTTTTCCCAACCCGTCACCCTCTATACCCACACCTTGGCCTGGATTGACTCTCCGCTGGCTGGGGTGCAACGGCGGCTGTTGGATCGAATTGGGGCGGAAGTGGCCCGGGCAACCTCGATTGTTGCATATGCCCCCGAGAGCCAGTTTTCTCCCCACGGTCACGGTGGCGGTGAGGAATTTTTGGTGTTATCCGGGATATTTTCCGATGAGTGGGGTCATTACCCGGCCGGTACCTATGTCCGTAATCCCTGTGGTTCATCCCATCAGCCCTTTAGTCAGGGTGGGTGTCAGATTTTTGTCAAGCTCTGGCAGATGCACCCGGAGGATCAAACCCGCGTCGTGGTGGATACAACCCAGGCCCCGTGGCAATCCACTGCAATTCCCGGCCTGGAGGTTATGCCCCTGCATCAATTTGGTTCAGAAACCGTGACCTTAGTGAAATTGGCCCCCGCCACCCGGGTCTATCCCAGGCTCCAAACTGGAGGGGAGGAAATTCTGATTTTGTCCGGAGAATTAACCACGGGGGACAAACACTATCCATCGGGCACCTGGTTACGCCACCCTAATCGCAATTTCCCCCAGGCCTGGAGTGAGTCGGGATGCTTGCTTTACGTCAAAACAGGGCATTTACCAGCGGTCTTAGAGGAATCGAGCGGGTCAGGGTGGGCAGCGTAGACGCGTGAATCGGGTCGCGGGTGGGTCAATTTCCGTTAATTGGGAGTGATCTGGACTCAGGCGGAAATAGCGATACTCCAGCCAGGTTTCTCCTTCCCCCGACAGTTCCAAAATCACTGCTAAACCCGTCGTTCCCAACGTCACAATCGCCCGGACTGGCCCCCCCGCTCTTGTAAAACCACAGTTCCTGGGCCTGAACCAAGAGTCGATCCTCCCCGCCAAAGGGGCCGCAATTCTGGAGTCGACCGTTTCACCCCGTTGAAAGTGAATTTGAACAAAATCTCTTTTATACTCTGGGCACCTTGTATCTCACTCAACTCTTGATTTAGACCCCAGTCCTGACAATCATTCTTTTTCGCTCCAAGTTAGAAGCAAATAATAGTTTTTGATCGGACTTAAAAGATAATGACAATGACTCCATGCAAAAAATTACGCCAGAGTTGGTAAGCCGGGCTAACAAGCGACTGCGGCTTGGCGAGATCAAGCTACCAATCGAGTTACGGGGTGGGAAGTTAGTCATAATTTAAGTACATTGCCGCAGAAAGTATAGAGAGGGTCGTAAGCAGCAACGAATATCCTTGGGTTTGGGTGCAACGCCTTACAGCCTCTTGCAGGGATAGAAGATACACTTAAAACACCCTATTCTCCAGAGGTGACTGATGGCTGCGTATTCATTGGATATGCGTCAGAAGATTGTGGCGGCCTATAAAGCAGGCAATACATCGGTACGAAAAGTTGCAGCCCGATTCATGGTGAGTCCCGGTGTTGTGAACGTCTACTTAAACAAAACCGAGAAACGGGTAA
>CAZZCG010000037.1:0-20032 GCA_964653145.1 uncultured Synechococcus sp. | reverse complement strand
TTAGGCTACATCAATGTTGTTTTATTTCTGTGATCCTGTGGGGGTAAAGGGATCAATTTGGTGCTGAATCCCTCCAGGCCTAAATCGGTTCAAGCTCAATATCAATAGAATCGGGGGGATAATTCTGCTTTTTTACACTGAGCATTGATTCGTTTTTTTCGTGACATTTTCACGATGTATTTACAAGTTTATTTTTGTTCTAGGAGGAAGCCCTGTGACCGCTATTCTGACTCAAAATAATCAATCCTCAAGACATTGGCAAACGGCTGAAAACGCCCTACGCAACAAGTATCCCCAGCGTCATCACCACTTTGCCCTCCGAGAGTTCTTTAACTTTGACTCCAGCAATGGCATCTATGCAGACTGGAATGACAGCCGGAACATCCTTGTGACTGAAGATTTCATTGTCGGGTTGATGGCTGGCCTGGAGCATGAAGTGGGCCCTGCCGCTGCGGTGGTGATGTACAAAATTGGCGAAGAATGGGGCCGCAAGGATGCCGAGTTTTTTCAGCAATGGTTTGTCAAGGAGTACCAATACGAAAGCATCAAGCAAATGCAACTACCCTATGTCCTTGAGGCCTGGTGGTGGCCCTGTACGGCCCAGGGTTGGGGAAATTGGGAAGTGGATTTAAGCGAGCAAAAACACGGCTTCATGTTCATCAACATTTTTGACTCGGTTGTGGCCCGAACCCTAGGCGATGTCGGCCGTCCTGTCTGTCACCTCTACGCAGGCTTGTTTGCAGGCTTCTTTTCCGGCCTGGTTCAAAAACCCCTGGATTGTATTGAAATTCAATGCTATGCCATGGGGGAAACCTACTGTAAGTTCCTCCTGGGTAAAAAAGACCGGATTGATGCCGCCGCCTTCTGGCAGAACGAGGGAGCCACCGCCAACGATATTGAAAAACGCTTACGCAATGGGGATATCTTCGATGGCCAGCGTCGTTAATTGGCAGCAGCAGTCCGTAGATTGTTTCCTCGATCAGGTGAATTGGCTGGGGCGGGTGGTGGCCATACCATCAGCAGTAGAAACCCAGGATTGGCTGGGGCTATCGGTGCAGCAATTCTGGCAGGACTGCAACTGGGATGGTCAGCGGGCTGCTCAAGCCATAATCTGGGGGACACCGAGTGGTTCTCCCGCCGAGGAGTTAGGGGATCGTCCTTGGTTGGCCTGGTCAGTCACTCAGTTTATGACCGCAGTTAACTGGACTGGACTGGCCCCGGTTCCAGTGGAGCATCCCCCAGATACCACCCTAGGTGTTAGCAAAGTTCTTCCCCGCTCCTGGCAACAACTGAGTTTGACGGACTTTTTTGAGCGGGTGAACTGGCTCGGCAAACCGGAGGAAATCCAACTCCTACCCGGAATGCAATCACCACTGCGCCTGACGGTAGCACAGTTCTGCCAAGCCGTGGCCTGGGATGGTAAAGCGGTCATTGCGGCTGTTAACGTGCCACCACCAAAACCGGAGCCGGAGCCAGAACCCTTGATGACCCTTGATAGCTTATCGGGACTTTTTTGAACCTCACCTCACTTCCATCGATTTTTTGCCAATTTGACTACCAACGGAGAGCCAATACCCATGCATCCTGATTTTGCCTTGATGTTTTACAAAGCCGAAGATCACTACCTCAGTGATGTGGATTTGAAAGTCTTTAAGCACCACACCGAATCCTTGAAACAACGCCTGGCTCTCTATGAAACCCTGCGGGAACAGGAACTGGACATTTGGCAACCCGTGGCGGATCGACTGCAACAGGCTTTCCCCAGTGAACCCGAGGCTGGCCTGGAACAGGTTTTACGCCAAGGCATTGCCCTGTTTCGCTATGGAGCAATGGCAATGTTGCTGCATAATCCCGAATTTTTACAACGGCGGTTACTGGAATGGCTGACGGATGTGGTGGTATCCCGACAATCCCAGGCCCTGATGACAAAACTGAATGAACTGCTCCAGGCCCGATTGAAGGAAATCCTGACCGATAAAGAAGTGGATTTAATCCTACCCTTCTTGGATCAAGCCCAGGCCACGTTGGTCGGCACCCCCCCGGTCGTCAAAGTCCAATAATCCCCCTATTCGCCCCCATTAACTCTGTAAACATTTTGGAGACTAACCTATGATTTCCGTGGCTGAACTCCTGAAGGACAAACGCTCCCCCGGTAACTACTATGCGATGGATGCCTATGTCCACGGGGACTTTGAAACGGGCCTGATTGAAAACCGGCGTGGGGCCCGGCTCGTGGCGTTACCTGATACCCTCCTGCAAGCTATCTACACTGGCCTGGATCACGAAACCGGACAAGCCGCCGGAGTTGTGCTGGAAAACTGTGGACGTTGGTGGGGCAAGAACTTCTACAACCGCTTCGTCAGTGAAGTGAGTGAATACTACGAGCGTCCCCTGGCCACCATGGAAATGGTTGAATTTCTCCAATGCCTCAAGGAATGTTGGAAAACCCACGGCTGGGGCACAATTGATCTCGACATTAGCTACTACCAACAGGGCTTTTTAGTCTTGAAAACCTGGCAGTCAGCCTTTGCCGCCGCCGCACCTGAAAACCCTAGCCAACCCCAATGTTTTGCCGAAGTTGGAATTTTGTCTGCTTTCTTTAGCCAACTCACGGGTCGAGAATTGCAGTGTGTCCAAACCACCTGTGAATCCATGGGGTCTGATTGCAACCACTTTGTCCTCGGGATTGCCGATCGGGTTAATCCAGCCAAGGCCTGGCAGCAGGAGGGTCATGATCACACCACGATTATGGAACGCCTCTGTTCCGCCCCCCCGACTGGTAACTAAATGGGCACTTAAGAACGAAACTACCAATCAAATCTAGACTGAGAGAGAATTCTGCCGGCACTTACCCTGTTATCCTGGAGGACATTTTCTGTGGCCAAGATTGTCAAGCTTGAACCCATTGCTCGGGAAACCAGCATCAACACCAATGACAATATTCTCTCGGCTCTTTTAGATAGCGAATTGCACGTTCTTAAGGAATGCGGCGGGCGGGGAATGTGTGCGACCTGTCACGTGTTTATTAAAGAGGGGATGGAAAGCCTATCACCCCTAACGCGCCGGGAACAACGCACCCTTGAAGTGATTACCACCTGCAAACCCAATTCCCGCTTGGCGTGCCAGGCCAGGGTCGTGGGGCCAGGGGTTGTGGTGGAGTTACCGTCCGGGATGTACGTCAATGCAGTCACCGATATCGAAGCCTTGATTGGACGACGGGCAGAGCAGAATATTTTGCACCCCATTGATGGTCGGGTATTGGTTGAGGCGGGCAAGCTGATCACCCGGACAATGATCACCCAACTCCAAGATGTCCAAGTCCAGGCCGGGGCCTACTTAGCCAATACCACCGAAGCATAGAATTTATTTTCTTGAACTTTTTTGATCACACACCGAATCACTGCACCTTTGGGATTACAGACACGATAGGAGGGGAAAACCCATGGAAACCACTGAACCAGAAATGCTCAACAAACTGCCGATGGAGGAACTCCCGGACACTGGCATCTCGCCCGATCCAAAACTGGAACCCCAGGCCCCGACTCACAGCAAAACTAGCCTCAATGTCTTCGAAATTGGCTTACCGGTGATTGCAATTGGAGCATCAGTGGCGGGTGCGGCGTTACAAAACCTGGTGCTAAGTTCCCTGGCGGCCCTCCCCCTGTCGGCTTCAGTGGCGTTAAACCTGGCCCAACGGCAAAAGCTGCACCAACAACTCCAGGCCGAGACTGCGAATCACCAGGCCACCCATGTCACCCTCATGGCGATGAAAACCGATCACGATTCCCAACTGAGCAATATTCTCGCCAGCCTTGGCCAAGTCAGTGATCATGTCCAAACCCTGCAGGATAAAGTTGGGGATTTGGGGAAAGGCACAAAAGACCTGCACGACTATACCCGGATTTTGGGAACTGAGCAGAAACAGATTGAAGAAGTGGTGGATTGTTTACGGCAAATTGAAAACTACACCCAGGCCATCCAATCGGATCCCTCCCACGCCAAGGCCTACTACAACCGGGGGCTAACCCATCAACGCCTGGGGGATGCGGAAGCGGCGGTTTTAGACTACACGGAAGCAATCCAAGTTAGTAACACCTATGCCAAGGCCTATCACAATCGGGGCGTGGCGCGGGCGGCCATTGGTGACCGGAAAGGGGCTGTGGAAGATCTGCGGACGGCGGCTAAGTACTTCTTTGAACAGGGGGACATTGCCAGCTATCAACGGGCTCGGGATCTAGCAAAACGGGTGCATGAAGTGGGTGATCCAGCCAAGGACAGTAAGGAAGTGCCTTTAGAGTTGTTGTTCTCGTAACGCCTAGTTTTTAAATCTCCTTAACAATCATCAAATTTCTTAACTCAGGATCTGCACCTTAGATCACTGGGTTATTTTTTTGAGGATGAAAGCAAATGGAACGATGGGCATGAGTAGAGCTGTACGTCATGAGTCCTAGGGAAATTTTTGCGAACAATCAGTTAGAAACAAAGCCTACCCAGGCCCCATGGGCAAGTCCTATTTGCTGCAGTGGTTCGTGAGATTAATAAAGACCCGGTATTAGCTTTTTAACGGTAAGTTTATAGTTCTGGTAATCTGGAAATTTATTGATCAGCCAGACTTCTTCTTGGGCTGCCTTACGGTCAAAGAACAATAAAAAAACTAACACGGCAATTCCATGGAAGAGGCTCATTTGCCAGATTGTGTAAGCCAGGGCCAAAAAGATCACACTGCTGTAGAGAGGATGACGGACAAAACGATAGATACCCGTAGTCACCAAGGTACTTTCGTCTTTAGGATGGGGTAAAGGAGTAAGATTATCCCCCAAATTCAACAGTCCACCGATACCAAACACAACGGCAATTAAGCCAAAGATGCTTGTCCCCAAGACCCGCATGGGTAAAGACAGTTCACCGACTGGTACTATCGGTAACAGGACAAACCCCACACTCAAAATCGTCTGCCCAATGACCCAATATTCCCCTCGATCATTGCGCCACCAATTAGAGCTAAACCCCCAATCCCGCAACTGATTCATGATCTTCTCCAAACTGTTTTAAGAAAACCCAGGCACAAAACCCATGAATATTCCGGTTGCCGCACCAATCCCTAAGCTCAGGGCCGGATGCCACTTCAATTTACCAATCAGAACCAATGTAATTGCCAACAAGCAAATGTTAATCCCAATCCGAATCGGTTGTTCTCCAGGGAGAATGGCAGGGGCTAAGTTAACAGCAGCAGCGATGATCATCCCGACAACGGCAGGATTAACCCCTGAGAGAAAATGCTTGACCGGTTGGAGGTGGCGAACTTTCTGGTAGTACTGGGACAACACAAACATCAAGACAATTGAAGGTAAAAAGAGACCAATGGTGGCAATTATGGCCCCCGGTAGACCCGCAACCCGGAAACCAGCAAAGGTGGAAATCACAGCAATTGGGCCTGGGGTAAGCTGACTAATCGCCACGCCATCAATAAACTCTTTTTGGGTTAGCCAATGCAAATTATGAATTAGTAACTGATTAAGAACTGGAATCAGGACAAAGCCACCACCAAAAAAGACAAATCCCACCTTAATGAAGGTTAATCCCAACGCTGCTAAACTGACTGTTCCCGATGGCAGGGCCGACTCAGTGGCTAGGGCAATTTTGTGAGGCAAAGTCTGAATCGATAGGGGAATTGCGATTAGGGCCTGGTGTTGATCGGGATTTTTCTTCGTCGGCTTCATTTTGGGTTTCAGTTTTAAAAGTAATCCAATGACACCCCCGGCTCCCAAAATTAATACTGGATTAATCTGAGTTAAGCTGCCGACACAAGCGCCAATTGTAATCGCTAAGGCGACTGAGGAACCGATTGCTTTTTGTCCCATTGACCAGGCCGCGGTTAAGATAATACTGATGACCACTGGGGCTAGACCAGCAAGCACGCTCTGCAAAGACGGAATTTGATTGAAACTAAAATAAAGCCAAGATAAAACAACAACAGCAACAAAGGAGGGGAGAAGAAACACGGTACTTCCTAACAGTCCCCCCAGAAAACCGTGAAGCCGATAGCCAATAAACAATGCTGTATTGACAGGAAACGAACCTAAAATTTGCCCCAAGGCAACCCCATGTAAAAACTCTTCGCTCTCCAGGCAGTTTCGCCGTTTGACAAATTCATCTTCCATCAGGGCAATCATGGCAATCCCTCCGCCAAAACCGATGGTGCCCAATTTGAGAAATAACCAAGTCATTTCCCCCAGACCTGGGATACCAACTCTATGCCCCTGCTTACTACTCTGAATCTCTTCCATAGCTTGCGCGTCTCCCTAGCAGCAATTCCAATCAGGACTTAGAGATGATTGATGACCCGTTGCATCATGGCACTGGCGTTCAAGGCAATTTCCTTAGCTGCGGGGGAATGAACCATGAGAAACATAGCTAGGGGATCTACAGCACTAACTTCTACCCCACCCTCTTCGCGTTCTTGGACAACAACATTACAGGGAAACATAACGGCGGCTTTATCATCAATTTGCAACATATCAAAAGCCACTTGGGGATGACAGGCACCCAAGACTTGATAGCGACGAAAGTTGTGATTGAGTTTTTGTTTAAAAGCATGCTGTAAATTCATTTCCGTCATCACCCCCATCCCTTCCTGCTTGAGGGCCGCTTTGACCAAGTCGATCACAGCATCAAAATCAGAGAACACAACCTTAGTGAAGTAATACATTCTCAACTCCTAATTTTTTTATCTTTCTCTTGCTATAAAGGCTTTATATCTAGTATATTAATAATATAACCATATAGTCAATTAAGTCAATTTATTTTTAATGAGGTTTTAAGATGGCACGAGTTGTTGTGATTGGAGCAGGCCTGGGGGGATTACCCGCTGCCTATGAGCTAAGACATCACCTGGGCCTGGAGCATCAAGTGACCCTTGTTTCTGAGTTTCCGCAATTTACCTTTATTCCAGGGTTAGTTCAGGTGGGGTTGGGGCACATTCCGTTGCATCGGGTTCAGTTGGAGCTACAGGCGTTGACAAAGGCCCATCATTTAGAGTGGGTACTCGGTAAGGTGGGCAGAATTGATCCGATCAATCGATTGATTTACACCCCAAATCAGGAGCTAAATTACGACTACCTAGTCATCGCCTCTGGTTCCGAGTTAGCCAATGATTTAATTCCAGGTTTGGGAATATATACTCACTCGGTCTGCACTCCACCCCATGCCTTAGCCGCGCGTGACGCTTGGGAAGTTTTTTGCCAGTCGCCGGGAGATTTAGTCGTGGGAGCTGCCCCTGGAGCGGGTTGTTTTGGCCCAGCCTATGAATTTGTTCTTCTGGCCGATGCAGACCTCCGCCGGAGAGGTATTCGTGATCGGGTCAATATTACCTACATTACCCCCGAACCCTACATTGGGCACTTAGGGATTAAGCAAGTTAACCAGGCCCAACAACTAACTGAAAACCTGATGAAAAAACGCAACATTCATGCGGTTGTTAATGCCGAGGTTAAAGGTATTCAAGCAGATCAGATTTTTCTGGCGGATGGACAAGTCTTTAGCTTTGCCTACAGTATGATTCTCCCGTCCTTTCGCGGGGCCAAGTTTGTCCATCTTTCAGGCTTAGGAGATGCTAAGGGGTTTTTACCTGTCTTACCAACCATGCGTCATCAACACTATCCTGAAATCTATGGGGTGGGGGTGAGTGTGCATTTCGATCAACCTGATCCTACGCCTATCCCCATTGGTTTACCGAAAAGCGGACAGATGACCGAAGCCATGGCCATGGTGGCAGCCCATAATATTGCCGTTGACCTCGGTGCCATTAATGAACCCTTAACTGTGCCGACACTTGAGACGCTCTGTTTTGCAGAATATGGAAATACAGGAATTGCCTACATTGCGGCACCCATGATTCCTGATCCGGAGACAGGTAAACGTCGTTATTCCTATGCGATCCAAGGGGTATGGGTCAACTGGGCGAAGGCTGCCTTCGAGCGATATTTCCTGGCCAAGATGCGGTTTGGATTAGGCTTACCTTGGTTTGAACGCTTAGGGCTCCGACTCTTGTTTGGGTTATCCCTATCTCGGCCTGTAATAGAAGACAGAAGTGAGGCGATCAATGTTTAGCAGCTTGCCCAGCGTGCCAGAGTTAGTTTGCCATAGTCTCTTCCCTGGAGTCTCTGCATAATCACAGTAAGGTTTTTTATTTCACGCCACCACTAAAACCCACTCCTGCTAGAACCCCAAGGAAAACAACCCGTAGTAAAGGCAAATCAGCCTAAGGAAAAATTCGCCAAACCTTAATTGTTTTATCTTCTCCCGCGCTGATCAACCGCTGATCCTGGCTAAAAATCGTCACATAGACAGCACCGGAATGGCCCTTGAGATTGCGGATTAACTCCCCTTGGTTTGTCCATAATTTTACGGTCTGATCCCCATGACCACTAGCAATTACGGCTCCATCGGGACTAAATGCTACGGAGAAGACCTGTCCCCCCTCTGTTCCGAACTGGTGTAACTTCTCCCCGCTGGCAACGTCCCAAACTTTAATGCCATCCCCATCACTGCCACTGACCAAAAGCTGACTATCGGGACTGAATGCCAGACTGTTGACATCACTGGAATGGCCTTCAAAAATCCGTAACAACTGCTGACTCGATAGATCCCAAAGCCGCACCGTCGCATCCACACCCCCGGAAGCCAAAAACCGCCCATCTGGACTTATGGCCACACTCAACACAATCCCTTGATGCCCCCGTAACGTTGCCCGTTCCCGTTGGGTTGGAATATCCCAGAGTTTCACGGAATGGTCATAGCTGGCACTGGCTAAGGTATTTCCATCCGGACTAAAACTAATGGCATTGACGAAATCTTGATGCCCCCTCAGGATTGCTTCTTCCTGAAACGTGGTCATACTCCACAGGCGAATGGTGTTGTCCTTACTGCCACTGGCGACAAATTGATCATCGGGATGCATGGCCAAGGAGTAGATCCAATCTTGATGCCCTTGGGTCTGATCAATGGGCCTGGCCTGGTCTAAATCCCAAAAGATCAACCTCTGATCATCGCCACCACTGACTAATCGATTCCCAAAACCGTTGACCGCTAAGGCATTGACTTCATCCCCATGGCCGGTCAGGGTGAACGCCAAGGAGATCTTCGACCAGGGATTATTGCCGCTGCTGATTGCATCTCCCAGGCCAGGAATTGGAGCATTGGCGCCGGAATCATTTTGCGAGAACCACAACATCCGGGCCTGCTGAAATAGAAAAACAGCCACAGCCCCAGTCACAATTAACGATGCGGACAAAAGCATGAGTTGCTTAGTTTTGGTTTGGGCCATGGGTCAACGGAATCTGTGGGTCTGATTTCATTGTCCGAGGTTGTTTGCCCCTAACTCAAAGGCCGGGTCATTGCCACCAAAACGCAGATCTCCGAAACCAAGGCTCCTCAGGGATTTAGGGATTGTGTGTTTTATTCTTAAGCCCAACACTATCCGGATTGCTCAGGAACGATTTAGCTCTTGGTTCAGTTTGCCACTGCGGAATCCTTCCAAATCCAGGGTGATATAGGTAAATCCCCATTCCTGCCAGGCCTGAACCAGGGCATCTAAGTCAGTTTCAGCGATGAATTGTTTAATTTGACTGGGAGGGAGTTCAATCCGAGCCGTCGTGTCCTGGGAGCGCACCCGTAACTCTCGCCAACCCAATTTCCGGAGATACTGCTCAGCCCGCCCCACCCGTTGTAATTTTTCCAGGGTAATTTCTTCGCCATAGGGAAAACGGGAACTCAAACAAGGTTGTGCCGGTTTATCCCACCAGGCCAGGCCCAGTTCCTTTGCCAATTGCCGCACTTCCAATTTGGATAAGCCCACCTCTGCTAAGGGAGACCGAACCCCGCGCTCTTTGGCGGCTTGAATTCCCGGCCGGTAATCTTTTAAGTCATCGGCATTCACCCCATCCACCACATAGTCAAACCCAAAGGACTCAGCTAAGGGCTTAAGGGTATCGTGGAGTTCACTTTTGCAGAAATAACACCGATTAACCGGATTAGCCGCATACCCCGGCCGGGAGAGTTCCTGAGTTTCCACCAGTTTGTGCGTAATCCCAATTTCTTGCGCGTGATCTTCGGCTTCCACGAGTTCTTCCGGTAATAGAGACGGCGAGACGGCGGTTACGGCCAAGGCTTTTTCCCCCAACACATCCCAGGCCACCTTAGCCACCAAAGAACTGTCAATCCCACCGGAATAGGCAACTAGGGCCCGCCCCATTTCAGCAAACAAGCCCTGTAACTGTTGATATTTAGCCGAGAGGGTTGAATCCAGGGCCATCGCTAGCGCCATTACCGCATCACCTCAAGATCACTTTAGGGTTGGAGTCGTCTCTAAAACTGTTGTAAAAACCGGAGATCACTGCTGTAGAGCCGCCGAATATCGTCAATCTGATGCAGCACCATCGTAAACCGCTCAATCCCAAGGCCCGCCGCAAAGCCAGAGTAAACATCAGGATCGTAACCCACATTTTTCAGGACATTGGGATCCACCATGCCACAGCCCATAACCTCAAGCCAGCGGCCATTCCACTGCACATCCACTTCCGCTGAGGGTTCCGTAAACGGGAAATAACTGGCCCGAAACCGAATCGGCACATCCCCAAAGATTTCCATCAAAAAGGATTTCACCGTCCCTTTTAAGTCAGTAAACGTCAAGCCCTCATCAATGGCCAAAATTTCCAACTGATGAAACACAGCGGCATGGGTGGCATCTTCCGTATCGCGACGAAAACAGCGCCCTGGGGCAATCAACCGAATTGGCGGATCGTTCAACTCCATATGGCGAATTTGGATCGAGGAGGTGTGGGTTCGCAATAAATTCCCGTCTGGCAGATAAAACGTATCCTGCATATCTCGGGCCGGATGATCTTCGGGGGTGTTCAGGGCCTGGAAATTGTAATAGTCCGTTTCCATCTCCGGGCCTTCGTCCACCATGTATCCCAGGCCAATGAAGATATCGATAATCCGATCCATCGTGGCATTGAGGGGGTGAATCCGGCCTTGGGGACGATAGCAACCGGGCATTGTGACATCAATTGTTTCCGCCGCTAATTGGGCTTCGATCTGGGCGGCTTGGAGAGTTTCTTTTTTGCGCTCAAGGCTGGCCTGGACTTCATCTTTGAGGACGTTGGCTAAAGCTCCTAGGCGCGGCCGATCCGCGGGTGGCAGTTTCCCCATCGCCCCCAAAATTGCTGACAGTTGCCCTTTTTTACCGAGATAACCAATGCGGAGTTGCTCCAGGTCTTCCAGGGAAGTGGCCGCCCCAATACTGGCAATGGCCGTGGCCTGGAGGTCGGTGAGTTGGGTTTCAAGGGCCGCTAAATCTAGGACAGGGGAAGTCATAGCACGCATTCAAGGGTCTGTTTCCACTCTACCGCAGCACCCCAGACTCTCCGCCGCCCCAAGGGAGAATTCCGGCAATTTCCAACACCACCCGCAAGCGTCAGAGTCATCACTCCAGATCAGCCCGTCCCACTTATAAGCCAAGAACTTAACAAAACGTTACGGAATTATTGAGACTATTTCGCATTAATTGCCCTAGGATATCCAAAGGGCTTATTGAAAGTTATTTTTGATAAGTGCAGGAGCATCTTCTCTCCCAACTCCCTAACCCTAATCTGGATCGGCTGGGACTGAATGGCTCATTTATGGTCGTTTAGCTCTGGCCAAGGCCTGTCCTCCGGTGCTTCCCTAGGGCGCAGTTGTTGTGATCACCTGCACAGCATCAAAGCAGATCAACTAAGTCCCAATTTTTATAAAATTATTTCTCAATAAGGAGGAAGTTGTTATGACTTTAGCATCCGGGCCCCTCGCTGGGAGTGGTTCTCCCCCACAACCTCAATCGGTATCCAGTGCTGGTATGCAAACCTATGGTCAATCAACCGTTACCTATGACTGGTGGGCTGGCAATGCGCGCTTTGCGGAAAAATCTGGCCTGTTTATTGCCGCCCATGTGGCCCAAGCAGCCTTAACCGTATTTTGGGCTGGGGCTTTTACCCTCTACGAAATCTCTCTCTATAACCCCAGTCAACCCATGGGCGAGCAGGGCCTAATTCTGTTACCCCACTTAGCAACCCTGGGCCTGGGGGTGGGGGATGGCGGCCAAATTATTGATACCTATCCCTACTTTGTGGTTGGTGCTGTGCATTTAATTGCCTCGGCGGTTTTGGGAGCGGGGGCCCTGTTCCATATTCTCCGGGCGCCAGAGAGTCTGGAAAATGCCAAAGGAGCTGCTCGGCGGTTTCATTTTGCTTGGAACGATCCGAAACAATTGGGAATCATCCTAGGGCATCATCTTCTTTTTTTAGGGGCTGGAGCCCTGCTCTTAGTGGCTAAAGCCATGTATTGGGGCGGGTTGTACGATGCCACAAGCCAAACAGTTCGGGTCATTACCCAGCCTACCCTTGATCCCCTGGTGATCTATGGCTATCAGACTCACTTCGCCAGCATTAGCAGCCTAGAGGATTTAGTCGGTGGGCATATCTATGTCGGCCTAATGTTAATTGCTGGTGGTATCTGGCACATTGTGGTTCCACCGTTACCCTGGGCCCGGAAGGTTTTGATTTTTTCAGGGGAAGCAATCTTGTCCTATTCCTTGGGGGGTATTGCCCTTGCAGGGTTTGTGGCCGCCTACTTCTGTGCAGTGAATACCTTGGCCTATCCCACTGAATTTTACGGCCCACCGCTGGAAATTCGCTTAGGGATTTGCCCATACTTTGCCGACACCGCCACCGATCTTCCCTATGGGGTGCATACGGCCCGGGCCTGGTTGGCCAATACTCACTTTTTCTTAGCGTTCTTTTTCCTCCAAGGGCACCTCTGGCACGCGCTCCGAGCAATGGGGTTTGACTTCCGCCGGATTTCCCAGGCCCTAGATGGCATTAGTAACGCCTAAACCTGGGGTCACAGCTTGGGGAGTTGGTCTGTTGGGTTTGCGGCTGACTTCCCACCACCTCAATCATCCAAGTTGCCAGGACAAACCCGATATTGACGTAAATCCGGAGAAAACACCATGACAAAAATCGGCTTATTCTATGGCACCCAAATGGGAAACACGGCCGATATTGCGGAAAAAATTGCCCAGGCCTGGGGGGATGACACGATTGAGCTCCACGACATTGCCAATGCCACGACAGCGGATTTCGAGAACTACACCTGTCTAATAATTGGCTGTCCCACCTGGAATATTGGGGAATTACAGAGTGATTGGGAGGGCTTTTTCCCCGATTTAGCAGGCATCAACTTTACGGGAAAAAAAGTTGCCTATTTTGGCCCTGGAGATCAGGTGGGGTATGCAGACAATTTCATGGATGCGATTGGCATTTTAGAGGCGGAGATTTCGCGCCTAGGCGGCAAAACAGTGGGATATTGGCCGACCACCGGGTACGAGTTTAGTGAGTCTAAGGCCGTCCAAAATGGCAAGTTTGTGGGTCTAGCCCTAGATGAGGATAACCAGCCTGAGTTAACGGATGCTCGGATCCAGGCCTGGGTCAGTCAGGTAAAGGGCGAATTCAGTTAAATCTTAAACTCCGATCACTCTCAACAATGGCGCTGGCAGTTCCGTTCAACCTGCTGGCGTTTTGCTATGCAACCGGGATTGATTCGTCAAACCATTGAATTATTGATTGAGGGGAGCCACTTGGGCGGGGGCATCGTGGTAAGCCGGAGTTTGGGCCCGTCGAAGTCCCTCGCGGTAAATAAAGTAGCAACTAATTACTAGAAGCGTATTGAAGAGAATTACCAACGCCAACTTTCGGTTCCCCACAGGCTGGTTAATATCTGGGGAGGACTTCATGATGGGAAAAGGGCCGGCCATAGGACTTACCTCCGGGGAGTTTAGTTTAAAAACTGGATGGGATAACCCTGGGCTCAAAGAATCATCATTGGAAAGTCGGTAAATTTAGGACGTTACCAAGCCGATTTCTGGAATCTGAAGCAATGCATATTCCCCAAGGCTTCTACCTCAAAACGTATCACCCCCGTATTTGTCAAGCTCCGTTCCGGTACATTTTTTAACTTTAAACATGAAGAAATATGTATCTCCCACCTTCTGCTTGATGGGGTATGGATACATTTTCTTGGGGAAACAAATCTTCCCGCCCATCGTCTCAGGAGTTTTAGCGACTGTTTTGCTGGAACCCGCACCGCGCTCCCATCGCTTTCCCTTAGTTTCAGCAAGAGTTAACTTTTGTTACGCTCTAGGGGATGATGTGCTGGGGGCGAGGATGCCGTCAGTCCAGTTGTCATTAATGGTTTATGTAGTTTTCATTTCAAACTAATCCCGAGATTTGAGGCAGGAATCCATGTCAGGTGCATCTCGACCCCTTCGTTTCCATCCCCAACAGATGCACCCCCTCAGTCTCACCATTCTGTTGCTTGTGATGTTTGCTGCGGGCATAGCGGTGGCGGTTTGGCAAGAATTTCCATTGCTGCAATGCTGGCTTAAGGCTTGGGCTGAGGCTTCCCCCGTTCCCAGTTGGTTAGACATCAGTCATTTGCCCCCCTGGTATGTCTTGAGTTTGCCCTTTGGGTTGATGGGGCTGGCCTGGGGATTAACAAAGCTCTCCCCGAAACCCCGAGTCTGGTCGCGGGCTTTGATGGTGGCCATTTTGCTGGCCTTGATGATCCGCTATGTGGTTTGGCGAACTCTAACCACCCTAAATTTTGACTCTACCCTGAATGGCCTGGTGAGCGTCGGTTTTTGGGCTATGGAACTCCTGCTCTTGGCGGGCCAGGCCCTACAGTTTTCTTGGATGTTGAAGCTATCGGATCGAACCCCCCAGGCCAATATTGGGGAACATTTAGTCCGCCTTGGGGATTATAGGCCCAGCGTTGATATTTTGATTCCCACCTACGACGAACCTGTGGCGATTCTTCAACGCACCCTTGTTGGTTGCCAGGCCTTGGATTACGAGAATTTTCAGATCTATTTACTGGATGATACCCGCCGCCCGGAGGTCAAAGCCCTCGCCCACGACCTGGGTTGCCATTACCTGACTCGCCCAAATAACCTCCACGCCAAAGCTGGTAACCTCAACCACGGCCTGGGCCATTGCCAGGGGGATTTGGTGGTAGTCTTTGATGCTGATTTTGTACCGACTGAAAATTTCCTCAAACGAACCGTGGGCTTTTTTGCGGATCCCCAGGTGGGCCTGGTGCAAACCTATCAAAGCTTTTTTAACCACGATCCCATTGCCCGAAACCTGGGCTTAACTGAGACCTTGCCCCAGGAGGTGGAAATTTTCTCCCGTCACTATCAACGTCTGCGGGATGGTCTGCAATCGGCTATTTGCTACGGCAGTGGCTTCCTAGTGCGACGGTCGGCCCTGGAGGCAGTGGGGCAATTTGATACGGACACCCTCAGTGAGGATTATTTGACTGGGGTGCGCCTAAGTGGGGCTGGGTTTGAGGTTATCTACCTTGGGGAAAGTTTAAGTGCTGGTTTATGCGCCAATGATTTAGCCGGCCATATTCAACAACGGTTACGCTGGGCCCGGGGTAGTTTGCAATCCTTTTTTGTCCCGGCCAACCCTCTCACCTTACCTGGGCTGACTTGGGAGCAACGACTGGCCCATTTGGAAGGGTTGATTCAATGGCTCCATAGCCCAATTCGCCTGACCCTATTGTTGTTGCCCCTATTCGCCAATGGCCTGGGCATTATCCCCATTGCCACAACAATCCCGGCCTGGTTGTACTATTCTTTGCCGTTTTACCTAGTCACGCTGACGAGTTTTGTCTGGCTGAATGGGCGGAGTCGCTCGGCGGTGATGTCTGATGTGTACAGTGTCCTTCAATGCGTCCCCCTCACCTTAACGGTATTCCATACCCTGTTCTTTCCCTTTGCCCGCTCCTTTACCGTCACCCCCAAGGGCCGCCATGCCCACACCTACCGGATCAATTGGCAAATCGCTGGGCCGTTGGTCGTTCTCTGGTTAGCATCCTTGTTGAGTTGTGGATTGGCCATGGCCAGTGTCACCGTCTGGGGCATTTCCTCACCCTCTTGGAGTCACCTGGGTCTGATCTGGAGTTTGTATAACTTGGTGATTTTAGGGTTAGCAATTTGGGCCTGTGTGGATGCTCCCACCATTGATGGGTTTGATTGGTTTAAGCTGCAATCCCCTCTCCCAGTGACCGTGACAAGTTTGGCGATGGATGACCAGAATCAGGATTCTCCAATATTTTCAGGAAAAATTCGGCTGTTATCGGAAGGGGGTGCGGTTATCCAGTTAGATCATGCTGATACCGTCGGGGCCTGGGGTGACATGGTCACTTTGGAATTGCTCAACACACCTCTAACTCTGAGTGGGCAAGTTTCCCGGCCATTTTCCAGTGCATCCCAAGCGCCCCAAAGTTGCGAAATGACCGTGATGTTTAGCCCCCTGTCCATTCGCCAATATCGTCAACTGCTGCGACTTCTATTCTGTCAACCGGGGCAATGGGCGTGGCCACAATCTCAAGGGGAGCTAGTAACCTTAGGGCATTTACTTAAGGCGCTTTTATTTCCGGCCTGGCGGCGTTTTCCTAGGGGACATCTTACACCAGTCACAATTGCCAACTCCGCCGATAGGATTTGCCTGGAGTCCCCATCCTTAGAACTCTCCCATTGAGTGATTCCTGTTCCCGATCAAAACAATAAAAATGACGAGCTAAACGTTAATCTAACTCGCCAAATTGAGCAATTAAATTGATGGAGTCTTACCAACAAAGACCAATTGATTAGTAGTTTCTTGGGGGCGTCATAATTCGTTGTTGGAGTGAGGGACTCAATTCTTGGCCTGGGGAATAAATGTAACCGGCTCCTTGGTTTTGGGTATCGTTAATAATGCGGGGAGTGACCATCACAACTAGTTCATTCCGCTGCCGTTGAGTGGTCTCTTGTCGGAAAATACGACCCAAAAGCGGAATATCACCCAAAACTGGAACTTTGGTTACCGTAGAACGATCCTGATCTTGAATAATCCCGGCAAGAATCAGGGTTTGCCCATCCCGCAAGCGCATCCGCCCCGACTCCATCCGCCGTTGGGAGAGTAATGTTCCAGTGGAGGGATTAGTCACTCCCGGGAAGACCACGGAATAAGTACCACTTGGCGCACTCACCTCAGGAGACATCTGCAAGGTAATGAAGCCATTGTCATCAATTTGATCAATTGAGACGTTAAAAATGACTCCGGCCTGGCGAATAATGGGGGTAATTTCTGTGCCCGCAACAGCTCCACCGGCAGCAGTTCCCGTTGTTGTTGAGGTGGACTGAATCCCCGAAAATACTTCTTGGGTCAAGTTGACTTGGGAAGCACTACCTTCTTGAATGACCAGAGTTGGATTGGTTAAAATCGCAGCATTCCCGGTTTGAATTTGCTGAATCAAACTGCCGAAGAAATTACTAACCGTCTGACCCACGGGAAGTCCTGGGATTGACACTGAAGGATAAACAGCAGTGGGGAGTAGGAGAGTTCCAGGAATAACGACAGGGGGAGCAACACCGGGGGGCTGGGTGCCCTGTTGCAGGGTTAAGCCATTGGCATCAAAAATTGCTCCAAACAGGCCATTGCCAAAGTTCGTCTGCCACTCTACGTTAGAGAGCCGCCCTTTTTGCAGGGTAACATCAACAATTTTGACGTTAACCATGGCCTGGCGCTTCCGAACATCCAACTGGGAAATGATGCTCATGGCCATTTCCACTTTCCGGGGGGTGCCAATTAATGTGACAGCATTGGTGCGAGCATCAGCAATCACATCCAGGCCCGCCAGTAATGTACTTTGAGTCCCGGCGGCCCCCGTCACAGCACCTTGATTCGCACCGTAGGATTGCAAAAGTTCTAAGGCGCCTAGTTGATTGATGTTGTCTGTAATTGTCGTCGTCCGGTTAATCCCTGTTGCCGCCGTTGTGGACTGACCACCCCCCGTTGCCCCAGTGTCTCCAGAAATCGCACTGACACTACCACCAGTTTGGGCCTGGGTAGTCAAAGATTGAACAACCGTCGACCGATTGGTGGCACGCATTTGATTCAAGCGTACAGTCCGGACAATACGATTCTGGGCCTCCGCAGGTAATTGCGTCCCCACAAAAACAGTTCGACCTTGGCGGTTGGCCTGGAGTCCAGCAACTCGAATCACATAGTTGAAAACATCTTGGACAGATTCATTTTCCACATCTAGGGAGATGGTTTGAGAACCGGCCGTACCACCCCCCGCCTCAGCATAGGCAATATTCATCCCAGCGGCTCTGGCCAATAAGCTGAGCACTTCTCGAACCGGAGCTTCCCGAAGGAGTAAACGGGGAATACGCTCAGATGTTCCCAGATCAATCACATCAGGGTCAGACATCACAGGGGCAATGACAATATCACCCACAGGGGGGGCAGATGCTCGCGGTTGGAATGGGGGGACGGCCCCAGGCCCAGGGAACGTTGGGGAAGGTTGGCTAGCGGAAGGTGTGGTGGGGGAACCAGCGGGTAATTGGGCCGTGACAAAGTTTAAGAGCAGTCCATTGCCATCGGGTTGACGAACCACTTCACTGCTGGGGGCTGCAGCCACTCCATTCACAGTAATCCGAATCGTTTTGGCATCCAGTTGCGAAACTTCAATGGAGGTAATACCGGGTACGGGATTATCCTGTCGGTAGGCTCCCCCTTCTGGCAGACGCAATTGGCTGTTGGAAATGTCGGCAATGGAGGAATTACCCCGATTCAAGGTGAACACCGGCGGGCGCATATTTCCTTGGACGTTAAAGATAACCTGCATCCCGTTGGGGGTGGGGTTGAGCTTGACTCCAGTGATCTCAGTTGGAGCAGCCAGAGCCATGGGTTGAACAACCGGGATTAAAAAGCTAGCAGCGAGGCAACTGACCCCGATTTGCTTTAAGACTTGAGACTGGTTCACGATCCTAACTCCTCACAAAAGCTTGAAATATTGAGACTGGGGATTGACTGATGGGCAAGGGAAAACTTAGTTGGCGGGGGGGGCTTCTCCTTCAGCAGGAGCGGCTTCTCCCTCGGCTGGGGCTCCCTCTCCCTCAGTGGGGGGTGGATTCACTACGATTGTTTCTTCAAAGGGCAGGGGCACATAGGCGAGCAGTTGGAAGGTTGAGCGGACAACCCCAGGTTCATCAGCAGCATTTTCCACCCGAAGACCTTGGACAACCAAGAAGTTCTGTTGGCTGTCAATGCGCTCCATAACTTGAACGGTTTGCTCGTAGGTTCCTTCTAAGGTGACGCTGGTGACTTGCCGCTTAATTTTGTTGTTCAGGTCGGCACCAAGAGAACCATCCGTGACAACGGCAGGGGGTTGCGGTTCATACCGGAGTAACTTAGCTTGACTGGCCAGAATAATTTGATTTAAATCCAACAGGGCGGTGTCAAGGGCAGCTTCATCGGCAAAAAGGCTGCGGACTTCTTGGTTATTAGCCTTGGCTAGGGCCAAATTTTGTTCAACTTCAGCAACCTGCTGCAATAGTGCTTCCCGTTGTTGAAGATCAGCCTCCTGTTGGGACACTTCTAGTTGAAGGGCAGCGGCTTGTTCCAATTGTGGGCCAATCAAAATCGAACCTAAATAGGCTGCACCCAAGAGCCCACCCACTGCAATCAAGATACCCGTAACAATGGGAGTAAAAGTAATCCCAAAGACAACGGGATAGGAGGGAGGGGGTGCTTCTGATGTAGGGGCGCCAAAGTCTCCAGTCAGGGTCATGGTGTTACCACTCCTCGTTCTTGCAAAAATTTAATCCGTGAGGCTAAACCTTCAGCACCGTTCTCTTCTAGGGCCTGGAGTAATTCGTTAGCGGGGACGTCATTGACCACCGTTTTAATCTGAAACCGAATTGGGGAAGTTTCACTTTCCGGGTCATCCCCTTCACGGTTTGCGGATAAGAGGGTTGTGCTGTTGGAAACTAGGAAGGGGGATTTCTGCTGTAACAAAAGCACAAAGTCGTTGACGTCGCTAAAGGATTCAGCTCGACCATCTAGGGTTAGTTCACTGGTTCTTACGGGTGCAGGGGGCGGGG
>CAZZCG010000036.1:0-21966 GCA_964653145.1 uncultured Synechococcus sp. | reverse complement strand
AACCCTCCACCAACTGCTGACGGAAATGGATGGTTTTGAAGGCAACACTGGAATTATTATTATTGCCGCCACGAACCGTCCCGATGTTTTAGATGCAGCCCTCATGCGTCCAGGCCGGTTTGATCGCCAGGTTGTTGTGGATCGCCCGGATTACAAAGGCCGGTTGGAAATTCTTAAAGTCCATGCCCGTGGGAAAACCCTGGCCAAAGATGTGGACTTGGATAAAATCTCTCGCCGGAGCCCTGGATTTACGGGAGCCGACTTATCCAACTTGCTCAATGAAGCCGCAATTCTGGCCGCCCGCCGCAACCTGACCGAAATCTCCATGGATGAGATTAACGATGCGATTGATCGGGTCATGGCTGGGCCGGAGAAGAAAGATCGGGTCATGAGCGAGCGCCGGAAAACCTTAGTTGCTTACCATGAAGCCGGTCATGCCTTAGTCGGAGCTTTGATGCCCGATTATGACCCCGTTCAAAAAGTCAGCATTATTCCCCGTGGGCGGGCCGGTGGCTTGACTTGGTTTACCCCCAATGAGGAGCAAATGGATTCTGGCTTATACAGTCGGGCCTATTTGCAAAATCAAATGGCGGTGGCTTTGGGTGGTCGAATTGCGGAAGAAATTGTCTTTGGTGAAGATGAAGTTACCACGGGCGCATCCAATGACTTACAGCAAGTCGCTCGGGTTGCTCGCCAAATGATTACCCGCTTTGGCATGAGTGATCGCTTGGGGCCGGTGGCGTTAGGTCGGCAAAACGGTAACGTCTTCTTAGGACGGGACATCATGGCGGAACGGGACTTTTCGGAAGAAACCGCTGCCACAATTGACGATGAAGTCCGCAATTTGGTGGATCAAGCCTATCGCCGGGCTAAGGATGTTTTGGTGAGCAACCGCCATGTCCTGGATCGGATTGCAGAAATTCTGATTGCCAAAGAAACCATTGATGCGGAAGAACTCCAAGAAATTTTGGACAATACCGAAGTTAAAATGGCGGCCATTGCCTAGGTTGAGCTAGCTCAAGTAAGTCTGAATTTATTAAAGAACGGTAGGGTGTTGATGCTCTGCCGTTTTTTATTGAGAGTATTCACAGCTTTTTGGGCATCCGAACTATTGAAGCTTTGACTATACTGAAACTTATTTGCCTAATCACTTTATCAGGAGTATTAGGCAGATAGATTTTCTCTAATTAGTAGTTAGCCTACTCAGAAATATTATGCGCGACTGGACACAACTTGATCGTGGTCAACCGAAGCGAATAATTATTGAAAGTATCTTAGAAAACTGGCACAATCTCCTTGAAGACAAAAATAGAATCGAAGAGGATTATCAGAGATTCCTAATAGAGCATGCAGGCTTATTTTTGGGAAACCCATCATCCTCAATTTTAGTTATTTCAAACTTTGAATTTTGCAACGACCACAAAGCTGATTTCATAGTTCCTCGCGATGATGGTAGTTATGGGTTTGTCTATGACATTATTGAACTTGAATCACTCCATGATAAAGACTTCACTAAAGCTGGTATACCAAGCCAAGCCTTGGCAGGGGCACTCAAACAAATACAAGACTGGAAGCGATGGCTGCGAATAAACGGCTTGACTCTAATTCACCATATTTATCCACCTAAGTCTTATGCTTCAGGCTAAACATCTAGCTACTCTTCAGGGTAATCACATCACTGCCTTAAACCTATCTCTTAAATAGTTTTAGCCAGGGGCTTGGGCAATCAACACGCGATAAAAAAACACCAACCACAAAAAAGTTTAGGGAGATTCTGCTCCACGATCAACTTTTTTCCGAATGGGCAGTTTAACAATCTTACGTCCGGAAGCATCTTGTTTTCGCTTTAAGTTATTGAATATCGCTTGTAAATCATAGTTAAAAGACTTGGCGTATTCTTCTCGATACTTATGAATTTCAGCAACAATCGCATCTTTTTTATACATGGTTCAACCTTTCGCCTTCTATTCTGCGTCTGAATAAGTTTGTATAAATACCTAAAGTCAAGACTCAGATAGTACCCAATTCTCGGTTAATAGGCCTGGGACTCGGGAAAACTCAGATAGATTATTTGTGATCAGCGTTAGACCCGCACTCCTGGCCTGGGCAGCGATATGTAAATCATTGACTCCGATAGTCTGGCCACGCTTTTCTAACTCTGCCCGAATTGAGCCGTAATGATATGCAGCAGCAGGAGTATAGTCTAAGACCGTGAGACGACTACAAAAGTCCTCAACCATGTGTAAATTCTGCTCACGCCTTGTACTTTTCTCCGCCCCGTGAATTAGTTCCGCTAATGTAATCGCTGAAATGGCCATTCGCCCGGCATGGGAGTTAAACAAACTCAAGACCGAGGGGGGACGTTGCTTAATGACGTAAATGACAATATTGGTATCGAGCAAATACTGAAGCATGCTTTACCCTAGAGTGGCATCCGTTCGGCTTGCTCCTGGCTTGGACGTTCATTGAGAAAATCATCACTGGTCACTGGCCCATCTAGAAAGAAACTATCCCAGACTGCATCAACTGGGGCAATGATCCGCTCCTTTCCGTTAACGCGAATAGTCACTTTTTTGACAGACTCATCAAATCTGACATCAGCGGGTAAACGAACTGCTTGGCTACGATTGCTCGTAAAAATTTTGCTAACTACCATATCTGTTTCTTTGAGAGGTATATCCCTATTGTATATCCCAGACCAAGCATCTAGCTAATTCTCAAATCAATCAGGTCACTGTCTGAACCCAATTTTCTAGGTAATCCTGATCATCGAACGTGAGAAGTCAATATTTTTAAGAATAGTGAGTTTAATAAGTTAAATATATTTATCGCAAAAGATTCAAGGTTGATTTACTCTAAGTTTCAAAGCAATAAACTCCTCTGCAAACTTTTCTGCACATGCTTGGCTATCTAAAGTTGTAACGGTTTCATGATTGTATTTCGCTTTTTTCGTCCAATTGTATGATCCATGAATCACTTTTTTTAGATCTATAATGCAAAACTTATGGTGCATGATATTTTCACAATCCCCAATCTTAGGAATTTTATGAGTTTCAAATTCCTCTTCATATTTCAATCCAGATTTGTTATTTATATCATCATCAATAATTATTAATTGTACGTTTACACCTTGTTTTCTTTTACATGATAATTTTTCAAATAATACTGGATCAGTAAACCATGCTACAGCTACCCAAATCAGAAACTTAGCTGACTCTATCTCCTTAATGATTGTATCCTGATTCCCCTGAAAATGAGTATCTACAGAAATTCTATCTTCCTCGTTAGAATCTAGTTCGCTTTGAAAGAGTCTATTTACAATTTGCAAGCATTTGTCAAACAAATCTTCTTTATCGAGGCTGTCTGATGACTCTTGATTAGATTTAAATTCCTTCCAGTATTCTAAGAACGCCGATATTAACTTCCCAACTATATGATTAGACTCTTTCTCCCAAAATGCTCTTAAGCGATTTGCCTTTGAACTTCCTTGAGAGAGATATTTATCTCCTTCATATATATCGATCTCAGTATGTTCTATTATGAAATTCTTGAATGTTTGATTTGAAAAATTAAGGACATAACCATCTTCCATTTCTAAAATTTTTTCGAGATTAAATTTTTCAATGCTTTTTAAGTCTGACATTTTACTTTACTCTCTTAGACTGTTTTATAGTTTTTCGATCATAATTTAAATCTTGATTTTTTAAATCATTGATCGCTTGGTTTGATAGTGAAGTTTCTGTATTGTTCTCATATTTGACTTGATCTAGAGAGTTGTTACATTTAGAAGATGCATCCAGGTTAAGCGGTAATTCTGTCATGTCGTTTTCTCTAGTAGCTTCATCGAATTCTGTTTATGCTGGCCAGGCCCCGCTTTCTCTCAACTCAACTGTAGCTCTCAAGGTCAAGGGAATGCGCTGTGGGGGCTGTGTGGCCAATGTCGAGAAGCAGCTGCTCCAACAACCAGGGGTAACTTCAGCGGCGGTTAATCTTGTTACAGCAACGGCAATGGTGGCCTATGAACCCGAAACCATTCAACCCCAGGCCCTGGCCGAACATTTAACCCAGGCCGGATTTCCCACTGAAGTTTTAAGCAGTGAACTCCCGATTACTGAAACCCTTTTAGATGCAGATGAATCGAATCGCTACTCGGATGTAATTTTTGCCTTTCCTCACACTGATTTAATTCTGTCCATAGTTTTCCTGCTGCTCTCAGGCGTGGGTCATGTTCAGGATTGGTTGGGTTTCTCGTTGCATCATGTTCCGGGCTTAAGCATTTTGCACACCATGGCCTGGCATTGGGGATTGGCTACCTTGGCATTGATTGGGCCAGGCCGGGGGATTATTCGCGATGGCTGGCAAAGTTTGTGGCGAGGCAATCCAACCATGAATACCCTTGTGGGCCTGGGGGCGGTGTCATCCTATTTAGCGAGTGTGATTGCCTGGCGGGTACCGGGCCTGGCCTGGGAATGTTTTTTTGATGAGCCAGTGATGATTATTGGCTTTATTCTCTTGGGCCGTACCTTAGAACAAGGAGCCAGGAACCAGGCCAGCCGAAGTTTACGATCTCTGATTGCCCTGCAACCCGCCGTCGCCCAATGGTTGCCGAATCCAGATCGCACCGATGGCCTAACCATTCCCGTAGCTCAAGTCCAAAGTGGCGATTGGTTGCGAGTCTTGCCGGGAGATAAGTTGCCCGTAGATGGGGTTGTAGTCCGGGGCGAAACCTTTGTAACTGAAGCTGTTTTAACCGGAGAAGCACGGCCCATTGCCAAAATTCCCGGTGATTCCGTCATGGCAGGCAGTTTGAACCAGGCCAGTGCAATTACGATCCAGGCCACGGCCTGTGGCAACGAAACTCTATTGGGTCAAATTCTCACCCTCGTCACCCAGGCCCAGACCCGAAAAGCTCCGATCCAACGCTTGGCGGATTCAATTGCCGGATATTTCACCTATGGCGTATTGATACTGGCAGCGGTGACGATTGGCTTTTGGTGGGGCCTGGCTCCGGTGGTGTTGGGTATTGCGGGGGGAACTGCCAGTTTACTGTTGGGCTTGAAATTGGGGATGGCGGTGTTGGTGGTGGCCTGTCCCTGTGCCTTGGGGTTAGCGACTCCGACCGCAATTTTGGTGGGCACGAGTTTAGGAGCAGAACAGGGCTTATTAATTCGGGGCGGCGATGTTTTAGAAACCTTACACAAACTGACAACGATTGTTTTTGATAAAACCGGAACCCTAACCTGGGGCAAACTCACGGTGCAAAACTGCATTCCCTTGGCTGATTTTAGTGGCACCGAACTCCTGCAACTAGCCGCCAGTCTTGAACAACATGATCGCCACCCCATTGCCCAGGCCCTGCTGAGTCAAGCCAAGGCCCAAAATATCCCATTACTACCAATCCCGGAAACTGAATCTATCCCTGGCCTGGGAATTAAAGCCATTTGGAATGGGCAAATTTTACGAGTCGGCAGCTTGACCTGGTTGGCAAAGGAAGGATTAGCAACTGAGACCATTAACACTCAAAATCAACAAAACTTAAGTGTGATTGGCCTGGGGATGGATCAGCAATTAGTTGGTTTAATTTTGCTGCAAGATCAACTGCGACCAGATACAGCTAAAACTCTAGAAAACCTGAAAAAAATGGGTTTGGAAATTCACGTTTTAACTGGCGATTCAGAAACTGCCACCCAGGAAATTTTAGCTCCCCTTAATTTAGATCACACTCAAATCCAAACCCAACTCTTACCCACCGAAAAAGTGGCCTGGATTGAACAACAAAAAGCCGCCGGAAAAACAATTGCGATGGTTGGGGATGGGACGAATGATGCACCTGCTTTGGCCGGGGCCGATGTGGGGATTGCGTTGGCCAGTGGGACTGATGTGGCCTTGGAAACTGCGGGTATTGTTTTGACCCATAACCGTTTGACGGATGTGGTGGCGGCGATTCAACTGAGTCGGGCAACCTTTTCTAAAATTCAACAAAACCTGGCCTGGGCCTGTGGCTATAACCTGATTGCGATTCCCGTGGCGGCGGGCCTATTGTTACCGATTTGGCAGATTAGTCTCACACCTGGCCTGGCAGCAGCCTGTATGGCCTTGAGTTCCATTTCTGTCGTAGTCAATGCCTTACTCTTGAGAAGAGAGTATCACCGCCCCCAACCCTAACCCATGACGATTCCCACCGCCACACTCTTAGTTTCCTGTCCAGATCAACGGGGCCTGGTGGCCAAACTCTCCCAATTTATCTACAGCAACGGCGGTAACATCATCCATGCCGATCACCACACCGATGCCCAGGCCGGTTTATTTTTAACGCGCCTAGAGTGGCAACTTGATGGTTTTCATCTCCCCCGTGAGTTGATTGCCCCTGCATTCCAGGCCATAGCCCAACCCCTCCAGGCCAAGTGGCAGTTACATTTTTCCGATGTCCGACCCCGCTTGGCGATTTGGGTGAGTAAACAGGATCATTGTTTATTAGATTTAATTTGGCGATACCAGGCCGGGGAATTACCCGCTGAAATTGTTTGCATCATCAGTAACCATCCCAACTGCCAATCCCTCGCAACCCAGTTTGAAATTGACTATCACTATTTACCAATTACCCCGGAAAATAAAGCCGAACAGGAGGAACGGGAGTTGGAACTCTTGGCTGGTTATCGGATTGATCTGGTGGTGTTAGCCAAATATATGCAGGTCTTAAGTGCGGATTTTCTGGCCCAATTTAATCAGGTGATCAACATTCATCACTCGTTTTTACCTGCTTTTGCCGGCGCCAACCCCTACCAACGGGCCTATGAACGCGGGGTTAAAATTATCGGAGCCACAGCCCATTACGTTACGCCTGACCTGGATCAAGGGCCGATTATCGAGCAGGATGTTGTCCGGGTGAGTCATCGGGATGATGTGGGTGACTTGATTCGTAAAGGGAAAGATTTAGAGCGGATTGTTTTGGCCCGAGCGGTTCATCTGCATCTCCAACAACGGGTTTTGGCCTATGGCAATCGCACGGTGGTGTTTGCGTAGGGAGAGCGAAATATGGTTTCTGAAATTGTGTCTCAACGAGATTCTGCTTCCTTCACCACCCATCAAGCCAATCTGGTGGAAATCTTTTCGGCAATCCAAGGGGAAGGCTTAAATGTTGGGACGCGGCAACTCTTTATCCGATTTGGCGGCTGTGACCTACGCTGCATTTACTGTGACAGTGCCCACACTTGGCGGCCCAAATTCCACTGTCGGATTGAGCAAACGGCCGGTGAACGGGACTTTCAAACCCATACCAACCCCATTTCCATCCCCCAACTCCTGGCCTGGGGTAGTCATCTCAATTGCGAGGGTATCCATGACAGCATCAGTTTGACCGGGGGTGAGCCGCTCCTGGCCTGGGCATTTTTGCAGGAATGTTTACCCCACCTCAGGGCCACATTGACTCTCCCAATCTACTTGGAAACCGGCGGCCACCATCCCCAGGCCCTGCAATTATTAGCCCCTTGGTTAGATTCCGTCGGCATGGACATCAAACTCCCCAGCGTCAGTGGTGAATCCCATTGGGCCGCTCACCAGGCCTGTTTAGAAATCTGTCAGGCTTCGGGACTTACCGTTTTTTGCAAAGTGATTATTTCGGGCACAACTACCACAGAGGATTTGGAGCAAGCCGTTAACCTGATTGCTAGGGTTAATCCGAAAATTCCGCTGATTCTGCAGCCAATTACCCCAGTGGGCACCGGCCGTCGCACCCCACCCCCCACCCCCGCGCAAGTCCTGGCCTGGCAGCACGAGTGTCGTCGTCATCTTCAGGAGGTGCGCGTGATTCCCCAAACCCATAAGTTTCTGAATCAACTCTGAGTAACCATTCAACCTGGCTCTATTCAATATCCCGTTCGACTTCCCCAGAGGCAATTTTCTCTAAAACCAGTTGGCGATACAGCTCCAATTCTTGAAAGGTGACCTGGCCATCGGCGGCAATGTGCTGTTTAATCCGAGCCATTTCATCCGCAGAAATATGACCATCGGCAATGGCCTGCTCAATGATCGTTTGAAGGCGGGCCAACTCAGCGGTCATCTCGGGGGTAAGGTCCGGGGCCTGGGGGCGATAAATATCCATGGGGGTTACCTGAATGAAGAAGCGTATGCCGGGAAACACTTATACATTTATTATAAAAAAATGTTCTGGAAGGTTTGTGGTCAGCGGAACAGAACTTAAATTTCGGCCTAAATTAGAAGACAAGACCAACCCGCATTTTTCCGTGGATTGTTAACCCGATTCGGATGCGCTTTGTCAGGGTAATTCAGTGAGCCATTGGTATCTTGCGCCAAGCTTTGAAAGTTTGTGGCACTGGGGCCTGGTGCTAGTTCGGCAATTAGCTCTGGGGATGGGGCCCATGCTCCTGGGTTTGACGGTATTGGGAACCTTGGGGGCTGACCCTGGCCTGGCGGCGGAACAGGTGGTTGTCCGGTACATGATTCTGGAGCGCTCCATTTCCCTGAGGGAACTTGAAGACTACGCCGAAACTGGCAAAGCCTCCCCCCGCCTTCAGTCCTATTTAGAAATTCTCCCGCGGGATCATCGCCAACAGTTGCGGGCCGCTTTACAGGAACGTCTTTTCCTTGAACCCGTCACCGTGGCCCAACTGCTCTACTCCCCCCTGGGTGAAGCCCTCCTGCAACAGGTGAGTGCTATCATTCAATCCGAATCCCGTCAAGCCAATGCCCAGGCCCTGCGTGCTGCCTTAATTCTCGCCACCGCTGATTCCGAGGGATTATCCGCCTTGAGTCTGATTCGCCATTACCCCGCCAAACAGGTGCGAATTGACTTAACCAAGGGCTTGGAAATCCTCAAAAATTTTCAATCCGTCGTCCGAGAAAGCCAGTTGGTGCTTAATGCTGTCCGAGACCAGGCCCAACTCGAAGCTAGTGTGGAACCCGCCGTTGCCCCCGAGGTCATGCAGTCCTTAACTGAGCCCGGGCCCTGGCAAGTGAAAATTTTGTCCTGGAGCGTAACGGACAACTCTTCCCGTCGGCTTGAACGGATTGGTGAACCCCGCACCTTAAATGTGGAATTGTACTTACCAACACCCCCCCCGGCTGAGGTGATTCCCCTGGTGGTGATCTCCCATGGTCTTGGGGCCGATCGCTACAGCTATGAGTATTTGGGCGAACATCTGGCTTCCCATGGCCTGGCGGTGGCGGCGATTGAACATCCCGGTAGCTCCACCCAACGCTTACTGTCCTTTCCCGGCGGGTACTATCGTGTTTCTCAAGCTGCCCAGGAATTTATTGACCGCCCCCTAGATATTTCCTTCATCTTGGATCAACTGGCCACCTACCCGGAATATCTCCAACCCTGGCCTGGGCAGGTAAATCCGGAGCGAGTTGCCGTGATTGGTCAGTCCTTTGGGGGCTACACCGCCATGAGTTTAGCTGGGGCTTCTCTGAATAAAAGTGGTTTAGATCAAGTCTGTCCCCCGCGACTAGGGGCCTCTCTGAACGTCTCTCTCCTTCTGCAATGCCAAGCCCAGGCCCTGGTTCGACCACCTCAACACTTTGCCGATCCCCGCGTCCAGGCGATTTTGACGATCAACCCGATCAGCAGCAGCATTTTTGGCCCGAACGGATTGGGGCATATTCAAGTCCCGGTGATGGTGGTTGCTGGTAGTGCTGATACCATTGCCCCGGCGGTAGCGGAACAAATTACCCCATTTACCTGGCTCAAAACCCCCCACCGCTATCTGGTGTTGATGGATGATGCCACTCATTTTTCCACCATTGGTCAGTCCCGTAGTGAAGCCAGTACCCTCCCAATTCCCTTGGCGTTAATTGGCCCCGCCCCCCGGCAAGCTCGCTACTATTTACGGGCCTTGAGTTTGGCGTTTCTGAAAACCTATCTCCAGCAGGACCAAGCCTCCGCTCCCTATCTCTCTGCCGCTGCCGCCCAAGCCCTGAGCCAACCACCCCTAGCTGTGCATCTCACCCAGGCCTGGGGAGCCGAGGATTTAGAATTGGTGCTGCGGTCTGTGAAGGTAAATTCCCGCCGGTCAACCGCGATTCACGCCCAATAATGCTGTCTGAGTTGCCACTATGCGTACCCTTGTTGAGATCAACGCCAAAATTCAGGACAGGGCCGCAACGGTTTGGACGGTTGATCAGGTCAAGGCCCGAGTTGGGGAGTTGGGGGTAGCTGCGATTGCAAAACAGGTGGATGTCGTCACCACGGGCACCTTTGAAGTGATGGAGGCTTCGGGGGCAATGCTCAATCTGGGACCGACTGATCCGCCCATCAAAATTCGTCAATGCTGGTTAGCGGGAGTCCCTGCCTACGCCGGATTTGGGGCGGTGGATCTGTATTTGGGGGCAGCCAAGGCCGTGGAATCGCCCACGGAAATTGACAGTGAAGAGTTGGGGGGCGCCCATATCATTGCCGATCTGATTGCGGGAAAGTCTATCCCCTTGCGGGCTACGGGCCAGGTGACCGATTGCTATCCTCGAGCCAGTTTGGAGACAACGATCACACGGGACACGATCAACCAGTTTTATCTCTACAATCCCCGTAATCTCTATCAAAACTTCATTGTGGGGGTCAACGGGGGGGAACGCTTACTCCATACCTACCTCGGCCCGTTGCAACCTCAGTTGGGCAATGCGGTGTATGCTCACCCTGGCGCGGCTGCCCCTCTCCTGAACGATCCCCATCTGCGCCTGATTGGCATTGGCACTCGGATTTTCCTGGGGGGTGGAGTTGGCTATGTGGCTTGGGAGGGCACCCAGCATTTTCCGCTCCAAAAACGCCTCGACAATGGCACCCCGATTGGCCCTGCCGCCACCCTAGCCTTGATTGGAGATGCTAAAGGAATGCATTCGGAGTGGGTTCGGGCCTGCTACTTCAAACACTATGGAGCTGCCCTGATGTTAGGGGTGGGAATTCCCTTGCCTGTGCTGGATGAAGCGGTGATCCAGGCCTGTGCCGTGCAAGATGCGGATATTGTTGCTCCGGTGATTGATTTCTCGATTCCCCGCCGGGTGCGACCGACCTTTGGCCTGGTGAGTTATGCTCAGCTTAAATCTGGGAAGATCAAAATTGAAGGCAAAACAGTTCGTACAGCCCCCCTGACCAGTATTTACTTGGGACGGCAAGTGGCGCAAACCCTCCAGGCCTGGATCCAAGCGGGGGAGTTTCTGCTCACCGAACCCGTAGCTCCCTTACCGGATAATCGAACCTTCATGCCACAAAATATTTGGGATGGGGCAATTCAGTAGTCTCGTCAGGAGGTCAGAACTCTTTTTCTTCAGGGCCAGACAGGGGCGATAATGGAACAGGGATTGTTTCCGTGGTACCTGATGATTGTCCAGCCTGATTTTCGAACTCTCAGTTGTCGGGAATGTGTGTATGGTTCCGACCTGGGGTTTGACTTTACGATGGCCTTCCAACCGATCGTGAACAGCCAGTCCCAGAAAGTGTTTGCCTATGAAGCCTTGGTGCGGGGCCTGGGTCAAGAACCAGCGGCGGAGATTTTAGGTCAGGTTAATCAGACTAATCGCTATCGGTTTGACCAGGCCTGTCGGGTGAAAGCCATCAAACTGGCAGCACAATTGCAAATGCCCTGTTACCTGAGTATTAATTTTTTACCCAACGCCGTTTACCGACCGGAACTCTGTATTCGGACAACCCTGGAAGCGGCAGATCAGTACGGATTTCCCATTGATCAGATTATTTTTGAAATTACGGAAGGGGAAAAGGTTGAAGATCAGGCCCATCTGCGGGAAATTGTTCAATACTATGGGCAGCGGGGGTTTAAAACGGCCATTGATGACTTTGGGGCCGGCTACTCAGGACTGAACCTGCTGGCGGAGTTTCAAACGGATTTTCTTAAACTAGACATGGCCTTGATCCGCTCCATTGAAACCGATTTAACCCGCCAGGCCATTGTCAAAGGCATTTTTCATGTTTGTCAGGATTTAGGCATTCAGCTAATTGCCGAGGGAATTGAAACTCCAGCGGAATTAGAGGTTCTGGAAACTATTGGGATTGAGTTGTTCCAGGGCTACTATTTCGCCAAACCCACCTTTGAAGCCCTCGTTGAACCCCTATGGCCTGGGCCTGGAGAGCGATAATTAGTTCCGGCTTTCTTGCACCAAGGTGAGACTGACCCAACCCCCAGCCCTGTCGTAACGGCGAATTAGACGACAGCGATGATTCGGGTCTGTTAACCAGCCAACTTCTAAGAAAAATGGGGTACGCGGTTGCAGTTGCGGGGGCAAAGCACAGGTGGTGCCATGGCCAAGACAGAAAATTTTCAGTTCCATCTCCCCGGGAAATGTTAAATGCTGCCCATCCCAGGCCCCGCTGGATTGAATCGATACCGTTCCCGCCTGGAGATGCTGTTTTAGGGTTGGCCCGTCAAAATCAATCTGAAGTTCGGTGGCTGAGGTTTCCGGGGGGCGAAGATCGGCATAGAGGGTGGTGGCAGTGCCAGACCAATGGCCACATAACTGTTCTGGTTGCAATTTAGGTAAAGGGGGCGGGGGCAATCCCGGCCGGTATTCATGGATCAGGGTGATCCGTTGCAACTGGCCCTTCTGGTAAAGGGGAATACACCGTAAGCGCTGTTCACCCTCAAGGAAGCCAAATTCGGCCCCAAAATCACCAAAAAGACTGGTCTGGGTTGAACCCTGGGAAAACGCGCCACTGTCAAAAAACAAAACACTCCGGCTAAGGCTGCTGTAGGTCCAAGACTTGGCTTGACTGAGTTCCCCGTTGCCCGCAAAGTATTCGTTGTGCTGATGCATAGTTTGCTGATCGTTTTGGGGCGTTAAGGTCACCCGTGAGATTTGCTCCGACTCCCAGGCCCCACTGGCATTGTAGGCTGTACCCACTCCTTCCCAGACCCCGCCATGGAGGAGGAGCGCAGACCACATGGATGAACTACTGGATTGGCTGCTGGTGTTTTGGCCTGGGGTTGGATGGTCTAAACCCATAGTCTTGAGACTGACTCAGAGGTGTTCAGAGATATTCACAGGAGGAGGGAGAGTTGGAGCGGGCGGGACGAACAGGCCTGTACACCTTCAGGAAGGGGCTCCGGGTTAGGGGTAACAGCTGGGCAATAGCGCCTATAGCTACAACTTTGACAATGGGAACCCGTGTGGGGCTGCCACTCTGCCTCTGCGTGTAATTTTAAGGCGAGGTCTTGGATCATGGTCAACACCCGCTGGCGATGCTGATCCGTGGCAAGAAAGGTCACCGTTTCCCCAGTGCGTAAAAACAGTAAGCTCAGTTGGTGCAAACTCCGCTGATATTGCTGCTCTAGGGCCAGGTAGTAAAGCCCCAGTTGGACATCAATCGTATCGGCATCGGGGATTTTGGGGGCTTTTGCTGACTTGTAATCAATTAAAGCTAATTTGTCCTCCAGCCAGTCGAGGCGGTCATAGCGGCCGGTAATGGTAAATTCAATGGCATCGCATTGGAGCCGTGCCTGAATCCGACCTTCAATGGCCAAGGGGCGACGTAGGGACTCCCGATCCAGATGTTCCGTAAAGTAGCGCTGGAGAATAATAGTCCCTTCCTGTTGTTGGCCTGGGGTTAAACCTGTCTGACAGTGTTGCCAACGAGAGGCCACCCACCCCCAGTCCATGGCCTGACCATAGTGCCATTCACTGTAAACTTTCGCCAGGGTTTGATGGAGGGCCGTACCCAGATTCGCCGCACCAAAGGCCGCCGCATTCCTCATCCCCCGCTCGTATTGGAAGTAATAGGCCTGGGGACAGCGGTGATAGGTCTGCAAGCGAGTGGCGGAGAGGGGATAGGCCATACCTGCTAGTGTAGTTTAGCGATGATTTTTGTTGTGCCCGAGGTCGATCCTGCCCCTAGATGAAGTCTGCCCCAGCCCCAGTGATTTCTCCCTTGCTGTTGGTGTTGATCACGATTGTCATTGATCGCATTGGTGAAAGTTTAATTTTCCCAATTTTGCCGTTTTTGGTGGAACCCTTTGGCCTGGATGGTTTAGCTGTGACCCTCTTGTTTTCGGTGTTTGCGGCGGCACAGTTTTTAGCAGCACCAATTTTGGGGGCTTTATCAGATCAATTTGGGCGGCGGCCAGTCTTGTTGTTTTGTGTGTTTGGGACAGCGGTTTCCTATTTTGTTTTTGCTTGGGCGAACCAGGCCTGGATCTTTTTCCTGTCCCGAATTATTGATGGCGCCACCGGAGGCGTTGTTTCTACAGCCCAGGCCTATATTGCTGATACCTCGAGTCCTGAAAATCGGGCTAAAAATTTTGGCTTAACCGGCGCGGCCTTTGGCATTGGCTTTATTGTTGGCCCAGCCATTGGTGGGAGTTTAGCAATTATTAATCCCCGCTTACCGATTTTTCTAGCTGGGGTGATTGCGTTGTTGAATGTGGGGGTTGCCTATTGGACGTTACCGGAATCCCTGCCCCCAGAAAAGCGGGCCGCAATCCGTTGGCGTGACCTGAATCCCTTTCAACAGTTAGGGAGTTTTTTGGCTGTTCCCCAGGTTTCGGGTTTGATGCTGGCCTTTTTCGTCTTTAACTTTGCCTTCGGTGGGTTTACCAGTGTCTTTGTCTTGATCCTCAAGGATGTCTTTGGCTGGGGGGTGGCACAGTCGGGCCTGGTGTTTATGGTGGTGGGGATTGTCAGTACCATTGTCCAGGCCGGGTTAATTCGGAAGCTGATTCCCTGGTTTGGCGAGGTACGTTTAACAACGTTAGGATTTCTCGGTCTGGCGGTGGCGTTGATGATTCTGCCCTGGTTACCGCGGTTTGAACCCTGGGTGAGCGTGGGTATCTTTACTAGCGTAATTCTGCTGGCATTTTCTGTGGGGATTATGTCGCCCTCTTTACGGGGATTACTCTCCAATCGAGTGCCGCCCCAAGATCAAGGCAAGGTTATGGGCAGTAGCCAAGGGTTAGCCAGTGTTGCTGGAATTTTGGGCCCGGCCTGGGCAGGTTGGGTGTTTACGGGTTCGCAATTAGCCCCGGCCTGGCAAGCGGCGATCTTAATGATCTTGGCGTTGGGGTTTGCCCTCCTGAGTTTACGCCCCTTGGCTTCCCTTCCCGAAGAATAAGGTTATCTGTAAATGTCATAATCCAGTTACTTTCAATTCTCAAAGCCATTAAACGGGAAATCGAGCATGGGAATTGCCATCACCCCAGGCTAGGGCATTGGTTGAGGATTCGTTGGGATTGGGCTGATGACTGGTTTTGGGAGTGGCCTGGAGGTTTTGAATCAGGACAAAGCTGGCAACAGCCAAGAGGAAATAACCAAAACCTTTCTGAAGATACTTCACAGGAATATGGGGCATCATGACCGAACCCAAGATGGTTCCGAGGCCCGCGGCAAAGGTGAACGAAATGGTTAAATGCCAGTCAATGGCCACGGTGCCCAAATAGCCCAACAGTCCCGCCAAGGAATTCCCCGCAATGATCAGCAATGAGGTTCCAATGGCCTGGCGCATCGGCACTTTGCCCAAAATTACCAAGGCGGGGACAATTGCAAACCCACCCCCCACCCCCACCAGGCCCGTTAAGATTCCCACCCCCAGGCCCTCCGTCAACAACCACAACCAGCAATAGCGACAGATCGGCGGCGTATAGAGGGCAGGATTGGGTAATTCCGGTTCCGGTTTGGCTGTCGAGGTGCGATAGATGAGAATCCCAGCCGCTAAAAACATTGCCACAGCGAACAGGGTCATTTGCAGGCCGGGTGTGATCATGGGCAGACCCGCTAATTTTGCCCCCAGGAAGGCCCCCACCATCGTGGCTGAGCCGAAGATCATCGCCGCCCGTAGATCAATACTTCCCCGCCGCCAATGGGGTATGACGCCCAGCAAACTCACCGTACCGACAATCATCAAGGTCATGGCAATGGCAGTTTTCGTCGGAATCTCCATGACGTAGACCAGAACGGGCAGGGCCAACACGGAACCACCGCCCCCCAATAATCCCAAGGTGACCCCAATCCCCAGGGTGAGAATATGTCCCAGAACCCAGGTAAATGTCCAGGCCATGGGTTAATTCCCCCAGGTTTGCTGAGACCGTTGATTGTAGGGCAGTTTGGCTAAAAGCATACCCAGGGCACAGGTATTACTCACCCCCGCAAACACCAGGCCAGAGCCAACAAAACCACTCAAAATTAAAAACCAAGGCGACACAAAGGCCCCTAGGACAGTGCCCACTACCACCAAGGAACCGGCGACGATTTGCACTTGTCGAAACAAACTGATGGGGGTCTGGGGATTTTTCTCCAGGGGATATCCGGCAGCGGCCCAGGCCATCAATCCTCCCTGAAGTTCATAAAGGGGCAGGTTTAAGGCGGCTAACCTTTGCGAGGCCTGGTGGGAGCGTTGTCCAGAGCGACAGTAGAGAATAATTTTCCGATCGGGCTGTTGGGGCAATTGTTCCGGTTGCAATCGGGATAACGGCAGATTGATCGCCCCAGTGATGTGGGATTCAGCAAACTCCACCGGCTCCCGTACATCAATCAGGGTGATGGGTTCTAGGGTTAAGAGGCTGGAAACTGTGGCGGCATTGAGGGACTGCTGGAAACTGGGTAACGTTGTGGACACGGTGAACACTCCAAAAGGATTGAGGTTTGTTAGCGCTTTTCTAAACATCAGTGGACTGCTTGGGCGGACAGCGGGTGAAGCCAATCCAAATCCTGGTGAATTTAACCCTGGTTAAGCTGGCACAAGGTTGATTCGTCCACAGCGTTCATTGGCCGGGACTGCTTCCATAATTTTCTCGGGATAGGGAAGATTTAACTCCGCCATGAAGGTAATAAATTCTGCACGGGTGCGCTGGTGAAATCGAGGATTGTATTCTTTTTCCTCCGCAATTGTCGAAACTGTGAAGCCCCGATAATCATGGCCGGGATAGACCAAGGTTGTGGGCGGTAAGCTAAAGAGCTTTTGGGTCACCGCATCATAGAGGGCCCCCGCATCGCCACTTTGGAAGTCTGTCCGCCCGCACCCCCGAATCAGGAGAGCATCCCCGGTTAGTAGGTGAGTGTCATTGACCAAATAGGTCATGTGACTATCCGTATGGCCTGGGGTGGCAATTGCCTGAATCCTGACTGAATCCAGGTTGATTGTTTCCCCATCGGCAATGAACATATCGGCACAGGCGATTTGAGCTAGTTTTGGCACGATTCCCTGACATCCCGAACGTTGGCGCAGTTCACTGGTGCCAGTAACGTGATCGGCATGAACGTGGGTTTCAATGCAATAGCGCAACTTCAGACCCAACTCTTGGATCAGTTGCCAATCTCGCTCCACCTGCTCCAAAACTGGATCCACTAAAACCGCCGCCCGCGTCTGGGGATCCGCAATCAAGTAGGTGTAGGTGCTAGTGACGGGATCGAACAATTGACGAAATAACATACTGCATACCGAATGCTCTATAATCATAATATAACTAAATGGCTATAAAATGTAATCAGTAATCTTGCCCTCTTCAAGCTATGCTATTCAAATCCTCAAATAAATTTAGAGGCATGATAGATCCCAAGCACGGTTCCCTGACGATTATCCTGCATAGTATTGGCTGCCCCGAGTTCTGTAAGTAAAAACCATGGCTACGATCCCGATAAATGCCCTCGCACAAGTGGCGGAATATTTTAAAGTTCTTTCCGAGTTAAGCCGTCTCCAAGTCCTCTGTGTCCTTAAGACTGGCCCCAAAAGTGTTGGTGAAGTTATTGTGGCTACAGGTCTTGGACAGGCAAATGTCTCAAAACACTTAAAAATGCTCACCCAGGCCGGGATAGTTCAACGCCAGCCCCAGGGGGTCAATGTTTACTATTCGGTGAATGATCCGCTGATTTTTGATCTGTGTGAATTGGTTTGCCAGCGCCTTTCTGCCCGCCTAGAAGAACAATCAGCCCAACTTAAGGCCTTTGATCAAATCCGCCAGGTCACCTAAGCTCAAAAATCTTTTAGCCTTTTCTGCCAGAACTCGAACATTGACAACGACTGCTGGCGATGGTTTGGGGCTTTAACGCCGGGACAGTTTCACGGTTTTGGTGCGAGCCGACCGACTGGAAGCTGTTTTCCGGCGCGTGGTTGCAGTAGAAACTGTGGTAGAGCCTGTTCGGGGGGATGTCATTACTCGCATTTTTCGTTCATCGCCCTGATGCAGTTGTTGCACATCCGCCACCCGTACTTCCCGAGCCGCCCGAATCAATAACCCAGCGATCATGAAACTGGCAATCATGGAACTACCGCCGTAGCTAAAGAGGGGAAATGGCAATCCGGTGGTGGGCAAAATGCCAATGGAAACCCCGATGTTGATCAAGGCCTGGAGCAGCATTAAGACTAAACTGCCCACCACCACAAGGCGCTTGGTTGGGTCTTTGGTTAAATCGGCCACCCGAATGGCCACCGCCCCATAGGCTCCCAGGAGCAGGAGTAATAAAATACAGCCAATTAAGCCAAACTCTTCGGCATAGACTGAAAAAATGAAATCCGTATGTTGCACGGGCAGATAAGCTAATTTCTGTTGCGACATCCCAAAACCGGCCCCGGTCACCTGTCCCGATCCCACGGCCAGCAAGCTTTGAATCAACTGATAACCATCCCCCATGGGATCTTGCCAAGGGTCAAGAAAGGACATCACCCGGCGGCGTTGATAGTCCCGTAGGGTAATACTCACTAGGGCCAAGGAAAATCCTGCCAAGGCACTGCCCCCCATCTGCCAGTAGGGTAAGCCCGCCGCCAAGGCCATAAACCACAGTGTCATCCCACACAGGGCCGTGGTACTCAGGTTCGGCTGCAAGAGAATACTCAGGAGGGTGATGCTGAAGGCCCCTAGCCAAAAAAGCCGGGTTGGGGTTTGCCACCGAAACCAATGACTAAATACCCAGGCCGCTTGCAAAATCAAGAAGGGCTTGAGAAATTCTGAGGGTTGGAGTTGAAAGCCGCCGATACTAATCCAGCGAGTCGCCCCCATGACCGTACTGCCTACCCCTGGTAAATGGGTGAGAAAAACCAGGCCAAGGGTAATCAGAAATCCTGGTAGGGCAAATTTTAAGACCCGATCCAGGCCAACGTGGATGAAAAATTGAAATGCCGCCCAGCCCACCACAATCCAAAGACACTGTCGCTTAATGAAGAAAAGTCCATCCCCACTTTCGGCTAAGCCTGAGGGGTAGGAGGCGGAAAATAGGATCACCAGGCCTAGGCCAACCCAAATAATCGTTAACCAGTGAAGCAAACGCGCCTCTAAGCTCCAGGCCCGGGTTCCAGGAGTGAAAAAAGGTATAAATTGCCACCACTTCAAAATGGCAGTGCGCTCCACGTCAATCTACACGTTATTTAGTCTGGCCAAGGATGGCCCCTGATGCAAATTAGCCTAGCCTGTTTACCTCCACCTGGAGATGTTTATGCAATCCCATGGCCGCTGCACCGATTTCTAGGCCAAGGTCGAACAGCGCCCTCATTTTTTGTCCCAACTTAGGAATCTTGATAAACTAAGGATGGCTTTACAAAACTTAAACCAGCAATACTAATTTTTAATTTTAGGAGAATAAATCTATGAATGGTCTGGGTAGTGTGGCGCAGCGGGGCCTGGTATTAATGACAATTTTCATCCTTGGCCTGGTGAGTTGGTTGGCCCCAGGATTACCGGTTCAGGCCGAAACCTACACCATCCGGATGGGCTCTGACAGCGGTAACTTGGCCTTTGAACCCGCCACCCTCACCGTCCAGCGCGGTGACATCGTCCAATGGAAAAACAATAAACTCCCGCCCCACAATGTCATTTTTGATGGCAGTAAGGTACCCGCAGACACCATTGACCTCGTGGGTGATCTGTCCCATTCAAAGTTGATGGTTAAACCCGACGAAACCTATGAACTCGAAATTACCGATGCCTTAGCCCCGGGGGAATATGCCTATTTCTGTGCGCCTCATCGGGGGGCGGGGATGGTCGGTAAATTGATTATTTCCGGTTAGTTTTTCACAACAGACCCATGATTTCAGCCGCAACAGCCTCAGTTTCGCCAACCGCTTCCCAGGCCAAAGCCTTCGATCTTGTGATTGTTGGTGGGGGCATTGTCGGACTGACTGTTGCTTGTTTTTTCCGCAATCAAGATCTCTCGGTGGCCATTGTTGAACGGGAAACCCAATCCCAAGCGGCTGCTAAACAACAGGCATATGCCCTTCACCAGAGTTCTCAACGTATCTTCGCTGGCTTGAGGATATGGTCAACCCTAGAAACCCATCTGCAGGGGTTCAACCAGGTTAAGCTTTCCGATGCTGACTATCCTATCCAGGTTGATTACCAGGCCAAGCTGCTGCAGACAGACCAGATCGGTTATGTGGGACAACATCAGGATTTGCTCCAGATACTTCAGGGCAGTTTGTGTCAAGCCCCCAACATTACCTATCTCTGCCCCTACACCGTCCAGTCCCTGAGTTATACCGAGCAAGCCGCCCTGATTTGTCTGCAAGCCCCAGATCAGGAAACCCTACTGATTGAAACACCCCTGGTTATTGCCGCCGATGGTAGCCAATCCCCCCTCCGGTCTCAAGCCCAGATTCCTCAGCAGGGGTGGGCCTATGACCAAAGCTGTGTCGTTGCGACCCTGGAATTTGCCCAACCCCAAGCCCCAATTGCCTATGAGCGGTTTTGGCCGACTGGCCCCTTGGGTGTTTTACCCCTGTCTAACCATCGCTATCGAATCGTTTGGACATTACCGGCCGAGCGAGCCCAGCAAGTCCTGCAAATGACCGATGCTGAATTTATCCAGGCCCTGCAACCCCATTTAGATGCAGCCATGGGTAACTTTCGCATTCTCGGCTCCCGGTTTCAATTTCCGACTAAACTCCGCCAAAGCCAAACCTACATCAAACCGCGACTTGCTTTGGTGGGTGATGCGGCCCATACCTGTCATCCCGTCGGCGGCCAAGGGCTGAATTTAGGTATTCGAGATGCGGCTGCCCTGGCTTCAGTGGTTCTCCAGGCCCATCGTCGTCAAGAAGATATGGGCAGTTTACGGGTCTTAAACCGTTATCAACGCTGGCGGCTCTGGCAAAACTGGCTCACCTTGGGCTTCACGGATATTTTGAATCGTCTCTTCTCCAACCAGGCCTGGGGACTTGTCCAATTTAGGCGACTGCTCCTACAGCTTTTAAGCCGCGTTTCCCTATTCCAATATCTGAGTTTGCGCTTTATGGCTGGCCTGTGGGGCTAACCCAAACCCCCTTATACTCAAAGATGACCCGCCTTTAACCCCTTGATGACTATGGTGACTTCGACTCCTTCCACCCAACAATCTGTTTTACGCTACGGCGTTGTCGGAGCCCGGCGGTTCAGCAATTATTTTTGGGCGGTGGTGGTGGCCATTGGCGGCCTGGGCTTTTTCTTGGCGGGCTTGTCCAGCTATCTCCATCAAAATCTGTTACCCATTGGGAACCCCCTGGAACTGGTGTTTATCCCCCAGGGCATTGCCATTGGCTTCTACGGGGTCGCGGCCATTCTCCTTTCCACCTATCTCTGGCTCACAATCTTCTGGGATGTGGGGGGTGGATATAACGAGTTCAATAAAGAAACAGGCCAAGTCAAAGTCTTTCGCTATGGATTTCCCGGTAAGAATCGCACCATTGAAATTTCCTGTCGGATGAATGATGTCCAGGCCCTGCGAATCATTATTCGTGAAGGCTTCAACCCCAAACGGGCCCTATATCTGCGGATAAAAGGCCGCGGGGAAATCCCCTTAACTCGTGTTGGTCAACCCTTACCGCTGGCGGACTTGGAAAATCAAGGGGCGGAAATTGCCAGTTTCCTCGGTGTGCCCATGGAAGGGTTATAAACCTGCCGTTCTTAGCTTCATTGCCCAGATTGAGTCACATTTACTGGAGCCAGAGCAGTCCTAAATCCTAAATCATGATTTCTGCTGAGCTATTTCCCCCCATTCGGCTATACAGGATAATAAAGAATCATTAAGTTGAGGGAGGCGTTGTTTTGG
>CAZZCG010000035.1:20159-23026 GCA_964653145.1 uncultured Synechococcus sp. | reverse complement strand
TCCCGTCATTCCGGGTGGACAACGCTTTAACTATGCCGAGAATCAAGTGGCCAATACGGTCGTGGGCACTGTTGCGGCAACGGATGCGGTCGGCGTTGTTGGCTATCAGTTTAGTAATGGCACCCAGGCCAGCAGTGATGGCTTCTACACCATTGACAACACGGGCAAGATTCGGATTACGGCGGCCGGCGTTGCAGCAGGCATTGCGAATAACGACTTTGAAATCACGCCCAACAGTTTTACTTACGGGATTCAGGCAATTGATGCAGCCGGGAATGTCTCGCCCAGTGTCAATGTCACGCTGAATGTCACCAATGTAGATGATACGGCTCCCGTCATTCCGGGTGGACAACGCTTTAACTATGCCGAGAATCAAGTGGCCAATGCCATTGTCGGGACGGTTGCGGCCACGGATGCGGTCGGCGTTGTTGGCTATCGGTTCAGCAATGGCACCCAGGCCAGCAGCGATGGCTTCTACACGATTGATAACACGGGCAGGATTCGGATTACGGCGGCGGGTGTTGCAGCAGGCGTTGCGAATAACGATTTTGAAACAAGCCCCAACAGTTTTACCTATGGTGTGCAAGCCCGAGATGCCGCTGGGAACTGGTCGAATATCGTCAATGCCACTCTGAATGTGACTGATGTTGATGAAACTGGCATTAAGATCGCCCAGTTAGCAGATACCTATGTCAATGGAGCTAATTACAGCACTAGCAGTGGACTGAGCGGATTAACTGGGGATACTGGCGGCCCAGGGACATTCAAATACCGGGATGGGGATACTATTACGTTCCGAGTCGGAGATGTTGTTCTAGCGGAATTTAATGCCGACCGGATACAAGGAACAGTGCTGTTCTTGCAGGATATGCTTGGCTTGGGTTTAAACGATGTTAATACCAATCAGCTGGAAAACCTGGCTATCTTCCTGACTGCGTTGGATAACGATCTCCGGGATACAAACCCAAATGATGGTGTATTAAAGACCAGGAATTTAGTCAATCCCCAGGCCAGTTTTGCCACCTTTATCAACATCGATCAATCTATTCGAGATCAATTCACGGGCTATCGGGTTAACGGCGAAGTTTTCAAAATTGCTAATGCGGATAAATTAGCCATCTCTAAAGCCTTAACCCATGTTGGGATTGAATTCACTGCCGATACTGAACGCACAATCGATACCAACAACTCAGCTGGAACAGGTAACGGCCCCAACGTATTTGAATCCATTGTGATGGAGCACGTAACTAATACTATTAAACAGTTAGGGGGAAGTCGGGTTCCAGATCAGTTTGATCAACGCCTAGTTGATATTCTTGAAGTACCAGGGGCAAAAATTACCTACAACTACAACGATGCTAAAGGGGTAATCAGCTTTAGTGCTAGTGATTTGTTGGTGGGAGCAGTAGGCAAACAGGTATTCACTGAAAATCTCTTGGTGAGCAATGTTAAGCTTTCTGCTGGTTTTGAGAATATCGGTACGCTGAAACAGATACCAGGAACCAACAACTACAGCATTACCCTCAACCCAGGCATCACCGAGAAAGACATTGAAACCCTAACCATTGACTATCGGGTGAGTGACTGGACTGCCTTTCGGGATGTGACGGCTAAATCCCTTGATCTGCATCGTTCTCACCTATCTACAACAATTCTCGATATTACTGAAGATGGTAAGTATGTTGATGCCAATGGCAATGTTTTAGCAGTTGATCCACGGGAACCTGGAGCTAACATTTTCAAGGTTGACAGCAGTTTGACCTTTAATGAAGATGTTTGGCTGAAATTGGAATTCACCAGTGAAGATTACCGCTTTGATTTGGGTCGTGCGATTGCTGAATATGCTGACGACTACAGTATGCCTGCCTTCTACTCCAATGACGATGGCGCGACTTGGGAAGAGATTGAGATTGATTCCTTCTATATGGATGGTCGCAATGCCCGTCCGATCTTCAAACTCAAACTCGCAGCCAATACGGATAATGTCTTAGTTAAGATTCCTATCTTTGATGATCCGATCGTGGAGCCGATTGAGTCTCAATTTGCAGGGATGAATGAGTCAGTAGAGTTCCGGATTTTTAACCCTGATTATGTCTATGAAGAAGGACCTGAAGATCTCTCATTCGAAATCATTGACAACGATACCCAAAATCCGACTTTGCCGACTCTGCGGGTGGACTTTGTCTATGCCATTGAAAACCAGGGTGATGCCGTCTTTACCGTAAGTTTGAGCCAGGCCGCCGCAGAAGTGGTTACGGTGGACTACTTCATTGATTCCCTGTCAGCATTACCCGGCGTTGACTATGTAAACGTTAAGGGTACAGTTACCTTCCAACCAGGCCAAACCACTCAACTTATTGCAGTTCCTTTAATCAATGACACTGTAATTGAGCCGATTGACTTTGCCTTTGTCCGTTTGGCTAATGCTTCCAACAACGCGATCATTGCGGATACCCAGGGTTCTCTGCGGATTTTTGATGACGATGGGCCCAAAACCTTAAATATTGGGGTGACGATCAACGCCATTGCCCAGGATGACATCATCGATCCCCAGGAAGCGGCCACTGCCACCACTACGATTACGGGTCAGGTCACGGGTTCTAACTTAGTCGGTGCCATTGTGCTGCTCAAACTCAATGGTCAAACCTTTAATGCCCGAGCCGATGAACAACTGGGTTACTCCTTCTCTATTCCCACTGAGTTATTGACTGCGGCAGCCCTGAAGACCATTGAGGTTACGGCCTACGGTTACAACACGGATCAAGAGATGGGGGTAGCGGATGCAAGTCGTCCCTATACGGTGGACTTGGTCGCTCCCACTTTGACGATTACGGCCAGTGACACCAATCTGTCAGCAGGGGAAGTTA
>CAZZCG010000035.1:4203-20059 GCA_964653145.1 uncultured Synechococcus sp. | reverse complement strand
GGACTCCCCGTGTCACTGTTGCCAATGGTAGCTATACCGATACTGCGGGCAATCTTGGGACAGGGAATACCTTGCCGTTGACGGTAGACTTGGTTGCTCCCACTTTGACGATTACGGCCAGTGACACCAATCTGTCAGCAGGGGAAGTTACCACTCTTACCTTTACCTTCAGTGAAATTCCTGTTGGGTTTGTTCGAGGTGACATAAACGTTTTAGGTGGAACGCTCGGCCCCTTAACGGCCACAGATGATCCGAAAGTCTTTACTGCAAGCTTCACCCAGGCCGGTACTGGGACTCCCCGTGTCACTGTTGCCAATGGTAGCTATACCGATACTGCGGGCAATCTCGGGACAGGGAATACCTTGCCGTTGACGGTAGACTTAGTTGCTCCCACTTTGACGATTACAGCCAGTGACACCAATCTGTCAGCAGGGGAAGTTACCACTCTCACCTTTACCTTCAGTGAAATTCCTGTTGGGTTTGTTCGAGGTGACATAAACGTTTTAGGTGGAACGCTCGGCCCCTTAACGGCCACAGATGATCCGAAAGTCTTTACTGCAAGCTTCACCCAGGCCGGTACTGGGACTCCCCGTGTCACTGTTGCCAATGGTAGCTATACCGATACTGCGGGCAATCTCGGGACAGGGAATACTTTACCGCTGGCGGCAGATTTTGCTGTTATTGCTGGCCCATTGGACATCACTACGGCGACAGATAGCGGTGCCAACGACCTACTGACCAACAACGGCAACCCGGTAATCACTTTTACAGGAGAACCAGGCCTAGAGATCATTCTCAATGGCCCCGATGGCAACCCCGTTGATTCCGATGCCTATGAAGTTGTAGAAACCCCTGGTGCTAATCCTGGCAGTCCCTCCACCTACACCATTGAACTATTGGATGCCAATCCCAGTGACCCAGATAGTGATCCGTTTGGCGACTTCTTCAATGGCAATCCCACAGGCAATGGGGATAATACCGGTGATGGTATCTACACTATTACGGCAACGGATAATGCCGGCAATACTGCTGATGTTGGTCAGTTTGAAATTGATACCGTCCAGCCAGAAACTCCCGATGATAATAATGCCCTGGATAGTCTGGATATCACGACTCCAACCGATAGTGGTGCCAATGATCTGCTGACCAACAACGGTAATCCAGTACTCACCTTTACCGCTGAACCAGGCCTGGGTATTACTCTGATTGGCCCCGATGGTCAGCCCGTTGACCCTGCCGCCTATAAAGTTACCGAGGATCCAAATCAACCTGGGAGCTATAAGGTAGAACTACTCGATGCCACCCCTGGGGATGGTCAACGGAATCCGTTTGGGAACTTCTTTAATGGCACTCCTACTGGAAACAACGCTAATACTGGGGATGGACTCTATACAATCACTTCTAGAGATCCTGCTGGCAATACAGCTCAAGTCGGCCAGTTCACCATTAATACCCAGATCAGTGTCACTACGCCTCTGGACATCACAACTCCAACCGATAGTGGTCCCGATGACCTGCTGACCAATAACGGTAATCCAGTACTGACCTTTACGGGTGAACCGGGGTTAACGATTCGCCTGACAGGAGCCAATGGCCAGCCCGTTAATCCTGCCGCCTATAAAGTCACCGAGGATCCAAATCAACCCGGCCGCTATCAAGTAGAACTACTCGATGCCACCCCTGGGGATGGAGTCATAAATGGCTTTGGTAGTTTCCTCCCCGATGGTACGGCCAGTGGCAATGGCCCCAACACCAAAGATGGAATCTACACCATTACTGCTACAGATAGGGCTGGCAACAGTGGGCCTATCGGTCAGTTCACCATTGATACCACTCGCCCCACCGTAACCTTCACCGCCTTTCTACCCGATCCGGCTAACCCCAATGACCGCAGTAAGTGGGTAGCTCTGCCCGATGGTTCTGTAGTTGATCGCCCCTTTGTGATCGTGGCTACCTTTAGTGAGCCCGTGGACACCTTTGAGTTAGACGATGTGGTAATCAGTAACGCGACCCTGTCTAACTTCCGAGAAATCAGTGCAGATGAGTACACCTTCCTTGTTAGCCCAACCCTGGCTGGCGAAATTGTGGCAGGGATTAAGGAGCAATCCGTTCAAGATTTAGTGGGCAACAACCTGGAGCAGTTGCTGGAGTTCAAGATTATCTTCGAGATTTTGGCCCGTCCAGATCAAGGGGAAGTTGATCTGAGCAAACAGCCTAATATCGCCATTGATGTCCTGGGGAATGACTCTGGTAAGCAGATTCAGATTAAAGACTTTACTCAACCCAGCCGGGGGGTAGTCACCCTCGATGACGGCGGCACACCTGATGATCCCAGTGATGACAAACTGATTTATACTCCCACCTTCACTGAGAATGATCCAGGTTTTGTCGGAGGACCGTACGTTCAACACAGCGTTACGCAGGTACAACCAGGCCTGATCCAGCTCTCAACCGATACGGACTCTAATTCCATCCCGCAGCAACTGAAGTTTGCCATTCAGGGAAATAGTTCCAAGACTGGTAACACCCTCATTGCCTTTAAAGTAGATAACCCTGATGGCAGCATTAATGGAATAAAGTCTGGGGATATGGGATATCTGCAGGCTGCTCTGCGGGCTGGTAAGGTAATTTTCAGTACTCTTCCCAACAACCCATTTAATGACATTAGTCGCAACCTAGCCGGGTTTGCCACTGATGACCTGTTGGGCTTTGCCATGATTGAGAATGGCAGTCTAGCAACGGCGCTGATCCAATTAGCATCTGGAGTGGTTCCCACCAATGTTTTCCTGAGTTTGCCTACTGGAGAAAATGAGAACAGTCCTCTGCGTATTAACAATATAAAAGGCAGCCAATTCCGACTCAACTTTACCGATTCTCAAGGAGGCAAGCTAACGGTAACGGGCCGGGCTAATGGAGATACGCTGCGCCTAGGTTCTGCCCTACAGGAAAAAGGTCTGGCTCTGATCGATCTGCGAGAAGAAAATCATAGCGTTGGTGTCAATGTAGAATTTGCCAATAGCGCGAGTGCAACGAATCAGATTGGCCTGTACACTATCTTGGACGAAAGCGGTGCCATCCAAGCCGCAACGGATCTCAATGGTGATGGCAAAGTTAATTCTCTAGACCGACTATTGCCTGGAGAACCGGGATACCAAGCACAGGCCCTGGCCATAAGCCTAAAACTCGGACTAACTAACATCGGTAATAAAGCCAGTCTGCGTTTGCCTGGCGGTAATCTCTACGCGCCTTTCCTACAATCCAATTTGAATGACAACACTAACGTTTACTTCTCCTACTCAAAAGCCAACAGTGATGGTGTTGAGCACATTCGCCTCTTAGGAGACAACACCTTTGGCTTTGAAGATATGCCTAAGGGAGGAGACAACGACTTTAATGACCTGATTGTCCGCTTTAATCTGGAATTGTCCGCACCCAGTGGTGTTTTCCAACTCTTCCGCAATCAGGAATATACTGACGACTTTGAGTACACAATCATTGATGCCGACGGTCAAGAAACCAATAGCACTGTGGATGTGACGGTCACTAACCCCTTTGCCCCCAACCTTAAAGTCACTCTCACGGGCAACAATGCTGACTTTAACAGTGAAGTTATCATCTACAGCGTGGATGACGATAAAGGGCAGATCAATGGCATTATGCCTGGGAAGACAGGTTATTTCGAAGCCGTGCTCAAACGGAGTCGGGTTATCTTTTCTGCGATCAGCGGTTCGACTAAACCCTTTGGGGAATCCCTAAGCCGTATTATCACAGAGTTCCGTAGTGATGAGCGCATTAGCTTTGGCCTAATTCAAAGCTCTAGCCTCGATTCAGCCCGCCGGGCGCTGGCCAGTGGTAAGCCTCTACCCCAGATAATTTGGAGCGTGGCCCAGGCCAATGGTGGCACTAACAACATTTCCGTTTCTGAACTGAGTGAAAACTCATTTACTCTCGGCTTTGAGGATTTAGTTGGGGGAGGGGACCTGGATTATAACGATTTAGTGATTACCGTCGAAGCAACAGGTAACAACAAACCTTTGGGGGCAAATCTCCAGGGGAGCAAAGAGGGAGAACTTTATGACCTCTCGGATACTACTGAATCCCAACTCTTCGTTATCGATGTAGTTAAAAATTCTTCCTTCGAGAATTCGATTGGTTTTTATGTGGTTGAGGATGCCAATGGCACGATCCTGGATGCAGATGGAAATGCTGTGACTCCAGGGGATGCGCGCTATGCAGAATTAGCCATTCGCCAACGGCTACCCTTAACCTCCAATGGTCAGCCAATTGGTGCAAGGCTAGAACCCGGCCAAATTCTTGCCCCCTTCTTGATCAGTAATGCCACCCCTGAACAGTTCTTGGCCAAAAACCCCAGTAACTCTTCCACTCGAGGATCAGTTGCCTTTTTCAACTACATCCAGGCCAACCCTGATCGCCTAGATCATGTGCGTCTCCTAGGGGATAACGTCTTTGGGTTTGAGGATAGTCTTGGTGGTGGTGACTTTGACTATGATGACGTCATCGTTAAGCTGAACCCTGACAATCAAGAACTCTTGGATACAACCGCTAGCTCTCAATCTGTTCAAGCTATTTTCAGTGATATTACGAAAGAGGCTAGCTATGGTTTGTCCTTCGGGTTTTACAAAGTAAGCGATCAACTAGGTAGTGTAGTCGATCCTCTTACTGGCAAAAGCCTGACACCGGGGACGAAGGGTTATCGAGAGGCGGCCTTAGCCCAGAGTATTGGTCAGTTTGACTTTCAGGATGGTATGAAAAACCAGACGCTCGAGTTGGCCGGTGCCAGTCTCTTTGCGCCTTATATCCAGGTTGATCCAGGCAACGGCGTGATTAATACCTATTTTTCTTATTTAGGAGCTAATCCTGACAAAGTGGATCACATCCATTCTGCCAATGGACTGTACCGATTTGAAGATTCTTTTGGAGGAGGAGATATGGATTTTAATGACCTCACTTTCCGCCTAAAATTTAATAATCTGGGCTAGAGTGTGTTGACAATTAATCCATCCAAATAAGAGCAGCCGCAAAGGATAAAAAACTAAGGTAGCTCTGTGCCAGTTTGTCACATCGAGAGAGCACTCGTCTGTAATGCTGGAGTTGATCAGAAAAGCATTCTATTTATGTCGTTCCTGAAATGCCTCTCTTCACCAGCCAAGGATGCAGAAAGGTCAGGATGTGACTCCAGCAGGTGTCATTGATTTGCAACATTGCACGGTTCAGACTCTATTCAGTTTTTATTTTCTTTCAAGATCAAAAGAGCCTACAACCCAGCAGTTATTCGTCAGCTAGGTGATAGTAAGTTATAAAAGATAATAGTTTTTGATAGTATTTAGCGGTACAGCCTCTTATGCGGATAGAATGTACAGATAAATCATCCAGCAAAGTAGAAGTGTGAGGGGTAGTTGCTTGTTCATTATACTTTAGGCGATATTTTTATGAACTGTTAAAAAGATTTTAGAATCTGTACCCCACATAAGATGACTTTATTTAATGTGTAAAATTTCAATCATAACAGTTTGCCTTAACTCAGAAGAAACTATTGAAGAAACAATTAAAAGTGTTATCAATCAAAAACTAGCCGATATTGAATATATAGTTATTGATGGAGATTCTCAAGATCGAACTTTAAGCATTATAAAATCGTATAAACATCTTATTTCAAGAATCCTCAGTGAAAAAGATGAAGGAATTTATGATGCAATGAATAAAGGAATAAACATTTCATCAGGTGATTATATCTATTTTTTAAATGCTGATGACTATCTAATTAATGATTTCGTTATTCAAGAAGTTACACAATTCTTATCTGATAATCCTGCTTTTGATGTTGTCTATGGTAATATTCAAGTCCGTCATCTTCATCAAAAGCCATCGTTGCATCAGCCACCACTACCAGATAAAATCTTACATGAATTAATTTGTAACGCTCTACCGCACCAGGCCACATTCGCTCGTCGTTCGATTTTAAAAAAGATGGGAGGATTTAACTCAAAATTTAAAATTGCTGCAGATTACGACTGGTTTCTCCGCTTAACCCAAATCCCACATATTCACATTGGCTACATGCCCATTACAGTTGCATCATTTGCCAGTAGCGGCAAGTCTGCTGAAATTGGCAAAGTTTTGCCTGAAATTTATCATATACAGAACCAATTTCTTCCTTATCAAACTCCAGAATGGCAACAAAAACGGATCAATGCTTACCAAAAACAGATCATGGATTTGCGCCAAAGAGAGGTTGAGTGGTTCAAGACTTTAGCTCAATTAAAAAATAACCAAAGCCAAGACATAGATCTGTCAAGCTTAGTGGATAGACTCCATGCAATGGAAGAGACCATTGAGTCTATGAAAACTAGTAAATTTTGGACTTTTCGACGTAAGTGGTTTCAATTTAAAAGGCTATTGGGATTTCAAGTAAAAACAGAGTAACTTAGAGAATTTAACTTGGGTGATAGGAATAGGTTTAATGGAATCAATTCAAAGTTTTGCACATCATCAGCTTGGGCAACCGATTCACTTTTTTACGCTTGTCCTTAATGGTCAACCACTTATTCAGTATCACCTACAAGTTTTTCAACGACTTCCTATGCCCTGGCATTGGCATGTTATTGAAGGGGTGGCTTCTCTTGAACACGATACGGCCTGGAGTATTGCACAAGGAGGGCGAGTTGATCCCACGTTGCACCATGAGGGATTAAGTATTGATGGAACCACTGAATACTTAGATCACATTTCAGCTAAGTATCCAGAGCAAGTGACTCTTTATCGTCTTCCTTCAGACCAGTTTTGGAATGGAAAACGGGAGATGGTCAATGCCCCTTTAAGTAATATTCAGGAAGATTGTTTACTTTGGCAAATTGATGTGGATGAATTCTGGACAGTTAGCCAAATCATCACAACTTATCAGCTTTTTCAGGAGAGCCCAGAACGAACAGCGGCATTTTACTGGTGTCATTATTTTGTTGGCCCTGAACTAGTCGTTTCCTCCCGAAACTGTTACTCTCAAAATCCTCAACAAGAATGGCTGCGTACTTGGCGCTATAAACCAGGAATGCTGTGGGTAAGTCATGAACCACCAAAATTAGTCAATATTAATGGGCAAGATGTGGGGTTCTTGAATCCCTTTTCTCATGCGGAAACTGAGGAAGCTGGGCTAATTTTTCAGCATTTTGCCTATGTCCTACCCAAACAAATAAGCTTTAAGCAAACATACTATGGCTATCAGAACCTTCTAGGCCAGTGGCAACGTCTTCAAGCTGAACCATACTTCCCTGTATTCTTAGCAGACTATTTTTCATGGATCACAGATGACACTATTGTGGATCGAGCCGAAAGTTGTGGCACTCTGCCCCTTGCTGTTTTCAATCCAGCCAACGAGACCTGGCATTTCAGAGACGAGACGGAACTAGCAACCTTACCTCAACCAAAACCAAAACCAAAACCCAAAATTGCCATAGATGCAGTTTTTTTTCAATTTCAATGGAGTGGCATCAGTCGAGTTTGGCATTCGATCTTGAAAGAGTGGGTAAAATCTGGATTTGCTGAACAGGTTTTAATTTTAGATCGTAAAAAAACTGCTCCACGTATTCCAGGACTGTATTACCGTCAAATTCATCTATACAATCAAGAATTAGCAGGACAAGACAGTTTAAAATTGCAAGAGATTTGTGGTCAAGAAAAAATTGAACTATTTCTTTCTACTTATTACACAACACCAACATCCATTCCAAGTATCCTTATTATTCATGATATGATTCCCGAAGTAGTCGGATTTAATTTAAATGCTCCAGAGTGGCAAGAAAAGCAGTTAGCCATTCTTCATGCATCTGCTTACATAACTGTTTCTAAGAATACTGCCCGAGATTTAGTCAAATTTTATCCAGGTCTGCCTGAAAATAGGATTCATGTTTGTTATTGCGGCTTAGATCCTCAATTTCATGCTGCTGATGAATTTAAAATAAAAGATTTCAATGAAAAATATGATTTAGAGAAGCCCTACTTCTTGGTTGTTGGAGACCGATTTGGTTTAAATGGCTATAAAAATATTTCCTTGTTTTTCCAGGCATTTAGTAAATTATCAAACAAGGTAGACTATCAGATATTTTGTGTTGGTGGACAGTCAAACTTAGAACCAGAGTTAGCTGCATTGGTACCATCTATTAATGTAAAAATTTCCCAACTAAGCGATCAAGAGCTAATCACTGCATATAGTGGAGCAATAGCGTTAGTTTATCCATCACGTTATGAAGGCTTTGGCTTGCCGATTTTAGAAGCTATGGCCTGTGATTGCCCTGTAATTACTTGCGATAATTCCGCAATTCGTGAAGTAGCTGGAGATGCTGCTTTATATGTTAATGAAGATGATCCATTTGAAATGATTAATGCTTTAGACAAAGTACAAGTTCCTACAATCCGAGAAGAGTTAATTCGCTCAGGTAGAGAACAATCTCAAAGTTTTTCCTGGTCTGCTATGGCTGGGCAAATTGCAGAGGTTATTAATGGTGTTATTAAAAAAAAATCAGAAGAGAGATTAACATCTTTGACATTTAAGCAGGACTTAATCTGGGGAACGTTACGTCAGCTGCAATCTGATTTAGAAGAACAAAAAAATATCTATCAGGAATATAAAATTTTGCAAGATTTATTATTTATTATGCGAGAAATGGAGAGTAGTAAATTCTGGCAACTTAGGCGCATTATTAAAACTTTGCAAGTCCTGTTAGGTAAACCTAATTTGCCTGATGAGGCCATTGTTGATTCAACAGCGCACCCCAAGTTACAGTCAATTCAGATCCGAAAACGTATTAACTGGATGAAAACAAGCAAATTTTGGAAATTACGAAAGTGGTATCTTCATTTGCGTGAAAAAATATGTATTCCTGGTGATAATCCCGACAGTCCTATTCTCTAGTATTTATAGCAAGCTGATTTTATATATGAGATTATTAGAGGGTGGCCTAGGTAGTGATATGGATGAACTCAACTCATTTATTCATCCTTGTCTCGATTCAAGAGAAACTAAGCGGGCCCTAGCAGCATGGTTGATATTACAAAGATTTACTTATTAGCAGATTATGAATATTCTTCAAGTTTCTTCAGGATTTTTCTGTGAAAGCAGGAATTGATGCAGTGGCAAATTTTAGTAAGGTTGTTGATAGCACCAATAAGATGCCAGTTTTCGGCTCATGTTTTGGTGATGAATCAGCCCTAGAAGCCTTAGCTATTGACCGTTTATTCTCGGGAGCTTCGGCAACTAATGCCACTCAGCGATTTATTTCAACCAAGTAACGGGAGCCTTGTTCTTTGACGTAGATAGATTGGGAGGGGCTGGACAGGTTCAAGTCGCCACCCTGAACAATAAACCAGGGCCTGGTTGCGAGGGATATTGCCGTGGTTTAAGGCAGAATTAATATTCAAAACATTAGTTGTATTGGTTTAACGAAAAATTGTGAATTCTTAAAAGAACCTTTATATTGGTTTGAGATCGTTATTATTGCTTTAGAATAATTGGAATAATGCTCCTGCGTTTTATGTTCTTGCTCTAATTTCGACCTTTTTACTATCTAATGAGTACTTCCAGGCCTGATGTCCATGAGCTTAATCCTCCAAATTGGTGAGCACTATGTTCCCCCTGAAGACTTGGTACGCCGTCTAATCCAGTATCAACTCCTGCCCCAGTTTCTTCAAGAATTTGTCATAGACCAGGCTATCCAAGAAGTCACTTTGACCGAGCCTGAAGCTGAGTCCGCTCTTGACCGATTCCGCCAAGCGCAACATATCCACAGCCCTGAGCAAGAAACCCGATATCTCCAGTCCTACCGCATGACAGTTGAGCAACTGCAACAACGGGCACAACAGCAGGCCAAGATTGAAAAATTCAAAGCCGAAACCTGGGGGCGGAACATTGATGCTGAATTTATGCAAAATAAGCAGCAGTATGACCGCTTTATTTATTCTCTCTTGCGTACTAAAAATCCGGAGTTAGCCCAAGAACTTTATTTTCGTTTGCGGGAGGGAGAGTCTGACTTCGCTGATTTGGCCCGTCAATATTCCCAAGGTAGTGAACAGGAATCAGGGGGTGTGGTGGGGCCTGTGGAAGCACGTACTCTTCATCCGCAGCTGGTACAAATGTTAGCGACAACCCCGATTGGAAAAATCCTGCCGCCGAGAGTTCTGGGGGAATGGGTGATTATTGTGCGCTTAGAAAAACTAATCCCTGCCCAACTGGATCAGGATATGCGTCAACGTCTGCTGTATCAATGTTGGCAAGACTGGCTTAAAGCCAAAACCCAGGCCCTGAATGTTACTCTGTCCCCCGCTGTTGCCCCATGAATAGCCCTGATCTGACTCAATCCGTTCTTGAATTTCTTGCTAAAACACCTCCTTTTGCAAGTTTGACCGCAGCGACGCAACTGGCTTTAGCCCACCAATTTAAGGCTCTGCGGTTTCCCATCGGGCGGGGCATGTTGGCTCCTGATAAGCTACCGAGTCAGTTTTATTTGATCTACCAGGGGCAAGTGCGTTTACTGGGACGAGATCAAAGCAAGGAAATTCCCTTAACTCTGGAGTTATTAGGGCCGGGGGCAAGTGTGGGTTGGAGTGGCCTGGTGCGTCAACATCCCTGTGAAGGGGCGATTGCCTCAACCGATACGATTGCCTTTGTGTTAAAAGCCTCGGAATTTCTGGCCTGGTTAGAACAAGAACCAAGTTTAGGGGAGTTTTATAGCAATCTCATTAGCCCCGCTGAAGTCTATGAACTCTTGGGGTATGTTGTCTCTGATCCAACATTTGATAGTACTGCCTACCGAGACCTACTCAAAGAGATTTATCCCCAGGCCCAGCTTTACCAGATCGCCCCCACAACTGCCCTCCCCGCCGTGCCCTTGAGTTTAGATTCGGGTTATCGCTGGATTCTCAGTAGTGGCTCGTGGCCTGGCCTGGAGATTGGTCATCGCATCCCTGCAGAACTGACCAGTCCGCCCCAAAACAACAGTAGCCCGATCCGCTTAATTGGATTCCCCGCTGCTGCCCTGCCCCAGGTTCAAGACCCGCCGCCCCCCTCGCTGCCTGAGCCTGAAGCCACGGTTATTCCTGAATCGAGTATTCCAGCGGCTAATCGGACAGTTCCCGTCAAAGCCACCACCCTGGCCTGGGATCAAATTCCCGAAGCCCCGCTAGAACCACCGGAAACCCAATTCCAAGAAAGTCGCGGGGCCGTTAACTATCCCTTTATTGCTGGACGTGGGGTACTAGATGCGACCCAGGCCTGTTTTGCGATGTTGGCCGAATTTTTCAACTTACCCTTTCGCAAAGACATTATTCGCCGCGTCCTCCAAAACCAACTGGCCCAACAGGATCAACAAATTTCTTTAACTACGGCTGGCGTCATTAGTGAACTGATGGGATTGCGGGCCCAGTTATTGCAAGTCCCAAAAAATGTGATTCAACGGCTACCAACCCCTTTCCTCACTTGCTGGCAAAATCAACTCCTGATTGTCTATGAATACACGGCTCAAGAAGTTGTTGTGGCTATTCCTGAACAGGGACTATTACGCCAAAAGCCCCAAGCCTTTCTTGCTCCCTGGGCTGATGAACCTACGCTCTCAGTCATTCAACTGGAAAAAACCGCTGATACCCCCCAGAAGAAATTTGATTGGCAATGGTTTCTCCCAGCAATCCAGAAACATCGGCGTGTCCTGATTGAAGTCTTTATTGCTTCCTTCTTTGTTCAATTATTTGGCCTGGCGAACCCCCTCGTCACCCAAGTGATCATTGACAAAGTTCTGGTGAAAAATAGTCCCGATTCACTCAATGTCTTGGGGATTTTGTTGGTGGTTGTGGCCATTTTTGAAGCCCTCCTCAGCAGTTTTCGCACCTATCTGTTTGTGGATACCACCAACCGCATTGATCTCTCCCTCGGTACCCAAGTTATTGATCACCTGCTGCGGCTACCCCTGAAGTATTTTGATCGCCGGCCCGTCGGGGAACTAGCCACTCGCGTCAACGAACTGGAAAATATCCGTCAATTTCTGACTGGAACGGCCCTCACTGTGGTTTTAGATGCCGTCTTTTCGGTGATCTATATCGTGGTGATGATTCTCTACAGTTGGCTGCTGACGATCATTGCCCTGGCTACTGTCCCCATTTTTGGCTTACTAACCTTTATTTTCTCCCCCGTCATCCGCCACCAAGTCCGGGTCAAAGCCGAGCGCAATGCTGAAACCCAGGCCTACTTTACGGAAGTGATCACCGGTATTCAAACCGTTAAATCTCAAAACATCGAACTCAAATCTCGGTGGCAGTGGCAAGACCGCTATGCCCGCTATGTGTCTGCTGGCTTTGATGCGGTGATTACCTCAACCACGGCCGGTTCCATGAGTCGATTTCTGAGCCAGTTATCCAATTTACTCCTGCTCTGGGTTGGGGCCTATCTGGTACTGGAGCAGAAACTCACTTTGGGAGAACTGATCGCCTTCCGGATATTGGCCGGTTATGCCACCAGTCCTTTGTTACGGTTGATCCAACTCTGGCAAAACTTCCAAGAAACCGCCCTCTCCCTGGAACGACTCAGCGACATTTTAGACAATCCCCAAGAAGTCAAAGCCGAAGACCAAGGCAATATTCCTCTCCCGGAAATCCGCGGCGCAATTCGGTTCCAAGATGTTTGCTTTAGTTTTGCGGGCAAGGGTAATCTTCAACTGAAGCACATCCATCTCCAAGTCGAGCCAGGTACCTTTGTTGGGATTGTCGGTCAGAGCGGCTCTGGGAAAAGTACCTTAATGAAGCTGTTAATGCGTCTGTACCAGGCCGACAGTGGTCAAATTACGATTGATCAGTTTGATGTCAGCAAAGTCGATCTTTATTCACTCCGGCAACAGGTGGGGATGGTCTTACAGGATAGTTTGCTCTTTGATGGCACCGTTCAAGAAAATATTGCCCTGGCCCGCCCTGATGCAAGTCCTGAAGAAATTGTTGAAGCTGCCAAACTCGCCTTTGCCCACGACTTCATTATGGATTTACCCTTGGGATATAACAGCCGGGTGGGAGAACGGGGAGCATCCCTATCTGGGGGACAGCGTCAACGGATTGCCATTGCTCGGGTAATTCTCCAAGAGCCACGTCTGCTAATTTTGGATGAAGCCACCAGCGCCCTTGACTATTTAGCGGAACACACAGTTTTTACGAATCTGCGCCAGACTTTTAGGGATCGCACCGTCTTTTTCATTACCCATCGCTTGCGGAGTTTAGTCGGGGCTGACCTGATTGTGATGATGGATCAAGGCACTGTAGTGGAGCAGGGAACCCATACTGAATTAATGGCCTTAAGGGGTCAATACTATTGTCTGTATCAACAACAAGAAGCCGCTGCGGTATAAAACTATGACTGAATCTCCGTCCTTACCCCCTAGCCCAAAACCTAAGTCTCCCTGGGAGCAAACTTTTGATCGTCCGGTAATTTTGCAGCAGGCCCCCACTTGGTCGAGAGCAATTCTTTGGGGGATTGTTGGTGTGTCGGGGAGTTTGCTTCTATGGGCGAGTTTCTTTCAAATTGAAGAAGCGGTGCCAGCGGCTGGTCAACTGGAACCGGAAGGGATTGTGAGGGAAATTGCGGCCCCCAGTAGTGGAATTGTTAGTGAAGTCTTTGTTCGTAATGGTCAACAGGTTCAGACCGGGGAACCATTATTTCAACTTGATCCCGTCACCTCCGCCTCAGAACTCGCCGCCCAATTCAGCTTGAAAACTGCACTTGAGCAAGAAAATCAGTTCTACCAGGCCCAACTGAAAAACGCCACAGCCCCGACTCCCGCGAGTATTCCCGTTGCAATGCAATCCCTCGCCGAAAATCGCCAGGCCCTATTTGCCGAAAATCAACTGTTTCGAACCCAACTTGCTGGTCAGTCTGGGGGCAACATCACACCAGAGCAACAAGTCCGTCTCCAGACCAGTCAAGAAGAAGCCCGTTCTCGCATTGCGACTGCCCGCCTTGAAATTGATCAACTGCAAAAGCAATTAGCGCAAGCACAAGGGCAGCTCAAAGGGCAACAGGAAATCCTTCAGGTCAACCAAGATATTTTGAATGATCTCGAACCCGTAGCCAAAGAAGGTGCTATCGCCCGAGTCCAATACTTACGCCAAGTCCAGGAAGTGCAGCGGGGTCGGGCTGAGGTGGATCGTTTTGCCCAGGAGGTGAGACGCTTACAATCTGCTATTGCTGGAGCCAAAGAAAAACTCAACAATACGGCGGTAACTGTCACCAAAGAACTCTATACTGCAATTGCGGAAAACGAAAAACGGATTGCGGAAATTGACTCCCAGTTTAGTCGTACTTTAGTCGAAAATAATAAGCGCCTGGCTGAAATCAATGCCAAAATTAAGCAGCTCCAATCTGGCCTTGAGTATCAAACCGTGCGCTCCCCTGTGACTGGGACTGTATTTGATCTCAATATCCATTCCTCTGGCTTTGTTACCAACACCACCGAACCGATGCTCAAAGTTGTGCCCAAGGAAGCTCTCGTGGCTGTGGTCTACATCACCAATCGGGATATTGGTTTTGTCGATGAAGGAATGCAGGCAGATGTGCGGATTGACTCCTTTCCCTTCAGTGAATTTGGCGACATCAAAGGCGAATTGATTGGCATTGCCGCTGATGCTTTGCCCCCCACCCCTGAGCGTAACTTCTACAGTTTTCCGGCCCGAATCCGCTTGGATAACCAGTACTTAAGCATTAATAACAAGGAAATTCCGCTGCAATCAGGCATGGCTGTGAGTGCCAATGTCAAAATCCGCAAACGCACGGTAATGAGCTTAATCACAGACTTATTTACCCGGGAAGTGGAAAGCCTCCAACATCTGCGCTAGTCCTTCCCTATGGGGCCTGGCTGCCAGAAAACTTGCATGTTCCTCAGCCTCATAGACCTATGGCCAGGTGCAGGTAAATTACAACTCGGGCCTGGGAACTAAACCTAAATATGAAGGGTCAAACAAAAGGTTCTCAGGCAGTCGTACCGAGACTGATGCCAAATTGCCCCAGGCCAAAGGTATCTATAAACTCTTGTCGCGGCGAAGAGAACTGGCATTAACTCACATTGCACCTCACTGCGGATAGTTTCGTTCTGTCTGCTTTTCGTACGGGAAAAATCATGAGTAACGTTCTATACAGTGTCACAGAAAGTTGGACAGATGGATTTAATGGTCGTCTGGCTATCGGTAGTCCCACCCAAACCCTTCAAGGCTGGACAGTAACCTTTGAGGCTAACTTTGAAATCCGCAATATCTGGAATGCCGAGATTGTTAGTCGCCAAGGTAACCTCTACACGATCAAATTTGCCTCTTGGAATGAAACGATTAACCCCGGCCAGGTCGTCAATGTCGGTTTTACGGCAAGCTACTCCGGCACTACACCCCCGCCTGTCACCAACCTCAACCTGAGTACAAGCACCACGCCCCCTTCCGCTCCCTTGCCAACCCTGAGCGTTAATGATCTCTCCATCGGGGAAGCCAACGGAAATGCAGGTTTTACGGTCACACTTTCTCGGGCCAGCACAGTCCCAGTTACGGTTAACTTTGCCACGTCCAACAGAACTGCCATGGCCGGCCAAGACTACACTAGTCGCACCGGAACCCTCACCTTTAATCCTGGAGAACTGAGCAAAACCATCAGTATTCCGGTTATTAACGACACAGTTGTTGAAAATACTGAAACCTTCAACGTCATCCTCAGCAGTCCAACCCAGGCCACCCTAGCCAAAAGTACCGGCACTGCCAGCATTCTCGATAACGATGTTGCCCCGCCGCCACCCCCACCACTCCCCACACTGAGCATTAATGATCTCTCCATCGG
>CAZZCG010000035.1:0-4103 GCA_964653145.1 uncultured Synechococcus sp. | reverse complement strand
CCCCGCCGCCACCCCCACCACTCCCCACACTGAGCATTAATGATCTCTCCATCGGAGAAGCCAGCGGAAATGCAGGTTTTACGGTCACACTTTCTCGGGCCAGCTCGACCCCAGTTACGGTTAACTTTGCCACGGCCAACAGAACTGCCATGGCCGGCCAAGACTACACCAGTCGCACCGGAACCCTCACCTTTAATCCTGGAGAACTGAGCAAAACCATCAGTATTCCGGTTATTAACGACACAGTTGTTGAAAATACTGAAACCTTCAACGTCATCCTCAGCAGTCCAACCCAGGCCACCCTAGCCAAAAGTACCGGCACTGCCAGCATTCTTGATAACGATGTTGCCCCCCCGCCGCCACCCATCAGCCAAGGAGTGACATTTAATGTGGTGAGTGACTGGAAATCCGGCTTTACCGGTAGCTTTACAATCACGAATCAGGCCGCACAAACAGTTAATGGCTGGACATTAAAATTTGATGCCCCATTTACGATCTCCAACATTTGGAATGCCGAAATTGTCAGCCGCCAAGGGAATACCTACACGATTAAAAATGCCAGCCATAACAGTACCCTAAACCCCAATCAGACCATCTCCTTTGGGTTTAATGGCAATAATCCCAACAACGTCACCACCCCCCCGAGTAATCTCATTTTTAACGGCAATGCCATCCAACCCCCACCCTCTTTGCCCACCCTGACGGTCAATGATCTGACAGTGACTGAAGGGAGTAATGCCAATGCCATTTTTACGGTGAATCTCTCCCAGGCCAGTAGCAACAGCATTACCGTTAACTACAGCACGCAATCCGGAACCGCCACCGCTGGCCAAGACTTTAGTACCCGTACTGGCACCCTCACCTTTGCCCCTGGGGAAACCAGCAAAACCATTGCCATCCCCGTAATTGACGATACTCTCGCGGAATACCCTGAAACCTTTAGCTTAGTGCTCTCTAGTCCAACCCAAGCCACCCTCGCCAAGGGGACTGGAACCGGAACAATTATTAGCAATGAGGTGCCCGCAGCTCAGTTTAACTATGGAGAGGCCCTGCAAAAATCCTTCCTGTTCTATGAGGCCAACCGCTCTGGGGCCTTACCTCCAACCAATCGGATTGAATGGCGGCGTAACTCAGCCTTAAATGATGGCCAAGATGTGGGCCGGAACTTGAGCGGTGGTTACTATGATGCCGGGGATCATGGCAAATTTGGCTTGCCCATGGCGGCTTCGATGACCATGCTGGCCTGGGGGGGACTCCAATATAACCAGGCCTACGTCGCCAGTGGACAACTCGATGAACTCTTGGGCGCGATTAAATGGGGCACGGACTACATTCTCAAGGCCCACGAAACCGACAGCCAGGGGACGAAAGCCTTTTGGGGCCAGGTGGGCTTACCCTCTCTGGATCATGCCTACTGGGGCGCACCGGAAAATATGACCATGGCCCGACCCGCGTTCAAGATTGATCGGCAAAATCCAGGATCGGATCTAGCTGGGGAATCCGCCGCCACCCTTGCTGCTGCTTCAATCCTGTTTCGTCCCCACAATGCCCAGTATGCCGATACCCTCCTGCAAAACGCGGTACAACTGTATAACTTTGCTGATCAGTACCGGGGCAAATATTCCGACAGCATTCCTGAAATTCGCAACTATTATAATTCCTGGAGCGGCTTTAACGACGAACTGGCCTGGGGGGCAACTTGGCTCTACAAGGCAACTGGGAATACTGCGTATTTGACTAAGGCCGAGTCTCACTACAACGGCATTAGCCAGGGCTGGACACAAAACTGGGATGATAAATCCTACGGTGTCGGAGTCTTGCTGGCCCAGGAAACCGGAAAAACCCGCTACAAAACCGATGTGGAAAACTGGCTCGACTATTGGTCAGATCGTTCTGGAAATGGGATTGCCTACACATCCGGGGGCCTGGCCTGGTTAACCCAATGGGGAGCCAATCGCTATGCGGCTAACACAGCCATGCTTGCTGGGATCTATGCGGATACGGTCAATGATAAAAACGGTCGTTATTCAGACTTTGCCAATAGCCAAGTGGACTATCTGTTAGGTGACAATCCCCGGAACTTTAGCTACATGGTGGGCTTTGGTAAAAATTACGCCCTCAATCCCCATCATCGGGGGGCCTCCGGTGTGACGAACATTAACGATCCACTGCCCAACCGTCACATCCTTTATGGGGCTTTAGTAGGTGGCCCGACCTCTGCTAACGACTTCGCCTACCAGGACCGGCGGAATGACTACATAGCTAATGAGGTGGCCCTGGACTATAACGCGGGTTTTACCGGGGCTTTAGCGCGAATGTATCAGCAGTTTGGTGGTAATCCCCTAACCGATACCCAACTCAATAGCTTACCCGGCATCACCATCCCCGGTCTGAATCCCGTATAGTGTCTGAGCAGGATGAAACTGAAGAGCTAGGCTAAAAACCGGGAAAAGCTTAGCCCTTCAAGGCTTTGGAAAAATTTTCACGGTAGGGCTTGTTCATCAAGAGAACCGGCCAGAGGATCGTCAAAATAAATTTGTTCTGGCTAAAGTTTGTCCGATTAAATCCAGACCAGAACTTCCAACCCCCGCCAAGATAAATCAAGACCAAGAGGACACCAATAACACTAGTCATAGCTCTGCTTCCCGATGGCTTAGTCGACTGAACCGCCTGCTGCTTGGAGTTTAGCCCTGGCCTGGCGATAGGTTTGGTTGGCCTGGAACTTGGCCTGGCGAGAGTCCCCTTGTTCAGCTTTGGCGAATTGCTCTTTGGCTGAGGCGTAATTGGCCTTGGCCGCATTGATATCAATTTGGTCGCCTCGCTCTGCCCCATTCACTAAGATCGTGACTTCATTACTTTCCACCTCGGCAAATCCACCCATGAGGGCTATGGCTAGCCAATCCTTGCCGGAACGAACCCGCATCACGCCCGTCTCTAATGCCGTTAAGAGGGGAGCATGGTTGGCCAAAATTCCCAACTGACCTGTGGTACTGGGCAGAATTACTTCTTCCGCTGGGGCATCCCACACGGTTTTATCAGGGGCAATTACCCGGACAGTCATCACCATAGGGTTAAATTTCCTTGTTCAACGATTGAGCAACGGGTCAAGCACAATACAAAAAAACAAAAAGCTGAAAGGGATGAGCCGACCCACCCCTTACTGGTTTAGTTAATTAGCCTTTGAGTTTTTCAGCTTTGGCTTTGGCTTCTTCAATGTCACCGACCAAGTAGAAGGCCTGTTCCGGTAGATCATCCAACTCGCCGGAAAGGATCATTTGAAAGCCTTTGATGGTGTCTTTCAGGGTGACATATTTGCCAGGAGCTCCTGTGAAGACTTCCGCCACAAAGAACGGCTGAGAGAGGAACCGCTCCACTTTCCGGGCCCGGGCCACGGTCAAGCGGTCTTCTTCCGACAGTTCATCCAGGCCAAGAATGGCAATAATGTCCTGCAGTTCTTTATAACGCTGAAGGGTGGACTGGACAGCCCGAGCAGTATTGTAGTGCTCATCCCCGACAATGGAAGGCTGCAACATGGTGGAAGTTGAACCCAGGGGATCCACAGCGGGGTAAATCCCTTTGGCGGCTAAGCCCCGAGACAAGACGGTGGTGCCATCCAAGTGAGCAAAGGTGGTGGCTGGAGCTGGGTCAGTTAAGTCATCTGCGGGCACATACACCGCTTGAATGGAGGTAATCGAACCCTCAGTGGTGGAAGTAATCCGCTCCTGCAGTTCACCCACATCGGTTCCTAGAGTTGGTTGATATCCCACCGCAGATGGCATCCGACCTAAGAGTGCAGATACCTCAGACCCGGCCTGGACAAAGCGGAAGATGTTATCCACAAACAACAACACGTCTTGTTTGTTTACATCCCGGAAATATTCCGCCATGGTCAAACCAGACAGGCCCACCCGCATCCGAGCTCCCGGCGGTTCATTCATCTGACCGTAAACGAGGGCAATTTTGGAGGCATTGGGATCATCTTTGTTGATTACGCCCGACTCGATCATTTCGTTGTAAAGGTCGTTTCCTTCCCGAGTCCGCTCACCCACACCGGCGAAAACGGAGACACCACCATGCTTCGTGGCGATGTTGTTGATCAATTC
>CAZZCG010000034.1:0-27378 GCA_964653145.1 uncultured Synechococcus sp. | reverse complement strand
CAACCATTAACCCCAAGCTGACCCCCAGGGATAACCAGCGTAACCATTCGCCCCCATTGGCAAACAGACTGAAGGCGGCCCCGGTATTGGTGACATAGGTGAAATGGAACACCCCTGGCCACAGCGGGACAGATTCCGGGGGACTGGTCAGATTAAAACTGAGGATGACCCACCATTTCGATAAGCGGTCTAGCAGAAACCCAACAATTGCTGCCAACCAGAAATAAGGATTTTTATATTTCATGCTGATATTTTCCCCTATCCCAGGCTCCATCTCGATCATTCCCGGTTAAACCCCCAGACCTTTGTGAGGATTGCAGCACAATTGAGACCCTTGCCAGGCCCACCCGTAACCGTTGCAGATATTTCAGTGTTCCCGCCCCGCAGCCAATGACGACACTTGCACCCAAGACCGAGTGGCGATTACTGTAACGATGATTGGACTTGGCAGAAGGATTAGCATTCATGGCAGAGCAACTCAGTTTACTCGGCGAAAGCAACATCATTCCCACGGCGTTGCACACAGAAATGCAGCAGTCCTATCTGGAATATGCCATGAGCGTGATCATCGGCCGGGCCCTACCGGATGTGCGGGATGGGTTAAAGCCAGTTCACCGGCGAATTCTGTATGCCATGTACGAGTTGGGGTTAACACCGGATCGCCCCTTCCGAAAATGCGCCCGGGTGGTCGGGGATGTGCTGGGTAAATATCACCCCCATGGGGATCAGTCGGTCTATGATGCCCTGGTGCGTTTGGTGCAAAGTTTTAGTAGTCGCTACCCCCTGTTAGACGGCCATGGCAATTTTGGCTCCGTTGACGATGATCCTCCAGCCGCCATGCGCTACACCGAAACCCGACTGGCTCCCATTTCCCAGGCCGCGCTGTTGACGGAAATTGGCCTGGAAACCGTTGACTTTGCCCCCAACTTTGACAACTCTCAACAGGAACCCCTGGTTCTCCCGGCCCAATTACCGCTGCTCCTCCTGAATGGCTCCTCCGGAATTGCCGTTGGCATGGCCACCAATATTCCACCTCACAACCTGGGAGAAGTGGTAGATGCCCTCATTGCCCTGATTGATCGCCCCCACATTTCCCTACCCGAGTTGATGACCCATATTCCAGGCCCAGACTTTCCCACCGGGGGCCAGATTCTTGATTCCAAGGGGATTATTCAAGCCTACGAAACGGGGCGGGGCCTGGTGACAATGCGTGGGGTGGCCCAAGTTGAAGAAGTCCAACCCGGTCGAGGACGACATCGTCGAACGGCCATTGTGATCACCGAACTGCCCTATCAAGTCAATAAAGCGGCCTGGATTGAAAAAATTGCCGATCTCAGTAATCAAGGGCGACTAGAAGGGATTGCGGATCTACGGGATGAAAGTGATCGCGAAGGAATGCGGGTCGTCATTGAACTGAAACGGGAAACTCAGCCCCAGGCCGTCCTCGAGCAACTCTATCGGCAAACCGCCCTCCAGAGTAATTTTGGAGTAATTCTTCTGGCCATTGTCAACGGGCAACCCCGGCAATTGTCCCTGATTGAACTGCTACAGGAGTTTCTACAATTTCGGGAAGAAACCCTCACCCGTCGCTATCAACACGAATTGGAGCAAGCCCAGGCCCGGCAACACCTTGTGGAAGGCTTGTTAGCTGGGTTGAATCAACTGGATCGGTTAGTGGATCTCCTACGCCAGGCCCCGGACGGCCCCACCGCCAAAGTCACTCTCCAAAATGAATTTGATCTGAGTGATCGGCAAGCGGATGCCCTTTTGTCTATGCCCCTGCGTCGTCTAACGGGCCTAGAGCGGGAAAACCTGGAGCGGGAATTTCAGGAACTACAGGAGAAAATTACCGATTTGCAAACCCTCCTGGGCAGTCGCACCGAACTCCTCAAGGCCCTCAAAAAAGAACTTCGCCAGTTCAAACGTCAATTTGCCGATACCCGCCGCACCCAAATCTCCCCCGTCACTGAACCACTAGCCTTAACCCCAACCCCAGAACCCACCCTCCCTGCCACCACCACGGTCACCCTAGAAGTCAGCCAAAAGGGCTATGGCCGATGCCTCACCAGTCTCTCCCGCACCAGTGCCATCATTCCCCCCCAGGCCGAGAATCAGTGGCAGGAGGCCAAAAAAGACTATCCCGTCTTCCAGACCACGGGGCAACGCCAAGATCGGCTGTTTCTAATTAGCAGTAATGGCAAAGCCTATGTGGTTCCGCTGACAAAACTACCGATCACCGAACGTAATCAGCGTGGCGAACCCCTGCCCAATCTCTTACCCGGATCCGCCCTTGGGGAACAGTTTTTGGCCTACTGGCTCCATTCAGAATTGACCCCGACCCCAGAGGAAGACCCAGCCACTTGGATTTTGCTCACCCACCAGGCCCGGATTAAACAAATTTCCGCCTCAGATTTAATTTCAATGACTAGCCGCACCGCCCAGATCATGAAACTCAAAGCCGAGGATCAGTTAGCCCAGGCCCTGCAGATCACCCCCCACCAGGACATTGTTATTGCCACCTCAGCCGGGCGTTTACTGAAATATACCGCTGACACCATTCCCTTCACTGGGCGCACCAACGCTGGACAGGTGGCCTTTAAACTGGGAACCCATGAAAAAATTGTTGCTCTTGTGGCCCCAGCGGCCAATGCTAACCTGATCCTGATTACCGCCCAAGGCTACGGCAAACAAATTCCTAACCATGAGATTCGGCCGGTACAGTTGGGGCAGTTGGGGACGATGGCAATGCAATTTGCAGATTATCAGGATCAACTCGTGGGCCTGGTGGCAGTTGCTCAAACAGATGCCGATGGGGGCCTGGGCCTAATTAGTAATCGCGAGCGGTGGATTCGCCTGCCAATAGATTCAATTCCAGTCGGTAAATCCCAACAACCCCGGGGCCTGGTGGACTTGGCCCAGGATGAACGCATTGAGCAAATCCTTCTGGCTTAGGTTCTCCCAACCCTGGTCATCTCGTGCCAACCTCAGAGAGCTAAAGGACTGCGGGTCATCGCTATCAACCATATTGTCCAAACATGCCTCAGGGGGGACGATCCGCTCCAATGTCCAGCCAGACTGGGGAAAACATTGACGGTAAATATCCGTATTTCTACGATGGTCAGCCCCTGGCCAGTTTGAAACAATAGTTGTATTGAGAAAATTTAAAAATCCCCCGTTCGGAGTTTTTGATGAGTGTTCCCGCTCTAGTGTCCCCCGGAGTCTTAATGGACGCGCCCGATCTAAACCGGATTATGGCTCGGCTATCCCATGCGGAACAGATTCGTTTGCTTGTGTCCCATCCCTTTTTTACGGGCCGTTGCCCCAATTGTCGGGCTCGTGTTCCCCTTTCCCAGGCCAAACTTGCGGAGGCCCACTGTAGTCATTGCGGTTGGGAAGATCTAACCCTGCAACGACAACTTCGGGATGATTCATTGACCCCCAATCCCTGAGACCTGAGTTACTTCAGGAAGTCTTGACAATCTGCCCCTGATAATTCCCCCGTTCCCAGGCCCCGCCTGAGCAGATGGCTTAGAATAGGGAAGTTTGAATTATGAAAAGATTGTGAAGTCTGCTCCGTCCCCCGATACAACTTTGAAAGTGCCTCCAGGCCCACCCCTCCCTTGGCGAGAATTTTTCGTAGCTTTTATTACGGTTTTTCTGGCGGAACTGGGGGATAAAACCCAGCTTGCGACCCTCCTCATGGCTGCAGAATCCCAGGCCCCATGGGTTGTATTTCTTGGTGCTGCCGGAGCCTTAATTTTGACCAGTTGCATTGGGGTTTTTCTCGGACGGTGGTTAGGACAACGGCTATCGGCCCAAACTCTGCAAACAGCCACTGGAGCCAGTTTATTAGTGATTGCGGTACTGCTGCTCTGGGATGTGGTTCATCTTTAAGGCTGAGGTAGAAGCCATCATCCTGTTTTATTGTTTCCCGTATCGACCCTTAGAACCGATAACATCTATTGTTTTCCCTAAACCGTGAGGACTTATTTCCAATGAACTGGCAACTCTTCGGCGTTAGTTTTGTCATGGTGTTTCTCTCAGAACTGGGGGATAAAAGTCAGTTGGCGGCCATTACCCTCGGGGGAAATTCTAAATCAACCCTTTTGGCCTTTTTCGGGGTGGCGGGGGGTCTGGTCTTTACCAGTTTTCTCGGGGTACTCCTGGGGGATCAGTTGGCCCAAGTCTTACCCACCAGCGTCCTCAAGGGGGTTGCGGCGATGGGATTTGCCCTCCTGGGATTTTATCTGCTTTGGCAGCCTGCCCCAGGCCTGGAGATGCCATCGGCAACACCGACTCAACCAACACCAGAGACCCAAAACCCTGATAGCTTAGAGAAGTTCATTCCATAGCGTTTTTCATGAATCGGGACTCCCTTCGTATTCTGCTCCTCCAGGCCCGGAATGACCGCGTCACCCAGGCGGAAGAATTAGCTGAATTTGTTCGCTACAGTGGCCTCAAGTCCCAGCAATTTACGGTTTTAAATGGCTTTGAGCAATCAGACTTCAGCCCAGAGATCATTACGGGGTTTGATGCCCTGTTTATTGGCGGCTCCAGTGATGCCAGTGTCCTAAAACCAGAGCTTTACCCGTTTGTCGCCCCTTCCAAAGCCCTGATTCTGGCTTGCATTGCGCAACGAATTCCAGTGTTTGCCTCCTGTTTTGGCTTTCAACTGGCCGTGGAAGCATTGGGGGGGGAGGTGATTCTTGATCGCGACCATATGGAAATGGGAACCTACCCGATCTATCTCACAACTGCCGCCACCAACGATCCCCTATTTCGTCACTTTCCCCAGGAATTTCTGGCAATTTCTGGTCACCAAGAACGGGCCGTCCGCCTACCTGACTCCGCCATCCACCTCGCCTATTCCCACCTCTGCCCCTACCACTGCTTTACAATCCCGGACTGTCCGTTTTATGCCTTTCAATTTCACCCGGAAGTGGATTGTCCAGATCTGGTTGCCCGTTTGCATCGTTACTGTGATCGCTATTTCGATTGCCCAGATACCCTGAAACAAATGTTGGAAACTGCCCAAGACACGCCCATTGCCAATCAACTGATCACGGCCTTTGTGGATAAAATTCTTTTGGCTCAACCAGCAACGGCACCAACCCGACTACCCCAGGCCCATTCAGCGGCATAGGGGCTTATTTTTCCATTGCGGCATTTCTGAGCACCGAAGTTTATGGGTCTTTCTGCCTCGGATCTCTACAAGTCCACATCGGATGAATACAATGCGCGGTTGCAGGTGCGGAGTCGGGCATTTTTAACCTTCATTACTGTTGCGACCACGATTTTTGGGGTATCCCTAGCAGACCCAACCTTTGCCTTTGCCAGTGTCGGGATTAGCTATATTTCCCTGGTGTTGAATTTGCTTTTAGTTCACCATCAGCAGGTCATGACCCAAATTTTGCTCTACCAACAACTTCTCACCAGTCAGCGGGATTACGATTTTCCCATTTGGCACAAGTTCAATGCGGTGGAGTTGGAGAAGTCCCGTCGCTCCGAGGATTTTGCTGCCCTTGTGATTCATTTGCTGTTTAATGTCAGTGGCCTGGCAAATGCCCTAGCGAGAGGAATTCTGTTTCCAACAACCCCCTTGGACTATCCCCTTACTCGCTGGTTGGTCTTTGCCATTAGCGTCCTGGCCAGTGGGTATTCGCTGTGGTTGATTGTCGCCATGCCCCGTAAACGCCGCCGAGTTTTACTGGAGTTTCGGTATGGTTCATCCAAGTAAGTTCCCAGGCCCCACCCCTGTTTGCCAATTGGCTGCATCCCGGTGATCAGAGTCATGTTCATCAAGGCAACGGATTACCCAGGCCCCAGTGTCAAAGGACTATCTTAAAAGTAGAGAGTCTTTCAGCCCCGGAGTCCTGTCCTATGCAACGTCATCATCATCGCTGGTTCCAGGCCAGTTCTTGGTTTGGGTTAGGGGGCCTGGCCCTCCTCTGTGGCCTAGTGTCCCCCGCCGTGGCGCAAACATCAGTGATTTGGGGGCCAACCGGACAGGGAGTTTCCATCCCCAATACCTTCAATCAACCCACATTTGTGATGCCGCCGGTGAATGCCTACCCACCCCTGTTGCCATTTCCGGTGAATAATAACCAGCCGATCATTTACCAGGCCAATCCCTACAACCAACCCGTCTTGATTTATCCTCCCCAAAACAATGTTTATCGCGGCCATGCCTATCCCCAGAGCATTAACCAGCCAATTATTTACCAGGCCAGTCCCCATAACCAACCTGTGTTGATTTATCCACAGCAAAACCGCTTCTAGTTCCGCTCCCGCGGCTTACCCAGGCGATCAATTTTTGGCTCTAGAATCCTCGGAGATTAAATTTCAGCCTTGGCTCCTAGGGACGTGAGGACATCGCCTCCAACATTGGGAAGTTCCAGACAATACCCGGCACCATAGACGGTTTTGATGTATTTCGGATGGCGAGGATCTGGCTCCAACTTGGTTCGTAGATGGCGGATATGCACCCGAATTGTTTCGATATCATCATCGGGATCGTAGCCCCACACCTCAGTCAAAATATCACTGGGGGAGACGGTTTGCCCGTGGCGCTGGAGCAAACAGTGGAGGAGCTCAAATTCCAAGCGGGTCAGTTTGATGTTACGGCTTAACCAGATGACTTCGAATCGTTCTGGGATTAGGGTTAAGGGGCCATAGCTGAGGATTTCTTTATGTTTGGCGGCATGGGGAATCCGGTCAGTTCGGCGGAGGAGGGCCCGCACCCGCGCCAGCATTTCTTCAATTTCAAAGGGCTTGGTTAAATAATCGTCGGCTCCGGCATTAAACCCCTCCACCTTATCTTGAGTTTGACTGAGGGCCGTTAACATCAAAATTGGTATGGCTGCGGTACGGTCGTCGCGGCGCAATCGTTGACAAACCGTAAACCCATCCACCCGTGGGAGCATCAAATCCAGCATGACCAAATCCGGCAGCAGTTGTAGAGCTAGGGCCTGGCCTTGAATTCCGTCAGAAGCTTCGGTGACATCGTATCCGGCTAACTCCAGGTTAAGACATACCAGTTCGGCAATGGCGGGATCGTCGTCGATGACCAAAATCCTGGGCTTCATAAATATTTATGGGACCTTAACAACTGCCATACAAATGTTGATGAACTGTAAGGATTATAGACGTAATAATTATTTGCAGCAATGTATTTTCGTGACAGTTAATCAGGGTTCGGTGTTGGGCCTGGCCTGGAATCACTGTAGGATTGGGGCTGGAGCGTGGAATTCAACCTGTGATTGACCTGAAGCTATTGCGAGATAACCCCACTGCAGTTCAAGCCCAACTGAGTCAGCGCGGCACCTTTGACCTCCAGGCCCCGCTTGCCCTCGATACCCAGATCCGCCAACTGGAACAGGAACGCTCTCAACTCCAGGCCCGGAGTAATGCCATCGGTGCAGAAGTTGGTCAGAAAATTAAACAGGGAATAGCCCCCCAAGCCCCAGAACTCCAATCCCTGCGTCAAGAAGCCAGCGACATTAAGGCCAAGTTAAGTCAACTGGAACCCCAAGAACGGCAATTACGGGCAGATTTAGATGGCTGGTTGTTGACGATTCCAAATTTACCGAGTCCCACGACCCCAATTGGCCAAGATGAAACTGAAAATGTCGAAGTTCGTCGTTGGGGAGAGGAATTTAAGCCCACTCATCCGGTGGTTAATCATTGGGATTGGGGCGAACAACGGGGGCTGATGGAGGTACAACGATCCGTTAAGGTCGCACAAAGTCGGTTTGTAACCTTGATTGGCCCTGGGGCTGCGTTGGAGCGGGCCTTAATTCAGTTCATGCTCAGTCGCCACAGTCAGAGGGGATATGTTGAAGTTTTACCCCCGTTTTTAGTTAACAGTGAATCCTTAACTGGTACAGGGCAACTGCCAAAATTTGCTGAAGAAAGTTTTAAGTGCGCCGATGACGATCTTTGGTTAGCCCCAACCGCCGAAGTTCCCGTCACAAACCTCTACCGAGATGAGGTGATTCCAGCAACGGATTTACCGATTTATCACTGTGCCTATACCCCTTGTTTTCGGCGGGAAGCGGGGAGTTATGGCCGTGATACTCGAGGGCTAATTCGCTTACACCAGTTTAATAAAGTCGAATTAGTTAAATTGGTGCGGCCAGAAACCTCTGAAGAAGAACATCAGGGCCTGGTTAAGGATGCCACAGCTATTTTGGAAGCCCTAGAATTACCCTATCGAGTCATGGAACTCTGTACTGGGGATCTGGGATTTTCAGCCAATAAATGCTACGACCTAGAAGTCTGGTTGCCTTCCGCTGGCTGTTATCGAGAAATTTCCAGTTGCTCAAATTTTGGTGATTTCCAGGCCAGACGGGCACGGATTCGGTACAAAGAAACGGGCAAAAAAGGGACTCAGTTTGTGCATACGTTAAATGGTTCGGGCCTGGCTGTGGGGCGAACAATGGCCGCACTACTGGAAAACCATCAACAACCCGATGGCAGCGTCAAAATTCCAACCGCATTACAACCCTTCTTTGGGCAATCATATCTTTAACTCTTTCTAAGATGATTAATTCCGGGACGCACACTGTCAAAAAACTACTTCTCTAGTCAGCATTAAAATACTTAGTTGATTGCCCTGGGATTATTTGCGTTAAATTATAAAAATTAATTTTTATAGATTGATATTCTCATTGGGCCTGAGAAATACTAATGTTGGCCGCCGGGAGACATAAGCCTCCGGCAGATCGCAAGTTCTCAGGAATTAGCTTCCCAATAGGGTCTGGGCAAGCTCAATGTAGAGGGGAATTCCCAAACAATCGCCACAGGTGTACTAATAGCTGTTGATGAACCAATGTAGGCAGAGGGATTTCCTGAAGGAATACCAGCTCGTAAAGTGGGTGGGCTGGAAATATCTGAACTGGAGCAGGCAATAACAGCCAGAATTACAACTCCACCCAAGCTAAGTCCCGTAATGTAGTGGGCAACGATTCCCATAGTTAGCATCAGAATCGAAAGCAGACTACGAAACAGAGGATCGTAAAAGCTTTCATAGACGCTGTCTGGCCGAGTCAGAATCCCTAAGGCAAGACCCAGTAAAAGTGCAGACAGAGCAGACCCCTGTAAGCTTTCCTTAACAATGGGCCTAATCTTGACTCGCCGACTTAAAGCACCATCCGATTCCTAGCGGTAACCATAGGCTGTAATCCAAGGCTCATCTCAACAGCCCTCTGGTCCACAGAAACTGTGTCCGTATAGCACTTCCGCATCACAGATATAGATCATGCCTGCGTAGTTGAGGAAAAAAGTTACTGCGACCTTATCGGCAATCTGCTCGGCCATAATTCGATCGGGGGTGAGCACCTCAAACTTCACATTCACATCCGTTTCGGAAACGTGGGGTTGTCCCGAGGCGCGCACGTTACGACTGCCTTTACCGCCCGTTTCCAGAACCGTGTAGCCAGTTGCTCCAGATGCTTCGATGATCTCAGCAACCTTTTTCAGCAAAATCTTTTCTGTGACAATGACAAGCTTTTTAGCTGGCTTCGCCATGATAGTTAGCTCCTTACAGACGAATATTAACGAGTTAGTCTGCCAGATCTAAGGAAGTGCCGACAGACCCAACTGATTGAAATTAGCGAGCAGCGAGCGTTTGGGCAAGCCCAAGAAAGAACGGGATACAAAGGCCGATCGCAACGGGTGTACCGATCGCGGTGGAAGCTCCGATGTAAGCAGAGGGATTGGCCGATGGAATACCTGCTCGCAGTGTGGGTGGACCTGAGATGTCTGAACTGGAGGCGGCAATGACCGCTAGAACTACGACACCACCCCAGCTGAAACCAGTCGCATAGTGGGCAATCATACCCAGACCAAAGGCAAGCAGTCCATGCACAAACGGTGCAATAACGCTATATACAACATACCATTGAGCCACTTGACGCAGTTCGTTCAGCCTTGACCAAGCCTCCATGCCCATAACTAGCATCAAGATCGAAAGCAAGCCACGAAAGGCAGGATCGAAGAAGCCTTCATAAACACTTTCTGGCTGAGCGAATATACCTAGGACAATACCCAACAACATTGCCGTCAGCGCAGGTCCCCGGAGGCTTTCTTCGATAATCGGCCAGATCTTGACCCGATTATTCGCAGGCTGTTGAGTACTGAGATACTCCTGACGACTGCTGGGATACTCCTGCTGATTAGGATGATTGCTTGCCGCAACGGAAACAGGCTGCTTGCCGGAAAACTCCTGCTTGCTGCGCCTCCTGTTGAGATAAAGGTTGGCAACTACGATTGCTGTGACCAGGGCTGGGATATCCATGAAGGGGTAGAGCGCTGCAGACCATGCCTCATATGGCATGTTTTGTTCGTCCAGGAGCGTAAAGGCGGCGGCCATCGTAGAGCCACTCACTGCACCAAACAGTCCCCCGGTCGCCAGCGCATCTAAGGTCTTAACTTTTGGCAGCTTAGCCAATGTAAAGCGGGCGATGAATACAATCAAAACCCCTGTAACGACAGAAAACAGTGCAGGTAAAATCATCTCCACCAGATTGGAATTGCGGATTTCAATACCGCCAGTCAGACCGATTCTCATGAGCAGCATGAAGACGATGAGCTTGATAATCGACTCTGGAATGACCAATTCGGTACCCAGAGCGGCAATGACCATACCACCCAGCAAAAAGCTGAGTGTTGGGGACTGCAACTGCTTAACAAAGTCCATCAAAAAGTTAGACAAAAAATCCATGAAAAACTCCCTCCTCCTCGCCGACGTTAAGGATGAATAAATGTAACGGTAAGCATTAAAAAGCCAGGGTGAAACAATTTATGACACCTGAGGGGGGCGTCCCAAGTGCTTACCAACAGGACTTCAAGAGATAGTCACTCTCTGATTAAGACCGGAAAGTAATAACTGTTTCACATCATCTTTAATAGATTATTATCTATAAATATCTGACTTATCATGAGTATAAGACTATCTTAGATCACGCAGATTTTGGGGGATTTCAGGATTAACATCCAACACAATCTCAAATTGGTACCATAAGTTTTTCTTTTATTTCCTTATTTTGCCCCTGAGCATCCCCAGGCCAAAAAGCCATGAGATCCTCTAATGAGAATGAGCAAAGACGAACGTTGCCTCAGGGACTAGCCTGAATCAATCTAGATGCAAGACTGATGACTCTGAGGAGGGCACTGACTCTAGGCGAGGACTTTGGCGAGCAGCGTTAATCCAAACAATAGAAAGCATTAAACCAACGCCGCAGCCAATAAAAAAGAGCCAAGCATGGGATGGTTCTAAAACACAAAGCAAACGGCGATTACGGCCGTATACCTGGATAACCCATCCCTCGTTCGCATCTAAATTCGGCATTGATGGTCTTGATTCAAATTTATTCATGATGCCCACTCCAACCTGGTTAGTTATCTTGACGACACTTCACTTTCCCAGAATATTTTCTGAAGGCTAAATCCGTGAAGCGTGTCGCAGCCTCTGCAAAGCCATGTCCTTAAGCTGTTTTGCAAAAACATAGACATAAATCTATGGTAATAAACTTAAACATATTTATAAGTTAATGGAATATCCCATCAGTATCCAGTAGTTCCAACAAAAATATTGCCCCAAATTTGTTGAACCTTTGCATAAGTAGAACTTATAAGCTGAGCAAGCTGAAGTCGGGTAGAAACAAAAATAGATAAGCGCCATTAATTAGGAGGCTTTCAATAATTTAAGTCGATTCTGTGCTGCAAGAAGGGTATTGGAGTCGCTGCACAATTCTTCGACAATTATTCAGATATTGCCTATATCTGTGATGTAATGGAAGTCCTGCACGCGCACAAATCTTAATCCAGCACCTCTTATCAGTAATAATGCTGTCAAAAATAATGTGTGTATGGGGTTATTGTCATTTCAGTGAGATGTGAAGCACAAAAATGCTTACAACGTTAATGGGCGTTACGCTTGCATCTCTCACCTTGGGCGAAAATATCTATCGAATGGTAGAGGCTAGCGGCCTAATTGATGCAACCCCAGAGTGATTTCATGCAATGTTTGAGTCATCAATGGGTGTTGTCAATTTCTCAATGGTATTCATAGTTCGGGTAAATCACTATCAAAGCCAACTTATCATTAGGGAAATTTGGTAACTTTTCCACTCAAATGCTTCCCGTCAAACAGGAGGATAATTGCTTGGATTGTGATTCGAGAACCTCTAGATAATTCAGGGACATGAGAGCAGACGCTTAATTCACGCCTGGTTGACTCAACTTTTGATTTTCTAAAGCAGATGACTCCCAATTAAGGTATTGGCGCAACTGCTGAATCGTTTCTTCGTACTCTGTCCGATCATCTTCCCGGAGTCCAATTACGCTGTAAAGGGGAATTTCTGTATGTCCCTTTAACCGATGTTCCCCAAGGCACTCTGCATGGATATCTTCCTTAACCAACTCATAGAGAGTACCTGTAATCAAAATATCTACCCCAAGGTCTTTCGTCATGCCTTCAACACGACTGGCAACATTAACGGTGTCACCAATAACGGTATATTCCAAACGACTTAGGGAACCTATGTTGCCGGCAATCAAGTCACCATAGTTAATGCCAATACCATTAAAAAAGATTATTTTTCCCTCTTGCTGCCACTGATTCCTCAGGGTTATGAGTTTGCGACGCATACCAAGAGCAGCTCGAATTGCATTCATAGCATCTTCTTTTTCGCCCCGGGACAAGGGAGACCCAAACTCAGCCATCACTGCATCGCCAATGAACTTATCAATGGTGCCGCCTGCCATTGTAATGGCTTGAACCATGCCATCCAGGTAGGTATTGAGTTGTTGGACTAGCTGTTCAGTTTGACCAGATCTTGCCATTTGCTCTGAGATGGTGGTAAATCCACGAATATCTGAGAATAGGACTGCTGCCTTAATTTGACGACCTTTGAGTAAGGATTGATAATCTTCTGGCTGTTGTAAAATCTCGGCTACAATGGATGGGGCAACGTATCGTTCCAGGGTTCGTCTCAGGCGTAGCTTCTCCAGTTGTTCATTAACAGCCCGGGTTAACGTCAAGGATGCGGTGTTTAAGAGAATAGCACCTACGGGAATGGCAATGGGAACAATCTGGTAACCATAGGTAAAGCTTAGATAGCCACCAACACCAACAACCAGACTAATGCTCAAGCCAAGTAAAAATTGCCGCGTCATTGACTGCACCTGCAGAATGATCAGGGTTGCTAAACTGACAAGAAACAACACAAAGCAACCCCGTTGAACAGCGTTCGGAAAGACCTGACGCAGGGAACGCCCCTCCAGCAGGGTAGCAACTGCATTGGCATGAATTTCCACCCCAGGCATTTGATTGGAGAACGGAACTGGCTGAAAGTCTTGAAAGTCAGAGGCAGTTGCACCAATGAGTACGAGCTTATCTTTAAAGGTTTCATTCTTAAGATGTACTTGCCAGTTTGCTGGATGGAGCACATCCCAAAAGGAAATGTTTGGAAAGGTTTCTGGAGGACCGTAAAAAAAGATATCGGTTCCCTCTGGAGTGGGATAATCTAGCTTCGCGGCCTGGAGAGCTGCTTCGCTCAGAGAGGGTAATGCTTTGACTCCGAAGGACTCGACCCGTTGACGGTACTCACTGGGAAGTTGGCGAATCTGACCATCTACCGTGGGGAGAACATTCACGTAGCCTAAATGTGGTGCTACCAGCATTTGAAGGGATGGAAACGGTTCCACTAGATCTAAGACGAATCCTTTATCTGTATAGCTTTCTAAATAGCCAGCGGCTAAGACGATTGAGCCTGAATGGGCCTGGAGGACGGATTGAAGAGCCTGATCGTCTTCCGTTCCATAGCTACTTGGTCCATCAAAGGTTACATCCACCGCAACTCCCCTTGCGCCCGCCTGCATGAGTCGGTCAATTGCAGTGGCCTGGGCAATACGACGCCAAGTGGGGGATGCTAGCCATTGCACATACTCAGGCCACTGCTCCTCAGGAGTCGTCCCATCGATGTAAGAGTTGATCTGGGAGAGAGTGTACTCATCCATGGCCAGGATGACAATGTTTTTCGGTGGTGGAATAGGTCCTCGCATCAGAAAAAACAGACCCTGGAGTCGTTCTTCTGCAATTTGAACCCACGTATTATCTATCCCCGTTGCAATTGCTGCAGCAACAGTCCAAATGGCTAACAAAAGATAAGTTGATTGCCTAAGGAGCCGTTGACGTTGCCACGGTTGTGACACATTCTTCCTGTTTGAGGAACTAAGAGGTTTTTGCATGGGTCTAGCAAGGTGCCGCTAGGAGAATGATATTTGTTGCTACATATTTAAAGCTATGACATTAAAACGGTGCTGCGGGTTGAACCTCTAAAATCTATCAAGAGCATCAGATGTTCGCTAATTAGGCTCAGACGGAGAGATTACTGTACGATTATGGACGTTAAAGCGAAAAGAACTAACCGTCCTTAGTCTGAATAACTTACCCTGTCGCCATTTTGGCCTGCTAGTAACACTGATATCACCTTGCATTCCCTCTACCTCTCCCATGACTGTTCCCCCACCCTTGAGGATTAACCAGACAATTTTGGATGTGCGCCTACCCTGTGGACTAAGGACATGAATGTATTCCAGCATCGGAATTTGGCAAAATTTATTCTCACTCTAAAATCATCATGTTTCCGATCTTATTTCCGTTCTCGTTTCTGGCGCCAGGCCAGCTATGGTTTACTTGGACTGATGGTCGCAGTTACTTTGCTACTGAGTCCGATAAAACCCACAACTGCAGCAGTGACTCAAGCAACAATCACTGAAATAATCGATGGTAATCAGATTTTTATTGACAACCAGCAAGCCCGGCTAAATGCAGTTGCCCAGGCCCAGCAACAGGTTCGCACAGGTAGAACTCGCGCTCAACTGAAATTTAATACTGGGGCGATTGGCCGGTTGAGTCAAAATTCTCAAATGATTGTTGCAGGGCAATGCTTCAATATTCAAAGCGGAACGATTTTAGTTAATGGCAATGTAAATGGCTGTACCCGGTCACGCCGCCTAAGTGTTCGAGGGACAACCTACCTTGTCGAAGTAACTGCCGAGGATGATACCCGAATTATAGTTTTGGAGGGCGAAGTCGCTGTAACTCCTGTCTCAATGACCAAGCAGGGCTTCCCGATTCCATGGTTTCCAAGGCCGTCAGAGTCCAGACCAAACTCTGATTCAGACGATGAATCCAGGCCCGATTCCGCAAACACCCAGTCAACTCCTCAAAATTCCAACGAGTTAAATGTCAGCGGTGAAACAACTGAAGAGACATTTATTCTCAAATCCGGTGAACAAGTATCGATATCTCGACTGGGATTACGGGGGCCAATTCTGCAATTAACTCAATCAGAGTTTGAACGCTTGTTAACTGGGCCACTATTTGATGGGTTTCTCACAGAGTTACCGGGTATTGGTCAGATTCGTGATGTGTTTCAACAACTATTCCCCGGTGTTAGCTTCCCAAGTATTGGTGTGCCGGGATTGAGCTTACCTGGCGGAATCAGACTTCCTTTCTAGATTAAATTAGGCTGATTTTATCCCTAATTTATGTCTTATCCACGTCACAGAATTTTAAGTACAAAAGGGGTTGCAACTCATCAAAGTGTGCATGATCGGAACTTTGGCTTTGTGTTTAAGCACTATGCTCTGTTTAACCATAAGCAAATGACTGTCCGGTATACCGTAGCCTTTGGCCTGGATCCGAAGAAAACGCCCAATGTAAAGCAGGATACTCGGGTTGATTAACTCTCACTTCACCGCAGGCGTTGTCTGTGGAACCAGAAGCTTTACTCTTAGATGAACCGTTTGGGGTCTTGGGTGCAAAGATGCGTAAGGATATCCAGGCCAACCAACAGGTACATATTTCACCCAAGTGAGCCAAAGTTTTTCCCCTGTTTTACTCAATCTAGGCCTGGGAGTAATACTAGGGTTTTCTGGACTGGCCTGGGTTAAGCTAAATCCTGAATGTTGTGATAGCTCTTATGGTTACAGAGCTTGTCCTGATTGTTTGGTGAAGGATGATTGGCCTGGGTTTAAAGCTTCTTAGATTTTGATGGTAAAATGATTCAAATCACAAAGTTTAAATACCTAACATGCATATATTATTGTTGCAATATAATAAATTTTAAATTTGCTCATGGAAAGTTCATGTTTAGCAGAGATTTATCTGGTGTTTACCTCATAAAAATCAGTTAAGCCCAAGACGAAATGAAGCTTTGCTACTGCGACGAGAGTGGAACAGGTCAGGAGCCCATCGCTGTGATGGTCGGAATCGTCGTTGACGCACAACGGATGCATGTGACCAAAGAACATTGGTCGGAGTTACTCGATGCCTTGTCTCGGGTTGTGGGGCGTTCAATTGATGAGATTCATACTCGTGATTTTTATGCTGGCAATGGCGTTTGGCGGGGCATGAAGGGGCCGGAACGTTCCCAAGTGATTTCCGAGATATTCAGTTGGATCGAAGCGCGTAAGCACCACATCGTCTATTCCAGCGTAGATAAGTCTACATACTACACCAGCCTTAGTTCTGGCCTAGTACCAACGGAACTTTCTACATTATGGCGTTTCATGGGAATGCACTTGCTCTTATCGATTCAAAAGATTCATCAGCGCCTCGAAAAGAATAAGGGGCATACAATTTTCTTTTTCGATAACGAAGAACGAGAAAAAATGCGTTTTACTGACTTAGTAATGAATCCACCTGCCTGGACAGACTCGTATTACGACAAGGGTAAAAAACAAGCCAGGCTAGATCAGGTTGTTGATGTTCCGTATTTTGGGGACTCGAAAGAAGTTGGGCTATTGCAGGTCGCCGATTTTGTAGCGTATTTTTTGCGTCGTTACGCCGAGATCACTGCTGGATATTCAGAGCCAAAATATCCAGATGAAATGCATAAACTAAATAGTTGGATTTCCACACTACGAAGTCGTTGCCTGAGTGGCAGCATGATGTATCCCGCTACTGGTCGATGCGATTGTGCCAGCCTTTTTTTCAAGCATGCTCCCGAAGTCATTCGCAAATTACACAAGGACTAATAAAGCAATCAATTTGAGCAGTAGTTCGAGCGGATTCTAGTAACAAAGTTCTTGACCGCCGGTTTCATTAGCTAGGTAAGTAACATGCGAGTGCTGCACGACTTAATGATTCTGATGCTTACCGACCGCTAAGAGTCAATCTGTGAGGTACGGAGGCTATTATTCATATGGAATGAGCAACATCATCTCTATCATTTGAGCGTTCTCAATAAAAGTAATGTTAAGGACATCGTGAGCTTACAAAACGATACTCATGGGGTAAATCAAGAAGATGTTCCATGTGTGGTTGAAGTATGAGAAGCCTCTGTCCGTGCAACTCACTTATTTTTATCCGAAGCTGATATACAGTTCTTCAAACCATTGGCACAGGATGCACTTTTCTAGGTAACACTGGCCTGTGTGCGGGATAAAAGAGGTCAGGTTATTGATGAAAGTCCTAGACAGTTTCTTTACTAGTAAATACAATGTAATCACGTATTGATTTAAAAATCATCCTGTCATGGGCACAGTTATTAGAACCCGAATCGTTAAAATTGGTAACTCTCAGGGTGTTCGTATTCCCAAACTGCTTTTGCAGCAAAGTGGTATTGAGACTGATGTTGAGATCGAAGTTCAGGGCGATCATCTAACAATTCGCGCGGCAACAGGCTCACGAGCGGGATGGGATCAAGCCTTTGCGGAAATGGCCCAGCACCATGATGATGTTCTTTTGGAGGAAGTCCATTCAAGCGATTGGGATCAGACTGAATGGGAGTGGTAGTCAAGCGTTTCGATGTTTTTTTAGTTAATCTTGACCCCACTGTGGGAAGTGAAATTCACAAGACACGACCCTGTGTGATTATTTCACCTGATGAGATGAATCGTTATATCGCCACGGTCATCGTTGCTCCAATGACTACGAAAGGGAAAACATACCCGACTCGCGTCTTTTGTCAGTTTCAGGGCAAAGATGGACAAATTGTTTTGGATCAAATCCGCACCATAGATAAATCTCGCTTGGTCCAAAAGTTGGGACAGATTAGTCAAGAGGAGCAAAGAGGGGTTCTGAATACCTTGACTGAAATGTTTGCTGAGTAAGCTGCCTATCATTGGCCTGCTAAAGAACCATGATCAGCGTTGAGTCAAGGCAATTCTCTAAAAGCTGTAAGTAGAACATCTACCAGGCCAGCTTGGCAAAATCCCACATCTTTCCCCAGGCCCGCTGTCAACCACAAGGCCGCCGCTGAGGTAAGACCCTTAACTTCCGGTTTTAGTTGTTGCGTTGACTGCTGTAGTATGAGGCCGGCACCGATAAATCCCACACCCGTAGCAACCCCCTGGACAGTCCGGCTTAAGGCATTGGTGGAATTAATATCAATCCCGGCCTGGATCGGCAACATGACAAAAAGAGCAGACCCGACACTCACAGCCATATAGGTGCGCAAACCCGCAGGCCGGCCAGGCTGTTGCCGATTTAAACCAATTACACCACCAACGAAAAGAGCCATGCCCAAACGCAAGGAAATCGTTAGAAGGTCATCCGGGCTAAAAAATAAAGAATTATTTAGAACCACGGACTATACCTCAGTAAATCCAGCGAATAGAGGGATTACAAGGTTAAGTTTAGGTTAAGCAAAGTTTGATGATAACTGGATCCATCAGCCTCCCCCGTTGACAATGCTGCTAAATCCAGGTTGAATATTGGGGTCGCTGCACGAAACTTGGCTGCTTTTTCTTAAATAAACGCTGCCCCAAAGACCATAGGATCAGATAAACCAAGCTAGCAAAAATCAGAGGCAAGAGAGTAATCACCGTCCACAGGGCCTGGAAAGACCACCACAACCGTCGCCAAAAACTCCAAGTTTCATGGACTAAAGGCACTCGATGCGTGGGGAGAAGGGTTGTGGGGGTTGAATGTGAGAGGGGTGCCATGGATAGCCTGCCTATAATACTAAATATCGGGTGAGTTACCGTATATTAGCTCTATATCTTGGCACACGGACTAGAGTTTATGCAATGGTTAAGGCTGGGCTAATGGTCTAGGGGTTGAAACTTGGGGAGAGGCTGCGATAGAGCTGATTCAGTGGTGCAGTTAGTCCGGGTTTGTCCTCACAATCGGATAAGGGATGAACCGACCCCTGGCCTGGGTAATTCCAACGGGGCCTGGTTGCACTATCAGGGAATTGTTCATTCTTTAATCTAAGCACCAGATAATTCCCTTGTTTTAGGGTGCTTTTCTCACCTAGAGATTTAAATTCTGGGTTAATTGAACATCTGCACTGTAGTAAGCCTCAATATCCCCCTCAACTCGGTATCAATTTGAAGAAAACTGAGGCTTCAAATACTTGGGAGGCAATTTAGTTAAATGCATGTAAGAGATGCCAATTACTCCAACAATCGACTACTTGGGGAGTACATAGTATTGCCAAATTGACAATCTCAGACTGTTTCAGATGGTTAATTTATGGGGGCGGAGGGACTTGAACCCTCACGACTTATAAGGTCAACGGATTTTCATTCTCTTGCTGCTTTCACAGCCACCGGCCAGTGTTGAGAATTGGACTCTCCCTTTACCCCCTATGAAAAATTCATGGTTGGGTAGCTCCCGTCGAGTCTCTGCACCTTCCGCTCTGAGTTTAGGTGAGTCGGCTTGGCTCAGGATTGCCCTATCTAATAAATTAAAAAAATTATTAGACGTAGGTTTCCCTGAATTTGAGAGCGTTCACTTGATAAGTCTCCCTACCAAGGCTCAAATTTCTTAAGTCCGCAGCGTCTACCATTCCGCCACGCCCCCTTAAGTAAGCTTTAACATACCACAGGGACAGAGCCAACGGAAGCTAGCACCCATTGATCAGGTAGGTGTTCTCCCATGAAACTTATGCCAGCTATTGAACAATTTATCGTTGAACCCAGGCCAAGCATCTCTTAAGATGACAGTATTCATTAATCCTAGTGAGAACCTTCTTGGAGCGGATGGCATGAACGAGGTTAATTTGCTGGTTCTTCTGACCTATGGTGTATTGGCGGGCACGTACCTACTTGTGCTGCCATTGTTCACCTACCTCTACCTCCAAAAGCGCTGGTACGTTGCTAGTTCCTTTGAGCGCGGGTTCATGTACTTTTTGGTGATGTTTGGCTTTCCCGGCATGATTTTGCTTGCTCCTTTCCTAAACTTCCGCCCACAGCCACGTTCTCTGGAGTATTAAGTGAGACGGGTTGATGCCATCGTCATTGGCCTGGCAGCTTTCATCATGGGGGCAGCCATTTATGGAGTCCTGCAACTTTTTGGCTTAAACTCCCAGTCCGCGGGGGTATGGAGCCAAGCTATTTTTTTAGTGGGTATTTTAGGCTGGCTTGCGACCTACTTTGGACGCGTCCTAACCCGCAATATGACCTACAACCAACAACTTAAAGATTACGAAGAGGCCGTTATCCAGAAGCGTTTAGATTCCCTGACTCCGGAAGAACTAGCGGCTCTCCAGGCCGAGATTGAGGCTGAGCAACAATCCGTGGATTCCCCACCAACTCCCCTCTCCTGAACCTTGCGGCTGAACCCAAATCCTAAGCAGAACAATCGTCATCTTCGCCAAACGTGAGGCAATCAAAGATTCTGATTAAGATGCTCATGCTTTTCGAGTGCTCCTCCTGCAAAAAAGCTATCCATTCCAATAAAAAAAGCCCACCCCCCTTGGCATGAGCCCAGTTAAGCAAAAGTCTATCAAGGGTTAATTGACAGCAACCGCCTGAATCGCCTGAACCAGTTGCCCGAGAATGCTGCCATTGAATTTGGAGTTCACCACTACCCCAGCGGACAATCCATTGTTAAATCCCACGACCACGGTATTAATTTCTCCCTGATTCATTTCAGCTGGGTGAAAGCCACCATGACTCCACGACCCCAGGCCATTGTTGTAGTTATTCCAGTAGAGTCCCAGAGCGTTATCCTGCATTTGTTCATAGATTGCAGGCTTAACAATGTTGTTGGTTTGGCTCAGACCGTGCATAAACATAGCCAATTGTCTTGCGGACATAAACCATCCCTGTGAGGCACACCGTAGGGTCATATCTCCCCAGATTTCTCCCGCCTGAACCACGGAAAAGTCAAGGGGATTGGCACTGGCGGACTTATAACTGAGGGCCGGAGACCCATCGGTTACTTTACAGGCCAAGGCTGGCAAACCCACAGGTTTAAAAACGGCGGAATTCACATAGGCGATGTAGCGGTTGGCGTAGTCCTCAGGAGTCCAGTTGGCCGCAGCGGGAAGTTTCATAACGCCACCGGGGATTGGACGGCCCAAGTTAATCGGAGCCACTTCCAAACGGGGGATGAGAACTCGCATCAGGGCAAAATTGGTGTTCTCGTAGTCCCAGGCAGTTTTGTCGTTGAGATTAACCCCATCCGCCAGACATTGCTTGAGACCTGCGTAGGAAAGGGCAATCCCCCCCTTGGCATCACACCGAATTCCACTGTAATGGCGGAGGATTTCCCGAAAGGTGATGGTTTCTGCATTGGTTCCATAGCTCCAATCCTCTGGCAAATAGCGGCGAATGGGGGTATTGAGGCTAATGTTTTTCTGATCCAAGAGTTGCAGTAAGGCAGTCGCACTGATGGTTTTACTGACACTGGCCATGGTGATTTTGTCATTGACGGTCATGGCTCGAATTGAGGCATCTGGGGCCCGGCGTGCATCCCCTCCAGCCACCTCACAGGTTTTACCCGAAGGCAGCATCACCACCACTTGATAGCCCACAGAGCGATTGTCAAAACGGGTTTTAATGGCATCACAGAGTTGGCGGACATAGAGGGTTTCTTGATTGATGGCCATGGGTGGGATTAGGCGAGGGATGGTTGTGGGGCGAAATTGCAGCGGGTAGGCAGTTACATCCCTGGGCGTGACCACTGTGTCTAGAACATTGGATACCTGAGGACGAACCAGCAAGTTCACCTCTGGGGCTGGAGTCATTGAATTGGGAACACGCACTTGGGACAGCACCGGATTGTCCAAAACGGGGAAAGCTGACATGAAGGTTGTGCCGCAAACCAGGCCAAGGGCAGTTAAGGATTTCATTGCGTGTCTTTCCTGGGGGTGGAGTGAATAGTTGTATCTTCCTTCTTGGTTCTGGAGTCCCCTGTGATTGATGGGGCTAAGGTGTTGTGATTGTTTCTGAGGGGGGCCTGTGACAAAGCTCTCCGGTCATCCCCAAAGCTAAGGCCATGCAGGGGTTGGGCGGGAAAAGCAATGGGCTAAGGGAGTTGGTGTTGGCGTAAACGGAGCTTCACCGGGCGGGTTGTTGGAACATTTTTCCTGGGTCTAATGTCATCAAGGCTAAGGTTGCAGGGCTGCAGCTAGAGTCGGCTTTGTACCCCAATCGCATAGACTGTCTATTGTCTGGTAGTACCCATGACCTCTACTATTTCCTTATCTTGGCCTGGTGTTGTAGAGCAACGTTCGCTCGCAGAGGAGACCTGTGCAAGGGTGGCCATTCCGGTAACAAAACTTGCCAATCCAGATTTAGTCCTGCGCTGCCAGGCCGGGTTAACGCCAGATCGGGCTGCCTTTACGGAACTATTGCGACGGCATCAATCCCATGTGGAGCGGGTGATCTATCATTTGGCCCCGGATTGGGATGATCGGGCGGATTTGGTTCAGGAGGTTTGGATTCGGGTCTATCGAAATATCAAGCGGCTCCAGGATCCCCTGAAGTTTCGTGGCTGGTTAGGGCGGATCACAACGAACCTGTTTTATGATGAACTCCGCAAACGTAAACGTCACCAGGCCCCGTTGTCCCTAGATGCGCCCTTGGCCACTGCGGATGGAGAAATGAATTGGGAAATTGCGGCGGATGACCCCGGCCCCGATGAGGTTCTCTCCACTGGGGAGTTTTACGAACAACTACACCAGGCCATTGCTGAATTACCAGAAGCCTTTCGGACAACTATCGTACTGAGGGAAATTGATGGCTTGGCCTACGAAGAAATTGCTGAAATTACTGGAGTTTCTTTGGGTACAGTCAAATCTCGGATTGCCCGCGCCCGCGCCCGTCTCCAAGTCCAGTTGCAGCCCCATTTGGAACTTCAGGAGCAGTAGGCCGCAGTGAACATTGACAATTCCAGCTCCCTAACCCAAGCCAACCCATCCCCCTCGAATCCCTTTGATCCTTTGTCCTTTGCTTTTCTCCCTAATTTTTTATTGCCGTAACTTCTATGGACAGCCCAGCCCCTTTCTCTCAACAACCCACCCCCGCAGCGGATTCCCAGGCCCGCAAACAAGAGCAATTTGAGCTCCTCAGTCTTTACTTGGATGGGGAAACCACAGCGGATGAACAACTTAAAGTCGAGGCCTGGTTAGCCACGGATCCCGAATTTAAGAAGCTGCATCAACAACTCCTCACCCTGCAGCAACGGTTTCAACAGTCCGACTGTCCCCTCTCTGTGCCCTCGGAAATCCTTGCCCAACGGGTCTTTAGCCAAGCTAGCCCTAAGCCCCGGACACTGTTGGCCTGGTCTGGGGTCGGTGCAGTCGCCGCCGCAGCCATTGTTGGGGTTGTCTCTAATGTGTTTCCCGGAGTTTTCTCACCAATTCCTCTGGTTCAAACTGCTGCTGCGGATCTGAACCCGGCCCCAATCAACTCCCCCACAACCACCGCCCTGCGGAACTCCACCGCCAGTTTGATGTTGTCCTTAGACGAGCCACCCATTGCCATTCCCGCTGCTCAACCGGTTGTGAACAGCACCTCTGCGCCAAATTCTCCATCCGGTTACTAAGTTGAAGTGGAAATTTAAGAAAGTTCTGGGTTTGGCATTCAAAGTTGGAAGTTGCCGATGTTGCTCTCAATAAATCTCAACAAATTAGTCTATTTATGTCATAGTAATAACGCATCCTTATCCCTTCTTGGTTAAGCTGTGAGACTTTTGACCACCACAAGTGACGTCCAATTGACGATTTGGGATTTGTCGGTCGCACTTCAACAACGGCGGCTTGCGAGTCCAACATTGTCCTGGGTAGATGGCTGCGAAGGGCCCAGTATCATCTGATCGGCCTGCAACTAAGGGTTCGTGGGATCGTAAATTCACGGACTGGGTCGATCACCGCCACGGGTTTAGTTAGCGCCCCGTTTTCACCGCATTTAACGAAAATAACCCCTTTCTGCTTCGAGTCAGTTTTTACCCAAACGGCTTGATTCACTGCTCGTTTGCTCCTGAAATCCAACTGGGATCCGGGTGGCGATGGGCAATTTCCCGACAGTTTTGCATTTGTTTCTTGGAGGATTCCATGGCCCATCAAGGTGCTTACCCCATTGCCCCCTCACCCATCAGTGCCGATGTCAGTGTTGTGGAGCTGATTAATAACTATTTCACCGCTTACAATTCCGGTCGGTTGCGGGAGGTTTGCCAATTATTAACCCAAGCGGTGTTTCAGTCGGGTGTTACGGTGGGCTTGAGCTTATCCGGTGCGATGACTCCCACGGGCCTGGGAATTTCGGCCTTGGCACCGCTACTCCGGGCTGGCTTTATCGACTACATCATTAGCACTGGAGCCAACCTCTATCACGATATCCATTACGCCCTGGGCATGGATTTGTACGCCAGCCACCCCTTTGTCGATGATGTCCAACTGCGCCAAGATAGCCAAATTCGCATCTACGACATTATTTTTGACTACGATGTCTTACTGGAAACTGATGCCTTTATTCGACGGGTTTTGCGTTCAGCGGTGTTTCAACGGCGGATGGGGACAGCGGAATTTCACCACCTTTTAGGCAAGTTTGTCCGGGATATTGAGGTGGAATTGGGTCGCCCCCATACCTCACTGCTATCAACGGCCTATGAATGTGGTGTGCCCATTTATACATCTTCCCCGGGGGATAGTTCCATTGGTATGAATGTGGCGGCTTTGGCCCTAGAGGGATCGCAACTGGTGTTAGATCCGGCCATTGATGTGAATGAAACCGCAGCCTTAGCCTATTTTGCCCGTGAGCCTGAGGCTGGAGTTGAGTCTGGGAAGAGTGCGGCGGTGATCATTGGTGGGGGGAGTCCGAAAAACTTTCTACTGCAAACCCAACCGCAAATCCATGAAGTTCTGGGCTTGGAGGAACGCGGCCATGATTACTTTATCCAGATCACGGATGCGCGGCCCGATACTGGTGGTTTATCTGGGGCAGTTCCCAGTGAAGCGGTCAGTTGGGGCAAGGTGGATCCCCAGGGGCTTCGGGATACGGTGGTTTGCTACACCGACAGCACCATTGCCTTACCCATCCTCACAGCCTATGCCTTGAATCAATGTCCCCCCCGGCCACTTAAGCGTCTGTACGATCGTCGTTCGGCATTGATGACTGCGTTGCAAGAACAGTACCTCCAGGCCCAGTTAGTTCGCCGTCAAGCCCAGGCTGGGGACAATTCTTCGCGGGTTTCAACTGCAGATGTGGCCAATCAAACCGTAGCAACCTACCCCTGTGGGACTCCCATCAGACGCTAAGCCAACTCTGGCCCTATTCCCGAATCTCCCCACAGCCATCCAACAGGGTGCCATTGACCAACACTAGGGCCTGGTAAGGGTAGCGATTGTCGCTCATGGTGTCGCTGCAACTGGCTTTGCGGAGGATCAATACAGTTTCAGGGCCGAGAGGATAAGCCCAGGTGTGGGGACGGTTTTCCGCTTTGATGCTTGTTGGGGTCGGCCAGGCCTGATCTGGGGTATTTGGGTCGCTCAGGTAAAACTGAAATTTTCCTTCCTGTACCCGCAATGCCCAGGAGGGCTCCACACCGAAGACAATCAGTTTTTTCAGGTTGGGTTCAGAACTGTCGGGGCCTGGATTTGCAAGATCCGCCAACGTATTCCGTTCATTGTCCTGCTCTGGCGCCGTTTCTGGGATCGGGCTGGCCAGGCCTGGGCTCGAACAACAACCGAGGAGAATAACTATGGGCAAAAGTCTTCTTAGAAGTAAATGCATGGCATAACCTGGGGGTAAAACTAAATTGCGCTTTTGAAAAAATTATCAGAGCATACCGGGATTCTCATGGAGTTGAAACCTGGAAGCCGAAACCGCAACGGTAAGATAGAAAGACGACTATGATTTCGCTTAGTTTCCAAAATGAATCGCCCCACCGACTACAGAGATATGGCTTTGGGATTAGTATCCGCCCAGAGTTTTCCTGCGATTGTCGGCATAGCAGATCACATGTTGAAATCCTCGGATGTAAACTTGATTGGCTATGAAAAAATTGGCGGTGGGCATTGTACAGCCATTGTTCGGGGCAATATTTCTGATGTTCGTTTGGCGGTGGCTGAAGGGGCTGAACGCGCCTCTCAATTTGGCCAGGAACTCTCAACCTTGGTCTTAGCCCGGCCTGATCCAAATCTTGAACAAATTCTGCCCATTGGTAGCCTCTTAGCCCAACTAACCACTAAACACACCGGCCATAAGTTGAGTAGCCATGCTGTTGGTTTACTGGAAACTCGAGGCTTTCCGGCCATGGTGGGGGCAGCCGATGCAATGCTCAAGGCGGCGGAGGTGGTTTTAACGGCCTATGAGGTGATTGGCGCTGGTCTCTGTACCGTGATTGTCCGGGGAACTGCCTCAAATACAGCCATGGCCTTGGAAGCTGGAATGGCGGCGGCAGATCGCATTGGTGAACTTCATGCTGTGATGTTAGTTCCGCGTCCTCTGGATGAGCTTGACCAAACATTGCCCCTGGCCAGTTGTATTCTTGATCAACTTCAGCCCCTCCGCATTCCCATCGCCATCAAGCAAAAAGAAACGATTCCAGTTTTAGCCGAAGCAAACCCTGTAAGTCAGCCCATTAACCTGGAACAGCCGTTACCGGAACTCGTGATTGAACCCATTGAACCTGCTAAGTCTGAGACAACCCCAATCCCAAAACCCAGGCCCCGCTCTCGCACGTCCCGTAAATCAGCCTCCCCCTGAGCCCGCCCCAAATCTTACCAACTGCATTGGCCAATCAGTCAAAGACTCCCAAGGGCCTGGATTTTCAGGTTACGCTGTAATAGCTTTGTTTTGATTGATAAATGACATCATATTTAACTGCTATACGAGTCACTAGTTCGTCAAGTTTTCATTCATTTGTTGAACACAGCCATTCAATCACTTCTTGCCACTGTTCGTTAGTTAGATAAATTTGTGCACCTCGATATCCTAAATTTTATGCCAGCAAAACCTTGTTCGAGAAAACGATGCTTCCAATAACTCACGAAAAATTGATTCACACCGAGTAACTCAACGATTTAAGAATACGAGTAATCTTCAATTCTCATCTTGACAACTAGGGCACGTTTAAGTTCTCTTGCATCTGGATTAGAACTAATGAATTCACGCAAAATAGAGATGTCG
>CAZZCG010000033.1:0-27454 GCA_964653145.1 uncultured Synechococcus sp. | reverse complement strand
GCCAAAATCGCATTGCAATTGTTGCGACAGCAAACCCTCACAAACGTTAGCCAACTAATTCTTAAAGAATCACTGGACCTGAATCAAATTCTGGCTACCGTTGTCCACCAAGTAAAAGCAGTGCTCAATGGTGATCGGGTGATTATTTTCCGGCTATACCCTGATGGCAGGAGTCAGATTGTAGAAGAGGCGGTATCGGATGGGTTGCCTCACCTGCAAGACAAGCATTGGGATGATGAGGCCTGGGCTCAGGACATTCTAGATTATTACTGGCAAGGGGTACCGCGGATTGTCCCGGATGTCATGGAGGATCCTTGGACAGAATGCCTAGTTGACTATTCAATCGAAGGGCAAATTCAGTCCAAAATTGTCGCCCCCATCCTGCAGGACATCCAACTTCACGAAAATCACCGCTGGGTTTCTCCCCTTGCTCAAAGTAAGCTCTGGGGAATTCTTGTCATCCATGCCTGTCATGAAAAGCGGGTGTGGCTGGAAACGGACGCTCAATTGTTGCAGCAAATTGCCAATCAGGTCGCCATTGCCATTCAGCAAGCCAATCTATTTGAGCAATTACAAGTGGAACTAACGGAGCGCCAACTCGCTCAAAATCAGCTCACTCAAAGTAATCAAAAATTGGCAATCACCAATCAGGAACTAGCACGGGCAACCCGCCTTAAGGATGAATTTCTCGCAAATATGAGTCATGAAATTCGCACTCCGATCAATGCTGTGATTGGGATGACGCACCTCATGCATAAGACTGATCTCAGCCTACGGCAACGTGATTATCTCCACAAGATTCAGGCCTCAAGTCAGCATTTGTTGGGGGTAATTAACGATATTCTCGATTTCTCTAAAATTGAGGCTGGCAAACTCAAGATCGAACAGATTGAATTCGAGTTGGATCAGGTTATTAGTAATGTGGCCACCCTAATTTCCGAAAAGGCTAGTCTTAAGAACTTAGAACTCACTTTTGAGGTTGATCCATATCTCCCCAACTATCTTATTGGCGATCCACTGCGATTGGGACAAATTTTAATCAACTATGCCAGTAATGCGATTAAGTTCACGGAACAGGGTGAAATTGCGATCATTGTCCAGGCTCAGGAGTATCGAGAAAATGAGATTGTCCTCTATTTGGCTGTTCGTGATACCGGAATTGGCCTGACATCAGAGCAATTAGGGCAACTATTCCAGGCTTTTCACCAGGCAGACTCCTCAACCACTCGCAAATTTGGTGGCACAGGCCTGGGGCTGGCGATTTGCAAGCGAATTGCAGAGCTGATGGGCGGTGAGGTTGGTGTTGATAGCGAATATGGCCTGGGCAGCACTTTTTGGGCCACGGTATTAGTCGGTCGCCGTCCAGAACCTCCGCAGCGGTTCGTTCTCAGTAGCGATCTTGAAGGCAAGCGGGTCTTAGTGGTGGATGACAGCATGGCAGAGCGGCGGGCATTAAAAGACTTGTTGGAGTCGATGAAGTTACAGGTTGATCTGGCCTGTGATGGTTCAGAAGCCTTAGACCAGGTCATGCAGGCCAATGTGGAAAATCGTCCCTACGAATTAGTGTTTTTGGACTGGCAAATGCCTGGTTCGGATGGGCTGAACATAGCCAGAAGGATTCAAGCTCTCTCCCTAAAACACAAACCGCTCCATCTAGTTGTTGTGGCCCATGCACGAGAAGAAGTGTTCAGGCAAGCACCTGCAATCGAGATTCAGGACATTTTAGTCAAGCCTGTAAGTCCCTCGAGGTTGTTTGACAGCGTCGTCCGTTTACTTGGAGAGCCGATGATAGAAGGCAACGCCCTCACCACTACTGATATTTGGATGGAACGCCTCCGTCCGATTAAGGGAGCCAAAATTCTGTTAGTGGAAGATAACAAGATTAACCAAGAAGTCGCGACTGAATTGCTCCAAGATGCTGGATTTGTGGTGGATTTAGCGGAAAACGGTCTCATTGCTCTGGATAAGGTTAAAACTAGGGACTACGCCTTAGTATTGATGGATCTGCAAATGCCGGGGATGGATGGGGTAAGCGCCACTACTGAAATTCGCCGTGATCCCCAGTTTACCGACTTGCCAATTGTGGCCATGACCGCCAGTGTGATGCAGGAGGAGCGTCAACGCTGTCTGGATGTGGGGATGAATGACCATCTGGCAAAACCGATTGAACCCGATAAACTCTGGCAAGCACTGTTGCAATGGATTCCTTCCCAGGCCAACCCAGTCACATCAGTCACACCCACAATTCCTTCCTCTGCTCCAATTCCAATACCCCCTACCCTCATACCTGAAAACATTCCAGGCCTGGATGTTAAAGAAGGGTTACGCCGAGTCTTAGGAAAAGAAGCCCTTTACCTATCCATGTTGCTTAAGTTTATGGTGGGTCAGGCCAATACTCCTGATCATCTGGTGCAGGCTTTGGCGGAGGGGAAACGGGCCGATGCAACACGGTTAGCTCATTCTTTGCGGGGAGTGGCGGGTAACATTGGGGCTGGGCTAATTCAGACCTTGGCTACGGATTTGGAAACAGCGATCCAAGAGAACCATTCCCAGACGCAAACCGAAACCCTGATCCAGCAGCTACGCCTGTCTTTAGGAGAATTAATTGGGCAGTTGGCGGCGCAATTAGAACCTGAAACCCAAGCAGCAACGGGCGATGTCGATCCTGAAAAACTTAGCTTAGTTTGTCATCGTCTCGGAGAACTCTTAGCTGATAATGATGCCGAAGCCGTCGATCTTTTAGAGGAAAATTCCGGACTCTTAGGGAATGCGTTTCCGCGGGATTACCCGAAAATTGCCGCCGCTGTGAGTCAGTTTGATTTTGAAATTGCCCATACTTTGTTACTCGCTGCCCAAGCTCCATGACCAACCACCCCAGTCCCTCGCTTAAGTTATGACTCCGATTGTTGAATCACCTCCGCTTCCTTCAGACCAGGCCACGATTTTAGTGGTGGATGATACGCCCGATAACCTCACCTTTATTAGTGGCATCCTGCGTGAAACCTATCGGATTAAGGTAGCTAACTCCGGTGAAAAAGCGATCACCATTGCTCAAACTGACCCCCAACCGGATTTAATTCTGCTGGATATTGTGATGCCTGGCCTGGATGGGTATCAAGTCTGCCAGCAACTCAAGGCGGCCCCCAAAACCCGCGCCATTCCGATCATTTTCTTGACTATGAAATCTGATATTGAGGATGAACGCCATGGCCTGGAACTGGGGGCGACTGACTATATCACCAAGCCCGTGAGTCCGCCAATCTTGATGGCGCGGGTGAATACCCAACTCAGTCTCAAAGCCTCCTATGTCAGTCTCCAAGAGCTAGTGCGTTCTCGCGAAGATATGGTCAACATGATTGTCCATGATCTGCGGAATCCCCTGAGTAACATTTTGCTCATGTCGGAACATCTGCTGGAAAATCCAGACATTTCCCCCGATAAACTCCACAAACACCTCGATCTCATTTGGCGCAATGGTGAAAAACTCCGCACCTTAGTTGATGGCCTATTGATCAAAGCCAAACTAGAATCGGGACATTTTGCCTTAGATCGGCAGTGGGTTGATTTAGGCGAATTATGTCAGATGGCGTTGGCGCAGATGCAGGATATTGCGGAACGAAAACATCTGAGCCTACATTTGGATTTACCCCTTGATCGGCCGGAGGGCGGCTCTTGGACTGCCTTTGTTGATCCTCTTTTGATCCGGCGGGCCATCGAGAATCTGCTCTCCAACGCAATCAAGTTTTCACCTGACCAGGAGTCAGTGAATCTCAGTTTGAAATATGAACCTGCTGGCAAAGCTCGAATTCGAGTTGCCGATGCTGGCCCCGGTATTACTCCAGAACTCCGGCAACATATTTTTGACCGCTATGAAACCGGAACCTTGATGCGCGGGGTGAGCCAAATTGGGTTAGGCCTGGCGTTTTGCAAGCTAGTTGTAGAAGCCCTCGGGGGTAGCATTACGGTGACGGACAACCAGCCCAAGGGATCAATTTTTACGATCACACTTGCAGCACAGGAGCCGGACGCATGACCAGGCTAGGGGAACGGGAAACAATTTTGGTAGTGGATGATACCCCGGATAATCTCGCCTTTATGAGTGGGCTATTAAAAGACCTCTATCGAGTCAAGGTAGCTAATAATGGTGAAAAAGCCCTGATGATTGTGAAGTCGGCCCACCCTCCGGATCTGATTTTGCTGGACATTATGATGCCGGAGTTAGATGGCTATGAAGTCTGCCGCTTAATTAAAGCTGATCATCAAACTGCCCAAATCCCGATCATCTTTTTGACCGCTAAAGCAGAAGTTGAAGATGAGCGCCGGGGTCTGGAACTGGGGGCGACTGACTATATCACCAAGCCCGTGAGTCCGCCAATTTTACTGGCCAGGGTCAAAACCCAACTCACCCTGAAAGCTTCAGAAGATTTTCTGCGGGATAAAAACACCTATTTGGAAAAAGAAGTGGCCCGGCGTACCCGAGAAGTTGAAGCAATTCAAGATGTCACGATTCAAGTCATGGCCTCGTTGGCAGAAACCCGCGATAACGAAACCGGAAACCACATTCGCCGGACTCAAAATTATGTGCTTGCCTTAGCGGAACACTTAAAATCTCATCCGCGTTTTTGTAACTTCCTCTGTGACAGAATCATTAAGCAACTTTATAAATCTGCCCCACTCCACGACATTGGGAAAGTGGGTATTCCGGATCAAATTCTCCTAAAACCCGGCCGCCTGACCCCAGAAGAATTTGAGATCATGAAAACCCACACCACCTTGGGGCGAGACGCGATTCTGCAAGCAGAAAAGAGTTTGGGGATAAATGTTGATTTTCTCCAAGTAGCCAAGGAAATTGCCTATTCGCACCAAGAAAAATGGGATGGGACGGGTTACCCAGAGGGCTTGTCGGGAGACAATATTCCAATTTCGGCGCGTTTAATGGCTTTAGCGGATGTTTATGATGCTCTGATTAGTCGTCGGGTTTATAAGCCACCCATGTCTCATCCTGATGCGGTTGCGATTATTGAAGCGGGCCGAGGGCTGCATTTCGATCCGGATATTGTGGATGCGTTTTTAGAGATTCAGGACGGCTTCCAGTCCATTGCCCAGCGTTTTTGTGATCCCTAGAGTTGCTCTAGTGTTCAGTTAATTCAGAATTATTCAGTAAAACTTCTTGAGCTAAATGCAAGCATCATTCAGGACGAGGTGGCTTGCCTCTCTCTCCGAAGATGGCTGGGTGATTCTTTGGGAAGCAGGCCTGGAGCCAACTCAAGTGTTACAGAGCGCCGAAGCAGGGTTTTCCTGCCAGGCCTGGCATCCTCAGGGACAGTACTTGGCAATTAGAGGACAACAGGGTGAGCTATTAATCTATTCATCGGTTTACCCGTGACCAATGCAGGTTCAAGGAAGTGAGCGTCGGACTGAGGGTTTGAATGTAGAGCGATTGATGCATTTTTGTTATGTAAAACTAAAATCTTTCAATCAAGTGATCACCCACCCGCAATGCATTGGCCATGATGGTTAAAGCAGGGCTGACACTTGCATTGGAGGGGAAGAAACTACTATCGACGACATAGAGGTTATCAATTTAGTTAGGGTTTTCTCGCTCCTACCATTGCCATCAAATCCCAGATATTCAATGGTTGGTGTATGTTTGCCGCAAACAATATTCTTGCTGCTTGAGTATGCGTTTGCCCTGGCTATACTCCGCCCGCTTATGGCGCGGGACTTCATTTATTGTAATGCTGTTCCCGATATTCATTCGGCGAAATCCCCGTCCATCGCTTAAAGGCACGGGTAAAATTAGCAGCATCCTGATAGCCAAGTTCCAAAGCAATTTCAATAATTTTAATATCTGGGTCTTCTAAATAATCAATTGCTACATCAAATCTAACCTGCTCAACCATTCGAATGTATGTTAAGCCTTCTGCTGCTAGACATCGTTGAAAACTACGGATACTCATCCCGGCGATTTCGGCTACCAGTTCGATTTTTGGATGTCCTGATCTCAGTAAAAATCTCAAGACTTGTTGAGTCGATCTGGGAAAGTCAAGGGCTGGGGCTGTAACATGCAATAATTTCTTATCTTGATGGCGTTGAGAGTCAGGGTAGGAATTGAAATGGCGAAGCGATCGACTTAAAAAGTTTCTGGGAAAACAGATGGCATTTGTTGTTTGATCAAAGCTAAATCGAGTGTTAGAAAATACGTCAACGTCTCCTAGTTCGTAGTATTTTTTACTTACAAAGTGTATTTTTTCTGGCTGCCATGTCGTCTCCGCAACTAATCTTATCACATTATAATAAAACATGACAGCGTAGTGGTTTTCATGGAATAGGGGAATATCATTAGGCAAATTAGAGCGATGACATATCCAAGCTTTATCTCCATTGACTTTTAGAATAACCTTATCTCCGGAAGTATGCCAATCGATAGTCTTCTCTACAAATTTAAAGAGATCAAAGATAGTCAAAGAATGCCGTAATAGCCGCCCATAAACACCTAATTGTTCTAGACTTGTTTTTAACCCCATCTCAATTCCTAAAGCTCGAGTTCCTTCATGACGAGCCAAGTCTTCAATAAATTGACATCCTAGATATAGAGGAATTAGATTTTCGGGGTTTTCCAAGGTAAGGAAGGGAATTCTGGCTCGGTCGAGATAGCGCTGAGTCGGGGCTCCAATTTTATCCAGGTATGAGACAAAGGGCAATATAGCGTTGACTCGCACAAGCGGAATGAATGGAGCCATAGGTCAGGTAACTTGATGGAAAAAATATTTGGTATCGAATGACAAGACAAAATTACCACTATTTAAGGTGGAGTTAGCTGTTGAATCTAAATAAACTTTATGCAAAAATACTGTCTGCTTTCGTCCTAATTGCTATTCTTGTACTCAGTTCTCTCGGCCCTGTCCTTAGCCCTGCTTCTGTGCCATAGCAGCCGCAATGAACTCATTAAAGTTAACAATGGAAGGCACGAAATGACAAGAAGAAATACCGAACTTTGTAAAACTTGAAAGAGTCTTAAATAGGTTTAACAATTTATCTGGTATCAAAAAGATGAAAAAAACTCTACAGAATAAAGTCTCAGGGGTATTGACTATCATTGGTTCCCTAATAATCTTCCCCACACCCATCCAGGCCCAATTAATGGACGAGCAAAACCAAAATGCTGCTCTGATGGCAACAGCAAAGATGATGGAGGGACAGCGAACCTATTTCAGTAAAAATGGTCAGTGGCAGAATGACGTTAGTAGAGTCCAGAGCGATTTTGGTGCTGTTTTACCCCCAACCTTTGACTATGCCATTCGCACAACTACGGAAGCGGCTTACAGCTATGTGATTCCAGCCTCCTCGCCAATGGTTAATCAACTAAGTGCTTATGTTGGAGCAGCATTGGTTGTTCCCAATAGCGGAGGAAAGATCATCACCATCATTTGCAAAAATAACCAGACCGGCCAGATTCGACCTTCTGACCCCAGGATCATCAGAGGTGCAGATCCCAGTCAACCGCCTTTCTCCTTGGTCTGTGGTGATAATTCAGTGGAGATACCAGCCTCAGTTTACTCGGAAAAATAATTTCAAGATCACACATCGTCGTAAATTTTGCGCCCCATAGGGATGAGGGAAACTTCTGTCCGGCATTGCTCATAGCTAGTCCCAATTCCCTAATAATCTGGCATCTCGGGGAGGGAGCGAGACTAGCCAAGGGTAACCTCAGTCCCAGAGTAGGCAGCAGAAATGACTATATATCAGAATGAGATGAGAAGACGTTAAGCCAAAGCTGTGAAAATTGTAATCACCTAACAATAGTTCATAAAAAATGATTTGCTGAAATTGGCATTGTATATTTTCACAAGGATAATAATCTCTCACTATTTTAAACAAGGATTACAGTTTTTTGGCATGAAATGACAGGACAGGCTAAAAGTCATGTAATAACCTGCACATTGGCTTATGAACGGAAGGTAGGAACTTTGATTCATTCCTATGTTTCATTGTCATGAATTAGCGCAAATTGGAGTGAGGAATGATTGAGCGTTTAAGTGGACACCTGTACATAGCTAGTCTGCTTTGGGGTATAAGCTTTCTGATTCATACGCCCTTCAGTCTTGCTGAAAATCAGCCATCGAAAACCGTCAATGCTGCCGAAAATGAAACGGTCAATCAGCCAGAGTATTCCTTTGTCCTCAACAGTAAATCCAATCAAATTGAAGGCGATCAAGAGACTGCTGCCGATCAAGACTTTATAGCTGCACAACTTCCATCCAGTCCAGTCAGTCAAGCAGTTCAGCATGGGCAGAGTGACTCTCTACATCCCACAGTAATTCCTGTTTTTGAGATAAATAATTCGGCGACTGAAGCTGCTCTCGATCAAACGCTAATTAAGCCTAATCCTCAAAGCATTAACAGCACGATCGAGATCAAAACTGTCAGTTCATTGTCAGATTTACTGATTTCTACACAGAGTAGCGATCTGCAACCTACTGATTCACCTTCGACAAGTGGAACATTGGAGGGAACCTTGGCACAGTCCCCCAATCCTGAGGCATCTATCCAAACGTCTCAAGATCAATCTGGAAATACCCAACCAGGGAAATGGCATTTTGAGTTTAAACCATACCTATACCTGCCCTTCAGCATTTCTGGCTCATCAAATGTTAAAAATTTTTCCAGAAACTTTGATCTGAGTCCCAGCGAAATCAAAACCGCTTTGGAAAACAGCTTAGACTTTGCCTTTTTAGGTTCCCTAGAGGCCTGGACACCGAATTACAACATCGGTATTCTGGCGAATGTAGACTACCTAGCCCTATCAACAAGTGATACGTTTACCCGTCCCGTCCGTTTACCTGGCCTGGCTAACTTTATTCCCACAGAGCTGAAGTCATCTTTTAATACGCAGATATGGACTGTGGATTTAGCGGGTAGCTATCGCTTTTATGATCGATCTAAGGTTAATCCTGGAGGGGTTTCTTCAGAGTTTGATCTTGGCCCTGTTGTTGTTGATGCGATTGGTGGAGTCAATCTTACGGGTGTCCATGCAGAGTTGGATGTATCCACAAATTTGGGGGGAGAAGGTTCGTTTGATCGGGGCAACACCATTGCATCTCCTCTATTAGGGGCCAGGTTTCGCTGGAATGCTAGTTCCAAGTTCGCACTGCTGGGCTTAGCATCCGTCTCTGGGTTTGGCATTGGTGGACTAACTCGCTATGGGGTTCAAGGAGGAGTTGACTGGAGGTTTTATGGCAATATCTCTTTGGGGTTGGGTTACCGCTTCAGTTATCTCAATTACAGTGGTGATTCAAACGACTTCAACTTGAGTGTTCATCAGAATGGCCCTTACCTGAATTTTAGTTTTCTCTTTTAGGGTTTTCTAGGCTAAGCATCTTGATATGCAAGCGATAAGTTTAGCAGTGTTTTGCCATTAAAAATCAAGTTCTAAAAACCTGAGCTTAAATTATCTGCCTGGTATTCTTCGAGCATCGTGATCGTTCTCGTAAAGTTGCAGAAAATTACTTGAGGATTAAAAAATGAGCAAATTAAAAGTCTTTGTCTTTAAAACTATGTATGGGATTATTGCCCTAGGGCTAGTGGCTGTTTCTGTCAATCAAAATGATGTTTTATCCCAGGTAGAACGCCAAGCAGTTACTACGAGTGCTCCAATCCCCAGCATTGATGAAGTTAGAGCGATCGCTGAGGAGGGATTCATTTTTGGATTGCCCATCGTCATGAACTACGGAGTGATGTATGACTACATTATCGATAAAAACTCCGGTCAGTGGAAAGCTCCCTTTAACCAAATTTTTAATGAGCATCGCGTCTTCACTTACAAAGACACAGCAATCGTAACGCCCAATAGCGATACTCCCTATTCACTTCTGTGGGTGGATCTACGGACTGAACCAATGGTCATCTCGGTGCCTGCTGTAAAAGATCGGTACTATGCAGTCCAACTCACTGATGGCAACACCTACAACTACGGTTACATTGGCAGTCGCGCCACTGGTAACGAAGCGGGTAGCTATCTGGTGGCTGGGCCAAAATGGAAAGGCGAGGTACCTGAAGGCATCAACAAGGTATTCCGGTCTTCCACTGACTTCTCTCTCCTAATCTTCCGCACTCAACTGCTAAACGCCAATGATATGCCCAATGTCATTAAGATTCAGGAGGGTTATAAAGCTCAACCGCTCTCCGCGTTCCTGAACCAACCCGCTCCCTCACCAGTGTCCACCATCAATTGGCCCAAAATTGACAATGATCTGGTCAAGACAGAGTTTTTTGAGTATCTCGACTTCGCTTTGCAATTTGCGCCACCCGATCCGAGCGAAAAGGCAATTCGGGCCAAGCTTGCAAGAATTGGGGTGGGGCCAGGTAAGACATTTAACTTTAAGGATCTTTCTCCCGAACACCAGGCTGCAGTCCTCCTTGGCATGAAGGACGGCGAAAAAAAAGTAGAGCAGGCTGCCAATGATATCGGTAAATCCATTAATGGCTGGAAAGTAGGATCAGCATTCGGTGACCAGGCTTTTTATAACGGCAACTGGTTACTGCGAGCTGCAGCGGCAAAGGCTGGAATCTTTGGCAATGATGCAGTGGAGGCGATGTATCCATTGACCAAAGCGTTGGCTGATGGTACTCCCCTGGATGGCTCAAAATACAAGTACACCCTGACGTTCCCTAAGGGCCAACTGCCCCCAGTGAATGCCTTCTGGTCGATCACAATGTACGACGGAAAAACTCAGTTGTTGATTCAAAATCCCATCGATCGCTACCTGATCAATTCGTCCATGCTGCCGAACCTGAAGAAAAACCCGGACGGTTCAGTCACCCTCTATATTCAGAATGCTTCACCGGGGCCTGATAAGGAATCGAACTGGCTACCTGCACCGAATGGCCGCATTTACATGGTGATGCGGCTTTACTGGCCTAAGACAGAAACCCCTTCCATCCTGCCGCCTGGTGAGGGTACCTGGCAGCCACCTGAATTAATGCAAGTGCAGTGAAATCTAGGCCATTGAGCAAATCGCCACTAGATAACACTGCGCTTTTTTCGACCCACTTTGTCCTAATACTCAACCTGAATTAGTAACAGGAATTACGCAGCGTTGTTTTATATTTGAGGAATGAGATTAACAAAATTAGACTACTGTCAGTATCTTCTCAGCAGTCCGGTCAATTACACGCTGACAAATCTAGCGGCTCATGTCGAGGGGATAAGCCATGACAGAATCAACCGCTATTTGCGAGGGGAAAAGCTGACTCCTCCTTTATTGTGGGAGAACGTGAAGCCGTCCCTAATACCGGATGATAGGGGGTATCTGATCTTTGACGATACAGTCCTAGATAAACGGTTTTCTGGCTTAATTGAGTTAACTCGCCACCAGTACAGCGGGAATGAACACCATGTGGTCTAAGGCATCGGTCTTGTCAGTTGCGTCTATGTAAATCCTGCGATTGGTCAGTTTTGGGTGGTTGACTATCGGCTCTATTACCGAGAGGGAGATGGACAGAGCAAACTGGAGCATGTGGCAGCCATGTTGGATGGAGTGGTTCATGCCAAGAACCTACCTTTTCGGACAGTCCTGATGGATAGTTGGTGTGCGAGCCAAAAGCTGATGGCTCAAATCGATACCTTAGGGAAACTCTATTACTGCCCTGTGAAATGTAACCGTTTAGTGGATGATAGCCAGGGTGCTCGCTCCTATCGTTGAGTCGATGCACTGGAGTGGGATGAGCAGACTCTAGACCAGAGTAAACTCATCAAAATTCGGGGGTTTCCTAAGGACAAAAAAGTGAAACTGTTTCGGGCTACGGTGTCTACCCACCGGACGGACTTTATCGTCACAAACGATTTAACTCAACACTCCACAAGTGCCGTACAACAGGAGTCTGGTATCCGTTGGAGAATAGAGCAGTTTCATCGAGAACTCAAACAATTGACCGGAGTAGAAGCCTGTCAGTGTCGCAAAGCCCGTATCCAACGAAACCACATTGCCTGTGCCTTGCTCGTTTGGACGCGACTCAAGGGGATTGCCTACTCCACCGGACAGACCGTCTATCAAATTAAATACGGATTGCTCTCTAACTACTTGATCCAACAACTCAAGCAACCTGACATCACTATGCTTCTTGCGTAAGTCCTGTCAATTAAATGTCACTACAGACGCTGTCACCCAAATAAGACGATAAAAAGTACCTTTCGTGACTTCTTTAGGCATTTTTGTGATGTTTAGTAAAGCAAAAAAGACTACAGGTTCCCATATTGCCAAGTTTTTTCGACATCACGTTTCACCCATGACGGTGTGGCTTGCCTCTCTCTCCGAAGATGGCTGGGTGATTCTTTGGGAAGCAGGCCTGGAGCCAACTCAAGTGTTACAGAGCGCCGAAGCAGGGTTTTCCTGCCAGGCCTGGCATCCTCAGGGACAGTACTTGGCAATTAGAGGACAACAGGGTGAGCTATTAATCTATTCATCGGTTTACCCGTGACCAATGCAGGTTCAAGGAAGTGAGCGTCGGACTGAGGGTTTGAATGTAGAGCGATTGATGCATTTTTGTTATGTAAAACTAAAATCTTTCAATCAAGTGATCACCCACCCGCAATGCATTGGCCATGATGGTTAAAGCAGGGCTGACACTTGCATTGGAGGGGAAGAAACTACTATCAACGACATAAAGATTATCAATATCATGAGCGCGACAATTGAGATCTAATACTGACTGATTTGGGTCTTCCCCAAAACGACAAGTACCACACTGATTTGCCATGACCTGAATCGGAATCTCACCACGGGGATGCATAATGCCTCGTTGGAAGCCGTCCAGCTCTTTTTCAATAGTTTTGAGGATGTCTGTCCAGCGATAAATTAGTCGGTCGTGGGCTTCCGTGTTGTTTGGTATGTAATCAATATAGAGTTTTTCACCTTCAACTCGGACGCGATTGCTAGAATTGGGTAAATCTTCCGTTTGCGCCCACCAGCCAATGGAGTGAGTTGCCAACTGTTTCAGGCCAAAACCAGGCATAAACCTTGCCAATACGGAAAACATCGGTGGTGCTTCCGCAAAGATAATATCGGTTAATAAACCCCCAGTATTTTGGATGTGTCCCATTGGGTACGGAAAATCCGCATCCCCCCAATAAAAGTCATTAACGCAAACACTGCGCTGAAACGCTCCAGAATTTGGCCGGGTACTCAACTGCACTACCACAGACATTAAGCTTTTCATCAAATTGCATCCGACTAACCCAGAACTATTGGCCAAACCATTGGGATGACGGTCGCTTTTGGATCTCAATAACAGGGCGGCAGAATTGACTGCACCACAGGCCAGGACAACTACCTCTGCCAAAAACAGATAGGACTGTCCGGCCACTTCAGCTTCGACCCCCTTGACTATCCGCCCAGAGGGATTGGTATGTAAGCAAACAACTTTGGCCCCAGTTTTGAGGGTGACATTGGGATGACTCAAGGCCGGGACAATCCCACTCACTTCTGAATCATTAGTCGGGTCATCGGTCTGACGGGTTAACCCTAGCGGCAGGGGAGCTGGGTGCAAGTTTTGTTGAACTAGGGAAGTCACAATCCCCTCTACCTGGGGATCATGGTCAATTGCTGGAAATGGATAGTCCTGAGCGCGGGGCGGTTCGGTCGGGTCAGTCCCCATCTGCCCATGAACTTTGTAAAGCTGTTCAGCTTCCCCATAGTAGGGTTCAAAGTCTTTGTATTTTAAGCCCCATTCGGGAGAGATACCGGCCTGGTGATTCACCGCTTCAAAGTCCCGTTCCCGAAAGCGCATCAGCACCGAACCATAGATTTTGGTATTGCCACCGACCGCGTAATTCATCTGTGGAGAAAATGGCTCTCCCGCACTGTCGTACCATTGTTCCGGCGCATGGTAGCGTTCCCGTTTGAAGATATCGACATTACTGCGATTCTGTTCCTCTAAGGGCATAACGTCACCCCGCTCTAGGATCAGAATTTTCTTACCTGTAGGGGCCATTTTTGCGGCCAGCGTTCCGCCCCCTGCTCCAGTGCCAACAATGATCAGGTCGTAAATTTGGTCATCAATAATCATTGCTTCACCTCACTCCTGAGTAATCACTGCCACACATAAATCAGGACAAATAAAATAATCCAGATAACATCGACAAAATGCCAAAATAATGACGTCGCAGCCACACCAAATTCACCGCGATCATAATTACTAGGAATAAACGATCGCCCCAGCATGAGCCCCTGCAAGAGCACTCCCGTCAGGACGTGCAACCCATGAAATCCGGTGAGTAGGTAAAAGGTACCCCCAAATAAACCATCGGTGAAACCAAAGGATAAACTGCGCCATTCCACCGCTTGCCCATAGAGAAAGTAGCTACCCATCACCATAGTTAGTAGCCAGAAGCAGCGAAATCCCCAAAGATTTTTAACGTGGAGGTATCGCTCGGCAATATAAATCACAAAACTGCTGGAGACTAGCACCACTGTATTGATGGCCGGTTCCTGAATTTCCAGGCCTGTCACACCGGGAGGTAACCAGTCTAGGGCGGTTGTTTTGTAAATGATATAGCCTGCAAAAAAGCTGAAGAAAATCACACTCTCAGACAGCAGAAAGACAATGAAGCCAAACATGCTGTTCCCAGCTTCATCGTGGTGATGTTCATGGGCATGATCCAGGCCTGGGGAATGCTCCGTGGCCGCCTCAGTATTTAAGGAGACATCAACTTCAGTGGGGTTCATGGGTAACCTCCAACGCATCGGGGTTAGCAACGAGGGATTCTGATTTGCCATAGCCATAGGGCTCAGCGATGACAATTGGCAGCTCTTCAAAGTTTTCCATGGTCGGCGGCGAGGAGACTAGCCATTCTAAGCCAATTGCTCGCCAGGGATTTTTGGGAGCTTTCTCACCTTGTACCCAAGAGCCAACCATGTTCAAAATAAACGGCAGGGTGGACATCCCTAAGAGAAATCCCCCTAGGCTGGCAATAACATTCCAGAAGGCAAATTCAGGATCATAGGAGGCGACTCGCCGTGGCATTCCTTGTAATCCCAAAGGATGCATGGGGAAGAAATTGAGATTAGTCCCCAACATCGTCAGCCAAAAGTGGAGCTTGCCCAGGCCCTCGGAATACATTCGCCCGGTCATTTTGGGAAACCAGTGATAGAGCGCAGCGTACATCCCCATCACCACCGCGCCATAGATGACATAGTGAAAGTGTCCGACGACAAAATAGGTGTTGTTAACGTGGATGTCAAAGGGAACAGCAGCTAACATAATTCCTGTCACCCCGGCAAAGACAAACATGACCAGGCCACCTAAAGCAAAGAGCATCGGGGTATTGAGCCGAAGCTTACCTCCCCAAATCGTCCCGACCCAGGCAAAAACCTTAATTCCAGTCGGGACAGAAATCAACATCGTCGTGGCCATAAACACCATCCGCATCCAACCGGGAGTCCCACTGGCAAACATATGATGCACCCAGACAATCCCGCTCAACCCCGTAATCACCAGGGAGGAAATGGCCACAACTTTATAGCCAAACAAGGGTTTACGGGCATAGACTGGGAAAATCTCTGAGAAAATCCCAAAGATCGGGAGAATAATCACATAGACGGCGGGGTGGGAATAGAACCAGAAAAAATGCTGAAACAGGACTGGATCTCCCCCTTTCGCGGGGTCAAAGAAAGCGGTGCCCACGGTTAAGTCAAACAGCAACATCACCGCTCCGGCCGTCAAAGCCGGTAAGCCAAACAATTGAATAATCTGGGCGGCAAAGACTGTCCAAACAAAGATGGGCATTTTGAACCAGCCCATGCCGGGGGCGCGCATTCGGGTGATGGTTGTGACGAAGTTAACGGCACCGAGAATAGAGGAGACCCCTGAGATGGCCACCGCTAAAATCCAGAGCATCTGACCATTGATCAAATTCCCCGTCGGATTTTGGAGGCTCACGGGTGGATAGGCCCACCAACCGGATTGAGAGGGGCCCCCCGGAACTAAAAAGCTGGCCATGAGGATGACCCCAAATACCGGTACCATCCAAAACGCCAGGGCATTCAAGCGGGGGAAGGCCATATCCTTAGCCCCAATCATCAAAGGGACAAGATAGTTGGATAAGCCGACTAGGGATGGAAATGTCCACAAAAACAACATCACTGTCCCATGCATCGTGAACATGGCATTGTAAACAGAGCGATCAACCAAATCAGCTTCCGGAGTGATGAGTTCACCCCGAATGATCATGGCAAAAATTCCTCCGACTAAGAAGAAGAAGAAGGAGGTTACTAAATACTGAATCCCGATGACTTTATGGTCAGTGCTAAAGGTAAAAAACCGTTTCCAGCTTTCAGGCCTGGGGGCTCCGGGAAGCGGCGGTTCAACAGACGGAATTGCTTCAAAAGAAAGATTAGTCATGGGGTCACTCCCTCGGCGCTAGAGTAGTTGACGATGGGGGGGGCAGCGGGTTGAACCGTTTTCCAGCCCGTACTCATTGGATGGTGGGCCCGTTGGTATTCATCAAAGGCTCGGTTGTAGGCAGGGAGAGGAGATTGAGTTGCTGCGGTTGCTAACCATGCTTCATAGGCGGCGGGGGACTCAACAACCACATCGGCTTGCATGGCCGCAAAGTACGTCCCACTGTACTGAGAATCTCGGAGCCGATACCGACCTTCACGGATCGGGGTGAATTCAAACTCAATGGCTCTGCCGGGAATAATGTCCTGTTTAACCCGAAACGCCGGGACAAAGAAGCCATGGAGGACATCTTCGGAGTGGAGTGCTAGTTTGACGCGCTGGCGGTTGGGTAGGTGGAGTTCCGTACTGGTGACAGTTTGTTGTGGATAGCGAAATTCCCAGGCCCACTGGCGGGCATAGACATCAATCTGTTCTGTGGGAGTGGGATCAGTCATGGTTGCCATGGTGTCTTCAACGTTTGTTGCTTCTGTGGGAGCCATGGCCATGTGGACATGTTCCATCGGCCCTAAAATCGACATCTGATCATATATCTGGTAGCTATAGCCAGCAATCCAGATCACGAGGACAAAGGGAATTGCCGTCCAGACAATTTCTAGGGTGAGATTGCCTTCAATGGGCGGGCCATCGGTGGCATCGTACTTACTGGCCTGTTGAAACAGTACGGAGTAGAGCAGCGTCCCCACAACTCCCAGAAAGATAAATGTCCCGATTGTTACCAGAAAGCTAAATAACTGATCAACTAAGACCGCTTCTGCTGATGCCTGTGGTGGGAACCAGGAATAGGATTGCTGCCCCATCCACAAGCTCACGAGAGCTAGGACAATTGCGAGTATGACAAGTGTTAGGATTATGCGCCTGTTCATGGGTTCCATCACTTCAGTAGCAAATTCGGGTTTTCACCCATTTCCAACAAACGGGCCGCACTAATATGCACCCCAAACTCTGCGGCCAGTTGTGCGCCTAAGGTTCCGTGGACAAACATCAGGGCAAAGATCGCTAATCCTGCCAGGAGATAACTCCATTGCACCTGTTGCGACCGATCTTTACGCCAGAAAAATCGTTGAAAGCCTCGCCAAACAGTCATCCCAACAATTAACAGCAGTAGCAAAACTCCACCGACCCCATGCCAGAGGAGGGTCTCCATGGCCTGGAATCCCCAAGCACTCTTGACATCCGTTGGTGGGGTAGCCAGCATAATTTCATAGAAGCCCGCCGCAACCGTAAAGAAAGTGACAACGGCCGCCGCCACCATGTTGTACCAGCCCACATCAAAAAAGTTGGAACGGGTAGCCGGAATAGCGAGAAATTTAAAGACCGGTTTCTCCAGTGGGAATAGCACCCCGACAATGTCAAAGGCAATGGCAACAATAAATAGTCCCAAAGTCAGGTGCACCAGATTCGGATGGATTGGGATACCATAGGGCAGGCCGTTCACACCTAGTTGTCCACTGAGTTGCTCTAATAAGTCTGGACTCATTGCAGAATGCCCCCTTTCACAGCTTCCACTACGGGAACGGTATGGAGTCCATAAACCCAGACCAGCAGATCTCCCAAATAAACCTGGACACAAACAACCCCAACTAGTAAAACTCCAGCCCCTAAAAATGGGGAGGGTAACTCTTTCGGGTTCCGAGAACGTAAGACATAACGCCATGCCGTCATCGCTGCCACAATCCCAGAGAGCGACCAACCTAAGAGAGTGTGGAGATTCAAAGTCGGTACTGCTGCGGCATAGGGCTCTGCAAGTCCAGCTTCAATTTGCCCAAAGATAATGGCAATAAAAATAGAAATCGTAGCAAAAAATAAATTCCACCAACTGACTTCATAAAGGCGGACATTGCGGGTGAAATAGCCCAAGAGATCGCACAAGACTGCAAATAGCACCATCGCAATCACAAAATGGACAACGATTGGATGCATCGTATCTGGATAGGGCAGATTATGGTCATTGAGCGGGGGGAGATACTCCAGCATGGTTAAGATATAAAAATTTTCTAAACGATAAAGAAGATGAAACGTCTGTATCTTGGTGGACTAGTCAGCAAAACAATGAAGCTGGGGCATTGCGATTAGTCATAAACGCTAAGCTTTTGGATATCCTAAGTAATTGCCATAAATCCTCGAATATCTTGATTCGTGTAGCAGGGTTAACAATCGAGAAAAGATTGATATGAATAGCGAGTTGCTGTGTTAAATGCGATACCTAGTCCTTAGCTACCTGAAAATTACCTGTATAGCTTAGTCAGTAAATTTGTTTTTTTCTAGTTTTGTTAGGAACTTTTAAGATTTGTGATCATAGTTATTTTGTTTGGGAATGGCACACAACAGTGCTTAAAGCTGCTATGTTCAGTGTCTCTGAGTGGCTCACCTTTGGCAGAAAAGGTCATTCTTGATGACAACGAGAAAACAAAAAGGGATTTACAGGGAATTGACTGACGATTAACCCTTGAACTATGGAAGAACGGACTTCTTGCACACTATCTGCAAAGGTTTTGAGTGTTGATTGGTTTCGTATTTTGGGATGAATGACCTTTGGGCCTGGTAAATATAGCGAAAATCCCCTAGGTGCCTCTAATGGCCGATAGACTACAATTTGCCAACGAAATGCCTAAAGCGTGATCAGAAACTGAAAATGCAGAGGATCTCGAATCGTTAGCCAGGGGATGCTCAACACTGAATCATTAGCCAGTTGACCTGAGCATGCGAGAATGATTATCATTGCAAATGTACCTGGGCTTGGGAGGTGGACTTGAGCTACGGGTTGATTGAAGCTGAGGAAAAAGCAGTGAAAAATGAATTTAAATTACGGATTTTCTATCCCTTGACTTTGATTTGAGAGTCAATCATTAAATCTCCGGCAACGCTCTTCTCTCTATAATGCTCCCCAAAAACTGGACAAAGGTTTAAGAGAGAAAGCAATGTAAACCTAATCCAGGAGAAAAGCATGCCGAGACAACGGTACAGTGCAGAGTTTAAGGCGAAAGTCGCCCTTGAAGCTCTAAAAGGGACAAAAACTATCAACCAGATTGTGAGTGAAACAGGGTTACATGCAACCCAAATTAACCTGTGGAAGAAACAAGCCCGAGACGGTCTCAACGCTGTATTTACGCAGCGCGTAGAGAAGGGAGAGCAGAAGCAAGAGAGGCTCCTGTCAGAGCTGTATCAAAAAATCGGTCGGCTGGAAATGGAGCTAGACTGGCTGAAAAAAAATCAGGTCTGGAGTATTAAACAAAAACGGAAACTGATTGAGCCGAAGCATCCAGCCATCAGTCTTGAACGGCAATGTGACCTACTGGGTCTGAATCGGTCAACGTATTATTACCAACCGGCACAGGAGACGGTTTATAACGAAGAACTGATGCGAAAACTAGACGAGCAATATACACGGCACCCCCCTTCTATGGAGTTCGGCGAATGACGGCTTGGCTCAAGCAACAGGGCTACTCCGTCAATATTAAGCGGGTACGCCGTCTGATGCACAAGATGGGTCTGGCGGCGATATACCCGAAGCCCAAGCTCTCTGGCTCTGTAGACTCGGCACGACGCTATCCCTACCTGCTCAATGGGTTGACTATCGATGGGATTAATCTGGTGTGGAGCACCGACATCACCTATATCCGCCTGCAGCGGGGGGTTCTCTATCTGGTTGCAATTCTGGACTGGTACAGCCGATATGTGCTCTCTTGGGCATTGTCCAATAGTCTTGATGTGAGTTTCTGTATTGAAGCCCTTCAGACTGCTCTGAAGCAAGGAACCCCGGGCATTTTCAATACTGACCAAGGGAGTCAGTTTACGAGTATCGGTTTCACGGATTCCTTACTTGACCACGGGATTACGATTAGCCAGGATGGTGGAGGAAGGGCTCTTGATAATGTCTTTGTGGAACGCTTATGGCGCTCGCTGAAGTGGGAGGAGGTTTACCTAAAGTCCTATGAATCGGTGGCGCAGGCAACTCAGGGCATTGGCATTAATAAATACTTTCAGTTCTATAACCAGCAGCGGCTGCATCAATCTCTGCAATATCGAACGCCAGCACAAGTCCATTTTGATTCAGTTGTATCCAGGAGGTGATTTTATGTAACACTCACTTCTTAATCTGTCTTATTAACTCCAATTCTCTCTCTTAATTTCTCAGTTTTTCTGTCTAGTCTTTAGGGACCACCATACTATTCTACTTTTTGACTGTGGGGTAGAAATTCCTGGCTAAACAGGAGAAGGAAGAACTGTCTGGCAAAAGTTTTGCCCCGGACATTCAGAACATCTCTATTATGCCCAAAATTCAAGCTCTATCCTTGTTAGGCATCCCCCAGATCATAGACCCGGACTAACATTACACCAAGTCATGCCCTGAGATTGTGGCGTTATTCGATAAGGTGATGGCTTACCGCCAAAATCTGCAAACAATTCTCAACCTTGGCTTTGACGATGGGGAATCCCCGATTGATGTTGTGCAAAAGTTACTCGGTTTACTCGGTGAACGTCTAGCCTGTGTTGGCCGGCGGGGTAAATGTGGGGAGCAAGAAAAACTATTTCAGTGGTTCCCTTGCGCGCTTAATCGAAATATTTGCGAGGCATGGCTTAATCGTGACCAAGGGGAGGCCGTAGTACCCAAAAGTCTATAAGTATAGAACTCCCGCCAGTACTACCTACCCCAACCACCCCAAAACGCACCGTTTTTATTCAAGCCGTTTTTTTAACCCAGCACTCCCCCCAGTGGTCAAAACCTGTACCAAACTTCTACCAACCATGTACCTAGATTTTTCCTCAAGGTTCAAATAATCCTGATTTAGTCCAGATTTTCGAGACAAGACTGAAGGCCTTAGCCATGGACTTTTGACAACCTTGCCCTATTGCAGACGGCAGCAATGCCTTTACCCTGGTAATTTCCGCCCTAACCAGGCAGCACAATTCTGGAGTTGGCTATCCGTGAGCCAGTCCGTGGCATTGCGCCCGTAATGCTGAGCCAGGAACTGCCCCTGCTGTACCTTGTCCCAACCGAGCCGTAAGAAGGCAGCCCGGATGGCCGTGAGCAGATCGCTGCAATCGAGAGGTTCCGGTTGTTCCAGCATAGACAACTCTTTCCCAACATCACAGTCTGTAGGCAAGCCTGGCCGATCGTCGTTCAGGGAGATAGCCCGTCTCTGAACGTCAGATTTTGTCCCATTGCGACTCATCCCCTGTTTCCGGTCATCAGCCAGGCATGGAACTACCGCTGGTGAGGGGAGAGTTGGCGGCAAGATAGATGGATCGAGGGAAACCAATCTGGTCAGGGATAACTGTTGCCCTGCCAGTTCCAGTGCCAGTTGCCGGCGATCGCCAGGAATATCATTGGGGATGGGATAAACTTGACTCAGTCGAGAGGCATTGGGACGGAAGCCCCCCACGATCGCCGTATGGAGCCAACCCCCCGGATTTCGGACGGGCGACTCCCCGTTCTGAGCTTCCCGCAAGGCCGCAATTGTCTGCAAGATCCGCTCCAGGTCAGGTCAGAATTCGTGAGATATTGAGGGAGAGTTCTCTCCTGATCGCCACTTACCTCGACCTAGCCTAGATCGGCAATTGTAATAGCGTTTACATTAACATTTAGCAACAGAGCCACATGGTTGCCACCATTAAGAATCAGAGTGTTGCTGCCCTGCTGCTGCAATGTCAAATTATTAAATGACAAACCGCCGGAAAGACGTAGTTCATCGATTCCATCTTGAAAATCACTGATGATATCATTGCCATTCCGTTGCAAGACGAACGTATCGAGGCCAGCCCCACCGATCAGCGTATCGCGACCTGGCCCACCGATCAGATCATCCTCACCGAGACCACCCCGCAAGATATCGTTTCCGGCTCCTCCAAACAGGTCATCATCTCCAGCACCACCAGCCAGAATATCGTTTCCAGCTCGTCCAAACAGATCGTCGTCTCCACCCAGCCCAATCAGGCTATCGCGTCCGCTTCCTCCGATAAGGTCATCAGAGCGGTTGGTGCCACGAATTACGTTGATGCGACTGTTGTTCGCAAGAGGGGCGTTACCATCCCACTGAGTTCCAGAACCATTGCTGCTACCCATTAAGGTGATGGAAAAAGCATCAAATTCACCTTGGTCAAATTCGCCCGAAATCGTCAAGTTTTGACCAATCGATACATTGCGCGGTGTCGAGTCGCCATAGAGATCCCATGAATCAACCCGCAAGGTACGATTGCCTGTATGGAATGAAAAGCCATCTTCCCAAACCTGCTCGACAATTCCATTGAATGAAAGACGATTACTCATATTTTTTACCCAAAATGACCTTCCAAAACTGCTAATACTGGAAATAAGCAACAGGAGTTGCTGAAGGGAAATTATTATCCCTAAACCCTTGCATCCATTTTTGATGGATAAAACCTATGTAAAATTCCCCGAATGTAGGGGCAGGTTTTGCCGAAAATCGGCCCGTAAGCCGATCATAAATTTGCTAGGCTTGCCCCTAATGAGAATCTGTCAATCAATCAGGTCTGTCAGTTCCTTTTGGCAGACCCTGACTCCATCAGATGCAGTGATAGAAAAGGCATCAAATTCACCCTTTTAAAATTTGCCTGTCACCGTCAGGCGATCGATCATGCTGCTGTCAATCATTTCATTGGGATCATCCTCTATGTACTGTGTTTATAGCGGTGCCCACTTGGGCTTTGCACACTGCTAGGCTGCATTGAGAATGGAGCAACCTTTTCTACAGCATTACGTCAAGGCAATGCTTAAAAATGAGCGAGCTGTTCCCTTCCACTATTCAGCCTGTATTCGTGAACTGAGACTAGTCTAGAAGTCGAATGGTAAGAGAACTGTAGGAAAACGGTAAGAAAGCTCTTACAATGTCAGGTACTACTAGGGGCATCACACGTCTTTGATTCTTTCGTGTTAGCGAATTTAACGATGGCTACATTGGAAAAAACTGACTGTAAAGGTGGTGCCGTATCCGGGCTGACTTTGAACTGAGATCGCCCCGTTGTGGTGGTTGACAATTTCTTGAACGATTGCCAGTCCTAACCCCGTGCCACCTATCGTGCGGGAGCGTGACTTTTCCACACGGTAAAAGCGCTCAAATAGATGGGGCAAATGCTCCGGTAAGATACCTATCCCTGTGTCACTCACTCTGACTTGAACACAGTGCTCTTGAGCCTCTGCCATTAAGCGAATCTTACCCTGAGCAGGAGTATGTTTAACTGCATTATCCAGCAGATTAAGAAACAGACGAATCAAATGATCGGGACTACCCTGAATCTGAAGGTCAGGCGCGATATGTATTGAGAACTGAAGCTGCTGAAGATCGGCTAACGGTTGAATCTGCTCGGCAATCGCGGCTAATAAATCACTCAGATCAATGGGTTCTAAATGTATATCTTGGTGACGCTGCTCCAGCCGAGAGAGGAGTAAAAGATCGCTACTGAGCCGAATCAAACGATCGACTTCCTGTTCAATCGCATTAAGCGTTTCCTCATACATGTCTGTAGTACGAGGTTGGCTCAGCGCCACATGCAATCGTCCCTTAAGGGCAGTCAGGGGAGTTCGCAGTTCATGGGAGGCATCAGCCATAAATCGCTTTTCATGTTCAAAGGTCGCCTGTAACGAATCCAGCATCTCATCAAATATCGTTGCCAGCCGTTCCAATTCATCATCGGTGGTACCCTGATAATGAATGCGCTGAGTCAGATCGCCGCTGACTCTGACCTGCTCTGCCATCTGAGTGATTTGACCAATGGGTTTAAGGGCACGGTTTGCCAGAAACAACCCGCCTAAGCCCACCATCCCGAGAAGTAACGGAACTTTCAGCAGGTGTTGATTTAACAGGTTTTGTAAGGTGGCATCAACAGGCTGAAGAGAACGAGCCACTTTCAACCATCCGGGTGGTCTATCATTGCGCGGCAAAATTTCTTGCGTATAAATTCGCCACCGTCCATTCTCGGAAATCAGCGTCTTAAAACCGGGCTGCAAATCTTGCTGGGTTGGCAATGGAAGTGAATCGCCAAAGTCCTCCTTCACCGAGCCATCTTGTCCCAGTAAATAGATCTCGACCCCGGCATCGTTCAATAATGAGGCTAAAATTGCAGCTTCCTGACGAGGATCAAACATCAGGGTATCAACCTCATCATCAAGATTTTTCAACGCCTGAATAGCAGTTACTTCTAGCGCATTGTCAATCTGATCGAATAACGTCTGACGAAACTCAAGATACATGAAGCCATCGGATGCCAGCATGGAAAGACCTGCCAGCAAGCTATACCAGGCAACCAGGCGTAACCGCAAATTCTTCCAGGGTTTCCGATACGTCATCATTGCTCAAACAGTGGGCATCGGACTTTCATCGTCAGCACTGATACGATAACCCACGCCCCGTACTGTTTGAATCAGTGAGCAAGGCTCCTTCCGATCCAGTTTGCGCCGAAGATAGCCAATATATACATCAATCACCTTGAAATCACTATAGAAATCAAAGCTCCAGACATGCTGAGCAATTTGAGTCCGACTGAGAACCTGGTTAGGATGGCGCATCAGGTATTCTAACAGGGAAAACTCCCGGGGGCTGAGTTCGATGAAGCGTTCTCCCCGTCTCACCAAGTGCTGGACTGTATCCATCTCCAAATTCCCCACCTGCAGCACAACATCGGTCTGGAGGGGAGGACGCCTCAATAATGCCCGTAACCGAGCTAGAAGTTCAGTGAAGTCAAACGGCTTAATCAGGTAATCATCGGCTCCTGCATCTAAGCCCAACACCCGATCCTGCACTGTGTCCAGTGCAGTTAACAGCAGCACTGGGGTTTGCAATCCACGTTGGCGAAGATATTTCAATACGCTTAGACCATCCAATTCAGGAAGCAAAACATCTAGCACGATCACATCGTAATCAGCGGCGATTGCATAGTTAACGCCTTCCCGACCATTGGAGGTGATATCTACGGCATACCCTGCCTCATTCAGACCTTGATGAATAAACCTGGAGATACCTACATCATCTTCTACAACTAATATGCGCATATTCGGCTAACTTGTGCTCCCCAATTGAGCCATATTCACAGTTTCACTGAAAAAAATAGTATCACCAACGTTTACATTGGGGATCAAAATCACTCCGCAGTATAAAAAGATTAAAGGTAGCGATGCTATCCTTGTAGGGGCAAGGATGAGCCGATGGACCTGGCAGATGTGTCACTGGTTGCAGCCGCAGAGGATCTGGGCATCAGGCGTATCTTTACCCTGGATTGGGATTTCTATGTTTACCGGCTTCCAGGCAACACAGCTTTTAAGGTCTTGCTTTAGGGCAGAGCTATCATCTGCGATCAGGGGAATGCCTGCGAGGGCAAGGCACTCTGCAGTGTTGGCAGTAGGGCAAATTTCAGTAATTGCTGAAATAGCCACAGGGTAAGGGGTATAGCGATTTTCCAGGTTTAAGGCTGCGTAAAATGCCAGTGTTATCAGTGTTTAGCAGTGTTAACCAATGGTGGCACTGCTATGTCTGACACCATGTTTTCGGTTAGTGACCTGCAAGAACGCTATGGGCTCAAGCGAAATGCCCTAATCAATCGGATAAATTCACTTGGGTTGAAACCACAAAAGATGGGTCGTAATGTCTTCTATCTGATGCCCGATGTTGAAATCCTTGACCGCTTGAATAACCAACTTTGCCCATGCCAGTGTTAACAATGATGAGCCAGTGATGACACTGGCAAACACTGACATTCCCCCAGCTCTGGTCAAAACATCAAATATGGATGGATTGATTGCGATGGCAGAACTCTTAACCGAGATGACTAATTAGCAGTAGTAAATGGTTGGATGTTGACCAGTACCGAGCTAATCACACCTGAGTTCGGGATAAGGAAATGGCTAGGAAGTAGGCGAGCAGGGAGTTTGCAAGAAAGAGAGACAGGTAAAGTAAGCAAAAACCATACCCAGTTTCTTATCATGTCTAGTCTAAAAGCCTTGTTTTACTCTGTGGATGATTTTTGTAAAGTCTTTATTCCTGCTTGGCGCAACCAGGAACTTACGGGACAACGCAAACAGCACAATCGTCCCCATAGCCTGACGCTAGGTGTAGAGCTTTGCTCCTAAACGTACAGATGAAGATTGTGATTGCCTTCCATCAAAGTTGCTACGGGAATTTCAAGCACTTTTATCTCGACTACGTTTGCGTCTATTGGGCGGCTGCTTTTCCCCAGTTCCCCAGCTACCACTGCTGTTTCGTACGACCATAGGTCTAAGTAGAATAGTTGCCAGGGCTCATTTTCCGTTGTGTGTGTACCTCAAAACCTTGTTTGGAACGTGCACGGGGATTAACTTTATCGATTCGACAGGTGTGAAAGTCTGCCATAACCGCCGCATCTCAAGGCATCGGGTGTTCCATGGTATCGCTGCCCGAGACAAAACCTCTGTGGATTGGTTTTATGGGTTTAAGCTGCATCTGGTGGTTAATGACGAAGGTGACTTGCTCAATATTCACGTCACACCAGGAAATACCCATGACCGCCAACCTGTGCCAGAGCTACTCCAGTCATTGTTTGGTAAAGTGTTTGCAGATAGAAGCTATATTTCAAAGCCCTTAACCCAAGAGTTATTTGAGGGATTAGGCATTCAATTTTTTGCGAAGCCCCGGCGCAATATGAGAAACTACCTGATACTTTTTACGGATAAGCTTCTGGCACGTAAACGAGCGATTATTGACCAACTCAAAAACATCTCACAGATAGAGCACTTCCGACATCACAGTCCCCTAAGTTTCTGCGGGAATCTGATTTGTGGACTCATTTCCTATGCTCTTCAACCCAAAAAGCCTGCTATTGTTTTTTAAATTTCTTATCCCGAACTGACGTTATCTACCAACCGGGGCGAGCATACCAAAAAGCTGGGCTGATTCTTCAAGGCTTAAGCTTCGACCAGGCCATGCACCAGACCCTTTTTAATTCCCCCTATGAGAAGAAAGAGGAGGCATTGATGACAACCCTTGACCGGATCATCAATCAGCAG
>CAZZCG010000032.1:0-27946 GCA_964653145.1 uncultured Synechococcus sp. | reverse complement strand
TCCCAGCAGCCTTTACCGCAACCACAGCGACCGGAGCCGAATTTGGCAGTGGTTGGTTTAGTCTTACAGGCCCAAATAACTATGAAAGCTTGGTCGGCAGTCCCATTGGCTTTGCGTTTACAGGCAACCAGGCCGGGTCAATCATCAATGAAGCCAATCTTAGCGTCAATCCCAATCAGTCATTGATGCTATTGGGGGGCAATGTTATCAATACTGGTACCCTCACGGCCCCTGGGGGACAAATTACAGTAGCTGCTGTCCCAGGCGAAAATTTAGTACGAATCTCCCAGGAAGGCCAGTTACTGAGTTTAGATGTGCGCGCCCCCCAACCCGGCGATTCTTTGCCCAATGACTGGAATTTACCGATCCTGAGCTTGCCAGAACTCTTGACGGGGCCTGGGGCCGAGATGGTGAATACGGTAGCCGTTAATCCTGATGGTTCAATCCGTTTAGCCCATCAAGACATGCCAGTCACCACTCCTACCACTGCCCTGACAGGGACGCTCAATACCCGTTCAACCCAACAAGGCGGTGAGATTAATGTTCTAGGAACTAATATCAACCTGATTGGAGCGAATTTAAATGCTGATGGTCAATTGGGTGGCGGCACAATTCGGATCGGCGGGGAATATTTAGGGGGAGTTGGTTTACCTACAGCCCAATTCACAACCATTGATGCTGATTCTGTTGTTTCTGCCAGTGCTCTTACAAATGGTAATGGCGGACGGGTGATTGCGTGGTCGGATAATTCCACTGAATTTTCCGGTTCAATTTTAGCTCGGGGCGGCCCATTGGGCGGGAATGGTGGCTTTGTTGAAACATCTGGGAAAGATACACTCCGGGTGCTTGGGGCGAGTGTCGATGCGGGGTCAAATTTGGGCTTACCGGGAACTTGGCTACTCGATCCACAAAATATCACCATTGTTAGTTCTGGCGGCGGCCCCATCGGGAGTTCGGTTGTTAATGTAGCCGTGATCAATAACACACTCAATACAGGCACTAACGTCACCCTCACCACAGCTCCACCAGGCATTGATCCCTTAGAAGCTGGGGATATTTTTCAGAATGCCGATGCTCCAATTATTCACAGCGGTTCAACCCAGCCCACGCTTTCTCTGGTTGCTGCCGGAGCGATTAAGTTAGATGGGGGGATTACAGGAAGTAATTTAAATGTTTCTTTGAGTGCCGGAGATCCAGCGGGTGGGACGGTTAATCCTAATGCAAGTCAACAGATTACAATTGCCGCTCCCCTCACTATTCGCTCCTTGGTGACGGATTCAATCGCTGCGACTGAGATTCGGGCGGACATTAAAACGGTTGATAGTCAGATTTACGATAACTTAGTCGTCATTGCACCTGACAGCACGGATATTCCTCCCCTGACACTAGAATCCACTAATGGCACACTACTTTTCCGAAATAGTCTTGATATTGGTAGTAATTTGGTGGCCTTAGTTGCCAATAACTTTCAATTTGATGGGGGAACGAGCAGCGTGACCGGGACTGGTGGTACGTTAGGTTTGGCAGCTAATGGCTCATTCACAATTAATCAAGACTTTATCAGTAAGTTTGCCAATGGATTTAACTTGATTGGTCTCGCTAGTCAGACCTCACTTGTCCAGTTAAGTTCTGATATTACAGTCTCTAATCCTCTCCGTATTCTGGCTGCTCAGATTAATACCCAAGGCTTTAATATCACGGGGATAAACAATGCTAGTTTGATTTTACAGGGGTCTGGGGGTGTTACTGCTAATAACTTAACCACAGCCAATGGCCCAATCATTGTTTCAACAAGCACTAGCCAAACCAACCCTGTCACGAACCTATTACCCTCTCCAATTGTCGTAAACTCAGTCAATAGTGGTAGTAGTTCCTTAGCATTACTGACAACCGGAACCTTGTCGACAGGTTCATTAGATACATTTGGAACTCTCACACTCCAGGCCACGAATGGAATTACTTTGGGTGGTAAAGTTGGTGGCTCCCAGGCTCCGATCAGTTTAGTTGCCAATGGACCAACAACTATCAGAGATTCAGTTACAACCTCTGGCAATCAGCTTTACACCGGAGCTGTAACAATTAATGCCAATACCTCTACAACTGCAACAAATCCGCTCACTTTAACATCTCAAAATGGTATTTTATCCTTTGGCAATACTTTAGCGGCTGGAGCCAACTATTTAGAACTATTTTCTAATGGTACAGATGCGTTAATCTTTAACGGCGGATCGGGTAGCGTTAGTGGAAATAAGGGGATTATTTTTGCATCTAACAGTTCATTAATTGTGAATCAATCGGTACTTAACCCTCTAGCTGATGGCTTTGAGTTTATTGCTGTAGCGAGTAAAGCACCTGACTCTACTACTGTAGTTCTAACTAGTGATATTACTGTTAATGACCCGTTAATTCTGTTTGGGCCAGCCATCGATACCCAGGGGCATGCAATTAATGCAATTGATAATGCTTCTGTAACCTTGCAAGGCTTTGGCGAAAATGGTGTGATCACAAGTAACATTACCACCCTAGGGCAACCGATTACGATCAGTACTAGCAATAATGTTAGTAATCCTCTGACTGGCTTGTCATTTGCGGAGATTGATACAACTGATGGAACGCTAACAGCAAATGGTAGTACCATTCAAATTCTCACCAACGGTAATATCAATACGGGTAGCCTCAGGAATATTTCCAATAGTGGTCTGATTAGTTTATCTGGTTTTGATATTGATACTAGAGAGGGAAGCATTAGTAGTCCCAATACACTTGCCCAGGTACGTATTAATGCTGTTAATGATATTCGGATTGGTGATATTGAAACAGGGAGTTTGGGGAGCAGCGGTGGTAGCTTTACAGTAACTAGTCAAGACGGAACAATTAGACTAACACAACCTGCTACCTTTAATCTTAGTTCGATCAGCTTAACGGCTCCACGGGGTATTAGAACTGAAGCTATTACTACAGGTGGGCAAGGAATTTCCCTGAATAGTACCAGCGGAGATATTGATACCTCTGGACAAAGCCTAGTGAGTAATGGTGGGATTATTAATCTCAATAATGTGGCTGGAGATATTAGAACTGGTGTAATCGCAAGTGGCGGCGGCAATATTGCTATAACCAACGTAACGGGTGAAGTTAGAACAGAATTGTTAACCAGTCAAAACGGTAACGTCGATATCATAACTGAGAGTGGGAAACTGACCGTTGATGTTATTGATACGGTTGACGGAACAATTAACTTATCTTCAGGAACCGGGGAAATTAATATAGATAGTCTATCCAGTATGACTGGGGCTATCCAGGTCAACACTGGTGGCAATCTAGTCGCAGGCCCGATTGATACAGAGGGTGTAGTAACTCTGGCAGGCTTAGAGGTAAGGGTTGATGCCATTGGTGCAACGCTTGCTCCTGCCCAGATAAGCATTAATGCTATTAATGATATTCGGATTGGTGGTATTGAAACAGGGAGTTTGGGGAGCAGCGGTGGTATTTCTACAGTAACTAGTCAAGACGGAACAATTAGACTAACGCAACCTGCTACCTTTAATCTTAGTTCAATCAGCCTAACAGCTCCACGGGGTATTAGAACTGAAGCTATTACTACAGGTGGGCAAGGAATTTCCTTGAATAGTACTAGCGGAGATATTGATACCTCTGGACAAAGCCTAGTGAGTAATGGTGGGATTATTAATCTCAATAATGTGGCTGGAGATATTAGAACTGGTGTAATCGCAAGTGGCGGCGGCAATATTGCTATAACCAACGTAACGGGTGAAGTTAGAACAGAATTGTTAACCAGTCAAAACGGTAACGTCGATATCATAACTGAGAGTGGGAAACTGACCGTTGATGTTATTGATACGGTTGACGGAACAATTAACTTATCTTCAGGAACCGGGGAAATTAATATAGATAGTCTATCCAGTATGACTGGGGCTATCCAGGTCAACACTGGTGGCAATCTAGTCGCAGGCCCGATTGATACAGAGGGTGTAGTAACTCTGGCAGGCTTAGAGGTAAGGGTTGATGCCATTGGTGCAACGCTTGCTCCTGCTAGTCTAGAGATTACTTCTGGAGCTAACACTACCTTTATCACCGGGAATATCACTACGATTGGGAATCAAACTTTTACGGGCAACGTTGTTCTCAACAGTGCGACCAACTTTCAGTCAAGTTCTGGAATCATTACTTTCAATGGCAATGTAAATGGTGCATTTCCAGTTAGCTTAACAGGTAGTCAATTTAACATTAACGGCGCAATTGGAGGAGTTACTCCTCTGGCTTCAATTGTTGCAACTGGGTTAACGAATATAACTGGCAGTACTACTATTATTACTTCTGGCAATCAAATCTACAACAGTCTAATTTCAACTACAAATCCTGGAACAGTTATCTTCCAATCTACTGATGGTAATCTCAATTTCGCTGATATCACCACTAATGGCGGTAACCTAAACCTTCTAGCGGCTGGCAACATAGTAACGAGTGATATAAATTCCAGTAACTTTAGTGGTTCAGCTGGAACTATAGTCTTGCGCGGTACAACCATTGATACCACTGCTGGGACGATTAGTGCCTCAAGCTCAACCCAACAGGGAACAATGAGCTTCCAAGCCACTGGGAATATTAACCTTGGAAATATTAATACCCGCTCCGACGGCCGTGGCGCCTCTGTTTCTATCCTGAGTCAAAACGGCACAGTTAACCTTCCACAGGGGCTAGATTTGGGTACCAACAGCGGTCAAGGCGCACGCTTAAATATTCGAGCCGGGAGAGATATTAATCTAGGCGGGACATTCTTTTTAGATGCTGGTACACAAGATGCGGGCCAAATTGAACTCCTGAGTGGTGGGAATATCAACGGTGCTAATTCCCGGCTGATTACTGCGGCAACCACTAGCTTTGGTCTCAGTGGTACACCTCAGGGAAACGGAGGTTTAATTACAGCTGCTGCAACGGGAAATATTATTCTTGGAACATTAGAAGCCTTTGCTGAATTTGGCAGCGGTGGGACAGTGAGGTTGGGTGGCAATCAAATCCAACTTGGATATATTAATGCCCAAGGGGGAACAAATGGAGCCGGGGGACTGATCAGCATTGATGGGAATACCTCATTCCAGGCCCTACAGTCCTTCATTGATCGCAATAGTGTTGATGCTAGTCTTTCAACTGCAGGTGCCACGGGCAACGGACAAATTCAAATTACTCTGAGTAGTGACACGCCTTTTATTGTTGGTGATCCTATAGTCAACGGAACGCTTGGGGCATTAACCACTGGATTAACCAATACTGTCTCGCCTTCGACTACCTTTTTTGCAAGTACGACAGACGGTAATGTTTCTTTTGTTAATGCAGGGGTCACACCCACCCCAACACCTACACCCACCCCAACACCAGAGCCAACCCCGACTCAGCCGCCGCTAGACGTATGTTTAACTGATCCGGCTATTTGTAATCCACTGCCGCCGCCACCGCCAAATTCAGTTCCCCCCGATGTCATCAATCCACCCACCGTTACATTGATTAATCGAGACTTGCCTCTCACTACTGACTTTGCCGAAAATCTGCAATGCGAAGCCTTTAGTGAGTATTTTGGGCGAGCCTTGTGTAAACAACCCCAAACCCTTGCTGAAGTTCGTGGGATTCTGAACAACATTGCTCAAAAAACCGGTAAAAATCCTGGAGTGATCTATCTTCTCAGTCGGCCTGACCAAGTTGATCTCTTACTGGTTACTGCAGGTACTGAAACAATTTTAAGGACTGTTCCTGGAGCTACACGAGAAAACTTGCTTAAACTCACCCAGGCCTTCAGTGATCAGGTTCGAGATCCCCGTTTCATTGGTACGAATGCCTACTTAAGCAATTCCCAAGCCCTGTATAACATCCTGATTCAACCCCTAGAAGCTGACTTACAAGCCCAAAAAGTTGATACATTGCTGTTTTCCATGGATGCCGGGTTGAGAACGGTCCCGTTGGCCGCTTTACACAATGGTCGAAACTTCTTGGTTGAAAACTATGCCATTGGTCTAATTCCCAGCATGAGTTTGATCAACCCCAATTATCGGGATATCCGCCAAACTCGAATTTTAGCCATGGGAGCGGAAACCTTCCCTGATTTATCGCCTTTACCTGCAGTTCCAGTGGAGTTGGCCACGATTATCACAGATTTAGGGGGTGGTATTAAATTTCTGAATGAGAACTTCACCGTTGGAAAACTAGAAGCAGAGCGCCGCTTAGAAGATTTCGGTGTGATTCACTTAGCGACTCACGGTGAATTTAATCCAGGTTCTCCCCGAGAGTCCTTTATTGCCTTTAGCGATCGCCGGGTGACGTTGGCAGAATTACCAAGATTACGCTTGAACTTACCTACGACCGATCTTTTAACCTTAAGTGCCTGTCGAACTGCGGTAGGAAGCGAGCAAGCAGAGTTAGGATTTGCTGGGATGGCTATTCAGTCAGGGATTAAGTCTGCCCTAGCAAGTCTGTGGTATGTCAGTGATGAAGGCACTTTGGGTCTAATGACTGAGTTTTATCAGCAGCTCAACACAGCCCCGATTAAGGCAGAAGCCTTACGCCAGGCCCAGATTGCGATGATTCGAGGTCAAGTCAAAATCGAAAATGGTCAACTGATTTCCAGTAACCGCCCGGTTCCGATAACGCTTCCCCCAGCCATGGCCAATGCACCCAATCGTGTGTTGAATCATCCCTATTTCTGGGCGGCCTTTACGATGATTGGAAGTCCGTGGTAAGCCACTCAGGTTTTAGCTGGTCAGGTGTCCCCAGGCCCCAAGGGGGATGTTAATATTTCTCTGAGTTGTAAAGAGACTCTGTTTCTTGATTACAATGGCCCATGTTCCCACCAGTAATGTCATTTGACCCATTCTGGTTTACCGTTGTGAATTACCCACCTTTCCTTTTTCCTATTATTGTTTTAAACGCCTGTGGTACTCATTAAAAAAAATCAGCAAGAACAACCTAACATTAATGAACGAATTCGCTTTCCCAAGATCCGGGTCGTTGATACCGATGGCGGTCAGTTGGGAATCATGACCCCCGCCGAAGCCATGGTGATCGCTCGGGAAAAGGAACTGGATTTGGTTTTGGTCAGTGATAAAGCTGATCCGCCAGTATGCCGAATTATTAACTACGGTAAGTTCAAGTACGAGCAGGAAAAGAAAGTCCGAGAGGCCCGGAAAAAGCAGCATACCTCGGACGTGAAAGAAGTTAAGATGCGCTACAAAATTGAGGAACACGACTACAATGTCCGGGTCAACCAGGCCGAGCGATTTCTCAAATCCGGCGACAAGGTTAAGGCGACTGTGACTTTTCGAGGCCGGGAAATTCAGCACTCCCACTTGGCTGAAGCGCTGTTGAAACGGATGGCCGCAGACTTGGAACCCTTTGCCGAACTCCAACAGGCCCCGAAACAGGAAGGTCGGAACATGATTATGTTTTTGGCTCCGAAACGCTAATCAGGCTCCCTAACCAAGACATTTCCCGCTATGGCATCAGGACGCAACGGTCTGGTTGAAGAACTCAAAGTCCACGGGCAGCTCATGTTTGGCCTGGTGGGTACCATGTGGGTCGTGGAAATCGTCAATCAGCTCTTTCTTGGGGATACCCTAGATCGATTTGGGATTGTGCCTCGGAGCGTTCCCGGCCTGGTGGGGATTGCCTTAGCTCCCTTTCTCCATGTGGATTTTGCCCATTTGCTGGCCAACACATTACCCTTTCTTGTTTTGGGTTGGTGGGTGTTGCTCCGGGGCCTGGAGATGTTCATTGAAGTCAGTATTATCGTCCTCCTGGTCAGTGGCTTTGGTGTTTGGCTCTTTGCGGCTCCTAATACCGTGACAATTGGGGCCAGTGGGGTGGTTTTTGGCTATCTTGGCTTTTTATTGCTGCGGGGCTTCTTTGAGCGCAGTTGGGTGGCCATGTTCTTTTCGGTTTTGGTTTTGGTTGGCTATGGCAGCTTAATCTGGGGCGTTTTACCGCTAGTTCCCGGCGTGTCTTGGCAGGGCCATTTATTTGGCTTAGTCGGAGGTGGCCTGGCAGCCCGGATTTTGCCCCACGATGAACCCAAGTCTTCCTAAAGCCCAGGATTGAGTTTCAAGAGCTTCAACTTTAGGCCTGTCAGCGGAAACTGTTAAACTATGTAAAGCATTTCTGAGCCGAGAACGAGACGCATCTATGCAAGTGGCCATTGTTGGAGCAGGGTTAGCCGGATTAGCCGCAGCTATTGATCTGGTGGATGCCGGCCATTCAGTCTCAATCTATGAGTCCCGCTCGTTTATTGGCGGTAAGGTCGGCAGTTGGGTCGATCCCGATGGCAACCATATTGAAATGGGCCTCCATGTTTTCTTTTATAACTACGCCAACCTCTTTGCCCTTCTAGATAAGGTCGGGGCGCGGCAAAATCTTTTACCCAAAGAACACATTCACACCTTTGTCAATCGGGGCGGCATTTTAGGGGCATTGGATTTTCGTTTTCCCTTGGGCGCTCCGTTTAATGGCCTCAAGGCCTTTTTCACCACGAGTCAACTCAACGTCCAAGATAAATTGCAAAACTCGATTGCGCTAGGGACAAGTCCGATTGTCCGGGGCCTGGTGGATTATGAAGGAGCAATGAAACAAATCCGGGGCCTGGATAAATACAGCTTTGCCGAGTGGTTTCGCCGTCATGGGGGGTCGGAAGGGAGCTTAAAACGCCTTTGGAATCCGATTGCCTATGCTCTGGGGTTTATTGGCGTCGAGGATATGTCGGCCCGGTGTATGCTGACGATTTTCCAGATGTTTGCGGCCAAAACCGAAGCCTCCAAGCTCAATATGCTCAAAGGCTCCCCCCATAACTATTTGCTCAAACCCTTAGTGGATTATTTGACTGAACGGGGCACGCAAATTTTTACCCGGCGGCGCGTCCGAGAAGTTTTATTTCAAGAATCAGCGGATCAAACAACCATTCAGGGCCTGGTCATTGCCAATGGAGAAGAAACGGAAACGATTACCGCCGATGCCTACTTATGTGCTTGCGATGTTCCTGGAATTCAGCGACTCATTCCCCAGGCCTGGCGTAATAAATATCCTGAATTTGACAACATTTTCAAGCTGGATGCCGTTCCTGTGGCCACAGTCCAACTTCGGTTTGATGGTTGGGTGACAGAAATGCAGGACCCCGAAAAACGCAAACAACTGCAACACGCGGCGGGCCTGGATAATTTGCTTTATTCGGCTGATGCAGATTTCTCCTGTTTTTCCGATTTAGCCCTCTCCAGTCCGGCGGATTACTATCGAGAAGGGCAAGGCTCCTTAATGCAAGTGGTCTTAACCCCCGGCGATCCGTTCATGAAACAAAGCAACGAGGAAATTGCCCAACACGTCCTCAAACAAATTCATGATCTGTTTCCTTCTTCCCGCGACCTGAACATGACCTGGTTTAACGTGGTGAAATTGGCCCAGTCGTTATATCGAGAAGCCCCAGGGATGGATCCCTATCGTCCGGCCCAAAAAACCCCGATTCCCAACTTCTTCTTGGCCGGGAGCTATACCCAACAGGATTATATTGACAGCATGGAAGGGGCAACCATGTCCGGTCGTCAGGCAGCCCAGGCCATATTGGCAGGATGGAATTAAATGGCAGATTGGCTTGAACATACCGTCCAAATTGAAGTCGCCGCTCCGATGGATTTGGTTTGGGACCTATGGTCGGACTTGGAAAAAATGCCCCTCTGGATGAAATGGATTGATTCCGTCAAAATTCAACCGGACAATCCGGAAATTTCCCGCTGGAAACTGGCAACTGGGGGCCTGGAATTTAGTTGGCAATCCCGCATTCGGCAACAGATTTTTCACCAAATAATTCAATGGGAATCCGTGGATGGCCTGCCTAATCGGGGGGCAATTCGCTTCTATGACCGCCATGGCAGTAGTATCGTGCGGCTCTCTGTGGCCTATGCCATTCCTGGAATCCTCGGAAAAATCATGGATCGGCTCTTTCTCGGCAAGGCTGTGGAAAGTAATCTGCGGGACTCCCTGGAGGCCTTCCGGGATTATGCCCAGCAAGCTGCACCCAAAACGGTCTCAACTCAACTCCCTGGCTAATTTAACTACGTCTTGTCCCCCTGGAAAAAGGGTTTCAGTGCAGAGTTGTATCCAGGCCATGGGGATCCAGGTGAGCATTCAGTACCAGGCCATCTCGAAACCACACCACCCGCTGCGTCGTCCGGGCCACATCAATCTCGTGGGTGACCATCACCACCGTAATCCCGGCCTGGTTGAGTTCCTGAAAAATCCCTAAAATTTCCTGGGTGGTCTGACTATCCAATGCCCCAGTGGGTTCATCCGCCAAGAGTAAAAGGGGTTCATTGACAATGGCCCGAGCAATGGCCACCCGTTGTTGCTGCCCCCCCGACAATTGGTTCGGTTTGTTATGGAGCCGATGCCCCAGACCCACTTTTTCAAGGGCAGCAATGGCCCGGGCGCGGCGTTCTGCTGGGGGGACTTGGGCATACACCATCGGCAAAATCACATTTTCCAAGGCCGTAGATTGGGGTAACAAATGGAACTGCTGAAAAACAAAGCCAATTTTGCGGTTACGAACATGGGCTAACTCTGTATCCTGCATTTGGGCCACATCCTCGCCATCCAGAAAATATGAGCCTCCTGTCGGCCGATCCAAGCAGCCAATAATATTCATCATCGTGGATTTGCCGGATCCTGAGGCCCCCATGATGGCGCAATATTCGCCGACACCAATGGTTAAATCCACCCCATTCAAGGCCCGGACTTCTGCCTCGCCACTGCCATAGATTTTAGTAATCTGCTCCAGACGAATTAAATCCACAGGTACAGGGGTTGGAGAGGGTGGGTTGGGACTAATGGGACTAAGCGCTGATGTGGTTTGCATCAAACATGACTCCTCAAGATTCAATGGATTCCGGGGCTGCTAAAACCAGGCGTTCGTACCTTAAACTCTCCAGACTTTGCTCGCCATATTCATCGGCAATGAAATCTCGGCAACAGTCAATGGCAAACTCGTTAAAATCCGTCAGTTCCACCCCGTACAATCGGGCAAAATTATTCGGTGTGACCCGACAAAAACCAGGCCGGGAGGGATAAATGGAACATTGACGGGTTGCTGAATCGTAGTGCTTACACCAGCCTGAATCGCTGACCAAAGCCAGATATTGCTGCCATTCCTCAGGGGAAAGATAGTCTTGGACTTCCGGTCTTTCGGCGGGATCCAAATAACAACAGGCTCCACAGCCAGACATACATTGCCACGTTGCCATTACCTATCTCCAGGCCACCCTTGCCTTAAAATAAATATCATTTACACTGCCGCAGTAATTTGGGAGCTTCTATGGGATTCTTAAGCAACATCAACTTTGAAGTCATTGCACAACTCTCTATGATTGGGATGATTGCCATCGCTGGCCCCATAGTGATTTTTCTGTTAGCGGTTCGGCGGGGAAACCTGTAACTAACCTTTACTTAACTTAACCTACAGATTGCCCTGTTAACCTAACCCTCAATTCCGAGGATAATTTGCATCCTTTCGGGACTGCCTTCTTCTGGTTGACTGGGTTTTTTTGGTGTTGTGTTCCACCCAGGTTTCTCAAAAAAGCAGGCATCATAGACAAAAAAGATTGTTAAAGATTGTTTTCGGGGATGTCATGTTGCCCAGGTTCAACCATTGGCTGCTGGGATGTTCCTTGGCCCTGTTGTTGGGGGGCTTGAGTCCAAGTGCAGCCGTCGCAGAATCAAGGGTTTTGTCGGCGGATGAACTGGAGCAGCAAGGGATTACCTACGCCCAGGCCCAGCAATTTGATCAGGCCCTTCCCCTCTTTGAGCAGGCCCTCCAACTTCGGCAAACTACCCTTGGCCCCAGTCATCCCCAGGTTGCGGATAGTCTTTATAACCTTGGCAAACTCACCTACTACCTCGGGCAGTACCAGCAATCCGTTGACTACTACCAACAGGCCTTACAGATCCGGGAAACAGTCACGCCTCCAAATGAAGCTGGCCTGGTGAATACCCTAGTGGGGTTGGGGATTAGCTACGGGGATTTGGGAGATTATCCCCAGGCCATTCAAGTGATTCAGCGCGCCTACGACATTCAAATTCGCGCCCTGCCCGCCAATCATCCAGACCTAGTTCTGTCCTTGGTCAACTTGGGCGCAATGGAAACAATTCAGGGAAACTATGCCGCCGCCATTAATCACTTAGAGCGAGCCTTAGCCATTCAAACCGCCACGTTGCCTGCCAACCACCCCACCATTGCCGTCACCCTCACCAGCTTAGGAACTATTTACACCAACCAAGGGAACTACGACCAGGCCCTAGTGACCCATCAACGGGCCATTGCCATCAAGGAAGCTACCTTAGGCCCCAATCATCCTGAGTTAGCCCTGAGCTTGAACAATTTATCCATGACCTATCGCAGCCAAGGGAATCTTCCCCAGGCCCAAAGCCTACAGGAAAATGCTTTGAAGATGCGCCAGGCCAGTTTGCCCCCCAATCACCCCGACATTGCCAGTAGTTTGGGAAATTTGGGAATCCTTGCTTCCATGGTGGGTGACTATCCCCAGGCCGTGGCCTACTTGGAGCAGAGCTTAGCCATTCGGGAGCAGACCTTACCCCCAAACCACCCAGACATTGCCCAAACCCTCAACAACCTCGGCCTCACCCTTGAATTACTCGGTCAATTGCCCCAGGCCAGAAGCACCCATCAGCGGGCCCTCGCCCTGCGCGAAACCACTCTGCCCCCCCATCATCCTCTGTTGACCTCGAGCCTATTTAATTTAGCCAGCACCTATGTCCAAACCGCCGACTACGCCAAAGCCCTTCCTTTAATTGCCCGGGGCCTGGATATCGAAGAAGCCAATCTCAGCCAAAATCTGGTGGTGGGTGCCGAGGAGTACAAGCGCAATTATTTAGCCACCTTTAGCCGCAGTACTAACCGAATTCTGAGTCTGCATCTTCAGAAAATCCCTAGCAATTCGGAAGCAGGGCACTTAGCCTTCACCACTGTTTTGCGTCGAAAGGGCCGTTTATTGGATGTGCTGGCCAATACAACCAATCGCTTTCGCCAAACCCTCGATCCCGAGGAATTTACCCGTTTTCTGGCCCTGAGCCGCCTCCGCACCCAAATGGCCACCCTCAGCTTTGCCCCCAACCCAACTCCGCAACAACTCCGGAATCTAGAGCAATTGACAGACCAGGCCCGGCAGTTGGAAACCCAATTGAGTTTACGCAGCGGCGAATTTCGGAGTATTGCTGAACCCGTGACCCTGGCCGCCATTCAAGCCCAAATTCCGACCAATGCCGCCCTGATTGAATACATCCGCTTCACCGATGTCGAGCATAATCGGGATTACTATGGGGTTTATTTTGTCCAACGAACTGGTGCGCCCCGCTGGATCAACCTGGGAGAAGCCGCGGCTGTGGATCGGGCCATAGCAGCATTTCAACGGGTCGTCAGTGATCCTCGGCTGCCAATTTCAGCGGTCAAACCCCAAGCTCAGGCCCTAGAGGCAAAAATTCTGGCTCCAATTCGCGCCCGTTTAGCCACCGTGGATCATTTGCTCATTGCCCCCGACAGTCAGTTGAATTTGCTCCCCTTTGCGGCTCTGGTCAATGAATCCGGGCAATTTTTGGTCGAGAACTACTTAATCACCTACCTTACTTCTGGCCGAGACCTCCTACGGGGGGCCAACCCTGCCCCACCAGCATTACCGCCAGTGATTGTTGCCAACCCCAGTTTTGATTTACCCAACACTCCACCCCTCCTGGCGCACCGTCCCAGGGAAGATCGCCGCTCAGCGGAATTTGTCAGTCAGCTGCAATTTGGCCCCCTTGCCGCCACGGCCACCGAAGCGGCTGCCCTCGGTCAACTTCTCCCCACTGCCCAAGTTTTAACCGAAACCCAGGCCACGGAAACCGCAATTAAAAATCTTCGCTCTCCCCGGATTCTCCATCTGGCGACCCATGGATTTTTTCTGCAACCCCAACCTTCCCCAGCCGGGAATCAACGCTCCCTCGATGGTGTGGCCACTCTTCCTTGGACTCTGGAAAATCCTTTATTGCGCTCAGGAATTGTCCTCGCTGGGGTGAATCAACGGCGAAGTGGGGAAGATGATGGGGTTTTAACGGCCTTAGAGGTTTCGGGGATGAACTTGCGCCATACGGATCTAGTGGTTCTCTCGGCCTGCGAAACGGGCCTGGGGGATATTGCGGCTGGGGATGGGGTCTATGGCCTGCGCCGGGCACTGACCTTGGCAGGGGCGGCAACCCAGGTGAGTAGTTTGTGGAAAGTCGATGACCGGGCAACCCAAGAGTTGATGGTGACGTTCTACAACTATCTTCAGCAGGGGCAATCCCGGGGAGGGGCCCTCCGACGCGTCCAATTAGAGTTTCTAAATACCCCGGGTCGAGACAATACCTACTACTGGTCGGCATTTATTCCCATTGGCGACTGGCGACCTCTGCCCGAGTAGATCAATCTTCCAGGGATGTTGTAATCCTTAAAATACCGAAACTCGAGGCTCTGTTTTCTTGGACTTTCCGATTAGGATGGGAATGCTTGGCACCTTTGCGGCTGAGATACAGTCCAATACAGTGCTGTTGTCTTGTTTAGCCGTCTTGACTGTTTTCTGTTTCCCACCTGCCCATGTCATCCCTAGAAGAATCCGCAGATTTAGTCACTGACGCTGGTGGACCCCATCCCCTCCAATTTCGGACTGAGTTCCAGGGGTGGATGGAAATGTACGCGCCGACCAGTACGGTGGCCGATTACTTGGATGCCCACTCGGGTTGGTTTGTCCGCTGCGCTCTGCCGATGCAGGCTGAACCCATCGGCAATAATGGCTATATTTTGACCATTGGGCGATTTGGCTCCTTTGGCTACACGGTTGAGCCCAAAATTGGCCTGCATTTATTACCCCAAGACCACCAGGTGTATCGCATTGAAACAATTCCAGTCCCGGATCAACCCTGTTTAAATTATGAGGTGGACTTCCAGGCCGCGATGACTCTCAACCCAGCCACTGTCAACCCGGAGAACCGAGACCTAGTCGCCCTAAATCTGACCACCTATACCCATGTCACGTGGGAGTTATATTTGCGGGTGGAAATTCTATTCCCTAAATTTATTTATCGATTGCCCCACCGACTTTTGCAATCCACCGGTGATCGAATTTTGACCCAAATCGTGAAGCAAGTATCGAACCGACTCACGGCTAAAGTCCAGGCGGATTTCCACCAAACCCTCGGTCTGAGCTTACCCCGTCGCAGCCATCGCCAACGCTTCCATGCCGCCCCGATTAAAGCCCTAGATGAGTCTGAAATGCCTTGGCCCGTTGATGAATTGCCTCCCAATCCTGATTTATAAGCAACTCTTTTGGAAATAAGCTGGTTGAGACGCCCACGGCTACGGCCCCGGCATCGAGAAAGGTTAAGGCATTGGCCAAGGTAACTCCACCAGTGGGAATTAGGGGAATATGCCCCAGGGGCCCCCGCAAGGCCTGGAGGTAATCACTGCCCCCCACGGCTTGAATGGGAAAAACTTTGACACAGGTGGCTCCCGCTTGCCAGGCCTGGAGAATTTCACTAGGGGTGAGGGCTCCAGGGATGATGGGTATGTGGGCTGCGTTGGCCTGCTGAATTAGTTCCCAATTGACATGGGGCGAAAAAATAAACTGACTTCCGGCCTGGATTGCAGTGGCTAAGTCTGTGGTGCTTAAAATAGTTCCGGCCCCGATTTGGCAGGTGGGTAAGGTTTTCCGTAGGTGTTCAATCACCGTCGCCGCCTGGGGGGTGATCCAGGAAATTTCAATCAGTTTTAATCCGGCCTGGGCGACGGTTTCTGCCATCTGCTGGGCCTGGTGTGGGGAGTTGGCCCGGATCACAGCAATGAGCGGGGCCTGGGGAAAAACCGGGAAGAACTCAGGGGCAGTCAAGATGGTTAAAGGGAATTTGGCTGAGGATGGTCAGGATCAATGCTGGGGATGGGTCGCATAGGGCAAGGGATCCTGAAGCCCCAACTCTGTAAAGGCCGACCAGCGTAATCGACAGGCATCGCAAACCCCACAGGCCACTGGTTCTTCCCCTGGGCCGCCATCGCTGTAGCAAGACCAGGTTTGGCCCCAAGGCACACCGAGTTCATTGCCCCGGCGAATAATGTCGGTTTTGTGGAAGTCAATCAAGGGAGCGGTGATCAGGATTGGTTGTCCTTCCCGCCCAACTTTGGTGCCCAGGTTAAACACAGTTTGCATGGCCGCCACATAGTCCGGACGACAATCTGGATACCCAGAATAATCCAAGGCATTCACGCCGATATAGACCCGTTGTGCCCCCAAGGCTTCGGCGTAACTCAGGGCAAAACTAAGAAAAATTGTATTGCGGGCTGGAACATAGGTGACCGGAATTCCTTGACCCATGGTAGCTAAATCTCGATCCTGAGGCAGGGCAATTCGATCATCTGTGAGCGCTGATCCCCCCCAGGCCCGGAGATTAAAGGTTACGGTTTGATGGGCAACTACACCAGCGGCCGCCGCAATGGCCTGGGCTGATTGGAGTTCGGTGCGATGCCGTTGTCCGTAATCAAACGAGAGGGCATAGCAGTCATAGCCATCGGCCTTAGCCTGGAATAAAACCGTTGAGGAATCTAATCCCCCTGACAGTAAGACCACTGCTTTCATGATCTACTCAAGCTGCTCCCCACTCTGGGCTCCAATCAGGCCTGGGCTGAAAACTTGACACTACGCCTTAGGAACTGGCTCCGAGCCAACCCGCACTGAGAACCACTGTCAGCCCCATGAACAATACTGTTAACGTCCAGGTGATGCGATTGAGGGTTGTTTCCGCACTTTTGGTACTAGTAAATAGCTGGGCCTGGCCACCAATGGCCGCTAACCCATCACCCTTGGGGCTATGTAAAAGGACGAGAATAACGATACCAAGAGCCGAGAACGCCCAAACACCCGTCAAGATTTTTTCTAACATAGTGCCTAATGAATCCTATGCTTAACCTACCGCATTGCTAATCTTTCAGTCCATGCTCCCTAAGGAAACCGAGGCCTGGAATAGAATGGTTAACCGTAGAAAAGAGGCCTAATTGCCTAATTCCCAGGCCTGGAGATTAGGGATTTAGTCCAAGCACTCGAGACGAGAAATACCTCAACCGTGAAATAGTGAAATAATGGGCAACGTAATCCGTTCATCAGCCACATCCCCATGTTTACGATTGACCTTGTGCTAAAAACTACTCCGATTCCCCTATCCGTGGAGCGCAAAGAAGAAGCTGCTGCCCAGGCCCTGTACCAGGAAATTTTAAGTGCAGTTGAGCAAAATTCCAGCCGGATGTTGGAGTTGACCTGTGAGAAGCAACCCGAAAAAAAAGTAGCTGTTCTCAGTTCGGAAATTGTGGCGATTCAACTCTCACAGAAGGGAGCGGCAGGGGCGGCGGGCCGGGCCCCGGGATTTTTTGCCCAATTACTTGAGCAATCCTAGCTGTGCTGAGGCGGACTGACAATTTACCAACCCACAGGTTTGCCGATGCGTAATGCCATTGAGGTTGAAGCCGTTAATTTTGGTTGGTCTTCCCAGGCCCTGCTGCTAAATCAGTGCTCTTTGCAGGTGCCAGCGGGGGAATTGTGGATGTTGTTGGGGCGCAATGGCAGCGGAAAATCCACGCTTCTGAAAATTCTTTCTGGATTGCTACTCCCCCAAACCGGACGGGTTTATGTACAACCTCCAGTGGGGTTTGTTTTTCAAAATCCGGATCAGCAATTGGTCATGCCCACCGTTGGTGCCGATATTGCCTTTAGCCTTCTAAACCAGGGGCTTACACCAGCGGAAATTCGTTTACGGGTTCAAGAGGCGCTGGCCACAGTTAACTTGGCTGGCCTGGCCCGTCGTCCCATCTATGCGTTGAGTGGAGGGCAAAAGCAACGGGTGGCCATCGCTGGGGCCATTGCTCGCCATTGCGAAGTGCTTCTGCTCGATGAACCCACAGCCCTCCTAGACCCCGACAGCCAACAGGAACTCTTAACCTATGTCCGCCAACTGGTAAAAGCACGGGGGATAACGGCCCTTTGGGTAACCCATCGGTTAGAGGAATTAGCCCAGGCCGATGGGGCCATCGTCATGGAGGGGGGGCAGGTGGTGGAGTCTGGTTCTCCCCAGCAGTTGCAGCACTTGGCAGAATATCGGCAATACCAGGCCTGTGGTTAAATATTTCCTGGGATGCGGGATTGGTTAGCGGTTCGGTTCAAGTTTGGCCAGACGCTTTTGGGCAATGAACCCTGTTTTAACATCCTCAAGCCATTCATGGAGCAATGCTTGCAGGGCCTCTCCGACGTGCTGTTTTTGGATTTCGTAACTCAGGGTGGTGCCAAATTTCTGAACTAGCTGACTGGTTAGGAGGGCGGCGGTTTTGTCTTCAGTTTCTAGGCGCGTTAAGACCAAGTAAAACCGATTGGTAATTTCTGCGGCCAGTTGGGCAGACCATTGTTGAGGAATAGCCTCCAGGCCAGGAATTGCCGCTAGCTGTCGATAGGGTGGGGCCTGGCGTAGAGCTTGATCTACGTTGTAACGGATCAGGGCCTCTAATTCTGGGCGCAACTGAGGCAAGACATCTTTCAAGGTTACCTGCAACATCAGGGCGGCAATTTCCCCGAGTTCATCAATTTCGTTGTATCCAGTGGGCGGTGGTTGAGAACCCTCATGGGCCTGGCCTGGAAGCATCGCCAACCACTTTCCTCGGGCGATCGTGTTTTGCATTTGATTCAACACCTGGACAACAACCACCTCGGTGACATCATCGGCAATGGTAGCCACCAGGCCTTGGGAGGCTTGTTTCCGAATCCGCTGTAGATTAATAATTTTGGCTTGATCCAGGCGAATTTCTACAGGAATAATCCGTAACCAGGCCCAACTTGGGGCAATCCACCAAAAGGGAAAAAACAGCAAGCCGTCATACCAGCGGGAAATCATGGCATCTGACCAACGCAGCCCCGGTTGATTGCGACTGAGCCAAAGGGTGCGGGCCAAAAACTCGAACAAAAAAATTAGGGTAAAGGGAATATCCAGCGCCCCAAAGTTATCGATAAATTCCCCGTCTTCGCCAATCCCACGATAGTAATTTGCGGCAATTAAGGGGGAAATGGTTTCCTGAAACCAGTCCAGATTGGCGGCTCCAGCCGTGGGGTTGATGTAGCTGCTACTCCAAAATTGCTCAAATGCCTGCTTCGAAGAGACATTGTCCCGAGTCCCAAATACCCGTAAGCGCATTAGGTTTTTAATCCGCTCGAGGCTGCCGGTTTTATTGGCAATCAAAAACGGATTGTCGTCAATTAACCCATCACTGGCCTGGCGTAATTCGGCTAACAGGGCCTGGGTGGAGGAACTGTCATAGCCATTGCGGTTAATGGAATCGTCCAGTTCAGTGATCAGTTGCAAGTAAGCCTGGGTTTGTCGGTGGGGTTCAATGCCCTTGATCGGATCGTAAAACTGGGTGACATCGGCGGGCATCGGTAAAATTAGGACTCGATTCACCAGGGGAATTGAAACCCGGCCCTGCAGCCAAAAATCCCGCCACGGCACATAGGTCAGGTTAAAGATCACCAACAGTAAATTTGCACTGGCCAGGAGTGCCATTAACCGTTCGTAGGTGAGATTAATTCTTTGCCGCCACATGCCCACGCCTCAAATCTCAGTTCCAGTTTAGAGGGTTAGTCTTGCTGATCTGGGCCGCGAACTTTTTACCGCCAGTAACCGACTAATATTTGCATCCCCTTGCCGAGTGGTTCGCAAATTCAGGGTGGAGACTGTGCCAGTTTACGAAATAGACCAGACTACAGTAAGCTACCGACACCTAAACGGCTTTCCGAGGCCTGGTTAGGTGAGCGGTTTTGTCCCTTGGGGGTTCATGGTAAAGGTTGATTGGAGAAAAAACATGCCGGATCAGTGGCAGTCCCGACTTGCTCAGCGGTGTTTCCTGGGGGTAGTTGGGGCCGTTGTACTTGCTTTACCAGCCCAGGCCGGGCGACTACAATCTTGGCGGTTTAACGCGGGCTCAAATCAGTTGGAAATTCGGACAGAATCTCCAGTGCAGCCCCAGGCCCAGATTATCTTTGACCCAACCCGCTTAGTCATTGATCTACCCGGCGTGGTTCTCGGACGCCCGCAAATCAATCAACCAGGGACTGGGGCCATTCGTCAGGTGCGGGTAGCCCAATTTGACCCACAGACCACGCGAATTGTTGTGGAATTAGCTCCCGGCTATACCTTGGACGCCAACCAGGTGAAATTTCGGGGTCTAACTGCCCAAAACTGGCTGGTTCAACTCCCGGAACCCCAGCAAATATCCGCAACCGCAACCCCTGCTGGTCTGCCCACTCCCGCCAACTCGCCAGCCCAGGCCCAGGCTACGCCCAGCGATCCGACAGAAATTACTGCCATCCAAAGCACTGGCACGGGATTTTATGTTGCCACCAACGGTGGATTGCCCACTGTTGCCAAAATTGAACGCAGCCGTGATCGCCGTCGCATCGAGATCGACTTGACCAATATCCGCTTTGGCAGTGGCTTTAATAATCGGGAAGTACGGTTTGAACGCATTGGGCTAGGTCGGGTGCGGGCGCGTCTGAGTCAACCCCAACGGAATACCAACGCTGTTCGCTTAACCCTCCAAGTCGAACCCAGTAGCCCCGATTGGCAAATTGGCACGAACACCAGCGGCGGTTTTTTGGTTGTCCCAAACAATATTGCCACCACCGCCCTACCAACTCAAACTCCCCCGGCCGCCAGTAATCGCCCGCAGCCCACCAGTGGCACCATTCCAATCAACCCCATTCCCCCTGCCAGTGCTCAAACTCCTCCGAATCCCACCCCCAGTGGTCGGCCCATTGCGACGATTCAACGGGTCGATCTCGGCGGTCGGGAGTTGCTGATCCAAGGGGATCGGACGTTGTTTTACACCGTGGGCTGGGAAGGCAATGCCTATCGCATTCGGTTTCGTGATGTCAGTTTAGGAAATGTCCGTCCCCCCCGCACTGGAGAGGGTAGCCCAGCCAACGTCCAGATTCGCCCCGATGGCAATAACGAAATTTCTGTCCTCGTGACACCAGCGGCTGGGGTTCGAGTTATAGGGGTGACCCGCTCGACCGGGGATTCGTTGATCGTCCAACTCCAACGCCCGGGGGAATCCGCCTCTCCCCTAGCCAGTCAAGTCTCTGTCCCCTCACCCCGAGCTACAAACCCCAACGATCCCCTGCCCACCCCTAGATCCGGAACGGTTGTGGTCATTGACCCAGGCCATGGTGGTCGCGACCCCGGTGCGATTGGCATTGGCGGAATCCGTGAGAAGGATATTGTCATGGACATCAGTAACCAGGTTTCGCGGATTTTGCAGCAACAGGGTGTGCAGGTGATTATGACCCGAACCAGTGATGTGGAGGTGGATTTGGCCCCCAGAGTCGCCATGGCCGAACGGGCTCGAGCCGCTGCCTTTATCAGTATTCATTCCAATGCGATCAGCATGAGCCGCCCCGACGTCAATGGTGTGGAAACCTACTATGCCCCGGGAAAATCCAGTCGTTTAGCGGCTTCCATCCACAACAGCATCCTGTCCAGTATCAATATGCGGGATCGGGGAGTGCGGGCCGCGCGGTTTTATGTAATTCGCAATACATCAATGCCCGCGGCATTAGTTGAAACTGGCTTTGTCACTGGGGCGGAGGATGCGGCGAATTTTCAAAGCCCGGCCTGGCGCACCCAAATGGCTCAGGCCATTGCTCGGGGAATTTTGCAGTTTCTGCGATTCGGGGGTTAAGTAATATATCTTCCTGAAAGATTGCGATCCCCAGCCCCTTAAAATAAAAGGTATTGGGTTTAATCCCTGGAGGTGGCCGATGTTAGTCATGCTCACCCAAAATCAAGTTTTACAGCCCAGTCAAGTTTGTCAATCCTGTGTGCTTGCAAGTCAGTCCGGGCAGCCTCGGTGGGAACAAGGAAAATTAGGCTGTGGCGAGTCCGTGGCCTGGGGTTTAGAGAGTGGTTGTCCTAAATTTCGCTGTCAGATGGGGTTTTACTTGGCCCAAATTAACGATCTCCCCGTTAGGCTAGAAACAGAATCCTAGGATCGCCTTGGGGTTATTAGTGATGTTGTTTGATGGGGACGAGGTCGTGACTTGGCGCGCTGTAGCATCGATTTGGGATCGAATTTTTGGAGCTTTAGCTTACCTATTGCCTCTCTTCTATGGGATGCAGTTTGGTAGTTTTTTGATGCAAATGTTTCCGATATTGCAGTTTTTATTGATTCCCATCTTACCCATTGCGATTATTTATTCAATTCCCCTCGCGGGCATTATCGTCTTCATGGGCTTGTACTTGCTGGTGGTACGGAACAGTCGGGTTAGTTACTTCATTCGTTATAACACCATGCAGGCCCTGCTCATGGGAATTGTGATTTTCCTACTGCAACTGGTGCTGATGGTCTTTAATATGCTTGGCTCCTTCGACTTCGTTGAGAAAGTTTTTTCTAATTTTGTTTTTATTGCCGTCCTCGCTGGGGTGATTTTCTCCGTTGTCCAATCATTGCGGGGAGTTTATGCTGAGTTACCCACGATTTCCGATGCTACGAAAAGCCAAGTCTTCTAGGACTGTTGCATCTCGAATGCTTTAAGACCTGAATAGTTAATGTGACGGGATTTAATCTTCAAGCAACTGTTCCAGCTAGTTCTGTCTTTCCTTTTTTGAACTACTCCCATTGGCTTCGTTTCAGGCCTGGTTAGGGCAGCACACCTATTAACCTCACGAGATATAAGTTATGGCACGGGATTTACGGGGATTCATTCAACTTTTAGAACAGCGGGGACAACTACGGCGGATTAAAGCCCTAGTGGATGCAGATCTAGAAATTGCCGAAATTTCCCAGCGACTGTTGCAATCTGGCGGCCCGGCCCTGGTGTTTGAAAATGTCAAAGGCTCCCCCTATCCAGTGGCAGTGAACTTGCTCGGAACCATGGAACGGGCCTGCTGGGCGATGAATATGGATCGACCGGAAGAGTTAGAAGACCTCGGCAAAAAGTTGGCCCTACTCCAACAACCGAAACCACCCAAAAAAATTGGCCAGGCCCTGGAATTTGGCAAAGTGCTTTTTGATGTGGTCAGAGCTAAACCGAATCGAGATTTACTCCCACCCTGCCAGCAAGTGGTGATTCAAGGCCATGACCTGGATCTCAACCAAATCCCGATGATTCGACCCTATCCCGGTGATGCGGGCAAAATTATTACCCTGGGCCTGGTAATTACTAAGGACTGTGAGACCGGTACGCCCAATGTCGGAGTCTATCGGCTGCAACTCCAATCCAAAACCACGATGACGGTGCATTGGCTTTCGGTACGGGGCGGGGCCAGGCACTTACGGAAAGCGGCCGAACGGGGCCAGAAATTAGAAGTCGCGATTGCCCTCGGCGTAGATCCCTTGGTGATTTTGGCAGCGGCGACCCCAATTCCTGTAGATCTATCCGAGTGGTTGTTTGCAGGTTTATACGGTGGTGCAGGAATTAACTTGGCAAAATGTAAAACTGTGGATCTGGAAGTTCCGGCGGACTCTGAGTTTGTTTTAGAAGGCACCATTACCCCCGGTGAAATGCTCCCAGATGGCCCCTTTGGTGATCACATGGGCTACTACGGTGGCGTTGAGGATTCCCCGTTAATTCGCTTCCACTGTCTAACCCACCGGAAAAAACCAATTTATTTAACCACCTTTAGCGGCCGCCCACCCAAGGAAGAGGCGATGATGGCCCTGGTGTTAAACCGGATTTATACGCCAATTTTGCGACAACAGGTTTCGGAAATTGTGGACTTCTTTTTACCCATGGAAGCCCTGAGCTATAAAGCTGCAATTATTTCCATTGACAAAGCCTATCCAGGCCAGGCCCGCCGTGCTGCCCTCGCGTTCTGGAGTGCTTTACCGCAATTTACCTATACCAAGTTCGTGATTGTGGTCGATAAAGAGATCAACATTCGGGACCCACGCCAAGTGGTTTGGGCCATTAGCTCGAAGGTGGATCCGGTGCGGGATGTGTTTATCTTGCCGGAAACTCCCTTTGATACCCTGGATTTTGCCAGTGAAAAAGTTGGGCTGGGCGGGCGGATGGGCATTGATGCGACAACGAAAATACCCCCTGAAACCGATCACGCCTGGGGTGATGCCCTTGAGTCGGATCCTGATGTGGCGGCCATGGTGAGTCGGCGGTGGGCAGAGTATGGCCTGGATGACCTAGATTTAACGGCGGTGGATGGTCGTTGTTTTGGCTATGAAATCCGCTAATTCCCCTGTGCCGAGACCCTACTGGAGTTGATCCGGATTGAGACGATCCCGTTCGATGGACTCCAGAAACCGTTTTTGGACACTATCTTCCGCAATTTGAATGATCTTATCCATGGGGGTGTCGTTGATGAATTTTGATGCGGCCTCGAGATACTTCAGATTTGGACACTTATCCCCGAGAATACAGCCATTGACACAGGCTTCCGCACAATTAATCTCTGGAATTACTGTTTGTTCCATCACTCGGCCTCAATTTGACGCGCACTATTAATGGGTTGGTTTGATTCAGTTCTTTACCTAGGGTAGTGCATCCCCTGGACTTCAACCCATGTCCTGACTAAAGCATATTCCAGGCCTGGAGCAACCAAAACCCCGCAAAATCCTCAGCCTCGGGACTAGATTGAATCGCGAGAAAGTGAAAGTTCTCCACGGTTTCTTGACGTTCCATCAGGGTCTGGGCTGCGGTTACAAAATCGGGTTTGGTCAGACGCACAAGAGTCCAGCGGTCATCGGCACCAGTTTCCAAGACCAGTTGAGGGGCAACTCCCGTTTCTAGGGACAAACAGGCCGGTTCTAAGCCCGACATCCAGGCCGCCAAAGGTAAGGCTCGCGGTGAATAGATAATAATTCCCGGAATTTGCTGCCCCGACTCAAAGTGGGATAGGGGAAAAACCTCACCAAATTTGATCCCCCAATCCTTAGCATTGGTAAACTCAGCGGTTGGCAAACTGACGAATTGCCATTTTTCTCCCTGAAGGGCATCTGGTAGCGGTTGTGGCTGTGGTTGTGGTAACTCCGGTGGGGGTGCCATCAGGGCCTGGTAGCCAGGGTCGTTGGGATAGACGGTCTCAAAGCGTTCGGTTAACCAGCGATAAAGGCCAAAGGTGCGCCGACTGGGTAGTCCAGAAATTCCCGCAGCCTCACAACCCCGCAAAATAATACTGCTCATGGGGCGACGGAAAAAGCGAATTCGCTCTGGAAGTTCATTGTCCCCAAGGTGTAATTCCTGTCGCCATTGAATCACCGCTTCTTGGATGGCTTCCATTAACCAACGGGCATTGGCCTGGGCCCCAGAGCAGTATTTGGCAAACTCAAACTGGCGGTCGTGATCACAAATCAGCAATTCCCAGCGTTTCTTTTGCTGTTCATCCAGGATTGGGCGGGAGTAAAAGTCGAGTTCCCAAATTGTCCTCATGCCAGCCTGTCCCACTTTTTCATGGATTATTGACACCTCACGCAGAAGCAGGGGTTTCTTGTAATTTCCAGTAAAACCCAAGCCCTTACTAGGTTAGGCCGTTGTTGTACTTTGGGCAAATGTATAACAAAATACAGATTTTACCAACGAATAACTGATGCAATCTAGGGATAAATGTGGCCAACCAGCGTTTTGCTTGGGCTTAAAGCCATTCATGTCTAATTTTGCTACTGTCTGGATTACTTCTCGGGCAGAAGTTTAACCAAGTGAATTTAAGGGCAGTCACTCCCTCACGGATCATGTTGAAGTTCAGTGTTTAAGCACGATACTTTCAATATTTTGTTCAATTTATTTGAGGAATCTCGAAGCGTGATGTTAAAGCTGAAATCGAAACAGGGGAGACGGGCAAGACGGCCTGGAGTTAGGCTAAAGCTTAATCGAAACTTAACTGCCCGAGTATTGCCCTCCATTAATTTATCCCCGGCCTGGTTTGCTTGCATTCCGGTGGCCCTTTTAATTTTCTTAGGTTGGGAATTCTCAGCCTGGGCAGCTGATGAGCCATTGACTCCAGAAGCCGTCCAAGGTTACCTGAATGCCACATTTGTCTTTATCTGTGCCATTCTCGTTATTTTCATGAATGCCGGATTCGGGATGTTGGAAGCGGGCTTCTGCCGCCAGAAAAATGCCGTCAACATTTTGGCTAAAAACTTGATTGTGTTTGCCCTGGCGACCATTGCATTCTGGGCTATTGGCTTCTCCTTCATGTTTGGGAAAGAAGGTGGCGGCGGCTTTATTGGTATGGGTGGTTTCTTCCTAAGTAGCGAAAACCCCGACACCTACGAAACCTTTGGCTTACCAATTCCTGTTTTCTTCTTATTCCAAGTTGCCTTCGCTGGCACAGCGGCCACGATTGTGTCCGGGGCGGTTGCTGAACGGATTAAGTTTGTGGACTTCTTGATTTTCAGCTTATTGCTGGTGGGGATTTCCTACCCAATTACCGGACACTGGGTTTGGGCTGGTGGCTTGCTTAGCTCCATTCCTTTCCTGGGTGAAGGGGTTGGTTTTAAAGACTTTGCCGGTTCGACGGTGGTTCACTCCGTTGGCGGTTGGGCTGCTTTAATGGGGGCTGCATTCTTAGGGCCTCGGATTGGTAAATACAATCCCGATGGTACTCCCAACGCCATTCCCGGCCACAACATGGGCTTTGCAATGTTGGGCTGCTTGATTCTCTGGATCGGCTGGTTTGGCTTTAACCCTGGTTCTCAGTTGGCTGCTGACTATAACGTTCCCTATATTGCCGTGACCACAAACTTGGCGGCCGCTGCTGGTGGGATTACTGCTACCGCTGTAGCCTGGTTAGTCATTGGTAAGCCTGACCTTTCGATGATCATCAACGGCATTTTGGCTGGCTTAGTCGGTGTGACCGCTGGCTGTGCAGGCGTATCCTACTGGGGTGCTGTTGTCGCTGGCGGTATTGCTGGAGTTATTGTGGTCTTCTCAGTATTGTTTTTTGACAAGATTAAAATTGATGACCCCGTTGGTGCCACCTCAGTTCACTTGGTCTGCGGGATTTGGGGAACTCTTGTTGTTGGCCTGTTTGATAAAGGTGTTGGCTTATTTTACGGTCACGGAGTTACCCAATTAATTGCTCAGATCGTTGGTATTCTTACCATTGGCGGTTTTACTGTCGTCTTGACCTCTATCTTCTGGATTATCCTGAAAGCGACTTTGGGTATTCGGGTGGAAGAGGAAGAAGAACTTAAAGGTTTGGACATCAGTGAGCATGGGATGGAAGCCTACAGTGGTTTCTTGAAAGAGTAGTCTCTACACACCCTTCCAAACACTTAATTTCTTCTTAAAAATCTCACGGGTCTGTCTCTCTATGGGGCGGGCCTTTTTTCTTAGGTAGGATAGGAACGGCCCTGGCTGGATTTGAAGATGATGGTTGCCTCCCCCCGCACTGGTGAAATGGACTTATCTCAATTTCATCACCGTTATCCCACCGGCAGTTTGACTGCGGAACTGTTACAGATTCACGATGACTTATTTATTGTTCGGGCTGTTATTCAAGTTGGGGGGACAACTCTTGCCACTGGCCTGGGGGCCGCAGCCACCATTGAGCAGGCGGAAGATCATGCCCGACAGCGCGCCCTGGCTGTTTTGGGAATTCAGATCACTACCTATGATCCCCCTGCTCATCTGCTCAGTGGTTCTGCCCAGGCCCTGTTAAATCCCGTTGCCCCACCCCAACTTCCGAGTGCCTATGCTCTGCCTGAACCCACTGATTTGCCGGATTGGTCAGATGTGGAGCCGCCCCAGGCCAGTCTCTTTAACCCCGAGCCCCCCCGCCCCACCCCCCCGAAATCCAGTCGTAGTCGCGCCAGTGCTCGGCCCCCGGCCCCCCCCGCCCCCCCGCCCCT
>CAZZCG010000031.1:0-33412 GCA_964653145.1 uncultured Synechococcus sp. | reverse complement strand
GCAATTTCCGACTCCGGACTCTCGCTGGCTTTAATATTTCAAGCTTGAGTGCGGGTGGGACGGTCAACTTAACCGTCGGAGGAGACCTGACTCAATCCGGTGCGTTAACGGCGAATCGATTCATTGTCTCCGGTCAGACCATGACTCTCGCTCATCCGGACAATTCCCTCCAGAACCTCTCCGCCACTGCCTCTGGCAATTTCCGACTCCGGACTCTCGCTGGCTTTAATATTTCAAGCTTGAGTGCGGGTGGGACGGTCAACTTAACCGTCGGAGGAGACCTGACTCAATCCGGTGCGTTAACGGCGAATCGATTCATTGTCTCCGGTCAGACCATGACTCTCGCTCATCCGGACAATTCCCTCCAGAACCTCTCCGCCACTGCCGCTGGTAATTTCCGACTCCGGACTCTCGCTGGCTTTAATATTTCAAGGTTGAGTGCGGGTGGGACGGTCAACTTAACCGTCGGAGGAGACCTGACTCAGTCGGATGTTATTACCAGTGATGGATTGACTGTTGCGGGTGACACTCTCATTCTTCGCAATCCTGGGAATGATGTGAATACTCTGAATGCCTCGGCTACTGCTAATTTTGGCTTCCGAGATACCGATGGGTTTAATATTGCCAGATTAACGGTCGGCGGTGCTACCAACTTGACTGCAGGCGCGGCTCTGACTCAGTCGGGTGTTATTACCAGTGATGGATTAACTGTTGCGGGTGACACTCTCATTCTTCAGAACCCTGGGAATGATGTGAATACTCTGAATGCCTCGACTACTGCTAATTTTGCCTTCCGAGATACCGATGGGTTTAACATTGCCAGATTAACGGTCGGCGGTACTACCAGCTTGACCGCAGGTGGACCTGTCACTCAGACTGGGGTTATCACTACTCTAGGCTTGCAGCTATTTGGCTCTGGAGATTTCCAGCTTCAGAATACCTTAAACACTATTCCAGTGATTACGGCCAATACGACTGGTTCTATTGCTGTTGTTTCACAAACCTCCATCACGCTTGAGCCATTAAATCTCAATGCATTCACTCGCACTCAATCTCTGGTCTTACAGGCTAGAAATGGCAATATTGTGCTGAACCAAGGTATTAATGCTCAGGACTCTATTACGCTCGTGGCTGGACAAAACTTTATTAATAATGTTGGTGCGAATTCACTCCGGGCTGGACAAACCTGGTTGGTTTACTCTACGAGTCCCAATGCGAATGTCAATGGCTGGACTGTTTTAGGCGGCAGCCAAATGTTTAATACTTCTTATCCAACTCCTCCTAGTTTTTCGGGTAATGGCTTTATTTACACCACGGTTGAATCGTTTTTCTAATCGTGACTCACTACTTAGTTTATCGGTGGCTTCCAGCAGCACATGTTCTGAACTCCCTTCAATCCAACCTTGATTTCACAGTGGCCAAGAATTTACTGAAAGTTGACTTGACAGGTTCGCTAAGTTTGATTGAGTTCAATTGCTTAAGTCAGCTAGCCTTCTGATGTTTAGCCGGCTGGTTGAGCTTTTCAAGCGGTTGAGTCTCACCCTTAGTAGTATGCTGACATCAAAAGGCAGCAAATCTATTGGCCATCAATCCTTGAAGTGCAGGAGATTGCAGAAATTTAGGGTTCAAACCTGCTTGATTCTTTATATTTGTGATTGAAAATTGTAACGGCGAGGCCGAGAACTCTATGATAAGCTGCAAACAACGATGGATCCCTAGCGGTTTAATGCCATGTTTAAACGACTGTTAATCCCGACAAATTTAGCCGATGGATTGCCGCGGCTGGTTAACTTTTTGCCGGAATTGGCGACCAATGGCTTGGAGAAAATCGTCTTTGTCCATTCCTGCTTCATGGAAGATGATTCTGAGCGGTTACGGCAGGGGGAAAAATCATTGGCCCGGGCCCGGGAACTTTTAACCATTGATCACAGTAAACTTCCCCCAGGCCTGGAAGCTGAGGTCATTCTCGACACCCGTCGCCCCTATGAGGTGATCATGGAGGCCATTAAGCAGCATGAGCCGGATCTCGTGTTGATGAGTCGTCCCCCCCGGAGTTTACTGGATGAAAAAATCTTTGGCAGTAGCGCCATTGCTGTGATTCAACGGACTCGGGTTCCGATCATGATTGCCCGACCCCATCTATTTTGGGTCATGACCGCTGAAGAATTAGCCCTGCGCTGTCAGCATTTGTTGCGCCATGTGATGATTCCCTACGATCACAGCGCCTCCGCTCAGCATTTAATTTCCCAAATCAAATCCCTAGCAAAAGAAGCAATCCTACATCCCTTGGCAGCCTGTACACTCGTTTGGGTAATCAACAATGCTGGGCAGCAGGATTTAGCGGTCAACCAAAAAACTCAAGAAGCCAAAGTGATCCTCGCTAACTTAGAGTCGGAACTAACGGAACTGGGGTTAAAGGTTAATAGCCTGATCAGAGTAGGGACGCCGGTAGCGCAGGTCGAAGCCGTTGCCCACGAGGAGGATATTCACGCCATTGCCATATCCTCTACCGCAGTGGGTAAGATCTGGGAGCTTTCCATCCCAAGCTTCGCTGGCGAAATCCTGCGTCGGAGTGTTTACCCAGTCATTTATTTTCCACCCGCTGACCGTAGCTAAAAAAACATCGAGGTAAAACAAGGCCCAGAATATTGATCAAGCTTAGCTTGGGGCCTAGTTCTGCTTTTTTGAAAATTCCTAGAGAGCCCCAGCGGGAATGGGCACGGGTAAAGCGGAATCGTTGGCCAGGACTTTGTCGATCAGGCCGTAGTCCTTAGCTTCCTCAGGGGTCATGTAGAACAGCCGATCCATGTCCTTGGTGATCCGCTCTGGGGTTTGACCCGTGGTGCGGGAGAGAATTTCCACCATGGTTTGTTTGTTGGCAAGGACTTCCTTAGCTCGAATTTGGATATCAGTAGCTTGACCGCGGGCATAGCTTTTAGTTTGGTGCATGATGATCGTGGCGTGGGCCAAACTAGCCCGATAACCCTTAGTTCCCGAAGCAAGCAGGAGAGCCGCCATCCCCATGGCCTGGCCAATACAGATGGTGTGGACGGGGGGCTTAATGTAATTGAGGGTGTCACAGATGGCAAAGGCCTCTGTTTCAAAGCCAACCGGTTCGCCATCATAGCGGGAAGTGCCCGTGGAGTTGATGTAAATGCGGATTGGTTTTTCGGGATCGTCGTACTGGAGATAGAGCAGTTGGGCAATGAGTAATTCAGTCACAGCCGGAACTAAGGGCATACCCAAATAAACAATCCGCTCTTTTAGCAGTAGTGAAGGTAAATCCGGCGGAGGTGTGCGATAGTAAGCATCACCATAGTAAGTCGTTTGAGCAGCTTCAATCGGCAACCGCATAGCAGACACACGTGACTAAGAATAGTTCCACTGTAGCAAGTTTTCCGTCCCCCAGCCTTTGTCCCTAACCCCTTGAGCCATGGGGAAATAGCGAACCTCAGGGGGGTGAGAGGGTTAATGTTTAACAGCTGTCGGCCCAAACAATATGTTCATGATTCCCATGGAGATTGTGATTTGGGCAACCTCCCGCAACTCCGGTTCCATTTGGACGAAATCCATGCGTTCTCGCAGGGCCTGGAGCAGAAAAAACTGATGTTCAGGCTCAAGACGTTCCACATAGTCAAGGGTTAGGGTAAAGATTGGGATGGTTTTATAAAAGTCAATTTGTTGGCGTAGGTTTCGCTGCCATTGGTTTTGAGCTTCCGTCCGTTGTAGTTGGGCTTTGGTCGTGGCCTGGTGGAGTTCACGCTTGACTTGCTGGGCTTGATTAAAAATCGCTTGGGAAACCACGGGCATCATTAGGGCCCGAATTGCCATAATTCCAAATCCCACCAGGCCCAGGCAGGCAGCCAGAATCAGTAAGTAAATCAGGGGTCTAAATAGGGGAAAACGGATTAACCAGAGTCTGGGGAGTTGAGCAGCCATGAAACTCATCAGCATCATGCAGAGGAGCACAAGCAAGCTGTAGAGGGTCACAAAGGTAATTTTTCCCTGTCCAGTCACCGCCTGAAGATGCCCTTGGTGCAGGCCCAAAGCTGTCATTCGCCGTTGCATCGTTTGGTGAATTTCCTTTAAACGTCGTTGGTACTCCAGTTCAATCTCTTGACGTTCGTGCTCTAATTTTTCGGAAATATTACTCATATCCCGAGGGTTAAATATCCCCCGATATTGGGGTGGGGTTTCGGGTTCTGGCGCGGGCTGTGGGTGCCAGGCCTGGTCAGGGGTGCGAGACACTGGGGCATTGACCGGATGCTGGGGGGGTGGCTCCTGTTCAGAAAGGACTTGATAGGCCTCGTTAATTTTCTTGAAATGTTCCTCCACAAGGCGGCGGGCTTTTTCCGGCGTACCCGGTGGGAGCTTGTCAGGGTGATACTCTTTGCACAGACTTAAAAAGGCAGTTTTAACCTCTGCTTTCGAGGCCCGCGGTGACAGGCCCAACAACTCGTAATATTCATTCATCCCCGATCCACTGAATCAAAAACCAAGTGTTTCGTCAAAAAAGTCTCCAGTTGTCCTACGGATAGGCGGGGTGAGGGGCGGGGGATGGATACTTCCTGACGATTCACCTGTTGCTTGAGCACTGGAATCTCGTATTGGTAGGCGTTGAACCATTGGGGCTGGGTCGTAATGTCGCGGATTTCCAGCTTGATATTCAGGGTGGTGATTGCGGCTAACTTTTCCTCCAGGCCCTCACAGAGGTGACACCCCGGCTTACTGTATAGAATCAATTGCACCATGACCCGTTACCCAAAACCCAGCAAAATTCCCCTTTACCCCCGTGGCCCCTAAGAATTCGGAGGAGAGTTCAGCACTGTTTTGGAGGCGAGGAGGGTTTTCTTGCGATCACCTTGGCTAATTTCTTCCCCAGCCTGGAGTTGGGTCGCCGTTTTCTGGAGAACTGTAGCCCCGTTTTGATCCCCCATTTGCAGGGCTGTCTTGGCCGCCGTTTGTAGAAGCGTTGCCGCCCCCAGCTTATCTCCCGCCGCTAGTTTTTGCTCAGCCATTTGGGTTTGGCGATATTTTCCAAGGGCAAGGATGCTTTTTTGAACTTCGACATCGGGTTGCGGCTGATAGACGGCCTCTACCAACACCGATACGGGAACTTTACCGGACACCAGGCCCGTTAATCCTTGACCCGGATCATCGTATTTCACCTGGAGTTCCGCCAAGGGATGGGTGCCGGCGGGGAGTGGCTCCAGATACACATTAATCAGCAAGGTTCGGGGACTGGCCCGGAGAATATCACCAATCCGAATGCTCACCTGCCCAGGCCGGGGTTGAGAGACCTGTTGATCCAGTTCAATGGTTTCTGGCAAAACTTGGGCCACAGCTTTGAGGGCCGCTAACTTCACCCCCGGCCCCAACTGCAACTCCAGGAATGCATTGGTCAGGCCAATGGACTCAATCCGATCAAACAGGCTTTGAAAGATGGAAATAGCTTCTTCTGGGTATTCAATGTAACTCAGAGCCCCACCGCCCGCATCGGCAATTTTTTCGAGAATATCCTGGTTCCAGTGCTCGCCAAACCCGAGGGTATTGAAGGTGATGTTGTAGCTGGTGGCCAGTTGGGCATAGGTGAGGCACTTGTCGTTACTGCCGTGTTCATTTTCGCCGTCGGTTAACACAAAGGCCTGGGAAATGGCATCTTTTTTTCCTTCCGCTAATTGTTCCAACCCCAGCTTCATCCCCAGATCAATGGCCGTTCCCCCGGCAGCCCGAACAGTGGCAATTTTGGCCTTAATCTGTTCAGGATTGGTGACCACCTGGTTAGGGACAAGAACCTTGGCTTCATGATCAAAAATCACAATGGCCAGCCGGTCTTGGGGGCGCATCCGATCGACAATGCTTTGGGCTGCTTTTTTGACAATTTCCAGGGGTTGCCCGGCCATGGAACCACTGTGATCCAAAATCAAGCAAATATTCAGGGGGGCATTGGGGCCGGACTGGCTGGCCTGGGCGGAGAGGGAGACGGATATTTGGCGTTGACCCGGTTGGTTGGCTGGCAGCGCGGCATCACTGAGTCTGGCCTGGAGTTGAACAGTCATCGGCGGTAACCAAGTTTGGGCATAGGCGAACCTTATCTGTATTCTAGGTCGTTGCTTCCCATCCCTCCCCAGGCCTGGAGTAAATGAAAGGAGCAGCCATCAACCGGCCTTGGGCTAGAGTTATTTTTCTTAGATCTAAAACACCACAAAGCCAGCCACCCTGACCCGTGGTACCTGGAGGGGCAAAGTATCACCATCAGGACAATTAGGTGGACGTTGTTGCGAAAAGTTTATGGAAATTGCCACGGCAAGGGCTGGGTTGTGAATTTTCTCTACCAGGCCAGACCCCTTGATTTACCAGGGTTTCTTCGGCTTTGTAACGAAAGAATGCGGGTTTCCGGTCAAAAACGTGCATAAAGATCGCTGAAATCCATATAAATTAACGGTTTTCCCGATCCAGTTGCGATTTTTCTGTTCTAGAATGAGGCATTGGATTATTCAGCCCCCAATTTAATGACCAGGCTGATTCAGAGTTGACCGAGTTCCGATTAATCTTATTTGGAGTATGTCTATGAACAAGGCCGAATTAGTGGATGCGGTGGCAGATAAAGCAAATGTCACCAAAAAACAAGCTGAAGTGGTTATTTCCGCGGCGGTGGACGTGATCATGGATGCCGTGGCCACGGGTGACAAGGTGACCTTGGTGGGCTTTGGGGCCTTTGAACGACGGGAGCGCAAAGAACGGGACGGGCGTAATCCTAAAACCGGCGATCCAATGAAGATTCCAGCCACCAATGTGCCTGCGTTTTCTGCCGGTAAGTTGTTTAAAGAAAAAGTCTCTCCCCCAGCTCCAGCACCGGCTCCAGCCGCAAAGACTGGTAAAAAGAAATAAAGTATTCCTTTGACTTCCCCGCCTCGTCATGGTGGAAATCTCCGTTGGGCCGCCGCCTTAGTGGGTTGTGATCCAGCGGAGATTCTTGATTTTTCCGCCAGTATTAATCCCTTAGGGTTGCCAGCATCAGTTCGTGTAGCTCTAGCGCAGAGTTGGCAAGCTCTTGAACACTATCCCGATCCCCGTTGTGAATTACTCTCCCAAGCCCTGAGTCAGCTCCATCAGGTTCCGTCGGATTGGATTTTAGTCGGCAATGGGGCTGCGGAACTGTTAACGTGGATTGCCCGCACCCTGGAAACCCGGCAACCAGTGGGGTTAATCCGGCCCGCCTTTGCTGACTATGAGCGCGCCCTGAGCAGTTTTGGGATTCGTCCAGTTGCTCTACCCTTGTCTCTGGAGCAAATCAGGTGTGATTCCGAGCCTATGCCGCTGCAAGTTCCCCCCGGCCTGGGCAGTATCCTGATCAATAATCCCCATAACCCCACCGGCATTCTTTGGCCCCGAGAAACCATCCTCCAGGCCATCAGTGGCGATCCCCAGCGAATTTGGGTCATTGATGAAGCGTTTATGGATTTTCTGCCTCCGTCCAAGGAGCAGAGTTTAATTCCAGACATTTTCAGCCAACCCAATTTAATTATTCTCCGCTCTTTGACAAAGTTCTATGCCATGCCTGGTTTGCGAATTGGCTATGTGGTTGCTCCACCGGAGTTGATTCAACAGTGGCAGCAGTGGCGAGATCCCTGGAGTGTCAATAGTTTTGCCCAGATTGCCGCCCGGGTCGCCCTTGGGGATATGGATTTTCAAGCCAAAACCTGGGCCTGGTTAGCAACTACCCGTCAAGAACTTGAAACTGGCCTGGGGCAACTTCCTGGTTTTACACCCTTCCCCAGCCAGGCAAACTTTCTCCTGGTGCACTATTCCGGCTCTGTCCAGCAACTCCAAGAGACCCTCCTCCGGCGGGCCCGGATCTTGATTCGAGATTGCCTCAGCTTTCCGGAATTGGGCAACCATTATTTCCGCGTTGCCGTCCGCACCGCCCTAGACAATCAACGGCTTTTGGCGGCCCTAGGGAATGCCGTGGCAATCCAAGAGGCTTAATCCAGGCCATTCAAAGGCCATTACAATTTGTCCCGAAACAGCCAGTGAATTTGCCAGTTGACTACACTGAGTGATCAAGCAGGGTGGTGTGCATGGCAGGCTCTGAGTTAGAACATTTTACGAATGCCTTAACACAATGGTTGGGGCAAATTTGGCCAGATGCCAGCGTGGCCTGGGAAAAGACTAATCGGGGTCTCTATGGCTGGATCACGGCCCAGGAATTCCCCCAACCAGAAGCCTTTAATCAAGCGTTATCGGAGTTTTGGGTAACCCGCCGCTCTCGCAGTGGAGCCATGCCACCGCCCCCTGTGACCTTATTTGCCGCTGCCCCTGAAGAAGCCCTCCCCCGTTGGCAAGTTAGGCACCCGCCCCTGCCGACCCACCGCTTGCACCGCCCCTTAGATCCCGGGGGAGATACGGAATTACCCTCGGAACTGCGAGTGGCCAATCATTTCATCATCTGTGGCCTGGGGAGTTTAGGACAGTATTGTTTTGATTGTTTGCAGCATTTTGCCACCCCGGCTTTTCCAGTCCAGTTAACGGCCGTTGAAACCAAGGAGCCGGATGCGTGGGAAGTACAGGGAATTTCCGATGCTTTGGGCAATGGCCTGATTATTGGCGACTGTCGGCAAACCTCTGTCCTTGAGCAGGCGGGAATTCGGGATTGTCGGGCCATTTTGCTCGTGACCAGTGATGAAGCGACCAATGTTGCTGCCGCTATTGCCGCCCGCCGCTTAAATCCAAATGTGCATATCGTCGTCCGTTCGGCCCGGCAAAATCTCAATCGTCTCCTTCAGGAAAAGTTAGGCAGTTTTGTTGCCCTTAATCCGACGGAATTACCAGCTCCAAGTTTTGCCCTGGCTGGTCTTGGGGAGGAAACCTTGGGATTGTTTACGATTAATAACCAACAACTGCGGATTATTGAGCACCGAATTACTGCCGATGAGCAGCGGTTCCTTGGCTTAAGTGCCAATCGCTGGGCCCGCCGCAATCAACGCTTGTTTAGTATTTTTTCCGATACCTATCCCACCCAGGCCCCGAGTCCCCATGTTTGCTTTTTACCAGCTTCAGAGTCGCGGATTTTTCATCAATGGCGACCGGATCATCAGCTAGAGGTGAATGATCGTCTGGTTTGGGTGGAGTTATTTTCCAGTAACCTGGCCCGAGCCACCGTTGGTCAGCACAAGCTCAGGGATCAGCTTAGGAATTGGTTGAGGCTTCTCAATCCTCGGGTCTGGAAAAACCAAGGCCAACAACTCTGGGGGTGGCTCCGGGCGGAACAACGGCGATGGTTAATTGCCCGAGGCCTGGGGGTTGGCCTTTGCCTGTTGGCGGTGGCGACGGTCTTACTGAAACTGAATTTGGAATCCATTACCTGGCAAAAGGCCTTTTTTGCAGCCTTTACGCTACTCCTGGGGGGATTTGGAGATGTCTTTGGGGGCCTGGAACCCGAGGATATTCCCTTTTGGGTTGAGGCCTTTAGCCTCTTTGTCACCCTGGTTGGGTTTCTATTTATTCTTGGAGTGTTGGGCTTAATTGCCGAACAATTGCTGCAATCTCGTTTTAGTTTTCTGCAGCGCCGTCCCCCTGTCCCCCAGGCTGGTCACGTGATTTTGGTGGGTTTTGGGCGATTGGGTCAACAGGTGGCGGATATTTTAGGCAAGCTCCATCAGCCCTTTGTCGTTGTTGCGCCAACGGTGGATAGCCCCCCCCCGCCACAAATGCCCTACCTCAGCGGGGACATTATCAGCAATATGGCCGCAGCCCATTTAAGTTCGGCAAAAAGTATGATTTTGACCACCGATGACCAAATGTTGAACTTGGAGGCGGCCTTAATTGCCCGAGATCAGTATCAACCGGATCTGGGCCTGGTGATCCGCACCTACGACCAACTCTTGAGTGAGAACCTCAGTCAACTCTTGCCAGGGGCCCGCTCCATGTGTGCCTATGGTTTAGCTGCTGAAGCCTTTGCTGCTGCTGCCTTGGGAGAAAATGTCCTGGGTCTGTTTCGGATGCAAGAGCGTACCATTCTAGTCACCGATTATCGCGTTGAGATGGGGGATACACTCTTGGGTCTGGGCCTGGCGGAAGTGGCCTATGGGTATGGGGTCGTGCCAATTTTCTATGAAAAACAGGGTCACACCATTGCCGGGGAGCGCAAGGAACAGTTTTTACCCACCGATGATATGGTGTTGGCGGCGGGAGATCGGTTGGTGGTTTTAGCCTCGATTCAGGGTTTACAACGGATTGAGCAGGGTAAACTCATTCCCCCTCGACGGTGGCGACTATGGGCGGGGCCGGTGCTTTCGCCAGAACTTGGCCTGGATGCGGGGAATGTTTTGACGAATATTTCTGGCTGCCACCTTAACCAGGCCCGAGACTTTATCCAATCCCTACCTGGCACCTTGGAACTTAAACTCTACGATCACCAGGCCTACCGACTGGGGCAGCAATTACGCCACCTTTTACCGATTCGTCTTTACCCTGCTTAGACCAGGAAAGTTCTAATAACTGGAACCCCGATACCTTCGCCGGGAAGGATTGTCGCCACTGGGGGGAGTGGGGTCAGCCACAGGTTCCTTCACATCCAGGCCCCGGTATTTTGGCGTGGCATCAGGGGGTGGGGGGGTGGGCGGAGATGACACTGGGGCTGGAGCCGGAATCTGTTGGGAAACACTGAGCTTACTGAGGGTTGCCAGGAGGGTGTCCTGCTGGAGGGGTAACTCAATGAGTTCCATGATCCGCGCCAAGTGAGTGAGCACGCTAGTAATCAGGGAGTTTTGCTGTAGGCCTGGGAGTAGATCCAAGGCTCCGTGATGGATGGCCCAACGCCGCTCAGCTGGACTAATGGCTTTTTCTTCGCCAGCCGTTAATACAATTTTTAAAGATGGATAATCCTGTTGACAGGTCTGACAGAACCGATAGGGGTTTGTAACATCCATGCCCATATCAATCAGAAGTAAGTCCGGTAGCTTTAACCCAACGGCCTGCATTTGGGCCAACACCTGGGGGAGATCCGCGGAATTGGACTCCCAAATTACCGTCAACCCTTGGGACGTTAACGCACCATGCCACAGCTCGCCTTGTTTAGGAATGGCCTGGGTCATGAGGATGGTTTTAGTCATGGGTCATGGTGGGTGCAAGAGGAACAAGAGCTGAAAAACACATAGCTTATAATAAGATGTCACTTCTGACCCTGGTCAACTGTTCACTTAGAACACTCTGAACTACATTCTCCTGAAATCTATTGTCGTCAATGCTTTCATAATCTGTAATTTTTGGCGTCACTAAAGGTTGTTGGGACAATTATTTTCATTACCTTGTAGTGCTACTGCTTTAATCAATGGCAAACAACAGATTCAGAATCCCAGAGGCTGTACTCTCTAAAATCAGAGCGCGGGATAAAACTTGCGTGTATTGTCATAAAAACATGATTTACCCTTATGTGGCTCAAAAAAGAGTAGATTGTGCGACAATCGAGCATTTAAATTTTGATGGCCCGTTTTATTGGGACGAAGAAGGATTCAATGCAGAGGATATTGTGATCTGTTGTGGATCTTGCAATTCCAGTCGGGGCGCAAAAAGGTTAGCTGCTTGGTTTCAAACTCGGTATTGTATTGAGCAAAACATTAATGTTGATACTGTCGCTGCCCCAGTCAAGAGCTATTTGCGACGACAACAGGAAAAAGACGAAAAATAGGGTGTATTTTTTATAAATTTGTGAAACAATATCTATCTAAAAAGAGTAAATAACTTAAATACAGGTCTTTGCTGCGTCGGGTGTGTGACGGACCACTAAGCTAGGCAGCACAGACCACTTGCCGAAATTTCCAGGCCCCGCCAGAAACAGGGTAGGATCAAAGAAAATTACCCATCGTCATTTTGCCTAGGGATGAACCACTACAAGGCTCTTAGCCCTTACGAGCAATGTTTTTAACTGCCTCACTTTTGGGAGGAATGACGATACAGCCTGAAATTTCTGTTGAATTGATTGAGTGATTGCCGCGCCCATGATTGACTGCCCCCCCCGCTTTGCCCTAACAACCCCCCTCTACTACGTCAACGATTTACCCCACATTGGCAGTGCCTACACTACAATTGCCGCCGATGTTTTAGCTCGGTTTTATCGCCTCCGGGGAACTGAGGTGCTATTGATTACAGGCACTGATGAGCATGGACAAAAAATTCAACGTACTGCTGCCACGCTAGACCGCTCCCCCCAGGCCCACTGTGATCAAATTGCCGCCGGGTTTCAGGAGTTATGGCAACAGTTAAATATCCACTACGACCGCTTTAGCCGCACCACCGCCCCAAATCATGCCGAAATTGTTAACGAGTTTTTTCAACGGGTCTGGGATAACGGTGACATTTACCTCGGGCAACAACGGGGCTGGTATTGCGTTGATTGCGAAGAATTCAAAGAGGAACGGGATTTACTGGCCAATAAGCATTGTCCGATTCACATTAACCGGCCGGTGGAATGGCGCGATGAACGCAACTATTTCTTCAAGCTCTCGAAATACCAGGACGCGCTTCTGGCTCACTACCAGGCCAACCCCGACTTTATCCAACCCCTAAGCCGCCGCAATGAAGTTCTCAGTTTTGTCGAGCGAGGCCTACAGGATTTTTCAATTTCGCGGGTCAATTTAGATTGGGGGTTTCCCATTCCCGTTGATCCCAGCCACACGATATATGTTTGGTTTGATGCTCTCTTGGGTTATGTCACTGCCCTCTTAGAACCCGACCAGGCCCCGACCCTCGAGAACGCCTTGAAAAAATGGTGGCCGATTAATTTACATCTGATTGGGAAAGATATTCTCCGGTTCCATGCGGTCTATTGGCCAGCAATGTTGATGTCCGCGGGCTTACCCTTACCAGGCCGGGTGTTTGGCCACGGCTTCTTAACTAAAGACGGACAAAAAATGGGCAAAAGTCTGGGGAATACCCTTAACCCCTACGAACTGGTGGGCAATTTTGGCGCCGATGCCGTGCGGTATTACTTCATGAAGGAAATTGAATTTGGCCGGGATGGGGATTACGCCGAAACTCGGTTCATCAATATCGTCAATGCGGATCTGGCCAACGATCTCGGAAATCTGCTCAATCGGACGTTAAAAATGGTGGGGAAATATTGCCAGGCCCAGGTTCCGAAGGTGGATTTAACCCTACTACCCTCCGAACATCCCCTGATGAGTTTGGGAAAAACTGCAGGAGCCACCACCGCCGCGGCCTATGGGGAATTAAATTTTAGCTTGGTTTGTCAGACGGCCCTCACCCTCGCCCGAACTGGCAACAAGTATCTCGATGACCAGGCCCCCTGGAGTTTATACAAAAAAGGCGAGCTGAGCCAAGTTTCAGAAATTCTTTATACTGTCCTGGAATCAGTTCGGTTGGCTGCTTTTCTCCTAGCTCCAATTATCCCCACCACCGCCAGCAAAATTTACCAGCAACTGGGCTATGGCCTGGATTTCAACCACGAAAGTACCCTGGAAAATTTGGCTAGCCATCAGGAGTGGGGCATCTTACCCGCCGGCCAAACCCTCGCCACCCCAGAACCAGTTTTTCTCAAATTAGTCAGTCCGGAAGCTCCATCGGCCTAAGGCACCCCCCAACGGAAAAGAGTTTGAGCTAGGCTGAAATGAGTATTTATACTAAAAATTCTTTTTTGAAACCGAGGTTAATATCGTTTTAATGATTACGCCAGAGCAAGGGGTTGTTTATACTCCTGAGCAGGTTCTTGAAAATCGCGGTCGCGTGGCCATTTTCATCGACGGATCAAACTTGTTCTATGCTGCCCTGCAATTGGGGATTGAAATTGACTATTCCAAGCTTTTATGTCGCTTAACCGCTGGCTCCCGTCTGTTTCGGGCTTTTTTCTACACAGGAGTTGACTCAACGAACGAAAAACAACAGGGATTTCTCCTCTGGATGCGGCGGAATGGCTATCGGGTCGTCTCTAAGGAACTGGTGCAATTGCCGGATGGTTCCAAAAAAGCCAATTTGGATGTGGAAATTGCCGTGGACATGATGTCTTTGGTGGGTTGCTACGATACGGCTATTCTCGTTAGTGGGGATGGGGATTTAGCCTACGCCGTGGATGCCATTAGCTACCGGGGGGCACGGGTTGAGGTCGTCAGTTTACGTTCCATGACCAGCGATACCCTAATTAATGTTGCCGATCGCTACATTGATCTCGACAGTATCCGGGAAGATATTCAAAAAGCCCCCCGCCCCGCCTACACCTATCGACCCTTGTCCGGTTTACCTACCCCTGAAGTCCCCCCCGAGGCCTGGTTACACCCCAAACGCCCCGAAGACCTAGAAACCCCTTCTCCTTGAGATGCTCATTTTAGCTGTGGCGGTGAGGCAGTGGTGGTTAGGGATACTCCTCGCTGGCCTGATGGGGTTAGGCGGTTGTGACTGGGGCCGGCGGGAACCAGAAGCTGTGACGCCCGTGGAAGCAGAAGTGGAGGGGGCTGTTGTTTTCCGGAATCTGGTTTTGCGACAAAGTAACACCCAGGGGGAACTTATTTGGAAAATCCAGGCCGAGTCTGCCACCTACAGTCCAGATCGTCGGGTTGCTCACCTGAAAAATGTCCAAGGGGAACTCCTTGATGGTGGCAAAGCGGTCTATAAGCTCATTGCTCCCCAGGCCCAGGTGCAGCAGCAGGAGACCCAAATTATTCTCCAGGGCAGCATCAACGTCGAGGATTTGCGACAGGACATTGTTTTAACCGGGGAAGAGTTTATTTGGCAGCCGGAACAAAGGCAGCTCCAGGCCCGGAAAAACCCCAAAGTCCGCTATCCCCAGGTTGAACTAACGGCGAAACAAATCAATGCCAACAGCCAAACTCAAGTCGTCACCGCCCAAGAGAATGTCCGGGTTCTTTCTCAGCGCGCTGATTTTAAGGATTTGGAGCTAAATTCCCGATTTCTCCGCTGGGATGTTGAGAGGGAAACCCTGGTGGCGGGCTCCCAAACCAATGCAAAACTCCGGGGCGTGGAGATTAAACGTATCAAAGGCCCCAATGCTGGGGAGCGGGCAACGGGCGGGGAACTGGCCTGGGATTTAGCGGAAAAAACCTTGACGCTGCGTAACAATGCCCAAGTGAAGCTGGTAGATCCGGATGTCCAGGTAGCCAGTGATAACCTCATTTGGCAAACCGTAGCCCAGGTGATTCGCAGCCCAGACCCCGTGAGAATTTTGAGTCCCAGCCAAAGCTTAACTGCCCAGGCCCAGCAGGGATTCATGAACTTAGCTGAGGAGCGGGTGGAACTCACCGGGCAAGTCCAAATTAACCGCAGTCGCAATCCAGCCCAACTCCGAAGTGATCGACTCATTTGGCAATTGGCAAAACAAGAAATCAACGCCCTTGGGAATGTTTTTTACCAGCAACAGTCGCCATTTTTACGGGTTCAAGGTAGTCGGGCCGTGGGCTGGTTGGACAAAGAAGAGGTGATTGTTTCCGGTGGAGTTCGCAGCCAAATTATCCCCAGGCCCTGAGCTAGGGTCATTTGACTGAGGTCGGGAACGAATAGGCTGGAAACCTCTGGGAGTATTACGTTTGCGGGTCTCAGTTTTGGCAGAAATAACTATACAATCGCTTAATGTTCTGATGTTTATTGGCTTTTTCCCTCGTCTGCCCCTATGAGTTTAATTGTCCAAAAATACGGTGGTACCTCAGTTGGCTCCGTGGAGCGTATCCAAGCCGTGGCCAAGCGCGTCGTCAAGACTGCCCAGGCTGGGAATCAAGTGGTGGTCGTGGTTTCAGCCATGGGGAAAACTACCGATGGCCTGGTTAAACTTGCCAATGAACTTAGCCCTAACCCCTGCCGCCGGGAAATGGATATGCTTTTGGCCACCGGGGAGCAGGTTTCCATTGCCCTGTTGAGTATTGCCCTCCAGGCCTTGGGTCAAGACGCCATTTCCTTAACTGGAGCCCAAGTGGGAATTACCACCGAAACAGCCCACACCCGCGCCCGCATTTTGGATATTTCCACCGAACGCTTGCAACGGCATTTATCAGAGGGGAAGGTTGTTGTTGTCGCTGGGTTTCAGGGCATTAGTAACAGTGCTGATTTAGAAGTTACTACCTTAGGTCGGGGGGGGTCGGATACCTCAGCCGTGGCTTTGGCGGCGGCCCTAGCAGCAGATCTCTGTGAAATTTATACCGATGTGCCAGGAATTTTAACCACCGACCCGCGCCTAGTGCCCGAGGCCCAACTGATGGCGGAAATTACCTGTGACGAGATGTTGGAATTGGCCAGCTTAGGGGCGAAAGTTTTGCATCCCCGGGCCGTGGAAATTGCCCGAAACTATGGGGTGCAGATGGTGGTGCGCTCCAGTTGGACAGATGAACCGGGGACAAAGGTGGTTTCTCCCATGGCCCCCAAAGCTCCCACCGAAAACTTGGAACTGAGTAAGCCTGTGGATGGGGTGCGCGTTGATTTAGACCAGGCCAAGGTGGCATTGTTACGGGTGGCGGATCGGCCGGGAATTGCGGCAAGCTTATTTGGGGAATTGGCCCAGCAAAACTTGGACGTGGATCTGATTATTCAGTCGATCCATGAAGCCAGCACCAACGATATTGCCTTTACGGTGCAAAAAGCCTGCCTGAACCCTGCCGCTGCCGTTGCCTCAGCTTTTAACCCAACCAATCCCGGTCAATCTCCCCTCCAGGCCCCGGAAGTTCTTGTCGATAACCAGATTGCCAAGGTGAGTATTATTGGTGCGGGTATGATTGGTCGGCCGGGAGTTGCCGCGCAAATGTTTTCCACCCTGGCCCAGGCCGGAATTAATCTGCAAATGATTTCCACCTCGGAAGTCAATGTCAGTTGTACGATTAACCAAGCCGATGCCAGTCAAGCTGTGTTGTTGCTCCAGGATGCCTTTGAGATTCCGACGGCTTTACCGGACTTTGATCCGCAAACCACGGCCAATCAACCCCCAGTCCGCGGTGTGGCCCTGGATATTAAACAAGCTCAATTAGCGGTGCGTCATGTCCCGGATCTCCCCGGTCTGGCGGCCCAAATCTTTCAAACCTTGGCGGATGCGGGGGTGAGTGTGGATATGATCATTCAGTCGCAACGGTCTCGGCCAATCAATAATCAGATGACCCGTGATATTGCCTTTACTGTGGCCCAAGCAGATGCCGATATTGCCTATGGACTGCTGAAGGATCATGCTCCGGCCTGGGGCTGTGGGGAGATTGATTTAGTTCTCGATGTGGCCAAGGTCAGTATTGTCGGGATGGGAATGATTCGTCGGCCCGGAATTGCGGCGAAAATGTTTGCTGCTCTGGCCCAGGCCGGGATCAACATTCAAATGATTGCCACTTCAGAAATTCGAGTCAGTTGTGTCGTGGCAGAAACCGATGGAGTGACTGCTTTACAGGCGATTCATGGAGCTTTTGATTTGGGACAACCTCAGAGTTAAGCACCCGAGATCCCTCAATGGGAAGAAACACAGTTACCTGTTAACAGGAATGAGGCCTGGGAAGCAATCTAAGACATCAACCATGAGTACGATCAAAACGAGATCAATGCCCTAACCAAAGCGAATCTTTTTCATGTTCTAAATCTGGATGAACTGAATCACTCTGCTTTGGTCATATAGTAAACAGTAGTTATTCATGAGAACGCACCATACATAATAAGATGAGAACCATGGAAAACAAAACATCTTGAAGATTATTAAAATAGCCATTTAGTAATCATAAACGTCGTCAATAAATTCAACATATTTCTCAAAAAACTTTTAACATACTGATGTTTTGTTAGTTACCCAAATCCTCTAGTTCCTCAATTAAGTGTTCCCAATCTGGGGATTCAAGTTTTCCCTGGCTAGTGTCATTAACTGTATTTTGACTCCTTTGATAAAAGTCTGCTGAATAACCGGAAGTGGGAATTGCTCTATCTCAACTAAATTTGATCCCCTTGATTCAAAATCGGTAACGTGAGCCAAAAGGTTGCGCCTTGGTTGGGGGTACTAATGACGCCAATCTCGCCCCCGTGAGCCTGAACAATTTGCCGACAGAGGTACAAGCCCAGGCCAATGCCCCGTAAATGTCGTGATTTTTTACCTTGATAATATAAATCAAAGAGATGCTCCTGGTGCTCTAGGGAAATTCCCAACCCATTGTCTTGGACTGCACAGAGGATCATTGGGGCCGCTTCAGCGTGATCGGAATCCACAACTTGAGCCTTAAGGGTCAGTTTGAGGCCTGGGGGATTGTGCTTCAGGGCATTGGTAATCAAATTTTCAAACACCCGTTGCAGTTGGCTGGCATCTGCTGACACGAAGGGCAAGTCATCGGGAATTTGATTATCGAGGTAGGTTTGATTTTTATCTAACAATAGGGCCAAATCTTCGAGGGTGTTGTCTAACAGTTCAGGCAGGGCCTGGGGGGTTAATTCCAGGTTCAGGCCATTGGCATCGCTGGCGTGAATATCCAAGAGGGAATTAATCAGCGTCAGTTGTCGGTTTTGACTACTAATCATTCGGGTTAGAACAGTGCGGGGAATGGTAATTTTAGTTTGGGTTTCATCCTCAGGCAGTAGATTATTTAAAACCATCAAGGCACCCATCACCGGTGTCCGTAAATCATGGGAAACGGCATGGAGAAAGACATCTTTTAGACGATTTAGTTCTTCCAGTTCCGCCATTTTTTGTTCTAGTTGCCGGGTGCGTTCTCGGACTTGGTATTCCAAATTGGCATTGAGGGCAGCCAGTTGTTGATAGAGGCTGGATTGTTGTAGGGCAATTGCAACTTGGGTGGCCAATTGTTCTAAAAGTTGCCATTCAAAAATCTTCCAATCCCGGGGAGCGGCACATTGATGCAAAACTAGAACCACCCGCGGCGGCAAATGGCTAGGGGGGTGCAGGAGGTTAATGCTTTGGGGTATGGGTACCGCTAAAACCGACTGGATTTGATAACGGGTCAGCACGGACGCGGTTTTATCGGCGCAGGTCAGTCGGGACAGGGCCTGGGGAAAATCACCAAGGGTTAAGAGGGTTTGGAGATAATCTGCATCTTGGAAAATTTGTTCGACGTTCTCTTGCCATTCTGGGGAAATTGCTGCGGCGACAGTCTGGGCCTGGTGCGCGTCCACATCTAAATGGGCAATGAAGACTCGATCCACATGGAGGCATTGGCGCACCTCTAAAACGGTGGTGTTGAGAATATCCTCAAGTTCCAGGGACTGGCGAATCCGCAAGGCAATTTGGGCTAGGAGTTTTTCCCGTTGATCCGCCAGGCGCAACTCCATTTCAGCCTGTCTGCGTTGGGTAATGTCCCGTAAACTCACGACTCGCATTGGTTTACCTTGATAGCGAATGGGTCGCCCTTGAAGCTCGCCAATAAAGGTTTCCCCGGTTTTGCGCCGTCCGACGGCTTCGGTGAGTTGGTCTGTGGGCTCTTGGAGACGCTGACGAATTAAATCCCGGGAACTGGCATCGGCTAATTCCAATACTGAGGTGCCAATTAATTCCTGAGCCGGGTAGCCAAACATCAATTCTGCGGCCTGATTTAAGTCCACAATCCGGCCATGATCATGGAAAATCACAGCTTCGGTGGTGGCCTGGAAAAAGCTTTGGAGACGTTCTTCACTGGCTTGTAAATCGGCCAAGGCCTGGTGACGGTCGCGGGATTCAATTGCCAAAGAGACTAAATCCGAAATTGCGGCGGCAAACTGTTGCTCGGCCATGGTCCAGCGTCTCGGCGGGCCCACATGCTCATGGCAAATGACCCCAACCATTTCCCCCTCCACCCAAATCGGTGCATCTAACATCGAGGTTATGCCCAAGGTTTTGAGATACTCCCCAGCAAATTCATGGGTGCGGGGATCCAGATCTGCGCGATGGGCGGCAATGGTGCGTTGTTCTTGCAGGGCCTGGAAATAATCAGGATAGTCAGCCGCGGCCAGTTCTAATCCACTACTAAAGGCCTGGGGAGTCGATTGATAGAGGGTGGCACAGCGAACTTTTTGTTTATCGGGGGCATAGAGCCAAATACTGGTGCGTTCAACCTCAAGGGTTTCAGCGGCGGTGCGGGAAATGTCTTGCAGGGCTAGATCAAGATTGCCATGGTGCAGGGGTTTGCGTTGGGCAAGTTGAACAAGGCGTTGATCATAGAGGGGATGCGGATCATCACAGGCCGGGAGTGAAGGCTGGTTGTCGTGGTGGGTGAGGGCCTGGCCAAGGGGAAGGGTGAAGTGGTGGAGTAAGCTAATCGTTTCTTCGTGCCAAATGTGCTGCTGGGTCTGATATTCCAAGGTCAAAATTGCCCCCAGGCCCCCATTGACGTTAACCGGCAACACCAAGACGGAGGCAATATCCAACTCCTGAAACCATTGCTGCTCGGAAGTCGGAAGTTCCCCCACCCAGGCCTGGAGACTGTGTCCAACACTGAGGCGACTAAACCAATAACTAAAGCTGGGCAGAGTGGCCAATGCCAGGGAAGATGAGGTTTCGAGATGTTTCTTAGGCCAGGCCCCGATGATGGACAGCCAAAAATGTGCCGCCCCTGGAGTTTGATTAACCCGCCACAGCCGAACCCGATCCACCTGCAATGCCGATCCAACAATTTCTAGGGCCGTATTCAAAGGTTGCGGCCAGGCCTGGGACAACCATAAACAACACAGGGCCTGGGTAATTTCCGGCAGCACCTCAGTCACCATCCGCTCTCCGCCGATACTCGCAGTCATCAATAACTCACTGGTTTAAAAAATCTTTAGCACTGTCACTCTCTATAATCCTAGGGGCGATACCCAGGGAGCCGTCTCACCCGATCAGGGGATATGGAAAAGTTGTGGCGGATCCATAAAACCCCAGGCCAGGGGCGGTGGTGTAGGATCAACATAAAACCTGGAGGCTTCAACCGATGATGCTTCTCAATGTCAAAAAAACAGGCAACGAATTAACCGCCGTTATTCCCCCGGAATTGGCCGAGAGGTTACAGATTTCCGAAGGGGACACCCTAGTTGTGACCAAAACCCCGATGGGTGATGAGATTACCTCATTTGATCGGGAGCATGAACGCAAACTGGCGGCCGCCGAACAACGAGTTGAAAAGTATAAAAATGCGTTGCTTGACCTAGCTAAATGAGTGAAATTTACTGGCTAACTGAACAGGATTTAGTTGAAATTGATGTCAAAGTGATTCAAGCCTCTGGGGGGTCTCATGGGGTTCTTAATCAAAAAGCCTTAGAATCCACGCTCAATAAAGCCAAAAATCGGTATTACTACGAAGAAGGGGTCAGTCTTTTTGATTTAGCGGCTTCCTACTGTTATCGCCTCGTTAAAAATCATTGCTCTATCGATGGCAATGAGCGAACTGCTTTAATTCCGACCTACAGGTTTCTGTTGGTTAATGGCTGGGAGTTAGAGATTGCCGAAGATGTTGCGGCGGCGTTTTTTTGGGATCTTGCTGCAAGTACTGAACCCGAGGAATCCTGTTTAGTCAGAATTGCCACTTGGCTGGAGTCTCATTGTCAGGCCCGCCCTTCATAAATCCTTTGCACTTAAATTAGGCTTCACTCACACTCTCAAGGAATTAAATAACAATGACTTTGGCCTTCTTACGTCCCGAACTGAATCAACTCCAGGCCTACAGTAGCCACAGCGACAGCAAGCATCTTCCCCCAGAACAGTTGGATATTCTCGACACCAATGAATTTCCCCTGGATTTTCCACCTGAATTAAAGCAAAAGTATGTGGATTATCTCTTTAGTGCCATCCCCGCAAATCGTTATCCCGATGGCAGCCATGCCCGTCTCAAACAAGCCATTGCCGAATATGTGAATGAAAACCTCGACCAGGCACCAATTACGACCGAACAGATTACGGTGGGTTGTGGGTCTGATGAACTCATTCGCTCAATTTTGCTGGCAACCTGTGGCCCAGGCCGGGGAAAAATTCTCGTCGCGGATCCCACGTTTTCCATGTATCAGATTCTCGCCACTGGCCTAGGTGTGGAAACGGTCAAAATTCCTCGCCATCCAGAAACCTTTGCCATGGATCTCGATGCCGCGCAAGAAGTTCTAGGCTCTGAAACCATTAATGTCGTCTTTGTCGTACACCCCAATTCCCCCACGGGCAACACGTTATCTGCAACAGAACTGGCCTGGTTACGGACAATTCCTGAACACATTCTGGTTGTGATCGATGAAGCCTATTACGAATTCAGTGGGCAGACTTTAGCTGAAGAATTACAGGGCCACCCCAACTGGTTAATTTTACGGACGTTCTCCAAAGCGTTTCGACTGGCTGCATTTCGAGTGGGTTATGGTGTTGGAAACCCAGAGGTCATTACGGCGTTGGAAAAATTACGTTTGCCCTACAACATCACGGCTCCCTCCCTCGCTGCGGCTCAACTAGTTCTGGCAGAACGAGACACTTTATTAGGAGAAACCCCTGACCTTCTCAACCAACGGGACTGGGTCTTTTCCAAATTAAGCCAGCACTCGCAATTAACCCTCTGGGCCAGTAATGCCAACTTCATCTTTTTCCAGGCCAGGCCTGCCGAACAGACCCCAGACTTAGCCCAGCAACTACGCCAGGCCGGGAGTTTAGTCCGTTATACCTGTGGGGGAATCCGCTTAACCATTGGCACACCTGAGGAGAATAGTCGGGTTTTAGCTCGGATCGGGGCCTGGTGTCAGCAGTAAAGTTGCGCCTTGGCCTGGGGACACGGCTGTAACACTTGGCCGGGAATTGTAACGATTTCTTCTAAAAAAACTTGAAAAATCACCAAACTGGGCCGAGTCTTAGCGCCGATCCAGAAGCTGCCATTGGCATCAAAACCCATAGCAGAAAAGACCTATAGCGTATTTTGAATCACAACAGGAAATCTTTAACAAAAATTTGCAGATTTGTAAAATATCTGTTACATTAGTTTACATAAGGTTACAAAGCTCCACGATTAGGAGGGTTAAGGAATGTTTGCTCCCTTGGTTTTAATGGTTCGCTCTTGGATGGGCACTAAGGAATTTAATCGGTTTCGGGGTCAAGCCATTGCTCTCCATGCCCAAGTGATTACCCAGGTTTGTGAACGCCTTGGCCTGGATCGGAACTATCGGCAAAACATGATCCGCTTGGCTCGGGATAACGGCAAACGCTTGGGCTTACTGGCCTAAGTTTCAAGTTTCAAATTTTGTCAAAGTCTCTCCTTTTAGCTTGATCGTTGTGTTTTCTTTTCTAGTCTCAACAGATTTTTTGGAGGTCACTCTCATGGTTTTATTGATTGCATTATTTGTGGTTGGTTGGGTTGCAGCAGCGGTTATTGGCACCCAGGCCTACTTTTTAGGTGAACAAACCAAGCCCATTCACGAACGCAACTGGCGCTCTGAATCCTTTGAAAAAATTGCCAAATCCGTGACAGGGCAAGACACCAACTACGCCAATCGGGTGCCTGGATTTGATGTCATGGATGCCTACAATAGCAGCCTGATTCCTGATGCCTAAGGATCAGTGGTGAGGGTTGTATTTTGAGTCCAACTCTAGCCATAGCCTTGAACTGAGCTTCTTGCAGATTGAAAAAACTTAAGGGTTTGCCAAGATCGGATTTCCCCAGGGAGTTCGGTCTTTTTTTTGATCTCCTGCAAAGCCAGCTTGTCCCAGGGATTCTCTCTTGCTCAACTTCTCAACTAGGCAAAACACCATAATCCGCCTGTACCTGGGTTAAGGGGAGTTCCCACTGGGTTTCGATGGGCCAAGCGTCGGGATTAAAACTAGATTGCCGGCCCCGCTCATAGGCTGCATTTAAGCGTTGGTCTAACTCTGGGGCTGAGGTGAGATTTTGCTTCAGAATCATTTTGGCGGCTCGGCGTTTCAAAGCAGCATTGAGGGGATTAAAGCCCCCACTTCCCAATAAAAAGGCCTGGACTTCAGCCTCCGATACCAGATCTGTGCCGTAGCCCGTTAAAACATGAACCGCATCATGGAGTTGTTTGCGCCGATGCCCCGTGGTGAAGGGCTTGAGACTATTTTTCCGCAAAAATTCACTCAACTCACGTCCCAATGTTCCGGCCGGCAGGGATTCGATTTGCTCTAGGTTGACAATTTGGCCTGGATCAACCCGAAACAACCGACTCATACTGTCCACCAGGCCCAGAAACAGTTCAAATCGTTCCTGTGGATCTGCTAATTTTTGCCGGATCGAAGCCATGGTTAACCTCTTTTTCCTTCAGGCGCCCAACTTGATAAATCTTAGACATTTCCCCCTCAAGATTGCGGTAGGGTATCTAAGGTTGTTCATCGAGTCTTACTGTCATGATTCAACTATACGGTGGGGCACAATCCAGAGCCGCAATCGTCCGCTGGTATTTGGAAGAACTTTCTCTGCCCTACGAATTTGTGCTTTTGGATATGAAGGCTGGGGCCCACAAATCTCCAGATTTTTTAGCCATTAACCCCATGGGTAAAGTTCCCGCCCTCGTGGATGGTGACCTCAAACTCTGGGAATCCGGGGCGATCCTCCTCTATTTGGCAGATTCTCAAGGCAAAATGCCCACTGACCCAGGCCAACGCGGGGCTATATACCAATGGGTGTTGTTTGCCAATTCCACCTTGACCCAGGCCATGGTTGGTGAAGCGAGGGAAACACAATTACCAAAACTCCTTGGGGCGGTGGATCAGAGTTTAACTGGGCAGGAATTCTTCGTTGGCGGTGAGTTTTCCGTTGCCGACGTGGCCATGGGCAGTATCCTCAGCTATGCTCAAATGCTCTTTCAAATAGACTTTTCCCCCTATCCGGCAATCCAGGCCTACCTTGACAGGATTGGACAACGGTCAGCTTTTCGCAAAGGATTAGCGGGGCAAGACTAATGCAGGTACGGTTTCGGGAGTTTGATCCGTTCAATGTCTGGATTTGGGTAGAGTTTGCCGATTTCCCTAGCCCGGTTGAGCAGCAGTACCTGGAAGAAGTCTTTAACTCCTGGTTTTTCCTCGGCAAGCTGGGGGGATTTAATGCGGAAAATTTACAGGTGCAGGACACGGGCCTGGAACTGAGTTACTTGGACTACAATGACCCGAGTGACTCCACCTCTCTGGTGGCCCTGATGCACAACATGGGGGAATTTGAATACCAAGACCTGTGGGGCCGCTGTTGGTTTGATCTCGGTACTAGTGATGCCTTAGCCCTGGATGTTCTGATTAATGCCCTGAATCAATTTAGTCTGGACTATCTCCCCCTACAGGCGTTGGTGATTGGGGGGGAGAATCCGGACTGGCCACTACCGACTAGTACCTAAAACTGCTCAGATCAGCCCTGAATTCTGAATTCCTATTGAACAACGGATCAGATTGCCAGGGCCTGGGTTTGGTGGGACATCAGGGTTTTAATTCCCGATTCCGCCAGATCTAGCATGGCGTTAAGTTGAGAGCGGCTAAAACTTCCGGACTCAGCAGTTCCTTGGACTTCCAATAGCTTGCCAGAGCTGGTCATGACCACATTAAAATCCACATCCGCAGCTAAATCTTCCGGGTAATTTAAATCTAAATAGGGCATTTCGGCCAATAGTCCCACGGAGACTGCAGCCACCTGTTGTTGAATCGGTGAGGTTGTCAAGTCTCCCGCCTGAATTAAGGTTTGAATTGCATCCACCAGGGCCACATATCCCCCCGTAATCGCCGTGGTTCGGGTGCCAGCATCGGCCTGGAGAACATCCGCGTCCACCGTCAAGGTTCTCTCCCCCAGGGTCCCTAAATCCAAAGCCGCCCGCAAACTCCGCCCAATCAGCCGTTGAATCTCTTGGGTTCGTCCTGATAATTTGTACAGTTCTCGATCTTGGCGTTGGGGGGTAGCACTGGGTAACATTCGGTATTCCGCCGTCAACCAACCCTGCCCCGAACCCTCCAAAAACTTAGGAACCCCGGATTTGATGGTTACAGTGCAGAGAACCTGGGTTTGCCCACAGCTTGCTAACACCGACCCCGGAGCAAATTGTGTAAAGTTTCGTTGAAAACTCACAGGCCGGAGTTGATCCCAGTTGCGGCCATCCGGTCGTTGCCAAGCCATACCAGGTCTGCCATCCCTTTTGTAGCGTTAACTTCCCTAGAATAATCGATTCTGCCCCTTGACGGTTCCATATATCTAGTGTTCACTAAGGACAAACTCAAAGGTTCTACACTATATTTGTGGCCCATGGGGTTTCGACTCGACGTGGTACTGGGGCCAAAACCGCTGTAGGGCTTATTCCTACTAGTCTGCAATTTTTCTCGAGATTTTCTCCCCTATGGTTTCCCAACTGGTTGAATTACGTCCCTACACCGAGACGACGCCCCAGGCCAAAAGTCAGCTTCCCTATTGCGTGGATGGCTTAGTCCAAGTTTTTACGGCTGAACATCGGAGTTTTTTCACCTCAGTGATGGCCCAGGCCCTCACCATTGCTGGACAAGGCACTCCAGTCCTCGTGGTGCAATTTCTCAAAGGGGGGATCAACCTGGGTGTTGAGCGGCCGATGCGCCTGGGGCAACATTTAGATTGGGTGCGCTGTAATATTGGTCGTTGCATTTCTACCCCAGATTTATCGGATGCTGAACAGACGGCCCTGGGTGAACTCTGGGAATTTACCCAAGCTGCGATCCAGGGAAATCGGTATAGTCTGGTGGTGCTTGACGAACTCAGTTTGGCAGTTCAGTTGGGGTTGATTCCGGAGCAAGAGGTTTTGAATTTACTCAACCATCGCCCTCGCCACATTGATGTGATTTTGACCGGCCCGGCCATGCCCGCTGGGTTTCTGGAACTCGCCGATCAAGTCACCCAACTCCGCCGCACCCTCCGCGCCTAACCCCCTTTAGCTAAGATCCATTCCCCCAAGGCTGCCCCCAACTCCCCTCCAACAAATCCCGCCACCGGACTTCCCAGGCCATAGAGCAGGGTTAAGGTTTTGCTACTGCTGCGTCTGAGGTTATTGGTATCCAAGGCAAAGGTGGAAAACGTCGTATAGGAGCCTAAAAATCCGGAAATAATTGCCAACTTGATACCCGCGGCCAGGCCTGCTGGAGCCACCCACATCGCCACAAAGCCAATCAGAAACGTTCCAGAGACATTAATCGTAAACGTCCACCAGGGAAATTTTGTGGGGAGGTGTTTGAGGGCCCAGAGACTAATGTAATAGCGACACAACGCGCCCGGAATTGCCCCCAGGCCAACCCAGGCGAAATCCACCCCTGTCAGCTCATTCATGACTCTTTCCTCTAGCTCTAAGCTGCGGGGCCTGGAGGCAGGAAGCGTTGGGCCACCCGCTCACCCAGTTGATAGGCCAGAATTCCCAAAATCGCCGAAAGTCCCCAGTAGAGTAGGGCCCGTGACACATAGTGATGGCTCCAGAGCAAAAAGGTATCTAACTCATAACTGGAAAAAGTTGTGTAGGAACCCAAAAAACCGGTGGTCAGTAGCAGGTAGAGGTCAGGATGGATTTTGATCGCTTCATTTAGAAAAAAGACAACCGCAAACCCCATGAAAAAACAACCGGAGATATTAACCCCCAAGGTACTCCAGGGAAAAGTGGGATGGACAAACAGCGTACTCAAGCCATACCGCAGTGTCGCCCCTAAAATTGCCCCCAGGCCAACCGCCAGTGGATTTCGGAGCCGTGGGTTATGAATCAACATGGCTTGATTTGGGAGTTCTGGGTTGTGTTGCTTTGTTTGCTTTTTATACCATTCCTAGGCCTGGAGAAACGTAGCGGCGGTTTCAGCCACGGTACTGGAACTATCTTGACTGAGTTGTTTTAACAGGGCCTGGGCCTGGTCTCCCCCAATTTGCCCCAGAGCAATGGCTAAGCGGTGGCGAACTTGCCAGTCTGGAAACGTCACATAGGGGGCTAAGACCGGAATAGTCTCTGCATCACCCAATTCCCCCAAAGAGCCAATGGCCGCAAGTTTTAGTAGTTCCTGATCGGTCTCGAGGGCAGCGAATAACAGCGGTATTGCAGCGGGATTTCCCAACTCTCCCAAGGCCGCCACAATACTAAATTGCAGTAACCATTCTGTTGTTTCCGTATACACCTGGGCCAGATCAGGAAAAGCATCACTGAGTTTCAAGGCCCCAATGGCATCAGCTGCTGCCGCTTTGACATCCACTTCACTGTCTTCATGTAGGCGTTCGCAGAGCAATTGCCGGGCCTGGGGTAAGTTGCATGTCCCGAGGCTGGAGAGTTGACTCACCGCTGCATAACGAACCCGCGGATTAGCATCCAAAATGGCCGGTTGAATCAGTTGAAAGGCAATTTCTGGGGGGAGTTGGCGTAGTTGATTTACACCCGAAAGCCGGTCACCTAAATCCTCAGAGGACAGGGCCTGTTGGACTGATTCTGCTGTGGTCATCTCATCACCCGTCAACATTGCATAACCATGACTGAGGCAGATCCTACAGTGATTGCTTGGGCCTTCTGACAGTCTGTGGCGATTCTTGACGTTTTGTGATGTGAGCCAAATCGAAAGGCGATGGCTTTAGTGTTACTGGGAGGCGGGCATGATAAGGCAGCTAGGTGAGCATATTTAGGATCATTCGTAGATTTTTTGCAGACCTGTGGCCTGGCAGAATGAAAGCAAACCTTCTCTCATTGGTTCCATCCACATTACTAACTGAGCTAGTTGTGGCCACCACTACACTAATTTTTTATGACGCAAGAGACTTCCCCCCTAAAATCCCGCCAATGACTCTCAGAGACTCGAGTTTCTGGGTCTTTCTGGAAGCCCTCCTCTCCTGGTGGCAGTGGTTGATTTCGACATTAAGTGGAACGCTGCAAATCGAAGATGATATCGCGAGGCTGAAATACGAAACCAAGAAGCTGAAAGAATCGAACGTGAGACTGAAAGAGTCAAACACCAGGATAGACAAAATCTTGCACTCTACACCTACCTTGCAGACCCCACCGAAATCAACCGACAATGTCTAGAAGCTGTATGCCAGGAAATAGAACAGACTAATCTGGATTGATTTCCCAATCTAAGGCGGCTGGAATTTGAGGTGTGAGTTGATAAGACTTCCTGCAAGCACTGAATCAGCTTGGATTTCTCCATACCAGGCGACAGTAGAAAACACTTTCCAGCATGGGTTATGGTTCAACAGTGAGTCATAAATACTTCCCTTGTCAGCAACCAGGCCACGATTAACAGGATTCCTCAAGGACTGCTGTCTCGGAATGAACTTCGGGGCTCGGAATAGTAGTTGTTTCTTCCTCCAGGCCCCAAGGGTCAAGAATGTCTTTAAGAATAATTTCCTCAAAACAGATTTGACCCACTAAAAAGAGGGGCAGGGCCAGGAGAAGGCCTAAAAATCCAAGAAAAATGGCAAAGGTCAATTGTGCCAGGAGAGCCATGGCCGGCAATACTTCCACCTGTTGAGCCATGACCACCGGAACCAGCAAATAGGCCTCCAACTGTTGAATCACTAAATAGGCAATGAACACCGCCCCCGCTTTCCAGGGATCATCCACTAGGGCAATTAACATCGGCGGGATTACGCTCAAAACTGGGCCAATATTGGGTATGGCTTCAAATAATCCCGCTAAAACCGCATTGGCAAACACTAACCGCACCCCCATCACCGCCAGAGCAATCCCACAGACCACGCCGATGGCCACCATGTTGATGCCCGTTCCCGCCAACCAGGCCAGGAGCTTCTGTTCACACCGGTTTAAAATCTCATCAATCCGGGCCCGATAAAACCCTGGAAACAGGCGAATAAACCCCCGTCGATAGGGTGTTGGATTAATCACTAACATCACGGTCAAGACCAAAACCAACAAGAGGTTGAGAAATACAGTCAGGGTATTGGAAAAGAGAGCAAAGAAATTTCCAAAAATCTGCTCCAGAAAGGGTTCCAGTTGAGCGATCAGCCGTTGCGCTAGAGGTGCGTCTTCATTCGCCAGGCCAGGGAAAACCGTACCCATTTGAGTCAGCCAGATTTCCAGTTGGGCCATTCCCTTGGGGGCGAGGGTGGCAATTTGTCGAAACTCCTGTAAAAACGGCGGCACAATCAGAACAAAAAAGCCAACGATGATTGCAAAGGCCGTCAAAATTGTCACTGGCAAGGCAAATTTCGCCTTTACGCCCCAGGCCTGGAGCTTGAGTTGGATACGATTCAGGGCGGTGGCCAAGACGGCAGCTAGGAACACCAACAGCAAAACTTGCCGAATTTCCCAGAGAACGTACAGACAAACCAGACTGACAATTAGCCCAAACCATTGCCCCAACTTCATGGTGAACTGCCTTTTTCGGGTGTAGTTTTTTCACAAGTTGATGATTACTCTACCCTTTGCTGACTCAATTCTGGCCCCGTTTGCAAAATTCCCTCCTGGCCTGGGATAGTCACCATCAACTCTTAGATTCGTTCTGCCAGAGCCAACCACTGCTCCGTATCCCGATCAATGGCCTGGGTTAAGTCAGCTAACCGTTGGGCGAGTTGTTGTAGCTCTGTAAAACCATCCGGTGGGTTCTGATAAAGCTGCTTTTCGAGGTTCTCTTTTTCCAGTTCCATCGCTGGGATTTGGATTTCTAGGCGTTCATATTCCTGCTTTTCTTTAAAAGAGAGCTTGCGGGGTTTACTGTCACTGGTGGTTTGAGCGGGAGTTTTGCCTGGCCGGGTCTGAGGAGATGGCTCGCGACAGGGCTTAGGGTTGGCGATGGCCGCTTCTGCTGCTTGCTTGTGTTCTAAATAAACACTGTAATTGCCGGGATATTGACGTAAGTTGCCACCGGATTCGAGCGCAAAGATGACATCCACCACCCGATCTAAAAAATAACGGTCGTGGGAAACCACAATCACAGCCCCGTTAAAGTCTTCCAGATAGTCTTCTAAGACCGCTAGAGTTTGCACATCCAGATCGTTGGTTGGTTCATCTAAAATCAGCAGATTCGGCGCACTCATCAGGACTTGTAACAGGAAGAGACGGCGTTTTTCTCCCCCAGACAAGAGGTGGATCGGGGCATATTGTTGATTAGGCGGAAAGAGAAATCGCTCTAACATTTGCGAGGCCGTAATCACACTCCCGTCCGCTGTGGTCACCAGTTCCGCGACACCTTTGAGATAGTCAATGACCCGTTGCTCCCCGTGGACGGTTAAATCATCGGAATGCTGGTCAAAATAACCAATGGCAATGGTTGAGCCAATCTCTACAGTTCCAGAGTCGGGTTGAATCCGTCCGGTTATTAAATCCATCAGCGTTGATTTTCCCACGCCATTACTGCCAATGATCCCGATGCGGTCTTCCGGGCCAAAGGTATGGGTAAAGTTATGGATCAGCGTCCGGCCGGTATAGCCTTTGCAGAGGTTAGTCAGTTCAACCACTTTTTTGCCAATCCGCCGCCCCGCTGTTGTAATGTCCACCTTGCCATGGGCTGTTTTGAACTCTTGATCTTGCATGGCGCGAATCCGCTCAATCCGGGCTTTTTGCTTGGTACTTCTGGCTTTTGGCCCCCGCTTGAGCCATTCCAGTTCTCGTCGTAATACGCCGCTATGTTTGCGTTGGCTACTGGCCACAGACTCTTCGGCTTCGGCTTTTTTGTCGAGATAGTAGGCATAGTTACCGGCATAGGCAAAAAGCTCACCCCGATCAATTTCGACAATCCGTTGGGTGACCCGATCCAAAAAGTAGCGATCATGGGTGATGAGTAAAATAGCCCCCCGAAACCGACTCAGGTAGGTCTGTAACCATTCCACGGAAAGGGCATCTAAGTGGTTCGTTGGCTCATCCATCAGCAAAACATCTGGGGTTGAGATCAGCGCCGCAGCTAGGGCGATTCGCTTCCGATACCCACCGGAGAGATCCGCAATTTTGGCTTCTAAATCCGTAATTTCCAGTTTTGTCAGGATAATTTTGGCCTGTGTTTCTAAGTCCCAGGCCCCAAGGGCATCCATTTGTTCGGAAACACTGGAGAGTTGAGCCATGAGGAGTTCGGCATTGGCCTGGGGGTGAGCCAGTTGGGTTGAGAGTTCTTCATACCGCCGGACGAGGGCCATCTGTTCACCACTGTCGGCAAAAACCTGCTCCAGGACGGTATATTCAGGGTTTAAGTCCGGTTGCTGGGGCAAGTAGACAATTTTGGCACTGGCATCAACCCAACGGTCGCCCCTGTCATAGGTCTCCAGGCCAGCAATAATTTTCAGTAAGGTGGATTTGCCAGAGCCATTAATCCCAATCAAGCCAACCTTATCCCCTTCGTTGAGGGTAAAATTAGCGTCCTTGAGAATTTCCTTAATCCCAAAGTCTTTTGCAAGTGAGCGCAGTGTTAATAGGGCCATGCACAATAATTCTTGATCCGCTTCATCAGTCTAATGTTGAATGTCCCGCCCAGGCCTGTCGTTTTAGGTCATTCAGTTAAGGAAAAACTTATCCAATTTACTCTAACGGCTAAAGGCATGATGATTAAGGGTCTGGAATGTTTTGGGCGGATTAATCTCTTTTCCCCGGACTTTTTTGTAAATTGTGTCAATTATGGTCAGTTCACGCCGACAGTTTGGGCAACAGGTTTTGAGCAGTCTGGTTTTGGCCGGGGCCTGGAGTCATGGTTGGCTCTCATCTGATTTAACTCTTGCGAGCCCAAATCCCAAAATTACCCCTGACCAGGCCCTCAACGAACTCCTAGCCGGCCATCAAAGGTTTCTCAGGCAAAAACGTGTCTTTCCCCACCAAGATTTGGCCCAAGTCCGCCGCGTTGCCCAGTCCCAAACCCCCATTGCTGCGATCCTTAGCTGTGCGGACTCACGGGTTGTCCCAGAAATCATTTTTGACCAGGGCCTGGGGGACTTATTCGTGGTTCGGGTCGCAGGGAATATTGCCATTACCGAAGAAATTGCCAGTGAAGAGTACGCAGTGGCAGTGCTGCAAACTCCTCTAGTGATGGTGTTGGGGCATTCCCGTTGTGGAGCAGTGACGGCGGCCCTATCGGGGAAACCATTACCGGGTGTAATCCCATCCCTTGTTACCGCGATTCAGCCGGCCATTGACCAGGCCAAAACACAACCGGGGGATTTACTCACCAACGCCATCCAGGCCAATGTTCAACGCCAAGTTCACCGCCTCACCCAGTCCCCAGTGTTAGCCGAACAAATCCGGGAGGGGAAATTGGCTGTTCAGGGGGCCTACTATGACCTCGAGCAAGGTGAGATGACCCTGCTGTAATGACTGGCTGTGATTATTTCCGTTTTCCGCGCCAGGCCCCAATAATTAAACACACCATCCCGACATTGATACAAATATCAGCAATATTAAAAATTGGGAAATTTATCAGGCGGAAATCAAAAAAGTCCACCACTTCTCCGGTCAAAAACCGATCCACGCCATTACCAACGGCCCCAGCTAACAAAAAGCCGTAGCCCCATTGCTCCCATCGGGAAAACCTAGGCCCCCAGATTGCAGCAACCATTAACCCCAAGCTGACCCCCAGGGATAACCAGCGTAACCATTCGCCCCC
>CAZZCG010000030.1:0-34683 GCA_964653145.1 uncultured Synechococcus sp. | reverse complement strand
ACCTCTAGAAAATAGGGCGTTTTAAGTGTATCTTCTATCCCTGCAAGAGGCTGTATTTAGAGCTTATAGAGATCGATCGCCAGTTCGGCTCAGTAATGAAACGAGAGCTGTGATTAGCATTGTGGTGCCTGCGGCAAGAAATAAACCGGTCAAACTCACATCGAGCAAAACACCTGATATCGCTTGAGAAAAGGGATCAAGAGCTACTGCTGCAAACATAACCAGGCTCATCATGCGCCCTTGCATAGCGATCGCCGTTTCTTGTTGCAACCAGGTGAGTGCCAGTACACCAACAAGTCCTCCTCCGACTCCCATTGAGAGGATAATTGTGACAGCAGTCCATGTCTGAGAGACAAACCCAAGGGCGATGAGTCCTGCGCCTAGCGCAGTTGCCAGCAATGCCAGAGGTGCTTGAAGCTTTTTAATGGTGCCCATTTGGCTAGCAATCCACACGCCTGCTAATGCCCCGACCCCGTAAGCAGATTGCAAGTAGCCAAAAGTGGTGGCATCTCCGCCCATCCGAATAGTCACTAGTTCGGCAACACCAACGACAATCGGCCCCAGGATGGCGAAATTGATCATTGCAATCAACAGCAAACTAATTCGGATGCCTCGATGCTGACCTGCATAGTGCAAGCCTGCCCAAATTTCTTGGGTGAGGGCATGAGGTTTCAAAGAAGATGTAATGCTGAACTGACGGATTCGCACTAGGTAGATGCAACCTGCTCCGATCGCAAATAAAGCGGTATTCAAGGCAAAAGCAGAGGTCAATCCAAATATCCCGATCGCGATGCCAGCAAGGGCGGGGCCTAAAACATTACTGATCTGCTCGCTCCCTTGCATCCAGGCATTGGCCTGAGCTAAACGAGATTTCCGAATTATCCTGGGTAATAAGACGAGCGTGGCTGGGTATAAAAAGGCTTCGGAGATCCCGAATATCCCTGAGATGATGATGATTCCATACAGGTGGAAGGCGTTGGTCGCCAAAAGTAGGGCTAATGTGCCACTAAGTAGGGTGTTGGCAACCGTTGCAATCACGGCGATGGTGTTGGGGGGGTAGCGATCACTAACCGCACCGCCAATGAGCATCAAAATGCCACGGGGAATAGCAGCTGCCATAAGGACAGTACCCAGAGCAATACCTGACTCCGTCTTTTGTAAAACCAACCAGGTCAAAGCGACAAACCAGAATTGGCTTGCACAATAAATGAACGTTTGTCCGATCCAGAGCCAGCGAAAATTGGGGTGTTGAAGAGAAGAATTAAGCATGGAAATAGATTGCCAAATGAGGCGTTTGCTTGGCTGAGATTGGTTGATCAATGACGTACTGGAGGAGTATAAAGCTTACTGAAACCCCATATTCCTCCCAGCAACTACTGATGGTAAATCGGTTGAATATCTAACTCTGCTTGCCATTGGGTTAGGGGCTTTTCCCAGCCTTCTTCCCACTTTTGAGCAAACAAAGACTTGGCGGTCTTGCCCATTTGCAGCCCTTGGGAAATCGCCTCGATTAATTGAGGCAGGTGCTCTGGTTCCAGCAATGTCATTGAGATCAAACTGTTTGCTGTCAGCATAGTGGCCAGAGGATAGGGAAACTGGGTCAGGTGAAAAGCTTGCAAGCCAATTTCACCAATGGGCGATGTGTTAAACCCAGTCACGATATGCCAGAGGTCATGGGTTTGACTCAACCGCATTTCGACATAATGAGCGTCTGACTCTGCCACCATTCCCTGGTGCAGGTTGGGGTCAAAGCCTGTTTTCTTCATGGCAGCAGCGTAGAGGTAACCCAGAGAATCCTGAGGTAAGGTAAGTAGTTGGTTGAGATCGTGAGCCGGGGGAAGGTAGCGATCGTGAATCAGGGCCGCACTGTCCGGATTCAGCTTTAAACGTTGAGCCACTAAATCATAGGAAGGGGTTTCTAACAAACCCTCGGTCAATTCACCGACCGTTTGCAGGCTATTATCTCCAAACAGCATCGATACCGAAGATTTAACGATCAGCAGCTTTGACAGAACTGACCTAAATCCTTGAACGATTGGATTTTGCGTCTGTTTTTGCAGAGCAGCTTTCACAGATGTATTGGTCGCAGTTGGATGAAGCAGTTGCATAGAAAATCACTCCAAAAGAACTTAACGGTTGATAGATCGAATACATCAAAGACACTTGCAGACTGTTACCGAAGCAAGTCATTGTGCAACCCATGTACACTGACAAAATCAATTTTTCTAATTGCCCTCATGCAGCGAATTCTTTTGTGAGTATGTTGAATCTCAGATGAGGAAAGTAGCTTGATTGGTGCGATCGCTAGTGTCAGCAAGGGAACAGTACCACCCATCTCAAAACTGAAACAGCACAATGTCTTCAAACCCACGGGCACAGCGAGTTATAAACTCTAAATGATCGCGGCTGTAGCCAAGGATCGCAGTCCGAACATTCAGCTGAGCTAGGTTTTGCAAATTCAAGCTCACGGCAATTTCTCCATACTTAAGAAGGTATAACATGAGTAAAGCTCACTTTTATAAAGTACGAGCAATCCTCATATTTTGTCAAGTAAAATATGAGTAAATCTCATTTATTTCTAAAAATCAGGAACAATGCCCATGTCTGAAGGCCAAGCACCCATGAGCGGAATGCGCCGCACACCACGACAGGCTCGTAGTCAGGAGCGGGTCAACCGCATTCTGGATGTGGCAGAAGATCTGTTTGCCCGCCTGGGCTACGCTGCCACAACTACTAACGCGATTGCTGCTCATGCCCGGGTGCCAATAGGGTCGCTTTACCAGTTTTTTCCAGACAAGACCGCTATTTTGCAAGCTCTGGCACTTCGTTATGAAGAAAAGCTTCATCGAGAGTTAGCCGTCGTGGATGAGGGTGAATTTGTTACTCTTTCGTTAGCTGATTATGTGAACCAGTTGATTGACACCACCGATCGCTTCTTTTCTGAAAACCCCAGCTACCATGCCATTTTTATGGAGGTTCAGGGAACAATGCGCGAATTGGAAGAAATTGATGAGGCAGCCGATGCCCAGTTGGTTCAGGATTTAGCGAGTTCTTTAGCCAAACGCGATGCTAGCTTAGAATCTACGGATTATGAGGCGATTGCTTTTGTCCTGGTCAAAGCGATCGGGACACTACTATGGCTATCTCTCAGCCAAGAGAAAACGTTTCGACAACGCTTGGTGGTGGAAACAAAACGGCTCACTTTACAATACTTGCAAAGCTACTTCCCATACCATGCCAGCTAACAACTCAAATCCAGCGGACGGTTGAGAACTTCTGGTGCAGAGTTCAAGACCGTGGGCCGCTGCTGATTTAAAACGTTAGGCACTATGAGCTAGTTACACACTTTTTGATGCATTTGGGAAGCTACCAAAGTTATGACATGCCCTATGGATAAAGTCATGCAAGCAAAAGAAAAAGTCTGTAGCTGGTAGGCAACTGAACAGTATCTACCGAAGCTGAAAGAGGCGTACGCTCTCAATGATTAAAATTGTTGCCCAGACCAAGATACTCAGACCAGCTGCTGCTGCCGCAATATCCTTACTCACTCGAATACGAGCATTCTGTTGAGGCTTAACAAAATCGCACAGGACTTCAATCGCGGTGTTAAACAATTCAGAAATAAGCATGACTCCCATTGCTAGCAATATCAAGCTGACATCTACCCATTGACGGAGTAAGAAAGCGCCGCTTAGGACGGGTACAGAAAGGATTACCTTATAAGCAACACTAAAATCAGTGACTACAGCAATATGGAGGCCTGCTAGAATCACCTTGATTTTTCGGATTGGGTGATAACCAGATGGACGAAATTTGTTAGACATCATTAATTTGCCTAAATGGGCTGAACTGACCGTACAAAACGTTGCAACTGTCGACTTTCCAACTCCAAAACACGTCGCGCAAAATCAGGATCATCATCGAGTAAGTCATCAAAAGCATCGACAGAAATAGCCAGAATTCGGGTACTTTCGCTATCCGCAAAGATGGTATTTTCAGAGTTACTATGGGCCAAAACCTCTAGTTCATCTAGAGTTTGTCCAGGATGAAGTTGTTCCACCCGAATATCAGAACCCGTTTGATAGTGAACCTTGGCATCACCCTCAATTAATAGCAACAATTCCCGGCAGGTATCTCCAGCCTCTGTTATTATCTCTCCTTGGCTGTAGGTTCTGATCTCTGCCCGATCCGCTAGTGATATAAGTGTTTCACTTTGCATCCGGTGAAAGAAGTCACTATTAAACAAGTAAACAACTTTCTCTAGCATTGGCACTTCGGTCAATGTTAGCCTGGCTTCGGGGTTTGGCGGTAAAGCAAGAAGCCGATTGATAATGTCCTGAAAAAGTCGGGAATTGAACTGATCACTATGATTGCAAGCAATTGTCCGACTACGCTCCGAGTCTAATTGAGCAATGATATAAAGTGATGCCGCTTGAATCATGGGATTTTGGTCTTGGAGCAAGGTTTCAAGATGCCCCAGAATTTTCTCGCTAGTGAATTCAAGTGAACATGAGATGGGTATTTCTCCAGGTTGAGTCAAACATTCCAGAATATCGGGCAACAGCCGAGTGCCCCAATCCTCTTGTTCTAAAATCTCTCCTAAAACTTGAGGTGAAGCCTTTTGTAAGGATTTTGCCAGAGATAAAGCCGCAGGATCGGACTGAAGTAGTCTTAGGGTTTCTAGTACCGTTCGCACAATTAGTTCTTCTTTGTGGCTAATATTTTCCTGCAGCAGGGTTAAGACCGCTCGATGCTGATGCAGGATAGATTGGTTCAGTGCGCCGTAACAGTCGACTAATTCTGATAGTTGGGTGAGAAAAAACTCAGCTTTCTTAAGACTACTGGCATTGCCAGAAAACCCAGCCAAAATCCACTCTTCCTCCTGAGAGGTGATGGAATACTGACGGCGTAAAGAACGCACAACGTCTGAGTCCTGAAGGGATAGCTGGTCAAGCGCTGGGCGATCCATTTGCTTTTGTTGCAGCAACATCAGTCGCTCCAGTGATTTGCGATACCCTGTCAAGCGGATCTGATTTTCTAAGCTACGTTTGTGATCCGGATTAAGTAATTGTGGATCTTCAATACCCAATTCCTCAAGGACAAGACGGTGTTCATCATCCGTGATGCCTAACTCTTGGCGCATTTGCTGCAAAACTCCGAGGCTACTTGAGTAGTTAACATAACCTTCTTCTAGTGCTTCTCGTACAACTCCTTTATAGGCTTGGTGTCGCTTATCACGGGTAAAGCCAGGAAGTACCTTGGCTAATATGTAAACTTCATGGGTATTGAGATCATTCAGCGTTCGTCCGTCTAAAAACTGGGAAACATTCAACTGCAATTTGTCTAACTGTTTACGGAATCGGTTTGCTAGATTTTCTCGTGAGTAGAGATCAGGACTGCGCCGCCAAGTTTTATAAAGCCAAAGGGTACTTAAGGTGACTAAACCTAAATCATAGAGGTATTGCACTGCCCAAGGAAGAAGTTGTACTAGGGGGCGCCCACCAAAGATAAAAAAGAAGTTAAAAATCGCAAAGGTACTCAGGGTAAAGATGCGATGTCGAATGATTTCAGAGGGCAGTTTTGTTTCATTTCGGCGAGTGTAAACCTTAGCTCGTTTTTCGATCCATCGTCCGCCCCAGTAGCCAATTCCGGTAAATGCTCCCAAAACCAAGGGGACAGCAGTTAGTTTGGGAATGTTGATGGTCTGGCCGAAAAAGTAGAGTCCCGGATCAAATAGGGTAGACAGCTGATCTGTTTGCCGTAACCAGGCCCCTGAGAAGTAATAATTCCAGTTACCAGCATAGAGGTAGTAGTAGCCGAAATAGCCAACAACCAAACCGACGTATCCATAGCGGAGAAATGAGGTCTCAGGTTTGCTTAAGCTGTTCCAATAGGTACGTTCAGCGTCAATGTCAATACAGGGATTCTGACAGGCAACACAGGCACTCTGCTCTTTACCCTCAGGTAGCATTGTGCGGCACATGGATTGCGTAATGAGTTGCTCACTCATGTGGGCCTTACTGCTTAATAACCCTCCAGGCTCACTGTAGATACTCTGTACCGGAGCCATTGGACAAAAGTATTGACACCAGGACTTCCCACCGTAGAAGTAGCCAACGGCAATAGCTGCTACCACAGTAAATAATATCCAGCTCGCAAGGACTAAGCGATCGGCGTTGAAGAACAAAATTCGCCCACATAATCCAACAAACAACCAGCCAAATTGAACATAGGGATAATTGCGGCCAAGCCATGAATTCGGGTCAACCTTTGCTAACTCGTAACGCACCTTCCCAGTCTTTTTGTTTTCCCGCTTAGATTGTCGCTGCCACCCCAACGCACGGGGAATTTGAGAGAGGAAAGACAGTGGACAAATTCGCCGCCACAGTTCATGCCCAAAAACCAGCAGAATAAAGATCGCGGATGGGACAATAGCTCCCCAGAAAAGGGTTGTACCCAAGGGATAGGGTTGCTCAGACAAGCATTTTCCCTGCACTTGGACGCAAGTTTCAGGAAGTCGCAATGGACTCCAGGGATGATCAGGAGCAGTTAGAACTGATGTCCAAGGATCGTAAAACAGAGATGCCACGATCAGTAGCCAGCCTAGAGTCAGCATCCAGCGAATCCAGTGCATTCGTCGCTCTGACAGTTGTGCAAACATAAACAAACTCTTTCTCATCTCTATTTACTAATTTGGTGCTGAAGTCCACCCAGTCGCTGAAATTTGCCTTCCTCGGCTGGTGAAAATAGGTTACGACAGTTTGAAAGTTTGCAGAAAATTATGTGGCCAACTGAGCTTGATCTTCGCGCAATTGATGCTAAGTCCGACTTTCGTTATGAATGGCAAACGATAGAATCTCAGCTTCAGGGAATGCGCTTTTTCAAGGACTAGTACTGTGGGCTTCTCAGTCTCAGCACTTAAATAGCTCAGGAAGCATGAGGCAATGTGTTGCCTGAAATAGTGCTTGTTGTTCAGGTATTGCATAAGCTTAAGATTATCGTATTTGCAAAAATCATAGAGCTTGTTCTATTGATTGTACATAAAAAGTTGAACAACGCAACTGGGTCATGGCCGAAAAACGTGGCTCCATCCCATATCTAGGAAGAAAGATCAAATACCTTGAATTATCCAAGGAACATTCAGCCTCTCCCCCAAAAATGGAAGCCGCTGCAATTCTGAGCTAGTCAGGTAAGCCCTTCAGCTCTGTTGGACTAGAAACACAATTTGCGGACAGTACCTTGAGAAAGTGGGGGAACCAAGCCTGTATTGGGTAGAAAATCTATGTCTTTGGTGGGAGAAGTTGTTGCCCAATGGATTGATAGAGTTCTAATTTTTTTCTTCTCTTGGTCAGTCTTGTATTGCAGATGTGATGCACGGCATCGTGCTTTAGGTGACATTTGGTGCAGAGTGCTTTTAAGTGTTCTCTGCGGTCATCACTGGTGTTTTGGTTGAGGCGAGCTATGGTTAACATGAACCGTTTAGTCTTCTCTTTCTCTCCGTCAGATGTATCGTGATACCATTCCTCTTCGTTTATGTTGAGCTAAGATACAACGTTTGACCATAGAACTCCCGGTTTGCGACACGGACGATTACATTCTTCACACCGCCACTGGGCATCATTTTTTATGGTCAGGGCAATAGACTTCCAGTTCTTGGGGTATTTGTTTGGGCTTAGTGGCGTTTTAGTTATCTCAAGTCTTGTATCTATTTTTTCTCTCAATGCCCTAAGACTTTTTCATGGCCTGTAATGTTCTAGGGGAAAGGGAGTTTGAGGGAAAGAAACAGGCCCTCAAGTGGGTGGGGTGCCGGGGCGTGGGCGGCTGCGGAACGGAGTGGAGCAATATCAATTCCAAGACGCAATATGTTCCTCGGCGTGAAGCTCTACTTCTTCTTTGCCCTCATATCCTTTGCCCAAGGCGATCATCTTTTCGTCACACCAAAGCAGTATGCATGTTTTTCATTTTCCATATAAATTTTGATCTTCACGGCAACCTCTTGAATTTCCCCGTCCGCAGGACGACCAATCTAGACATTTTCTTTTAGGGTAGCTTGATTACTTATTCCTTCAAGATTGCTTCTGTATTTGAGAGATTTTGCATTTGTATTTATTTCTGATTTTCTCAACAGTCTTTTTGTAATTCCCTGTCTTTTTTTTTTAAAAGAGCAAGAATATTCTCAAGAAAGTTTCTGGGCCTGGGAACGTAGATTGAGCCTTTCACGCCTTTCCCCGAGAACATTTTTGTTGGTTAGGAATGGTTACTTATTGCGACTCAGTTCATTTAATTTTCTGAGATTTAAGTGTTTTTTTTAATGAGGGGGGTATCATTTTTGAACTTGATTTTTCTGGGTAGTTTGCGGAGCATTGGCTCCGAGGATAGCTGGAGTCAAGCGTCCCGAAGCTGGAGCGAGTTGGGAGCATAGCGACAGAGAAACGAAGGAGAGGGGAGGGCGTACTTCGTGATTAACATTGAGTTTCTAGATTTGGGTCATTAAAGCCTAAGGACTTTTGACCTATTTTTTTGTGGCCGGGGACGGCTTGGATGCTTGGTTCTCACGTTTCCGGTGATTGTACGTCCACCGCCTCGAATCCGATTTTTTGTACAACCTGGCTGAGGAGATTGCCTGATTGTTTAAAAATCGCTACTATCTCCACTTTTTTTAACGCATAATGGCTCGTTCTGCTTATTGAGGTATTGGGACACTTTCCTTAATTATTGATTCCTAGGATATGTCAATTTTTTCAGTCAAGGTCACTGTGAGGACGATAAGTTGCTAACCCTATCGACCTGATTTTGCAGTTTAGTAAGTGTTCGATATGCTTCACCTGACTCTAGAGTCTGCCTAGCCAACTCAATTCCTGAACGTAAGTTGGATTCTTCTGCTCGTTGCCAAAGATAAAAGCCGGAATTCCAAAGTAAGGCAATTTGGAGAGGGTGTGGTTCACCAGATAAAACAGATTTCATGGCGATTAGAGCATCTGTTTGGGTTGTCCAGGCCGGGTTCTTGCCCTCTAAACCATAGTCACTGGCATGGAGTCGTAATCGAGTTAAGGCTAATTCTCCGGCTGCTGCGGAATGTAAACCAATAATGGCTGTCCGTTCTTGGGGTAAATCACAACTCCCCTCCAAACCCTTGACGGTGGTAAATGCTTGGACATTTCTTAATCTCAATGCCTCTTGCATCATTATTTCTGTAGGGGGATGGACAAAACCAGCGACCACATGACTTGGCCCGGCATAGGGCGACCAAATCAATTCCAAAGTTGCTAAGGGAGGCCGTTTGCCAATTTGCTCGCGATAAGGAACAAGGGCCTGGGCCTGGGGAAAATGGGTCGGTAAATAAACAAATCCCAGATTAGTTGCTTCTAAAATCTGATGTACCTGAGTTAATGAACAGCCTGACCAATCCACCCCCAGGCCCCGCCACAGATCAATGAGTGGCACTCCCTCTTTAGTAGGCATCCGCTCGCCCCCATGTTGCAAGACCGGACAACCCGCTGCGGCCAAAATTAACGCCGTTAAGATACTCAAGGGCATGGTTCGATCTCGGCCATCATAGGGTTGACTTAAAATCACCACAGGCTTGGATGAGTTGATCGCGGGAAGTTTCGGGCCAAGGTGGTTATAGGCATCTAACATTCCGGCTAATTCTACCCCTGTGGGTCGCTTAATCCGATGGGCAATCAAAAATGCACCAATTTGGGCCGGAGTTGCCTCTTGGATCAACATCATCGTCATGGCTTGGTACGCTTCAGAGCGGGTTAAGTTCTTACTCGTATGAGTCCCACTCCCAACTTTTTTTAATAACTCCCGAAACGATCGACTCATGATGCTCTCAAAATAGTTAAATCAAATCAAATTAAATCGCTAGCAATGGTGAAAAACTTGATAACTTGTGCTTGACTAAATTAAAGAAATCAGCAATGGCTGGGCTATGTAATCGATCAACAGTAGTAACAACGATGACTTGGCGCTTTAAATTGACTAAATTAGGTGAATCTTGTCGATTAAAATAGCGCACCATTAACTCGGGATTTTTCTCGGGTTCTCCCAACATTGATTTGGGTAAAAAGGCTAACATCTGGCTCGAACTAACAACTGCATTAAATGCATCCGGTGTATTCAACTCCAGAGCAGCCATTAATGGAGTATTTTGTCGGGCAAACTCATCTTCGACTAATCGCCGCATCCCATAGCCATCCTTAAAGACCACATGGGGATAAGCTGCAATCTGTTCCCAAGTTAGGGTTGCTTTTTCGATGAGTGGATGATTCGCAGCCATTAACAGACCAATCGGCTCCTCATATAGAGGCTGAACCACCAACTCAGGTGTTTGAGCCAGATTCCGATGACTCATGACAATCGCCACATCTACCAGGCCATCTCGCAATACCTTCAAAGCCCGATCACTCCCCAAGGCCGTAACGCGTAATTGAACATGGGGGTATTGTTGGCAAAATTGCGGCAGTAACGGTGGTAATCCACTGGCACAAACAGAATGAATCGCTGCCACACAAAGTTCAACTTGTTTACCCTGATGAAATTCATTTAGTTCTTGATTTGCGGTTTGCCATTCTTGCCAGATTTTACGGGCTCGCTTGAGAAACATGGTTCCTGATACAGTCAGCTTGGCCTGGGTACTGCGGTGAAATAAACAGGTTGCTAGTTCAGTTTCTAGGGCTTGAATTTGGCGACTAATGGTTGATTGATTGACACCACATTCTAAAGCAGCTTGTTGAAAACTCCCTCGTTCAGCCACCACCAAGAAGGCCTGTAGTTGCTCTAAGCGCATCGGCAAAATTGTGACTCCTGAAGCTGTCGAGAAGATTTCATTTGACTGAGGATTGACTTAGGGATTAAACCGTAGCGGATTTCATGATGGGTTTTGGTAAAATAAGATACATTCTTTTGATTGCAGTATTAGTTTCTAGCCTAAAAATGTATTTCTTGTCACACTATGCGAAAAACGCATAACTCACATGATGATATTGCATTAATGTGAAGAAAATGTAGTTTAAGTTACAAAATCCTCCTGAAATAAATTCATACAGTGACGGCTATTGTGACCTAGCGATTAGATGTGGCAAATAAATTTGAGACGGTCAAAGCAGTTAAGGATGGCCTGGCAGTCCAGAGCGAGTTGGAGCATTTTGCCGCCATTGGTTGGGAGAATATTCCCGAAGATGACCGGGATTTGCGGTTGAAATGGTTGGGAATTTTCTTTCGTCCGTTCACCCCAGGCCAGTTTATGTTGCGCCTGCGAATTCCCCACGGAAGCTTGACCAGCGACCAACTCCAGGCCATTGCTGAAATTGTCCAACGCTATGGCGATAGTGGCAGTGGCGATATTACTACCCGGCAAAACCTGCAAATTCGGGGGATACGGATTGAGGATATTCCCGATATTTTTGAGCGACTCCAGGCCTGTGGCTTAACCACAATTCAATCTGGGATGGATAATGTCCGGAATATTACTGGCTCACCCGTGGCAGGTCTAGATCGGAACGAACTGATCGATACTCGTCCCTTGGTGGCCCAACTCCAGGCCATGATCACCAACGACGGTCAGGGGAATTCAGAGTTTAGTAACCTGCCTCGGAAATTTAATATCGCCTTAGAAGGCAGCCGGGATAATTCTGTGCATGCTGAAATTAACGATGTGGCCTTTGTCCCGGCCAACCTAGATGGGGTGTTGGGGTTTAACGTCCTCGTTGGTGGGTTTTTCTCGGCCCGACGATGTGAAGCAGCCATTCCCTTAGATGCTTGGGTGACACCCGATCAGGCGGTGATTGATCTGTGTCGAGCTATTTTGGAACTGTTTCGGGATCACGGGCCGCGGGCCAATCGGCAAAAATCCCGCTTAATGTGGTTGATTGATCAGTGGGGCATTGATCTGTTTCGCCAAGAGGTGGCCGCCAAACTCACCTTTCCCCTATTACGGGCGGCGGCTGAAGATGAAATTGACTGGGACAAGCGCGATCACCTCGGGGTTTATCCCCAAAAGCAACCAGGGTTGAACTATGTTGGGCTTCATGTTCCTGTTGGGCGGTTGTATGCAGCAGACTTTCTAGAACTGGCCCGGATTAGTCGGGTTTATGGCAATGGTGAAGTGCGCTTGACCGTTGAACAAAATTTTATTGTTACCCATGTTCCCGATGAAAAGCTGCCAGGTCTGTTAGCCGAACCTATTCTCAAACGCTTTGGTATTGATCCCTCGCCATTGCAGCGTTCGCTGGTGTCTTGTACGGGGGCCCAGTTTTGTAATTTTGCCTTGATCGAGACCAAAAATCGGGCCATGGCTATGAGTGCCGCCTTAGAAGCAGAGTTAGAGCTACCCCGGCCCGTGCGGATTCATTGGACTGGTTGCCCAAATTCCTGTGGCCAGCCCCAAGTTGCTGACATTGGCCTGATGGGAACTAAAGTCCGGCGAAATGGCGAAACAGTGGATGGGGTAGATCTCTATCTTGGCGGCAAGGTGGGGAAAGACGCGCAATTGGGAACCTGTGTCCGTAAAGGTATTCCCTGCGATGAACTCCAGGCCGTGTTAGCTGCCCTGCTAATTGAACGGTTTGAGGCGCGACCTCGGGCTCCGGCGTTAATCAAGTCTCCTGATCCGATGTTGGTTTTGGTTTAAGCCCCTAAAAAACTATCGAGCGGCTGGTTTTGCTGGCTGATGAGATCGTTTGGCCGTTTTTCCGAGATTCCTCACTCAGATTTTTTATTCTTCAAGATCATTTAGGACTGATTTATGTTGCATCCAATTTTCTCGTTTCGAGACCGATATCGAATTCTCCACTTAACTTGGTTTGCCTTTTTCCTCACCTTTGTGGTTTGGTTTAACTTTGCGCCCCTAGCCACGATGGTGCAGGAAGATTTGGGCTTAAGTACTGGGCAAATTCGGACTTTAGCAATTTGTAATGTGGCGTTGACTGTCCCAGCCCGAATCATTATCGGCATGGTTTTGGATCGCTTTGGCCCCAAGATTACCTATAGCTGTCTGCTGGTGTTTTCGGCGATTCCCTGCTTTATGTTTGCGATGGCCAATGACTTTGCTTGGCTGGTGATGAGTCGCTTGCTCTTGAGCATTGTCGGGGCTGGGTTTGTTATCGGGATTCGGATGGTGGCTGAGTGGTTTCCGCCGAAAGAAATTGGTTTTGCCGAGGGGGTGTATGGCGGTTGGGGGAACTTTGGTTCAGCTGCAGCGGCCTTTACCTTGCCGTCGATTGCGTTGGGCTTATCCTTTCTCTCCGGTGGTCAGGGAAATTGGCGGTTCACAATTGCGCTAACGGGGATTGCCGCTGCGATTTATGGCGTCATTTATTTTCTTTCAGCTCAAGATACACCTCTGGGAAAAACCTATCAGAAACCACAGCGGCATGGCGGCTTAGAAGTGACCAGCGTTCGGGATTTTTGGCTGATGTTGGTGTGCAATATTCCCTTGGTCGGTGTGCTGGGGTTACTGGCCTGGCGCTTAGAAAAAATTGGCCTGATTAATGCAGGGTTCATGGAAGTCATTTGGTTAGGGCTGCTGGTCTTATACGGGTTCCAGGCTTACAAATGTTGGGATGTGAATCGGGCACTATTTACAGAAAAGAGACAGTATCCCGCCGCTGACCGGTATCGGTTTAACCAAGTCGGCCTTTTGAACTTGACCTATTTTGTTAATTTTGGCTCAGAGTTGGCTGTTGTTTCGATGTTACCGGCCTTTTTTGAACTGACGTTTGGCCTGTCTAAGTCCCATGCGGGGATGATTGCGGCTAGCTATGCCTTTATGAATCTGATGGCCAGGCCGGGTGGGGGGATTATTTCGGATCGGCTTGGCAGTCGCAAGTGGACAATGGCTGTGTTGACGGGGGGGATGGGTATTGGATATTTGGTCATGGCCGGACAAAATAGTAGTTCCTGGCTGCCGTTTGCAATTTTGGTAACGATGGCGTGTTCCTTCTTTGTCCAGGCTGGGGAAGGGTCTACCTTTGCGATTGTCCCCTTGATTAAACGTCGGGTGACGGGACAGATTGCCGGAAATGTCGGCGCCTATGGCAATGTTGGGGCAGTGTGCTATCTGACGCTCTATAGCTTGTTACCGGAAGGAGCAGTGGGGAATCAAATTTTCTTCCAGACTCTGGGTGTGACCTCTTTAATCGTGACATTCCTCTGTGCCTTCTTCTTGAAAGAACCCAAAGGCTCCTGTGCCAGTCACCATGAAGGAGAAGTATTACCCCTAGCCCCAGGCCTGGAAGCAGATCCAGTCGTTTTGACCCGCATGCCAGACTAGGGATCTGTAACCACCATGGATGACTTTCCCACCCAGGCCACCTTGGCAGTCGAAACACCCCCGCATCTCTGCTATTACCGCAATGCCACGGAAGAGTTACAGGTCATCCGGTTAGGGCAAGCTGGGGGCTGGGAACGGGTTGTCTTTCCAGGGCAGCAGACGCTATTTTGGGCCAATCCAGACGATGAAGTAAGGGTTTATCACCAGGCTCATCCAAACCAAATTGCAGCAGTCATTCCCTGTCAGCAGCTTTTAGTTCGAGAAACCGCATCTCGATCGAAACTCACGGAAGTAAACCCGGACAATCCAGCAACACCTGTCTCTACTCTCTGTCCCTACTGTGGTGTTGGCTGTGGCCTGGAAGCGGTTCCAAATGGTCAATCGGCAACGGGGTATAAAGTCCGGGGAGATCGGGCCCATCCATCGAGTCAGGGAATGATCTGTGTTAAGGGGGCTACCATTCTTGAATCTGTGGATCAGCAGCGATTGCTCTATCCCCTATGGCGAGAACGCTTGGATCAACCTTTTCAACGGATTAGTTGGGATGAAGCCTTAGACTTGGTTGTCAAGCGGATACAAATGGTGCGATTTACGCAGGGTGTTGATGCCATCTGTATGTATGGTTCTGGCCAATTTCAGACAGAAGACTACTATGTTGCTCAAAAGTTAATGAAGGGCTGTTTAGGAACCAATAATTTTGATGCCAATTCCCGGCTCTGTATGTCTTCAGCGGTGGCGGCTTACATTAATAGTTTTGGCTCCGATGGCCCCCCCTGTTGTTATGAGGATTTGGAGCTAACCGATTGTGCTTTTTTAATTGGGACAAATACGGCGGAATGTCATCCAATTGTTTTTAATCGGCTCCGTAAGCACCATAAATTCAATCCCAAGGTGAAGCTGATTGTCGTGGATCCCCGTTGTACCCCCACGGCTGAAGTGGCAGATTTGCATTTAGCGATTAACCCTGGCACCGACATTGATTTGCTCCACGGCATCGGGCATCTGCTCTTAAAGTGGCGGCTGATCGATGCGGAATTTATCGATGAATGTACCCAAGGGTTTGCCCAATATATTCAAGTAGTGGCAGAATATCCCCCGGAAACTGTAGCAGCCTGCTGTGGCATTACGGTCACTGACCTGGAAAAAGCCGCTCGGTATTGGGGTCATGCCAAGGCGGTATTATCCCTCTGGTCAATGGGAATCAATCAGTCCTCGGAAGGAACCGCCAAAGCTCGGAGTTTAATTAATCTTCATTTGTTGACGGGGCAGATTGGCCGGCCGGGGAGTGGGCCATTTTCCTTGACGGGGCAACCCAATGCCATGGGCGGGCGAGAAGCGGGAGGCCTTTCCCATCTTTTGCCAGGCTATCGGCTCGTGAAGAATCCCCAACATCGGCAAGAACTAGAAAAATTTTGGCAATTACCGCCTGAGCACATTTCTCCGGTTCCCGGCCGTTCGGTGTGGGAGATGATTCGGGGCCTGGAAGCGGGAGAGGTCGGTTGTTTATGGATTGCGGCCACTAACCCCGCAGTGAGTTTACCGGACTTAGAACGGGTGAAAAAGGCTCTATTGCGTTCTCCATTCACGATTTATCAAGATGCCTATTTCCCCACGGAAACTGCTGCCTACGCCCATTTAGTTTTGCCTGCAGCCCAGTGGAGCGAAAAAACCGGGACGATGACCAATTCCGAACGACGCGTCACCCTATGTCCCAAGTTTAGAGAGCCTCCTGGAGAAGCTAAGGCCGATTGGGAAATTTTTGCCGAAGTGGGACGGCGGTTAGGGTTTGCCGATCAATTTAATTTTCCTGATGCGGCGGCGGTTTACGAAGAATTTGTTCAGTTAACCCTAGGGCGAGTCTGTGATCAATCGGGTCTTAGTCATCAACGCTTAAAAATGCTTGGCCCGCTGCAATGGCCCTGTGGGGTGAATGAGAGTGATGAAGCAGCACTTAAAACCAAGCGACTTTACACAGACTTTCGCTTTTTAACACCCAATCATCGGGCTAAATTTGCCGTAGATCATGCGCGGGGCCTGGCAGAACCGACCGATCCAGACTTTCCCTTCGTGCTAACGACTGGCCGTCTCTACGGACACTGGCATACCCAAACCCGGACTGGCCACATTCCAAAAATCACGAAAATGCACCACAGGCCCCAACTGGAAATCCATCCCCGTGATGCAAAACAATTGGGTCTGAAACCGGATGATCTGGTTGAAATTAAATCTCGCCGGGGCCAAGCTCGTTTGCCCGTTTTAATTACCAAAGCAATTACGCCTGGAACTGTTTTTATGCCGATGCATTGGGGCTTTCTCTGGGGTGAAAATACCGAAGTGAATGCTTTAACCCATCCTGAAGCGTGTCCCATTTCCCTAGAACCCGAACTCAAGGCCTGTGCCGTGCAACTGATTCCGGTAAAGCAGCAAACTCAACCATCAAAATCCCAAATCCCTCTTCGACAGGACAATGCACTTGCATTACATCCATAATTAGGATGAAAAAATTCTCTTTGACCTTGATCGTTAGAAATATAATGCCGACCAAATAAAATACCTTGAAATTAATCTAATCTCAAAGGACATAATCCAATGACACCTCTGAAATCTAATGCCATTAATCAGGACGATACTGCAATCACTGAAGCATTTCTAAATTTCCTTATTCAATACATGGAACCAAATCCTGAACGTATTCGAGAAATTAACTCTGATCTTCTGGATTACACTCGTTTATTTAGTTAAAGACGTTAGCGTAGAATTAGATTTACCATTACTTGATGAGGATGAGTAAACTTGATTTTTTCATTAGTAAATTATGTTTTTTGAATTTGAAACCGAATTTGTTGACTCTCTGCGTTGTATTCCGATGGTTGTTCGCTATCGATTAGATAGTTGTGGTGTAAAGCTCAAGTTAAATCATTGGCATCAGTTTTCGATGACTCAACGACAAGATTTGATTGATTGTCCCTTTGATTCCCCAGAAGATGTTAGTGCTTATGCTGAAAAAATCCAGGCCTGGGTCACTGCCAATGCAGGAACGCCTGCTAAAACCTTAGAAATTTCTGAAAATCCCGCCTGGTTGAATGCTAGCGAAGTTCCTGCACAAGTTATTAGTGAGTTTCAGACTAAAACGGGTTGTGATTCTTTTCCATGGTTGGCCTGGGGGAAGTTAACGCCATTACAACGCTTTGCCCTGATTAAACTGAGTCAACCCGGCCATGAGAATCGTAACTTCCTGTCAGCGGTAAAAGAATTTGGGGTGGTTTAAGCTGATAGTAACTTTGATATTTAGAGAAATGCCTTCCCGATGATTAAACCATCCCGACTTCGATTTAATTGGCAAGAATTCAGTGGTAGTTTTGGCGATATTGGTACCGACTTACCGCTGTTGGTGGGCTTGATCACCGTGGCCCATTTAAGCAGTGCTAGTGTCTTTACTCTGTTTGGCCTGGGGCAAGTTGTTTCTGGGGTGATCTATGGTTTACCGATGCCGCTGCAACCGTTGAAAGCCATGGCCGTAATTGTCATGATGCAAAAGCTCTCAGGAGAAATATTATGGGCGGGGGGATTTTTAATTGCGCTGATCATGCTGGCTTTGAGTCTTTCCGGGGCGTTGTCTTGGCTGGCTCGAGTGATTCCGTTGCCAGTGGTGCGGGGTTGTCAGTTTGGCCTCGGGTTATCCTTAGCTTCCTTAGCCTTGAAAACCTATATTCCCGACGATGATATCTGGGGTTATCTCCTGGCCGGCCTGGGCTTTTTCATCTTGGTGGCCTTACCAAAGCAAAAGGGGATTCCCGCTGGCCTAGTCGTAGTCGGATTAGGGTTGATTTATGCCTGTAGTATTGGTTTGCCTTGGTCAACAATTATCACCGGAATTCAGTGGCAAACACCGGAATTTCAAACCTTAGACCCGGCGGCTCTCCTCCCAGGCCTGTTTTTGTTGACCTTACCGCAACTGCCCTTGTCTATTTCCAATGCCGTGATTGCCACGCAACAAACCGCCCAAGATTTATTTCCGGAAAAACCGTTGAGTATTCGCCGGATTGGGTTGACCTTTGGCCTGGTAAATTTAGTTGTGCCATTTTTTGGTGGTGTACCTGTGTGTCATGGCTGTGGGGGGCTGGTGGGGCATTATGCCTTAGGCGCAAGAACGGGCGGGGCGGTGGTGCTCTATGGTGGGCTGTATTTAATCATCGGGTTACTATTTAGTGCCGTATTTAATGGTGTTTTAGGAATTTTCCCGATGCCGATTTTAGGGGTAATCCTCTTGTTTGAGGCCTGGGGGTTGCTGAGTTTAATAGGGGATCAGGTGCAGAAGCCTCAAGATTGGATGATTGCGTTGTTAGTGGCAGTGATTGCGTTTAGTGTTCCCCAAGGGTTTCTGATTGGTACGGTTGTCGGCACAGGACTGTATTACTTGGGACAATACACGCCGTTAAATCTTCAGAAAGTCAAACAGGAATCACCCCCATGTCAGCCTTAATCAGTGTCGAAACTGCGGTTGAACTGATCAATACCCACTTACCGGATTGGGGTGAGGAATCGGTTGATCTTGAACAGGTGCGGTCAGGAATTCTAGCTGAAGCTATTACCGCTGATCGGGCTTATCCTGCTGCCCACCGGGTCATGATGGATGGCATTGCCCTGGCCTGGGAGTCTTATGATCACGGTCAACCGGCATTTAAAATCTTAGGAACGATTGCAGCGGGGGATCCGAAATTTACCTTAACCGATCCATTGGCCTGTTATGAAGTCATGACTGGGGCAGTGTTACCGGACGGCTGTGATTTGGTCATTCCCTATGAAGAAATTCAGATTAGCCTTGCGGGGCAGTTTCGCATCGCTGAGATTGTCCATGACCAGGCCTGGCAACGGATGGCCAATATTCATCCCCAAGGCAGTGATTTTAAGTTAGATCAGGTGTTACTGAGGCCTGGGGAGGTCTTAAATGGCCCGGCCTGGGGAATTTTAGCTTCTGTCGGAAAAACTCAGGTGACAATTAAACGCCAACCCCGGATTAAAATTACCGCCACCGGTCAAGAGTTAATTTCTATCCACCAGGCCCCCCAACCCCATCAAGTCCGTATTTCCAACCCCTATGCCCTCAAAGCCTCCTTAATTAGTCATGGGTTTTCTCAAGTTGATCTTGATTATGTTCCCGATGATCCAGAATTAATGGCAACGCATTACCGAGCCCAAACCACTGAATATGATCTCTTGATTTACTGTGGTGGTGTGTCCAAAGGCAAGTTTGATTATTTACCAACGGTTTTGCAGCAATCTGGAGTAAAGAAGTATATTCATGGCGTGGCCCAACGGCCAGGAAAACCCCTCTGGTTTGGGGTAGATCAAGAGCATCAAACGGCGGTATTTGGCTTGCCGGGTAATCCGGTTTCAAGTTTAGTTTGCTTACACCGCTACATCTTGCAGCAGCAGCCCATGTTTGCCCAATTAACCAGCGATTCTGAATTTGCTAAACCTCTGACTTATTTTTTACCGGTGCAATCCCATGTTAGTCCTGATGCCCGGATTTTAGCCCAACCTCATCCGATGAAAAATTCTGGGGATTTTATCGCTCTAGCCCCAACCGATGGCTTTGTGGAATTACCGGCAGATCGCTCGATATTTAAGGCAGGTGAAACGTTTCCGTACTTTCCTTGGTAAATTAACATGCTCGTTGATAGTTATGGTCGCCGGATTCGGAAGCTGCGGGTTTCACTCACCGATCAGTGTAATTTACGCTGCAATTACTGTATGCCAATCCACGCTGACTTTATGGATGTTAGCCGTTATCTCACCCCAGATGAATATGGCGAAATTATTGCTGAGTTAGTGTCCTTTGGCCTGGAGGAAGTTCGCTTGACTGGGGGAGAACCTCTTTTACGCCAAGCCCTGCCCGAAATCTTAACTACTATTAGTCGCTGCAATCTGAAGAAAATATCTCTGACAACTAATGGTATTCTTTTACATCGCTATTTAGATATTTTACAGCGATATGAAATTTTAGACTTGAATATTAGCTTAGATAGCTTAAATCCAGAAATTTTTACTCAAATTACCCATGGCCATAATCTTAGCCAAATTCAGGCAAATATTACCTTGGCTAAACAACAAGGTTTTCGGATTAAAATCAACACAGTCATGATGCGAGGTGTTAATGATCAGGAACTCTTTGACTTTGTCGAATATGCTAAATCTGAAGAGGTAGAAGTTCGGTTCTTAGAACTAATGCGAATTGGCCAGGCCTGTCAAAATCAACAGGATGAATTCATTCCTGCCCAAGAACTGCTGGATTGTCTCAAAAAGAGATATAGACTTCAGTCCCAGGCCATGCCTCTTGACTCCACTGCATTTAACTTTTTAACTGAGTGTGGCGCAAGACTTGGCTTTATTGCCTCGGAATCTCAACCCTTTTGTGGCCATTGTTCCCGTTGGCGGCTCTCGGCTGACGGCATTTTACGGGCCTGTTTGCTCAAAACCGATGGCCTGGAAATCCGGGGACAGAATCACGAGCAACGATTAGCGGTCTATCAACAACTTTTAGGAATGAAGCCCTATTTAAGACCCGCTGAAGTTCCCCATCTCATGCACCAAATTGGAGGTTAAATGCTGAGTCACATTGATATTAACAATCAGCCAACAATGGTGGATATTAGCGAGAAATCGGAGACGCAACGCCTGGCCATAGCTCAAACCCAGATTCAATTACCACTCTCCCTAAAACCCTACTTGCAAGGGGAAGAAATAATTCTCAAAAAGGGGCCAGTGATTCAAACGGCAATCATTGCTGGAACAATGGCGGTAAAAAAAACCTGTGATCTGATTCCCTTTTGCCATCAAATCCCCATTGAATCTTGTAAGTTTGAGATTCAGATTGATCCAACCCTCAACGTGATAATTACTTGTGAAGTCAAAACTCACTATAAAACTGGCGTGGAAATGGAGGCCTTGTGTGGCGCATCTATCGCAGCATTAACAATTTATGATATGTGCAAAGCTATTTCGCCTGAGATAGCCATTTCCAAAACTAAGCTTTTAAATAAAACAGGTGGTAAATCAACCTTTAAGAAAGTACCAAAACCCCTCTACGGCCTGGTGCTGACAGGGGGAAAAAGTAAACGTATGCAACAGGATAAAGCTCTACTAAGATATCGTGATAAGCCTCACGCGAAATATATCTATGATTTACTAGAAAATTACTGTGAAAAAGTCTATATTTCTGCTCGAAAAGACCAATGGAATAACAGTGAGTTGGCTGCTTTACCTACTCTCTTGGATCGTGATGACGATATGGGGCCGCTAGGGGGTATCTTAACCGCATTAGAATCTCATCCTGATGCCTATTGGTTGATCATGGCCTGTGATCTAGCCTATCTTTGCTCTAGTACAATTGAAAACTTGCTGATGAATTATCATGAGGATGTAGTTGCTACTTGCTACCATAATTTGAAGTATGGTTTTCCGGAACCTCTTTGTGCTCTTTATACGCCCCTAGCTTTAAAGCAGTTTCTACGAGCTAAAATTGCTAAGATTCTTTGCCCGGTAAAAGTACTTCAAATGAGTGATTGCCATATGATTAATCCAAATTTAGCTAAAGAAATTGACAATATTAATACACCAGAAGAATATCAGCGAGTCCGTCATGAACACGATTAAAGTTCGTTATTTTGCAGCTTTACAAGAGCAAGCCAAACTGGGTGAAGAAACAATGACAACTGACTTAAAAACCTATAGTGAACTCTATCAAAGTCTAGTCATTCGCTATGGATTTTCCATACCTTTAAATCAGATTCAGGTTGCCGTTGATAATCAATTTACCTCACTTTCTGAACTTATTACTGATCAAGCTCAAGTTGTCTTTATTCCACCTGTTTCTGGCGGTTAGGGTTTTTGATGTTTACCATTAGCTTAGCTCCAATTGATTCACAAAATTTACAATCAAGCTTAATTTATCCTAAGTCTGGTGCACTAGTTGTATTTCAGGGATGGGTTCGTGATTATAACCAAGATAAAGTTGTCACATCTTTGGAGTACCAAGTCTATTCTGAACTCGCTATCAATGAAGGAAAAAAAATCTTAGCTGAAGCAATTGAAAAATTTGAATTACATAAAGTTGCGGCCTGTCATCGATATGGACATTTAGAGATTGGAGAAATTGCACTTTGGGTAGGAACAACAGCATCTCATCGCCAAGCTGCCTTTACCGGAACTGAGTATATTATTGAACAGATTAAGACTCGATTGCCCATTTGGAAAAAAGAACATTATCAAGATTATCCGGCGGTTTGGGTGAATTGTTTACATTAGTGCGAGATTACAATGGTGCTATGGATTGGAATTTCTTAGGGTAATGCATAAAAGACTTAAGCCTTTGCCATGTTTAATAAAAATCAAGTATTGTCAATGAAGTATTTATATTATTCTTCTTTATATTTTAAAGGAAGAGAATACAAGCTTTAATTATTGATATTGATGATTAAGTTTAGACTAAGAAGAGGATGCTTTTTTGTTTCGATATCGATGTGAAATAATCAGATAGCCCAGAAGTGCTGAAAGATAGCTTCAAATATGAAAAAAGGGAATGAAATATGGAGTTGCCACATTTTCCTTAAGAAATTTTTACCTTGTAACCAAACATCTTCAACTGGATTCTGTTTCGGTACATTTGGGGCAAATAAAATGCAAGTAAATGGCCAGTCTTTTAGTAATTTACCATCATTAACAGATGATAAAAATGACTTAACTACATCACCTCGATGATAGCAGGCTCCATCCCAAATCAAAAAAATCTTCTTTTTAGGATATATTTTCTGCAAGAATTCAATAAACTGTTTTGTATTTTCACCATTGCCTGTATCGTATTCTTTTAGGTTAAATTCCTTGGTTTTACAGTTAAAAGCACAGAAGTAAGTTTGACGTTCTCGTTGATTTGTAATGGGAATTTCAATTCAGCAATCGGTTCGTCCCAAAACATAGCCACAGCTATCCCCCCAGTATAAGTGACACTCATCAGCATACAGCAAAACTCGTTTGCCTGATTAGATTTCAGGTTTATGAACTCAGATATATCCCTGAATCTCTAGTGCTTTTTTTGACAAGTTCAGGATTCATTTCAGGATTGAGTTTTTGAGATTACTTCCAACTAATTTGAGCATCAGAAAAGAGAGCGTAATAGCTTGGCATTGATTGATGAATGACATAATATTTAACTTCTATATAAGTCACTACTTCGCCTAGGTTCCATTCATTTGTTGAGCGCAGCCATTCAATCATTTCTTTCCATTGTTCGTTAGTTAGATAACTTTGCGCACCCCGATATCCTAATTTTATGCCAGCTAAACCTTGTTCGAAAAAACGATGCGTCCAATTACTCACAAAAAATTTATTCACACCGAGTAATTCAACGATTTCAGAATACGGGTAATCTTCAATTGCTATCTTGACAGCTAGGGCACGTTTAAGTTCTCTTGCATCTGGATTAGAACAAATGAATTCACACAAAATAGAGATGTTGGAAATGACTACTTCGGTGATTGAAAGATTGTTTTTAATGATCTAGCTAATTCACTCATCAATTTAATAATACTTGATTATGCGTTAGATTTTTAAATGGAACTGCTATAGTAGTACTTTAAATTTATTAATTTATGGAGAAAATACTATATTTAATCCCCTTTTTTTATATTTGAAGCTATCTTTCAACACTTCTAGGCATCAGGAATCATAATGGGTTTTGGTGAGTAGTCTACAGGTGTAGTTATTTGGGCGCTCCAAACGATAGATCCAGATGTTTTGTTTCGGAGCATGGGTGACAAGTATGGGTGAGAAAGATGGGTCATAACCCATTGTATTCTGGCTTGTAGCTGATGGCTTTGTCCAGTTCTGCTAGGAATAGTAGGGATTGAAAATTGTTTTTACAGTCGTGCTTTGAGTAGTCTAAGCCGAGTTCATTTCTCAGCTTCTTCTGACCATCTGCTCGGTACAGTTTTTTAACAAATGTAGGTTTAGCTATGAAATAAGTTCTTATGCAATTTCCAACTTCAAAATCATATCGTTGTAGTCTAAATCACCACCCCCAAAAATATCTTCAAATCCAAAAAGGTTTGCGCCTAAACGACTCATATGATTAAGATTATCTGAATTAGCTGCTCCAAATGAAAAGAAAGCTTGAGGCTGATTAATATTGAGATTTTGAGAATTCAAAGTTAGAACATCGTCAATAGTCGCATTAGGAATGATAAATGCACCATACATTCCACCCCCGACTAGATTAAATGTATCGGTTACGGTAGAGAAATTATTCGGAGTTGTTAAAATCCTACCCGTTAATGAATCTTTTGCTCGAAGCAGGGCTGCATGAGCGTAGCTAGTATCTCCAGGCCTAATATCAATGGTTCCATTCCCATCAGTGTCTAAGCCCCCTGTTAAGCTATCAACCTGATAAAGGCCCATCAAGTTATTAAAGGCAGCGGCCCGGCTTAAGGAAGATGTAATGGAAATAGGTTGATTGATAGCCCCAGGTATAACAATGGCATTGGAACCTACCTCTACTGTTACTTGACCAAGAGTAACTTGATGATATCCACGGGAATCTGAAGCAATATTAGGCGTCGTGGTTGTAGAAAAGGTTGTTGCATCACCAGTGCGACTGTAAAGAATATAGTAGTCATTGGGGGTGAGGATTGAATTTTTTAAGTTTCCGAAGAACTTCGATTCTGTCTCAACTAATAAATCAGGATTGGTGAAACTATCTTCAGCAATTGTTCTAGAAAGAGATTGATTACTGGCTCCAGGACTCTTATCAAACAAAACTTGCCGACGAGCGAGTGCTGCAGCTTCATAGCCTGAATCTGTGGGCAAGAGGCCATTTATTCGCCCTTGGACATCCTCTACTTTTACTAAACCAAACTCTGATTCTTGAGGCACATTTACAAGCCGCCACTGAACATTACCGTCCGCAGCCGTTGGAGCCCAAAAGGTTTGATTGTTGTTGGTAAGCAGACCGGGGATAGTGCGGCTGATATAACCGTTTGTCCCGACTAGTCCATTCACAACCTGATCAACATCACCTCGCTCCCCATCCTCTAAAAGCAGGTTGACATTCTTGGAATCACCTAGGGATAAATTTGCAATCTCAGGGACAAGGAAACGGGCCCCAGTCTGACCATCAAACATGAAAGACTCGTAACGATTGGCTTCAGAATTCCAATTTAAGAAATCATTGAAATCATCTTGATACTGAAGATTTAAATTAACCTCAGCCTTGCCTTGTTGGGTTGTCGTATTGAACGCAAGTGCGGATTCTAAGAGGCTGTTGTTTGAAGGTTCAAAAAATATCTGTTGCCAATTCTTAATTTCTAGATCAGAGGTCTCTCCTTGGATATGAAAAGTACTCCTGAGAACATTTGAACTAGAGCCTTGATTGATGATTGTTGCATTCAAAACAACATTTTTTGTCGGATCAGATAGCGGCTTGTCGAGTAGAAAAACTTGAATTTCCTTAAATCTTTCCCCTGGATTGAAGGTAGTCCGTCCAGTTATAGGCAGATAGTTTAAGCCGGCTATACCGAGACTATCTTGAGTGCTGTAACTAATACCGAGATATTGCTCTAGGTTTCCACTCCGTTCAATCCTGAAGAGGCCAGTCTTATCATCAGGTGAGATAACTAACGGAGATACAGTTAGTTGGGTCTGCTGCATTAATGGCAATAGATTAAATAAATCCGCTGGATTGCCAGAATAACCATTTATTGTCCCGTAAACATCGTTATTGTTTTGAAATTGGTTATAGACATTGGTAAATGCTCCACCCGGACTACTGGGGGCTGAGTTGTTATTAAAACTTAGACCACTCCCATAAACCGTCCCGTTAGGAGTAATAAAAATTCCGCCCCCTAGACCCTGCCCATTTTGACCACCAGTTCCGCCTAAGGTTTTGTTATTGACAAAGCTAGAGTTGGTAATCGTTAGGATTGAGCCAGGCCCATTGACAAATACAGCCCCACCCAGTCCACTGCCACCCCCACCTGTCCCCCCGCTACCAGGGCTACTACCAGAAAATACATCCGGAGGTTCGCCTGCTGAACCAGAGCTACCATTTCCCGCTAGTTTAGAGTTATTTGTTTGGTTTTCTCCGCCGCCATTACCGCCAGCACCGCCAGACCCCGCTCTATTAGAGCTATTTTTTGGGCCGGCCCCACCGCCACCGCCGCCAGCACCACCGCCAGCTCCATAGGTACCATTACCTCCAGCCCCACCATTACCGCCATTGGAATCGTCAAGCCCAAACTTACCGCCACTTCCGCCGCCACCCCCACCGCCACCCCCACCGCCAATGCCTAGGGTGCTAGCAGTTCCCCCAGTTCCTCCAGTTCCACCGCTCTTCCCGTTGGCAATGGATCCGGCCGTGCCTCCACTTGTACCTGTAGCAGATGTATTGAAGCCACCCCCACCCCCACCTGCATCTGGCGTGTCATCAGGAGTTCCTTTAAATTCTCCACCACCCCCAGAAGCACCAACAGCTCCAATTCCGCCCTGGGCTTGGTTTCCGGCAAAAGTGACGCGGTCAACGGTGACTTGACTACCCGCCAGTATTGTTAAAGCGCCCCCTGCACCCAGGCCACCTCCGCCGCCAACACTACCATTTCCGCCCTTAGCCCAACCATTACTGAGATTGAGATAGGAGAAATTAACAGTAGCGCCCTCAATCGTAAAAATATTGTTGTAATTTGTCCCAGGGGATTGAATAGTGGGGCTACCCAGAACGCCAGCCGTTTGAAACGTAATATCGTTACCCGCATTAATTTTAGGTAAGGGGCTGTTGATGCGAATGGTTTGATTACCAACACCAATGAGATCGATAACATCATGTCCGGGGGCATTACCTGCATCAATAATGGCTTGCCGCAAAGAACCGGGGCCTGAATCATTAACGTTGGTTACCTTGAAGGTATTGACAGTCGCCCCTGCTAAAAGTAGGTCATTGCCTTGAGTCACAAATTCCAGTTGCGGGACATAGACCCCGGTAATCCGCCCTATGTAGTCATTGCCGAGCCTCACCAAAACATCAGGGCCATATTGGGTTAAGTAAAACTCGTTGCGGCGACTGACTAAATTCTTAAATCCAATGACATCTTCACCCACTTCAAAGTCAAGAACCGCATTGAGATTGAGGGGTAAATTTGCATCAGCTAACCAAAACTGGTCTGCACCATCTCCACCTGTTAATGCATTGTGTGTACCACCTTCAACAAAGAAGAGATCATCCCCCTCTCCACCGTAGGCATAGTCATTTTCCAAAAGATAAAATATGTCATCTCCCTGTTCGCCATAGAGATAATTACCACCGCCACCGCGACGGGAATCAAGGGTGTCATTACCAATCCCACCGAAGAGGAAATCCGCTTTCCCTGCAAACAATTGGTCGTTCCCTGCACCACCGTAGAGGGTATTATTTCCCAAGCCAGAGCTGCTATCTAAGACATCATCACCACCCAAGGCGAACATTTGCAGGTTAGATGATTGAGCTACTTCTGGAGTGATTTTCAGAGTATCGCTATTTTCAGTTCCATAAATGGTGTCTTGTGAAGGAACAGCAGTTGCAACGAATCGATTCTTGTCCCTATCATTTAAATTATTATTGTTTTGGATTAAAAGAGTAGTTCCTTGATTTGTATACTTATCAAAAGTTACTCCCGACTCAGTCACAGTTCCTTGACTAATCCAGTTAGCAAAGTCATTAGCAACTAGAAGGGCACCGTAGCCAAGGACTTTAAAGGTATTGGTAGTCTCCGATAAGGCAGTTAAGGTGGGAAGATTAAAGGTCAGGCGATTACCAAAACCGAGGTCAATACTTTCAATTCCACTGATGCGGCTACCTATCCGTGTATCCAATAAATCCAGATTATTGGACTTGAGAATGTAGGAATTGAGTTGTAGGGTATCAACCCCAGTTCCCCCGTTCATTTGACCAAAACTGAGGCTACCGATGGAGAGTAGATCATCCCCTTGCCCCCCATTCATGACCACAAATTTGCCGTCACTGGGGTTGGCGACACCAGCACTTTGGATAATGTCATTCCCTTGGGCCCCATTCATGATGTGAGGGGTTGCTTGACTAGCTAGGGACGTAGCAGAAAGAATATCGTCCTCAAAGGTTCCTAAAAAGTGAGATGGAATATCTAAATTGAAGTGATTCCCGAATATGTTGTAGCCCAATCCAGATACGCTCTGACTGTTATTACCCTGCGCCCCAATCCCAATATCAGCAAAGCCATCCCCATTCACATCCGTAAGGCCACTGACGAAAGAACCTGCCTTGGCAAAGGACTGGGCCCCCACAGTTTTAAACCCATTGGCTCCATCAAGGGTATTGACATTGAAGACACCGCCAGAGCCAATGTCTGCCCGGCCAAAAATAGTAAAAATATCCCCTTTAAAAGCTGAATCGCCTGGCTGTGTTGGATTACCCAGAACGATGTCATCGAAACCGTCACCATTAATATCTCCCCCTCCTGTCACACTGTAGCCAAGGGAGGAAATCTTGGAGCCGTTAACTTGTTTCTCAATTAAAAAACCATTGCTGCCATTCAAGGAATCAAGATTTATACGGCCATTGCCCCCAACAGCCCGTCCGCCAAAAATCAGATAGGCCTGGCCGACATCACCAAACTGGGCCCCAATCAGCACATCACCAAAACCGTCACCGTTAACATCGCCAGCCTGACTAATGCTGGGGATAACATTTTGATTCGGGGAAACAATCTCCTCAGTTAATTTAAAGCCATTTTGACCATTCAGTGATGCCAGATCAATCAGGGAAATATCACTTAAATTCGACTGCCCAAAAACGACATAGGCCGCAAAGGCAAGGACTTTGGGATCAGAGTTGAAGCCAACCAGGCCAAAATCGTCATACCCATCCCCATTGATATCCCCCAAGTTATTCACATAGGAAATCGGTAGGTTGTACTCAGGTAAAATCGGCAATAGTTGCGGGAGGGCATCGTAGTTCGTGACTGTATTGGGCTGCCAACTCGTTGCGCCAAAAACAATAAACGGATTAAAGTAGGCACTTTGAATCAGGAGGTCATCCGTACCGTCACCATTAAAGTCACCGCTAGTGAGATTGACATTCTGACCCGCATTGGTAAAGCTAGTCGGCAAGTTAATGTTGACACCGCCACTTTCGGCCAAGAGTAAATCAAAGTCAACGCCTGTGCTGGGATTGAATTCAGACCAAAATGAACTGTCTTGATTGCCAAAGATAATGGTTGCAAAATGGTTGTCCGTTGCACCACTCCGAGACACAACAAAGTCTGTGATGCCATCGTTATTAAAGTCGCCAAAGCCCAGGGTCTGTCTTCCTTTAATTGTTCCAGCTTCAGGTTTGAGGGTGACCGGCAAACTGGGGATGTTGGTTGTGGGCTGAAGGGGGTCACTCCCAAAAAATAGATAAAACGCTTGACCGCCACTCCCTGCAAAACCTGCATCAGCAATTAGGGTATCGGCATAGCCATCCCCGTTGATGTCCCCTCCCAGTTGGACGGTAGCAACTTCGTTACGAGTAATGGGCTGAAAAACAAAGCCATTATCACTTCTGAGTTTGGTGACATCAATGCTGCCTCCTGCACCCACCCAGGGATAACCAAAGGAAACATAGAAGTTCGTCTTTTCCTGGCCTGGATAAGATTGGGGTGTAGCAATGGCCAGGTCAGGGTATCCGTCTTTGTTAACATCGCCAATACTGCCCAGGCCAAGTCCCAGTTGTTCTCCAGAGTTAGGATTATTAAATAAAAATACACGCCGGGTCAAAACATCAATATCACTTAAGTCCAAAACCCCATTGTTGAGAAACTCACTCCACTGATTTGTACCCAGAAATAAGTAGGTTTGACCCGTTGCACTGTTATCACCATTGGTGTTCAGAGTTGGAGCACTGATGAGGAAATCATTAATCCCATCCCGATTAACATCGCCAACACCTGCAACGGTATATCCAGCATTACCCCCCGTTTGGCGCACCAGATCATAGATGCCATTAATCATGAACCCGTTGGTGCCATTCAGGGCTGGCAGATTAATTAGGCTGGGCCAAGGTGAACCATTAGATTTACCAAAGACAACGTAGGCCCGCCCACGGTTGGTAATCCCACCTGTCCCGGAGGATTCCGCGCTGATGACAAAGTCCTCAAGGTTATCACCGTTAATATCTCCAACGTTGGCGATACTACTACCTGCTGCATCGGAAAGAGTAAAGTCAGGTGGCACATTGGGATCAATCACTGAACTACCGTCTTCGTTAGAGGGGTTATAAAAAGCCTCCCCCTTCAAGATGAGTCCATTGGTCCCATTCAGTTCCTTTAAGTTGAGGTTGCTATTGAGCGTGCTGCCCCCAAAGATTGCATACACTTGGCCGCCGTAGGCTGGGGGTTTTGCATCAGTATCCACACCCGCCGGATAGCTAACTGGATTGGCAGTTGGGGCACCCAGAAGAATATCCTTACTTCCATCTTGGTTAATATCCGCCAGTGTTAATCCAGTCCCAATTTGCCCAGTGCCGGTTGTGAGGACGTAACCATTACTCCCTAAATTATCAAGATCAATGGTTGGAGTATTATTCCGCAGGGCATCACGAATCTTTTGACCAAAAACAATATAAACAGTGTCAGTGACTGGGGCAGTGATGATTAAATCTGGAATTGACCGATTGGTGACATTGCCCACTGCGACTCGGGCCCCGGTCAGGCTCCCAAGTTGATTCGACTCTAAAACCAGGCCTGGGGTTTGGCTAAGTTCAATTCTGCTTTTCCCACTTAAGCTTGTTCCTGCCAGAATGTGGACTTTGGCCGGACTCGAATTCACAAAGGTAGAGGGCGCGCCTAGGACTAAATCAACCTTGCCATCGCCATCAAAGTCGGCCGTTGTTAAGCCAGTTCCAAGATTACTATTTGCCTGACCAACAATGACTAGACCATTAGACCCATTCAAATTGTCTAAATTCAGGTTCTGGTTAGCAATCCCAATGTTGGAGTTTCCATAAAGAACATAAACGGCTCCTGAACCCTCGGTTTTAAGGGGGGCACCAATCAGAAAGTCGTCAAAGCCATCCTGATTAAGGTCTCCAGCCGTACTAATCGCTTCCCCAACATGGGCTAGGGCATCACCTTGAAGAATAAAGCCGCTTTGGATTTCAGCCAGGTTAGTTGGCTCATCATCTATCAACGTCACTGTGCTAACAAGTTCGGACGGGTCTGAACCTAAGCGCAAGCCATTCAATGCTAAATAGGCTGCTGGTTCAGGACTACTCACAACAACTCGGAAATTCTCAGCCCGTCTTTCCGACAGTGAGTCATCTAACAACGCGATCCGAATTTCTTGGCTTGCTTGGCCGGGCTGAAACGTTACTTGGCGCGATTCAGCCACATAGTCAGAGCCAGCAGTAGCAGAGCCATCAATAGTTCTAAAGTTTAACTGAAGCTCGTTTTCAAGATTGCCAGTTCGGTGGAGGATAATTGTGGCAAAGGCATCCGTTTCACGGGCGGCGGTTGGTGTGATTTTTATCTGGGTTTGGCTACTACCCGTTACGGCAGGTAAAACCAGGCTAAAGTCTTGCTCCGGGCTAACGCGGTTGTAGATGCCTTGACGGGCTTCGTTTACTTGGCTGGTTGGTTGCGCGGCCTGTTGTTGAGCATTGGCAATACCCTCAAGAATAACCTGGGGGCTGGCGAGATTGGACTGGACTGGATTCCAGAGTTGGGCGGGTGTCCACTGTTGGAATTGTTTATTAAAGGTGCTGTAATAAACAGTTGATTCAGGTTCTCCATCGGATGTTGCTGAAGGAGATTGGGCTGTCCAAAATACTGCTGATTGACCTTCTAAGACAATTCCCCCCGGTGCATCAAGGGTCACGATTGTCCCTGAACCAATTAGTTGGGGATTGCTCCAGGCCGTGCCATTCCAGAATGCACCGTAGAGAGAATCTATAGCGGTTTCACCTTCGCCATCAGAAATAATCCAAGTCAGTAGTAATTGACCATCTATTGTTTTTTCTATAACGAGCTGGCCTGGATTGGTAACGCTAGACGGGAGAGGGATGGGATTACTCCAGGTACTACCGTTATCACTAGAAGTGGCGAACACTAATTTTCCGGAGCCAACCGCTTCTAAATAAAGGTCGCGATTGACAGTACCATCTGGATTAAAGATATTGATATTACTATTGACCCAGGCGACGACCATCTGCCCAGAAGACATGATCTGGATAACCGGGTTAAAATTCGCTCCTTGGCTTTGGGGAATTGCGGGTAAGGATTCCCAAGTTTCACCACCATCGGTAGAGCGTGATAAAACAATTTCTGAAAGATAGTTACTGGCCTGGAAATCGGTGACGTGAGTATCTCGAACCCAAGTAGCAAAAATTGAACCATCAGGTGCTACTGCGAGACTGGCACTGGAGTCATTGGTCAGGTTCTCTGAGCTGCCCCAATTCAATTGAGTCCCTGTATATATCTCTGAACTCCCTAAAATTGGCCGTGGCGAGATGCCCAAGAAGAGTTCATTCTCAGGGATGATTGGATTCTGCCTATTAAACTCGGCTTCCGTTGCCCATGGCCCGAATGTCCACGTTCCCTTCCAACCCCAACCAAAAACAGTAGCGGACAACTCTGTAGCTAGAGTAATGCCTGAAAAACTCGGCTCAGGGTATAAATTCCAAGTGAAGAAGGTTTCGACCTTCGCCCCTAAGTCCCAAAAGGTTACGCCTCCCGCTTTACTTTTAGCTTTCCCAAATACCCCCAGGCCAACTTGAGTTGAGATCGTATTGACAACATCCTCAATAATTCCTAAGAGTATCGGCGGATCAAATAATTTACCAGCAGCTTGCTCGGAATCAATTTTCCAATAAAGCTCATCAGGGTCATCGCCTTCTTCGGCTGGAGTCCCATCTGCACGCACTAGTTGATAATCATAAACACCTAAAACCGCAAAAGCTTGATCCGCATTCCAATTTTGGGCCCAGGTTAGAGAGAGTGAACCCAGTAAGCCTGCCTTAAGTTCAAAACTGAGGCCGAAAAATTCTTTGGAAAGCTGGGGAGGAAGGACATTAACTTCAACATCGACCCGTCCACGCAGGGAACTCGTCACATCTAGGGAAGCTGAACTGCCAGAACTTTCACTTTCTTCGTAAATGACGCTTAGTCGTCCCTGGGCGCGAAAACGGGGAACAACTGTTAATCGTCTAACACCAATACTTAGTTTGAGTTCATCATCTAATTGTAAGAAGCCTTCTTCACGGGTTTGACCATCCTTGGTTGATCCGATGACTGCTCCTCCAAAAGAAGCCGTATTTTTAAACTGCAATTCAAAAAAAGCTATGCTGAGCTTTCCACCTAGGTCTTTATCATAAACAACGAGAAAGTTGCTGGGATAAAGGCTACCGACATTAATACTTTCTACATCTAAAGACTTAGGAACCGAGCTAGAAATAAAGCTATCTTTACTCAATGGTTTAGATTGCGTGAGGGAATTGAAGGTAAGAGTCTTATCACGTAAGTCAATAACCTGGCTGTAAAGATCTGTATCTGCTTCAGGATTGCTAACATCAAGTTTTTCAGTCAGAAGAACCAATTTTCCATCGGAGGTTGCTGTTAAACGAAGATTACGGTTATTGACGTTGTCGTTAGTTAGTTCTAACTCATCACTCCACTGGTATTGACCTAGGCTATTAATAACTCCACTAGCACCCTTGACATCGGCATTATTTCCCTCTCCCTCTAACCAGGAGACAAAAATTCCTGCTGGGCTAGTTCCGTTATTCAAAGTACCAGGGATATTGACTCCAGTTACAATCTTTAACTCCTTAGAGCTTGTACTTCCAGCAATGGGGGCTGCCTCAACCCACTGACCAAAGGTTGGATCATAGTAGGAGTGATAGATTAAACCATTTTGATTCCAGGCCATATGGACGCGACCATTGGCATCCGTAGCAAAAACGGGGGAGGAGACTGGTGTTGGGTTAGTCAAAGCCTGAAACCTTTAAGAGGAATTTCTTATCAAAACGTCTTGACTATACAACCTGACAACTTATTTCATCTGTGTCTCAGAAAACATCAAATAATCTACTTAAAAATATTATTTCTATGCAATTACCTCCTTTGATTAAAAAGCCTTTAAAATTCAGCCATACAAAAGAAGTAAATCAATAAGCTATAAAACTACGATCAGTCTCATAAAAATAACTTTAAATACCTTTCTTGCTTGGTTTTTTTCAGAAAAGTTACTTTGTTGATCGCAAGATTTGTATACCTCCGAAAACAGGAAACGGAGAGCCGCTATGACCGAGTTCTGAATGAACTAGAACAAGATCGCCAAGAACAGGCCCGCAAATGGAATGAACAAATCGCTGAAAT
>CAZZCG010000029.1:0-37060 GCA_964653145.1 uncultured Synechococcus sp. | reverse complement strand
CCCCCCCTGCCCGGGGCGGCGCCGGGCCGACCCGCCCCGGGCTCCCCGCGGCGGGGGCGGAAATGCCGTAGTCAAAACTCGTTTGCCAGTCAGGGATACCAAAACAACGGGACTGGAGCTCAATTCGCAGGGAATGCTCGAGGGGCAGCTTGCTGAGGGCTTTCTTGACAAGGGTAATAGCTGGGGCCTGGTTAATTTTTTGGGGGGCATTCAGGGTAATTTTGATTCCCGAGGCCTGGGGGACAGTAACGGCGCGAATATTTCGGGGGACGAGCACCGCATTCAGGAGTTGTCCAAGCGCATCGGGGGTTGATTGTTCAGGCTCGGAAACAGAGGAAGAAGACATAGGGCAAGACCATGGCCAGATAGGGGAGAGATTAGGATTGATCTGCACCATTCTTTATTAATGTTCAGTATACCGAGCCATGCAAAGTCCCATAATGTCCAGGCCAGAACTGAGTCCCCCCGTGGTGTTGACGGTGGCAGGATCCGATAGTGGTGGTGGGGCTGGCCTCCAGGCGGATTTACGTACATTTGCAAGTTGGCACGTCCATGGCACGGTGGTGGTTACGGCGGTTACGGCCCAAAATTCCCAGGGGGTGACGCGGGTTGATGCCCTCAGTTCTGAAGCTGTGACAGCCCAATTCCAGGCCCTGATCTCTGACATCCGCATCCAAGCCCTGAAAACGGGGGTTTTGGTTAATGCTGAGTTGGTGGCAACCGTCGCCCAATGTTTGCCGCAATTACCGACTCAAAACATCGTTGTCGATCCCGTGATGGTGTCTCGGGCTGGATCGGTTTTTGTTGATGAACCCACCATTACCGCCATCAAAACCCGCTTGGTTCCCCAGGCCCAAATTCTCACCCCCAACCGCTATGAGGCCCAAATCCTGGCAGGGATCGAAATTAAAACCCTTGAGGACATGAGGGTAGCGGCGAAGAAAATTCTAGCCCTCGGCTGTGGGGCAGTGTTAGTCAAGGGCGGGGCCATGGCTGGAGAACTACGGGGCCTGGATCTGTGGTGTACCCCCAATACCTGCGAGATTCTGCAAACGGCAACCGTCGATACTCCCCATACCCATGGCAGTGGTTGTACCTTAGCTGCGGCGATTACCGCCACTTTGGCCTGGGGAGAACACCCGCTTATCGCTGTCCAAAAAGCCAAACAGTTTGTGACCGAAGCCCTGCGATACAGTTACCCATTAGGTTCGGGCCAGGGGCCTCTTGGACATTTTTATGTTCCATCGCCAGTTACTGACCTGATTGAATCGGCTATTTCGTGAAGTCCCGGCGTTTTTGACAGAAGGGCAAAGCCACAATCATGGCCAAAATTAAAATTCCCTGATTACGCCAATGGGTGAGAACACTGACATTGAACATATAGCCTTGATCCCGGTTGAACCGACTCAGGGTGCCTTCTGCTTCGTTAATGGCCCGGCTCCGTTCCCGATTCCAGCGACTATATTCGGTTTCCCAAGCATCCATTTCGGTCTGATAGGCATCCATCCGGGCCTGGAAGGCTTCAAATTCAGCTGGATCCGTGGGAAAGGCACCGGGAGATTCTGGCCGCTGGGGTTCCGGCTCATTGACTGCAGGGACAAACTTGGCCTGGATTCCTGGAAAATTACAGGTTTGAAACAGACCGGGGCCAAAACAGGTACATTCCCGCCGTTGTTGCTCTTCGGTTAGGTCTCCCCGTTGCGTTTCGCTGAGGTCTTGCCAGCAGGGATCCGTTGCCAGGTCTTGGCCCATGCCTGTGAGGGTAATCATGGATTCAAAGGGCCACTTAATCACGGTTAAATGGTTAATCACTTTACCGGCAAAACCAAAGGAATCAACCGGTTGGATCCCGCCACTGAAGATGATCTGCGGCACCAAAAACATCAAGATCAACAGGGGAACAATGTTTTGGCTTGGAGCAAAGGCCGACACCAACAAACCCATGGCCATCCCGCCGAAGATTGCCAGGCCAATGGTGATATACATTTCAAAGGTGACACCCCAATCCCCTGGAATATTCACCGCAAGTTTAGTGACCAAGAGATAGGTCGCAGCCTGGTACAACGCCAAAATAAAGGCAATCGCCACTTTTGAACCAATGTAGGGCAGGATTTTCAGGCCAATCATCCGCTCCCGGCGATACACCTCCACCTCTTTGACTAAATCCCGCATGGTGGTCATTGAACCAATCATTACGGCAATGAGAGTCGTGACAAAGATCATGGTAAGGGCCTGGCCGGCATTACCTGCAACGGGATCAAAGAGGTTCCGCGACCAGGAGACAAAGCTGAGCATTCCCAGCAGAGGGGCAATCAAAAGGGTCAAGATCAGGTTGCTTTTGTCCTGGGCCAGAATTGAGAGGTTGCGTGCCGTCAAAATCAAAAACTGATCCCAACTGGAAACCCGAGACTTGGGTTCTTTAGAGGATTTGCCAAAGCGGGTTCGTTTAGGGGGTTCTTCTGTGCGACTATTGAGTACCTGTTGCCGCCCTAGCACGTATTCCTGATAGTAGGCAGAGTCCTTAAAAGCCCGCTCGAGATCCTCTGAGCTGGGGGCATTGGGGTTTTTCTCCTTGTCCAGGGCTCGATAAATTCCCGAAAAGTCGTCCAACTTAATTCCGGAGAATTCTTCAGCAAAGGTCGTGCGGAAATAGCTGAGCATTTGATCGGGGGGGCCAAAATAGGCCAAGCGACCTCCCTCCGCCATAAAAATGACTAAGTTACATTCCCGAATGTTTTGAGTGGCATGGGTAATGATCAGGATAGTCCGCCCCTGATCCGCCAATTCCCGGAGCAGCACCATCATGTCCGCCTCAGTTCCCGGATCTAGGCCAGAGGTAGCTTCATCCAGAAAGAAGAGACTGGGTTGAGTTAGCAGTTCAGCCCCAATACAAACTCGCCGCTGTTGGCCACCGCTGAGCCGACTAATGGGTACATCCTTGCGATGGCTTAAACCCAATTCACTAAGGACTTCCTTGACTCGACCTTGACGTTCTGGGACAGTGGTATCCGGGGGCATTCTTAGACGGGCAGCATAGTCCAAGGCCTGGGCAATGGTTAATTCCTCATGGATAATATTGCGCTGGGGAACATAACCTAATTGAGTCTGAAAGGCCTGGTAGTTGCGGTAGAAATTGGTGCCATTGACAAATACAGTTCCACTTGTTGCCGGACGCAAACCATTGAGGGTATCGAGGAGTGTTGATTTACCACTGCCACTGGGGCCAAGGATGGCAACAAATTCTTGGGGCAAGATCGATAGGGAAATATTGTGGAGAATCGTGGTGCCTTTGCCAACAATTTTGCTGAGGTTAACGGCATCTAAACGTAAATGCCCTGATTCTGAGTATTGGGTCAGGCTTTCATCAATGTTGAGGACAAACCGATCACAACCAATGCGGATACTATCCCCAACACGCAGTAACACCGGCTCGGTGACTTCTCGCCCATTCACATAGGTGCCGTTGCTTGAGCCTAAGTCATGGAGGGTAAATTCCCGTTCTCGGCGCTCAATTTTGGCATGGAAGCGCGAAACCGTGGGATGGCTGATCTGGAGATCGTTCATGGGATCCCGGCCGATCTTCAAAGTGACATGACCCACAAGGGGAATTGTTTTTACGGGAACTGCACTGGTGGTCGTTTCCGCACTGGGGCCTGGGATTGAAAGCAAGGTAGCTTTGGAAGCTTCGTGAAGCTCAGTCGGGGGCATGAAAAGTAATTTGCGGCGCTCCTGATCAATTTGTTCTGGGAATTCCAGGCCCAGGTAAGTGACGGAGATTTTCGGTGCCAAGGTATAGTCATCACCAATGCCCAGAATAATTTCTTCAGTTTGCTGCGGTTGGGTTAAATCTGTAATCGCCAAACCATGGCCACAATCCCGAATCCGTAAGTGACAGGCCGCCAAATCAACCCCATCAACGGCAATATCACAGGCGGGATGGCTCCCCAAGAGCATGGTCGAGGCGGTAATGCCCCAGTTTTGGGCCCATTTAGGTGTGTTTAGCTCCAGAACCGGCACCTGCCCATCCCGAACATGCAAATTGATTGGCCCAGCGGTGGTCAGGGATTGACTATTGTCCTGATATTGCCAATTGGCGCGAAAACGCACGGCTGAATTACCCAGAACAATCAAGTCACCATCCGTAAGGGGGATAGGGGTTTGGGGCGCAACCTTTTCATTGTTTACCCGAGTCCCACCTTTACTACCCAGGTCCACTAAGCAGTAATGCTCGTCATTTTTTTCGATTTTGGCGTGATAGCGAGAAACCGCAATGTCATTGAGCACCAGAAGGTTGTCAGCAGCGCGGCCAATGGTTAGACCGGATTCATGGATATTGAGTCCCTGATCACTAGCGGATTTGACAAGTTCTAACCAGGCCATGTGACTCATTGGAATATCAGTGGGTAAAGGATTTAGCAGATGCCAGACAGTTTACAGGATAGAGGAAAACCTTACAAAACTTCATTTAGAGCTGCGGCGAGTCCTCAGCCATAGCCAGCAGAACTAGATTAGTAAGTGTAGGCAATTGACATTAAGTAAACAGCAATCAACTCATCTCGCTGGGGCATCAAACATAGAGATTTAGGTAACCCAGGCAGGGGGTAGATGGGGGAATCTGCGGCTTAACAGAGGTGACGATAGTGATAATTCTTGAGGTTTCTCCCAGAGAAAATGTGTTAATTTGAATACGAGAATTAGGGGCTGTCAATTCTTATCCCAGAAGCAAGCTATAAAAATGCCCCTCAAGTTCCATTAATTTAGGACTGATTATGACGACTATTTCCACTGTCTGTCCCGACCTACAGCAGCAAGTCAACCAGATTCTTACCCTAGTTCATCAAGAACCGGCCCTGCAAACTCTCGATACAACCCAGGCCCAGACAGCCCTAGGGAAAGCCATCTCACCAACCTTTCAAATTGTTTTTGCTGGGGCTTTTAGCGCGGGAAAATCCATGCTGATTAATGCCCTTCTGGAACGGGAACTGCTCTACAGTGCGGAAGGCCATGCCACGGGAACAGAATGCCTGATTGCCTATGCTGAAGCCAACCAAGAACGAGTCGTTTTAACGTTTTTAAGTGAAGCGGAAATTCGAGAACAGGTTTTGGCCCTAATTGGGCGACTGAAATTACCCACAGGGATTCAATTGAATGATCCCAACGCCGTCCAAATTCTCCAGAAGCAAGCTCAAGCAATTATTCAACAGGAAGGTGGGGAAAGTAAGTCGGAGTTAGCTAAACAGGCCAGTGCCTTGAACTATCTTCTGGCGGGGTTTGTCCATAATCGGGAGCGAATTCATACCCAAAATAACAACACCTTTTCAATGGAGCAGTTTAACTTTGCCAATATTCAGGAAGCAGCTAGCTTTGCCCGTCGAGGAATAAATAGTGCAGTTCTTAAGCGAATTGAATATTACTGTCATCATGATCTGCTCAAAGACGGCAATGTTCTCGTAGATACCCCTGGGATTGATGCCCCAGTGAAAAAAGATGCAGATTTAGCCTATCAACGCATTGAAAATCCCGATACATCGGCAGTCATTTGTGTGCTAAAGGCTGCTGCTTCGGGTGAACTGAGTACCGAGGAAACTGAATTACTAGAAAAAACCCGCAGCAATCAAGGGGTTCGAGATCGGGTTTTTTATGTCTTTAATCGGATTGATGAAACCTGGTACAACACCCAACTTAGGTTGCGTTTAGATCAGTTAATGAATGATCAATTTACTGGCAATCTCCGCATTTATCGTACCAGTGGTTTGTTGGGGTTTTATGGGAGTCAAGTGCGGCGGACTTCAGCCAAGGATCGATTTGGGTTGGATAGCATTTTTGCCGAAAGCGTCAAGAACAGTGGGGGAACCGAGGAAACTCCCCAATTTGTCTATGCCTTCAACAATTACTGTGCAAATTCTGGGAAGTTATTAGGTAAGAGTTTCAATGTTTATGTGAGTGGTGGCGATACTCCCAATGATAATTATGTTCGGATTTTAGGGGAACATCAGCAAAATTTAATTGAGCAACTGGTGGTCGATAGTGGAGTTGAGGAATTTCGGTCTGGAGTGACGCGGTACTTAACCGAAGAAAAGCGACCCCTGTTAATGGTCAATTTGGCAGATGATTTGCAGCCCCTGTGCATCAGTTTACGGAAACATTATCTGGAAATTTGGCAAGCCTTGGAAGCGCAACCCAATGACATTGCCACGATGCAGGAGCAAGATTTACGCAAACTGAACCATGAATTGAAAAAGGCCGGAGATGAATTTCGTCACCACATTGAACAGGAACTGAACCAGGCCATAGCCAGTAAGGAAAACAAAACCTATGAGGGTGATTTCCTGAAACTCAGTCAGCGGATGGTTAACCGATTAGATGAATTGTTAGCAAATTTCTCGGTTGCGGAGGTTTACCGAAATGCCCAGGCCAGCCATAAACGTAATTCCACAGTGCCAATTTTGGGAATTCTGGCAGAAGCATTCTATTACTTAGCCAATGGCCTGGAGAAAACCCTAGTGGAAGCCTCCCAGGAAACTGTGAATAATTTCTTCAATAAGCTCATCGAACAAGTCCGACAACAGCCCTACTATCGGGATCTTTACCGGATGCTGGGCCATGATGGTGGGATTGAACAACGGTTAGGACAGGTTAAACAGCGGGCCTTGGATGCAATTACTACCACTGCCATCAATGAGTGTGATAGCTATGTCCGGGAGCGGCCAGAATTTTATACAGAGGATACGGTATTTATTTGGCAACTACGGCAAGCTTTTCAACGGGCCTGTCAACAGTCAGATTGCCAGAGTTTAGTGGATGCGGAACCGGCAATTCGTGACCTATTAAAGCTGGATTTTGAACGAAAAGTGCGCGGCACCATTGTCTTCACCTATCGGCAAAAAGTGAATCAAACCCTTAACAGTACTCTCTTGGATGTTCTCACGAACCAGGCCGAAGTTATCTTGCAGCAGTACGATCATGCACGACAATTTTTGGGTAAAACCTTAGCGAAGGAAGCAGAGGAAACCCTGAAGAGAAACCAACTTAAACAGGCGGAATTAGATCAGAAAATCGAATCCTATAATGTGGCTATCAATGGCATCAACTCCTGTTTGGAACGCATGGGCCTGGATCGGAAGAAGTTACCGTTAATTTCACCATCGGATTTGGTTTTGAATCCTGCTACTATTTACGTCAGTTCTTCTGAAATCCCAATTTTAGTGCCCCAAGAAACAGCTTCAACCGATGCTTAATCCTAAGCGAATGCCAGAGGAGTGATAGAACCAGACTTCTACCAAATTAGCGATGATGGCTCAGTTATTTCTTTTAAGACTGGTACCTTTAAGCTGAATGATCTTGAGGCTATGCAGCAAAAGGTGGGAAAAGAGCAGACTTGTTTGATTGCAGACAAAATTGCAAAACAGGGTAAAGGAGGAATTCCCCAAGGTGGTCTTTTCGATCAGGGAGTCGATGCTGAACTTTTAGAACCCGCAAGAGGAGAATGGGTGAAGGGTAAAGTCCGCCTCAAGATTGTCCTAGAGTTTCGATCTCTAACCCCTGAGGAGGAAATGATCAATCAGATGGAAGTTCATGAACCCTTTCGGGAAACGGCTGAATATAACTGGTTAACATAGGGTAAGTAATTTCAAAGATTTTTAATCAAGGAGTTGACGATGATATTTGCCTAATGTTTGTTGAATGATTGTTAAACCTTGGAATCAAGCGGAGAAAAATATGGAACCAACGTTTAAGCAAGTTCAGAATGAAAACTCTGTTTTATCATTGAATACCGGAGAATTTCGCCTTTCTTTGTTGTCTTATCTTCTAGCCAATGGCATTATAAGTGACTCCTACGAATTTTTAGATGATTTAGCTTCAGCTATCAGCGAACTCAACAAAGGGTATATCGAGTTAACTCCTGAAATCTTTACGACTGGAGTTCAATCAGAATTGCTAGAGTTGGGTTCAACAACCTGGGTCAAAGGTAAAGCCCGCATTAAGTTTGTGATTGAGTTTGCCCCAGATTCTGTTGATCTATCAGTGGAGCCAACCTTAGATGAAATTCGTCAAATATGCGTTGAACAACTTTAGATTGTTAAAATTAGAACACACTTGGAGAAAATATCTATGAATTCCAATTTTGAACCGATCAAGAATGATGCATCCGTTGTTTCGTTTAAAACTGGTACATTTAAGCTCAGTGATTTAAATCAAGTACTTCAGGATTTTGGTAAGGAGAAAGCTTATATAATTGCTGACCATGTTGCTGAAAAGGGTAAAGCGAAAATCCCTAACAGTAACTTATTCAATGAGGGAGTTGAAGCTGAACTCCTAGAGCCTGGAAAGTCAGAATGGGTAAAAGGAAGAGCCAGACTCAAGTTTGTCCTAGAGTTTGAACTGGGTGATTTTCAGGATCAAGATGAACGTAAGATTACTCCACCTACTCGACTTCACCATCAGGGATACCACATAGACAATATAGAATATTCATGAAGGTTTCTGGTTATCTTTCAGGCGGTGTTTAGGTTTGAGAAAATCATTCTTTTGCAAGAGTCTTCATCAATGAGTTATCTAAAAGAACAGGTACAAATTGATAGTTGGCTAAAAGTACCTTGGGATAAATATGTTCAGATAATCACTGACCCTGCATACACCCAGGCCAAGGGCTATTACTATAAAGACCACATGAGGCTTGAGATGTCACCTGTGAGTTTTGATCATGGACAAAATCATATTGTGATCATTTTGGCTGTTAATTTATTCGCCGCTCTCAAAGGTATTCCAGTAAGGGGATTGGACTCAACAACACTGCGAAAGCCTGGAATTCGAGACTGTCAACCTGATGTATCGTACTACCTTGGTCATAATGCCCAGGCCATTTCCTCAGGAACAGGAATCATAAATCTAGATCATTACCCTGCGCCAGATTTAGTAATTGAAGTTTCAAAATCTACACTATTAGATGATGTGGGGACAAAACGAGCATTGTATGAAGAATTGGGGGTGGGTGAATATTGGGTTGTGGATGTTCAAACATCTCAAGTTTTAGCCTATGCTGTTTCAGGCTTGGGAAGTCAACGAATTCAAGTCTCACAAGTATTACCAGGCCTTGCGTTCAGTGTTTTAGATGAAGCTCTAAGTCATAGTCGAGAAACAGATCAATCTCAAATTGTGGCCTGGTTATTAACTCAATTTCAAACACAGGAGGATAATGATGGAGTCTAATTTCACACCCATTACCAATGAGAAAACAGTTTTACTAATCGGTGAGACTGCCTTCAAGTTCGATAAAATTCAGCAACAAGTCAATAAATATTTTACCACCGAATTAAGGATAACTGAGTTATACAGTGCGATTCAAAGATCTGGTTTAGGGAACTTTACTTACGATACTAATCTTTGTACTAACGGTGTAGTTTGTGAAATGCTTGAACCTTCATCTGGAGATTGGGTTAAGGGAAAGGTGCGTTTAAAATTCACCCTAGAGTTTTGCCCTGATGTACCATCTGAACCTGAAGTCAAAGAATCTTCACCACCGGACTTAGATGATATTCGCCAAATGAATGTTGGGTAATTACTAGGAAACTAATCTAATGAATCTAGCAAACAACTTGCCAATTCTTTTAAGTAATGACGGTGATGTAATTCTTTTTTATAAAAAAGGACTATTGAGAGTTGGCGATCTTAAGATGGACTTTACAAAAAGGATCAAAGAGGATTTAATTTGCGGAATACTATATTACGGATTATTCAGTATTCGTTCATCAGTTTTGAATTCAACTTTTTATCTTGGCTTTAAACAAGTTTCAATTAATATTTTACCTGAAGCTGGATTAGAATGCGAGTTGTTACAGGTTGGAGGTCAAAAATGGGTAAATGGAATCCTAAGAGCATTAGTAAATATTGATTTTACCCCCCTTGATTCTGTTTTTGTAGAACGATTGAAAAAAGTTGGAGTTGAATATGGGCGATTTAAGACTTATGAAATTGAAAATATATTTAAAGAATTAAATTTGGAACTAGAAGACATTCTAGATGTTCAATTTAAGTTAGAATTTTATTCTACTCAAACCAACAAAAATAATGTAATTGAACCTTCTCTAGATCATATTCGCCAAATGAATGTTGAGTAATAAAAAATCTTTGATGTCAATCCAACTTGATTAAATATTATGATTCTTGATAACTTCTCTACTGTCATTGCCTGTAAAAGAAAGCTTTATAAAGTCTCTGATCTGGATGAATACGTTAAAGCCAAGCTACAACAGTTAAATCACGATGATGTCTCATGTACTTATGAGATTTTTACTCCAAAGTATGTGACTAAGAATAATCGTCCTGAACATGATTTGCCCGATGTTTTAGACAATGGAGTTGATGTGGAGGTTTTAGAACCTGGCTCTGAGTGGAAAAAAGGAAAACTTAAGCTTAAAATCACAATTGAGTTTTACCCTGAAAACGATGAAACACTAATGACTAAGGTCTTAGATTCACCGCTGGATGATATTCGCCAAATGATTGTTGAATAACACAAGTTACCCCAAGTTTAGAGACTGAAAAGATTATGAAGCCAGAAACTCTCGATATTCAAGGCCTACTTAAAGACGCTCCTATTTGCTTCCATGAGTTTAAGGCAAAGACAATATTTAAGTTTAGTGAGTTTATGTATCTGCTGACCCGAGCATTTGAAATTAATGGCCTTGATGCGTTCGGCGATTCTACAAAGCCTAAAGGAGGAATCCCAGTTTGGGGTGAGGGTGAGCGGGAAAAGTGGCTTGGGGAAGGTGTCCGATGTGAAATTCTCCGGCCTGGTGATGTGGCCTGGAAACGGGGAAAACTTAGAATCAAAATTAGTTTAGAATTTGAGCCTGATGATGAATTACCTGATCATCCCCATCTTGATGATTTTAGGTCGCTGGAAAATAGTTGAGTAAAACTTTAGATCAAAACTCAACACAGGCCATCGTATCAACCCTCAGCACAGATTCTTGTTCAAATTGTTTCTTAAACGCAACTCGAATAGCTTCAATGGCATCATGGCGACTTGGTTGACTGGGGTACAAAATAACCAATACTCGAGCATCCTCAATCAAAATTTTGCCAGCCGTATTTTGATATTGACCATAGGCTGAGATGACCGTAAAACCACTGCTAAACCTTGGGGTCACCTCCTGCTCTAAAAACCTTTGGAATTCTTCAGTGTTAATGGATTCCGAACCCGGCCTGGATAAACCAAAAAAGAGTTCCGTTCGTTGCCAGGCCTGGCCTGGGGCGTGTGTACCACAGTCAAAGTTAGATTGAACATCAACTCTTCCGGATTCAGGAACTGTTCTAGACCAACTCAATTCCATCGATAACGGAACAATCCAAAGGGCTGAGCCCAAGGCAATTAGAATGTGTCGCATTTAGTCATCACAGAAGACCCATATCGGGCAAAACCATGAAAAAAGACTGACCCCATAAAGAGCCAGCCTGTATCATTTGGGAAACGCTTGACGAGGAAAGGTTTAACCGTGGACGACCAATTTCACATTGGCATTTTGCAAACCCGGCCGTTTGACATCAGCTAAGGTTTTATTGATCGCATACTTCTGATTGATGGAGTTGATCAACTCAGTTTGGTTGTGCTTTTTGGCCACACCCCAGAGATCAGCAATCAAATCAAAGCTACCATCGGCATTGCGAGACCAACCGAGATCGTATTCGCCATCAAGAACTGCAACGATATCAGAGCGAACCCGTTGACCGTTATAGCCCCGCACATCCGCTTCAGTTTTCACAGCAATCCCTAAATCCCGTAAAGAAGACTTGAGGATTTCGGCATCGGTGATTTTGGTGCGAAGGGTGCTGAAGTGAGACATTGGAAATTCCTCCAGATTGAAACAAAGATACAAGACAAACATCATTGGGACTGAATGACCGTAATTTATGTGGTGGACAAACCCTTACGGTGGGGTCTTTCTTCCGTCACGTAACAGAAGCAAGCTTTTTAAAACTCCAGGCGTTGATATTCCGCCACGGAAGCTGCAGCCGGTCGCGCACGTTGTCGGGCCCAATCTCGGAGGGCTGTGACCTGTTCCTGCATGGTTTTGGACAGTGGTTGGGTAGCGCGACTGGTGGCAATAATATCGAGTTGGGTAAATTCTCGCCCCTGGGCAAAGGCTTCATACATGGCTGCCACAATGGCCTGTTCAATTTCGGCCCCAGAAAAGCCATCGCACACTTGAGCCAACTGTTCCAAATCAAATCGGTTAATTTCCCGGCGCCGTTTCGAGAGGTGAATCCGAAAAATATCTTGACGTTCTTCGGCGTTGGGTAAGTCAACAAAGAAAATTTCATCAAACCGGCCTTTCCGCAAAAATTCGCCGGGCAACTTTTCCACACGGTTCGCAGTGGCCAGAACAAAGACGGGAGAGTTTTTTTCCTGCATCCAGGTCAGGAAGGAGCCAAAAATTCGGCTAGATGTTCCACCATCGGAATCCGCAGACCCCGCCCCACCAGCAAAGGCTTTATCCATCTCATCAATAAAGAGAATTGCCGGGGAAATGGACTCAGCAGTTTTCAGGGCATTGCGGAGATTAGCTTCTGAACGTCCGACCATTGAACCGTCATAAACCCGGCCCATATCCAAGCGCAACAAAGGTAAACCCCAGAGTCGCGAGGTGGTTTTGGCAATTAAGGATTTTCCACAACCGGGAACGCCTAAAATCAACATCCCCTTTGGTTGGGGCAGGCCATATTCCCGTGCTTTCTCGGTGAAGGCATTGGCCCGCTGTTGTAACCAAACTTTCAGTTCTTCCAGGCCACCGACAGAATCTATGGTTTCATCCACATCGATGTATTCCAAAATCCCATTGCGGCGAATCAGTTGCTTTTTCTCAGAAAGGACAATTTCAACCTCATCTTCCGTGAGCCGCCCCGCAGTAACCTTGGCTTTGCGATAGACTTTCTGAGCTTCATCCAGAGTCAGCCCCAAGGCAGCTTTAACGAGTTTTTCCCGAGTTTCCGCTAACAGTTTTTTCGGCTTACCGGCCTCCAGTTGTGTGTCTAGGACATGGTCTAAATCCCCAATGCTTGGCAAGGGGTAATCCACCACTGCAATTTCCTTTTCCAACTCCACGGGAATGCGTTGGGCCGCCTCAGGAGACATGAGCACTAGGGTTTTGGGGGTGCCCTTGAAACTGGCGACGGCATCTCGCAACGAACGCGTGACCGGGGGTGAGTCAATAAAGGGGTGTAAGTCTTTGAACACATAAATGCCAGGTTCCCGTTGATGGACGACCCATTGAATTGCTGCTTCTGGAGAAACTGTATTGTGGTGGCTGACATTTCGGGGCTGACCATACTCAACAACACCGTGGGTGACTGTCCAGATATAGACTTTCCGATGCTGCTTAGTGGACGTGTGGGCAATGTTGGCAATTTCAGCGATCGCTTGTTCGGCCCGCTCTTCTTCCGAGGTGAGGAGGTAGATCAAGGGGTACTGGGCCTGGATCAGGATACTTAGTTCTTCACGCATTTTTGAAATCACCCCCTGTTACCAGGCCACGACAGGACAAAAAAGGACTAAAACTCTGTATCTCGCTTTTGAAATTAAACGAGAACCAAGAAACTAGATTGATGAAAATTTGGAATCAGCCGAAGCGTCAGCAGGCCCCGACCAAATTACTGGACAGACTGGGAACGGTTAAATGAGCATCATCGAGAGCAGTGGGTTGGTTCTGGATCGAAACCAGTTGGTCGCCCCGCATCACCAAGGAAGATGCACATTCAGGACAGGCATAGACCCGATGGGTGGCCCCAAATTCATTCGCTTCAACTTCAGCCACAATTTCGGGATGACACAGGTAAAAACTAATCGCCCGCTCAGCTAACTCAGACATATTTTCCTGCTGGACGGCGGCAGTAACTTTGAGCTGCTTGTGCAAATCGGACGAAAGGTATAACGTGGCTTTTTGCTTATCTTCCATAAGAACCAGTTGAATGTCCCCGGGCTATGGATGCCAGTTTAGACAGCAGTTCTCGGAGGTGTCAAGGAAAAACGGCGGCAAAACGTCAATATTGTTGTAATTCGTTACAAAACTTTGTTCATCTTGGCCTGGGATAATCGAAAAGCAACGAAATCTAACAAAAATCCAGGCCAGTTAGGGAGAGCAAGCAAGTGGTACAGCCAAAACTGATCATCCACGGTGGGGCAGGCAGTTCACTCCAAGACAAAGGGGGCCTGGAGGCCGTGCGGGATGACCTACGCCGAATTGTTTATCAAATCTATGCCCGGTTAATGGCGGGAGAGCAAGCACTGTCAGCGGCGGTATTTGGCTGTCGGTTATTGGAGGATACGCCTCGCTTTAACGCTGGAACAGGATCGGTATTGCAGTCCGATGGGCAAATTCGGATGAGTGCTTCGTTAATGGATGGGACGCGGCAACGGCTGAGTGGGGTAATCAATGTGTCGCGCTTAAAAAATCCGATTGACTTGGCCGAGTATTTGCAACATCAGGATGATCGGGTCTTGTCGGATGTGGGGGCAGCAGAGTTGGCGCGTGAGTTAAATATCCCCATCTATAACCCCATGACGGATTTACGACTGAATGAATGGGTGGCCGAGCGGTCGGGGAATTTTGAACGATCCATGGCCAATGTGGTAGCGGAGGCAGGTCGGGGGACGATTGGGGTCGTGGTTTTGGATCAACAGGGCAAACTGGCGGTTGCGACTTCAACTGGGGGCAAAGGCTTTGAACGCATTGGGCGGGTCAGTGATTCAGCAATGCCTGCAGGGAATTATGCCAACGAGTTTGCGGCGGTGAGCTGTACCGGAATTGGTGAGGACATTATTGATGAGTGTTTGGCGGCCCGGATTGTTGTGCGCGTCACCGATGGCATGGGATTATCACTGGCATTTCAAAAATCCTTCCAGGAAGCCGCCTCCCGCAACCGAGACTTTGGTGCAATTGGGATTGACCGGGCTGGCAACCTGGCCTGGGGGAAAACCTGTGATGTGCTCTTAGCGGCGTACCACGATGGCTCAAAAATTGATGACACCCTGGAATTAGCGGGGGGCGTCCAAACCTCCTAGAGTCACCCAACCCTGCCCCAATTAACTAGCCGTCAGCAATCTTCATGGGGAGTTAGGAAGGATTGATCACCCCATCATCGGACTCAACATCAATCCTCGGTGCAACATCTGGGTTTGGAGGTTGACCGCGGAGTGTTCGCTTTGCCTGCTGCCAAAAGGTTTCTAGTTCTTCCAGACTGTACTCATTCAGGGGGCGTTCTGTGACGGCTTCGATTTTTTCTAAACGTTGAATGAAGCGGCGATGGGTGCCTTGGAGGGCTGTGATGGGGTTTAACTGACTCTTTTGGGCGAGACAAATCACCGTAAACAGCAGATCACCCAGTTCTGATTCCTGTTCCTCCAGGCCTCCTTGAAGTAAGCTTTCTTGAAATTCCGCTAATTCCTCGTAAAACTTTTCCCAGACTCCAGCAATGTCTGGCCAATCAAATCCGGCGGCGGTGGCTTTTTCAGCAATTTTCATCCCGGCCTGGAGCGGTGGTAACGTGCGGGCGTAACGGTGGAGTTTATGGCTCAAGGGAGGATTGGCTTCATAACCTTTTTCCTCAGCTTTGATCCTTTCCCATTGGGCATGAACCGCTTCTGGAGTGCTCAATTGAACATTGGCAAAGACATGGGGATGACGACGGATTAGCTTTTCCGTAATGTTTTGAGCAATATTGTGGAGGGCAAATTGTTGGTTATCTTGGGCAATTTGAGCCTGAAGCACAACCTGGAGCAACAAATCACCCAATTCTTCCGTAATGGCCTGGGGATCCTGATCCTGTATCGCCGCGACTACCTCAAAGGCCTCCTCAATGACAAAGGGAATCAAGGTTTCCGGTGTTTGGGCCAAATCCCAGGGACAACCATCCTCTGGATGCCGAAGTCGGGCCACCACATTCACCAGGCCCTGCAGAGCAGTTAGGGTTTCGTTGAGGATTCCGGGGATGTAAATTTGTTGGAGATTGGGAGTGGGCAGAGGGGCAGCGGGCAGTTCCCCTAGGGGCAGGGTCTGGGTAACTTGTGCAGCAAAAATCAGGGTAATGGGGTGGGTGGGGGCAAGCCGATGGTGGAGATGGGGCAAAATCTCGGTCAGGGGGTCAATTTCCGCCAGCTCTGTGATCAAGTGGGGATATATAAAATCGTAGGCAGGTGCCTGATCCAGGAATGCCGCCGCAGAGACAACCTGTAACTGAGTCAGTTGGGGGCCTGGCAGCATAAACCAAACAGGAAATTAGGAGGTAAACGGAGAGAGAGGGATTCGAACCCTCGGTACGGCCTTTCGATCCGTACAACAGATTAGCAATCTGCCGCTTTCGACCACTCAGCCATCTCTCCACTGAGCATAGATTATCCTAGCAGATTTTTAGAACCAGATTAGCTAGTTGGGGGCGGGTTTGGGGGGAACCGTTCTGTTGGGTGGAGGCGTTGTTGGGGCAGGGGAGACTGTTGCATCGGGGGCGGGGCTGCTGCGGGTGGGGGGAGAGGGACTTGGACTAACTGTGGGGCTTGGGGTAGGCGTGGGAGTTGGACTAGGGGTGGGGGCGGGTTCGCCACAGACAGCGGGATCATAGACAAAATCAAGGGTATAGAGCAGGGCCTGGTATTGCTCACTTCCAGGAAAGGTTAAGCCAGCCACCGTCCGCACCGCCACTTGATCCAAAACCGGGAAACCACTGGAGCGAATCAGTTGTGGGTTTTGACTGAATCCAGATTCATTGGAGGTACTCGCTAGGCGGCCCTCAGGAGTAACTAACACCGCCACGGCTGCCCGTCCTTGCAATTGCCCACTACAAGCTTCGCTGGGATAAACCGGTTCGACCCGTCCCGTAAAATCTAAACTAACCGTACCCCCACTTAAGCTGCTGCGGGCCTGGGTAATCCAGCGGGAAAGTCCAGAGAGGGCCTGTTGATCTCCTGTGGGGGCAGTAACAGTGTTCTCAGGATTGTCTGATTCTTCAGGGATGGGACTCGGTTCCACTAAATCCGGTGCGACGGCAATATTCCCGGGTAGATTGGGGGTTGCGGGCAAGGTTGTCGGGAGAGGCAGGGGGCTGGGGCGCGGCGGCAGTTGCAGGCTTGGGGACGTAGGGGGAAAAACAACGGGAGGAGGGAGATAGGAAAAATTAGGTAAGGGTGTCAGGGGAGGGAGGGGAGGCAGATCATCAAACCGAAAGGGGGGCGGTGTAATTTCCTGCTCCAGGCCAGCAATCAGTTCACTTAAATCCGGCAATTCATCGGGAACAAGGGGAGTTAAGGAGGGTAGTAAAGCTTCCTGTTCTGGGGCTAGGGTAACTAAATCAACGGTTTCTGGGCCCTGTTGTAAACGGGGTGGGGCCGACGGTAACAGAATCGTCAGAAAAATTAAGCCGTGCAAACCAACCGAAGCCACCAACCCCAACCGCTGTGGATTTTGGAGAAATTTAGGTAAGAGCCCATAGACTCGTTCCCAATCGTAGGCTGGCATTGAAAACCGCTGCACTTAAGTTCCCTCGAGCAAGATCACCACAGCAAAGATAAGAAATAAGATGCCCCCCAGAGCTGTGAGGTTCCGTTCGGATATGCGCCCCGCCAAGAACCCACCCCCCAAGACGGCAATTAAGGTACAAATTCCATGGCCTACTATAGCCCCGACCGCAACGCCCCACGGATTTTGTGTAACAGCCAAAGTCATGGTAGCAATTTGCGTCCGATCTCCCCATTCAGCCAGAAAAGTCAGACTAAAGGCCTCTAGGAGCGTTGGCCAGGCCGAGTTGTTTTTAGTCTTGAGTCGTTGGGCCTCGGCTTTAGCGACCACAGCTTCGGCTTCGGCGGTTTCTTCACAGGTGTTGGCCTTGGGCATTTTCCAGGCCTGGTTTAAGAGGCGTAGGCCAAAAACTACAAATAGAGCCATTGCTGCAAAAACTGTATAGGCCCGCGGTAACAATGCAAAAACCTGGCCCAAGAGCACCGAGAGCACCGTCATCAGAAGCAGGGCGACAAAACTCCCGAGAAAAACCCAGCGTTTCTGATGACGCGTGGCCAATATTGCTGAAATAAAGAAGGACTTATCCCCCAACTCTGACACAGAGATTAGGAGTAAACCCGCCGTGAATGCCGCCAACACCTCAGTGGCCTCCCTTTTCCGCAACCCGTTTTAAAATCAAAGCCTTGACCTGCTGAATAACGCTCACCCAATCCTGGGCCTGGGGTTGGCGAATTAATTGCACACTGGCATACCAGGGAGAATCAGCTCGATGCATTTGCCAACGCCAATCGGGGACAAAGGGCAGCATCAATACTGTAGTCACCCCCAAGGTACCCGCCAAGTGGGCCACGGCCGTATCCACCGTAATCACTAAATCTAATTGCTTCATCCAGGCCCCGGTTTCGGCAAAATCATCCAGGTAGGGACTGCAATCATAGATGCCGCTGGTTTCCAGGGCCGCTTTTTCTGCCGGAGTTGCATCTTTTTGTAAACTGAAGCCCACCACTCCCGGTAAAGAGGCCAGGGGCAGGAGTAATTCCAGGGGGCAGGAACGTTTTCCGGCGGTTTGACTTTGACGATTGGCTTGCCAGGCCAGGCCAACTTTCAGCGATGATTGCGGGCTCAACAGAGGTGGATGGGCTTGAAGATCTAAGTAGGCCAAGTAGAGGGGATGCAAAGGGGTCGGGATCGGGGGACAGCCCAAGAGCAAGGGCAAACTCAGCAACGGGGCCTGGACATCAAAGGCGGGTAACTCGGCACCAACAGCCACCAGGGTTAGGGATTGGGTTAAGGGTTGCATCAGTCGAAATAGCGGGGTTGGAACCTCGACCACGATGGTGCTGGCCCAGGAGCGAAGCAGCGGTAAATAACGGCTAAATTGCAACCAGTCCCCTAAGCCTTGCTCACTGTAAATAAGTAGGGTCTTGTCCGTGAGGGGTTGCCCCTGCCAGCGGGGTTGGATAAAGTCTCGCAAACTGGCCTGGGCCTGTTGAAACCGCCATTCATAGTCAGCCCAGCCTCGGGGAAAATCCCCTTGGAGTAGATAGGTCAGTCCGCGATTTACCCGAATATCTGGATTCTGGGGGTTGAGTTGACAGGCCTGGTCAAAGACTTGTCGGGCTCCAGCAATATCCCCCTGTTCTAAAAGCGCAGTCCCCAGGCCAGTGTGGGCTTCCACCAGTTTTGGGTCAGTGGTTAAACAGGCGCGATAGGTGGTTGCCGCCGCAGGATAGTCCGCCAAGGCCAATTGGGTGTGTCCAAGCTGGAGTCGGGCTTCGAGAAACTGCGGGTCTTGGGTAAGCAATGTTTCAAAGCAGGTTTTGGCCTCGCCATAGGCCCCTTGACTAAACAGGGTTCGCCCCAGGTTAAAGGCGGCGTACTGATGGCTGGGCTCTAGGGCTAGGGCTTGGCGGAAGTGACTGAGGGCATCGGTGTAGCGTTGGACAGCAAAATATAAACTCCCCAAGTTATTGTGGGCATCACTATCCTCGGGATTAAATTCAATGGCTTGCTCAAAACAGGTGAGGGCCTCCGTGATTAACCCCTTGGCCTGGAATGCTGTTCCCAAGTTGTACATCGCCGTTTGAGCATCCGGTCGGGCCGCCAAGGCAGCTTGATAGCAGCGGATCGCAGCATCCAGATTACCCAAATCCAAATAGGCATTTCCGAAATTGGTTTGCGCCTCTGGCCAGGCCGGGGAAATTTCGATCGCTTTTTGATAGTGGGGAATTGCCGCACTCACCAGGCCCAACTGATGGAGTAACACCGCCAATGAGTATTGAGCCGGTGCCGACCAAGGATCCAATTCCACAGATTTTTGTAACTGTCGGCGAGCGGTTAGCCAATCCTCTTGTTCACTGGCCACTAATCCCAGGAGATAATAGGCTTCGGCCAGGGGAGATTCCTTTAGGGCCCGGTTAGCCAATTGTTCAGCTTGAGCAAACTTCTTTTGATGGAACAACTGCCAGGCCTGGTGGAGCGCTGTTCGTTTTTGCCACATGGACATCAGAAAAACTGCCGACAAGGAGGTTCAACTAACAATACCCCTAAAAAAAGACCCTGGAACAACTCTCGAAAAATCACCACTGAGCCAATGCAGAGGTTGTAAGTCTCAAAGGAGCTTTAAGATAATCATCAGCGATCCCCCTATGGGTGAAAAATGCTTGTCCCAGGTCTGAGCTATCCATGGCCATAACCCGTAAACTGTCGGCAAAACAACAGCGCGCCCTTGAACTCCTCATCCGGTTAAAACGCCTCTATCCCGATGCCACCTGTAGTTTGACCTATGAAACCGTTGTTCAATTACTTGTGGCCACTATTTTGTCGGCCCAATGCACCGATGAACGGGTTAACCAAGTCACACCTGCCCTCTTTGCCCGCTTTCCGGATGCCCAGGCCCTAGCCACAGCCGATATTCCTGAAATCGAAGAACTCATCCGCTCCACCGGGTTTTATCGCAATAAAGCCAAACACATCCAAGGGGCCTGCCAGCGGATTGTCTCAGTCTATGGTGGCGAAGTTCCGAAGGTCATGGAGGATTTGTTAACGTTGCCAGGGGTCGCCCGCAAAACCGCCAATGTTGTCTTGGCCCACGGCTATGGAATCAATATGGGCGTCACTGTCGATACCCATGTCAAACGTCTGAGTAAACGCCTCGGCCTAACCAAAGCCACGGAACCAATCAAAATTGAACGGGACTTAATGCGCCTACTCCCCCAACCAGACTGGGAAAACTGGTCAATTCGGCTGATTTATCATGGCCGTGCAGTATGTAATGCCCGAAAACCTCTCTGTGATCAATGCGATCTCGCAGATTTATGCCCAACTGCACCAAAGCCCCAACCCCCACGCTTTGAACCACCCCCACCCACTGCAAGTGATGTCAGTTAACTTCGAATGTATCCTCAAGAGGTTCGGAGGTTTTCCCAACATGAAGGACATTCAGACAATAACTACACGATTGAACAAGCCTTAAAATGCATCCAACTCTGCTTTGACCTGACCAGAAAATAATGTCTCTCAAGAAATTGCGGAGTATTTACAGAAAAAAACTATGAATAAAATCTAAGAGACTGTTTGGGGGGAGATAGAGGCAATCTGAAAAAAAGCGAGGGCCTAATTTAGTTGATACAATGCCGAAATTTAGGATCATAGGCTAGGTATGGGGACTCGAACATTTGCAACACCGGATCAACTGCTTGAGATTTTAGCTCCCCTAGCGGCAACGCCCCACACCTTTGACTTAGTTACCCCAAATCCCCCAGGCCAGACCGTTTCCACCGACACCCGCACCCTACAACCCGGTGATATTTTCTTGGCACTACGGGGTGAAACCTTTGATGGCCATGGCTTTGTTCATGTGGCAAAAAATCAAGGGGCTAGCTTGGCAATTGTGGATCATCCCGTCGCCGTAGCCATCCCGCAGATTGTGGTCAAGGATACTTTGGCGGCCTATCAACGCTTGGGGCAATGGTGGCGACAACAATTTGCCATTCCTGTGATTGCGATTACGGGCTCCGTAGGGAAAACCACCACCAAAGAACTGATTGCCGCTGTCTTGGGCTGCTATGGCACTGTCTTAAAAACAGAGGCCAACTACAACAACGAAATTGGCGTTCCTAAAACCCTCTTGCAACTGCGGGCTGAGCATGATTTTGCCGTGATTGAAATGGGGATGCGGGGGCCTGGCGAAATTGCTGTCTTAAGTCAAATTACCCAGCCCACCCATGCGGTCATCACTAATGTCGGGACGGCTCACATCGGTCGGTTGGGGTCTCGAGAAGCCATTGCTGCGGCCAAATGTGAACTCTTAGCTGAATTGTCCACCACAAGTACCGCAATTTTGAATGGAGAACAACCGTTACTCTTAACCATGGCTCAATCCGTTTGGCATCAGGAAACCATTACCTATGGCCTGGAGTCAGGAGACCTTCGGGGAGCATTGCTACCGGAGCAACAACTTGAAGTTAATGGCGAAAAATATCTCTTACCCTTGCCTGGCCGACACAATGCCTTGAATTATCTCGCCGCGATGGCAGTAGCCCAAAGTTTAGGATTGGATTTAAGCCGTCTGCATGCGGGAATTACCGTTAATCTCCCCCCAGGCCGGGCCAAACGCTACACCCTTGAACCAGATATCGTGCTACTGGACGAAACCTACAATGCTGGCCTGGAGTCAATGCTGGCGGCATTACAGATTTTGGCGGAAATTCCCGGAGCCCGACGAATTGCGGTTCTTGGGCCAATGCGAGAATTGGGAGACTATTCCGTTGCCTTTCATCAAGAAGTGGGGGCAAAGGTCAAAAACCTCGGCCTGGATCAGCTGTTGATTTTAGACACAGATGTCGAAGGCAATGCCCTGGCCTTAGGAGCCGCGCCAATGCCAACAGAGCAGTTTCATACTCATGAGGAGCTTGTGGAATGGATTGAAGGATTCAAGGGGACTGGGGATCGATTTTTGTTTAAGGCATCCCATTCCGTCGGTCTAGATCGGGTTGTTCAAGGATTACTGGCAAAGCTTAACTAGAATCACCTCATCCCTTAGAGCCTAAAACAAACGCACCATACAGCTTTGCTCAATGGGTTTTAGGGTTGAGTCGTTGGGATTATCCCCCAGTTTCTGATAGTCGTCAAAACTCATTTTGGCCTGGATCGAATCAATCATACAGGTGCAGTAAGCTTGCCCTCGATCCTTAAATCCTGCTGGGGCCTCGGCGGCAAATTTCTGTGTACAGTCACTCATAAAATTTTGGACAGCTTCCGGTGGGTAGGTTTCGGCCTGGGCAGGGGCAAATCCCCAAAACGTCGCTGCAGCCAGCGGTAAAGCAAGCAGATATCTCATCGAAAGTCCCCCGTCAGTCAAGGTGAAAAAATCGGGCCAAGAGTCCTAAAGGCCATGGTAGGGCAATGGGAAAATTCCTGGCAAATCCGTCAAAATGCCCAGGGAACCGATAAAAAGTTAGCTAAGACCGCTGCATCCGTGAGTAACACCGTTGGATTGGGGAACTAGTGGGATTTAGTTTTAGGGTCAACAGAAGTTTGTTCTACAAATTAAGTTTAGTCTGAGCCAGAAACAGCAAATTCCTGTGACCTCAACTCGGAGCACTGCTCTGAAGTAGGGAATATAAAAAACTTTGAAACCCATACAGGCATGACGTTTGCAGAATTTAATGTTGGTCGAAGTGACTAGGATTTTCGCTTGCGATTATTACAGTGGCTTCAAAGCCAGCGACTATAATTCAGGGGGTAATGTGTTTTTCGTTGGGTGTTCTCAATGTCCCAGAGTGCATCTCGTTTTGGCATGATTTTGGGGGTTGGGACTCAAGCTACAGTGAAGACAAAGGTTAGATAATGAAATTCTCCCCGGCCTGGTTAACAATTGTCCACAGCCCCCCCAACCAAGGTTTTCCCCTTTCCCAGGATACGTTGACCATTGGTCGGGCCCATGACAATACCATTGTCTTAGCAGACCCTTCAGTCTCCCGCTACCATGCCCAGATCTCTGTAGCGGCTGAGGGTTTTGTGATCACCGATCTGGGGAGTACCAGTGGCACCCGTGTCAATGATCAACCGATTAACCCAAACCTACCCCAGGGCCTGGAGGATGGCGATTTAATTCGCGTGGGTGACTCAGTGCTTCGTTTTAGCTCCGAACGCCCAGCCCAATTTTTACCCCACAGTGGCCACGTTCCCGTCATAACAGTCAAGACCGCTGATTGGAGCCAGGAATTTATTCTTGAGGAACCCTCCAGTTTGCTGGGAGCCCATGTGGCGGCTGACATTATGGTTGATGCTGTAGGGATATTACCGGCCCATGTCCGTCTCCAGGAAGATGGAAATTGTTACCGTGCCATTTATCTTGGCCAGGCCCCCCAGGGGTTAGTCTTTAACAGCAAACCCATCCAAGAGTGTCGTTTGTACCCAGGCGAAACCATCCATCTTGGACCGACAGCAGCTTTAACCTATGACGGTCTAAAACTACCTGAACTGGTTAAAAAAGAGCGAGTCTGGCCTCAAAAACTGCCGCTTACTCAACTCACCCTCGACCCCTTAGCCTTTATTCCCGGCGTTACAAAAGTGGGGATTCCTGAGGAAAAAGACCTAACGATGCCCGTGAAAACCATCAATCTCGCAGGGGTGAATAGCCTCACCATTGGTCGAGACCGGGGCAACGATTTAGTCATGGAGCATCCAAGTGTTTCCCGGAACCATGCCAAAATTGAACGACTTCAGGGCAGCCTCATTCTCTCGGATTTGGAATCCTGTAATGGTTCCTACGTCAACGGCAAACCAATTTCTAAACCCACGCCATTACGGGTTGGGGATGTAATACGGATTGGCAGTGATCGACTCATCCTGAACGTGGATGAAACCCTGACGCAATACGCCGAGGCTGGACATCTTCGCCTGGATGTGGTGGGGTTAAGTCAAGTGATTGGCCAAGGAAAGCGCATTCTCAACGACATTCCCCTTTCGATTTTGCCGCGGGAATTTGTGGCGATTCTGGGGCCCAGTGGCAGCGGTAAATCAACCCTTTTGGATGCCCTCAATGGCTTGCGGCCCGCCAGCAGTGGCTCAGTTATGATCAATGGCACTGATCTTTATCAAAACTATGGCGCCTATAAAACCCAACTGGGTTATGTTCCCCAAAAAAACATTATTCACGAAGAGTTAACCCTCACCCAGGCCCTGGATTTTGCTTCCCAGTTACGCATGCCCCCAGATACCACCGCCAGTGAGCGGCAAGATCGGATTCGCGCCGTCCTCTCAGAGTTGGGGTTAGCCCACCGGGCCAAGGTGCCCATCAAACAACTCAGTGGGGGTCAACAGCGCCGGGCCTGCATGGGGGCGGAATTACTCACCCAACCCAGTCTCTTTTTCCTAGACGAAGTCACCTCTGGTCTCGATCCCGGAACAGAGGCAGATATGATGATGCTCCTCCGAGAATTGGCGGATCAAGGACGGGTCATTTTAATTATCTCCCATGCAACGCAAAATATTCGTGAGTGTGATTTAGTCATTTATTTAGCAGCAGGGGGATATCTAGCCTATTTTGGCCCTCCAGATCAAATGCTGGCCTATTTTCGCGATACCTTTCGAGATCGGTTACAGGGTGTACCTTTGCGAGACTTTGCCGATCTTTATCGCGCCCTAGATCAAGAAAAAAATCCCCAGGCCCCCACCGCCACTGAACTAGCCAGCCGCTACCAACAGTCTTCCCTCTACGAAACCTACATCAATAATCGGCAAACCTTTCTCCAACAGTCCACTGCACCCGGAACCAGCACTAATGGCCGAGGCAAGAAAAATAAGATTCGTAGAGTCTCCCCTTGGCAACAGTTTTTAGTTCTGACTCGACGGAACTTCACGATTCTTTGGCAAGACCGGGCCCATCTCTATTTGACCCTACTCATTGCTCCGGCTTTGGCACTGTTGGGCTTTTTGACCTGGGGGAAGAACATTTTTGATGCTGGGGTCGGTAACGCCAATGAATCCTTGACGATGCTATTCACCACGGCCCTGGTGGCGGTGATGATTGGCTCAATGACCACCATGAGGGATTTAGTCAGAGAAGTTGAAATCTATCGACGGGAGCGGATGACTGGCCTGCAAATGCTCCCCTACATCTTTTCCAAGGTGGCAGTTGCCTTCATGCTCTCGATTTATCAAGCGGCAGCCTACCTATGGGTGACCAAGCTGGCCGTGAATATTCCCGGTGACTGGGGCGTGACGTTGGAGATGTACTTTACCCTGGTTCTGGCTATCTTTGGCGGCATGGTCATGGGATTGCTGGTGTCTGCCATTGCCCCTAATCAAAATATTGTCCCGTTAATTCTGTTATTTTTCCTTGTTCCACAAATCATTTTCAGTGGTGGGATACAACCCCTCAGTTCCCTGGGGCCGGTGGGGCAAGTTCTCAATCGCGTGACAGTTCTGAAATGGCCCTATGAAACCTTAGTCACCCTGAGTGGACTGGGCCGGGATGTGGCCAATGATCCCTGCTGGCAAAAAAGTAGTGAAGATCGGGATAAACTGACCGCGGCCCAAGAGGCGGAATGTGACTGCTTTGGCGACAGCATCTTCCGAACCTGTAATTTTCCAGGAATTCGGAAACAATATAATGCCGCTGTTGATCAACCCGAACCAGCCAAACCAGAAAGTCCCGGTGATCCGCCCAGCAATCCGTTTCAACTCCAGGCCTTTAGTGATGACTTGAAAACCTATCAAGAGGCTATGGATGTCTGGCAAGAGGACTATACAGAATGGCAAAAGCAACGGAGCAAGGCCATTAATGGGGCCGAGGAGTTAATCAACCAAGTCAATTCCAAACAGGGACACATGTTTGCGGTCGATGTCCTTCGGCATTGGATTTACCAGGGAATTGTGATTGTCGGGATGTTGATCTTGGTGCCTCTACTGCAACGGCGACGGGATTTCAATTAAGCTGGCAAATCTTTGATAATGGCGAGGGCGATATCCCGGTGGGTAGTTAAGGTGGATTTAGGGAGTGGCCCATGGAGATGTTCCCAAGGTAAAACACGATCAGGGTCCCAATCCGCAAAAATATAGTCCTCCCAGGCCCCAACTTGATCGGCATAGTCTTTAAAGGCTCGTTTGTAGCAGCCCAGGGAATCCCCATAATGCCGAACCCGCTCTAGGACTGGCGCTAGACGACGATCGCCACGGGATAACAGGGCTTGGATCAAGGACCATTGGTAACTTTCTGGACGAAACTCAATGCCAGCTTTTCCCAGGCCTTTTTGCAGTAGTTTCAAGCGTTTTTCCGCGGCCGGATTCACCCCCAGCCATTGAAAGGGAGTATGGGCTTTGGGGACAAAGGTGCTACAGCCAAGGGTGAGGCGAAATCCCGGTGTTTGTTTTTTTAGGGTTTGCATCAAAGTCAGGGTGGCCTGGACATCTGCTTCGGTTTCGCCGGGAATTCCTACCATGCCATAAAACTTTAATCCCTTGAGACCGCCGGCCTTGGCCTGGTGTGTGGCCTGGAGAATTTCCGCATTGGCGAGCTTTTTATTAATTATTTGTCGCAAGCGTTCGGAGCCACTTTCAATGGCAATAGTCAAGGAGCGAGTATCCCGTTTACTCAGGGTCTGGGCCAATTTTTCTGTCACTGTGTTTGTCCGCACCGAAGCAATGCTTAAGCGAACATCATCAAACTGGGTCTGGCTGAGATAAGCCAAAAGGTCGGCAAATTCAGGGTGTTGTGTGACAGAGGCCCCCAGCAAGCCGATCCGATTTGTCACGCTCAATCCCTTTTCAATCACTGGAATCAACTGCTCCAAGCTCGGGGTTCGGAAGGGCAAGGTCAAGTAGCTCGCTAAACAAAAGCGGCAAAGTTCGGGACAACTGCGAACCACCTCCACCAGATAAATATTTTCCCAGGCCGCGTAGGGGGTAACAATCCAAGAGGCCGCCAAGGTGTTGCCGCGATAGGTTTGTTTGACGACCGTGGCAGGAATACTGGAGTGGGTTGGTTCAATCCGTTGAATTACTCCCGTGGGCGCGTCATAACTAACTCCATAGAATTGCGGCACATAAACGCCAGGGACTTGGGTAAGGGCTAACAATTGGGTGTTGCGAGGGGCAGCTTTCTCGGCCTGGTAGGTTTGGATAAAGTTCAGGAGCAAATCCTCCCCATCCCCCAGTAGGATCACATCAAAGAAATCAGCATAGGGTTCGGGATTTGCCGTCAGGACTGGCCCACCTCCAAACACCAGGGGATGACTGTCATTGCGTTCACGACTCCAAACGGGTATCTCTAATTCTTCAAGAAGACCAAGAATATGACCGTAGTCCAGTTCCCAGGAAAAAGAAAAGCCCAACAGTTTGGGGTCTCGGGGCAGTGGCTCCCGCAGATCTGTGAATAAGCGGCTGACGGCCAGGCCGGGTTGTTGACGCAAGAGCCCATAGACCACTTGAAACCCAAGGCTGGTAATCCCGACGCTGTAGGTATTGGGAAAAGCATAGATGGTGGGGATCGCATCGGATTGGCTGGAGGGCGGCTTAAATAACCAGCGTTCCGCGGCAAAAATCTGAGCGGGGGAAGGGGAGGAATGGTCAGACAAGGGAGTTGGGGAAAAGTTCTGCTTCTCCATTGTCACCCGCTGACTGCTGAGGGTGGGTCTGGGGGAGAGAGTGACAGAGATGTTATGACTTCGGGGAATCTTGTGCAGTTGGTCGCAAACCAATCTCCTCAAGCCGTCGTTCTAGGAATTGGCGAGCTGTAATGTCCGGGGTGAGTTGCACATCGGGGTGGGGGTGAATAAACAGGGGTAGGGAAAATCGCGATTGCCCAGCCTCGAGGGGTTCCGGATTAACAACTTGATGGGTTGTGGAGCGATAGTATCCTTGGCTCGCCAACTGCAACATGTCGCCAACATTGACCACCAAATCTCCCGTTTCTGCAGGCACTTGATACCAGGCCCCGTGCCGGTCTTGAACTTCTAAACCAGCCGCAGTGGCCGCCGGGAGTAGGGTGATTAAATTAACATCTTCATGGGCCGCGGCCCGCACCACCCCAGGTAGAAGCGATTCAGGCAAGGGGGGATAGTGCAAAACTCGTAGGAGGGTTTCCGGACTGTTCAGGGCCATGGCGGCTAAGCTGGGTTCAAACCGGGCCTGGATAGCGGCGGGACAGTGGCACTCTAACCAGCTCAATAACGTTTCCCCAATTTGCAACAGAGTTTGGAATAAGCTCCATGTGGCATCCCCCAGGCCCGCAGGTAGATCCTCTGGACTGTAGAGGTGAAAAAATTCTTTGAGGTCAGCTTGCGTTTGGGTTTTAGCCTTCTCAACTTGAAAGGGAAAGTACCCCCGTTGCCGGGCCGGATCGAAGGTGTAGGTGAATTTATCATCGGAGGCAAAAAAGCCTTGCCAATCTTGATAAACCTGCGCAACCAGACCAGGGGCAATCGGCGGGGCTTGCAGAACGGCAAAACCAATTTCATGGAGAGATCGGGCAAACTCCTGGGGAGCAGTGGGGGCCTGGTAGTCAATCCGATTTAACCCAGTCATGGCCTGTGCTTAACTCCGGCTTAAGGTAATAATCTTGGAAAATGTATATTGATTGTGCCTTAAACCACCCGAAAGGTAAAACAAAATGTGGCCCAGGCCTGGAGGTCGAGGTGATAGCTATTATTGGTGGGAGCATCAGCGGATAAATCTTGGAGAATGGCTTGTACCAAGGGCAGGGACTGGGGATTGGGAATATGGAGGGGGGGATCCCCTGCTACCGTCATGTCGTTTAAATAATTTAAGGTTTGCTGGAAAGGGGTGCGGCTGAAGACTAAATAACTGTTGACCGAGGGACTCGCATAGCGCAAATTCCGCTCAGGGAGACTAACTTTCATTTGCGGTGCCAAGGTCAACTGCCATTCAGAAGCATTGGACTCCCGACCAAGGGGTAACATTAATAGGCCCGCGGCACTATCCCAGGCCAACCAAAGGCCATAAACCCGCTCTGGACTAAAATTGGTGACTTGATAGCGAAACTGCTCACCCACCTGAAACGTGATTCCCCGCTCCCATATGGCTGGAGAAATATTCGCCAAAGGGGGTTCTGGAACTGGCCAAGGAGCGCGTTCAGTGTCAACCCGGAGAATGAGTTCCGGTTGTGGCAAGACCTTTTCCCAGGCCAAGCTTACCCCTAAACCCGAAGTCGTTCCGTTCAGGCTAAGACTCAACAGCTTATGGGCCAGAAAGACTGGAAAGAATGCCCCCAAGCGCCGAATCGCGCCTTTGACTGCCTCACCGGGACTACCAAGGGTGTGGGGAATCAGGGTACCACCGGGCCAGGCCAAACCATACAGGGAATGTTCGTCCCCCTCAAGTGCCACCAGATTAATATCGCCCTCCCCTTCCGAAACCACCGTCACCCAATCACTGAGGCTATCCAGGCCACTGACGGCATCAATGCGCGTTACCTTATCTAGCTGTGGTGCCAAACCCAGGGTGAGGTTGAGGTGGTGGGGTAAATGCCGGATTCGTTCCTGGAGGAATGTCCCTGGACTCAGATGGGCATCAATGACCGGAGTTAGTAGGCCCATTGGCGTTTGTCCCGTGACCATGGGAGCCGAGTCAGATTCTGAACTGGAGATGACCTGAAACTGGCTTTGCCAACCGCCTAAATTAACCAGGCTACTCGATAGCCCCCCCAACCAAAGCTGATAACTTTCTTCAGGGTTTAAAACCACAGCATCAATCCCGGTTTGGGCCATGAATGGGCTGGAGCTAAGGGAAAACCCTGAGACATTTCGGCTTTGGGCTTCAGGTTGCCAGTGAACATGGACAGACTCGCCGGTTTGGCGCTCTAGGTTTTGAACCGCGGCATAGGTAGTCAGGGGATAGGTCAGGGGATTTTGCCAAAGATGTTGGGTAAGGGCATGGGTCAAGGCCCCGGCTGAGGTTCCCGCAAGGGTCAACACATAGGTTCGAGTCGGGTAGAGCCAGGTCATGCCAGGGGGGGGATGGGGCAAAGAATCGGAAGACATTGAGCCAAGGGACGGCAATCCCCGCGGGGGGATCACGTCTGAACCTGCTGGGGGGGAGAAACTGGTATCAAAACAGCAATAAAACTTCACCCCAGCCGGTATTTTTAATTGACTCAGGGTTTGCAGCGAAATGTCCTGCTCTCCACTCGCTTGGGCGTCGTAGGGGACAAGGGTCGGGCCTTGGCTAGCCACCATTCGCCCATATCCACTGAAATGAAGGAATAGCACATCTCCTGAGCTGGCATTGGCCAATAGCTCTGACTTAATGGCCTGGCAAATTGCCGCCGATGTGGCCTGGTGATTAGTTAATACCCGAATATTTTGAACTGGCCATCCTAGCCGATACTCCAACAACCGCCGTTGCAACTCCACATCCATCAAACATCCGGTAAGAGGGGGAAAACCTGTTGCGGAATCGTAGCGGTCAATCCCAATTAAAAGGGCTCGGGTCGATGACTGTTTGGAGGCATCCAGGGACGCAGCCTGGGCCGTTGCATCCAGCCAATTACTTCGCCAAAGCTCCCAGCCAATCCATGTCCCCAAACCTATCCCAGACCACTGCAAAAAATCCCGCCGCTTTAGTTCCATATCCTCATTGCTGGCATATTTCAGTTACTGGGTTGCTCAACCTGGCTTCCAAAATTATAGCTGTTGGACCTTACGGCAACGGTTTAGCAAGGGATTTACAACAGTAACCGATTGAAGTCCAAGCATCCCAGACCCAAGAGCCTAGTCCAATTGAGCCAAGGCGGAAACATTGGGCAGAGCCGTTAACGGGGTTTAGTTTCAAGCAGAGGATAGCGGGGATGTGGGCATTGATGGGTACCGGCAACAGACTGGGTAATCTTTAGGTAATGGCAGGATATTTTTTCAAGAGTAAAATTATCTTCAAAATATTGGCGGGCCCTTTGACCCATGGCTTGTAATTTTCCAGCATCATTCCGAAGTTCAAGAATAAAACTTGCCAGGCCCTGAGCATCACCATTCTCAATCGCTCGCCCACAACCGGCCTGAACAATGATCTCTCTGAGATAGGAGTGGGATGGACAAATTGCGGCAATTGCTTTTCCAGAGGCGAGACAACCATAAAACTTGCTGGGGGCGATGAGTCCTTCCACATCCCGGCTAATGGTAACCAAGGTAAGATCACAGGCTGTCAGGGAAAAAGGCAAGACATCCTTAGACTGAAATGGCAAGAATAAGCAGTTGGTTAAGCCATGCTCGGTCACGAAATCCTGGCAGATCGGTAGTTTTGCCCCGGCACCAATGAAAACAAATTGGACTGGGGCCTGAGCCAATAGTAAAGCCGCATCCATAATCGTCTGCAAATCATGGCAGCGGCCCAAATTACCAGAGTAGAGGATAGTAAATTGCTGATCCAGGCCATGGGCTTGGGCAAACCAATTTCGATGCTTATGGCGTGGTTGAATTTGAGTCCCATCAGCCCAATTATGAATCACTTGAATCTTGTCTGCAAGTTGAGGAGATCGTTGAAGAATCACCTGTTTCATACTTTCTGTTAGAACAATAATTGCAGCTGCATTTTTCCAAGTTTGTTGATTCAGCCAATGCCAAATTCTAACAACCCAGTGACCGTCGTGAATCACCCCGAGGGTAACAGCAATATCAGGATACACGTCATAGATCAAGCAGACGTATGGGGTTTTATACATTAAGTGCAAGATGTAGGCCACAACAGGTAAGTAAGGCGGCTCTGTTGTCGCTAAGATTAAATCCCCCAACCGCTGACGAAATCTGAGTTTAACAATCGCTCTTAAACAATAGAGAAAACCGGAAATAGCTCGCCCACGTAGGCGCTGGGGCCAAATTCGAGATGTGCGAGTACGTCTGATATGAACCCCTTTGGAGGTTTCGATGGGGATCGCTAAGGGTTGATCAAAGGCATAACCAGGCTGCCCCACAAAAACCTGAACGTCAACTCCATGCTTTGCCAACTCAACGGCTACTTCCTCTACCAGTTGCCCCGTGGCTGCATAATCCGGTGGATAAAACTGGTTAATAATTGTTAGTTTCATTAAGGTTAAGAGACTGGCTTAGAAATGTCAGAAGAGCTTGCAAAATTAAATCACAGGAAAATTCCCTTATTTTCATTAATCAAGCAGAATTGGCAGTCATTGAATTGAAATATATCAGGAATTGTATCGAGGCTCGAAAGACCGTTCAAGTATTTATTTTTTCATAGGATAAAAGTTTTACTTAAACATACTTAAGTCAAAGATTCCCCCACTTTGGATAAAGTTTTTGAACGATAATCTCCCCCACTTTTATGAATGTCCTGATCATTGATCAGAACCCAGAGTACGGATAAGACAGGTTTATAAAACGCTAATCCTTAGAGATCAACTTTGTCAACCATTTGCTGAATTTTTCGCTTTTTCAGGGCCTGGCAGGGGTTACCACTGTAAACAGTCATTGCTTCTAGGGAACGAGTAGCTACGGCCCCTAGACTGAGAACTGCTCCGGCTTTGATTCTGATTCCAGGCCCCACAACGCTATTGGCCCCAATCCAACTACTGGCTTCAATGTAAATTGGCCTGGGAATAAGATCAAATGTGGCTTGCCCCCAATCATGGTTGCCTGTACAGAGGTAAGCGTTTTGTGAAATACAGACATGGGACTCGATGGTAACCTCTGCAACGTTATCGATCCAACAACGCTCGCCTAACCAGACATGGTCATAAATTTTAAGTCGCCAAGGGAATTTTATCTTTACAAAGGGTTTAATGGTGACCCCACGACCCACTTGGGCTCCAAAGAGTCTCAGAACCAGAACCTTCAGCGAGGAAAATGGCAGCAAAGGGGTCTGAACAAGTAAATCACCGAGGTAGTACCACAGCAATTGCTTAATAAGAGATGCACCAGGGTGATAGCTTCCTAAGGAATACTGGTCAAGACGCATAACAAGCTAATACCAATAGATATGATCATTCTATGTAGAAACGAAACATCAAAATACTTGAAACTGCAATGAGGAATTCTTGTTAGTGTCGTACTTGCGGCAGGAAGGACAATATTAACTCTGTTCTAAGTTAGCAATTCAGGTGAGAGCCTCAGTAAAACTGGCCGAGAGAACCTATTCGGGTAAATAGTAGCAGGATTACTCCAACAATTAACAGGATGACCCATAGCCTAACGGCAACCCAGCGATAAACTGATATCTTAGATTAAACAGAAGTCATGTTGAGCCATCCATGCCAGGATTAGAGAATTGACTTGATCGGGAATTTCATCTTGGGGGCAATGTCCGGCCTGGGGTAACATTTCCAATTGAATTTGTGGATTACAGCTGGCAAATTGCAGGGCAAAGCTGGGGGGAATCATCTGATCGTTCTCTCCCCATAGCATCAGGGTTGGTATTGATAATTGCTTAAGAGTTGCCTTCACATTGGGGCCAAATTTTACCTGCGTCATGGATTTAATAATTTGGACAAAGGCCTGACCAGCACCTCGATCATAGGCTGGTGTGATCAACAAATTTACTAATTCCGGATCAACAGCGGTTTTGTCACAGTAGGCCAGGCCGGCCCAAGGTTTAACAATATTTGGTCGCCGAACCAGATAAAAGATTGTTTTTAATAACCACGGGGCTGCCACCCAATTTTCAATTTGATTAACGATTGGGGCACACCACTGGGGAAGCATCTCTTGGCGGGCAGCGGGATCTGGAACACTGATCAAAACCAGGCCAGCCGCAAGTTCTGGATACAAAGCAGCCGTCGTCAAAACGATCAAAGAGCCAATGGAATTGCCAACAAGGACAACGGGTTTCTGCACAAAAGTCCGGCAAAAATCATGAACCTGCCTAGCCCAAAAGTAGGCATCATAGGTGGCCCGAGGTTTTTCAGTTGCGCCAAACCCCACCAAATCTAGGGCATAGGTTGGCTGGTGGTCCCCTAAAGTTGGTAAATTATGGCGCCAATGTCCAAGGGAGGCCCCAAAGCCATGGATCAAGATGATCGGTGTTGTAGGCGATGGTGGCCTAGGTGGTTGTACAACCGTATAGCGCGTTTGCCAGCCCCGCCAGGCCCAGTCCCGTTGTTCACCATATTGGCCGGGAAATTTAGGGGTTAGGGAAATTTGAGTAGTTGCCATTGTTCTACGGTAGCAATAGTTTTGGCCTGGAGTTTCTCTAGATCAGATTTGGGGATATTCGGACTCACCCAGGCATAACCAGTTGGGACAGTCTTTAAGGGCAAAGCTAGGCGTGATCCCAAGTTGGGGGTATAAAAACTCAGCAACACCCAGGTTTGATGCTCGGCTCCGGTGACAGGTTCTTGAACAATAAAGTTGATCGGGTGTTGAGCTACAATTCCAGCTACCGGCCCTTGGGTTAACTCGGTTTTGAGTTCAGGAGAATAGTTACCCATCAAGCCCAAAAATCCCGCTGTTGCCAGGCCAAGCCAAGAGGTTAAAAGCCATCCCCAGACCCAGGCCCCGCGCCAGTTTTTCAGAGACGTTAATCCCAACCCTAACCAGCCTGCCCCAACCATCACCCCCAACGGGATATGAGCCCGCACCGTTTCATCCGCCGGAATTACCCCAATCCCTAACCCGATGGCCACGATCCACAAACCCAGGCCTAAAAAAGCGAAGGCCCCACTTAGACCCCGAATCCAGACTAAACGCCACCACCATTGCCGATAGAGTTCACAGAGGCCAAACGCCGCCCACAACGCCAACCAGGGATAAAGCTGCAAACTGTAATAGGAAGTCCGGGTTGAAAAGAGCGTCAGTAAAGTAAATAACACCAAAGGATAAATCCCCATTACCAGGCCCATTGGTGTTCTGAGGCGAAAGCGGCTGATCCGCCGTCCATGGCAGCACCACCAAAGCCAGCCCCCCAGCGCAAAAAGGGTCCAAGGAAAACTGTTCGCGGGAATATTCCAGAAATAATAGAAAAAATTGCCATCCCCGTGATAGGACTTTTCTCCCAGCATCAGCAACTTACCAAACATTTCCGTTAAGACCCGCCCACCATAAACCTGAACCGATTGCAGCAACCAGGCCCCCGGTAAAGTAAAGCCAAGAATTAGCCCCACATACAGGCCTGGATTTCGCAAAAGGTGTTTATGACCCCAAAAGAACGGCAGCAGGGCAATAACAGGCAAGAAAATCATTACACTCTTGATCAAGAAACCCAGACCCAGGCAGGCCCCCGCCACCAGGCCCCAACCCCAAAATGCGAGTTGATGTTCACGATTGCGATCTGCCAAAACCAACGCTAAAACCATCAGAACTTCAATAAACACCAAGGGAATATCCTGAGTAGCCATCCGTCCATAGGACAAGAACAAAGGACACAGCGGCAAAATCAAGGCCCCAAGCACGGCCGCCGCTGTCGGTAACAGCAAACAACCCAAGCGAAATGTCAGTAACACTGTCCCGATGCCCAAAACTAAGCTCGGAAGTCTGGCCACGCCATCACTAATGCCAAAGAGTGTGAATGCAGTTGCGATTAACCAATGCACCCCAATCATCCGATCAAAAATCGCCGTTCCCCACCACCACTGGGTAAGCCAATCCTGACGCTCCACCATCCACCGCGCTTGCATTGCATACCAACCCTCATCGTGGGCCATTAAGCTTTGTTCCCCGGAAGATGCCATGAACAGAACCAAACTCCAGAGAAGCAAAAAAATATAGACTTGGCCTGGAGATTTTCGCCCCAGGAGAAAATTAGTCGAGAATCTTTTCATAACTTTTACGGGGCTAATCTCCCGTGATCATGACAGGCTGCGGGGCAGGAGAAACGTTTGTTAGAATTTTACGGTCATTCTCTACATCCAAAACTAATTCCATATTTCAGTGGTTAATCCCCTAGGCATGTCCTCGGATTACAGAGATTAATATGTTAGAAGTCCTAGCAATTTTGTCCCTCTCGGCGGCAGGCGGACTTCGGCTGGCCTTACCCCTGCTGATGATTGGCCTGGTTCAAGGAGAAGCCCTTTGGTCTCACGTACCAGTCTTGTCTCGGTTTTCTCCGGCTTGGGTTGTGGGGGTTCTGACCGGTTGGTCTTTTTTAGAGCTATTTATTGTTACACAGCCCTGGGGACAACGGTTGCTCCTCTTAGTTCAGCTGTTGTTTAGTCCTGCAGTGGGAGCAATTTTAGGGATGACCTTGGCGGATTTGACTGATTCTCCGGCCTGGTTAATTGGCAGCATCGGTGGTCTTTTAGCGCTGGTGTTGCAATTGGTGCAGGTGGGCTGGTTCTATCGCCTCGGGAAGTTACCCCGCTGGTTCCTTGTGGGCCAGGATCTACTCTGTGTGTTGCTGGTACTATTTGGCTTTCACGCCCCGCGGCAAGGAGGTCTAATCGCCCTACTGTTATTGTGGTTGGCAATTCGCAGCGTTCGAGATTGGCGTCATCAGGCTTATCGTCGTCTGGACAGGGCATGACAAAAAAATCAAGATTCCAAAATTCATAGAATTACAAAACTAAGTTATATTAAAAAATGCCTCATTCGGCTCTGTAGCTCAGTTGGTTAGAGCAGGGGACTCATAAGCCCAAGGTCGGCAGTTCAAAT
>CAZZCG010000028.1:0-41030 GCA_964653145.1 uncultured Synechococcus sp. | reverse complement strand
GAACTACATGGTGGTGAAGTCGGAGTTGCCAGTGAGGTCGGTCAGGGCAGTTGCTTCTATTTTGATTTGCCCTACGATCCCACCACCTGTGCCATGGAGTCCAAGCAACCCAGTGCCCCGCTAACCAACCCCAAAGATACCCTTCCCCCCAGCCAATCCCCGCTGATCTTGCTTGCTGAAGACAACGAAGCCAACATCCAAACCCTGTCCAACTATCTTGTTTCTAAAGGGTATGAGATCGTTGTGGCCCGTGATGGGGTTAAAGCCCTTTCCATGGCCGCAGAAATACGGCCGGACTTAATCTTAATGGATGTGCAAATGCCCGAAATGGATGGCCTGGAAGCGATCCAACATCTGCGGGAAATGCCCCATTTTCAGCAAACCCCGATCATTGCCTTGACCGCCCTGGCCATGCCTGGAGACCGAGATCGGTGTTTATCCGCAGGTGCCAACGATTACCTGAGCAAACCAATCCGCCTCAAAACCCTAACCAGCAAAATTCAAGAACTGTTGTCGGTGTAGGGATTTTTCCCCAGGCCTCAACCATTATCAATATGCTCCCGGAATTCGCAGGAAAAAACCAGGCCACTGTTTTCGAGCAACCTGGTTCAGTTTTTTTAAGTTCAATCGAGTTAAAGAGCGTTGGGCTTAGACGGCCACGGCTTTGCGAGCGACTTGGGTTAACTCACCCTTGGCATATTTAGCCGCGTAGTCTTCCAAGCTCACCTGTTTGATCTTGCTGGCATTTCCGGCAGCCCAGAATTGCTGATAGCGGTCGGCACAGACTTTTTCCATGTATTTAATGGAAGGCTTGAGGAAGTGGCGAGGATCAAACTCTTTGGGGTTGCCGGCCAAAGCTTCCCGGACAGCTGCGGTGATCGCCAAACGGTTGTCGGTGTCAATGTTGACTTTCCGGACGCCGCTCTTAATCCCTTTTTGGATTTCTTCCACGGGTACGCCATAGGTTTCGGGAATCGCGCCACCAAATTCGTTGATCAAGGCGATCAAATCTTCGGGAACGGAGGAAGACCCGTGCATGACCAAGTGGGTGTTGGGCAAGCGGCTGTGGATTTCTTCAATCCGGCTAATGGCCAAGATTTCGCCAGTGGGTTTGCGGGTAAATTTGTAGGCTCCGTGGCTGGTTCCAATGGCAACGGCTAGGGCATCCACTTGGGTGCGCTCGACAAAATCCACGGCTTCATCGGGATCGGTCAAGAGCATGGAATGGTCGAGTTCACCTTCAAACCCGTGGCCATCTTCAGCTTCCCCTTTGCCGGTTTCCAAGGAGCCTAAGCAACCCAGTTCACCCTCAACGGAAGCCCCAATGGCATGGGCCACTTTCACGACTTCACTGGTAACAGCCACGTTGTATTCATAGCTTGCGGGGGTTTTGGCGTCGGCCTCTAAGGAACCGTCCATCATCACACTGGTAAAGCCGTTTTTAATGGCCGAGTAGCAGGTGGCTGGCTCGTTCCCGTGGTCTTGGTGCATGACGATGGGGATATGGGGATAGGTTTCCACCGCCGCCAAAATTAAGTGACGTAAAAAGTTTTCCCCGGCATATTTCCGTGCACCCCGGGAGGCTTGCAAAATCACAGGGCTATCGGTGGCATGGGCTGCCTGCATAATGGCCTGGATTTGCTCCATGTTGTTGACATTAAATGCGGGAATACCGTAACCATTCTCAGCCGCATGATCCAAAAGCAGTCGCATGGGGACGAGTGCCATAAATTCCTCCTAAGGGTAATTTCCTGTCGTAAAGCAACATTAAATCTTATGGTCAATCTTAGGATACTTTGCCAACTGATGTTACAGGGTCATCCTTTTTTCAACCCCCTCCAAGGCATGGGAAAATGTAGTCGGTTTTTTACCCCATGTCTCGATCTTCGGAGTATCCCCGCTGGATCAGTAGGAGGTTGTTTCTTTACAGAGCCAGTCGCCCTTGTGCTCCCCCAGTCCCTTAATTCCCCTGTGGTCATTTCCCTGAGGAATCAACGATGGCGATCCTGAAAAACCTCACGAGTCCCGGGGCTGAAGGCCTAACTTTGGCCAGAAATCACCTGAATTTGGATTGTCAATTTGAGTTATCGAGGAATCAAGCCAAAATCTGCTAAGGTCAAGGCACACAAATCTTGGAACTTCCCCCTGGGTTTAAGCAGAAAAAGGGTCAGTCTTGAGCATTAATGGAATTAATTCACCCTTGGACAGTGGCGGCACCCATGATTGCAATTTACCCTGGCAGTTTTGACCCCATTACCCTAGGGCATTTGGATATTATTGAGCGGGGCTGCCGTTTGTTTGACCAAGTGATTGTCGCCGTCTCCCGCAACCTACAAAAACACCCCCTCTTTACGGTCGAGGAGCGAATTCAACAAATTCAGGTTTGTACGAAACATTTGGCCAACGTTAAAGTCGATACATTTGATTGTTTAACTGTCACCTATGCCCAAGAGCATCAAGCTCAAGTTTTGTTAAGGGGTTTGCGGGTTTTGTCGGATTTTGAGTACGAATTGCAAATGGCCCATACTAATAAGAGCCTCTGGGCGGATGTGGAAACCGTGTTTTTAACCACGTCCAATGAGTATAGTTTTCTAAGTAGTAGCCTGGTCAAAGAAATCGCTCGCTTTGGTGGCAGTGTTACTCATCTGGTTCCCCCCAATGTTGTTCAGGATCTAGGACGATGCTTCAACCCAACCCCACCAGTCAACCCCTTGATGCCCCCGGAACCCCGATGATTCCCACCACATCGCCGGCGGATCTTCCCCTCCTACAGCAAATCCGTGAATTAGAAGAAATGCTAATCATGGAAGGGGTTAAAATCCCACTCACCGGTAGAAAGATTGTTCCAGAGGAAGATATTCTCCATCACCTAGGGGAAATTGAGCAAAAAATTCCCGAAACGATCCTCACAGCTGAGCGGCTTTTGGCTAAACGGGACGAGATTATGGCCCAGGCCCAGAAGTTCTCCCAGGAAATTATTCAAGGTGCTGAACGTAAAGCCGCCCAAATTGCCGACGAGCTTCGGATTGTTCAGCAGGCGGAAATGGAAGCCCAAAAAATTCGCGAATCTGTCCAGCGGGAAGTGGAGCAGATGCGGCAGCGGGCAGCGGATGACATTAACCGAATGCGACACCAGGCCGAGCAGGAAATCTATCAAATGCGACACCGGGCTGAAACCGACGCCAAACAAACCCAATTGGATGCCGATGCCTACGCCTACAAAGTTCTTGGGGACATGGAAAATCAGTTTTTAGAAATGCTCCGGGTGGTTCGTAACGGTCGGCAACACCTGCAACACCACGCCCCGCGGGCTAAGCACCCAAACTAACTCCCTCTTGGCAATTCACTAAATCCAAGCCACACCGCTAACGGCTCAGCCAACTGATGGTTTCCCGCAGCCAGGCCTCAGAATCCGCGTTTTTGGCTAGGGCCGTAGATTGTCCAACTGCCTCCAAGCCTTGTCGAATTTCCGCAGCGGTATAGCCGAGGGCCAAGAGGGTCATCTCCACATCCTCCTGAATCTCGGCTAAGGGGCCAGCACTGGGGGTGGTGATTAATCCGGTTTGTTCGCGCCAGGCCGCCAATTTCGACTTCAGCTCCAGGGCCAAACGTTCGGCGGTTTTTTGCCCAACTCCGGGGGTGCGGGAAAGCAGACGAATATTACCACTGACAATGGCCTGGACCAGCTCCGGGAGGGTGAGGGCATCCAAAAGCGCCAGGGCCAACTGTGGGCCAACACCACTGACACTGATCAACTGCCGAAACAAATCCCGCTCGGGGGCTGAGGCGAATCCATAGAGAACCAGTTGGTCATCCCGGACTTGGAGATGGGTAAACAGGGCCACATTCTGACTTTGAGGAATTAGTTGTCCACCCAAACGCGCTGTCACCAAAAGGTCGTAGCCCACCCCTTGCACGTCCAAACAGAGAATCGTCCGATTGGGGGCCAACCGTTGTACTCCCAAAACCGAGCCACACAGATAACCAATCATGGTCGGAATTTCCCAGGGCTAGGGATTTTCACTGGGTTCAGGACTCGGCGTTGGACTAGGGGGTGTGGTGGGGATGGCGGCCATCTTAATCTGATCGCGAAATTCCGCTGGAGCAAGGTTTTCCGCCTTAGTGAACAGGGGGGCAGCTTCCTCATTTTTCCCCTGGGCCTGCATTGCTATGGCCTGGCCAAAGACGGGACGAAAATCATTGGGGTGAGCCTGGGCCACTTCCGAGAAGATGGATTGAGCCTGGGAAAAATCCTGTTGACTGAGATAGATGTCTCCCAAAATGAGTTGCAGCCCCAAAACATCTGGGGGTTCCATGCCTGGGGTTGCCGGGTTGGTTTGGGCCTGGGCAATGGCAGTCTCAACCAGGCCTAGGGCCGCCTGTGGACGATTTTGTTGGAGGTTTAGGTCCACCAGGCCCCGGAGAGCATTGACATTCCCAGGATTTTTCTCCAGAACATCCTCTAAAATTAATTCCGCTTGCTCCAGGTTGCCGGTTTGCTGTTGGACTTGGGCCAAAATAATCGCGTATTGCGGTTCATTGGGGTTTAGTTTAGTCAATCGTTCAAGGGGGGCAATCACCGCATCAACCGGGCGTTTTCCGGCCTGGATGAGTTGAGCCTGGGTGGAGACCAATCCTTCTAGGGCTGTGAGGTTATCAGGTTCCCGATCCAGTACCGCTTGATAGCCTTTTTCCTGGGCTTCCAATTGCTGCAATTGTTCCGTGGCCTGGGCTGTGGGGCTAGGACTAGTGATCGGGGCCGGGGGATTCGGGTTAAAGACCGTTCCCAACAGCGGCACAATGGAAATGCCAATGAAGGGAATAATCCCAATGATCAGTACCGCTACGGTAAAGATTTTGCGGCGTGTCATCCCAGTCTTTTCCATGGTTTTGGCTCTTGTCCCAATAAAGCTAGCAAACGGTCATTGATGCTGTACTTCCAAGCTACCTTATCGGACACTCGCTCCAAAGACTAAGTTTCCAAATTCACCCCAGAGTAGCTCCCCATTTCTCCAGCCCAGGAGAGCCCTGGGGGGTGGGGAATAATCCAGGCATCCCGAAACGGATATCTATCAACAACCCTACACGTTAAGTACCCTGGCTGGAGTAAAACTTGGCAGTGTCGGCCTGCACTTAGGGATAAACATCAAGGCTGTAAACCTTCAATAGAACTACTTTTGGTCTGTGAATGGTTGGGGAGGGAGAATTATCCTGGTGCGTCCCAAGTCCCTGCCCATCGGGCTCATCTGTGGCGAAGTTTCAGATCCTGTCATTGATCCCTCCGCCACAATTGGGTACAACAACAGATAGGATTGCCCGTTTCTTTCCCGGCCCAACCCCATGAAGTTTATTTCTCCCCCCTCCCGCCCCTGGAAATCCCTCGCCGCAGATGTTGTACTTGCGGGTTTAGTCAGTGGCCCCATTGCGGCTCCCTTCTTGGCCGCCAGCCAGTTACCGATTTTGACGAACATTGCCGACATCATCTACACCATGGGCCTCTTTGTTTGCCCCCAGCCGGAGATGAGTTTGATGGTTTGGCACCACTGGTTAATGGCGGTTTGTATGCGCTGTTACGGCACGGTTTTAGCCCTAGTATTTTCTCGTTGGCTTTGGAGTCGATCCACGGGGCGAGAGTGGTATTGGTGGGGGCGTTATGGCGTCAAAGGGGCTGGAATTGCCGTGGTTTTGATGTTGTTTTATCCCCTGGAGTGGGCTGTCCAGCAGTGGGGAGTCTGGGGATATTCCAATTGGGTGGTCTTTCCCTTTGGTTGGATTGCCGGCCTGGGCCTGGGATTGTGGATTGCTCCACCTCTTTATCCCCGCGCCACTGTTCGCACCAGATCAACTCGCCCGGCAACCCCTACGCCCCCATCCCCGAATAGCGCCGTACCCCCCGTCGCCATAGCCAGCGATTTAAGAGCCAAAACATAATCAACCACAGGCCGGTGACCCCAAGGGCCTGGCCCCAATCGACTGATATCCCCACCAACAAACTGGCAGGCACATAAATCAGGTAGGGAAACGGCGTCCACATTAACCACTCCACCAGGCCTGGGGGGTAGAGGCTTAAGGGGGCAATCATCCCCGATAGAAATAAGTAGAACAAATACCAAAATTGCTCTAGGGCCGTGGCCCGCTCCGTCCAAAATGCCAGGAGAGCAAGGGTGTACTGAATCAAAAATCGGAGGCAAAAGGTCAAAAGAATTAGGGGAATGAAGAGCAACAGTCGTCCCAACTCGGGCATCCAGGCCGCCTCTGGGTAGAGCAAAAAGAAAAAGACAACCAACCCAGCACTAAAGGGTAAGCGCGCCACCCGTTCCCCCAAATGACCAGCCACATGATGCCACACCGGGTCTAGGGGTTGTAGGAGCCGGGGGGAGAGTTTGCCTTCAACCACTTCTTTTTCAAATTCATAGATGACCCAAACCACCGTAAATTGCCGCGTCAAAAATACGGCTAAGAAATACCGAGCCAACTCAATGGGAGTTAAGCCAAAGTTACCGGACTGGGCCGCCTGCATCCACACCCCCATCAAAATTAGGGGCAGCGAGCCCGAGAGCATCCAGAGAATTAACTCCGCTCGATATTCGTTCATGTAGGCGTACTGGACACTGAGCAAAACCCAGGCCTGGTGCGCAATTTTCTTCAAGTTTCGGTTAAGGGTTGCCACAGTCACTCAGGGAGTTTAAGAGGGGGATCTCGGGGGGCGCAGCCGATTACAGACCTTTATTTTCGCTCCCTTTGGCTTAGGTTTGGTGTATAGTCCTGCTTAGGTTGTCCCGGCCAGGGGGGTTATTGACCTGGTGACTGGTGATGATCATTCTTTAGGTTTCATTGTCTTGCTCTGGGGTTACGGATTACCATGGCTCGCCACCTCCATCTCAAACACATCGGCCGGGCCGGACTGTCATCGCTGAAATTGGGATTCTTGATTGTTTTACTGGGGCTAACTCTGCTGCTGTCCGGTTGCGTTCAGGCTGACTTGGGGATCACAATTTCCGGCCAGGCCGGGGGTAAGATTCAACAATTGGTGCGCTTGGCTAAACCTGACCGGACGATACTGTCACAGCTTCAAACCCAGGCCCGAAAATTGGGGGGGAGCAGCCACATCCAAGACAATACAACCTTGGAACTGACGATTCCCTTTAACCGGGCCGAAGAATTAGCGGAAACTCTGGATCAGTTACTGCAACCCCTGGCCAACAATAGCAGTGGGACTCTCCCCCCCATTCCCAACCACGCCACAGTGGATGAACAGAATTGGTTACTCTTTATTCGGGGGCGGTTTCATTACGATCTCGATCTCCGCGGATTTGGCCTAGCGGCCCAAGCCGAACCCGACAGCCTAGTGCTCAGCCCGGGACAATTGCTCAGCTTTCGGATTAGTTTAGAAACTCCCTGGGGCGCTCGGGGCATCTCCACAACTCCCCCGAATATTCCGACCCCGAACCAGATTAATCCTGATCTGAAGCAAACTGGACATCGCCTCCTCTGGACTCTATCACCGGGGTATTTTAATCACCTAGAAGCCGTCTATCTTTACCCCAGTGGGATGGGTTGGGGGAGTTTAGCTATCATCGGGTTGATGATTGGCACCTGGTATTGGCAGCGACGATCCCGTCCCTCGTCCCCTGAAACACCCCAACAATCTCAATGAATTGGCTTGGCCCGCGACACTCACTCCAACGGTATTTAATCCTGGCAGGCCTGGGGCCAGTGTTAGCACTGAATCTTTGGGTCTGGCACCAGTTGTTTTTGTATTTTGAGTATTTAATTTCTGTGCTGGTGATTGCGGCAATTTTAGCCTACCTGCTGGATGGTCTGGTGCGGGGATTGCAGCGGTTTCAGATGACCCGAACCCTGGCCATGATTCTTGTGTTGGGTGGGCTTTTAATTGTCTTGAGCATTTTAGGGGTTTCCCTCATCCCGGCAATTTTAGCCCAGGCCCAGCAGTTGTTAGAAAACCTACCGGAAATTCTCAACTCCAGTAATGATGGTTTGCGGGGGGTCATTGCCTTTGGCAGTCGGTTTCAGTTTCCCTTTAATTTTGAGCAAATTACCGAAGAAATCATTGGTCAGCTCAAAGTTGTCTTAAGCTTCATTCCCGATCTAGCCTTAACCACCTTCAGTCGCTTTGTTGATACCCTCTTAATTTTTGTCCTTGCGGCCTACATGCTGTTTGATGGGGGGCAGTTGTGGCGGGGCTTAATGGGCCTGGTGCCAAAACCCTGGGGGCCGATTATTGATCAGTCATTGCGGGTGAACATTGAAAAGTTCTTTTCAGCCCAATTGCTCTTGGGTCTATTTATGTTTGTGGCCCTATTTCCGATTTTGGCCAGTTTGGGGGTGACCTTTAGTTTATTGTTTGCCTTGATGATTGGCCTGGCGCAGTTAATTCCGGTGATTGGCGCGACCATTGGAATTGGCCTGGTGGTTTTGGTGCTCTTGTTTCAAGATTTTTGGTTGGCGATTAATGTCCTCATCGCTGCCCTTGTATTGCAACAGATCAAAGACAATTTCCTGGCCCCAAAACTGTTAGGTAATATTATTGGCCTAAATCCCCTCTGGCAGTTTATTGCCCTCTTAATTGGGGGGCGAATTGCTGGTCTGTTGGGAGTTTTACTTTCGATTCCCATTGCCGCCACGATTAAGGTGACCATTGAAAAAATCCGTGAACTGGAAGCCTGTACCCTAGAGCAAACCACTCCCTAATTCCAGTTAGTTGCGTGAGTGATGTTGGAGAAAGTCCATCACCCGAGTTGCCGCCAAGGCGAGGGTATCCGGATCTCTGACCAAGGCAAAACGCACATAACCCTCCCCAGCGGAACCAAATCCGGCCCCTGGCGAAGCGGCAACCCCAGTTTCCTGGACTAAAGCCTGACAAAAGCCCATGGAGTTAAGCCCCCAAGGTTCCGGTAATTTGGCCCAAACATACATCGTTGCGGCCGGAGTTGGCACTTCCCAGCCCAGGTGATTCAGGGTTTTGACAAAGGCATCCCGTCGCGCCCGGAAGATAGCTGCGGTTTTTTGGGGAATAGACTCTCCCTGCTCCAGGCCAAGGGCGGCTCCCTGCAAAATTCCCAGGTATTGATTGAAATCAACAACTGCCTTAACCTGCCGCAGAGCCTTAATTAAGCTGGGATTCCCAAGGGCAAAGCCAACTCGAAACCCGCCCATATTAAAAGATTTAGACAGGGAAAAGAACTCAATACTGACGGTTTTGTTTGGATCGGCCTGGAGAATTGATGGGGGCGCGCAATCCGTAAAGGCTAAATCCACATAGGGAAAATCATGGACAAGGACAATGTTGTGGTTCTGGCAAAACTGAACGGCAGTGTGAAAAAATTCCAGGGGTGCTGTGGCGGTGGTGGGATTATGGGGGTAACTGAGGACGAGCAACTTGGCCTGGGCTAACACTTGCGGGGGAATCTCGGCAAAATCCGGTAAAAATTGATTCTCAGCCCGTAAATCTAGGGTAAAAATCCGTCCCCCAGCTAAATGTACTCCGCCACTATGGGAGGGATAACCAGGATTCAGCAACAGAGCATAATCCCCTGGATTGAGAACCGCTAAGGGGAGGTGGGCCGTGCCTTCTTGGGAGCCAATTAAGGGTAAAACTTCAGTTTCTGGGTCAATTTCCAGGCCAAATTTCCGCTGATACCAGGCCGCGGCGGCTTGGCGAAAAGGTTGGGTGCCGTGAAAAAGTAGATACCCGTGGGTCGATGGGTCTGTTAACGCCGTTGCCATGGCCTGGGTCATCAGGGGATCCACCGGTAAATCTGAGGATCCCAGGGATAAATCAATTAGAGGTTTTCCCGCTGCCCGAGCCTGGGCCTTGGCCTGATCCATATCCGCAAAAACATTGGCTTGAAGATGGGTCAAACGAGTTGCAGTTGGCAGCATTCAGGCTAAATCCAGAGAGAAATTAGACAACTTTCAAAAATTACTATCCTATATCTGTCCAAGTTCTAGCTGTAGTGAAGCGGGATAAATGTCTCAGATTTGTCGTGGCGATGACAACATTATCACTCGATAACAACGTGGTCTGGGAAATCAAAATCATATCAGCATCAATATTTTTATCATGGGCTGTGGGTTGACCAAGCTGTAGTCCCTTGTCTTTGTTTGCCCGCAATAATTCACGACGCAATTCATAGTCTGCAATTTCAGGAATTATTACGGTAGTACCAGAAATTAAATGATACTGAAGCCATTTAGCACAACGTTCACTTTGAGTTGATTGTTTTGGGTTAGTAACAAGACCAATGACTCCAGTATCCAATACGATGACCTGACTCACCAAGTCATTCCCTTCATGTCCTTAGGGAAAAGCTGGCAATCACTGGGACGATCTTGATCTAACACCCGTAATAGGAATGCACCCGTTTCCTGTTGTTCTGTAGTGTCAGTTTCATCAATCCAGGACTGGAGAACTTGAGCAGCTTGAATTCGGTTTTTACCATCGTCAACGAACTGCTTGAGCTGCTCCAAGGCCAGGGCCTCAATCGAAAGTCCCTGTTGTTGAGCTGTCTCAGTCAGAGATTTTTCCAATTCTGGAGGAAGATCAAGGTTCAGAATCATAGATTACCCAGATTTAGAGATGCCTTAGTTCTAGCTTATCGCCAGCAGCAGCAGTCAAAAGCAGTTTAAGATTTCCCTAACACCCGTTCTAAAAACATCTTTGTCCGTGGCTGTTGTGGGTTGCTGAACAGGGCATGGGGCTCTCCTTCTTCGACAATATGGCCATCGGCTAAAAAGGCTACTCGACAGGAGACATCTCGAGCAAACTGCATTTCGTGTGTCACCACCACCATCGTCATACTTTCATCGGCTAAATCCTTCATGACCTTTAGAACTTCCCCCACCAGTTCTGGATCCAAGGCAGAGGTGGGTTCATCAAACAACAGGGCCTGGGGTTGCATGGCTAGGGCGCGGGCAATGGCAACGCGTTGTTTTTGTCCTCCTGAAAGCTGACTTGGATAGGCATCTTTTTTATCCGCCAGGCCAACTTTTGCCAGCAATACCTCTGCCATTTCAGTCGCACTTTTCTTGGCCATTTTTCGGACAAGGACGGGGGCCTCAATCACATTTTGGAGAACTGTCATGTGGGGAAACAGGTTAAAGCTTTGAAAAACCATCCCCAAATCCCGGCGAATTAGGCTGAGTTCTTTATTACTGGTATTGGGATGCATTACCCGGCCAAGGACATAAATTTCGCCGCTGCTGTGCTTTTCCAGGCCATTGAGACAACGAATGAGAGTACTCTTCCCTGAACCACTGGGGCCAATCAACGCTACCACTTCCCCTTTGCGAACTTGCAAATCCACATCTTTGAGGACATGCCGCTGCCCGTAGTACTTATTAATTTTACTGGCCTGGATAATCACCTCGGCTTCGGGTTTGGGGACTAGACCATTGACGGCAGTGGGGGAGGCAACCATTGGCACACCTGGGAAAGACGGGCAAAACAGCAAAGTTGGGATCACTATAGCCTGGATTTAATCCCATCCCTGTAACAAAATTAGCCAATTTCAGGACTTTTCTCCGCTGGTATTGCGGCTTGACTCTTTGACCTGCCCCAATTTTGTTTAAGATCCCATAGTGCGAGATTGATTCTGGGATTTAGGAAACAAGAATGCGAGTTTCATTGAAGTGGTTGCGGGAATTTGTCCCCTTTACCGAGGCAGCAACGGACTTGGCTGAACGTCTGACCATGGCTGGGTTTGAAGTGGAGGACATTGAAGATCGCACCACTTGGGCCGAGGGTGTTGTAGTGGGCAAAATTCTCACCTGTGAACCCCATCCCAATGCCGATAAACTCCGGGTCTGTCAAGTCGATATTGGCGAAGATGATCCCTACACGATTGTCTGTGGTGCGCCCAATGCCGCGGCAGGAATGCTAGCCCCGGTGGCCCCTCCCGGAACCTATTTGTCACAAATTGACCTAAAAATTCGCCCGACCAAATTGCGGGGGTTGATGTCCTCGGGGATGATTTGCTCCTTGGCGGAACTGGGCCTGGCAAAAGAATCAGCGGGAATCCACAGTTTTGATAATTTGGAAAACTCAATTCGCGTCGGCCAAGATGTGCGGCCATTACTGGGCCTGGATGATGTGATTTTGGACATTACCTCGACAGCAAACCGGGCCGACGCCTTGAGCATGATCGGGATTGCCCGAGAAGTTGCAGCCTTGACCCAACTACCAATGCATATGCCGGATGTGGCGGAAATCAAAATTCCCAAAAGCTCGAAAAAACTGCTCTATCCCCTGAAAGTCAATCTGGATATTGCCGATGCCCAGGCCTGCCCTGCCTATGTGGGAACAGTGATTTCGGGAGTCAAAATTGGCCCTTCCCCGGCCTGGTTTCAAGAGCGACTGGTTGCAGCTGGAATGCGCCCGATCAATAACGTGGTGGACATTACCAACTACATTCTCCTGACCTGGGGCCAGCCCCTCCATGCCTTTGATGCCAACCGACTCCAGGCCGTAACTCAAGCAGCCAAAAAACCTAACCAACCCCGCACTATCTCCCTGGATCAAGCCTTTGATGATGCTGCGTTGAGTATTGGTGTCCGTTTGGCCCAGGCCGGGGAAACTCTCAAAACCCTAGATGAACAAGACCGGACTTTGACTGCAAATAATTTAGTGATTACGGCGGAAGATTATCCGATTGCCTTGGCCGGGGTGATGGGAGGCGCCGAAACCGAGGTGTATGATGGCACAGTTAATCTTTTCCTAGAGGCGGCCCTGTTTAATCCGGTGAGTATTCGTAAATCGGCCCGGGATCAAGGCTTACGAACGGAGGCTTCGACTCGCTATGAACGGGGGGTTAATCCGGCGGAACTGCTCCAGGCCTGTGATCACGCGTTAGACCTGATTCAAACCCTGACTGGCGGCGCAATTCAGTCCCAAGTGATTTTTGATCAACGCCCCCCGCTCACCCGCACGATTGAACTGCGCTTGTCTCGGTTACAGCAAATTCTTGGGCCCGTGGATGTGGATGGGGAAGATATTACGGATTTAGCCCCGGAAGTTGTTGAGAAAACCCTAAAAGCCCTGGGATTTAGCCTCAAACCCGCCGAAACCGATGCCTTGGATGGGGAAGATGAAGCCGGCCCGGCGTGGGTTGTCACGGTTCCCCCCTATCGCATCCGGGATATTGAGCGGGAAATTGACCTGATTGAGGAAGTGGCTCGGCTCTATGGCTATGACCGCTTTATTGATACCCTTCCCGCCAAGTCAGAGTTGGGCTATTTACCCCTGGAGCAATCCTTATCGCGGACGATTCGGGCGGCCTGTCGTGGGGCGGGACTGACGGAGTTGGTGCATTATTCCTGGATTCGGCCTGGGGCAGATAGTACGGGCAAAATTACCGTGGTGAATCCCTTGGTAGCGGAGTTTTCGGCACTACGCTCGGACATCATCACCAACTTGATCAATGCCTTGCAATTTAATCTGGAACAGGGAAATTCTCCTTTAAATGGCTTTGAAATTGGCCGGGTGTTTACCCAAGATGATGAGGGCCTGTGGGAGACGGATCATTTAGGCGGGGTGATCAGTGGCGATCCGCTGCGGGGAAAATGGTTTCGAGGCTCTAAATCTGCCCAACCCCTGGCCTGGTATGAAGCCAAAGGGATTTTAACCAGCATTTTTGATCGCTTGGGCTTGACCGTGGAATATCAACCGGATCGGCGAGATGAACGACTCCACCCAGGCCGGACAGCTTCTTTATGGTTAAACGGGGAACGCTTAGGCACCTTTGGCCAACTCCATCCCCAACTTCGGCAAGAGCGGGACTTCCCAGAAGCGGTCTATGTCTTTGAATTGGATATGGAAGTCTTGCTCGATCATTTGATGCAACACCAGGCCCGGCAAATCTTCCGCCCCTATTCCGCCTATCCCGCCACCGACCGCGATTTAGCCCTCTACGCCCCCGTGGATTTATCAGTTTCGGAATTAGAGCGAGTCATGGTCAAAGCCGCCAGTGCCGGAAAACAGGACAGCCTCTTGGAATCTGTGGAGTTGTTTGATCAATACAGTGGTGAGGGGGTGCCAGCGGGTCAACGGAGTTTGGCCTTTCGGTTGATCTATCGGGCCAGTGAGCGAACGTTAACCGAGGCGGATGTCACCCCTGTGCACCAGGCCATTCGGGACGCATTGCAGGATAAATTTGCCGTGACCCTAAGGAGCTAGTTTTGGGTTAAGGCCGTTAAATCACAGTGATCTCAGAATCCATCAAAGCCCCATCCGGCATCACGGTTTCGCTGAGATCCACCCCTGTCAAATCCACGCCAGTTAAGTTGGCCCCGGTCAAAATTGCCTCGATCAAATTAGCTCCCCGGAGTTCCGCGTCACTGAGGTTGGCTCCCATGAGGTTAGCCCCAGTCAGCATGGCTTCGTTTAATTTAGTTCCCCGCAGCATTGCCCGCGCTAAACTAGCTCCCCGTAAATCTGTGCCAATCAGACGAGCTTCATCTAGACAGGCATAGCGGAGATTTGCTTCTGAGAGAGCAGCCTCCCCCAGATCAGCACCTTCCAGCCGGGCCTGGCGTAAATTTGCTCCCCGGAGGTTGGTTTTGTGGAGGATAGCGTTTTGGATATTGCAGTTGCGTAGATTCGCCCCGCGCAGGTTGGCCTGGGTTAAATCGGCCTCTAGCAAAATGGCATCAGCTAGGTCTGCTCCGCGCAGGTAGGCATTGGTCAAGTTGGCCTGGCTGAGGTTGGCCTGTTCTAGCTCCGCCAGGGTCAGATCCGTCAGTGTCAAATCAGCGCGGCGCAAAATGGCCTGGCTCATATCGGCGGCCGTCAGGTTGGCCTCACTTAAATTAGCACCAGTCAGGTTGGCCCGGGTCAAGTCAGCCCCAGTGAGATTAGCCTTGCGAAGGTTAACTTTGCGCAAATCGGCCCCGATCAGCATTGCCCCCCGTAAATCGGCCCCGACTAGATCCGCTTGGTTTAAGTTGATTTCGGTGAGAATGGCCCCCCGTAAATCCGCCCGCTGGAGTTTCGCCCCCCCTAAGCCCGCATCGGTTAGGTCTGAGCGACTGAGGTTAATATCGTCCAAATTGCTGTGATTGAGGTTAACCCGCCGCATCCTCAGACCAGCAAAGTCCCGTTCTCCGGCAGCATACCGCTGTAGTAATTCTTCAACTTTCACCGCCGGTCTTCTCCCCCAACGTCCTTCAACGATACTATGGCTTAATCAATGGTTTAGATGCAGAAATTGCAATGTTACCCAGAGTTAAGATTAAGCGATTAACCGGTCTAAACCCTAACTTTTGTTGGTGGTTCCAGGAACTGACCTCTGGTTGGTATCGTTTCCGTTATCCTTAGGATTTAATGTTTAGTAATCCTTAGATTGTCAGCCGTCGAGAGCTAATTTTCCATGAAATCCCCAAAACCTCCTTCCCGACGCCGGAAAAAACGACAATCACCACCGGTCATAGAAGCTGGAGATTTGGCAGAATCCGGTGCTGTCCAACTCACAAGCCCAGGGGCGAGACTCGTTCAGTTTTTCAGTCCCGTCCTAGTTACCCTTGGCTCTCCTTGGTTTTGGCCCTTTTTTATTTCTGGGGCAACGGCAATAGGGGCGATGGTGTGGATGTACAGTTTGCCACCAATTTCAGAATGCCGAAACCTGGACCTGGGAGCTTCCGATGCAGAACGGCTCTACTGTGCTGATCTTGCGGCCCGGCAAGGTAATGTGCGGGCGTTAATGACGGCACTGGATTTAGTGGCCCAGTGGCCAGAGGATCATCCCCTCTATAGCCAGGCCCAAGAGTTGAGCAATGAATGGTCCCAGGCCACGATCGTGATCGCCCGCCGGCAAATGGAGCAAGGGAACCAGGACTATGCCAAAACCATTATCCAGAAGGTGCCCAAATCATCTCAGTACTATGCCCAGGCCCAGGATTTATTAAACACATGGACAACCGATGAGGGTTCAATCCTGTTAGCCCAGGCCGAAACTGCAATTAAAGCCGCTGACTGGCCCGCAGCATTGGATATTACTCGGCGCTTAAGCATCCTGGGCAGTGAGCATTGGAGCACAAAATCTACGGAGCTATTGGGACGTATCAACTATGAGCGCCAGGCCTGGGGAACCTTAGAAACTGCGCGGGATTTAGCTAGCTGGAACACCGCCCAGGAACTAGTTGCCGCCATTGTCCTCGCCCAGGCCATCGATCGCAATACAGTTGCCGGCCAGTTGGTACCCAAGGAAATCGGGGCCTGGGTTGATGAGGTTTTAACCTATGCCCAAGAGTGGGAACAGGCTGGAGATATTACGGCAGCGGTGGATTTAATTACCCAAATTGCCCCATCTTTGCCCGCCTCTGCCCAAAATTCACCGATTCTGATCCTTGGTCGGGCCCAGGCGGCAGCCAGTCAGGGAACCCTTTCGGGATATCTCTTAGCCCTACTGCTCTTGGAACAACTCCCAGCCGATGAGCGTTTGAACCCCTACATTTCTGAACGTCAACTGGCCTGGGAAGCGGAAGCGAAAAATCTCGGACAACTCAACATGGCCCAGTGGTTGGCGGGCTTCGACGTTGGCCTGGGATATCAATTAGCCATTCAACAGGCCCAAACCGTTGCCCTTGGTCAACCCCGCCGTCCCGAAGCCCAAGGTTTAATTGCTCAATGGCAGCGTCAAGCCCAGGCCAGTCAAGAACAGCCCCTACTGCGGATTGCTAACCAAATTGCTGAAACCGATACCCTAGACCAGGCCATTGTTGTTGCCAATCGGATACCTGCCAATTCAATGCTGTCCGGGATGGCCCAGGCGCAGATTCGGCAGTGGCAAGGAGAACTTCAGCGGGAGGCGGATCAGGTTACATTGGCGGATGCATTAGCCTTAGCTAAGGATAAAAAACTTTCGGAAGCCATTGCCCTAGCCCGTAAAATTGGCGAAAATAGCCCGGTTTATCAAGAAGCTCGCCAAAATATTCGCACCTGGGAAAACACCCTGCGTCAAGAGGAACTCCGCAATCAGCCTGCCCCATCCTGGTGGTCAACACCCACAGAATCCACCCCTGAACCTGAAGCTTCCCCCGAAACCCCTGAATCCGAGCCCACCCCCGAGGCTAGCCCAGAATCTCCTGCCCCAGAGGTCAGTCCCAGTCCAACCACTCCTTCACCGGAGACCACCGCCACTCCCACCAGTTCCCCCAGTCCGGAAAGTAGCGTTGCCCCAAGTCCAATTGAAACCCCACCGCCACCCCCTGAAGACCCCCCACCCCCGCCCAGCCCAGCAGCGGATCCCCCCTTCCCCCCACCGCCGATTCCAGAGTAATTGGGACTTTTTGAAAATCCTGAATTTAACTAGGGATTTCGTAACATTTTGTAAACTATAATAAGAACAAATTTTGCCAAGATTTTAGGTTCGTTCATGCGAGTAGCCATTGCTGGGGGCGGTTTAGCGGGTTTAGCCTGTGCCAAGTATTTAGTTGATGCCGGCCATACGCCTATTGTTTATGAACGCGCTGGTGTCTTAGGGGGCCTGGTGGCGGCCTGGAAAGATCAGGATGGAGATTGGGTCGAGACTGGGCTTCATGCCTTTTTTGGTGCCTATCCCAACATGCTCCAATTGATGAGAGAACTGAATATTTTAGATCGGCTGCAATGGAAGCGCCACGCCCTCATCTTCAATCAACCAGAAAAGCCAGGGGTTCTCTCTTGGTTTGATGTGCCCGATATCCCTGCACCTTTCAATGTGATTGTCTCGATTCTCCGCAACAACGATATGCTGACCTGGGAGCAGAAGGTACGCTTTGCCTGGGGCTTGATTCCGGCCATTATTCGGGGGCAACAGTACGTTGAAGATATGGATCAGTACAGCCTCTTGGAATGGTTGGAACAGCAGGGTATTGACGAGCGGGTCAATTCAGACATTTTCATTGCTGCCTCTAAGGCCCTCACCTTCATCAATCCCGAAGATGTTTCCGCCACCATTCCCTTGACGGCCATTAACCGTTTTTTAAAAGAACGCTACGGTTCAAAAATTGCTTTTTTGGATGGGGCCCCGCCGGAACGTCTCTGTCAACCGATTGTGGACTATGTAACGGCTAAAGGGGGGGAAGTTCACACCAATGCACCTCTGAAGGAAATCTTGCTCAATCCCGACAACTCGGTGAAAGGTTTCTTGATTCGGGGCCTGGATGGACAGCCTGACCAGGAAATTACTGCCGATGCCTATGTTTCAGCCATGTCCGTAGATGCCTTGAAGCTACTCTTGCCCCAGGCCTGGAAAGAACTCCCAAATTTTGAAATGTTGCAGGGTCTGGCGGGTGTACCGGTCATTAACGTTCAAATCTGGTTTGATCAGAAACTCCCCACGGTGGATCATCTGCTGTTTTCGCGCTCGAACTTGTTGAGTGTCTATGCCGATATGAGCACCACCTGCAAAGAGTATGAAGACCCGAATCGCTCGATGTTGGAATTGGTCTTAGCTCCGGCGGAGGATTGGGTTGGTCGTTCCGATGCGGACATTATTGCCGCCACCCTTGATGAATTGGCCAAACTGTTCCCGGATCATCTCCCAGGCCCCGTCAACGTCCTCAAAACCGCTGTCGTTAAAACCCCGCGCTCGGTTTACAAAGCCACCCCAGGCCGGCAACAATATCGTCCCAAACAGGCTACGGTGATTCCCAACTTCTTCTTGGCCGGAAGTTATACCTATCAAGAGTATTTAGGCAGTATGGAAGGGGCAGTGCTTTCTGGTAAGCTGACAGCGCAGGCCATTACCAATGCCAACCTAGACGTGCCTCACCCTTTGCCCTCTACCGCGACTCTCGTTGATGCTGCAACTGTCTAGACCTGAGTATTCGCCCCCCGTTGTGCCCCTAGACGCGGCTTACGAACAATGTCGGCAAGTCACGGCGCAATTTGCTAAAACCTTCTATCTCGGCACGCTGCTAATGCCCCAGGCCAAGCGGCAGGCAATTTGGGCGATTTATGTCTGGTGTCGGCGGACAGATGAACTCGTGGATGGCCCCCAGGCCCGGTTTACGACTCCTGAAACCTTGGATGCTTGGGAAGCCCGAACAGAGGATATTTTTGCTGGAAAACCCCACGATGGCATGGACTTGGCCCTAGTGGATGCCCTGGATAAATTTCCCCAGGATATTCAACCCTATCGCGACATGATTGCCGGGCAGCGGATGGATTTGTACCGGAATCGCTATGCCACCTTTGATGAGTTGAATTTGTATTGCTATCGAGTGGCCGGAACTGTGGGCTTGATGTCCTTGGCGGTGATGGGGGCAGAACCGTTCAATGATCGGCTGAAATCTCCGTGGGTGAATCCCTACCAGGCCAGGGGAACGCTCTCAGAACAGGCAGTGGCGTTGGGTGTGGCAAATCAGTTAACAAATATTTTGCGGGATGTGGGGGAAGATGTGCGGCGCGGGCGCATTTATTTGCCCTTAGAAGATTTGGCGGCGTTTAACTATTCCGAGGAAGAACTCTTAAATGGGGTGATCAATCGGAATTGGCGGGAGTTGATGAAGTTTCAAATTGCCCGAGCTCAAGAGTTTTATGTCCAGGCCGAGGCGGGTGTGGGCTATTTACACAAGGATGCGCGGTGGCCGGTGTGGTCGGCGTTGATGCTCTATCGGCAAATTCTCGATGTGATTGAACAAAACAATTACGATGTCTTTACTCGCCGGGCCTATGTGTCGGGTTGGAAGAAGTTTGTGGGATTACCGTTAGCCTGGTGTAAATCTCTGTAAAGGCTGCAAAGAGAGATAAGACGAGGCCTGGGCTAGAATTCAGGGAGTATAGCCTGGCTTTTGCTGTGAAAATTATTAAAGTCGTTCATCAAGATTCTCCTGAGTTAACCAACACAGCTTTCGTCAAGCACATTTCAAACCACTTTGATCCTGAAAATTTCTTCAATGTAAAGTCGAAATTGATTTTAGACAAAACAAAGGAAAAATTTACAGAATTACCGGCTGCTGCCATAGGGTTAGCTTTTTCGCCTACATATCTTCTTATATCCACTGCTTTAAGGCCTTTTACAGAGGAACAACGCCGTGATGCATTTGCAACTTTAATGGCTAGACAAACAGTACATGAGTTAGTCACTGAGTTTGAGGCTTATTCTGAACAAGTAGAGATAGTTTCCCTTGAAGTAGCACGGTCTAAATATTCAAAATCCTCAAACCTTTCTTTAGGAACCTATACACTCCACCCACGGGATACAGAACGACTAACTCGCCTAGAGCATTACCATAAAAACCTAGCTTTAGAAAAAGACGATGAACTAATTATTCTCCTGGGGCGTATGGGAGCTAAAACCCTAAGAATTATTGAACAAAATAGTGATTCTGAATCTGGAGCAGTCTCATTAGGGGCTAAAACAATCTTTGCAGAAGGAACAGTAAACGCTAACCTAAGTAATAAAATTGAAGTAGGTAAGGAATTAGTCGTTGAGTTTGAGGGTAAGCCAGTCAAGATTGATCCAAGCTTACTCAAAAATTCCCTTTGGTTCTCCGATGACAGCAAACTTTTGGCTATTTTTGAAAGTCGCTGTTACAATCCTAATAAAATTCAGAAATACACCTTGCGTAACACCTACACAGAAAGTTTTGATTTTGACTTTGACTTAGCAGCCAAGCATTTAGTTATAAAAGGTGATTTAAAAGCAGAATACAAAGCCGTAAGTAAAAAGGAGCGTTTCTTTCATATTGAGTTTGGATAAAGCAACTTTAGTTTGATACTATATTTGGCAGGTCTCTGTTATGAAAATTCAAGAACTAAAAAAACAAGCCCTTCAACTTTCTTCTAGTGAGCGGTGGCAGTTGGTAAAAACTCTATTAGACTCTCTGCAACAAGAAGAAAAAACTCCATTAGAACATAAAAATCTATCAACCTTACGAGGAATTGCTAAACCTAAAAAAGCATCAACAGAAGTAAATGATAAAGAAGACTATATCTCTTACTTGGTTGAGAAATATCGCTAATGCGACTCCTAATTGATACTAATGTTGTTCTTGACTTTCTAAAGGAACGAGAACCTTTTATTGCAAGTGCAGCGGAACTTTTTGATTGCATTGACAGAGGTGAAATTCAAGGATTTATTGCAGCTACGACAATCACAAATATTTACTATATTGTCCGCCGTACAGTTGGAAGTGATGTATCGAAAAATGCAATTGTTCAAGTTCTTAATAGTCTAAATATTTGTACAGTTAATTGTGAAATCTTAGAACACGCTCTTGCAGTTGATTTTCGTGATTTTGAAGATGCAGTTCAGTATGCTTGTGCAATTGCTTATAATCTTGATGCTATTATTACACGAGATTTATCAGGATTTGTAAATTCAGAAATTTCTGTGGTATTACCCAGTGAGCTTGAGATGCTATTAAATGAACTTGAGCCTTAGCATAAGTTTCTTCATCGTCGTTAAGTATGAAAACACTGGTAGAAATCATGGCTTGGCTAGAAGCAAATAAACCTCTATTGCAAGAACAGTTTTCCATCAAAGAGCTTGGGATTTTTGGGTCTTATCTCAGGCACGAGCAAACAGGTACCAGTGATGTAGATATACTTGTAGAATTTTCCCAACACCCAGCCTTTTGAAGTTCATTAACTTAGAGAATTATCTAAGCGATCATCTTGAAATCCAAGTAGATTTAGTCCATAAGTCTGGCTTAAAACCTGGCATTAGAGAGCGAATTTTGAAAGAGGTTATCTACCTTTGACTCAGAGACCGATACAGAATTATTTGCAGGATATTTTGGTGCTGTCAGTGCGATTGAGAAATTTACGGCTAGTATTAGATTTGAAGATTTTTCCCGGAATTTAGAAAAGACTTTTGCCGTTTCCCGAGCAATTGAAATTATTGGAGAAGAAGTCAAGAAAGTACTACCTTCAATCAGAAATCAATATCCTGATATTCCCTGGAGAGACATTGCTGGTATGTGAGATAAACTAATCCATAATTATTTCAATACAAATGTAGAGATACTTTGGCAAGCTGTCATCAAAGATGTCTCACAACTCAAAACTATGATTTCTCAGATATTACAAGATATTAAATTAAGTGATTCTAGTCCAGTGAAATTGATCTAATTAATAACAGTTGATTATCCTTAGCTGAAATTAGAATAGTAAATAAGGTTGAGACATGGGTAAGACGGTTGCAAGTTTACAGGTGAAAATTTTCCCAATAATACCCCATGTGACAAGGCCCCAAGGCATCCCGATTCTCTAACTACTGTAGTAATGACAACTTGGTCTTACTTCTCAACCTACCCTTGCCCGAATTAATCAAGCAAGCCAAAAGAAAAGATTCAAAGGATAACAGACAGCAAATTAAATGTTTTGCTCCGACAATCAGACGACTAACGGTGAAGTTACGCGGCCGCAGATAACATCGAGCACCCACCGATAAACTCTGTACCGTCCGCACCAACGCGGTGTTCGACTGCCGCAACCACTTTCAAGATGCCGATGCTAGAATTCTTACATATTTCTTACTGTTTACGACACTGAATCTAGTGGATATAACCCGTTTGTCGAGTAAAGGTCAAGTTATCATTCCAAAAGCCCTACGTGCTGCCCATCACTGGGAGGCAGGTCAAGAACTTATTGCTATTGATGTCGGCGATGGTATCCTTCTAAAACCCAAAAAACCTTTTCCAGAAACGACCCTAGCAGAAGTTGCAGGATGTTTGAAATACAGAGGAAACCCGAAGAGTTTAGATGAGCTAGAAGATGCAATTCGTCTGGGAGTGATGGAGGAATGGCATGATCGCAGTTGATACAAACATTGTTGTACGTCTTTTAACCCAAGATGATGAGCAGCAACACAAAAAAAGCCTCAAACTATTTCACGAACAAGACATATTTATACCAGACACAGTTATCCTTGAAACCGAGTGGGTACTACGTTTTGCTTACCATTTCAAACCTGATGAAATTTGTAAAGCATTTAGAAGTCTTCTAGGTTTGCCTAATGTCCAACTTACAAATGGAAGTTTGATAGCACAAGTTCTGCAATGGCATGAGAATGGCATGGATTTTGCTGATGCGCTTCACTTGGCACAAAGTCAGAACTGTTCTGCAATGTATACATTTGACATTAAGTTTGTAAACAGAGCCAAAGGATTAACTGAGTGTGTAGTTCAGCACCCCTGTTGAATGTCCAACTGATTGCCTGTAAATTTTATCTGAACCGTGAATTCGGCATCTGCTTGAGTTTCACATCTCATCAGTGAGTCTTTAACTACGTCCCTACAGATAACTCAGGCAGTCTAACTAGGTATTAGGCTGAAAGATTCCACCTAAACGAATGATTAAGGTGTTTAGGCTGAATGTCAAGCCTTTACCTCACAAACCCATAAGAAGGAAAATACAGAAAGCTTCTGCTTAATTATTTTTTACCATATAGAAACTCATAGATATTATGGTTGATAGATAAATCAGCATTAATTTCAAGTTATGCAAGCTGAGCTTCCTCCTAAGAAACTGCAACGTGACGATCAAGGCGTGTATAGAACAGAAAGTATCGCTGAGTCATGGGTAAGACAGTTGCAAGTTCACAGGTGAGAATTTTCCCAATAATGCCCCCATCGGCCCCGGCCCCAACGCATCCAGATTCTCTAACCATATAGTAATGACTACTTGGTCTTACTTCCTAACTTACCCTTTAACGGCTAGGTTGAGCGATGCTTGGTACCTTCACCCATATCTCTTGCCAGCCAGCTTTAACGTTTTTCTAGACTACGCTTTCGCGACAAATTCACAACTCTTCTGCCACTTTCAGTCTGTTGCTTTTGCAGATCAGCGAAAATTGCTTTTAAGTTGTGGTTGAACGACCGTGAATACTCTTCGCGAATTCTGTGAATTTCTTCTACAATCACATCTTGATACATCATTAATCTCCAAGCAGTTCATAGGGTGTGCAAAGAATTGGTAACTCATACCCAAAACTAAGGCTGATCTCTGCCAGCTTCCTTTGGATTTGAGCATTAGCTATGTGCTTACAGTTCCATGTGAGTAGATAATCTATTCCATGAATTGTTGCGGCTGCAATATGAACTGCATCAACATCAGCTTTTGGAGGAAGACTACTGCGTTCTAAAAATTGCTCTGCCAGATCAAGAACAGATTGATTCAGTTCGAGCAATTCAAAATCACGAATAATTTCGAGCCGTTGGGTTGCAATTTGGGCATCCCCTTGAGAAGCTTCCTTTATGACTGCTTGAGAAGTATAAAGTTGAAAGCTGCTGCGACGAGTATCCCACGACTCTCTGGTTATCTCAATATTAGCGGACAAAACAATATCTCTGCTTGGTCGGGCAGTCAGATAACCAAGGATGCTGGTTTCAATGTAGACGGTTTCACTCATGCAAGGTTGGCAGGAAGCCTCTTTATTCTAGTTCAGCTTCTCTTCCTCGTAAGGATAAGCGGCCTGTTTAGAACAGAAAGTATCCCCAGGCCATGGGTAAGACAATTGAGGGTTCACAGGTGAGAATTTTCCCAATAATGCCCCCATGTGACAAGGCCCTAACGTATCAGGATTCTCTAACTACTGTAGTTAATGACTACTTGGTCTTACTTCCCAACCTACCCTTGCTCAAATCAATCAAGCAAGCTCAAAGAAAAGATTCCAAGATAACAAGAAAGCAAATTATTATGTTTTGCTCCGAGAATCAGATGACTAACGTTTACGCTCACTGGACGGTATCTAATAGCGTATGTCACCGTTCCGCTTGCAAGCACTTGTTAGGAAGTGTGAATAAGATTATTTTTAGCATACTTTTAAGCTCCAATAAAATGCATCTCTTATATCTACTACTTCCTCCCTGGAACATGAAACTAATTTGTATTTCTTGGAGATTTTGCAAATTTTATCGGCACCGAAAATATTAGATGTAAAACTAATATCTAATCGAATTTTGTAAGATTTACTTTGGACTATTTTAGACAAGATTTCTTGATCTTTGATTGAAAGCACAGGATTTGATTCATGGCCTCTATCCTTAAGCCATTTTATTAATTCATCACTACTCAAGTCTTTTGGAATAAAACTCTCAAGTGGCTTGAGACGTGCAAGCTTTTCAGATGTATAGGTAATCCATTTACCCTTGAATACCTTGAATTCACTACATCTTATTATATTAATCTTTATTTCAATATCGTTTGCTATGATCTTATCACTCTCATTATAAATTCTGTAAACTGGTAAATGATCACGACTCATAAGAAATAATTCAGCTTTTAATTTAGGATAATTGTTTGCCAGAAATGCTTTTTTTGAATTTAGAAAATTACCCCAAGTTGCGAGAAGTGCAAGAATAGAAATCACAATGGAAGCAATAGATAGATTTTCTTTAATAAATTGTAGATTCTCTTGAATAGTTTGCATGTTTAGTTATTACTAATTAAATATAAATTATACATTGGAAAACAACCTAAGGTTATATGCCACTAAGAGATGGAACTGCCTAACGGTAATAGTCAGCGGCGACGAAAAAAATAGGCCACCTGCCCGGATATTACATCCGTCCTCTGCATCAATGTGTTAGGCAAGATAAAGCTGAGAATAACCACGCTGCACAACGGAAAAAACTGATTGCCCCACACTAACTGAATTAAAACATGATCACACTGAAATTAGATTGTTAAATGTTTTTACTATCTAAACTATCTAATTTATTTCTTAATTTTCTAAGTCCTTCACGAATAGACTCTAAATAGATTTTAGATATTTTGGCGTTTGAGTGATGTTTGTACTTTCCTCTATTCCAAGTAGAAGACTCGAGTTCGGCTTTATAGAGTTGCTGCTCCGCTTGAGTGATTTGTGCAAGGAGTTCTTCTCGACTTTGCTTTGAGTCAGACATTACTAGCTTGTCCTTCTGAATAGTTGGCTTTGAACAGATTGGCATAATCCTAGAATGCAATAAATTCATCTATTTTGCCAATGGTGATCGTACCGCAATGAAAAAACTTTGCCCTGAAAACCAGTAACTTTCGCTTTGTGGATCTAACGGCTCAAATCAGCGGCGGCAAGCAACCTTAAAATCAGTACCAACGACTTTCAACCTTCAACCGTCCGCTGCATCTGAATTGTTAGGCTTCTGAATTGTTAGGCTGTGGATACAGGCTGCGACTATAGCCGCTTTGGTGGCCAACCTTCGGGCGACCAAGGTCTAGATTCACCATACTTCTGCATATTTCGCTCATGTTTACAGTCAAAATATGCTGAGACAATACTTACATATTTACCTTTGTGAAACTTCCACTTTGGAAGGTTATCAAGACCTTCACTAAATATGTCACCTGTCATCGACAAATCATAGCCGTGAAAATATAATGTCAGTGCAACATCGTAAACACGAAACATTAAACGTCCAATCTTTCGTAATTCCTCAGCAGTCACAAATCCGATCAGTCGCCCTTTGTCAGCCATGTCTAATCGCTCCTCAATCTGCCTGCGGGAAACGTGAACATAAGCACAGCAATCTCGGTAAATATCATATAATTCATCAACAAACTGCTTTGCATCATCTGAATGAAGCGCAGCTAGCTTTAAATCCTCTCTTACATCAATTACAGAATTAACATTTGTCTCTAGAAAAGCTAGACGTTCCATTAACTTCGCAGGTGACTCCATACCTTTTGCATGTTGGTCAACATAGAGATATTTAACTGAACTTTCAATGATGTATCGCAGTTCCCGCTTAACTGGATTGATCATCCCTTGCTGAATTAAATGCCATGCCGCTAAAACAGATTGAGCCAAGTCATCTGTAGAACGAACAGTTAACGAATTTTCAGAATACTCACCTGCCCGACCACTGTACATTAAGGAAAGACGGAGCAATATAACAATATCGCTAGTCATCCTTTCAATGAACTTTAGCTCACTTCGATAAGCAGGCGACGCGATTAACTCTTCTTGAGCCTTAATCTTAGCAGTGCTTTCTGCCTTTCTCTGCTCAAAATACTCTTCGAGTGGATCAATTTCAGGCATTTCAAAAATTTCAATGATGTTCACTCGATGATAGTTCGATCAGTGAGTAGCTAGGAGAGCAGCCTAACTATGGATTAGAGAGAAAGTTTCCATCTAAGAAATCTATAAGGAGGAAAATACAGAAAATTTCCACCTAATCAGCAAAATCCTTTGACTTGATAGAAACTTATAAATCAGGATTAATTTTAAGATATGCAAGTTAAGCCGCTGCCTCAAAAACTAGAACCTAAAGATCAGCGGCCTGCTTAGAACAAAAAGTATCTTTGAGCCATCGGTAGGACAGTCGCAGGTTCACAGGTGAGCAATTCGCCATCGGCTCGGACTTCATAGGTCTCTGGATCAACCTCCATCCTCGGTGTGGCTGTGTTGAGCTTCAAGTCTAGCTTACTCAAATTCCGGGTTTGGGAAACAGCTACGACATTTTTCTGCAACCCCAACTGTTCTTTGATGCCATTATTCAACCCGGCCTGGGAGACAAAGGTTAACGCCGTGGCATTTCTCGCTCCAGCAAAACTGCCAAACATCGGGCGCATATGAACCGGCTGGGGTGTGGGAATACTGGCATTGGCATCTCCCATTTGGGCATAGGCAATTAAGCCGCCTTTAATCACCAGCTCCGGTTTTACGCCAAAGAAGGCCGGCCGCCAGAGACAGAGATCAGCTAATTTTCCCACTTCCACAGAGCCGACATAATTGGCAATCCCGTGGGTAATAGCCGGGTTAATCGTGTATTTCGCCACATAGCGTTTGGCCCGGTTATTATCAGCCCGATCCGAATCTTGGCCTAAGGGGCCCCGTTGCACCTTCATTTTGTGGGCAGTTTGCCAGGTGCGAATAATCACTTCCCCCACCCGACCCATGGCCTGGGAATCGGAAGAAATCATACTGAAGGCCCCTAAATCATGCAGAATATCCTCGGCGGCAATGGTTTCCCGACGAATCCGGGACTCAGCAAAGGCGACATCTTCGGGAATACTCTCATCCAAGTGATGACAGACCATCAACATATCCAGGTGTTCATCTAGGGTATTGAGGGTATAGGGCCGGGTCGGATTCGTGGAGGAGGGCAGCACATTCATCTCGCCGCAAATTTTTATGATGTCGGGAGCATGACCACCCCCTGCGCCTTCCGTGTGATAGGTGTGAATAACTCGATTTTTAAAGGCAGCAATTGTATCTTCCACAAACCCAGCCTCATTCAGGGTATCGGTGTGGATCGCCACCTGGACATCCATTTCATCGGCCACACTTAAACAGGTATCAATCGTTGCTGGAGTTGTCCCCCAATCTTCATGGAGTTTTAAGCCACAGGCCCCGGCATTGATTTGCTCCCGTAAGGCTTCTGGTTTGGAACTATTTCCTTTCCCTAAAAAGCCCAAATTCATCGGAAACGCATCAGCCGCTTGCAGCATTCGGTAAAGATTCCAGGGGCCGGGAGTGCAAGTGGTGGCATTGGTTCCCGTCGCCGGCCCGGTGCCGCCCCCAATCATCGTGGTTACGCCTGAGGCAATGGCAACTTCAATCTGTTGCGGGCAAATAAAGTGAATGTGGCTGTCAATCCCGCCCGCTGTCAGAATCATCCCTTCCCCGGCAATGGCTTCGGTGCCAGGCCCAATCACAATCGTCACGTTGTCCTGAATGTTGGGGTTTCCGGCTTTGCCAATTGCGGCAATTTTCCCGTCTTTAATCCCCACATCGGCTTTAACAATCCCCCACCAATCTAGAATCAGAGCATTGGTAATCACCGCGTCCATGGCTCCATCAGCGTTGGTGGTTGGTGCTTGCCCCATGCCATCCCGAATTACCTTGCCGCCACCAAACTTGACTTCTTCGCCGTAGGTCGTAAAGTCCTGTTCAACTTCGATAATCAGTTCGGTATCAGCCAGTCGCACCCGGTCGCCAACAGTGGGGCCATAGGTTTCGGCATAGGCCTGGCGGGACATGGGATAACTCATAGGGCTTTCTCAAAAGATTATTTTTCTAAAGTTTAAACTAGCTGTGAATGCAATAGATGAATTAAAATTAACCATTTTAGAAAAGTATTTAATGGCAACTCACCTTGAAAAATACTCAAAATCTTAAGAAATTCTTGATTTAATAGTCACTCGTAAAAAATCCCATTAATCTGAGGTAAGAGTAAAAACAAAATTTTATTCTAAAATAATTTATAGATGGGGTTATTTATATGGAGCCTGTAGCTTTGCTTCAGATTGCTTATCAGGAAGTTACAGTTTTTAAAGCTTTGTTAAAAATTCAAGCTGATGAAGTAACCTCAAGTAGTTTGTCAGATATTAGTTCATCTCTACGGAATATTGAGAATGTCTTTCGCATTCAAATTTTGCAGCCCCTAAAGTCTGGCTTGTCAATGTTAGCTGATGCTGAAGCTGAATATTTGTTCAATCAGTCTAGTGGTCAAGAATTGGCAAGAAAAGCTCTAGAAAGTTTTAACCATGCTGAAGGACAACAGCTAGATCCTCAAAATCAGTTAGTTGCATTAATTGGAAAGGCTTGTGCTTATAGGCTTCTAGATATGCAAGGAGCTTACAATAGTGCTGCTCAAAAGGCTAACCAGCAATATTTGGATTTGCAGGCAAGTAAAAATACTATTAATAATGATCATTTTATGAGATTGCGTAGAATTGTTGCAAAAACTCTTGGTGTCAATCCAAGTCAAGTCACCCTCGAAGCTTCATTTCGCAGTGACCTTGGAGCTGATTCCCTGGATGCTGCTGAGATGATTATGGCTGTAGAAGACGAGTTTTCGCTTGAAATCCCAGATGAAGTTGCTCAATATATTTTGACTTGTCAAGATGCTCTAGATTTTCTCGAAGGTTTTCTTGAATCTTAAGTTTTGACTTTATATTTTCTATTTTATATAGACATCTAAAAATTATTTCGTGAAAGTTAACTTGTAAATCAGTTTCTTCTTTCTGCCTACTTATTTAAGAATGCAATATTAAACAGTGCTGTAGTTTCAAATAACCTCTATAACTTTTTCCTCAGATTTCATGTGTGCCCTAGTTCCCTTTAAGATACTAGAACTATGACCAAATATAATCAAGGATAAAAAAAGAATATCTGCTCGCAAGAAGTCTCAAAAAGGTTTGTAATTACTGACTTTTAGAATTACTATTTCAGGTAGTTTTGATCTGCTAGAAATGCCGATCATGACAGACCTTAGCAAAAAAACTTTAATTTAAACTAGGATAAAAGTAAAAAAATATAAATGATTATGTGCTATTTTAACAAATCGTTATGTTTTCTATATGCTCAAACTCTCTGAATATTTTTAATGATGAATTTGAGTTTGGAATAGTGATTTAGAAAGATGCAGTCTACTTAATCCAAACGGTTTTAATATTGACAAACTCCAAAATGCCCGTCCGTCCCAATTCCCGCCCAAAGCCAGAGCGTTTAATGCCGCCAAAGGGTAAGCGGGGATCTGATTTAACCAGGCCATTGATAAAGACAGCCCCAGCTTCAATATCCCGGATCAGTTGGGTTTGTTCTTGGGGGTCGGTTGTCCAGGCACTCGCAGCTAAACCAAAAGGGGTGGCATTGGCTAATTCAATCGCCTCTTCAATGGTTTTGACCGTAAAGACTAAGGCAACGGGGCCAAAAAACTCCTGGGCAAAGACGGGGTTGTGGGGCGTGATCCGGGTAAGTACCGTTGGCGGATAAAAATGTCCGGAGCGGATCGATTCTGGCAAGGATTCACTATTTTTCAGGGAACTTCCCCCTAGTAAGGCCTTTGCTCCATGCTCGACGGCGGTTTGTACCTGTTGATCCAGTTCTAAAAGAATTTTTTCAGTGGCGAGGGGGCCGAGTTGCGTGGTGGCATCAAAGGGATCCCCAATTTTCCAGTGTTTAAGATGGGTAATAAATTTTTCGGTAAATTCATCTGCCACCGATTCCGCCACAATAAACCGTTTAGCGGCGACACAGGACTGACCATTATTAATCATCCGAGCTTTAGCCGCAGTTTCAGCAGCACTGGCAATATCCGCAGTTTCCAGGACAATAAATGGATCGCTGCCCCCCAGTTCCAACACGACTTTTTTTAACTCATGACCACTAGCCTGGGCTAAACTCATCCCCGCGGGTTCACTCCCAGTTAAGGTTGCTGCTTTAATTCTCGGGTCGCTCATGAGGGGAGCAATTTTTTCAGCCCCAATTAACAGAGTTTGAAAAACATACTCAGGAAAACCCGCGGCCTGGAAAATTTCAGCGATCTTGAGGGCGCATTGGGGCACATTTGAGGCGTGTTTGAGAAGACCGACGTTTCCAGCCATTAAAGCAGGGGCAGCAAATCGAAACACTTGCCAAAAGGGGAAATTCCATGGCATCACCGCCAAAACGGCTCCCAGGGGTTGATAAGCCACATAACTATGGTGAGCATCGGTGGCTATGGTTTCTGGGCTTAGAAAGGTTTCGGCATGTTCGGCATAGAATCGACAAACCCAGGCGGACTTTTCCACTTCGGCAATGGCTTCGCTGATGGGTTTTCCCATTTCTAAGGTCATCAACCGGGCATAGTCTTCGCGGTGGGCCACTAACAGGGCAGCAGCTTTCAGCATCCAAGTGGCCCGTTCCTCAAAAGTGGTATGGCGGTATTGCTCAAAAGCTTTCTGGGCGTTGGCTATGGCGTTTTCGAGTTCTTCAGGGGTCAAGGCGGAAAACGTTTGTAGGGTCTCTCCCGTTGTGGGGTTAATCGAGGCAATGGCCATAGTGTTTTTTTCTCAGTGAGGTTGATGATGAGGCGTGTGCGGGGCCTGGGAAAGTTAAGTTTCTAGATCTAGGATAGAGCGAACCCACGGGGGACAAAACTCAGGGTAATCTAGGAAAGGTTTTGTAATTTCTCGCTCAAAGTTGTAATTGATTCTGTAATCTCTCGCCTGCCTCAGGATGACACTGATGACAAGCCCCAAACGAATTGGAATTCTGACAAGTGGTGGTGATTGCGCTGGCTTAAATGCGGCGATTCGGGCTGTCGTCCACCATGCTATTGGCACCTATGGTTGGGAGGTCATTGGCATTCAGGAAGCAACCCATGGTTTAATGCATCGTCCCCCTAAATCTACGCGCTTAGATATTGAAGGAATTGATCAATTGCTGCTTAAGGGCGGAACGGTGCTGGGGACAACCAATAAAGGAAATCCCTTTGCCTTTCCGATGCCTGATGGAACTTTACACGACCGCAGCCAAGAAATCATTGATGGTTATCATCAACTGGGCCTGGATGCTTTGGTCGGGATTGGAGGAGATGGGAGCTTGGCGATTTTGCGGCGAATTGCTCAACAGGGGAATCTCAATTTAGTTGCAATTCCCAAAACCATTGATAACGATGTCGGGGCTACGGAACTCTCAATTGGATTTGACACGGCCACGAACATTGCCACCGAAGCCTTAGATCGTCTCCACTTTACTGCTGCAAGTCATAGTCGGGTCATGGTCTTGGAAGTGATGGGCCGAGATGCCGGGCATATTGCTTTGTCTGCCGGGATTGCTGGGGGGGCTGATATTATTCTGATTCCTGAAATTCCCTATAACCTCAACAATGTCTGTGAAAAAATCCGTCAACGCCAGGCCCAGGGGAAACAGTTTTGCTTGGTGATGGTTTCCGAAGCAGTGCGGACTGAATTAGGGGATCAAGTGACGCAAATTAGCCAGCAGGGGGAAGATCGCTATGGCGGGATTGGAAAATATATTGCTGAACAAATTGCGGCGCGCACAGGGGCTGAATCCCGCGTGACGGTCCTAGGACATATTCAACGGGGTGGCATTCCTTCACCCTCAGATCGGCTTTTAGGGACGGTGTTTGGCGTGGCAGCCGTTAATTTAATTGCAGAAGGGAAATACGATCACATGGTGGCCTGGAAAAACCGAGAAGTTATCAGTGTTCCGATTGCTGAAGCGATTAAGACCTATCAAAACGTCGATTTAAACGGAACCTTGATTAAGACTGCTCGCGGCATGGGAATATGCTTGGGAGATGATTAGGATTGAGACCCTTGAGCCGGGAGATCAGTGAATTCAGTTACAATACTTAACATCACTCCCACAATGGGGAATTGCGATGCCAACTGCCTTACCGCCCGTTAATCCGAACCCAACGATGGCGGATTTTTTGGATGCCACTGAGATTCCTGTCAAAGCAGTGAGTTTAGCTGACACCCCCCTCGCCCAGGCCTACGATCCCGAAGAGATTGCCGCTCAATATCGTCAGCAGCCGTTACAAGTTTTCTGGCGTTGGATTCAAATCTTGATACCCGTGATCAGCCTATTCCTCGGACGCTGGTGGGATGGAGTGACCGGGCAAAGGAAGAACAATGTGCGGCGGCGGGCGATTCAACTCCGAGAAACCTTAACCAAATTAGGGCCAGCTTATATCAAAGTCGGGCAAGCTCTTTCCACCCGGCCAGATTTAGTTCCGCCGATTTACCTTGAAGAGTTAACTAAGCTACAGGATCAACTGCCGGCCTTTGCTAATGAAATTGCCTTTCGATTTATTGAGGAAGAACTCGGTTCCCCACCAGAAAGTCTATATGCTGAACTTAGTCCGAATCCGATTGCGGCAGCTTCCCTTGGGCAAGTGTATCGAGGTCGCCTGAAAACTGGGGAAGAAGTGGCGGTTAAGGTTCAAAGGCCAGGCCTGGCGGAGCAAATTACCTTAGACATTTTTATTCTTCGGGGCCTGGCTAGGTTTGTCCAAAAAAGCGGCAAAATCCGCAGTGATCTAGTGGCAATTCTCGATGAGTTTGCGGGACGACTTTTCGAGGAAATGGACTATACCCAAGAGGGGCGGAATGCTGAACGGTTTGCCCGGTTGTATGGATACCTACCAGATATTTTTGTCCCCCGGATTTTTTGGCAATACACCCACCGCCGCGTCTTAACGATGGAATGGGTCAATGGTACTAAGCTCAACCAACCCCATTTGATCCAGGCCCAGGGTATTGATCCCCGCTACTTGGTCAATGTTGGGGTGCAGTGTTCCCTAAGGCAATTGCTCGAGCATGGTTTTTTCCATGCTGATCCCCATCCCGGAAATTTGCTGGCTATGCCCAATGGGAAGTTAGCCTATCTCGACTTTGGCATGATGAGTCAGATTGAGCCGGCCCAACGCTACGGGTTAATTAACGCCATTGTCCACATTGTCAACCGAGAATTTGAAAGTCTGGCGGAAGATTATGTCCATTTGGGATTTTTAACCCCAGAAACCGATTTACGCCCGATTATTCCTGCCCTCGGAATTGTCTTTAATAATGCCCTGGGAGCCAGTGTTGCCGAGCTCAATATTCAACGGATTTTTGATCAGCTTTCTGAGGTGATGTACGAGTATCCGTTCCGTGTTCCCGCCTACTATGCCCTGATCGTTCGTTCCCTATTAACTATGGAAGGAATTGCCATGGGGGTAGATACAAACTTTAAGGTACTCAATGCTGCCTATCCCTACATTGCCAAACGCTTACTCACAGACCCGGCCCCAGAACTGCGCACAAGCTTGAAAAATTTACTCTTCAAAGATGGAAGTTTCCGTTGGAATCGCCTTGAAAACCTTCTCAGAAATGCCCGAGATAGCCGGGATTATGACCTTGATAGTGCCCTCAACCAGGCCGTGGAATTTTTATTCTCAGAGCGGGGTGAGTTTATTCGGAATAAGTTGGCGGATGAGTTGGTCAAGAGTCTAGACCAGTGGGGACAACAGACCTGGCAGCAGCTTCCCAATCCCTGGCGCGCTCCCGTTTCCGTGACATCTGTACCTGCAACCACCCCTGATCAACAGGGCCTGGAACATATTCGCCGGATTGCGGGAATCTTGCAGGATACTCCTGGATTTGACCCAATGAAGTTTCTCCCCATTGTGGTGCGGATTCTTCTGAAACCTGAAACCCAGGAGTTAGGTCAACGGGTCGCCACTGGCCTTGTGCAGCGGGTCTTAACGCGGTTTATTCGCGAAGTTCTTTTGGGGCGGGAGCAGGCGGAGGAGCAATCTTTTAACCCCCAGCCCCTTTAATCCAGGATCAATAAAACTAAAACCGAGAGCCGGGTTGTTCCAAAAACTCCAGTTCTGCAGGGGTACTGGGGCGGCCGAGGATTTCGTTACGGTGGGGAAAGCGGCCAAATTGCTGAATCACCTGCCAATGGCGTTTTGCAAATTCAATCGCGTCTTGGCTATTGGGATCGGACTGGAGCGTGTCCCAAAGTTTTAGGTTAAATTCTTGATCGGCCAGGGTTTCACTGTGCTCAAAGGGAAGATAGAAAAACCAGCGTTGGACAGGTAAAACGGCGGCATCAAAGCCTTGGGTAATGGCGTGGTGGGCAACTTGGCGGGCCTGGGGATCGGTGGCAAAGGCTTGGGGGGTATTGCGAAATAAATTACGGGGAAACTGATCTAGGACAATCGTCAGGGCAAGGCAACTGAGGGGGGTATTTTCCCAGGCCTGGAGGTTTCCTTGAGCGGCTTCTTCATAGAGTGAGGCAAACCCTTGATCTAGAAGGATTTGATCAAACTCAGGATTATGGGCAAACCACTCTGGCCTGGGATGTCCGTAGGTGGGGCTTGTGGGTGAACCAAACCAAATCGTTAATACGTCTTGATCAGTTAGAGTTACCATGGATGCCTCGGTTGGGTCTTGCTGAGAATTGTTTTTTCTGGATTTCTCAATGGTTTGGGGTTAACTGCTCCCATTCTCTGAACCTAATCAACCGGTTTCCATAATGAATTGGTACAGCCAAAGCCATAGATCCAGGTATGCCCTACTTTGCAAAAAATGTATTGAACTAACTTTATATGGAAACCGCTGTAACGTTGATACCGTGTCCTCAAATGTGCAACCACTCACGCCCGTGAATCGCTTAAATTGACTCTGGGTATAAGTTTGTGAGACTCTCATATCGAATTTTTTCTGAAATTATTTTCATTGTTGTGCTCGTGCAAGAGGTCTATGGCCCAATATGCAGGAGTTTGGGTTGGGGATGCGAACCACTCAGAGTTCATTGAAAAAAGCAAATTTACTCCACCAGAAAGATTGGCTTGATCTGGCTGAGACAACTGCTGTTGGGCGGTTGATTGGGGTTGGCGAGAAAGTCGTTGGCAATTTGAGTTACACAGGTTCCCGCAGGCGTACCCTGAGGCGCAAATAACACCCCATGCCCGACACCGGGAAAGGTATAAACATAGGCGTTTTTTAAATTCTTAGCCACGGCTTCTCCATAAGGCTGGGGCGTGACTGGGTCGTAAGTGCCATTCAACACCAGGGTTGGAATCTCAGAATTTTCGTAAGCGAAGGGCGGTTTCAGCTCCACCTGGAGAACATCACAGGCTTTCGTCACGGCTTCGGCTTCACGAATGCCCAAGGGGATGAGTTGCGGATACGGCGGCGGTAGCACCTGGGCGGGCGTGACTTGAATCGATTTAGCCCGAGCGCAGAGAACAGTGTGATACATTTCCCTCGCCCCCGAAGGTTCCAGATCTGAAAGGGCTTCTGCAATCCAACCAAAGTTGCCCTGGCTCGCCGCTTGGATAAACTTAGGGATAGATGTGCCGCGGGCGGTGTTACCGGAATAGGGTCGGGTTAAATAAGGTTCGATGCCAGCGATAAAAGCATTGCCATCAAGCTGGGTAACGAATGTTTTTTTACTGGAGGGAATGGTTAAGGTCAAGGGAATTGGTCTCTGGTTGAGTTGATCAACGATTGCCAGGAATTTTTGCTCCAGATTGGGATAAGCCTGACTGCATTGTTGATCTTGGGCACAGTCGTGAAACAGATTCCGCAGGGCATAGCTGATCGTATGACTCGATGCAAAATTAAAATCAATATCCGGTCTGACCACACCATCTAGGATCACACTGCGGAGTTTCGCTTTGTGCTTGTCCGCCTGAGCAATGACATATTGCCCTAACAACGTGCCGTAGGAAACACCGTAGTAGTTAAATTGCGGGTAGCCTAACGTCTCTGCAACAAAATACATATCTGCCGCATTTTCGCGAGTATTGAAGGCGTTGGGGTTAATCCCTTGAGACTTGAGGCGATCGTTACATACCTTGATCCAGCTTGGATCGGTGTAATTTTGCTGCCCTCGTGCCACAGCAATATTATGAGCATTAAGCTCTGGGCAGAACAGGAAAGGCTTAGAATACCGTGTCCCCCGCTCCTCGACGAAGATCAAATCGCGGCTCTTTAACAAGGCTGGCAGTTCGGGAAACCGCGGGAAAGCCGAGTCGACAATATCACCGATGGTTGAGTCACCAGGACCACCCTGTTCAACAAACAGAGGATCAGCAGCAGGAGTTTTGCTAGTGCTACGAGTCCGGATCACGCCGAGTTGGATGGTACGTCCTAGGGGTTGGGCGTGCAGTTCGGGGACGGTAACGTAGCCACAATCCGACTGAGCAGCAACGGAGTCAGGCAAATCAAAGGTTTTGCAGTCAACGGTCTCCCATGCTGGACCAAACTTAGACCGAGTGGGGGTCGCTCCATTCACGGCACTGCTGCTAGTAGCAACAACCGCAACCGTGAGTAGGGTTAATGAGCAGAAGTGAGTCAGTCGTCGGTTCATGAGGGGTTATCCTAAATCGTTAATCCAAAAACGTGTTGGCTTAAGAATTGACTGGATGGGGCTGATCGGCGATCGCCTGCTGAGGGACTTGCTTGATCTGCAACCACATCACAATGCCCAGAATGAGTTGCATGGGATCGCTGAATTGCACGATCGATTTCATCTTGATCGCCGTGGCAGTTTGTTCATCCACCAGCGCCCCTGCCATAATCTGCACAAAGTCCCACAGCCAGTGGAAGATAATTAAAGGCAGGATGCTGTTGAGTTTGAGCATCAGCGGTGAAAAGAAAAAGCCAAACTGAAAGGTATTGAGCAGTTGGATGGGGACAGCCAGTAAAGGAACGCCACCAAACACATTCACCGCATGCAGCAGGGAGAAGGTGATCGCGCTCACCAACATCGCCCAACGGACTCGCCCAGTGGTCAAAAAAGCATGCAACACAATGCCTCGGTACATGATTTCTTCCCCAAACCCGACTAAGAGGGTAGTGAAGCCAACCAGGGCAAACGATTGCCACTGAGCAACACTGAGGGAGATCCGCGCCAGACCCGACAGAAAGACTACCCACATGGCAATCAACACAGCGATCATGGGCAGAAACCATAGCAGTTGCTTGCGATCAAGGGGACGAAAGCCGATTATATGCCAACCAAAATAGCGAGTCACCCAAAACACATTCAAGAAATTCAGACCCAACAAGATGAACCAAAACACCGTCATCATTTCCGGTGCGCCGTAGGTGATTCCCCGGAAGGTTTTCATGTAGAACATCCCGATGCCCATGATTGCGGTATAAAGCAATGCCGCCAAGACTGCAATTTTGGGTTTTGAAATTGATGCAAGCTTATTCACAACGGTTAAGTTCCCATTCTATTAATGACATAGTCCCCGCAGTGATTGTCCTTTGAGAACTTATATGTTTAGGACTTGTTTGGCAAAACAAATTGAGGTTTTAAATTTGTTCGACAGTCAGCATTAGGAGTTTGAGATGGATCATTAATAAAACTAACTCCGACATCCCTCGCACATTGGGAGAAAATTAGTACCCCATGCCCAGCATTGGGAAATTCTAAGAGATGCCCTTTGGTTAATCCGACTAATGCTTGCCTGCCAACCCTAGAATTCGTTTGAATATCGTAGCGTCCTTGCAGCACAAGTGTGGGAATAGTACTCTTTACAGCTTCCTGATCTGCTTTCGGGGCAGGCTTCACTGGCCAAAACTGACACAAGGCGAATGCTTGTTGAGCCGCAATTAGGCGATTTTGCCCAAGGGCAGGCATTTCCATTCCCCTGAGAATTGCTTCAGCTCGGTTTAGATCACTGGGAGGAATCAAGTCTTGACAGTCAATAGTCCGAAATACCCCTTGGCTAACGGCTGCATCATTCGGTGAGACTTGCCGCAAAACGTTGCTAATCACTTCATAGGTATGGCGAATCTCCACCTCACCCATGGATTGAAGAGGCAACTGGAGCGAATTATGCATAGCTTCTGGAAATATCTCTGCCACTCCAAAGATCAATGTTTCTTTATTACGGGGTTTTTGAGGTTCAAAGCCAATGCCATAGAGATTTGCTCGAGCTAACGGCCGCTCTACTTCAGGTAAGGTTTCGATCGCTGCCAAAGCTTGTTTAACCCATTGTTGGGAAGGACGCTGTCCCTCAGCCACTTGAGCTGCTTCAGTTAATAATTTCCGGGCCTGGGCACGTAAATCTTCGGATTTTGCTAATAGTTCTGCAGACCCGCCAATGGGAAAAGGCTTTGTGGGCGGTTTTGGAAAAATTGTTCCAGACATGACACCAACATAGGTCGTGGTTATCCCCTGCTCTAGCTCAGAAATAATTAAGGGGACATAGGCTGCTTTCTGTCCATCTAAATCCTGATTGATCCCTTCCAGGAGAGCCACCAATTCTTGGACCCCCACTGATTTGTCTTTTTCAATAGGAATTGGTTTTTTCTCAAGAGCTGCAATCAAGGCAATCGTCCGACTTTTGAGGTCGGGATAGGCCCGATTACAAGCTGCATCTTGGTAACAATCTTCCAGCAGGTTTAACAGGGAGACCTCAAAGTCCTCCATCAGAGATTCATACTTTTTGACGTTTGGTGGAATAGTTGAGTCTAGGATCACACTGCGTAAACGCTGAGGATGGTCTCGCATCAGCCTCAGTGCCAAGTAAGTTCCATATGAAATACCGTAGAGGTTAACTTTTTCGTAGCCCAAAGATTTTGCGAGGCTCACCACATCCCTGGCATTGCTGGAGGTATTGTATTGAGTCAGATCAAACCCGTGAAGTTGCAATATTTCCGAACAAATTTTGAGCATTGCAAAGATTTCAGGACTGTCCCCTAGATCACCCTTGAGAGTACGAGCGAGGTTGCGGGTGTAATTTTCAAACTTCTGTTCCCATTCACCGTGAGGGACTTTTGTCAGGGCATCTAAGGTCGTTAGTATTGGAGCGCACATCTGATCCCCAGAAAAGCGAGATCCCCGCTGATCAAATAAAATCACATCCCGTGTTTGGCGCTGTGGGGCATAAAAAGGGGTATAGGCCGCAAGCAAAGCAATATCACTGCCCCCAGGCCCGCCATGTAAAACAACCACTGGGTCGGGTTGGGGGGATAGACTTTTGCTCTTGAGAATAGCGTAGGAAATTTCAACTTGACGACCATTGGGGTTGTTGTAATTCTCTGGGACAGTTAGGACTCCACAAATGGTAGTCTTGCCATCAACCTCTTCCGGTGCAACTGGAGTAGGACAGGGAATTTGGGTTGTGGGAAAGTTTTGAGCATTAGCTGGGCCAAAAATTATGCCTAAAGTCGTGCAGAATAATAGGCTAATTAAGTGTTTCTTCATAAGTATAGATGCTTTGATTTATTTCAAGAGGCTAGCCCTGATCAAATCTCAACTATATACTGTTGAGACTCAAATAGTTGTTCACATCCGGTTCTGTTTAGGAACAGTTAGCAATATTTAGGAATTAGGCTTGAGTTATAGCGGCTCCTGCTGAACTGAGGTGTATTAAAATGATTGAAATATTAGTACAACAAGTTCCTAAGGTGCTTCTCTTTTTCCAAGAGCCACTATGCCCTAGCTAGTTACAACTCGATGAACCATAGACTATGGAATCATAACGTCCGTTTGCTGTGCGAATAATCACGCAATAGTTGGTTTTGGCCTCTCTCCAGTAACTATACATGGCCTCTCCAGAGGGTTCTGAGCGTAAAAATTTATACCCCCGTTGTTCAACAGTATTTTCTGCTTGCCCAGCTCTAACACCGACTAAATCCTTCAATGCAGGAACTGGATCACCCACCTCTGGAGCAGAACCTGTCGCAGTTGTGGCAGTACTGTTAGTCCCAGAATTTTGCCCATAGGGAGCGGTATCCCAATAGACAAAAACAGAAACCTTGGCGAGACGGAAAATTTCACCTCTATCCCCTAATCCAGATTCACGATAGGCAGGCTGTCCATTCTGGTCTGTAT
>CAZZCG010000027.1:0-48868 GCA_964653145.1 uncultured Synechococcus sp. | reverse complement strand
TGACCTGCGCTGAGATCTATGACATTCATAGCTTTCAATGTTCTGATTGCAAGAGCGACCGTTGAGGGCCAAGATAACTACAGCGCAAAAACTACATGACTATAAATTCATCTAAATAATGGTCAGATTAGGCTTTTGGATCATTGCCACAGGAGAATCTGTCCTGACTGGATGGATTGGTTAGTTGTGAACTCTAGCTGTGGTGTTCATGGTGATGCCCAGGCCGGCTGTAGGCCCCCAATTCCGGTTGAAAGGGTTGAATTTCAGGAGTAATGCTTAACCCCCGCTGCCGTAACATTGTTTCCAAAACAGAATCGGGGCTGATCCGCAAATAATTCGGATTAATTTCCACGGGCACATGGCGATTTCCTAAGTGATAGGCGGCCTGGAGGAGGGCGCGAGAATCAGGGGCAGTAATCGTTAAAACCGGTTCCGGCTGGGCCTGGATGGTAATGATTTTGACTAGAGTTGGGTCTTGGGGAGAGGTATCTTCAGCCCAGGCCTGGAGACAGTTTCCCTGCACAAGTACTGTCCCTCGGGGTAATTGCAAAAAAACCTTTTCGCCGGTCGTGGTCTCAAACCAATAGCGGGACTTTGCCCGTTCCTCAGCAGTGAGCAAGAGAACATAGTCGGCCGACACTGGGACGGTTAAAATCTCACTCGCAATTAAGTTCATTGTTAATCCCCAGACCCACACAAAATGAGTGAATGAATTTTCAGTGTATAGTCTTTGCGCTTAGGCATGAAACAAAAATCCTTGCAACCATTACAGGGCCTGGGTTGAGTGTCTAGATTTTGGCAGAAATGATGATGGCCCAAGAATTGGCCTGGGTTGTAATCCTGAACAGCTTTCACCTAATCCAAAGCCAACAGCTCAAAAATCCCCACGCTACAGTAGAAGGGAACTCAAAGCCACCCAAACAGACCGCAAAATCTTACCCAGGCCCCAACTCTTGGAGGATGTGCAGATGTGTATCTGTGTTAATTGTGCATTTGTTGATCGCTGCACCACCTATCACGCCGTAGAAGCCCAGCATCAGCAACCCCACCTCACCGATAGCCCTAGTTTTGAACCGGATCAACCCACGATCAACGTCAATATTCGCACCAATGGCGAGGAAATTCAGTTGGAATGGGATGTGGTCGGCTGTGCCAGCTTTCAACTCGAACAGGGACGATGGGCTCGCTTGCGACCGGGAGAACTGATCCCCACCTAAAGTAACCCTGAACACCATTTCCGAGGATTTTATTCCCCCGGTCCCCAGGCCCGATCACCTAACCCCTGGGCATTAGCCTAAGTTAAAGTGTTCTGGGGCAATGGGGGAATTGTATGGTCAACAAGAAAACCATCGGTCGGCTGGATCGGTTTATCCATGGGCCCAGTGTTGAGTTTGTCCTCATTGCCTTAATTTTAGCCACAGCCCTGTTGGTGGTCTATCAGGTGACGGTGTTGCGGCGGGGGCCCACTCTGGATGCTCTATGGGCCGTTGAGTTAGTCATTCGAGCGGTCTTTGCGGCGGAACTCGTCATTCGTTTTTTGGTTGCCCGCAAGAAGAAACGCTTTTTTCGTCACTATTGGCTCGACCTGCTGGCAATTTTACCCGTTCCCCCCGGCCTGGGATTGTGGAAACTACTGCCCCTGTTGCGGTTACCCCGGGCCGGAATTCTGATTAATCGCAATCTTCACTATTTTTCCCCCTGGCTGGCCACATCCTACCGACTTCAGATCACGGCATTACTTCTGACCACCTTGATCGTTTTGGCTGGGGGCCTGGCGATCTTTATGTTAGAAGGGCATCGCAATCCTGATTTCTCCTCAATTGAGGACTCGTTGTGGTGGAGCTTCCTCTCGTTGATTTCAACGGAACCCATTGGCGGGGATGCACAAACTCGCGGTGGCCGGATGATCACCGTGATTGTCGTGTTGGGGGGCTTAACCCTCTTTGCCGTCTTCACTGGGATTGTCTCAGCGGTGATGGTGCAACGGTTCAAATCTTCAGTAGGGCTCAAAACCATGGACTTAGATGAACTTCGGCAACACATCGTCATTTGCGGCTGGAATCGCAGTTTACCCCTGGTCATTCAGGAACTCCAGGCCGACCCCGATATGCGCCTGTGTCCGATTGTGATTGTGGCGGAATTAGCGGAATTTCCTGAACTGGAGTTGCGCCATGTGGATCAAAATCGGATTTTCTTTCACTCCGGTGACTATACCCGGATTGATGTGCTGGAAAAGGTTGAAATTTACCATGCCTCCCGCGCGATTTTACTGGCCGACTCCTCCCATCCCCGCAGCGACCAAGACCGGGATGCCCGTACTGTGCTGGCCGCCTTAACCATCGAGAAGCTGAATCCAGGAATTTACACCTGTGCCCAACTCTTGGATCGGAATAACAACGTGCAGTTACAAATTGCTGGGGTTGAGGATGTGGTGGTGGCCGATGAAATGGCCGGTCACTTGATTGGTAGCGCAGTCCGCAACTTGGGGGGGATGAATGTCATTTCCGAATTGTTGACGGTGCAAGTGGGTAATCAACTGTATCGCTTGGCCATGCCACCGGATTTGATCCACACGACATTTTGGCAAGCCCATGAATACCTCAAATTTCACTACGATTCGTTGTTAATTGCGGTGGAGTCGAGCAATGGTGGTGGCAACAGTACGACGATCATTAACCCCCCGCCCGATAAACTCCTAGAGGCCCAAGATTATTTGATTGTGATTGCTCGCCAGGCCCCACGCTTCCCCCATTAAGGGTTTCAGCAAGGATTCGACTGAAGGTGTGATCCACCCAGGACTGCAAGAATAGGATCAACAGTATTCCCTTGGACATCAGGATCAACCCATGGCAGGCCAGCTGAGCAAACAACGAAAATGGTGGATTTTAGCGGGGGTCAGTCTGGGCATTTTGATGTTTACCATCGACCTGAGTGTGGTCAACATAGCCCTACCTACCCTGATTCGGGAGTTTCAAACCAGTTTTACCGCCGTCCAGTGGGTGGTTCTGAGTTATTTGTTGGTGATTACCAGTTTGCAGTTGGGGGCGGCCCGGTTGGGGGATCTTCTGGGAAAAAAGCCCTTATTTCTAGGGGGTCTGGGCATCTTTACCCTGAGTTCAGCCCTCTGCGGAATTGCCACGAATGTCTGGGAACTGGTTGGTTTTCGCGCCCTCGAAGGCCTGGGGGGTGTATTCACTGCGGGGTTGGCGGCGGCAATTGTCACAGAAACCTTTCGGGCTGAAGAACGGGGAACAGCCATTGGCATTGTCTCGGGTTTAATGTCCGTTGGGGTCGCCCTCGGGCCAACCTTGGGAGGATTGTTAATTGCCTGGGGGAGTTGGCGAGCAATTTTTTGGATTAACCTACCCATTGGCCTGGTGGCGATGGGGATTATTCTCAAGTTTTTACCAACCCGACCCCAGCCGCGACGCGCAGAAACCTTCGATTATTGGGGCGCAGTAATTATTGCCATCAGTTTGGGGAGTTTTGCCTTGGGAATGACCACAGGCCAGGCCCTGGGGTTTAATCAACTTTTGCCATTACTGCTTTTGGGCGCGGCGGCGGTGGGTCTGGGACTGTTTGTTTGGGTGCAACAGCGCGTACCCGATCCAACCCTGGATCTCCGGTTATTTCGAGAATGGGAACTGAGCCGCAGCGTGATCATGAATTGCCTAGTCAGTATGGTGATTGCGGGGGGCGTATTTGTCTTGCCGTTTTTCTTTGAAATTGTGAAACGCTTTTCCACGCAACAGGTGGGGCTATTGTTGGCTGTTTGCCCCTTCACCAATGCAATGATTTCCCCTGGTGCAGGAAGATTAGCGGATCGTTGGGGGACAAAGCCAGTGCGAATGGTGGGCTTGGGTTTGATCTGTGGGGCCTGTGGATTGATGGCCCAATTTCGGGGTGCTTCCCCCCTGTGGCAATTTGTCCTAACATTCATTCCCTATGGAATCGGCCTCGGTCTGTTTCAAGCGGCCAATGCCACCGCCATTATGGGAAGTGTACCGCCCGCTGCCACCGGAGTTGGTTCTGGCCTCTTAGCCTTGGTCTCAACCCTGGGGCAATTGATTGGGGTGCCGGTGATGGGAAGTTTATTCCTTCTTTTGGGAGGGTTGCCGCCGGGAACAGCAATTAAATCGGCCCCACCCTTGGCCTTAACTCAGGGGTTAATGGGGTGTTTCCTTGTTAGCGCCGGGCTAATTGTCCTGGGCCTGGGGGTTCTCCTATGGAGAAACAAGCGTCCTCCCAACCTCAAGATTTCAGGTACATCCTGAGAACTACCACCATGGATCATAGTCATTTTGCTGAGGAATCAAGGCAGAAATCTTTGTAACCATCACCAGTTCCCCCTTGAATGCTCACCTTTAGTAGAAATGACGATAGTCCCAGGCTGTCCCGGAGCTTGCCCATAGTTACGACAAGAAAAAACACCTACCCTCAGACCTAAGTTAAGAGCAGGCGGAACCATGCAGCCTTGTGATCGGGATGGAGAACCAATTTGCGGAGACAGTGATATCGCTGTTATTTCGGATTCCTAGCGTGGGGCTTGCGCTGTTGCTAAAGCCGAACTCAAGGGGGATCCCGATCCTAAGCCACTGGGATCAGGTTGATTACAGCACTAGTTATCCCGAACCAGTAAGCCCGAATGCAGGGTCAAGGTTAAGTCCTGCTGCGAGTCAATGGCCACCAAATTCTCAAAGTTTTGGTTAGCTTGGGTAACGTTTGAATAATCACCTGTCCCAGAACTGAGAACAGTGCGCTCCGGGTTATAGTTTTGGCCCGTAATCGCAGACAATCCCATCGAAATTGCAGCACTAATCAGGTCATTGCGAGACACCGCCAGCGTTGGATAATTGCTATTGGTGGCGTTGATATAGCTGGGAACGGTGCCTGGTAACACCCTGACCACACTCACGGTTTGATTCCCAGCGATCCGGGTAATTGTTGCTGCCACAGTGGAGCCAATTGCAGAATTTTGCAGGATATTGAGGATATTGGGATCCCGTAAGCTTAGGTTGGTTCTGACAATGGCCGAAGTTGCAGAGAGTGGAATTCGTTGCTCATTTCTCAGGAGTAGCCCATCCGCAACAAATCGAGACCCGCCTTGAACTGGCTGAATTTGCCCGTGAATTTGACTACCCCGGGGGATTGCCAGCCGCCCCCAAGAGTCGTTGATGTCAGTCATAGTGACCAAGGTAATCTCAACAGTTTCATTCGGGGCCAAGACAATGAGGGGAGCCTCGAGATAACGGGTTGGAATTTGGGTGCCAGCCGCAATATTCGCCGGGTTTTGGGCAATGGGCGGAATTGGGGTGGGGTAAGGGGTGGGATTGGGATTTGGGTTTTGGGTTTGAACAATGGCAATATACTGAGTCGGAACTAAAGCCTGGTTTCCAGTTTTCGTGGCCTGGCAGAGGAAGTTAGCCACATCTAAACGACTAGCGAGTTGATTCGGCTGCAGGTTCCTGACGTTGGGATAGTTCACGACTAATTGCCGTTCAGTGGCCGCTGCAATTGCGGCTTGAGCATAGCCTGGAATTTCGTTGGCGTCATTGAAGTTGCCTAAAATGACATCTACATTGTTGGTGGGGATATAGTTCAAGCCACTCGCTAATGCCACCAAGGCCTGGACTCGGGGAATGTTTTCATTGGGCCGAAAATAATTGTCAGGATAGCCACTTAAGAAGCCTGTTCTTGAAGAATTTTGAATTCCTTGATACCCCCAAAAGCTAGACCGCACATCGTTAAACCGATTTGCAGATTGATTCATGGGTGCATTGGGAAAGGCTTTACCCAACATGGCCGCAAACTCTGCCCGGGTGACTGCTGCATTGGGACGAAAAGTACCATCGGGATAGCCTGTGATAATGCTCCGTTGAACCAAGGATTCAATACAACTTTGTCCCCAGATGCCTTGTATATCTCGAAAACTAGTTTGGGCCTGGGCTTGGGTTGAAAAAAGTAACGGGATGCTCAAACTAAGGCTCGTAATTCCCAGGCCAAGGGCAGGTTTAAGAACATGCTTCCACGGTGAGTAACTGTACATATAAATCTCCATTAATACTCAAGTTAATTTAGAAATTCTGAGCCATGGCCACTTCGTTTATAAATGAAACACAAAAATCCTTGAAAACGTTACAAGCAATAATTTTTGTGCCTCGATTTTGCCAGAAATGACCATCGCTAAATTTCAAAAGGTCTAAACCAAATCTTCGTTGTGATTTGTGTCTATTTTGAAGTCAAAAAAGAAGATTTAATTCACTCCTCTTAATTAACTCGTTACACCTGCATCATAACGAAATTTATTGATTTGTAATGAGATGGATACGATGAATTAGTTACAGTTTGAAACTGTCTTTACTTGAGTTGGTTTTATTTATGTATAAACAGTCGTTTATCCTGATTGAATTAGAGTGAAATATGTCTAATTTCAACCATTTAATCGGAAATTCAATATTTATCAAGAAAGATACAAAAGTTAATTCAATTCCGTCAAAAATTCACTCTGACCTGATTGGCTTAGACAATGGCCTCGTTGCCCTGTGGGCTTAGATGGTTAATGACATGGGTCAACAAGGATCAGGATTTGACCTCCAGCCGGGTCACCTGCGGATCAATCACTTTTTGCCCCACGCCAGGAAAGCGAATCGCCAGGGATAACTTTGGCCCCGAGCCAAAAATGTGGGTCACTTGTCCCTCGCCAAAGGCCGGGTGAATGATCATTTGTCCCACTGACCAACGCTGGGATGTGCCGGAATTTGTAGGGCGGGGTGGTGCGGTTGGGCGTGGGGCTGTTGGAGAAGAGGTGGGCTTGGTGTAGCGGAGTTTTCGAGTTTTCCCAGTCAGAAGTTCGGCGGGGAGTTCACTTAAAAACTGCGAGGGGATGGTGTGTTCCCGTTGGCCGTAGAGTCGCCGTTCCAAGGCCTGGCAAAGATAGAGTTGTTCCTGGGCCCGGGTAATTCCCACATAACAGAGCCGCCGTTCTTCTTCTAGGGAGAGGGGATCATTGATCGAGCGGTGATTGGGAAATAAACCCTGTTCTAAACCGACCAAGAACACTACCGGAAATTCAAGTCCCTTGGAGGAATGGAGCGTCATCAGAGAAACTGCCGATTGGCCTTCCTCTAGGTTGTCTAGATCCGAAGACAGAGCTGCACTGGCTAAAAAGGCTTCCAGGCCGGTTTCATCCCCCTCTTCTTCAAACTGCTGGGCGGCACTGACCAACTCGGTAATGTTTTGCAAGCGATCCAGGGCTTCATCCGTTCCTTGGTTTTCTAAATCCCGCCGATACCCGGACTGCTCAATCACTAACTGCACCATTTCCGAAGCGGTTTTCTCAGGAATCAGGGCCTGGAGGGTTTGGATCATCGCCACAAAGTCCAGAATTGCTTTACTGGCCCGACCCGCTAAGGTTTGAACTGAGGTTTTATCCGTCAACAACTCCCACAGGGGAATATTTAACTCCTGCGCGGCCTGGCTGAGACGATCAAGGGTGGTTTTGCCAATGCTGCGGCGGGGAACATTAATAATTCGCTTGAGACCCACCGTGTCACTGGGGTTAATCAGCAGCCGGAGATAGGCGAGAATGTCTTTAATTTCTTTGCGGTCATAAAATCTCAAACCACCCACCACGGTATAGGGAATTCGGGCCCGGACGAGGGCTTCTTCGATGGGTCGGGATTGGGCATTGGTGCGATAGAGGACGGCGAATTTTCCCCAATTAGGTTCGAGGGATTGACCGCCTAATCTTGAGATTTGGTGCGTGACAAATTCCGCTTCTTCAATTTCCGTTTCGGCCTGGTGGCAATAAATGGCTTCCCCTTCTGGCCGGGTGGGTTTAAGGACTTTATCAATCCGTTCCGTGTTGTTTTCAATCAGGGTATTTGCCGCGGCAATAATGTTAGCCACAGAACGATAGTTTTCTTCAAGTTTCACCATCGTCCGGGTATCATCATCGGGTAAGCCATCGCCAAAGTCGGCCTGGAAATTCATCAAAATTGTAAAGTCAGCACAACGGAAGGAATAAATGGATTGATCCACATCCCCGACAACAAATACTGAGCGATTTTGCCAGTTATTAAAGCGTTGGGTAGATTCCCCATTGGTGACTAACATCCGAATTAGATCGTACTGGGTGCGGTTGGTATCCTGATATTCATCGACCAAAATATGGCTAAACTGTTGATGCCAGTAACCTAAAACCTGTTCATTCTGTTGCAGCAGTTGGACGAGAACCCAAATCAAATCATCAAAATCAAGGGCATTATTGGCCGCCAAATGATCCTGATAGTGGTTATAAACTTCCGCAATCACTCGCCCGTTATAGGTGGGTTGTTGTCGCTCCAATTCTGCCGGAGTTAGGCCTTGGTTTTTGGCATTACTGATCTTGTAGCGCACAGAACGCGGATCAAACTTTTTGTCATCCAGATTTAGCTTAACGGTGACAATTTCCTTAATTAAACTCTGAACATCCGATTCATCAAAAATCGTAAAATTCCGTTGCCATTTCCGCCCCTGACTATCCTGGTATTTCTCAATTTCCAACCGTAGAATCCGAGCACATAAACTGTGGAATGTTCCCACCCAGAGGGGCTTAATCATGCCGTGATAAACCTGGGAGCGCACCCGTTTTTGTTCAAGGTCGCCCAGATCATCCCAGGCCCGGTTGTGTTTTTCTAAGGCCGCTTGTTGGGCGAAGAGCTTTTCGATCCGCTCCTTCATTTCCTTGGCCGCTTTGTTCGTAAACGTGACTGCTAGGATATTTTCCGGGTTGATCCGGTGCTCCTGAACCAGATGGGCAATCCGAAAGGTTAATGTCCGTGTTTTTCCAGAACCGGCCCCCGCCACCACCAGCAATGGCCCGCAGTGATGCTGCACTGCCTGCCGTTGGGAAGGGTTTAAACCAGCCAGAAAATCACGCGCCATAGAGCAAAAAGCCTGCAAACAAACCATGGCCTATTGTAGGGGCCTGGGGCTGCAGGGCTTGGGGGGTAAGTTAAGGTTTTCGGGAACCCTCAGGGGAATTAGATCGACTCAGCCGACACATCCACCGTTTGTTTAGCAGATGGGGTAGCCGCTTTCTGCCGTTGATTGCGAACCCGCTCGACTAACATTTGGGTAACTTCACTGGCCAAGAGCATAATCACTGCCACATCATCAATCTGGCCGACGACTGGAATCAAATCAGGGGAAATATCCAGAGGACTCAGCAAATAAACCAGACTCGCACCGATAATCAACCAGCGGTATTTGGGATGACGCAGTGTATTGCGATACCAGTTATAAAATGCGGTCATGGGTTTTCCCTCAACATTAACTATGATTGTGGCATGGCCACCCCGCCGCTGTAGGTGTGGAAATCCACCCTCAAAAATTTTGGTAATCTAACCTGGGAGCGTCTGATTTTGGGGAACAGTTGTGAATATTGCTGAGGCATTTAACCAAGGGGGCTTGGCCATGTGGCCGCTCTTGGTCCTATCAATTTTGGCCTTGGGAACGATTTTTGAACGCCTGTGGTTTTGGAGTACGGTGCTTCGGGGCGAACAGAAATTAGCGGAACAGATTTTAATTGCAGCGCAACAAAGTTGGCAAGGGGCTTTGAGTATTGCCACCCAGGCCGGAGATCAGCCCATGGCCCGTTTTTTAGCCACGCCCTTGCAATTGGTGAATACGGGGCCAGAAATTTTTCGGTTAGCGTTGGAAGCTTCGGCCGATGAAGAACTGACCGCCATGCGCCGGGGGGAAAAGGTCTTAGAAGCCACGATTGCCATGGCCCCTCTTTTAGGGTTACTAGGAACGGTTTTGGGGTTAATTAATGCCCTTGGACAAGTGCGCCTTGGGGATCTAGGAACACCGGCCACCTCTGGGGTCAGCATTGGCATCAGTGAAGCCCTGATTAGTACGGCATCTGGCCTGGTGGTGGCGATTATTACGTTGGCGTTTCACCGACTGTTCCAGGCCCTCCTGTTTCAACAGGCCCAGATTTTTCGGCGCACTGGCAATGAATTAGAACTCACCTATCGCCAGGCCTGGTTAGAGCAACAGAGATTGATTACCCCAGCGGAGTCCAACTATCTTTAACCCCAGCCCCAATGGCACCCTGGACAGCAGTCATTGAATCTTCTTTGCCCCCTTGTTTACTGAGATCACGGTCAATCCATGAAAATTAACCTGCCCGAAGATAATGAAGCATCCCGGATTGAAATGCTGCCCCTGATTGATGTGGTGTTTTGCATTTTGACCTTTTTTATCCTGGCCGCCGTCTCCCTCACCCGCCAACAAGCCATTAGCCTTGATCTGCCCCAGGCTAGCACCAGTACGGCCCAATCCCAAAAAATGCTCGTGGTTAGCATCGATCCCACGGGGCAAACCTATGTGGATCAAGACCCGGTGAATCGCGATCAACTCTATGAGCAAATGTTGACCTATTTACGGACAAATCCAGAGGGCATGGTGGTTTTACGGGCCTCCCAACTGGTGAGCTACAACGAGGTGATCCAGGTTTTAGATCTCCTGCGCTCTGTCGGGGGAAATCGGGTGGCCTTGGCAACTCAACCCAGCGAAGAGCCGACTCTGGCCAATCCAACTCCGAGCTTGTTGAATGTCACCCCAGTGCCGCCCGGTACTTCCGAGGAAATTCTTGAAGAGGTTATTCCCCTGCCTGAATCTGCGCCTGTGTCCCCAGAAACCCCTGATCCCCTCACCTTGCCTTAAATCCCCATGCCTGCCCGTGTTGCCATTCCCAGCCCCACCGATCAGCTAGAGATTCTTAACCAAGTCAAACTCCCCGACGGTCATGATCAGGGAAATTTCTCGGCGAACTTAGCCGCCCATGGTTGGCATTCCCTCAAACGCACTGAACTCGAAATCTTTCAAATCAATTTGGGGAAGTTGTGTAACCTGGCCTGTGAGCATTGCCATGTGGATGCTGGCCCAACCCGCACCTTAGAAAATATGGATCGGGCCATGGTGGATGCCTGTTTACAAGCCTTAGACTTGACCTCTGCCCATACTGTGGACTTAACGGGTGGCGCCCCAGAACTGAACCCCAATTTTCGTTATTTGGTTGAAGAATGCCGAAAGCGGGGCAAAAAAGTTATTGATCGCTGCAATTTAACCGTGCTGCTGTTGCCAGGGCTGATGGATTTACCCGAGTGGTTGGGGGCGCGGGGGGTGGAAATTGTCTGCTCACTCCCGGATATTGCTGCCATGACGACGGATCAACAACGGGGGTCTGGGACATTTGCCCGCTCCATTGAGGCTTTAAAACGCTTAAACGCGGCCGGGTATGGTCAAGGGAATCCAGAGCGACAATTAGTCTTGGTTGCTAACCCCGTGACACCCACTTTGGCAAAATATAATCCCTGCATTGACCAGGCCTGGCATAACGACCTCAAAACCCTCCATGGTGTCACGTTTGACCGGCTAATTATGCTGAATAATATGCCGATTGCCCGCTATCTCACTTCCCTCCAGGCCCAGGGCAAGCTCTCGGAATATTTGGAGTTAATCATTAAAGCTTTCAATCCCCATACCATTGCTGGCTTAATGTGTCGGAATACCTTATCCGTGGCCTGGGATGGCAAACTTTATGACTGTGATTTTAACCAAATGCTCGATTTACCGATTACTCGAGCCAATGGCCAACCGATGCTGATTCATGATTTTGATCCCACGGTTTTAGCGCAACACTCAATAATCACCAATCGGCATTGCTTTGGCTGTACGGCTGGGGCGGGAAGTTCCTGTGGTGGGGCAATTGTTACTGGGTAATGTCCACGGTTTCAATTATCATCCCAACTCTGAATGAAGCAACTGCTTTGGGGCGCACTCTGCGAAACCTCAGCATTTTAGAGCCACCGCCTTGGGAAATCATTGTGGTTGATGGGGGCAGTCAAGATGAGACTGTTGCAATGACCCAGACCCAGGCTTCAATCCAACTCATCTGCACTCCCCAACCTGGTCGCGCCCGGCAAATGAATGCAGGAGCCAGCCAAGCTCAAGGGGATTATTTATGTTTTCTCCACGCCGATACGTTGGTGCCGGATGATCTGATCACGGTGATCCGAAAAAGTTTGGCCAACGAACAATTAGCTGCGATTGGATTTATCTCCTTAATGACTGGAAGTAATCAAACCCGTTGGGGTATTTCCCTGCACAATGTCTTAAAAACCACCTATGCGCCATTGCTGTTTCGACCCTATCTATATTGGCGACGGGGGCTGAGATTACTGTTTGGGGATCAGGTGATTTGTTGTCGGCGGGAACAATTCCAGGCCTGTGGGGGATATGATGCCAATTTACCAATCATGGAAGAAGCTGATTTATGTTTAAAACTGACGCAATTTGGTCGAATTAAACAGGTGAATCGGGTTGTATTTTCCTCAGATCGCCGGGTTGCTCAATGGGGGGCCTGGAAAGCTACGGGGATTTATCTCTGGATTGGCGTTCTCTGGGGCCTGGGGGTGTCGGCAACCTATTTGAAGCAATTTTATGATGATGTCCGCTAAGTTTTTTTAAGTCACGGGCTGTGCTGTGACTCCATCGCCTAAACCCCATGGCAGTAGTACCCACAGACAATGAAAAAAGTTGAAGCGTCTAGTTTTTAAGAGTGTCTAATACTGGAACTAAAGTTATCCCTGGAAATATAAAAAGACCGCCTGACCGGCACCAATTAAAAACCCTAAAACCCCACCGAGCATCACAATGGCCTGGAGTTCGGTTTTGACAATCCCTTGAATTGCAGCCTCTAAATCTTCCGGGGAGGTGGCCTTGACCCGTTCCACAATCACCGTATCTAAATCCAAAATTGGGATTGCCTTTTCCACGATTAACTCTAAGTCCCGTTCTAGATACCGCTCCAGCACCAATGCTAAGTCTTCACTGACTACCGCTAAGGATTGCGTTAACGTCGTCGAACTTTTGAGGCGGTTGAGAATCGTCAGGGCCATGTGATCCCAATCCACTGTTTGGCTAAACCCTTGGACAAATTGCAGCCCTTGCCGTTGAATATAGTCCCGAACACTGTGCTGAAACAGAACTCGGAGTTGTCGCGTTGTCGCCAAAGGCAGGGTTTGTAGGGTGATATTTTGCAAAGATTCCACTAAGCGTTCCCGCAGGCCCAGGGCGATGATCAGTTCTCCTAAGCGTTGATTGGCTTCCTCCCGCTCATGGACACAATAATCTCGCAGCCGTAAGAGCGTATTGCGGGCTCCAAACAAATTGGCTAAGACCCAATAGGTGCCACTGGTTTTTTCCCGCAGCCGTTCATCCAAAATTTCGATATTGCGATCCGTTAAAAAGTCAATCAAGGCAATCCGCAATCGATCCGGGGGTAACACCACTTGCAACAGCCAATCGGCTAATTTCCCGGCCTGGTCTTCGCTAAACTGCAACTCCAGCAACACCTGATCAAAAATTTGGTTGAGTTGGGTGGCTAAAAAATCGTTGCGGCGGGCCCAGGCCTTGACCAGTCGCGGTAAACTTTGCCCAAATAAATCCCTGAGGATATTGGCCAACACCTGGGCTGAGCGTTGTTCCGTTTGGGTTTTCACTTGGTCGAGAGTCAACTCCAACAGCCAGAAAATGGCCGCCTTAACTCGCTCCGTCTGTAACAGTCGTCGAGCCAGATTTTCCAGTTCGGTTGGGGTTAGGAGAGAACCTAAAATAGCATCGGCAATGCGACGGGCTAAACGTTCTTGGTTACGGGGAATCAGGCCTGGGGTAAAGGGCAGTTGATAATTACCAACCTTAATGGCGCGATAGGGCTTGAATAGCATCGAAATGGCCAGATCATTGGTGAAATAGCCAATCACTCCACCGGCCAAAGGCGGAAGCATGAGGTTAATCAGGGAAGAACTATTCAAGGACGCGGGGCCTGGGAAGGGAGTGGATGGAAAAACATCAGAGGAACAAAGGGGCTGAAGCCGAAGGAACCCATCGCTTAAACTATGATAGACCTAGCCGTTATCCCCTCCAGAGATTGCTGTGACGACTCTGCTTGCGACCGATTCAGTCTTGGAGGAGCTTCAGTCTAAGCTAGCCCACCTTCAGGCAACCCTGCGTCCCGGCCAACGCGAACTTGCCCAATGGCTCAGTGGCCCCTTAGCTGTTTCGGCTGTTCCTGGTGCTGGTAAATCCCACGGGATGGCCATTGGTGCAGTTATGACTCTGGCCCAGGCCCAACTCCATCGCCATAAACAACTGGTGATTGTCACCTTTACCCGCTCAGCCACCGCCAATATTAAGACCCGGATTCGCTCCCACTTAACTCGGTTGGGATTGCCCCGCTATGGCTTTTCTGTGCAAACTCTCCATGGCCTGGCCCTGAATATTGCTGCTAGTAATGAACGGGTGGGCTTAAATCTAAGTCAGGCAAATTTAATTACCGATGTCCAAAAAAATCGCCTTCTTCGGCGGTGTACCCAAGAGTGGCAACAAGCCAACCCCCAGGCCTGGCAATTGTTATTGGAAGGACAAGACCCTGACTTTGAAGAGACTGAATTAATCCGGCGGCGCACGGCCCTGTTAACGGAAGTTTTACCCCGCCTGGCCCAAACCACCATTGCCGAAGCCAAAAGTTCCAACCTTTCTCCCCAGGATTTAGCGGATCTGGCCACCACCCACGCCGATCCCTATCCCATCCTGGCCATCGCTGCAGATCTCTATCATCGCTACCAAAGTCATTTGGCTTCCCAGAACTTAATTGACTATGATGAGATGATTTTAGCGGCCCTACGGGTCTTGGCAGATGAGGCTTCTCGCCAGCACTGGCAAACTCAGGTGTATGGGGTTTTTGAAGATGAAGCCCAGGACTCAACCCCGCTGCAAACTGAACTCTTGAAACTCCTGGCCCAGGCCCCCGATGATCCCCAGCAGATTAACTTAGTCCGAGTCGGGGATCCCAATCAGGCAATCAATTCCACCTTTACTCCCGCGGACCCCCGCTTTTTTGCTGAATTTTGTCACGAGTGCCAGGCCGCAAACCGTTTTTTTACCATGAACCAGGCCGGGCGTTCCAGTGAGGTGATCATTGCCGCCGCTAATTTCGTGATCCAGTGGGCCAATGCCCAACAGGTGGCGGGGCCAATTTTGCCGTTTCAACCCCAGACCATCGCTCCGGTTAGTGCTGCGGATCCCCAACCCAATGCCAATCCCCCCGCAACGGGCCGGGGCCTGGAAATTTATGCCCCCCCGGATATTCTCCACAGTGTCCGGTTAATTGGTGAGCGGGTTGCCCAACTGTTGACAGAAAATCCCCAGGCCAATGCGGCAGTCCTTGTCCGCGAAAACAAACAGGGGCGGTTTATTGCTGAGGTGCTGGGGCAACCGGAAAAATTTGGTCTTACCATCAACCTCGGGCAATTGGGAATTCAGGTGTACGATACCGGCAGCACGGCCCGGCGTTCCCATGTTCCTGCTGAATTACTGAACATTCTGCTGTTTCTGCACCGGCCCCACTCCCCCGGCTACTTCAAGGCGGCCCTGGATATCTTTACGGAACGGCAACTGATTCCCCGCCACGATTGGAACCGCTGGGCCAGCCAACCGGAACTGTTCCTATTCCCTACGCCCCTGGATCCGCCGCCCCCCGCCAGCGAATTACCCGCACAACAGCTTTGTTTGGAATTGCTCCAGGCCCGGTTGAACTTAGCCTTGTTTCCCCTGATTGCCTATGTGGCCACCGCCCTCCATTACGACCCCACGGAACTGGCCACGGCCGACAAGCTAATTCAGCAACTGGCCCAACTCACCCCCGGACAGCAGGTTTGGTCAAAGGTCAGCCCAATTTGGCAGGATATTGTCAGTGAAGCCAATTTTGCCGCTGTGGAGTTGGAGGATCCCGATAGTCTGTATAGTCGCCCGCAGCAATTGACGATTATGACAATGCACAAAGCCAAGGGCCTGGATTGGGACTATGTTTTTTTGCCGTTTTTGCATGACACCGTGATTCCTGGCAGTCCTTGGGTTCCCAATTCATTGAAATTTCTCGGCAATGCCAATCTGGACGAAGTGGCGCGGGCCCAAATTCGCTGTGCGGTGCATCAGGAAAACATCCCTGACCTCAGCGGGGCCTGGGCCCAAGCCAATAACCTAAAAGCGGCTGAGGAATATCGGCTGTTCTACGTGGCCATGACCCGAGCAAAGCGCTTACTCTGGATGTCGGCGGCGGTGAATGGCCCCTTCAGTTGGGGGAATTTTAATTGGCAGCAAACCTACAAGTTCGACCCGAAAAAGCCTAGCCCCATCCTTGATGCCCTCCGCCAACGGTTTCCCCAGGCCCGGATTACCCTCAACTACAACCCCTGAGGCCTGATATGACATCCCCCACCGCCACCATGACCATCCCCGCCATGACCAAGGGCCACCATCAGGAATTGTTTACCTTTTGGTATCAACAGGTGCAGCTAAAAAATATTGAGTTGATCCACGCTGAACACCACCTCCCCGCCTACGAAATTCGCCATCAATGCACCAACTATGACCAACTGATCCAACTCCCAGAAATAGAAGCCCTGACTGGCCTGGAGCGGGATCGAATTTTTGCAATCATCAAATATCAATGCACCAGTAAAGTTTTGCAGCGGCGGGCCAGTTACTTTCGTGAAAAATCTCTGCAAATTCGTCAGGAACTTGAAGCCCTCAATCAACAAAACCAGGCCCACTTAAACTGGATTGAACAACTGAAACGACTCCTATTCAGTAAGGACATCGAAATTCGCCAGCTTAAAGCCCAACTTGCTCTCCTCGAGGCCGAAAAAGAAATGCTCCAGGCCCAAAAAGATGAATCCACGGCCTATACGGATTTGCTCAAAGAAGTGGAGCGATTGCAAAAACAGTTTAGCCAGGAAAAGAAACGGCGAGAAGAACTGGGACGCAATAATCAAAGTCTAGGGGGTCGGGTAGCCCATGCCCAACGCTGGCGTCGAGAACGGGACGAGGCCCGGGAACAGGTTAAAGTCTTAACACAAGAAAATCGGAAACTCCAGGCCCTAATCCGGAACCCTGGCCCCTAATCCCCCAACTTAAAAATCTCTGGTTTGAAAGTAATGACCCTTCAGCCCGACAATTTTCAATGTCTAGACCTAAAATGCCCAATCCAATACGTCGTGGAAATTTTGGACAGTAAATGGTCAATCATGATTCTCCGAGAACTCTTTGCCCAGGCCCGACGCACCCACGAGTTACAGGCGGCGTTAGTGGGAATCAGTAGCAAAACCCTGACCCAAAATCTCCGGAAGCTGGAGGCCCATGGCCTGGTGACTCGGACTGTTTTTCCAGAAGTACCCCCGCGGGTAGAATACACCATGACCGCCAAAGGCCGGGAACTCCAACCCCTAATGGCCGCCCTACATCAGGTGGGTTCCCAATGGCTGGAACAGGATCCCTGTGCCTGTGCCCTGACCCAAGGGTTACCCTAAAGCTGGGGTGGTGTGTTTCTGGGGGATGGGGGAAACGTATCAAATTATTTTCTTTGATGTCCTGATTGTCTTAACTATAATTGAATAGAAATGAATCTTGGCTAACAATAGGCATTTCCAATGAATAAGTGGTGGCAGCGACTCATAGCTGGATTGCTTGGGATCGTCCTGATGGTGCTATTCAAAAGTCCAACCCAGGCTCAGACGCCCCCACCCCAAGTTTCCCCGCAACTCAGCCAATCGGTTTTGAACATGGAAACCCGGATTAAAACTGAGTTTGATCAATACTTTGGCCGGGACTTAGCTACCATTACCCAGGCCCCGGCGGAAATTGCCACCAGCTTAGCAAGCATCAGTGAAAGCACCGGCCGGAAAACCGCTGTTCTCTGGGTGATTCCCCGCCCTGCGGATCTGCACCTTGTCTTAATTACCCCGAACCAGGCTCCGGTTGTGGTGGATCTCACAGAAGCTCGCCAAGAGATTTTGTTTCCCATCGCCAAAGAGTTTCAAGCCTTAGTCTCTAGCCCCGTGGCCCAAACCAGCTTTTTACCCTCAGCCCAACAACTCTACAACTGGATCATTGCCCCCTATGAATCCGAATATTTACAGCCCCAAGGAATTGAAGTCTTGCTGTTTTGCCTGGGGCCTGGGCTGCGAACCTTACCCTTAGCTGCCCTACACGATGGCCAAGCCTTCCTGATTGAAAAGTATGCCCTCAGCCGGATCCCCGCCTATAACTTGATTGATCAAACCCCCAAAACCCTTAAGCAACCCAATTTATTGGCCATGGGGGCCTCTGAATTTCAAAACCTTAGTCCCTTGCCTGGGGTGCCAGTGGAGTTGAGTACAATCCAGCAAAAAGTTGAATCCCCCCAGGCCGTGGAGTATTTAAACCAAGCCTTTACCCTGAAAAATCTGCGCCGGGCCCTTCGCCAAACCCCTTTTGATATCGTGCATTTAGCCACCCATGCTGAGTTTCGGCCAGGTACTCCCAATCAATCCTTTATTCAACTTTGGGACCAGGCCCTAACCCTAACCAAAATGGATCGAATGCCGTGGCGCTCCCCCCGGGTGGATTTGTTGGTCTTAAGCGCCTGCCGCACTGCAGTAGGAGATCCCCAGGCTGAGTTAGGGTTTGCCGGTGTCGCCCTCCAGGCGGGGGTGAAGTCCGTCTTGGCTAGTCTGTGGTACGTGGACGATTTGGGGACCTTGGCGTTGATGGGGGCGTTTTATGGGCAACTACATCAACTCGGCCATAAAGGGGAAGCCCTGCGCCAGGCCCAATTAGCGTTGTTACGGGGTGAGGTGGTGGTCAGTGGGCAGCAGTTACAGTTGACTGGGGGCACCATTGACTTGCCGAATTTCCTAGCTCGAGGGGGGAGCACCAATTTTCAACATCCCCGTTTCTGGGCGGCCTTTAACTTAATTAGTAGTCCTTGGTAGCTCAGGATGATGGTAGGTGACGGGGCGCCGGGTACTAATTGGTTGCGGGCTGATTGGTGGCGAGAACATCTTGCGCGGATAACCCCTCTCCGGCCTGGTTGCCCATGTACCACAGAGAGGCAGCGGCTTCCGCTCGGGTGACCGGTTTTTGGGGTTGCAGCAGTAGGGTGGCGCCAAAGATCCGCCGAATATTGGACAAGTCTCCATTTTGAAAGTCGGCAGCGGTGGCACTCAGGGCTTCCGGCGTAATGCGGTTACTGTCCTTAAATCCCCAGGTTTGCTCGATGCGGTCAATGGAGGTGGTGGTTAAATTCCGTTGAATATCTAGGGGTACTTTCCATTGCAGCAGGGTTTCGCGGGTTAGGGGGGCAGCGGGGCGAAACAGTGGGGTGGAACTGCCCGTTAAACTACTGGGTAAATAACCAGCCGCGGCCAGGCCTTGGATGTAGGGAAAATTGGGATTGGTTTTGGGAACATCGGAAAAAAGCGGGCTGTCGGCATCGGTTCCCAGGCGAATTTGGCGGGCGGGCCGATCTTGATAGAAACGATTGTGGGCCGTGACGAGCCACCGGGCATAGGTACCCCGATCCATGGGTTGATTGGGCTTAAACTCATTACCCTGGCTTGTGGCGGCACTCAGAACCCCCAAGTCGGCCAAATCCCGTAGAGCCGGTTGGAGCGTGGCTGGGGCCTGGTCCAGATCGCTAAAGGTTTGGGGCGAGAGGGCGTTGGGGCTGGGGGTAGCGGTGGGAGTGGGTAAGGGGGAGCCGCCGGGGCCATAGACAATCTGAAATTCTGTGCCGGCGTTGCTGGGGGGATTCAGGGTGAGGCGAAACTCTTGGTCGGCATTGCGGGCCTGGAGAATCAGTTGTTGTCCCTCGGGGCGTGGTGGTTGTAATGTCCAGCCCATTTCTCCCAACCGCTGTTGATAAAATCCTTGAATGGCCAAGGGAGGTTGACTGCTTTGCCAGCGGGTTTCCTGTTGCCCAGTTTCTAAGGGGATCGTTTCCCGAAGGCTGGCCTGGGGAAATTGTAAGTCTGGTGGGAGTTGAGGTGTCGGGCTTGGGCTGGCATTCCCATTGGTTTGGCCCCAATTTTCAGTATTGGCATCTGGAGAAAAGGCTTGTTCCCAGGCCTGGCTCCCGGCACAACTGACTAACCCAACCACTAAAAACATTGGGGCAATGCGGCCAATCCAAAAACGCAAAAGTGTCACAGACAAACCCAAGGCTTAACCCCACCATTTTACCGAATCAGTTTGTTCTCCCTCCGCCAGGGTTTTGAGCATTGTGGGGTTTCATCCTCAAGCCTATGGACTATGGGGCCTGACTTTTTAGAATCTTGATTAAATCCATGGCAATCCCCAGAGAGCCCCCCCTTGCCCCCACCCGTTCTTGACCATTGGCCGCACAGGTTGCTAAGTAGTCGGAGTTTTGCCAAGTATCCTGAACCCAAGCGGTGGCCTGCTGGATTTTTTCCTCCAGTGATAGGTTCGGGGGTAGGGTTTGTACTGATAATCCGAGAAGTCGATTTTGGGCTTCGGCAAAGCGATAGGTGAATTGGGGCCCCAGGCCAGGAATTTGTAACACGGGTTTCCCCAGGCCCACAGCTTGCTCCACCGCAGTTCCCGCCATGCCCCAAACCAGATCGCAATGGTGGAGAATTTCCGCAAAGGCCTGGTAGTAGCAGTGGATCGTAACCCCCCCCTTGCTTAAGGTCAGTCCGCTAAACTTTTCCCGATCGTCACCACAACTCCAACCCTCGGCATCCCCAACAGTGCGAATCATCTCTGGGGTTAAACTGCTGACACAGGCCACATAAAACTGGGACGGCATGGCTTGTCCAACTCCAGCGGCCAGTGTGAGGAATTCCTGTAGATTTGCCGCTGCTTCTGGCACCCGACTGCCTGGAAAAAGGGCGATCATCGGTTGGTCAGAATGGTTTGGGGAGAACTGTTTCAATGGGCCCTCCACCTGAATCCCATCCATAATCGGATACCCCAAAAACTTGGCCTGGTGAACTCCTTTTTCCTGTAACTCCGCCGCCGTAAAGGCATCCCGAGTATAGACTGCTTGACAACGACGGGATCGCAAACAAGCCCAGGCCAGTGTCGGAATTTTGAGGCTGCCTTCGTAGTAGCGCGAGGTGGAGACAATAAACCCACAAAACCGCCGTCCCGTTAACCAGGCCAGGCCCAGGACGACAATATCTCCCGTGGCTAAAACCAAATCACAACTGGGGGCAACCTTTAATGTGGCCTGGAGTTGTCGCCAAGTCAAGAGAATCAACCCTGAGAAAATATCCCGCATAAAGAAGAGGGGATTCATATAAAAAATCCCCCCCGAGGGCATGGTTTGGGTGGGGCCAACGATCGGAATTTGGCGGCTTCGATAGGCAGACCCGGCCCCGGCAATGGGCATGGCTAAAACTTCTACCTCAGGGCATTGGGCCTGGAGTGCATCCAAAATTAAGCCAGTATTTAAATCTTCGCCGTGACCATTACTCAAACACAATAGGCGTGTCATGGTACTGTTGCGTCTCTCAGACTCAAAACCTTAGATGATCGTGGGGTATTAATCCATAAAAAAGGGCAGAGTGCTTACCCTACCCTCAGTCATTTAATTGTTACAGTTGACGTCTCATCGATTGCAAGAACTCGCTAATTCTTGACTGAAATTGACTCGACCGCTAAAGATTAAGCGTTAGAGGGGATGAAACAGTAAATCTGGGAAAAAGCGATTAAATTCAATCAACAAACCCGCGGTAAAGGCTAACCAAATGGTTGTAATCACGGGGGCAGTAGAAAGATAGGTGAGCAAATATTTCACTTGCATGGGTGTTTGTCCTTTTAACCAAATGAATCAGGAATTAACGGGGAGAAACCGTAATGTCGCCATCTGCTGCAGTCAGTTCCCCAGACAAGAGTTCCTTGACAGCCAAGAGGGGCCAGAGAACACCGGGCAACATACATTTAATGGCTAAGGGGACATCAATGACGATTTCTTTTTGAGTTGCCTCTCCGCTTTTCCGGGCCGCAATCAGATAAGCCCGGCCAACCCAGCCAATCCAGCCTGTGATATACAAGAACAAAACACTGGGAATTAAGAAGTCCCCAGCCCGTTCTAACCGACCATCCACGATTAAATGGGGTAATCCATCTTCACCACAGAGGGCCTGGCTATAGCGTTCAAAACGTTGCTGCCCAGAGGTGGGATCAGCGGTGGTATTCCGGGCGGTCGCGGCCCGTTTTTGGAAGGCCGGGGAGTCTTTGCACGGCACTAAACCAGCAACATCAGCAGAGGCAATCGGGGTAAAGCCAATCCAGAGGCAAAGAACCAGCACAAGGGCAAACAATCGGCGCATGAAATTGTTTTCCTCATTCAATACAGAACAATGGGCGCACCAAAGTAATCGCTAAACTTGACAAAAGAGGCAGCTTGAGAGAACCATAGCTTGTCATTCTTTGCCAAGGAGTTTACTTTGAGGCAATAACTGTTTAGAACCTTAGCAGCTAATGACGATAATTCTAGGAATTGAAACGAGTTGTGATGAAACTGCAGCGGCCGTCGTAAACAATCGTTACATTTTGAGCAATATCGTGGCATCTCAGGTTTTAGCCCATGAACCCTACGGGGGGGTGGTGCCAGAAGTTGCTTCCCGCTGTCATTTAGAAACCATTAATCTGGTCATTGAGGAAGCTTTAGGTAAAGCCCATCTGACGTGGTCGGATATTGATGGAATTGGCGTAACCTGTGCCCCAGGCCTGGTGGGTTCATTATTAATTGGTTTGATGGCTGCAAAAACACTGGCCCTGGTTCATGGCAAGCCCTTAATTGGTGTGCATCACTTGGAAGGCCACATTTATGCCTCCTATTTAGCGAACTCTGGCCTGGAACCGCCATTTCTGTGTTTATTGGTTTCCGGTGGCCATACCAGCTTGATTCATGTCCATGGCTGTGGCCAATACGAGATTCTGGGACAAACCCGGGATGATGCAGCTGGAGAAGCATTTGATAAGGTGGCCCGGCTGTTGAACTTAGGTTATCCGGGTGGCCCGGCGATTGATCGGGTTGCCAAACAGGGTAATCCAAAGGCCTTTGAGCTGCCGGAGGGGAATGTTTCCACAGCGGACGGAAAGATTCATCCCTATGACACTAGCTTTAGTGGTCTGAAAACGGCGATGTCCCGACTGATTGAACGACTTCAGCAGGAGCATGATGTGCTTCCAACGGCTGATTTGGCGGCTAGTTTTCAAGCAACGGTGGCGCGGGCCCTGAGCAAACGGGTCATGAATGCGGTTGAAGCTCGCAATATTAAAAAAGTTGTGATTGGGGGCGGCGTGGCGGCCAACTCTGCACTCCGAGAAATGCTAATGGACTTGGGAAGAACCCAGGATATTGAGATGACCTTTCCTCCGCTAAGCCTCTGTACAGATAATGCAGCCATGATTGCAGCGGCGGCGGTGGAACACTTTCAAGCAAATGATGTGTCTCCCCCAGGCCTGGGTGGACAGTCGCGCTTAGATTTAATGGATGTAAAAATGCTGTACGGGCCTGGTTAGATTTATTTGTCTTTGGCCCTAATCTCACGATAAACTTAAGTTCGAGGACGCATAGCTCAGTTGGTTAGAGCACCACGTTGACATCGTGGGGGTCACTGGTTCGAGTCCAGTTGTGTCCATAACTAATCCGGCTGCTCTGGATGCGATGACCTAGTAGGAATTCTAGGCCACTATTGATTCTGGTTAGCGCTGATCAGAAATGACGGATGAAGAGTCGGTCAATGCGGTGAGGGATGCAGGGGCGAACCCGTAGCCGCTCCAGAACTTCTTTGAGACAGTTTTTGGGGTGAATTTATGGGCGCCATTCAAAGCTTGCGTTTGTCCAACGGGGTCTAGGCTGTTCTTTCTCTATCTCTTTTTTGGGGTGATTTGCAGGATGTTCATGGGGAATATGGGTCTCCAGGCCAGGCCTTGTAAGATTTGAGTGTTCCAGGCCATGAAAGCAGCACTGATTGGCATTGACACATTTATTGTTCGTGACCCTGATATTTGTGGAAACCGACCCCGAATTAAGGACACTCGGATCACTGTGGGCCGGATTGCAACTCTCTGGAAACAAGGATTAACACCAGATGAAATTGCCAATAATTGGGGCTATTTGGGCCTCGCTTAAGTGCATGCGGCTCTGGCTTACTACCATGCCAATTGAGAAGAAATCGACCAGGCCCTGCTTCAAGACCAGGCAGATTATGACCTGTGTTCTGGGGAAGTAGATACAGGCGAGATGAAATTTTAGCGATTGCGGCCCGACGTGCGGCGTTAATGTGCGGGTGTTTGGCTTGGTGGTGCGGGGAGATGATACGGCAGACAGTGATGTTGATTTTTTGATTGATTATGATGCCAGTCGGGTTACGCCGTCGTTGACCGATGGACTATTGATGGATTTGCAGGATTTGCTTGGCTGTCGGGTGGATGTTTTGACGGAGAAGGGGATTAGTCCTTTTATTCGGGAGAGGGTGTTAGCAGAAGCCAGGCCTCTAAGAGCGTGAAGGATGAATTAGATCCATCTAAATCACATTGTGAATTGCATTACTCTCCATAAATTTACAAAAGTTTTCACATGAAGTCGGTTAGCCGAACCGTAAAGCAGGCCAGCAGCAAGACACTTACCCAGAAGAAACAATAAAATATTCGGAAAGTACAAGTTCATCTCGACCAGAATTTCCACAACTCATAAAATCTCGGACTAAGAGGTTCACCATGTCAGACGACTCCAGATATAGTGCGAGCATTAATGCTGCTGCTGGCGCACCAAATATTCATCATGCCACTGTAAACGATATTAAAATTCACACGCCTGAAAAGCTAAATCACTTGCAAAGAGGTGGAATTAGGTCTGGGCCTGGTAGGACAGAAGCTCAAGCACAACAGATGTTGGATAAAATTCCAGCTTCTCAAAGGGCCGGTGTGAATGGTGAATCGGCTGCACTAAAAGCTAAGAAATATCTGGAGGGCAAAGATGCGAGTCATATTAAGCCCCATGGCCAAGGTGGTTCATCGAATCCAGATAATTTGAAATGGGAAGCAAAATCTATAAATCGGTCGCGTGGCAATCAACCAATGACGCGACAAGAACAAACTCAGCTTAGTGTTAAGGCAGGACTGGATAATCTAAAAGGTGCATTGCAGTCAGGATTACAAGCGATGCCTAAAGGTGCGGCGATTGGTGCTATGACTGCGGCTCCTTTTTCAATACTTAGGAATACATTACGGGTTATGCGTGGTGAAGTTAGTGCAGAGGAAGCATTATTAGAAGTAACAAAGGATACAGGAATTGGATCGGGGGTTGGCGCAGGAGCAGCATTTAGTGTTACAGCTATTGTTTCCTTCTTCCCTCCTGTTGCAGCGTTTTTAACAACGATTTCACCCGTATTGCTGGTAGCCGGGCCTGGAGTAATGGTCTATGAGTTTTTTAAGATTCTAGATGATCACAAAAAAGAAGTTAGAGCATATTATCAGTCACTCACTGAAGCTGAATTGAAATATCTTGAGCATTTAGAAAGTGAATTAGCTTATGAACATGAGAAAAACTTAAAATTTCTAGATGAGACTAGGGAGTTTAATCATGAGATTTCTAATCGTCCTGTTTTTCCAGGAATTGAAGCCTCACTGAAGCGCTATCAAGAATCAATGGCAATTGCAGAATCTCTAAATATTAGAATTGATGATCAAAAATACTTGGAGGCTAAAAATGTGTTTCTTCAAAACTAACAAGTAATCTAACTTAGGACTTCTCATGATTTTAATTATTCCAATTGTTGCAGCAATGGGAACTGCTGTGGGTGCTGCTGTAGGTGCCGCCATTGCCCATTCAGCCGGTGCCAAGGATAGAGAATCAAGTAAGTACCATAAGGAGGTTGCCGATAAACTTGATGCAGATTACAAAAAGTTACAGCAAAAATATAATGAATATTCTGATAAGAGTCGAAAAGAAATGCAGGCACTAACAGAGCAACATATTAAAGATGAAATAGAGAAAGACCTTCTTCGCATTGGAATCAATTTGCAGCAGTATCTTTTAAAATTAATGGTTGATATTGATGAATATCCAAAGCAAGAATCACTCGCAGCATTCAAACAAGCAATTTCTCAAACAAATCCTGTTTTAGCTAACCTGAATCAAAATACTATTGATGTCCCAAAAAGGTATTTTGATCGAAATGCTAAGCGATCAAAAATTTACCAACAGCTCAATGTCAGTTATCATTTATTCCAATCAACATATTTTGATCCTGATAAAAGCAAACCTTTTTCAAAAGAAGAATTTAATAAGTTATACTTTGAAGATTTAGGAAAACAGATGTGCATGGCAATGCTTTGTATTCCTGCAGGTGAGTTTTTGATGGGTTCTTCCAAAGATGAAGTAGGGCGTAATGACAACGAGGGGCCAGTACACGGAGAAATTGTGAAGGACTTTTTTATAGGTCAATTTCCTGTTACGCAAGAACAGTGGGAAAATGTAATGGGATTTAATCCTTCAGAGTTTATAAATGCTAAGCATCCGGTTGAACGAGTAACTTGGCACGAAGCAGTTGATTTTTGCGAAACTCTATCAAAGAAAACTGGAAGAATCTATCGTCTACCTACTGAAGTTGAATGGGAATATGCTTGTCGAGCTGGAACTTCTACTCCATTCAGCTTTGGTAAATATGGATCAACCGACTTACTTCATTTCTGCGGAAGCAACTGTAATCATTCTTGTGAGGTAGGGACTTTTCCTCCAAATATATTTGGTTTACATGATATGCATGGAAATGTCTGGGAGTGGTGTTCTGATGTTTGGATTGCAAATTATGTAAAAAGATTATCTCCTTCAGAAATAGAATCATCTGAAAGTTTTTTATCTTGGAACTTTGGAAAGAGAGTGATCAGAGGCGGTTCATGGAAAAACAAAGCTAGACTTTGTCGTTCAGCCGTTAGAAGGGGTATTAGAGCCTTTCACTCCAGTTCAGATATTGGTTTTCGAGTGGTTTGTGTGAATCCAGGCTTTTGATAGGCAAATCCTCATCAATCAGGGGCCAGTGAATCCCATATCCGGCAGGAGAAATGTGATAAATGGATTATTCTGGCTGACTGGTCTGAACCCCCAACCTTGAAAGGATTTTATGATGTGTATCAAGACTATGCCCCTAATAATTCAGGGGAAACCTTAATTAAAGCCGTCAAAGTCATGGCCACCATTATCGATCAAGGCTAATTAACCCTAGATCCGCCCTTAGAAATTGATCAACATGGTCGAGTTGAAGTCATCATTCTTGTTCCAGAATCCGAAGTAAGTAATGAACCAACCCAAGCCTATGTGTTAGAGGATTTTAGCCAGGCCTGGGATGAAGCGATGACAGGTCAAACAATTCCAACCTCCGAACTTTGGCAAGAACTGGATCGTGTCTCACTCTGGCTTGATTCAGGTAGTTGTCTCCTTAACCTTTAAGCGCAAGATCCGGGGCCTGGTTGACATGGGTCAAGATCACGAAGCGAGCAACGAGCACAACGTCCCAAGCTAGGATTTAGCAAGACGAAAATATTGGTGGTCATCAGCGGTAGGCTCACCCTCTGCTTTCGATTGACCCATTAGGTTTGGCAAAGATTGAGATGAAGAACTGGAGAAAAGACAATGCCCCTCAAGGATCGAACCGCCGTCACCGAGTCAAGTATCGACGCTCCTGGTGGTTATTTTCTGTTCTTGTCTTTGCTGGCTGGCTTTGCCTTGGAGTCCCTACCTTGACCTTAGCTGCTCCCCCGAAACACTACACGGATCTCACCTTTCCGCCACTACCTGAAATTACTCTGCCCCAGTACGAGCGCTATCAACTGGTCAATGGGTTAACGGTTTATCTATTGCCCAACCATGACTGGCCCTTAGTACGCGGCACCTTGCTCATGCGGGTTGGCAGTCGTTGGGAACCAGCGGATCAAGTGGGACTTGCGGAAATTACCGGAGAACTATTGCGTAATGGTGGCACTCAATCCCACTCAGCAACGGAATTGGATCAACTTTTGGCGGATCGGGCAGCAACCATTGAATCGGGTATTGGTGTGACGGCTGGGCAAGTCAGTTTTTCCACACTCCGAGAATCATTACCTGAGGTGTTGGGTTGGGTGGCGGAGGTTGTCCAAGAACCGGCCTTTGACCCGGAGCGCCTGGAAGTACTGAAACAACGACGTCGTGGTCAAATTGCCCGTCGGAATGATAGCCCTGAATCCATCGCCAGTCGGGAATTTAACCGCTTGCTCTACGGCATTGACAGTCCCTATGCCCGCCGCCCAGAATACGCAACGTTGGCTCGGATTGATCGGGCCGGAATTCTTGACTTTGCCCAGCGTTATCTCCAACCCAGCCAGATGATTTTAGGGGTTGTGGGAGACTTTGAGACCTCTGAAATGAAGGCCCTCATTGACCGGCACTTTGCCACCTGGCAGCCCCCGGAAACCCCGTTACCCCCCATTCCGACCGTTCGTCCGCAGCTTCCCAGTGGAACCTTTGTAGTCAACCAGGCCCAACTCAGCCAAAGCTATATCTACACTGGACATCTCGGGGATACCCTCAGGGATCCGGATGTATTTGCCCTCTATGTTATGAATGGAGTCTTAAATGGTTTTGGCGGACGGCTATTTAATCGGATTCGCTCACAGCAGGGCTTAGCCTATTCCGTCTACGCGGCCTGGAATCCAGAGTATGACTATCCAGGGTTATTTTTTGCCTCAGGACAAACCCAAAGCCGGGAAACCTTGAATTTTTTAAGGGCCTTGAAGGAAGAACTCCGACAATTACAGGCTGAACCGATCCGCCCCGAGGAGCTGGCCTATGCCCAGGATGCGATCTTGAACTCCTTTGTCTTTAACTTCCGGAGCCCTGCCCAAACCCTCTATCGACTCATGCGCTACGACTATTTTGGCTATCCTGAGGATTTTATTTTTCAGTACCAACAGGGAGTTAAGACAACAACAATCGCTGAGGTGCAACGGGTGGCCCAGGCCCACTTGCGGCTCGATGAATTAACAACTCTGATCGTGGGTAACCAGGCCGCCTTAGCTCAGGATTTAGGACGTTTACAACAGCCGATCACTGCGGTGGACATTACGATTCCAGGCCCCGGTTGAACCACCCATCAGCTAAATGACCCAAAACTCCATCCTTACCGCTGGGTTTAGTAGAGTAGATAGACTTCAGCTTGTCCATAACCTCTGTTACCGTCTCACTTCCTCTCCAATTGCAATCCATGAGTTCTAGTTCGCCACCGTCTCCCACCCCAGTCATCGGTAAGGTCTATTTGGTCGGCGCGGGGCCTGGGGATGTGGGTTTGTTAACGGTGCGCGGCAAAGGCCTTCTGGAATGCGCGGATGTAGTCCTCTATGATGCCCTGATTAGCCCCGCTATTCTAGACCTGATCAATCCCCAGGCCGAGCGGTTCCATGTGGGCAAGCGACGGGGGAATCACTCCCTAAATCAAGAGGAAATCATTGAACTGTTGATCGCCCAGGCCCAGCGTCATGCCATAGTTGTCCGCTTAAAGGGAGGAGATCCCTACATCTTCGGTCGCGGTGGCGAAGAGTTAATGGCTTTGTTGGCTGCAGGTATTGCCGTCGAAGTGGTTCCGGGGGTCACCAGTGGGATTGCCGCGCCGGCCCAGTTTAATATTCCCCTCACCCACCGCCAACTGAGTTCTTCCGTACTTCTAGTCACCGGCCATGAAGGCGCGGGCAAATATCAACCGGAAGTCAATTGGTCAGCCGTCGCCCAGGCCGCAGATACCATTGTCATTTATATGGGACTGCATAACCTCAGCCATATTCAAGGGGCCTTACTCCAGGCCGGACGCATACCCGAAACCCCCATGGCCCTGATTCAATCGGGGACACAACCCAATGCCAAAATTCGGATCACCACCCTGGGCCAAGACCTGAGCCAACTGGATCCCATTCAAACCCCCACCCTTGTGGTGATTGGTCAAGTGGTGACGATCCATGAAATTTGCCAGGCCTGGTTAAGCCAATCCTAAAGACTTTGTCGAACTGCCTTCGATTCCCCATCCCTCTTGTTTACAAGTTATGGAAGAAACCGCCCAGTTTCCCTCAATTCGCTAAGATTTTTTGATAACCCTGTTGCTGAGCATTCTCGAACGTGATCTATGTTGCAGCCTTAAGCCGCTGTCAGTCCATTTTTCGGGGGTTTCCATGACATCATCCCAAACCCGTCCTGAATCAGACTTACTCCGCCCCCCGTGGGGATTTGTGCTGTTGCTCGTGATTGGCATCCCCCTCGGTTTGGGCCTGGTCTACGAACTGCTTCTGAAAGAAGCCTACTTTTTCCCGAATCCCGCCATTGATACCACCTTTGCTCCCGGTTACAGTGAGGCCAAATTTGCTGCAATTCAACCGGGGATGACCCAAGCTGAGGTCTTAGTGCATTTAGGGAAACCCCTCGACTCCGCCAAAACTGCCGATGGGGTTGAGTGGGTTTACAGTCAGGATGGTGCCTTGGCGTGGGGCGATATGGCCTGGTTGGGTCGCTATGTGCAGTTCAACGCCGCCGGTCAGGTTCTGCGCACTGAAAAAACGGTCTATCACGATTAATCCCCAGAGCCTGAGTCAATTTAGCCAACCTGTTTGCCCCACCGTCTTAACAGTCCTTTCGGAGTCCAACCCCTATGTCCCGCAAAATTGCCAATGGCGTGGAGATTACCCAACAATGCTGGAAAGCCCTCCGGCAAAATCCCCAACTGATGATGTTTCCGTTGATTTCAGGCATTGCCCTCTTTCTGGTCAGTGTTTTCTTCTTTGTGCCGACGGGTGTGGTTTTCTGGGTGGCCTGGGGGGGTGATGTGCCCTCAGAAACAGAGTTGACCTCCCTGGAGTGGTTGATCCTGACGCTATTTGGCTTTCTGTACTACTTTGTCTGCTACACGGTGATCATTTTTTCCAATACGGCCCTTGTTGGAGCCAGTCTCAAACTGCTTCGGGGGCAACCGGCAACCGTGGGGGATGGAATCGCCATTGCCTTGAGTCGTCTTGGTCAAATCATTGGCTTTGCCTTAATTTCCGCAACCATTGGTACCGTCGCCCGTTCCCTGAGTAATTCTGGGCGCAGTTCCGATAATGGCATTCTTGGCCTGGTGGCAATGATCCTCGGTGGCCTGATTCAAGGGGTCTGGAGCGTGGTTGTCTTCTTTGCGATTCCGGTTTATGTGGTGGAAAACGTCGGCCCCATTGAAGCAATTAAGCGCAGTTGGGTAATTTTTAAGAAGACCTGGGGCGAAGGGTTTACGGGGCGGGCTGTCATTGGCGGTGTGGGTTGTTTAGTCCAGGTTGTTCTAGTGGGGATTTTAATGGCCCTATTTGCCCTCGCCATTGCGGCCCAGTCCGTGGTCATCGGGGTTTTAACCGTGGTGTTGGGGGTTGTTGCCTTTAGTGCCTTGACTCTGCTAACGGGAGCCATTAACGGAATTTTCCAGGCCTCGCTCTATCAGTACGCCACCACTGGTAATGCCGGCCGATTTTTGGATAACAGCCTAGCCCGCAATGCCTTCCCTGGCTAGATGGCACAGATTGCTAACGTAGCATAGAGAATTCAGTCAAGTTCCTAATCCTTGGGGGAAATCCCATGAAACTCCAATCACTGCTGGCCCTAGGGCTAACCCTATTCTGTGGAACCCTGGTGAATATCCCCAGGCCAGTTCAGAGTCACCCCGATCACATTTCTCAAACTGCCCCAACCACCAGCCCCCCAGTTCCCTATCCCCAAAATCTCAAACCCGGCTCCAACGAAATGCTACGGGCCCCCACCACCATGGCCGAGGGGGTTGAGGTGATTATTTCCGATGTGATTATTCCCCCCAATTCCCGCTTGCCCCGCCACTACCACCCCGGGGAGGAATTCATTTATGTCATCGAGGGTTCCGTTGTCCATGTTGAGGCCAATCAACCGGATCGGATCGTCAGGGCTGGGGATGCCTTGGTGATTCCGGCGCGGGTTGAACATGCCCCCTATACAAAAGACGAAGGGGCCCGAGCGATCGTCTTTCGTGTCCACACCCAAGGACAACCAGAACGCATTTTAGTTGAGGAAAATTAACGCCCCCAGGCCTGGGGTTGAGAATCCGGTTTGAGCCTGATCCGAGGGGACGGTAACTATGGGAGGATGATCCTCGGATATACCCTTACTCCCAAAAGCCAGTTATTGCCTGTGTATCGCCTCTTTGCCCCTGCCAAAATTAACCTATTTCTGCAAATTGTGGGTAACTATCGCCCGGATCCGCGCTTCCATGAACTGGTGATGGTGATGCAGGCTGTAACCCTGGCCGATGAAATTCAACTCCAGGCCGAGGGGGTTGATACCGTCCAACTTTTTTGTGACCATCCCCAAGTTCCAACGGATGCTAGCAACCTTGCCTACAAAGCAGCCCGTTTAATGCAGACCAAGTTTCCTGGGCGGGGCGGGGTCACCATTCACATTGACAAAAAAATTCCCATTGGGGCCGGTTTGGCCGGGGGGTCAACGGATGCCGCTGCGGTTCTAGTGGGCCTGGATTTACTCTGGGAACTCGGTCTCACCCAAGGGGAATTACAGGAATTAGCAGGTCACTTGGGCGCAGATGTACCGTTCTGTGTCGGCGGCGGAACTGCCTTAGCCCTGGGGCGCGGGGATCAACTCACACCGTTGCCGGACTTGGATCATGTCAATCTGGTTTTGGGAAAATTCGCAGATATTAGTGTCTCTACCCCTTGGGCCTATCAAACCTATCGCCAGACCTACGAAACCCTCTACGCCCAAACCCCATCGGCACAGGAACAAGCCCGGCAGCAGGGAGGCTCGCGACGGCTACTCCAGGCCCTACACCACAGGAATATCGCCGATTTGACCCAGGCCCTCCAGAACGATTTTGAGAAAATTGTCCTCCCCGAATACCCCCGAGTTGCCGAGTTACGTCAGGCATTTTTAACCGCTGGGGCCCAGGCTGCGATGATGTCAGGCTCCGGGCCAACGGTTTTTGCCCTAGTCGATTCAGCGGCTGCGGGAGAGCAAATACTGGCCCAGGTTCAAGCTCAATTTCCCGATCATCCCCTAGAGTTGTGGCGGGCCCAAACCTGCTCCCACGGCATCAAAATTATCGAGTCTCCCTGACCAGGGCAGCTACGGGAGTTTAATGGCTATCTTCAGAAAAAATTTTTGCTGCCACAGCCTTTAAGACTTTCAACCCCCGCAAGGAGCCTCTAATTAAATGGACGGCCGCCCCAGGGTTTTGGATAAAGGAACGCCCCAATTGCCAAGCATTTAAGCTGCCATCGGGACGAATTGCCTGGGAAAGATCCGGTAAATCCTGAGCGGCCCCATCGGAAATGACACGGACAACGGCCACCTGAACGCCCTGAGACAGACAAGCGGTGACAATTGGCAGTGCTTCCATATCCACCACTGCGGCCCCAGTTTCAGCATGGAGTTGTTGCTTGGTTGCAGCGGTGGTAATCACCGTTGGACTGGTGAGGGCTTGAACCAGAGGGGCTTGTAAGTGTTCCGCCAAATGCTCAGCCCAGGCCCCGGTGCAGGCTTGAACCTCCTTCCCTTGACCACAGGATTGATACACCACCACATCCCCGGGTTGGAAAGTTGTGACTAGGGCCCCAGCTAATCCCATTAATAAAACCCTGGCCTGGGGGGGAGGTTGCCAGGTGGCCAAAAAAGCTTCGACAGCGGCCACGCCCATTGGGATAGCGACAATGTCCACGGGATTGGCATGAGGGCGGTTTAAGGCTTGGGCAATGGCCTGGTATTCCTGACCTTTGGGCACAAGGACAACACAGGTGCTGAATTTAGACCCAGTGGCCCTCAGGTTGCCGCTTGAAAAACTGGCCGACTCTAAATTTGCCACGAAAAAAACTTCAGTAAAGTGGTGTGAACCAGGTCATGGCCTTTGATGACAGGTTAATTTCCCCAAGAAACATCTGAAGGAAACGGGTTTTATGCGTTGGCTTTGATGTATTTGGCTAGGGATTCGCTGCCCAAGGCTTTACTAGATTAGCAGTAAGGTTTATGGTATCTGTTAATTTTACTTAATAAAACCTGTTCCCCCGGGCGATAGAAATTTGTGTGTAGGAGTTAAACCGTATGGTTCAGATAGCGCTGGAATCTCCAGTTAATGTGCGGGCGGCGGAGAGATTTTGCCAAGAAATATTGCCGGAAGTTTCCCGTACCTTTGCCTTAAGTATTCGCTTCTTACCGGGAACTTTGGGGCGGGCGGTTCTGATTGCCTATCTGATTTGTCGCATTGCCGATACGGTGGAAGATGATCCCGTTGCCAGCATTGCCAGTAAAACCCTGCTCCTTGATGATTTGTTGGAATGTTTTGATAGTCCCCGCTTGGCCGATGATTACGGACGAATTGCCCAAAACCTAGAGGGAGAAGCCGCCCATATTCGCTTGGTTGCTAATACTGGCCTGGTGTTCACCCTGTTTCGGACATTGCCTCTGACCTCCCAACAACATGTCCAACGCTGGGTGAGTGAGATGGTGCATGGGATGAAAAAATTTGTGAATCTCCATCCCACGGGTATTCGGATTAAAACCCTCGATGAATACAAGGAATATTGCTACTATGTCGCCGGAACAGTGGGCTATTTACTCACCGATCTCTGGCATGAGCATTCTTTTTCCATTGGTCAGGATGAGTATCAAATTCTCCTCAAGCGCTGTGGGGCCTTTGGGGAAGCTCTCCAAACCGTGAACATTCTCAAGGATATTGCCTGGGATGCCGAACACGAAAACTCCATCTACATTCCTGAACAATCCTTGGTGGCACAGGGCAGCGGCCATCAACTTTTGCTTAACCCAGAACTAAAATCCAGTAACCATGCTGCTATTAAAGAGCTAGTTGCCCTGGCCTGGCATGACTTGGATGAAGCCCAGGAGTATCTCCTCTCAGTTCCCAAAGCTGCTGTTCCCATTCGGCTGTTCTGCGTTTTGCCCCTGCTGTTTGCCTATGCTACCCTCCGCGACATTACTAACTCCACCGCCATGCTGGAATCCGGTGGAACAGTGAAAATTAGCCGGGCAGAAGTTAAGTCCTTAATGCTGATGGGGCCGATTTCTGTGCTCAGCAACCACAGTTTGCGATGGCTGATTGCCCAGGTTCGTCAAAAACCCTTTATTCTTGTTTCTGCCAGTTGATGATTCCCGACCTCTGCTGTTCCCGACTTTATATGGGGTTAATCTACGCTGGAGATTCCAATTGCAGTTGTGCCAATAGCCACGGATCAACTGGTCGTCCATCCCGACGCTTAAGGATGACTTCCACCTGAATGACCAGGCCGGAACCAGGGGGAGCGGGATGTTCCTCAAAGCTAATGTAATAGTCCGCTGGATTTTCCCGCCGCAGTTTTAACCACTCTTCCACCTTGGCTTGGGCAAAAAAGGCTTGTCCCTGGGCAAACATTTGGCTAATTTGCAGGACTAGGCTATGGGGCATGTAGCGTGGCATCGAATTTCTATTCCTAGGTAACTTCTAAGTTCTGCATCAAAAAAAGCTTGAAATAAGAAATTTTATTGGCCGAACTCTATCCGGGCCTGCTCGACTAATTCCGGAGTAATTTCATCCAACTGTAGCTCTTGGGCCAATTGTTCAATGCGCTGCCGGGCCTGGGAGCGGACAAAGTAGGGAATATTCTGCAATTTTATTTCTGCCGCTTGCGACCAGGGCAAGGCTCCACTCAGATCCATCCGACTCATGCGTAATACCCCACGGTAACGTCACCCCCATTGGCTCTGATCCTAGCCCAGAGATTTTCGCCTCTCACCTGATCCTCTGCCAAATTCCCCTTGAATTGATAATTTTTAACAGTGGTAACCCCCACCTTTACGCCGGCCCGACCTCCAGTTCTAACCTCCAGTTGTTTCTTAATTTCCCCCCAGGCCTGGGGCTAGAGTCTTTTTCTACCCAAACTGAGATCCTTTAATCCACGGTTCGTCAGAGTTTTAGCATTTTGTGTTTCATGGGTGGTGCTAAGGCAATACATCAAGATTTTTTCCCCAGGCCCAGAAGTTTAACCAAATCCGGTACGATCAGATCTCGGCCTGAATTGGCAAGATCGCAACTCCTCCCAGGCCCCGTACATTTGGCGTTTTTAGACATCGGCAAGAGGCATTATTTTGACTTCGACTCAGACTCCCCTTAAAGTAACTCAAGAAAAATTACCGGCCAGCCAAGTGGGCCTGGAAATTGAAATCCCGGGAGCTACTTCACAGCAGATTTACGACAAAGTCGTGACCAAAATGTTGCGTTCGACTTCAATTCCTGGGTTTCGCAAGGGTAAAGTGCCCCGTCATATTTTGATGCAGCGGGTTGGGATCGGGGCCATTAAAGCTACAGCCTTAGAAGAACTGGTTGATAGCAGCATTAAAGAAGCCATTGCCCAAGAAAAAATTCCCGTCCTCGGAAATCTCAAACTTCTCTCCAGCTTTGAAGACCTCCTGGGCAGTTTTGAACCGGGCCAACCCCTGACCATTTCTGCCAGTGCCGATGTCCGACCCGAAATAACTCTGGAACGCTACACGGGCCTGGTGGTGGAGTATGAACCGGCTCAGGCGGATCCGGACTATGTCAGCAAAACCCTCGCCCACCATCAAAACGAACGGGCCACCTTGCTCCCGGTCGAAGATCGTCCTGCCCAGGCCGGAGATGTGGCCGTGGTCAACTTCAGCGCTATTTTGACGGAAACCCAGGAACCCATCGAAAATGCCCAGGCCGAAGATTTCCAAATGGAACTCAGTGAAGGTCAATTTCTGCCCGACCTGATTGATGGGGTTGTGGGGATGAATGCTGGAGAAACCAAGGAAATTAGTGTTACCTTTCCAGAGGACTATTTCGACCAGGAATTAGCGGGCAAGGCGGCGGTCTTTACGGTTATTCTCAATGAACTCAAAGAGAAAGAACTGCCTCCCTTGGATGATGATTTTGCCCAAGAAATTAGTGAATTCAAAACCTTGGCAGAACTGGAGGAATTTTTAGCCAATCGCCAGGCCGAGAATGTTGAAAAGTCAACCCAGTCCAACCAAGAAGCCGCGCTCCTAAACCTTCTGGTTGAGCAAATGACCCTCGAACTGCCCGAGGTCTTAGTGGCTCAAGAGGTCAATTTCATCCTCAGTCGGACCCTGTCCCGTTTACAAAGCCAAGGCATGGATGTGGGGAACAACATCCCTGAAGATATTCTGAATATGCTTCGGGAGCAGGCCCGACCAGAAGCTATCAGTCAACTGAAACGCACCCTCGCCCTTGGTCATGTGGCTAAACAGGAAAACATCAGCGCAGATCCTGAAACCATTAAGCAACGGATGGCCGATGTCATGGAATCCATGTCTGGTCGGCGCTTGGATCAGGAACGGCTGCGGGATGTGGTGGAAAGCGAAATCCTCGAGGAATTAACCCTCAAGTGGTTGCTGGATAAATCTGAGCTAAAAATTGCCGAACCCAAGCCTGAGTCCCCAGTAGAGACACCCGCAGACCAGGCCACGGTCGAGGTAACTGCAACCTCAGTTTCCCCTGATCCCGAAGCACCGGCCAGCGATGAAAAAACAACTGCCAAGAAGACCGCAGCCAAACGGAAAAAAGCAAATTCAGAAGTCGCTGCCGATAGTTAAGCGGATAGTTAGGCATAATGGGAATAGCTAATTCTGGTCGGAGAAGAGGTGTGACTCATAGCTCACGAAACTAGAATTAGAACCAGCGCAGTTTTAAGGTTTTGTGAATTCTATGCTGCATTCCCGCTCCAACCATCTCAGCCCGACATCCATTGCGACTCCCTTTGCTTCCCAGGCCCCCTATCCGCAAGTCATTTCCCCCCAGGCCAACATTGTGCCGATGGTGGTGGAGCAGTCTGGGCGGGGCGAGCGGGCCTTTGATATTTACTCACGGTTGCTGCGGGAACGGATTATTTTCCTTGGGGGCAGTGGTGGTCAGGGGCGCGGAATCGATGACACCGTTGCTGATTCTATTGTGGCCCAACTCTTGTTCCTAGATGCTGAGGATCCCGAGCGGGATATTTACCTCTACATCAACTCCCCAGGGGGCTCTGTGACAGCCGGGATGGCGATCTATGACACGATGAAGCATGTTCGTCCCGATGTCTGTACCCTTTGTTTTGGCCTGGCTGCCAGCATGGGGGCCTTCCTTCTGTCTGGGGGAACTCCCGGCAAACGCATGGCCTTACCCCACTCTCGGATCATGATTCACCAACCCCTAGGGGGCGCCCAGGGACAAGCGGTGGATATTGAAATCCAGGCCCGGGAAATTTTATATCACAAGAAAAAGCTTAATGAGTTGCTGGCCAACCACACCGGCCAACCCATTGATCGGATTGAAGCTGATACGGAACGGGATTTCTTTATGTCCGCCGAAGAAGCAAAAACCTATGGCTTGATTGATCAGGTGGTCACTCGGCAAACCTTACCCAGCCATGTTGAAGCGGTTCCCGCCTAGTCCTTAAACTGCCCCTAGGTTGCCATCGAGGTTTCTCATGCCCAAGTACGATGCCCATCTCAAATGCTCCTTCTGCGGCAAGTCCCAAGAGCAGGTTAGAAAGCTCATTGCCGGGCCTGGAGTCTATATCTGTGATGAGTGTGTCGAACTCTGTAACGAGATTTTGGACGAGGAACTCTCCGCTCTAGGGGTGGCCCCGCGTCGTGATCCCCAACCGGAACGCTCTAAAACGAAGCCCCGCACCTCGGCCCCTGTCTTTAGCCAAATGCCCAAGCCCCGGGAGATCAAGCAATACCTTGATGATCATGTGGTCGGTCAGGATGAAGCCAAGAAAGTGCTTTCAGTGGCGGTTTATAACCACTACAAGCGGTTGAGTTTGCTGGAGCATCCCCCCAAGGGCCAGGATGAGCAGGTTGAACTGCAAAAATCCAATATTCTGCTGATTGGCCCCACGGGTTCTGGCAAAACACTCCTGGCCCAGACGTTGGCCAAAATGCTCGATGTTCCCTTTGCCGTTGCCGATGCCACCACCCTGACGGAAGCGGGCTATGTGGGTGAGGATGTGGAAAATATTCTTTTGCGTCTCCTGCAAACGGCGAACTTAGATGTGGAAGAAGCCCAACGGGGAATCATCTACATTGACGAGATCGATAAAATTGCCCGCAAAAGTGAAAATCCCTCAATTACGCGGGATGTTTCCGGGGAAGGGGTACAGCAAGCTCTCTTAAAAATGCTTGAAGGAACTACAGCCAATGTTCCCCCCCAGGGCGGCCGGAAGCATCCCTATCAAGACTGTATTCAGATTGATACCACCAACATTTTGTTTATTCTGGGTGGCGCATTTGTCGGCCTGGAAAAAGTGGTGGAGCAGCGGATCGGCAAAAAAGCCATGGGGTTTGTCCGGGATGGGGAATCACAAGCCAAGGAAAAACGGACTGCGGATATTCTCAAAAATCTCGAACCGGGCGATCTTGTTAAATTTGGGATGATTCCGGAGTTCATTGGCCGGATTCCGGTGGCTGCTGTCCTTGAACCCTTGGATGAAACCGCCTTGACCCGCATCTTGACCGAGCCTCGCAATGCCATTCTGAAGCAGTACAAAAAACTCCTGCACATGGATAATGTTCAACTGGAGTTTCATCCTGAGGCTGTCCAGGCCATTGCCCAAGAAGCCCATCGGCGCAAAACTGGAGCCAGAGCCTTACGGGCCATTGTCGAAGAAATTATGCTGGATGTGATGTACGAACTGCCATCTCGGAAAGACTTAACCCGTTGCCAAATTACCCCGGAAATGGTGGAAAAACGCTCCACCGCCGAACTATTGCTTCATCCCTCCTCCATCCCTACTCCTGAATCTGCTTAATCATGCCCATGGTTGGGGTGCGGGGGGTTGACCATTATTTCCAGTGGATTAAGTCTAAGAATCCAACCCATCAACCCAGACCAGTGATGGTGTTTTTGCATGGGTGGGGCGGGGCCTGTAACTATTGGCAAACCACAGCACACGCCTTATCCGATCAATTTGATTGTTTACTGTACGATTTACGGGGGTTTGGCCAGAGTCAGATTAATCCAGCGGACGTGAAGAATCCCCAGGCCTTTAATCTTTTGAGCTATGTTGCGGATTTGCATGCCCTTTTGGATGAGTTTAATCTTGAGCAAATTTATCTTAATGCCCATTCCACGGGGGCTTCGGTTGCGGCCTTGTTTTTGAGTCAATATCCCCAGCGGGTTAAGCAAGCCATTCTTACATGTAGCGGTATTTTTGAGTACGAGCCATTGCCCTTTGCCCTGTTTCATTTAATCGGGGGCTACGTCGTCCAGTTTCGGCCCCAGTGGCTCGGCAAAATTCCTGGGGTTCCCCGTTTATTCATGGGTCGGTTTTTACATCGGTCAATCCCCATGGCCTGGCAACGGCAATTTCTCGACGACTTTCTCCAGGCCCAGGAAGTCGCTGCCCTAGGGGTGATGTATTCCGCCGTGAGTGAGTGGGCCGCAATTCAAATGCCCAAGGCCTTTAGCCAGATCCAATGCCCGACGTTGCTGATTTCCGGAGAGTTTGACCAAATAATTCCCGTGGAGCTTGGAGCCAAAGCCGCTGCCCTAAATCCCCACATTCAACAGGTGGTGATGTCTAAAACTGGTCATTTCCCCATGCTTGAAGATGCCCCAACCTACATGAGAACGATGCAAAAGTTTCTGACTTAATCTGTTTCCCAGAGTCGCCGCCGCCCAGGCCCCTTGAGTCGTTGATGGGTATCTCGCAATAATGTTGGAATATCTAACTGACTTGGACACCGGGGTAAACACTCACCACAGTCCGTACAGCGATGTCCCTGTTGACCGGGAAACCAATGCCCAGCTTTCTCCAACATTTGATAGCGATATTCCCCAAACTCTTGCATCTCCAACCCAACAGCTAAATTCCGTAGGCGTAAAATATCGGGAATGGGAATGGCTTCCGGGCAGGGCAAACAGGCATAACACTGGCGACAATAATCGGTTTTGAGGGTTTGGTGGAGTTGGGTTTCAAGGGCCTGGAATCGCGCTAGCTCCAACTCTGAAAGCGGGTCTGTTTGATCTGCCACTGCCAAGGGAAAACCTACCTCATTGGGGATGGCTGGGCCAAAAGTCAGGGTCGTAATTTCCGGTTGACTGAGCAAGAATCGGTAACTGAGGTGAAGGGGGTGATTGGGCAAAGTTAGCTCTGCCAGCATTCTGGATGGGGTATACAGTCGGCCTCCCTTGTCCCCTGGGGAAATAATCAGAACCCCCATTTGGTGTTGTTTCGCGAGTTGAATGGCTGGGGCATTCCGTTGGAAGAAATAGTTGTAGTGGAGATTGACAAAGGCAAACCTCTCCGTGCGGATGGCCTGGCAAATGAGGTCTAAGTCCCCGTGGGTCGAGAAACCAATGGCTCCAATTTTCCCCTGCTGTTGCGCGGTTTCTAAAACGGGTAAACCAATCTCCAAAGCCCAGGCCAGGTGTTCGGCGGTATTAATTCCATGGATGGCCACATTATCAATAAAATCCACCCCTAGCCGTTGTCGAGAGCGATCTAGTTTTTGGGAAAAGCCTTGAGCCGATCCACCGGGCAGGAGTTTCGTTGTGATGTAAATTTCGTCTTGGTTAATGGTTGTTTGTAGGGCTTTTGCGAGAATAAGTTCACTATCACCATAGGCCTGGGCGGTTTCGATGTGGTTAATGCCTTGATCAATTGCGTTTTTAATGACTTCTAACGCCATATCAGCATCATCTAGATAGCGCATTGTTCCCAGCGTGAAGACTGAGAGCTGCTGATTCGTTTTTCCCCAAGCCCGATACTGCATTCAATTATTGGCTTTAAAGATGTCTTTGATGCCGTAAGTTAATTTTTTAGGGGTTCATCAGAAATCCCCGCTTGCTGCAACAACGCCCTTAAGCGTTCATTTTCCTGTTCTGCCAAAGTTGCCCGTTGGGAAAATTCCTGAGTCGTTAAGAAGCGATCCCCATGGGGGCCATAAATTTCCAACTGCTCCTGGGTTAACACTAAGCGAATACCCAGCCGGGGACTGACCCAATCGGTAATAGTTTCAATTACCTCTAGCTTTTGCCCTCGTCGTTGATATCCAGCAAAGTCAATCCGCTGAGGATCATAAATGTAGTATTCTTCTACGCCATACTGCTCATAAAACGCCAACTTCTTGGCCATTTCTTTGAGGGTGTTTCCCGGCGACAAAATCTCGAACACAACTTGAGGGGCGATATTTCCCTCTTGCCACTGACAGTAAGAACCCCGGTCACCCTTAGTCCGACCAAAAACCACCATGACATCAGGGGCTACTCGAATTTCTGGATGGCCTTCAACCGGATACCAGAGCAAATCTCCAGCTATAAATACATCTGGATTTCCCTGAAAAACACATTCCAAATTTTCCTTGATCAGCACGATCCAGCGGAACTGCAAGGTATTATCTGCCATTGGCTGTCCGTCACTGTCAGGGTAAAGAATGGCTTGCTCTGGGGCTAGAATCATTATTTTTTGTTCCCAATACTTAGCAGTAGATTCAGTCTAACTTCTTGAGCAAGGCAAGTTCCCAAAAAACAATCAATCCGACGGTGAACGTATGTTCCCAACATCAATACAAAATAAATTTAAGGAAATTCTAAAAGTCATTCAGTCCATTCAGTCTAGTCATTTCTGCCAAGGGTGAGATACTATCCCTCCGGGAGGCTACGCCAACAAGGGTAATGCTCATCAGGGGTTCAAGCCTGTTTATGTTCAGTTCCTTAGTGAAATGACTATAAGTACCAAATGCTTATTCATTGGTCAGATGAGAATAGCAGAGCCGGAAATTAACTGGCCGAGGAATCTTCTAAATCCTCTGAGTCCTGACCTTGCTGGGAAAAGTCTTCGGGACGAATCCGATCTAAAAACTCACGAAAGGCCTGGCGTTCAGCTTCATCAGCATCCCGATCCACAGGAATCGAAGCATCGGCCACCACCTCCTCTAAGACCCAAATCGGACAATCACAGCGCACTGCTAGGGCAATGGCATCACTGGGGCGAGCATCGATCTCTTTCTTAATATCTCCTTGCTTGAGGGTGAGGACAGCGTAATAGGTATTGTCCTGTAGGGAATGAATCACCACCCGTTCTAAGGTCATTTCCCAGGCCTCAAGGATGCTGATCATCAGATCGTGGGTGAGGGGGCGGACAGGTTTTTCATTTTCCAGGGCTAGCAAAATTGCCTTAGCTTCTGGTTGGCCAATCCAAATCGGTAGGGCCCGGCGTTCAGTTCCATCCTGCAGGAGGACAATCGGGGTGCGCGTGGCCGCATCTAGGGCAATTCCCGCAACTCGCATCTCAATCATTGATCTGACCTCAGTGGAGCAACCGATGAACAACTCAGAGCCTATTTCTTGCCTTTGATCCTACTCGATCCCGCTTCGGAGGATAGCCGCCGTTCAGAATTCTTTGATGGCCCAGGCCTGGGGATGGCTAACACCCATGGTTTCCCGCTAATAACCGACAGGGGTAAGGGGTTGGCGAATCGTTAAATTATATTTGGAAATTCTGTAAACCTTTATGAAACCTTGCAACAACATATCTCAGTGTTTTCCCGGTCATAGTAGGCTTATAGCTATTGATCCGTTTTGATAAGGACAGGTTCATGGTTCAACGTGGTTCTAAAGTCAAAATCCTTCGCCCAGAATCTTACTGGTATAACGAAATTGGTACGGTCGCGTCTGTGGATCAAAGTGGGATTAAATATCCAGTGATTGTCCGCTTCGACAAAGTCAATTACAGCGGTTTCAGTGGTAGTGCCGGTGGTGTCAACACCAATAACTTTGCCTTGAGTGAAGTGGTGGAAGTTGAAGCCCCCAAGAAAAAATAGGTCACGGCAGATCTTGACAGCATCAGACTAGGCTGACTGTGCCCGAACTTCCAGAAGTTGAAACAGTCCGGCGGGGTTTATCAGACCTGACGCTGCATGCTCCAATTGTTGCGGGTGAGGTTCTCTATCCCAAGACCATTGCCTATCCACCGGAACCGGACGCGTTTATTGCGGGTTTAATCGGTCAGGAGATCCAGGCCTGGTCACGGCGGGGAAAATACCTCATTGGCAAACTCAATCAAAGAGGCTGGTTGGTTGTTCACCTCCGAATGACGGGCCAGCTTTTTTGGTTGTCAGAAAATACAGCCCTCCGTAAACACACCCGCGTCCGTCTATTTTGCCAGGCCCCGACCGCCAAGCCTTCCGAAATCCGCCAAGAACTCCGATTTGTGGATCAACGCACTTTTGGGCAAATGTGGTGGGTTCCTGATCCAGACTTACTCCCAGAGATTATGCCGACCTTGGCGAACCTGGGCCCAGAACCCTTGGGGGATGACTTTACGGTTGGCTATTTAAGCGGACAACTCTGCCAACGAAAACGGCCGATTAAAACCGCTCTCCTTGACCAGGCCCTGGTGGCTGGAATTGGGAATATTTACGCCGATGAAGCTCTATTTTTAGCGAACATCCATCCAACCACCCCCAGCAATGCCCTGAATCTGAACCAAATTGAAGCACTGCAGCAAAGAATCCAGAAAGTCCTCCAAGATAGTTTAGATGTCGGGGGAACAACCTTTAATTCCTTTACCAGCGTTGAGGGCATTAATGGAAATTATGGTGGCCAGGCCTGGGTCTATGGACGTGAAGGAGAGCCCTGTCGCATCTGCCAAGCTCCGATCGAGAAAATTCGCTTAGGTGGTCGGTCAGCGCATTTTTGTCCCCATTGTCAACCCAGTCTGATCTGAGGGTTTCTGTTGCGAGCCTCTGGATTCCGGACAAACAAATCGGCTGGTTGTTCCAGATAATCTCAGGTTCCCATACCCGCATCCCAACGTTTTCCGCGACTCGGCGTGACGCCATGTTCCGAGGTGGCAAGCCCTTGATGCCAGAATTTTCGGTTTATGGGAAAGTCAATTTCCACTACTCGTCTGCCCGTGACATCGTGCTGGACTAGACCACCATCCCCAATCAAGAGAGCCTAATCTTTCAAAGCCATCGCCAACTCGTTGAGATCAGCCAGCGTCATGGGCCGAAGGATTGTCCAGGGTGTTTCCAGTTGGTTCAGGATTGGGAGTGACAACTTGCAGGGCCTCGGGAAGAACCACTTTAGCCCGAAAACACTCATCCTCCTGTTGCCCAATGCCTAAGAGAACACCCTCCATGGTTAAAACCCGATGGGGAGAGGCTGAGTTAACCCCTGCAAACTGTAATTTTTGTCCACAACACCAGCGCCAGGCCAGGTCAGGAGCAAGCACAAGTTCCGGGAGGTGAGCAAGGGCCTGATCAGGGGCAATGAGTGGCGTAGTTGCGGGATTCAACGTATCAACCTTGACGCTGTTGGCTAAATCAAACCCACAACTTTTTGTGCGGATCAAACTGGCTAGGGTTCCACCCACCCCTAACACTGCCCCTAAATCCCGAGCAATGGAGCGAATGTAGGTTCCCGGCCCACAGTCAATGGCGACTTCCAGTTCAGGGGCTGGGCCCGGTTGCCAATTTAGGAGTTCAATGTTAAAAATATCTACCCAGCGCATTGGAATTTCGACGGTTTCTCCCTTGCGAGCCAGGTGATAGAGCCGTTTTCCGTTCACTTGAATAGCACTATAGGCTGGGGGAATTTGGTCGTAGCCCTGGTGGAAGGTTTCTAGGGCCTGGGTAATGGACGCAATATTTAGGTGGCTGGCATCAGTTTCTGAGATTACTGTCCCGGTAATGTCATCGGTATCCGTGGCCTGGCCGAGGCGGATCCGGGCCTGGTAGGCTTTTGCCGTCGGTAGGTAGGGTAATAGACGCGTCGATGGCCCCAACGCAATGGGTAATACTCCGGTTGCCATTGGATCTAAGGTGCCGCCATGGCCAACCCGCTTCAGCTTAAACACTCGCCGAACTTTGGCCACACAGTCATGGGAAGTCAGGCCTGGGGGTTTGTTTAGTGCAAGGAAACTCATGCCGATGTAAATGTCTCTCTGAAATTAATTAGGAGTGAGAGTTGGGTTGGCACTTGATTTGACTGGTTTTTATTGGATCATAGGTTAATATTTCGATCATGGGTCTTGCGGCTCATCCCTTTTGGAATTTTCTTTGAGATCTATGCTTTCCCAGGCCCCGTTTCAAGACTTTATCACGTCCTGCCAGGCCCTCAAGGGAGATGAAAAAGGAGAGGCACAAACGTTCTTAAATCGGTTTTCCAGGCCTTTGGTTATGCGGATGCGATTGCAGCGGGAGCAACCTTTGAGGAACGGGTCAGTCGAGGTAGTGCAGCAGGGAAAACGGGTTTTGCAGATTTGGTTTGGAAGCCCAGAGTATTGATTGAGATGAAAAAGCGGGGAACTGACCTGAGTAAACACTATGCCCAGGCCCTGCAATATTGGACAAATTTAGTTCCGAATCGGCCGCGGTATGTGTTGCTGTGCAATTTTGATCAGTTTTGGATCTATGACTTTAATGTTCCAGTTGATACGCCCGTTGATGTAGTTGAGTTAGAGCAATTACTGTCACGCATTAGTGCCTTTGCCTTTATGGAGGTGGGCAATCAAAACCCAACAAATGGAGCAAAAACAATGGGGCATTACCAAACTCTACAACGCCTATTTTGATGAACCCGCCAGTCAACTCTATCAACTTCATGCCCAACTGGATCAACAGGTTTTAGCCGCCTATGGATTCAATCCTAACGATGATTTACTAGCTGAACTCTTAGCCTTGAATTTGGAATGTGCGGCCAAAGAATCACGAGGAGAACCCATCAAAGGCCCCAACGCTTAACCTTTTATAATTAGACAATAGCTAACTCGACCCCAGAAGTAGCGCAAGTTAGAAAACATGGAAGAATCATTCGATAAACTTTTACATTTAGTCAATCAACTCTCTCAAGATCAAGAAGAAACTCGCGCCATAGTCCAAGATTTAGAAATTCATATTAAGGACATTCAAGAAGAATTAAAATATCGCCCAACCTCTTTTGATAATGATTGGTCAGATGATCGCGTTTTTGCAGATCGGGTCATGGATAAATTTAATGAACGAGGGATGAATTTTACCTGGCGAGCATTGGGTTATAGCCGTCAATCAGATGATCCTGCTAAAAACTTTTCATTTGGAATTAACTTTGGCAATGAAGACGAGATTTTAGTATTTGTGAAGTCCCAAGAGATTTGCTCAGAAATGATTGATTGGCATATTGAGGAAATTACCAAGCTGGCTTTATGCGATTCTGATTCTACTAACAGAAAAAGGAAAAAGATTTATGGTGGTGTAATTTGCCAGGATATTTCTGACGAAGCACAAGAATACGCCGTATCGCATGGATTATTTATCGTCACGTTCACAAATTTGGATATTCTCATCCTGAATGATGAAAAATTCAAACCCCAGGCCTGGTAAAAACCGATTAGCCGAACTTTTGGCTCTGAACTTAGAACTTGCAGATCAAGAATTAAACGGGGAAACTGTCACGGGGCCTGGACTTAATTTTTTATAATCTAAAATAGTCATCTCAAAATTTGAGTTAGGCCACTTCAAAAATATATCTACTGGATAACCTCATCAAAATCAGTTTTATTTTGCTCATCAGCCTCTTTATAACTCTGCATCATAGATAAAAACTCATTCATAGATAACTTATTAAGCCATTCATCGCGGTCTTTAGTATAGTTTCCATAACCGGGACTAAAGTGTTGAATGAACCGAATCGCATCAATCGCACCTAAAGAACTGATCAATGCTCTATATCCCTGATCAAGAACTTCATTTTGAGTTTTTATGGGTTGCTTCCTCCAGTTGTGTCGTGTAAATCAGTTATTGTAAAGGATTTTCTCGTAATTCGAGTTTGCCAGTCCATAAAGTTAATGCTGAGAAAATAAACAATAAATTGATGAGAGAGACCTCTTGGATGATTTTAATTAACTAGGAAACTATAGTAGTCTTAGCCTTTAAAATCCGATTTAACCAAGAAGTCTCACCCAGGCCAGGCCCTCAAGCTATCCCTTTGCTTCTGCTAAAACCAACTTATCCCAACCCAAATTTTCTAGGGCCTGGTTGCGGCGCAGGGGACGAGTTACCAATTCCAACACATCCCGCGCATTGGTAAAGCCATGAATTTGGGCAAAGGTAAACTCCACAGACCACTTGGTACTGATGCCGCGGGCTTCTAAGGGGTTTGCGTGGGCCATACCCGTAATCACGAGATCCGGTTGTAATTCCTGAATCCGTTGCAGTTGGTTGTAGTTATCCGGTTTTTCCATGATTGTTGGCAGCGGCACACCCATTTCGTTACAGGTGGATTCCAAGAGGGCTAATTCCGCGGACTGGTAGCGTTTATCCATGTAGGGGATGCCAATTTCTTGGACGGTCATGCCACAGCGCACCAAAAAACGAGCCAGGGAAATTTCCAAGAGGTTATCGCCCATGAAAAAGACCGACTTGCCCCGAATCAGTTGCAGATAGTCTTCCAAGCTCTCCCAAATCTGGGCTTCCCGTTCTGCCAGGCCCTGAGGTTCAACCCCCAAGACGCTGCAAATTTTCTCAACCCAGGCCCGCGTCCCATCTGGCCCAATCGGAAACGGAGCCCCAATCAGTTTGCATTTCCGCCGCCGCATCAGAGTAGTTGCCGTCCGAGAGAGGAAGGGATTCACCCCCGCGACATAGTAGCCTTCTTCAATCACGGGCAATTCGGTGTAGCGTTTGGCGGGCAACCAACCGGAGACTTTGATCCCTTGGCGTTTCAGTTCCAGGGTTAATTGCGTCACGACCGGATCGGGCAAAGAGCCAAACAAAACCAAGGGCGCGTGATCTTTATATTCCGTATCGGTAACGGCAATATCTTCTTTCTTGCGGCCAAAGTTCAGCAGTTTTTGGATGGCATTGCGTTCTTCGGTTTCCGACTCGACAATTTTGGTAGGACAACGGGCCGCCATCGCCGCTAGCACCGTATCTTCCCCT
>CAZZCG010000026.1:0-49494 GCA_964653145.1 uncultured Synechococcus sp. | reverse complement strand
ACATTAACCCGAGCGACTGGATTGGTGGGGGGGGTGAGATTACTCAGAACAGAGGGGTTTGCAGGGGTTTCTGAGGCCGTTGGCGTTTCTGGCTCTGGGGCGGCCGTAGTTTCTGGTTGCGGCGGTGGTGGTTCAATGACAACCTCAGTTTCAGACCCCAAAAAGAAACATCCAGTCATAAAACTGGAACACAGTCCGGCAAGTAGGGCTAAATGAAATTTTTTGGACATTATCTCTTCCTCACACCCTGAAGAAGCCCAATTGGAGTTAGGCCATGGTACTGAATCAAAAACGACCGCATTGGATCACCCTATGTCTACGCAGAATGGCCACAGTTATGCAATCAATACATTCAGTATGAAATGTTTTTGCTGGGGGCAAGATTCCCACTGACCATTTTGATCAATTGGCACAGGCTGGGAAAATTGTCACAAAAACCACTCACACCTGAAAAAGTGTCACAAACTTAAACCAACTTCATCTGCTATTGGAATCAGTAACTAGACCGGCCTACAGTGACAAAAGTTCCAGTTTTTCCTGCCTCAATCGCCATAAATTCCACTGTCCCATCGTGCCCTAAAACCTTAAAAACTCGCGATTAATTCCTGTTCCCCACCTGAGTCTTAAGCCAATTTCCTGCCCCAGGCCTGGGTCAAGCACACCGATTCTAGCCGTCGCCCAACCACCAATCCTCCCGAGGGCATTAGACCCCCATGCTAGGATAGAGGGATTCTTCAGTTGGGAAAATCCGGTTGCAATTCCGGTACTGTGCCGCAGCTGTAAACCTCGGTGATCATGACAGCAGATAACTGGGGCGAGTTAGAATGCCACCTGGGAATGTTTTACCCGTTAGCCGTCTCTGCGCTGCACAGGGATTTGGTCCTCAGTTTTGGCGAAATCGTCTCGATCAGTATCTCCAGTATGCCCAGGCCTGTTCTATGGCGTGACGGCGCAGGATGGGCTGATGTTTCGCGTCCGTGTTCCTGGCGGACAATTGCAGGCTCAACAGATTCGGGGCCTGGGTGATTTTGCGGCGGCGGCTGAAATTGCAACCCTCCAGATCACCAATCGGGCCAATATTCAATTGCGGGGACTTAAGCAACCCCCACACCCTCAGACCTTAAGCCAGTTGCAAACCTTGGGACTGGGGGCCAAAAATCCAGCCGTGGATGTCCTCCGCAACATGATGCTGAATCCCTTAGCGGGTTTAGATGCCACTGAGTTGGTGGATTTCTCGCCTTGGTTACCAGAGTTAGAAGATTTTTTGGCAACTCAGCCGGGCCTGGAGCAATTACCCGCAAAATTTTCCCTTGGACTGGATGGGGGTGGGCAATGCAGTGCTGGCTGGCGGTCCCTGAACCATTCGGAACATCGCTACAACGAGATTCAACTGACAGCGGTATCCGCCCCTGCGGCATCAGAACTGGGTTTACGCCTGGACTTTGGCATTGACAAAGGCTATTTCCCCTCGGGAGTTTGGGTTGACCCTAGCCAAGGCTTACCCATGCTCAAAGCCCTAATTTTGGCCTACCGAGATTATGTCCAGGCCCCGGATGCCGCTCCCAAGGCACGTCTGCGGGATCTTTTGGCGGATTGGGGAACTGAAAAATTCTTAGCCCAGGCCCAGTCCTATCTTGACTTTCCCTTAAGCGACTGCTCCCCCTTGCCCTCCCCCCAATTTCACCCAGGGCAGCAGTATCTTGGTGTTCACTCCCAAGCTGACCCTGACCTGGCCTACATCGGCATTGGTTTACCCCAAGGACAAGCGACTTTAACCCAGTGGCGAGGCTTAGGGGCAGTTGCGGAAACCTTTGGCTCCGGAGAACTGCGTTTAACCCCCTGGCATGCCCTTATAGTTGTTAATATTCTGCAAGTAAATATTTCTCAAGCCCTGGCGGCCCTTGAATCACTGGGCTTTCCCACTTCCCCGACAATTACCCAAGGAATCGTGGCCTGTCCGGGAAAACTGGGATGTGGGGCTGGCCAGACGGATACCTTAGGGGATGCTCAACGCTTGGGGACTTATCTGAAGCAACAGCCTCTCTCCCGCGCAGTCAATATTCACCTGACAGCCTGCCCCAAGGCCTGTGCCCAACCGAGTCCCGCCGAATTTACGCTTTTAGGGATGCCAAACCAGATGTACCGCTTTTATGACGGGGATTTTCGCCAGGCCTCACCCATGGACGAAGCCCCCTTGGAACACCTGTTACCCCTGATCTACCAAAGGATTACGGCCTCTGGCCCCGTTGACCATGTTTCGGCCCCACATTCATGAGTTACGACTATATCCGTGATGGCCATGAAATCTATCGCCAGTCCTTTGCCACCATTCGGGCAGAAGCAAATTTATCGGGTTTGGAACCGGATTTGGCCACGGTGGCGGTGCGCTTAATTCATGCTTGTGGAATGCCAGAGATTATTTCGGATTTAGGGGCTTCCTTGGGGGTGGTGGCCGTGGCCCGTAAGGCTTTAGAACAGGGTGCGCCGATTCTGTGTGATGCTCAGATGGTGGCCTGGGGTGTCACTCGCAAACGCTTACCGGCGGATAATTTGGTGGTGTGTACCTTGAATGAACCGGACGTTCCTGGCCTGGCCCAGAGGATTGGCAATACCCGCTCTGCCGCAGCCATTGAATTGTGGCGACCCTATTTGAGTGGTGCGGTGGTGGCCATTGGGAATGCTCCGACTGCCCTGTTCTATTTGCTGGAATTACTGGATCAAGGGATCAGTCCCCCCGCGGTCATTCTTGGTTTTCCCGTCGGGTTTGTGGGTGCGGCGGAATCAAAATACGCCCTGGCCAACCATCCCCGCCAGATTCCCTACATCACTGTCCATGGCCGACGTGGGGGCAGTGCGATGGCGGCGGCGGCCATTAATGCCTTGGCTCAGGAGCAGGAACTATGACCGGAAAACTCTATGGGATTGGCATTGGGCCTGGGGATCCGGAATTGCTGACACTGAAAGCCCATCGCATCCTAACCGCGGTGCCCGTGATTGCTTACCCCTGTATGGAAAATGGCAAAGTTTTGGCCCGAGCTATTGTGGCGGACTATATCCGGGCTGAGCAAATAGAAATTCCCATGCCCTTACCCTTTAGCCCGGAGCGTTCCTCCCAACCCTATTACGACTTAGCGGCTGAGAAAATTGTTACCCACCTCCAGGCCGGGGAGGATGTGGCGGTGTTGTGTGAGGGTGAACCAATGCTCTACGGCAGCTTTATGTACCTGTTCCAACGGTTGGCGGATCGATTTCCCACCGAAGTAGTGCCCGGTATTTCCTCCACCTTGGCCTGTGCCGATATGTTGGGAGTCCCGTTAACCTTTCGAGATGATGTTTTAACTATGATTCCGGCAACTTTAGGTGTGGAGAAACTACGACAGAAATTACAGGGGATTGATGCGGCAATTATTTTAAAACTGGGGCGACATTTCCCAAAGGTCTATCAAGTCCTAGAAGAGCTTCAACTCCTAGATCGGGCCCGCTATATTGAATACGCCACGCAACCGAGCCAACGGATTTGTCCCATTCGCGACTTAAACCCAACCCAAGTCCCCTATTGGTCACTGATTGTGATTCCCAGCCAAAACCAATACGACTAGGGATCCGGCCTGAGTTCTAAAAAAATAGAATCCAGATCCGCTTGGGTTTTAGCTTGCCAGGCCAGGAATGTTTGCCGTTCTCCTTCGATGCCAAATGGGTTGGAGGCATAACTGAGCCAATGGTTAGCCTGGGATTTCAGACTGTCTAAAAAGGGTGTGGCATTGAGGGTGGAAACAAGCCATTCCTGGGCCTGGGTGGCCATGATCCAATTGTTTTTGAGGTGCCAATTGCGGGAAACAAATGTTTGGGTCGACTGCGTCTCTGGAATTTCAACTTCTCGCTGATACAAATCCCGAATCCCCAGTTGCGCGCCCCTATTTCCAGCAATAATATTATTCTCCAAGGTGACATTATCCGCCGCCCACGCAAACAGGCCTGGGGTTTGGAGATAATTGGGGGCAACACTGTAATTTTGAGTTATGACTGAGTTTTTAACCGTAATTGGCCCAGGCCCCGCTTCAATAAATAATCCGGTTACAGCATTGCCAATCAACTGGGACTGATCCACAACAATATCTTGATAGTCACTGTCAAACCACAGTCCAGCGGAATAGTTATTAATGGCTCGATATCGTGTAAAGTTAGCTCGCCTGAGATAAAAGAATTTTTCACCCGCATCCCAATCGTAGTATCCAGTTAAATCGCCTCGCCAGTTGTTACCTCGAGACTCAAAATCATCAACCGTTAAATCTGTGATAAAGGCTCCCCCCAGGCCCCGCATGCCATTATTCGCACTGAGACTGTGACTAACGGTAATCTGTTGACTATGATTGATGTTTAGGCCTGTCCAATTATTGTCAAGAAACTGGCTGTGATCGACGGTAATGTTCTTGGAGTGGTTAATGGTTAACGCCCCGGTAAATGTCCCGCCATACTGTTGAAATATTAGGTTTTTCAGGTGCACCTGTTCGGCTTGGTTCAGGGTTAGACCATTGCGACGACGACTAACGTCCACCTGGGCTTTTTCCCAATCAAGGGGTTGCGCTGGGGCAATGAAGAGAATCTGGTTCTCAAAATCAAGACAAAAGGTGCCGGGTTCGAGTTCAGCGGTTGTTAAAACGGGCCTTAGGCGATGTTGATTGACCCAGACCAGTTCCCCCCGTTGCATCAAAAGTGGTAAGTCAATGTTGTAGGCCTGCCAAGGGTTGCCAGAAAATCCCCAATCTTCGGGCCAGGGTCGCTGGTAAATGCCTGCTTGATCGGTGGTTGCCCAGGCCTGCCAGACATCGGCACCGGAAAAAATAACAGTTCCAGGAATTTCAGCCACCAAACTAACTTTGGGAAGTTTGGGATAACTGGGGTTGGGCCGAGATTGAAAGGTTCCGGATTGCAGATAGCGGCCAGGTTTGAAAACAACCTCCACAGATTTTCCCTGATGTTGGGCGATGGCGGCTGCTTCAAGGGTAGCCTGGAGGTTATCACTGGGGTCAACAGAGAACACCACCCGGCCTGGATTGCCCCAACTGCTGCCACTGCCCCAGGCCCAAAGACTGAGCACCAGCAGGGTTAGCCCCCCCAGCCACCGTAGCCGTGCCCCTGGCGTAGTCTTAGATGCCCATGCGCGCAAAACAAACCTTTAAGCTTTCATCCAAAACAGCATCTGCACGACGTTGGGCCGGGGTGAGGGTCTGATTCTGCTCTTTGGCCTTGGCCATGTCTCGGAAGTCATCATAGCTAACCCGTTCTTGAATGTGGTTTAGGGTGCATTGACAGTAGCGTTGAAAAAATTGTTCTGAAACAAAGGGCGGGGCCTGGCTTTTTGCTTTTTCCACACAGGCACTCATATAGCGATTGGACTGTTCTGGAGTATAAGCCGGCAATGCCGCCCAGGCCTGGATTGGTAAACTCAACACCGCAGTTGCCGCAAATGTCAAAAAACGCATATCACACCATGAAAACAGCAGAGAAATTGGCAACCCTTACTTTAGCGGTTCAGGTTAACAATCGATCCCTCCTGATGAGGATTGTTGTAATTTAGTTCCGATTTCCTTTGACTTCGGACACGAAATATACTTGCTTGCAGGGGCTTTGGGGTTTCACTCCCTGGGCAAATGACTCTGGTTTCCTGCGGTTTAGGCGGTGTAGATACGAGGTAGTGTTGGAGATAATCCCACAGCCGCCTGAGGGGATAACAGCGGGTCAGGGTTAAAGGTAGGTGCGTTCCTTATGCTCTTTTCGGGTTAAGTGCATCAGGGTGGCATGGGTGCCTAGTTCTGCCTCTGGCTCCTGGGGATGACGTTGGCGGTAACTCCCATCGGGCTGTAGATCCCAGGCCTGGCGGTTGTCCTTCAGCATTAGCTCCAAAATACTGTCCAATTCCTGGGTAATGTGGGGGTCTGTGATCGGGACAATCGCTTCCACCCGTCGATCTAGGTTCCGAGACCGCCAATCCGCACTGCCGATAAAATACTCTGGGTGATCATTATTGCCAAAGTAAAAGATGCGGGAATGTTCCAGAAACCGACCAATCACACTACTAACGCGAATATTTTCACTGACCCCAGGAATCCCCGGCCGTAAGCAGCACATCCCCCGAACAATTAGGTCAATGGATACCCCGGCCTGGGAGGCTTCATACAACGCTCGAATTAACTGGCCATCGGTAATCGCATTCATCTTGGCAATAATCCGGCCTGGGGCCCCGTTATGGGCATGGTCAATTTCTCGGTGCACAAGGGCCAACATTCGTTCCCGCATGGTTACAGGCGCAATTAACAGTTTTCGGTAAGCCCGTTGCCGCGAATAACCTGTCAGGAAATTAAACAAATCCGTGAGGTCGGCCCCCAAATCGGGACAGCAGGAAAACAGGCCCAAGTCCTCATAGAGGCCGGCGGTTTTGGGGTTGTAATTTCCAGTGCCAATGTGGACGTATCGACGGATTTCCCCCGCTTCTTGGCGCACCACCAACAGGGTTTTGGTATGGGTTTTCAGGCCGGGGACACCATAGACCACGTGCACCCCAACTTTTTCCAGTTTCCGAGCCCAGAGAATATTGTTTTCCTCGTCAAACCGGGCCTTAAGCTCCACTAACACCGCCACCTGCTTGCCATTTTCTGCCGCTGCAATTAAAGCCTTGACAATGGGAGAATCTCCAGAGGTGCGGTACAGGGTCATTTTAATCGCCAAGACCTTGGGATCGTAGGCTGCAAGGGTAATAAATCGTTGTACGGTGGAAGCAAAACTGTGGTAGGGGTGGTGAACTAAGAGATCCCGTTCCCGGATCAAGCCAAATAGCTCGTTGGCGGCTGCTTCCCAATGCTCTAACTCGATACCTGGGTCAAGGTTAATAAGTGAAAATTGGGATTCCCGTTCATCCACCCGTTGAAAACTTGCCGGGGTGACCGGATGCCAACTCGGATCCTTGAGATGGGGTAAGGGTAGATCCATCAGGGCAAAGAGATTGTTTAAGCAAACCAGGCCATCGACATCGTACACATCGGTTTCTTCGATATCGAGTTCATCAATCAGGGTTTGACGTATGGCTGGCGGAATTGACCGTTCTACCTCCAACCGAACAACTGAACCAAAGCGGCGTTTACGGATTTCCTGTTCAATGGCGATCAGCAGATCATCCGCCTTATCGGTTTCTAATTCCAGGTCGGCACTGCGGGTAATCCGAAAGATGTAATGGTTACGGATCCTCATGCCGGGGAATAGATTAGTCAGATTGTGGGCAATAACCTGCTCGAGGGGAACTCCTACCCAAGTGGCTTTGGCATGGTACTCATGGCGGGAGAGAGTTTGCGGTAGAGCAATGAAGCGTGGAAATCCCCGCGGCACTTTTACCCGCGCAAAACGTTCCTCCTCTGTGTCGGGGTCTTGAACGGCCACCAGTAAATTAAGACTCAAGCCCGAAATGTAAGGAAAGGGATGGGCAGGATCGATGGCCAGGGGAGTGAGGATGGGGAAAATATGGTTAATGAAATATTGCTGTAGGTACGCCTGTTGATCCGGATGCAGATCGGCATAGTGGAGCAGGAAAATTCCCTCTTGGCTGAGGCGGGGCCGTAGCTCCTGTTCGAAATAACGATGTTGTTCCGTAACGGCCGGGAGCAGCACCTGTCGAATTGCCGCCAGTTGGTCATGGGGAGAAATTCCGTCAGCACCACCCTGGATAATGCCGCTCTCTACCTGTTGTTTTAGACCTGCCACCCGAATCATGAAAAACTCATCCAGGTTGGAGCTGTAGATTGCCATGAACTTGAGCCGTTCTAGGAGCGGGGTGCGGGGATCATAGGCTTCTTGAACGACCCGTTTGTTAAATTCCAACCAACTCAAGGCCCGGTTGAAGTAGTAGTCACTGGATTTCAGATCAAAAACCGGCGGGGTTTCCATGGGTTGAGTCTCGGAATGGTTCTGTTCAGAATAACTAAATTCTGGGGAGGTGGCGTCGTTCATGGAGAGTGGCAAACCCAGGGTAGTGGAACAAAGTTTCTTTAGTTTTTCAGTACTTCGTTATAATCCGGTTAAGCTCAAATCAGCAAATTCTGCCTTCATCCCCGACTGAGTTGAGTTCCCATGGTCACGCTAATTTACTCTGATGTATTTTTAGAGCACCGGACTGGCCCCTACCATCCGGAACGCCCCCAGCGGTTGACAGCCATTGTTGAGCATCTCAAGTCGGGGCCCTGGGCACCTCAGTTAGCTTGGCAAGAACCAACTCCCCTAGAAACCTTTTCCCCCCAGGCCTGGGTTGAAAAAATTCACCATGCCGACTACCTCCAACTTTTGTCCTCCCTGTCCGAACGCTTAGAGCCCAACCAACGCAGCCATTTAGATCCGGATACTGTGGTCTCCCAAAACAGTTATCAAGTGGCGTTGTTGGCTGTGAATGCCTGGATTGATGGAATTCAGGAAACCCTAACCCAGGCTCAGCCGTGTCTAGTCCTTGCCCGTCCCCCAGGCCACCATGCTTTACCTGAGCGGGCCATGGGCTTTTGTTTGCTGGCTAATGCGGCGATTGCGGCCCACTACGCGCTAAGTTTGCCCAAGATAAATCGCGTTGGAATTTTTGATTGGGATGTCCATCACGGTAATGGCACCCAGGCCTGTGTTGAAACCATCCCCAATATTGCCTATTGCTCAATTCACCAAGCCCCCCATTATCCCGGAACCGGGGCCGCCCACGAGCAAGGCCAGCATCAAAATGTCTTGAATATCCCCATGGCTGCCGGCAGTGGTGGAGCCGAGTATTTCCAGGCCATGACCACCCAAGTGATTCCCTTCTTCCAGGCCTTTGCCCCAGATTTATTGTTGGTCAGCGCTGGTTATGATGCCCACCGTGATGATCCCCTTTCGGAAACCGTTTTAGCTCCGACGGACTATGGCCAAATGACGCGGCTATGCCAAACCATTTCACCCCATGTTGTCTTTGGCCTGGAGGGGGGATACGATTTACAGGGGTTGGCCACTTCGGTGGAAGCGACGATTTCGGCCTGTCTAGAATAGCCCAATTATCCCTGTTGACTATGATAGGATGACTCAAGGTCACTTGGTGCTGCTATGCCTAATCCCCACCCGATTCAGACTGAAGAGTTCAAGCAAAAGCGCTTTCAACGCCAAGACGACACCACGGAAAAACTTTCTGATAAGGCTTTGTCGGTGCGTTTACCCCTGAGTGTGGATGTCAAAGTCAGAAAATTACCCAATCGTGGGGCCTGGTTGCGCAAAGTGATTTCAGAAGCAGCCCATAACTTAGACTAATTTCGACCCTTTGGGCCAAATTCCGCAAGTACCTGGCCTGGGCTAAGAAAGGAAATTCCCTGGGATGAGGTTGTACTTACCATCACCGCTTCGATGATTGGATTCGTCACCGCTTCAGTGGCCGCCCACTTAACGATAAAATTTGCCCCTGCCCCACCGGTGCGATCGGTAGACGCCAAAAAAAACTGAGTTGAGGCCATGGGGCCCAGCTCAACGGGTTGTTCCAGTTCCTGACGGACTAATGCACCACTGTCATTGTAATAATCAACGGTGGTAATCACGATTGGATGATTAAAATCCGTATTCCTCACACTCAACATGGCCGACAAGCTGAGTTCATTATTTAAATTATTTTGATGATACACATGGGAGTAGATGGGGATGTATAAAGTTTGTCCCCTGAGGAACTGATTTTGATCGATTTGAACAGGCTTAAGATTACTGGGACTGGTTAAAGTTGATGTTGAGCTAGGTGAGGACGTTTCAGGGGAACAGGACGCCAATGCCAATGTCACTAAAGCCCCAAAGATGGATGAGTATGTTGTTAACTTCATTGATCTCCTTGAAAAAAACCAATTGTGGCTTGGCGATTATTCCTAGGGCAACCTACACTGATACGATACTTGGCGTAAAAATTTCTCAGGAATTGGTGAACGAATGCCTCATCAACCAATATTGGCCTGGATTCTAGCACAGGAAACATCCTTGGACAATAATCACCGTGTGCCAGAAAACATCACAGGTGGTATTCCGCAGTTAGTTACAATTCTCATCATTCTATTGTTGATAGCAACATTTGTAGCGTTAGTAACCCAACGATTGCGAATTCCCTACGTCACAGGCCTGGTTCTAGCCGGTTTACCCATTACAGATGTGTTGTCGCAAAAAATTGGCCTGGATCCGACCTTGGTTCTGAATCTTTTTCTACCAATCTTGATTTTTGAAGCAGCCATCAATACCGATATTAGTCGGCTTCGAAGCACCGTTAAACCAGTCGCGCTTTTGGCAGGGCCGGGATCGATCTTGTCTTCAATGATCATCGGCATCGTAGTCAAGTTTGGCATTGGCCTGGATTGGATTCCGGCTTTATTAGTGGGGGTGATCCTGGCCAATACGGATACAGTTTCGATGATTGCCGTGTTTAAAGAGATTCGAGTGCCTTCTCGCCTATCAACCATTGTGGAAGGGGAAACACTCTTTAATGATGCCGCTGCCTTGATTTCCTTTAACTTACTTTTAGTAATTTATGCCACTGGCTCGCTTTCGCCAGTTCAAGGACTGAAGGAACTCCTCGTGGTGGCCTTAGGTGGGAGTCTTGTGGGAGGGGTTTTAGGTTATTTATGCTTACCGATTTTTACACGATTGCAGGATACGCTGAGTAGTTTGCTGCTGACTGTTGCTTTGGCTTTAGGTACATTTCAAATTGGGCAATTTTTCGGAGTTTCAGGAGCAGTTGCTGTTGTAATTGCCGGACTTGTTTTTGGTAATTTAGGCTTGCCCAAAAGTGGATCGGCTTCAAAGCGGATAACTCTCCTAAGTTTTTGGGAATACGCAGGTTTTAGTGTGAATACCTTTATTTTTCTACTTATTGGTATTGAAATAAATCCTCTAACACTTTGGAAAATTTTACCCTCGGTTTTATTGGTTGTGGTTGCCTATCAGCTTGGCCGAGTTATTTCTGTATATTTCTTACTCGCATTAATTCGTTGGATTGACCGCCCAATTCCTTTGCGCTGGCAACATGTTTTAGTGTTGGGTAATATCAAAGGCTCACTTTCTATGGCCTTGGCTGTGGCAATCCCGCTGGCAATTACAGGGCGTAATTTTATTATTGAATTGGTTTTTGGTGCCGTCTTATTTTCTTTGGTTATTCAAGGTTTGGCTTTACCCTGGTTGATTAGACGACTAAAAATTAGCCAAGTTTCAGAAGTAATTCAGGAAATTGGACAACTACAGATTCAGTTAATTGCTGCCAAAGCGGCCCAGGATGAGTTAGACAGCTTACTAAAATCTGGGGTTCTCCCAAAGGCTGTATATGAAGAACTGTGGGCGAGCTACCAGGCCAAGGTTGTGATCTCTGAGCGGATTTTGCGGGAAGCCTACAATCAACATCGGACTCGACGATTTGAACAGGATAGTACTCGGCTTGATCCCATTCGACGTCGATTACTGCTGGCAGAGAAAGGAGCGGTGAGTGATGCCTTGCGTAAACGAATTGTCCCCGAGGACTTAGTGCAATCCTACTTTAAAGACTTGGATGAGAAACTTCTATCGTTGAATGATGATTAGGACTAATTCCCAAATAATTGATCATCTGATGGACAAATCCGGAACGGGTCACTACCAGGATCGTTGAGCCCCCTTCCAAAATCGTGTTCCCATTGGGAATTTCTAAATTCGCGCAGGCATGACATTGATAGCCAATAATTAATGAACCGGTTGGAAATTTTGGGTCTTGAGCAATCTCAGCGACGGATCTGCCAGCCACATAGCAATCGTTGGGAACGGATAGTTTTAAGACTTCAATCTGTCCCTGTTCAAAATGCATCATGGACTCTATTTCGGGATATTCAATTGCATTGGCCATGGTTGCTACGGCCAATTCAACTGTGCTGATGATGTGACTTGCCCCAGCCAAGCGGAAGGCATCTAAAAATTCCCGATCCCGCATACGAACAATAATCTGAGGAATTCCATAGCTTTTCGCTAGGGTCAGAAGGGCGAGATTAAGGGCATCATCCCGCAGAGCCGCAACGACAGCGTTGGCCTGCCTAATTCCCGCTTCTAGGAGAACCGGAGTACTGACTGCACTGCCTTCAAAAGCCATGATTCCAATTTTTTCTCGCGCAAAGTTACACGCGATTGGATCAATGTCAATAATGGCGATCGTATGACCCAGGGTTAATAATTCTTGGGCGAGCCTGAGACCGACCATGCCCGCTCCACCAATGACTACATACATGAGATTTCACTGTTCCTCTGAGGATACTAACTGCCAAGGGGACTACGGGCTTCATTTAACCCAGCATCGCTCCAGTTTGTACTTGCCAGAGATGGGCATAAATTCCATTGAGTTCGAGCAATTCCCCATGGGAGCCTGATTCGGCTATTTCCCCCTGATCCATGACATAGATACTGTGGGCCTGGCGAATGGTAGAAAGGCGGTGGGCGATAGCAATTGTGGTGCGGTTTTGGGTGATGTGGGCCAAGGAGCGTTGAATGGCGGCTTCGGTTTCATTATCGACGGCAGAGGTGGCCTCATCTAAAACAAGAATCGGCGGATCCTTCAAAATGGCTCTGGCAATGGCTAGACGTTGACGTTGACCGCCGGAGAGTTTTTGACCCCTTTCCCCCACCACAGTGTCATAACCCTCGGGGAGTTGTTGAATAAATTCGTGGGCTTCGGCAATTTTCGCGGCCTGGGTAATTTCAGTTGGGGTGGCAGCAAAGGAACCATAGGCAATGTTTTCGGATACGGTGCCATGAAACAAGAAGACATCCTGACTCACCAGGCCAATGCTTGCTCTTAAATCTCTCAGGTTATACTCATGAATCTCGACGCCATCAAGAAGAATCTGACCACCGTGAATCTCATAGAGCCTTAGTAACAATTTCACCAAAGTACTTTTACCGGAACCGGTGGCTCCGACAATCCCAATGGTTTGACCCGCCGGAATCGTGAGGTTGATATTTTTCAAAATCCCAGGCCGGTTGGTGTAGCCAAAAGTCACCCCGCGAAATTCCAATTCCCCTCGCACTTTACTGGTAATTAGGGGGCGCTGACCGGGGTGGATGGCAATGGGAGTTTCCAGGAGAGTCAAAACACGCTGGGTTGAGGCCATGGCCCGCTGATATTGATCCAGCGTTTCGCCTAATCGAGTTAGGGGCCAGAGTAAGCGTTGTGTGAGAAAAACCATGACACTATAGGCCCCCACGTCTAACGTTCCCTGAGTTGCGGCAATCCCCCCGAACAAGAGCGTGGCTGTAAACCCAAACAAAATGACAAAGCGAATTAAGGGCACATAGGCCGCGCTGAGGGCAATGGCGCGACGGTTACTTTGGCGATAGGCTTCACTGTCCAGGCCCAGGCGTTCCAGTTCAAAGACCTCTGAGGTAAAGCTTTTAATTGTTAGGATGCCCCCCAGATTATTGGTCAGTCGTTCATTGATCAGGCCAGCCTTTTCCCGCACGTCCGCATAGCGAGGGGCTAATTTTTTTTGAAATGCCACCGACCCCCAGAAAATAAACGGCATCGGAATCATTGAAAACCAGGCCACACCCGGCGCTAAAGCAAAAAAGACCGCCCCAATGACCAGCACCGTAGTGATGACTTGGAGAATTTCGTTCGCCCCCCGATCTAAAAACCGCTCCAGTTGGTTAACGTCATCGTTCAAAATTGCCATCAACGTGCCACTGCTGCAGGCCTCAAAGTAGGCCATTTCCAACTCTTGGAGGTGAGCATAGGCCTCAAGTCGTAATTCGTGTTGAACCGTTTGAGCCAAATTTCGCCAGAGTCGATCAAAAAGATATTCAAATAGGGATTCCAAGCTCCAAATCACAAAGGAAAGAACCGACAACAGAATTAACTGCTGGGTCACATCCACAACACCCCACCGGGCAAGAAATGAATCCTCCCGCTGAACTACCACATCCACGGCCATCCCAATCAGGAGCGGTGGCGCAAGATCGAAAATTTTATTGAGAACAGAGCAGGTTGAAGCTTGCCAAATTTGAATCCGATGTTGTTGGGTATGCTTAAGGAGCTGCAAAAGGGGGTGACTGGTCACGAAAATCTCAGACGAAATAATAGACAGGCCATAGTTCAATCCTAAGACCATGTCCCTTTTTTGACATCGAGTACCTGAGGGGGTGGACGTTAAGGTGCTGACAACTGCTCAAGAATTAAGTTGTTTAATTGAGTAATTGAGCCATAAAGATGCCAGTAAAAAATCCCCAAGCCTTCACAGTCTGAAGGAAAAACTTGAGGATTCAATGCAAAGGATTGAAATATTAGTCAAGAGTAAAATCTGGGACTCTATTGAATCAGACCAAAATAATAGCCAGCTACAACAAAGTTAATCAGCAACAATAATGCGGCCCAGCTAGCCCGGAATGTGTAGGTGGGTTTGGCAGGGGATTTCGTGGCCATATATTCCTCCGATGAGACTGACAATTGAGGGATTTTTCCCAATCATACAACCGAAGTTTCCCCATTGCGCCCATTGCCAGTATTGCCATGCCCAGGATTGATGGCCTCACCATTGCTTTGCAACGGGGCTTGGGATTTCCAGGATTGGCGAAAGTGGGCCTGGGCTTCTTGAAAGGAGGTTTGCATGGCCTCACGAATTCGCGCAGGATTGGGCTTTTTCCCCCCCATTAGATCGCCAAAATAAACACAGGCTCCCTCGCCCAAGGCCCAGGTATAGGCAAACGACCAGGAAGCAGAAAGAACATTGCCCAAAACTGGAATAAATTTAATCAACTGCTGTCCGACTAAGCGAGCTAAAAAGCCACCGCCAATTGTGGTTAAAATTCCCCCGGCCTGGGAAGGAGAAAGGGTTTGGCCGTAGAGTCGCCCAATCAGAACCACCATGGTTGTTTGAATGGCAATCAGGACTGGCATCGTTGCAAAGGGAAAGGGGACAATGGCTAGGGTGGCGGCCATAATTGCAAAGGGTAAAATTGAGCGGCGACCCACACTGCGATAGACCGTTCCCAGTTGTTCGGCAATGGCTTTGTCATCGAGTAGTTGATGAATAATACCGGCCTCAGCTTCCGGTAAAAGGGATTCTAGGGTCTCCCCTAGGGCTGCCAATCCATAGAAAACTGGCTCGAAACCATCTTCCTCTAAGGTAAAATCTACGACCACAGTGTGGGGGGTAATGTCAGCAAATTGGGCCTGGAGTGCTGTAATTGCTGGCTCCAATTCTGAGAATGTCGGTGGGTAGGGGGGGTGATTTTCTTGGCTTGGAGGATAAAGCTCGTGCAAACAGGTGATCACCAACAGGCAGGGAATGTGGGGAAACCTTTGTTTAAGATCCCGGGCGATGCGGTGTAGGGTATCGGTGGCAAAATCACTGACTTTCACCGTCAGGAGTAAGAGTTGGGCTGTTTTGGCCTGGGTTAATTGCTGATCTAAATCTGCCAACACAGCATCCGTATCCCCCTGAGTTTCCCCCAGGCCAACGGTGTCGGTAAACAGTAACAGGGGCAATTCTTCCGTGGGAAAGGCGTACTGCTGGGTGTGGCGGGTGTGGGGACGAAAGCCGGGGCCGACAATCTCAGAACTAGCTCCAGTCAAGGCCCGGGCAATGGAGCTTTTTCCGGCCTGGGGTTTACCAATCAAAACAACTTCTGTGGTGGGCAGGCTTTCCCGGACTTGAGCCAGGATTTCGGTTAAGCGTTCGGGGCTAACATCAAACCAAGACTGCCAGGCCTGGGTTCCTTGCTCCCACCATTGCTTCGGGCTAAACTTCAGTTTCATCTCCAGGGGTTGGAGAATTGTTGTACAAGGCATCTAATTGGCTGCGGGCATCGTCTAGGGTCAGGGAACGCATCACCAAAAGGGGCTCATCGATCACTCTGCCCTGATTATCCAAAAGTTCAGGGTGGGTAATTTTCGGGGAGCTAGGGCGGGCGTAGGGGTAACTTCGCTGGGACTCAATCCCAAGGGTGACTAAATTACGGATTAAGTTGCCCATTGCCAATAATGCCAGCACCGTAAACGCAATGATATAGAGCAACTGCAACATAAATGTCCCTTCCATAACTCAGCACGACCCCAAGTGAACGTCTGCGGATAATCCTGACCCCTGTTTAAATCATAGCCAAAGAGGCAACTATCCCTAGGCTTTTAAGCTCCGGTGATGGTGGGCCACTCGCCAACATTCATTAACCAGTTGATGCCATTTCATCAGAACTTGCGTATCTACCCCGGCGACCCCTTCAGTTGCATTAAATAAACTTTGAGCCGCGAGTACTTCCTGCTGGGCCTGGAGCACCTCAGCTAATAACTGGGCCTGGGCGGTGGGCTCCAAAAATGGCATGACTTCAGACTGCAAAAGTTGGCTAGCCCGATTAAACCAGTAATGGAAGTCATCAAAGAGAGGCTCAAGGAGGGTTTTGAGTAACTGAGGTTCCGGCAAATTCGAGTGCAGCATGGGATTCATCTTAAAATTTGGCAGTCGAGGCAGGCGGTTTCTTAAATATGTTTACATTATGATACAAAACTCCCAGGCCAGGTTGGTAATCATTTCTGTCGTTGTCCCAGGTGCCTTAGACTCAAGAACTCCCCTGTTTGGAGGACGTGGCAAAGCCCAGGCTAGGGATTAGACTAGGAGAAAGACGCGCAATTAAAACAAACTCGGTTTAGGTTCGCGTTGTGTCCAGTTAGTTGTGACCTATCCATTATGATTTTCAGGCAACGGTAATGACATGAGCATCAAATATCCGCCCCAGGCCATTGACCGCATTCTAATTTTCGATACAACTCTGCGGGATGGTGAGCAATCTCCCGGAGCTTCCCTAAATGTGGACGAAAAGCTGGTCATCGCCAAACAACTGGCCAAACTGGGGGTGGATATTATCGAAGCCGGTTTTCCCTTTGCCAGCCCTGGGGATTTTGAAGCCGTCCAACGGATTGCCGAACAGGTGGGAACGGAAACTGGCCCCGTGATTTGTGGTTTAGCCCGCGCCACCCAGGCTGATATTAAAGCCGCTGCCCAGGCCCTGGCCCCTGCCCACTACAAACGTATCCACACCTTTATTGCCACCTCGGACATCCATTTAGAGTTCAAGCTGAAGAAAAGCCGGTCAGAAGTCCTCAAAATTGCTGCTGAAATGGTGGCCTATGCCAAAACCTTTGTTGAGGATGTCGAATTCTCCCCGGAAGATGCGGGCCGCTCGAATCCGGAATTTCTCTATCAAGTTTTGGAAGCGGCGATTGCGGCTGGGGCGACGACGATCAATATCCCCGATACAGTGGGTTACACCACTCCCGCCGAATTTGGGGCCCTGATTAAAGGCATTAAAGATAACGTCCCCAACATTGACCAGGCCATTATCTCGGTGCATGGACACAATGACTTGGGGTTAGCGGTGGCCAACTTCCTCGAGGCGGCTAAAAATGGGGCCCGGCAACTGGAATGCACGATCAACGGGATTGGTGAACGGGCCGGGAATGCAGCTCTAGAAGAATTGGTCATGGCCCTCCATGTGCGGCGGCAATATTTCAACCCCTTCTTCGGTCGGCCCGTGGACTCTGAGGCATCCTTGACCAACATTGATACCCGCCAAATCTACAAAACCTCCCGCTTGGTCTCTAATTTGACCGGGATGTTGATCCAACCTAATAAAGCAATTGTCGGGGCCAATGCCTTTGCCCATGAGTCGGGGATTCACCAGGATGGGGTCCTCAAACACAAGCTCACCTACGAAATCATGGATGCCCAATTGATTGGCCTGGCAGAAAACCAGATCGTCTTAGGAAAACTCTCGGGACGAAATGCCTTTGCTAGTCGCTTGCGGGAATTGGGGTTTGAATTGTCCGAGTCGGATTTAAATCGGGCCTTTGTCCGCTTTAAAGAGGTTGCTGATAAAAAACGGGAAATTACCGATTGGGATTTGGAAGCCATCGTCAACGATGAAACCCAGGCCAGTGATCCCGGTGGGTATGTGCTGGAATTTGTCCAAGTCACCTGTGGTGATCATGCCAAACCGACCGCAACCGTGATTGTCCGGACTCCCGATGGGGAAGAACTGACGGATGCCGCGATTGGAACGGGGCCGGTGGATGCGGTCTATCGGGCCATAAATCGGGTTATCGGGCTGCCAAATCGCTTAATTGAGTACTCTGTGCAATCGGTAACAGCCGGGATTGATGCCATGGGAGAAGTGACGATTCGTCTCCAACATGAGGATCGGATCTACTCCGGTCATGCGGCCAATACTGATGTGATTGTCGCTTCAGCCCAGGCCTACATGAATGCCTTAAATCGACTGGCCCGTGGTTTGAAGCAACAGGCTTTGCATCCCCAGGCCATTTCGACAGCTGGCGTCTAGGTTTGTTTGTGATTACTTGTGTCTAGTTTTCTGGAGCAACTCTACTACCTGGAGCAATGGGCCAATCAATTGGTGGCCGCACAACTAAATCATCTCAATCCGGTCAGTTTGGGGATTATCTTCACGGCCGGGTTGCTGACGAGTTTGACCCCCTGCACCCTCTCGATGTTGCCGATCACCATTGGCTATATTGGCGGCTATAGCGCGGAAAATCGGCTCCAAGCAGCAAAACAATCGGCCTGGTTTGCCTTTGGCCTGGCGACAATGCTGGCGATTCTGGGGATGGTGGCGGCTTTGGCCGGGAAAATCTATGGGCAAGTGGGGCCAGGCCTGACGATTGTGGTGAGTTTAGTGGCCATTGTCATGGGCTTGAATTTGCTCAATGCCCTGCCGATTACCTTACCGACTGTTCCCGGCCTGGAGGAATTGCCGAATCGTGTGCCCAAGGGTCTGAGGTCCTATGTCTTAGGGGCCAGTTTTGGCCTGGTAGCGGCTCCCTGTAGTACCCCGGTTTTAGCAACTCTCTTGGCCTGGGTGGCGGCCAATCAGGATCCTCTCGTGGGGGCTGGCCTACTGTTGGCCTATACCGTAGGCTATGTTTTACCGTTGGTGATTGCCGGGACGTTTACAGCCAGTATCAAAAAACTCCTCTCCATTCGCCAATGGTCGGCCTGGATTACGCCGACTAGTGGGGTGCTCTTAGTTGGATTTGGGGTAATTTCCTTAGCGGTGCGATTGTTGCCGAGGGTCTAACGTTGACGAGGGGAATGCTGTATTTGGTCGGGGCGGGGCCTGGGGATCCAGAGTTATTAACCGTGAAAGCCCAACGCCTGATTGCCCAGGCCGATGTCATTCTCTATGCCAATTCACTGATTCCAGAACAGATTTTGGTGGGGGCCAGGCCAGAGGCAGAACTCATTCCCACCGCGGATCATGTGCTTGAGAAAATTTTGCCCCTGCTGATGGAGCGAATCCAGGCCGGGAAAATGGTGGTTCGATTGCAGTCTGGGGATCCTTGCCTTTACAGTACCCTCCATGAACAACTCCAGGCCTTGTTAGCTGCAAACATTCCCGTGGAAGTGAGCCCTGGGATTAGTGCCTTTCAGTTAGCCGCCGCGAAATTACAAGTGGAATTAACAGTGCCGGAATTGGTGCAGACGATCATTTTGACCCGAATTAGCGGCCGTACCCATGTTCCAGATACCGAAGAGTTATCCCAACTTGCAGCGCACCAGGCCAGTTTGTGTTTATACCTGAGTGCCCGTCATGTGGAAAAAGCCCAGGCCCAATTGCTCGCCCACTATTCCCCAGAGACAACTGTGGCCATATGCTATCGCTTAGGTTGGCCGGATGAGCAAATTTATCGGGTTCCCTTAAGTGAAATGGCTGCCACCACCCAGGCCCATGACCTGTATCGGACAACCCTATTTTTGATTAGTCCCGCCCTAAGTGCCAATCCGGCCAAGCGATCTCGCCTGTATCATCCCTGTCATCCACGGCTATTTCGTCCCGATGCGGATGATTGATCTGAGACATTCCAAATTTTGGGGCTTAAAATAGCTGCTGCATCCATGCCGCGCCAGTTAAGTTCACCGTATCCCGGACGATTAAAACCATGCCCAAGCCCAAGAGCAGCACCAGGCCGGTTTGCATCACCCCTTCTTGAATTCGAGCAGGGAGAGGTTTGCCCCGCAGGCCTTCGATCAAAAGAAAGGCTAACTGACCACCATCCAAGGCCGGCAGGGGTAAAATATTGATAATCGCCAAGTTGATGCTGATGAGCGCGGCAAACTGGAACAACTGCCCAAAATTAGATTTAACAATATCCGCCCCCATGGCCACAATCGCCACCGGCCCAGAAACTTGCCCAGCGGCCTGGTCTAAGTGACGAAATAAATTAACAAATCCAGCAATGGTCAAGAGGGTGACCCGTTCAAATTCCTGGGCTGCTGCTGAAACAAGCTTGACCGGATTGAGGCTGTGTTCCCGGGTAACGGTAGCATTGGGAGCCAATTGAACACCAACCTTCGCCCGCCCATCATTCCCCAGTTCCGGCACCAAATTCAAGTCAAGGATTTGGTCGCTCCGTTCAATGGTCAAGGTTAAGGTCTCTCCAGGATGCCCTTGGATTTGCTCCATTAAGTAGGAAATACTTTCCCGATTGGCTCCCAGGTCTTGGCCATTGACGGCGAGAATTAAATCCCCCGGTAAAATTCCAGCATCAGCGGCGACTAAACTGCTTTCTGTGGCCAACTGCGGTACAAACACCCCGGCCTGGTAGTTGATTTGGGGAATGCCCAACAAGCCCATTTGAGCCAAGATCAACACAAACGCAAAGAGGAGGTTTGCCAAAACTCCAGCGCTAACCACAATGACCCGATCGAGGACGGGGCGATTTTTCAAAAGATTGGGGTCACTGGGTGGAATTGGACTGTCGGGATCATCATCGGGAAAACCCACATAGCCCCCCAAGGGTATTCCCCGCAAGGCGTACTCAGTTTCTGGGCCTTGATATTTCCAGAGCACCGGGCCGAAGCCAATGGAAAACCGATTCACATGAATTCCTTGGGTGCGGGCAGCGAGAAAATGTCCCAGTTCATGGATAAAAATCAACAAACCCAAGACTGCGATTGCCGCCAAAATGGCCAAAACCGACATAAACAGGGCCCCAGACTAGTAGGTTAAATTACTCATATGTTAAACCACTCCTCTCCAGGCCGGGCCAACAGAGCAAACGCCCAATCCAGTTTTGACCTAGATGATGCACTTTGTAGTGAGATGGAATGTTAAGGCAGATTTTCTGGATCAGCGTCGTTCCCTTCACCCTATGGCCCCCGGCCCTGAGCCTTGCCGCACTTCCGCTCCAACCGGGCGTTTATCGCATGGGTTCTGGGTATATTCAAATTGAATCCCGAGGGGAGCGCTTTTGCTATCACGGGTTTTCCGCTCGCGGTGGGGCCGTTAGTCCGATTCAAGCAGATGATCAACAGCCGGGATACTATAGGTTGCTGCTCCCTCAGTTTCAGGGTTTGCTACTTCATCAACACAATAAATCAACGCTTCTTTTTGGCCCCTTAGAGCAAATGATCCCCTATCAGATAGAATCTAACTTCCCTCAGACTCCTGATCCGGCCCTACTGCAATGTTTGGAGAACTGATCAATGCCCTCGGTTTGCCTAATTCCCGATGATTCCCTATAACCTCAGTTCTCCGACAATTTTTGGGATTATGGTCGGAGTCATGTTTGCCATGGTCGTGGTGCGCTACTGGCTGGTGGCAGGAACTTTTGCCGGATTTGCCGCGGTGGCCGGCCGGTGGTTGTGGCCCGAACGGCGAGTCAATTTGAGACCCTACAAAAAAAATCAATTCCTCAAGGAACTGGCCTGGTCGCTGATTACCTCGGGGATTTTTGCTGGAGCTGGGGCGATTACGGCTGTGCTTTGGCAACGGGGGTATACCGCGATTTATTTAGACATTTCCGGTTGGGGCTATGGGTATGTGCTGGTGAGTTTAGTTCTGGCTCTCTTGCTTCATGAAACCTACTACTATTGGCTCCATCGCTGGATGCATCACCCCAAAATTTATCCTTGGATGCACAAAGTTCACCACTACAGCTTGACTACCTCGGCCTGGACAGCATTTTCCTTTGATCCCCTCGAATCCTTGGCCCAGGCCGTGTTTTTGCCCGTATTAGTTTTAATTTTGCCGCTCCATCCCTACACCATCGTCGTCCTACTCACCCTCATGACTTTTTCCAGTGTGATTAACCACCTGAACTTGGAGCTTTATCCCCCCGGCTTTGATCGCCATTGGTTGGGGCGGTTTTTCATTGGGGCCACCCACCACAGCTTGCACCACAGTCAATTTCGGGTAAATTTTGGGCTGTACTTCACCGTTTGGGATTATTTGATGGGAACCCAAAGTCGGGATTACCATGCCCTTTTCCAGGAAAAAACCACCCGGCCAACTCCTCAATTCCCTCCTGCCAAGCAGCCTCTGGCGTAAATTTCCCGTTTATGGGGCCTGGGCTTGATGGAGTGGTCATTGCCCCCTATACTAGAAAGGCTTACCCGGAATTGGGCGTATTTGATTGCAACCCGGCCTGGTACTGCTGTCTGGTTAGTCTATTGTGGCTCCAGTATTGCTTTCTAAATGTCGCTTAGGATACCTACAGTAAGGAACGTTACATGGCTCGATATCGTGGCCCTCGCCTGAGAATTGTCCGCCGCCTTGGTGAATTGGCTGGTCTGACCCGGAAATCTCCCAAACGGGCGTATCCCCCCGGACAGCATGGCCAGGCCCGGAAGAAAAAATCTGAATACGCCACCCGCCTAGAAGAAAAACAAAAGCTGCGGTTTAACTATGGCGTTTCTGAACGGCAACTGGTTCGCTATGTCCGTAAAGCCCGGCGTGTCAGTGGTTCTACCGGAACTGCCCTGTTGCAACTGTTGGAAATGCGCCTCGACAATACTGTATTTCGCATGGGCATGGCCCCGACCATACCGGCTGCACGGCAACTGGTGAATCACGGTCATATCACGATCAATGGCAAAGCTGTTTCAATTCCTTCCTACCAAGTGCGTCCGGGCGAAGTGATTGGGGTGCGGCAACGGGATAACTCTCGGCAATTGGTGGAAACAAATCTCCAAAGCCCTGGCCTGGCCAATTTGCCCAGTCATTTGGAGTTCGATAAAAACACCTTGGTTGGCAAAGTTAATGGCGTGGTTGAGCGGGAATGGGTTGCCCTGCAAGTCAATGAATTGCTAGTGGTTGAGTACTACTCCCGTAAGGTCTAATCTTTTCTCTGTTCCGGTGGTAATCATGGCAGAAGCCTATTTGCTGGATAAACTCCGGTCTGTGGAAGAAACCTTTCATGAATTGACTCGCCGATTGGCCGATCCCGACATTGCCATCAATCCTACTGAGTTTCAGAAGGTGGCCAAGCACCGGGCTTCTTTGGAAGAAACGGTTGATACCTACGGGGCCTGGAAAAAAGCGACCCAAGAACTCTCTGAGGCAAAACAACTCCTTCGAGAAGCAGCATCTGATGTGGAAATGCGGCAACTGGTTGAGGAAGAGGTCAGTGAACTCAGCCAAACCGTAGAGGGCCTGGAAAAGCAATTAAAAATCCTCCTCTTGCCCCGTGACCCCAACGATGACAAGAACATCATGTTGGAAATTCGGGCTGGGGCTGGTGGTGATGAGGCGGGGATTTGGGTCGGGGACTTAGTCCGGCTCTACTCTAAATACGCCAAAACCCAAGGCTGGCAAGTGGCGATGGTGAGTGAATCCCTGGCAGAGATGGGTGGTTTCAAAGAGGCTATCCTTGAAATTAAGGGTGATCGGGTTTATAGCAAACTCAAATATGAAGCCGGAGTCCATCGGGTTCAACGGGTTCCAGCAACAGAAGCCAGTGGTCGAGTGCATACCTCTACTGCAACCGTTGCAATTATGCCGGAAGTGGATGAAGTCGAAGTCCAAATTGATCCCAAAGATATTGAAATGAGTACGGCGCGATCGGGTGGTGCTGGTGGCCAGAACGTTAACAAAGTAGAAACAGCGGTCGATTTATTCCACAAACCCACGGGCATTCGGATTTTTTGTACGGAAGAACGCTCGCAACTGAAAAACAAAGAACGGGCTATGCAAATTCTTCGGGCTAAGTTGTACGACATCAAACAGCGGGAGCAACAGGGCGCGATTACGGATTTACGACGGTCACAGGTGGGTACTGGGGATCGTTCTGAGAAAATTCGCACCTATAACTACAAAGATGACCGCGTTACGGATCACCGCTTGGGCGAAAACTTCAGCTTAGGTTCTGCTTTAGAAGGGGACATTGACCCAATTATTCAGACCTGTATCAGTCAAGACCAGCAAGCCCAACTGGCTCAATTAGCAGCGGAACAAAATTAAATCGACTGACCCAGGCCTGGAAATTTAGGAGCCATAATCTCAGGAAACGGGTAGGATTAAAGATTGCGTATTGTATTCCAGGCAAGTGCGTTGGAGTCTAGACCCATCTATTCCCTAATATCGCCGGCGGATACTGACCTGCAATGCCCACAGGCCCATAAAAAAAGTGGCTAGTAATAACCCCATGAACCAGGCCCCGGGTAAGTTGAGGATTTTAAAGCCACGGAGGATGAATAACACTAAGGTTAGGCCTGTGAGTCCCCAAAATACCCGTGCAGCATTTGAAAGCGGCATAATCCGCAGATTGCCTAACTAGTTCGCTGAATTCTCTAACTGTTCACGAATTTCGCCCAGAGTTTGAGTCAAGTCAATCAATTCCGCCTGTAGGCCTTGGGTGGTGCTGGAGGTGGTTGGTTTGCTTGAAACTGGGACAGAGCGGTTATCTAAGATTGTGTCCACAAATTTCCGGGCCTGTTGTTCGGTGACTTGGCCCTTTTCCGCTAAGTTTTTGGCCACTTCATGGACGGTGCTACTGCTAGGATTTGTGATCAGTTGCTGGACTTGGGCAATGGTGGCTTCCCTTTTCTGGCTATCTTGTACCGACTCCACCACCGACGAGACTGCACCAATGGCCGCATAGTAGCTTTTTTGGACAAGTTCGAGGGGACTGGGATTACTCATGGGAAAGTTCCTGAACTGGTTAAGATAATTGAGAGTGTTTAAAGTTGGCCACGGGCAGCTAAATCAAGGGTTGGCCCAGGGTTCCTAATCGCACTATACCGATAAATGGCTTAACTTGACGTTGCTCTGGACGTGAATCTTGTCACAATCATCGCCGGACATAACTCTTGCCCCCCCAGGCCTGGCCCCAAGTTCCAATGATTTGTGGATCACCTGGGATGACTATCATCACCTGATTGAGCAACTGGCGGTTCAGATTCATCAGTCGGGCTGGAGGTTTAATCAAATTCTCTGTCTAGCCAAGGGTGGGCTGCGGGTCGGGGATTTACTCAGTCGTTTATTTGAGCAACCAATGGCAATTTTGGCGGTGTCATCCTATGGTGGGCCGGGTAATCAAATTCGGGGTTCTGTAACCTTTAGCCGCGATTTAACGATGACCACCGCAAATTTGGGCAGTCGGGTGTTGATTGTGGATGACTTGGTGGATTCTGGAATTACCCTACAAAAAAGCCTGGCCTGGTTAGACCGCACCTATGGATTTTATGTGGAAGAAGTTAAAACGGCAGTGATTTGGCATAAGGCTAGCTCAGTGTTTACACCGGACTACGTTGCTCAATACCTCGATGGCAACCCTTGGATTCACCAACCCTTTGAACGCTACGAAACCCTGACTCCGGATCAATTAGCGGATCAATTCAGGGCTGAACAGGGCCATCATCAAAATTAAGAAACCATGAGCTTACCGACCACGTGGCATCGCCGCCATATCCTCTCGCTGGCTGATTTTGGCCTGGATGAACTCAATACTGTTCTCCAAACTGCCCATAGTTTCCAAGAAGTCCTCAGTCGCCGCACCAAAAAAGTTCCAACACTCCAGGCCAGGGTCGTGGCCAATTTATTTTTTGAAGCCTCCACCCGCACCCGCAATAGTTTTGAACTGGCCGCTAAACGCCTGTCCGCAGATATTTTGAACTTTGCCCCGGGAACCTCGGCCCTGAGTAAAGGCGAAACCATCCTCGATACCGCCAAAACCTTCTGGGCCATGGGTACGGAATTTATGGTGATCCGCCATCAACAATCCGGGGTTCCTGCCACCATTGCTGCGGAAATGGATCGATTAGGGGGACAAGTGGGGGTCTTAAATGCTGGAGATGGTTGCCATGAACATCCTTCCCAGGCCCTGTTGGATCTCTTTACCCTCTGCACCTTGCTCACTCCTGAAAAACCCCAGGCCGAGAGTTTGACCGGAAAGAAAATTGCCATTGTCGGGGATGTACTCCATTCACGGGTGGCCCGCTCTAATTTGTACAGCTTGAAAACCGCTGGAGCCGAAGTTCATTTAGCTGGCCCACCCACCCTGTTACCCAAGAGTTTTGCTCAATACGGGGCCGAGATTCATTGGCAGTTAGCACCCGCTCTGGAAAAGGCTGATTTTGTTATGACCCTCCGCCTACAAAAAGAACGGATGGAGCAACAGTTAATCCCAAGTTTACGGGAATACCAGCACACCTATGGCCTCACCCATGCTCGCCTTAAGCTGTGTCAATCGGATGTGAAAGTGCTGCACCCAGGCCCCGTGAATCGTGGTGTCGAAATTAGCTCCAGTTTGATGGATGACCCCAGCTTTAGCCTGATCCAAAATCAAGTCACTAGTGGTGTGGCCGTGCGGATGGCGTTGTTATACCTAATGGGGAGTCATGGGCAGTAGTTGAATTGCGGTTAGTATGGCTTGTGTGGCACTCAGCGACCATTCCCCCTCTACCCGCCGCCCCGAAATCAGCATCATTCGCAAACTGTAGGCCTGGGGATTGCCGGCAACTTCTAACCAGACCCGCTCTGTTTCCGCTTCACAGGCCAAGGTTTCTTCCGGCATTAAATGGGCTTCCATTTCCACCATTTGCCGGGCGAGTTGCTGAAACAGGGTCGAAAAATCCTGCATTTCTAATGCTGTGAGTTCTGTCGCCCATTCATCGGTACCAACCAGGCCTGGAAACTCTAGCTGCGATTCATCCCACCCCAACCGCCAGCCGGTTCCTTGATGAATCTGTTTGGTCATGGAGCAACCCTAAGGATAGTTTCGGCATTTAGAATGGCAGTTCTTGAAATAATTCCGCAACTGAATATCTAAACCCAGGGATTACGTCTTCCCCATCCAGAAAATCTCCAGATTTCAGCAAACGATCTGGTTCCTGGGGACTGCGATAGACCAAAATATAGTGTTGAGAAGGGCTAATGATCCAGGCTAATCGGCTGCCATTGGCAAAATATTCCGTCATTTTTTCATCTAACTCGGCAACTGTATTCCCTGGTGACAAGACTTCAATCACTAGATCAGGGGCCCCGTCAAGAAAACCCGCTGGTAATTTTGTAATCCCCTGTAACCGTTCCTTAGCAAAGAAAGAAATGTCTGGTGAGCGTTTATTACCGTTTTGCATAGTGAAGGCTGTGCTTGAATCAAAAACTACCCCTAACTTTTTTGATAAGACATACACCATCAAAGCCATCAACATGAGACTACACGTATAGCCATGTTGGGCCCCGGAATTTCCCATGTCCACTAGTTCCCCATTCACAATTTCGTAGCGATGCCCATCTTGGGTTAAGGCCATAAACTCCTGATCCGTCCAAGTTGGCCGCTCGGTTTTGGAGTCAGTTGTGGTTACCATCGGTCGTTTCTCAAAATTTTAAGAGGGTTGCTTTGGTCAGGAGTTCATCAATCCCTAGGGTAGGAGAAAGCGGGCATCGCCAGTCGGCATGGGGCGGGGTTGGGGGGGTTGGGCTAAAAGGTCGGCCTGGCCTGGGAGGGAAAGGGGGCGTAGTTGGGGGCCGGTGACTGGAGTTTCGGTGGGTTCTGGGGAGGATTCACTCCGAGGCACTAAAACAATCTCTCGGTCGCCATAGAGATTACTTAAAGCTGTGAGTAGGGCTAAACGTTGGTCTCGGGATAGAGCCTGAATTGCGGCCAGATCGCCATCCATCGGGTTACTGCGTAAAAAATTACGTCCTGGGTAGGCCTGGGGTTCGAGAAAATCGTTCAGTCCAAGGTAATCTGCAAAGGTCAGTTGCCAGTCCAATCGCCAAACCGGAGAACGCCCTTTAACACTGGTGTGGTACTGGATCAATCGCTCCACTAGGGTACTGTCTGTAGCTACGGCCCCGCTGTCTTGACGGAGATAGGTATTTTCTAGGGGAATATCCGGCAACTGTGCATAAATTTGTCTGGCTGCTTCTTTGGGAACAATGAAAACCTGGGCCTGGCCTGGGGATACTTGAACCAGCTGATGCCAGCCAATGATCAGGGCCACCACCAAGCAGCCCACAATTCCCCATTTTCGCCAGCGTCCCATAGTCGTTACCTTAGTCAGCAAGAATTTCCGGCTGGGTCAATTCATCCGACATTTCCAGAATAGCCCGGGTAATCGGTTTGATTGTGACCTCATCAAACTCTTCATTGTCAATTGCCCGCCGTTGTTTGGCGCGTTGGGCCACTTGCACTGTAATTCGATAGCGATTAGAGGATGCAGAGACCAGCTGCTCGGCCCGACGCATTACTTCGTTCGTTTGCTCAGTCAGACGTTTTTGCATAGGTTAAAGTCAATGATTGGCGGAGTTATCTTTTTAGTTTAACAATTTGCCTGGGTTTACGATGCAAAATTCTATTCCTCTGGTTCCCCCAAAAGGCCCCTCGCAACGGGGCAGACCAGGCCATTGCCCAGAGATTTGGGAACTGTAACTGCGAATTTTCCCAGAGATAAGCCCCATCAGCACTATTTTGTATGGTGGCTTAAACCCAATCAGTTCACCTGTCGAAAACGCACTCTTTTCCAATATTCCAGACAATAAGACAGCCCCACAAACGCTTCACAAACTTGTTTCTTAGTAAGACAAAGCTCACATACAGCATAATGGGACAAAAATTACCATCTATTTTTGAGAAAATTCATTGAATTAAAAATACCTTGTTTGTATTCTTGATTTATGATTATCAATAGATTGCGATATCCCCAAATGAAGCTGTAAATAATCACAAAGTTTGATAACTCATTCCTATACAATCATTAAGAATCTCCAAAGCAAAAGTTATTGCAATTGGGTTCATTTAAGCTAATCCTTAATATAGATAGCCTACATGCTCTAAGAACGCCTCGAAGGATTTCATTACCTTCAGCATCTTTTGTGTTACCTATAATCATCGTCATGGGCAAGTTTCCTTCTTGTCAGATTTCTAGTGGTGATTTGTGTTAGGAACTCAGGGCCTGGGACGTTCAAAATTGTAGGGTTGGATTTTGCGATGCACAACCTGTTGATCTACAGGTGACTACACCAAGAGGAAGCTCATTCTATGTCCTACGGAACCAAATCCCCAGGAAAAGCTGGGTATAAAGCTGGGGTACAAGACTATCGGTTGACGTATTACACGCCAGATTACACCCCCAAAGATACAGATATTTTGGCTGCATTTCGGGTCACCCCCCAACCCGGTGTTCCCTATGAAGAAGCTGGTGCTGCGGTGGCGGCTGAGTCTTCCACTGGGACTTGGACGACAGTGTGGACGGACTTGCTCACTGACTTAGATCGCTATAAAGGTCGCTGCTACGACATCGAGCCAGTACCCGGAGAAGATAACCAGTTCATTGCCTACATTGCCTATCCTCTGGATTTGTTTGAAGAAGGCTCTGTCACCAACCTTTTGACCTCCTTAGTGGGGAACGTGTTTGGGTTTAAAGCCCTGAAAGCTCTCCGGTTGGAAGACTTACGGATTCCTGTTGCTTACTTGAAAACCTTCCAAGGCCCTCCCCACGGGATTCAAGTTGAGCGGGACAAAATCAACAAGTATGGTCGCCCCCTTTTGGGTTGTACGATTAAGCCGAAATTGGGCTTGTCAGCTAAAAACTATGGTCGGGCAGTCTATGAGTGTCTCCGGGGTGGCTTAGACTTCACCAAGGATGACGAAAACATCAACTCTCAACCCTTCCAACGCTGGCGTGATCGCTTCCTGTTTGTCGCCGATGCTATCCACAAGGCCCAAGCTGAGACCGGGGAAGTTAAAGGGCACTACCTGAATGTTACTGCGGCTACCTGTGAAGAAATGCTAAAGCGGGCCGAGTTCGCCAAAGAACTGGAAATGCCGATCATCATGCATGACTTCTTGACGGCGGGTTTCACGGCCAATACCACCTTGGCGAAATGGTGCCGGGATAATGGCGTCCTCCTCCACATTCACCGGGCGATGCACGCGGTCATTGACCGGCAGAAAAATCACGGGATTCACTTCCGCGTCTTGGCCAAATGCTTGCGGATGTCTGGTGGTGACCACATTCATACTGGAACCGTTGTCGGTAAGTTGGAAGGTGACAAGGCAATTACCCTCGGCTTCATCGATTTGCTTCGGGAAAACTACATCGAACAAGATCGTTCTCGGGGGATTTACTTCACCCAAGATTGGGCTTCCATGGGTGGCGTGATGGCTGTGGCTTCCGGTGGGATTCACGTTTGGCACATGCCAGCTCTGGTGGAAATCTTTGGCGATGATTCTGTGCTGCAATTTGGTGGCGGAACTTTGGGGCACCCCTGGGGTAATGCTCCGGGTGCAACAGCCAACCGGGTTGCCCTAGAAGCCTGTGTCCAGGCCCGGAATGAAGGTCGTGATCTAATGCGTGAAGGTGGCGATATTATTCGGGAAGCCTGTAAGTGGTCACCTGAGTTGGCCGCAGCCTGTGAACTCTGGAAAGAAATCAAATTTGAATTCGAGGCTGTGGATACCGTCTAAGCCCAGGCCTGGTGGTGGGATGCAGAAAAGTTGGTTATCCTATGCCCAAGTTGATCTGCTTCTCACCCCATGATTTTGGGTCAGCCTATGGATGTGAAACACGTTGCTAAAGAAACCGCCAAAACCCTGATTAGTTATCTAACGTACCAGGCTGTGCGAACGGTGATTAGTCAATTGGATGAAACGGATCCTCCCCGTTCCCTCTGGCTGCAACGGTTTACCACCAAAGAACGAGTGCAGGACGGAGAGATTTATTTGCAGGAGTTGTTCCAAGAAAAGCAAGACCTCGCCTTTCGGATTTTGACAGTGCGGGAGCATTTAGCGGATCAAGTTGCCGATTACTTACCGGAAATGCTGCGTACTGGCATCCAAAAAGCAAACTTGCAACAACGCTGTCAACAACTGGAACGCATGACCCAAGTAGCCTCCCCATGCCCTGAGCCAACCACAGATTTGACCGATTCAACCCATCAACCTAATTCCTAGTTACCTTGAGGAACCCATGAAAACTTTACCCAAAGAGCGGCGTTACGAAACTTTCTCCTATTTGCCTCCCTTGAGTGATGCCCAGATTGCTCGTCAAATCCAATACACCATTGAGCAAGGCTATCACCCCTGTGTGGAATTCAATGAAAGCTCTGCGGCGGAAATCTACTACTGGACAATGTGGAAGTTGCCTTTATTCGATTGTTCTTCTCCCCAGGAAGTGTTGAATGAAGTCCAACAGTGCCGCTCTGAATATCCCAATTGCTATATTCGGGTTGTCGCCTTTGACAACATCAAACAGTGCCAGGTGATGAGCTTTATCGTGCACAAGCCTAACCAAAGTGGCAGTGGCTATCGTTACTAATCATTCAACCGGTCAACCTGGGCATCCCATGGGCGTTTGCTGATGTGGGGCTTGGTCTGACGCTGAATTGAAGATATCAACGCTAAGGGGTGGGGAAACTTGCCTCTTTTTTTATGGCCGTTTGCGTTCATCAACCTGACATTCCTAGGGCCATCTGTGCCTTGGTGAGATACTCAGGGGTCGTATCGGTGATTGGTTCCGGCATTTTTGTGTTTCATACTTCTGCTAAATAATCATTGGTTGTGGCGTCAGCACTTTCCTGAAAATTTCGTGACCAGATATACCGTTTGGCAGATTTTTTTGCTTTGACCTATCGTGAAGATAGTTAAGTTTTATTTCGGTCGTGACGTCAACATCTTCAATTTAGCCAGGTTCTATGAAAAATCAACGGGTGCTTTGGATGCTCCTGGCGGCGGGCTTCTGCTTCTGGTCTGGGTTAGCGATTACATTGCCGACACTGCCTCTCTATCTCCAGGCCCTAGGGGGAACACCCCATCAAGTTGGGATTGTTATGGGGGGCTTTGCCATTGGCCTGATTGCCTCCCGGGCCTGGTTGGGTAAGTTGGCGGATCGGGATGGGCGCAAAATTGTGTTGCTCATTGGCCTGGGGGTAGCTGCCTTTGCTCCCTTGACCTATTTCCTGGATTTTGTCTGGTTTAGGTCTTTGCCGCTGATGTTTTTGTTGCGGGGAGTCCACGGCATTAGCATTGCTGCATTTACCACCGGATATGTGGCCCTGATGGTGGACATTGCCCCGCCGGATAAGCGTGGAGAAATTTTGGGCTATGGCAGCTTAGTACACCCTTTGGGAGTCGCCTTGGGGCCAAGTTTGGGGAGTTGGCTTGAGAGTAGTTGGGGCCATGGGGCCGTGTTTTTAGTAGCGACTTCCTTTGGACTTTTGGGCTTGGGATGTGTGTCCCTTGTGCGAGAACCTCAGCAGCGGCTCCAAGAAACTCCTCGGGAGCAGGGGCGTTTTTGGCAGTTACTAGGTTCAGCCCGCTTAAAAATCCCGAGTATGGTTATGCTCTTGGTGGGCTTAGCCTTTGGTACCCTCTCGACCTTCGTACCGTTGTTTATCAAGTCGGAAAATATTGACTTCAGCCCAGGCCTGTTTTACACCGCCGCAGCCATGACCAGTTTTGTCGGGCGAGTGGTCGTTGGTAAATCTTCCGATCGCTGGGGACGGGGTATTTTCATCACCATCAGTTTGGTCTTTTACACCTTGTCGATGTTGGAACTAGCCCAGGCCCAAACTGGTTTTGAGCTGCTCCTGGCTGGCTGCTTAGAGGGATTTGGCGGTGGTGTTTTAATTACGATCATGTCGGCGTTGATGGCGGATCGGTGTCATCCCGATGAACGGGGGCGGGTTTTGAGTTTAACCATGGGGGGCTTTGATGTCGGCATTGCAATTGCTGGGCCCATCATTGGTGCCTTTGCCGCTGTGTTGGGCCTCAGAGCATTGTTTACCGTGGCGGCTGGATTCACGGCTCTAGCCATGGGACTATTTCTCGGTGGCAGTGGCTTGAAGTTAGCGGACTCCTGGCGGTTTGCCCTCGGACGTGGCCCAGATCCCTACGCATTGCCGGTTACGGTGGATTAAGTTGCTTGGGTGTTGCGATCAATCCCCTAGTTCTAAGCAGCCAAATAAGTTTCCACGGTTGTAACTAATTGACTTGTCCAATGTTCCGCCAAATCGGCAGAGACAGCCTCCACCATGACACGAATCACAGGCTCAGTTCCCGAAGCCCGGACTAAAATCCGTCCTTGATCCCCCATATCTGTTGTGGCCTGGTGGATCATGGCTTGTAGCGGTTGACAGTCCTGCCAGGCCAGGCGGCGATCCCGATCCATGACTTTGACATTCCGCAAAATTTGGGGATAGGACTCGAAGCTGGCATCTTTGAGGTGGTGGAGGGAACAACCTGCTCGCTTAACCAATGCCGCTAAATGAATTGCTGTCAGGAGCCCATCACCGCCAATCCCGTAATGCCGGCAGAGAATATGCCCCGATTGTTCACCCCCCAACATCGCCCCGTGGCGCAACATTTCTGCGTGGACGAATTGATCACCCACAGCCGCCCGCACCAGAGTTCCCCCCCGATGTTGCCAGGCCCGTTCAAAACCCAGATTTGACATGACGGTGGCGACAATTAAGTCCCCAGGGAGTTGCTGGGCCTGTTGAAGCGTTTGTCCCCAGAAATAGAGAATGTGATCCCCGTCAATGGTGCGCCCCAGGCCATCCACTGCTAACACCCGATCCGCATCCCCATCAAAGGCAAAGCCTAAATCAGCATCATTTTCCTGCACGGCCTGGCGTAAGGGTTCGAGATGGGTTGAGCCACAATTGACATTAATTTTTTCACCATTGGCCTGGTTATGGAGACAAATCACCTCGGCCCCTAAATGCCGAAACACATCCGGAGCTAAGGCCACCGCCGCCCCATAGGCCAAATCCAACACCACTTTCATGCCAGCAAGGGGTTGATCCGCTCCTAGGGAGTTTTCCAAAGCCTGACCGTAGGTCTTCAGGAGTTCAGGCCGGTTAATGTTGTGCCCCCAATGATGGCTACTTTCCCAGGCCCCCCCTTGGTTGAGATGGGTTTCGATGGCTTTCTGAATTTCTGGGGAGAGCTTATGGCCTTGACCATCAAAAAATTTAATCCCGTTATCTTCTGGTGGATTGTGACTGGCGGAAATCATCGCTCCACCCAGAGCCTGAAGATGGTTAGCTAAATAGGCCACACAGGGAGTTGGACACAGGCCCACTTGCCAGACTTCAATCCCCGCGCCTGTCAACCCGGCCGCCAAGCCCATCGCTAACATATCGCTGGACGTCCGGGAGTCTTGTCCTAAGATGAAGGGTTTTCCCACGGGTTGCGACTTGGCCAGTTCGTGCCCGGCCCAATAGCCCAATTCCATGGCCAAGTTTGGCGTTAAGAGTTCACCAGCTCGGCCACGAATGCCATCGGTACCAAAACGAATCGGGGGCGCAACAGACGCAGAAGGCATACTCGGACACTCCTCGGATTGAAGGACTGCTGGTGGCGTTCAGGGGCAGTTCCCAAGTCCAACAACTACACTTGTTCTGCTAAACTTGCGCCATCATGCAATCTTTGAGTTGAAGGTAAACTTAATATAAGTTCACTCTCGACCGACTATAGCATTTTATCTATCATTCCTTGAGAATTTTTGAGTATTTCTGCTTATGACGCAATTGCGTTCCTCTGTCCCGACTCGGCGGGTTTACTCTTTTAACTACCAGCCTTACCAACGGACCATTGGGCAGAATGGACGGGGCCTGGGCTTGATGGCCTTGGTGACGCTGCTTCTTTTTGGGGCAATTGGCAGTCGGCTCATTTATCTGCAAGTGATTGAAGGACAGCATAATCGACAGTTGGCAGATGAAAACCGCATTCGTTTGATTCCCAAACCACCGGAGCGGGGCAAGATTCTCGATCGCAAGGGTCGGATTCTCGCAGGGAATCAGTTTTCCTATTCTGTGTTTGTTTGGCCGATTGCCAAGAGAAAGGCGGATTGGCCCCAAACTGTCCAGTTGCTGTCCGAAATTCTCGACATTCCCGCCCTGGAAATTGAGCAAACCATTGAAAAAGCTGGCTATAATTCGCCATCCCTCTTGCGGATTGCCAAGGGTATTACCCCAGCCCAGATCGTGGCCTTAGAAGAACATAAAGCGGAACTGGCGGGAGTTGAAGTCGATCGGGAAGCCCAACGGTTTTATCCCCATGGCGAAATTGCAGCTCACATTCTCGGCTATATCGGGGAATTGGATGCGGAAGAATTAGCGGCTAAGAAGGATAGTGGATATCGCCTTGGGGATGTGATTGGCAAAATGGGGGTTGAGGCCAGCCATGAAGCTGAATTACGGGGAACTTGGGGTGGGCAGCAAGTCGAGGTGGACGGGGCCGGGAAGGTCTTGCGGATCTTAGGCCAGAAAAAATCCCGACCGGGTAATGACCTCACCTTGACTATTGATCTCGATGTTCAAAAAGCAGCAGAGGCGGCTTTAGGGGATCGGCGAGGGGCAATTGTCGCTTTGGATCCGCGGGATGGCAGTGTTTTGGCCATGGCCAGTCGCCCTGCCTTTGACCCCAACTGGTTTGCCAATCGGATGACCCAGGCCCAGTGGGAAGAACTGCAACAACGGCAAAATCCCTTTGTGAATCGGGCCATTCAAGGGTTCCCCCCAGCCAGTACGTTTAAGGTGGTGACGACCATTGCGGGCCTGGAGTCTGGTAAGTTTTCTCCCGACACGGTGCTGATGACCTATCCTGCCTTGAACAGTGGTGGGTTTGCGTTCCATGATTGGAATCGGGCTGGGTTTGGCCCCCTGACCTTTGCTGGAGCCATGGCCTGGAGTAGCAATACCTTTTTTGGCCAAGTTGGCCGTGGGATTGGTGAGAAAACCCTAACCGATTGGGCGAAACGCCTGGGCTTTGGCTCCAAAACAGGGATTGATTTACCAGGGGAAGCTGCGGGACTAGTCCCAGACCTGGCCTGGAAGCGGGAAACCTTTGGTGATGACTGGTACGACGGGGACACGCTGATTATTTCCATTGGGCAAGGCGCACTCCAAACCAGTCCACTCCAGATTGCAACAATGTTTGCGATTCCGGCCAATGGTGGCTATAAAGTTAAACCCCACTTGGCGCAACTGCCTAACCAAAGCCCCCAGGCCTGGCGAGAATCTTTGAACCTGAAACCCACGACCATCAAAGTGTTGCAACAGGGTTTACGGCAAGTTTTAACCAATGGAACCGGTTCCGGGCTGAATAATCCCAATGTTCCTCCCATGGCTGGTAAGAGTGGTACTGGTGAGGATCCGCCCCGACCACACCACACTTGGTTTGGTGCCTACGCGCCCGCTGATAATCCGGAAATTGTTGTGATTGCATTTCTGGAAAACTCCGGTGGGGGTGGTGGCTCGACTGCAGGGCCCTTAATGCTCCAAACCATGCAGGCCTACTTCAAAGCCAATCCGGTGAAGAAACCAAACCCTTAACTTTGGCTGGATGACTGGGGCATGACGGAAACATCGGCCAGGTCTCCCTCTTGCCAATCAATGTCGGGCATACCTTCAAAGGCCTGGCGCAGGGAGGCTTCCCAGTACTTACGAATTTTGATCAAGAACGGATCTCGGAGCACTAATTCCACTCGATGCTTGACAAGAAAAGTCTCCGCGGCATATTTAATCAGGGTTAAGGGTGGGCCCACGGAAATATTGGATTTCATTGTGGAGTCTAGGGACAGGAGGGCATATTTCGCCGCAGCCTCTATGGGGGTATCAAAGTCCAAGGTGCGGTCTAAAATTGGTTTCCCGTATTTGGTTTCGCCAATTTGGAGAAAAGGGGTTTCTGGCGTGGCCTGGAGAAAGTTTCCTTGGCTGTAGATCAAATACAAGGCGGTTTCCTCACCCCGAATCTGGCCCCCCAGCAAAAATGAGCATTGATAGTCAATTTTGTCCTGCTGTAACCAGGGTCGGTGGCTTTCAATCACCTGACGCATCTTGGTTCCGACATAACGGGCAATTTCGTACATATTCGGTAAGGTGTGCAAGCTCATATCGGCCTGAGCCCGTAAATCTCGCCTGAGCAGCGTCAACACTTCCTGGGTCATGGAGAGGTTGCCCGCGGTACAGAGCAGAATTACCCGCTCACCTGGTACAGAAAAGTCGAAGAGTTTTTGATACGTGGAAATATAATCTACACCAGCATTGGTGCGCGAATCCGCTGCCATGACCAGGCCAAATCGCGTCACAATCCCCAGACAGTAGGTCATGGAAACACCATTTTGTATTACCTCAGCGCTTAGTCTAGCATCCCCATAAACTCTGCTAATGCCGTGGGAGAGAGCAAGGCCTAACCCCAGTTGGAGTGGGAATCAGAGCAAGAACCGGTTTGACTGAAGTTGCAAGTGGAAACTAGTAATGAATCCCAGCCTTTTCCATCCGTGCTAGAGCTTCTCCCAGTCGTTCACAGTCTGTAATTAAGCTCACCCGGACATAGCCTTCGCCCCCTTCCCCAAAGGCATTGCCTGGAGTTACGACCACACCCGTTTCCTGGAGCAGTTTGAGGGCAAAGTTAGTGGAGCTCATCATCGGCGGGCAAGGTACCCAAAGATACATGGTTGCTTGGGTTTTCGGGACTGTCCAGCCGAGGTTTTCGAGGCCCGCGATCAGGAAATCCCGCCGTTGCCGATAGCGATCACAGACCGTCGTTAAATAGGAATCCGGGAGATTCAACGCGGTTTCCGCGGCTGTCTGGAGAACGGCAAACAGGCCGTAGTCGAGATTGGTTTTGAGGGTTCGTAAGCCTTGAATGATGTGGCGATTACCGACCACAAAGCCCACCCGCCAGCCCGCCATGTTGTAGGTTTTGGAAAGGGTGTGAAACTCAACCCCAATTTCCTTAGCTCCCGGAATTTCCAGCAGACTTGTGGGTTGGTAACCATCAAAGGCCAATTCTGCATAGCAGAGGTCATGGACGAGGAGAATGTTGTAGGCCCGGGCAAATTCCACCATTTCGACAAAAAACTGGCGGGGGGCAGTGGCGGCGGTGGGATTACTGGGGTAATTGAAATACAGCAGCTTGGCCTGGTGGGCAATGGCTTCGGGAATTTGATCCAGGTCAATCAGCCAGTTATTTTCCGGCTTCAGAACTAAGGGATAAATATTTGCGCCAGCGATGGCGGGCCCGCGGAAATGGGCTGGGTAGGCGGGACTCGGAACTAAGACCACATCCCCTGGATTGACATAGGCTAAGGCCAGATGGGTTAACCCTTCCTTGGAACCTAATAGGGGTAGGGCTTCACCATCGGGGTCTAGCTCAACTTGATAGCGGCGATGGTACCACTCGGTGATCGCTTTCCGAAAATTAGCGGTGCCTTCAAAGGGGGGATAGCCGTGGTGGCTGGGGGTTTTAAAGGCTTCAATGGCCGCATCAATCACAGGTTGCGGGGCCATGCCATCGGGGTTGCCCATCCCCAAGTCAATGAGGTCTAGACCTTGCTCCCGGGCCCGAGCTTTGAGTTCATCCAGACGAGCAAAAACGTAGGGGGGTAGTGAGCCCAGTCGTTCTGCCGGTTTAATCCAATCCAGGCCCATGCTATGGTAATCCTTCCCCACAGCTAATGCGTCCTAAGGCAGAGGGCACAGTGGTGGAAATCATGGCGGCCATGAGCTCAGCTGGAGTCACTGGGAAGGGGAGATGATGAATATCAGAACTCGGTTGACAGGCCTGGGTGGCGGCGTGTTCTAACTCCCGCAGCGATACATCTTCCAGGCCCAGATCCCCCAGACAAGTGGGTAATCCTAAGTCTCGATAAAAACTCAGTAATTGCTGTCGTGAAGAGGCTGCTAACTGATGGCCTGGGAGCATTTCCTCTAGGCGCAACTGAACTAAAATCCCGTAGGCTACTTTTTCCCCGTGCAAACTGAGTTTAGTTCCGGCTAAATGCGTGAGGCCATTGTGAACTGCATGGGCCGCCACCGTCCGACATTGGGCTCCACCTAAGCCTCCGATCATCCCCGCCATCAATACCGTTGCATCCACCACCTCTCGCCAGGCCTCGCCCCCAGGCTCTTGCAGGGCTGTTAAGGACTTTTGCAGCAGAATATCCCGCAAAACCCGAGCCTGTTGAACCGCTGCAATAATTAAGGTCTGTTGGGAATGGCCACTACTGACGGAAGCCTCATACCACTTCGCCAGGGCATCACCAATTCCCGCAATCAAGGTGCGAGGGGGGGCTGTGGCAATAAGCTCATAATCCAGAATCAGGGCCTGGGGGCATTGGGACAGAGGGACATCGTAGATAAAAGCTCCCGCAGAACTGTACACATTGGCCAGGGCTGTCCACGCCGCACAGGTGGCTGCGGAGGTGGGAATCGTAACGATGGGTAAGTGGGCCTGGTGGGCAAGTAATTTGGCGGTATCCAGGGCTTTGCCACCACCGACCCCAATGATTAGATCGCTTTTGTGGGTGTTAAAGTCGGAGGTTAAACGAGCTAAGCCAGCTTCAGTACAGTCATGGATGGCGTGACTCCAGGCCAAGTGCAGAGGTTGCAGAGATTGTTCACTCCAGGTTTTGCGCAGGAGAGATAGGGCCTCATGCCCGCCGACAATCAATGGACGCTGGCCAAACTGAGCAATGATCGCTGGGGCCTGGGACAATATTCCCCAGCCGCGCTGGACTTGAGCGGGGGCAATGCTGAGGGGAGATAAGACTGGGACTGGAGCAACGGACTTCATGGGGAACTGACCCGGCACAGAATTCAGGAACAATTGAACAGGATGGGAATTTGTTTAATCACCAGCGGTTACCGATGATCCCATTAATGTTAGTCATAAATTCTTATTTTACCCTCGTTTCCTCAGCTATGGCAGTTTGGCTAAACTGGGGTCGAGATGCTTCGGGTGGGCCAGTGTCATTATGACGATCAACACCCGCCTAGTCATTTCCGGGGTGGCCATGGCTTCAGCCCTTGGGACAACCACGGAGCAAAATTGGCAAGGTTTAATCCAGGGCTGTACCGGGGTGCGAATTCAACAACCCTTTCCTGAACTGCTGCCTCGACCTCTGGGATTGATTGCTGAACAGCCTGCCCATGTGTTGCGCCTCCAGGCCAACCTCCTCAGGGAACTCCTGGACGATGCGGCTTTGACGGATCCGCTGCCTGACTGCGGTGTCGTTATCGGTTCCAGTCGGGGACAGCAGAGCCACTGGGAATCGTGGTTGCGGCAGCGAGTTATAACTGACTTAGAACTCCAGGCCTGGTGGCAGACATTACCCCAATCCCTAGCCCTAGCCGTCGCCCGTACCCTGAAAACCCAGGCCCCAGTTCTTTCCCCCACCGCAGCCTGTGCCACTGGAATTTGGTGTTTAGCCCAGGGCAAATTGTTAATTGAATCGGGACAGTGCCAGCAGGTCATCGTCGGTGCGGTGGAGGCCCCCATAACCCCCCTAACGTTGGCTGGCTTTAGCCGCATGGGAGCCTTGGCTGACACTGGTGCGTATCCCTTTGACCGTGATCGCCAGGGATTTGCCTTGGGGGAGGGTGGTGCGTTGATGCTCTTGGAAACTCTTGAGTCGGCGCGTTCACGGACGGTGAAAATCTATGGCGAGGTTTTGGGAGTTGGCTTGACCGCAGATGCTCGGCATTTGACTGCACCGGATGAAAAAGCATCGGGAATGCGCCAGGCCGTGGAAACCTGCTTACTCCAGGCCCACCGCTCAACCTCGGAGTTAGATCACATCCATGCTCACGGTACCGCCACCCACCTCAATGACCAGGCCGAGGCCCAGTGGATATCACAGTTGTGCCCTGAGGTGTTGATCAGTGCTACTAAAGGAGCGACGGGGCATACCTTGGGAGCTGCTGGAGCCTTGGCTGTGGGGTTCTCGCTGCTATCGCTGCAACATCAGGTTCTCTTGCCCACTGTTGGCCTACAGCATCCGGACTTTGACCTTAACTTTGTGACCCAGGCTATGGCCCATCCGCTCCAGACAGCCCTCTGTTGCAGTTATGGCTTTGGCGGACAAAATGCCGTGGTGGCTTTGGGAAAATGGGAGGAATGATCTGGCAATTTCAGTCATGATCTAGGGGTAACGGTTCTAAAAATTCTCAAACTCAAGAAATCCTATGCTGACCGACGCCCAACACCAGGCCAAGATGCAACAACGCAAGGCCGCCCAAGACCAACGCATTGCCGCCTGTATTGCCGAAAAAGGTTTAGTGATTGTCCACACCGGTAATGGGAAGGGCAAAACCACTGCGGCTTTGGGCATGGTTCTCCGCTCCTTGGGCCATGGGTACCGGGTTGCTATTGTTCAGTTCATCAAAGGGGCCTGGGAGCCGGCAGAAAAAGCCATTCTTGGGAAGTTTTCGGATCAACTGGAGTTCCATGCCCTTGGGGAAGGCTTTACCTGGGAAACCCAAGATCGGCAGCGGGATATTGCCACCACGCAACTGGCCTGGGAAACCGCCCTGACCTATGTGAGCAATCCAGAGTTTCGCTTGGTTTTGCTGGATGAAGTCAATGTTGCCTTGAAGCTGGGATACTTGTCCGTGGAGCAGGTCTTGCGGGGCCTGGAGCAAAAGCCAGAGACATCCCATGTTATCTTGACTGGCCGTGGGGCTCCTGCTGAATTAATTGCCAAGGCGGATCTCGTCACAGAAATGACCCTGGTTAAACATCCCTTTCGGGAACAGGGGGTTAAGGCCCAAGCAGGGATTGAATTTTAAGCTAGCCTTGGGTTGATTGAGTTTCCCCAACTGCCAAGCCGGACACCAAAGCATCAGCTACCCGCGCCACCGGGATAATCTCCAGGCCTGGAAAGTCGAGGTCTTGGGCTTTGGGAATAATCGCCCGTTTAAATCCTAATTTCACCGCCTCCTTTAATCGAATCTCCAGTTGAGACACCGAACGCACCTGCCCTCCCAGGCCAACTTCACCAATAATTACCGTTTCTGGGGTAACCAACCGATCCCGAAAACTTGCGACTATGGCCACGGCAATTCCCAAATCCGCCGCAGGTTCAGCCACCGCCAAGCCCCCTGAGGAGGCCACATAGGCATCCAATTTTGATAGGGGAATGCCCAAGCGTTTTTCCAAAACCGCCAAAATCTGTAAGAAGCGATTGTACTCAATGCCTGTGGTGGTGCGGCGGGGGGACGGGTAACTGGTGGGACTGACAAGGCTTTGTAACTCGACTAATAGGGGGCGGGTTCCCTCGCAGGCCACAATGGTGGCGGTTCCGGGAGCGGTATCAGCTTCTCCTAGAAACAAGGCCGAGGGATTTGTCACTTCCACCAGGCCCTGTTCCGCCATCCGAAAGACGCCAATCTCTTGACTAGCCCCAAAGCGATTTTTGACTGCCCGCAGAATTCGGTGACTGGCAAACCGATCCCCCTCGAAGTACAGCACCGTATCCACCAGATGTTCGAGAACCTTTGGCCCAGCAATGGCCCCCTCTTTGGTCACATGACCGACGATAAAGAGGCTAATGGTCTGTTTTTTGGCCAAGCGCATCAGTGCGGCTGTGCATTCTCGGACTTGGGCAACGGAACCGGGGGCTGAGGTTAAACTGGGCAGGTAAATCGCCTGGATACTGTCAATCACGGCAACAGCGGGTTTAACCTGTTCCAGTTCCGCCAAAATAATCTCCAAGTCATTTTCCGGCAAGAGTAATAGTCGCTCTGAGGCCGGTTCACCGACTCGCTTAGCCCGTAATTTCACCTGTTGCCCCGACTCTTCCGCACAGACGTATAAAACCGGTTGGTGCTGTTGCCAATGGAACGTGGCCTGGAGTAATAACGTCGATTTGCCAATGCCCGGATCCCCACCCACCAAGACCAAGGAACCGGGAACCACCCCACCTCCCAAGACCCGATCCAACTCCCCGTATCCGGAGCTAAAGCGCAACTCAGGAATATCGGAAATTTGGTCAAAACGCAGGGACTGGGAGGGTTGATTTTTTTGGACAGAATGGGCAACACCGGAATTGCGGCTGGCTGTGGGGATGATCTGTTCGTCGAGGGTATTCCAGGCCCCGCAACTTTGACAGCGACCAAAATACTGGGAATGCTCTGCGCCACATTCACGACAAATAAATAGACTCCGGGGCCTGGGCATTGTTAAGAAAAAATAAAAGTAAACAAATCGTTCATAATCCAGGAAGCCAAGGATGGGTAAGGTTTTCCAGGCCTGGGAGAACGTGATAGCTTAATGTTAGGATATGAAACATTAAATATTAGAAACATCATAAATCGGGAGTGGGAATAGTCTTGGAGAATCACAAAGAAAAGATCCTTGTGGTTGACGATGAGGCCAGCATCCGGCGGATCTTAGAAACCCGGCTTTCGATGATTGGCTATCATGTGGTGACCGCTGCCGATGGCGAAGAAGCCCTAGAAACCTTTCGCGACGAAATTCCGGATCTGGTTGTCCTCGATGTCATGATGCCGAAACTGGACGGTTACGGAGTCTGTCAAGAACTACGCAAGGAATCCGATGTCCCGATTATTATGTTGACGGCTCTTGGTGATGTGGCGGATCGGATCACCGGCCTGGAGTTGGGGGCCGATGACTATGTGGTTAAACCCTTCTCCCCCAAAGAATTAGAAGCCCGGATTCGCTCGGTTTTACGGCGGGTTGAAAAAACCTCCACCTCAGGTATTCCCAGTTCCGGGGTGATTCAAATTAATACCATCCGCGTGGATACCAATCGCCGCCAGGTTTACAAGGGGGATGAGCGAATTCGTCTGACGGGTATGGAGTTCAGCCTGCTAGAGCTCTTGGTTAGCCGGTCTGGGGAAGCCTTTTCCCGCTCTGAGATTCTCCAGGAAGTTTGGGGATATACCCCTGAGCGTCATGTCGATACCCGCGTTGTCGATGTGCACATTTCTCGGTTGCGGGCTAAGTTGGAGGAGGATCCCAGCAATCCAGAACTAATTCTGACGGCACGGGGTACGGGTTACCTGTTTCAGCGGATCATTGAACCCGGTGAAGTTGCCGCCGCAAAAGCCTGATTACCCTAGCGAACAGGAGGGCCTGTGACTGAATTTGGCGTAGTTTATGTAACTGCCAGTTCCCAGGCCGAAGCGGAAATGATTGCGGATGCCTTGGTTACCGATGGGCTAGCGGCTTGTGTGAGCTTGTTTCCGATCCAGTCAGTTTATGTTTGGGACGATGAAATTTGTCGGGAATCAGAATGGCAATTGTTGGTCAAAACCCAAGAAACCCAATACCCAGCCATTGAAGCTAAGGTTAAAGCCCTCCACTCATTTACTACTCCAGAAATCATTTACCTGCCCATTGCCGCCGGATGCCAAACCTATTTAGAGTGGATGCGAACCCAAACTCGGGATTTATCTGCCTAGAGTTCTTGACTAATGCAGAATACGCGCCTTTCCACCTTAATTGCGGACACCAGTAAATCGATTCAACAGGAGTTGCGTAATCCCTGGCGACGGTTAGCGGTGATGATTATTGCCCTACTGTTTGGGATTTATCTGGGGGCAGCCCTTGCTTCCACTGCGGGCCAGGTGGGGTACATCGATATTGTTGCCTCGGCGATGGTGGCCATTGCTTCGGAAGTGATCAGTGCGGTGTTCTATGGCAACCGTTGGAATCTTCGCAAAACCCTTTTGGGTGAAACGATCAATGCCCTCAAAGTTGGTGTTCTCTATGGCCTGTTCCTGATTGCGTTTCTTTTGGGCAGTTGAAGGCAATTCTCTAAGTTTGGGCCTGGTGAACCTTCGAAATGGGCAGCGTTATCTCGTTATCTAACCCAGGCCAGGCCTCGTTAACCCTAATCCCACCACAGGGGCACTGTTCGGGTTAGTGTCAGGGACTTTTCCAGCAAGCGCAGGCCAAAATCGGGATGGTCAAAGTCCACATCGGCAATTAAGGCTTGAATTTCGGTGGGTAATTTTGAGGCATCGGTCGTCCCCAGGAGATCATCGAAACAGCCAAAATGCTGATCAATAATATCGGGACAAAACTGGTAGATTTCCGCCGCTAGGGCCGTGGGATCGGCAGGTAAGGTCTGAAATATGACGGTAACGGCATCATCTTCCACATCATCAATCGCAATTCCATAGGTGTCGTCCCAGGCCTGGAGTTGAGCGACAATATCCTCGGTGGTAAGGTCGTAGTTTGGGGCAGCGGTACCAACTTCTGTCACTAGATTTAAATTTGGCCTGGCCATGGTCTGCCCTCCATCGGGTTTAGGAAACTACTGCCGGAATCCGTTCAAAAGCATCTTCACCCGTTAATAGTTGAGAAAGCAAGGAGGCCGGGGGATGGCGGTAGGGCCAGGCAAAGGCATGGCGAAAGGCTGCTTCCTGACAGGCCTGGAGTTCCTTGAAGTCAATCAGGTTTTGGGTCAATAGGTTTTCGTACTCAAAGGGCAATCGCATGTTATGCAATCCGGCATTATCCGTGCAAATGGCAATATCCACCCCCGCCGCAAAACAGCGCTCAAAGACGATTTTTAACTCCTCTAGGGTGTCTAGGGTGCCGGTTTGCAGATAGGTGGTGGGGCAGACTTCTAGGCATTGTCCAGCCTGGGCCACCTGTGGCAATAGCTCTGGATAGCGCAAGGGAATTTGAATTCCATGGCCGATCCGCATCAAGTAGGGCAGCAACTCTGGATAACAGCCCGCTGGGGTTTCATAAAGATGTCCGGTGGTGTTTAAACCTAGGTTCCGGGCCTGGGCATAGAGGGAGACAAATTCATCCATCCGTTCCCCGTAGGCGGTGTCCCCACCCGCTAAGTCCACACCACAGACGTATTGGGGCATGGCGGCGGCCAGTTCGAGAATGGCCTGGTTTACCTCGGTGGGGAGGCGGGTGTGCATACAAAGGATTTGACTGGTAACGATTGGATATTCCGCAACTTCACAGGCCAGGCCAACGGTTTTGACGATTTCCACCATTTGCTCGATGCGCTGGGACTGACTCAGGCTGTGATCGGTGCGGAGATAGGGGGTGTAGCGCAATTCCAGGTAAGCTAAATTCTCAAAAACATAGGCTCCCCGAATTAGGCGATAGATAAAGTAGGGCAAGGCCTGGGGGGTTTGGACGCTTTCCACGAGGGAGTGCAGTTCTAGGTATTCTTCCAGGGTGTTGCGAGGTTGGGTATAGAAGGCTTCAAAATCTGGATATTCCGGGAAGCGAGCGGCTAATGCGGCATCATTACGGTGAAAATAACGCCAGAGAATGCGCGGGACAACGGCACCCCCTAAATGACGATGCAACTCAGCGTATAGCGCCACAATGACCTCCTGAAGTCGCCCTGGAATGAGTTCAATTAAGCTGAAATGTGCAGGCAGAGAATCCTATTGAGGCTATCGTAACAAACTTAATAAAAATTAACACTTAGTGGGTGGTGACCGTGGTGATCAGGGACTCACAATTAGCCTCGGGCCAGATGCGCTGAATTTCCTCGGCCTGCTGCTGAGTCCCAAAAAGCTCCCAGGGAATTCCGTTGCAGTCCACCGTTTGCGAGAAATCCGTTGCCTCGGAATCTTCCCAACCGAGATGTCGCAGGGTGCCGGAGTGGGTTTGGGTTTGGCGGATCGAAAAATTTAAACTCGGAGTCCGCCAGAGGGCATATTCATTGGGAATGACCACATCGGGAGCCAGGCCAAGCCGGGCAGAATAGTCTTGAATGGATGCCTCTAAATTTGAGACGGCTAGGGCTATATGAAATCGTCGCATGGTCTGAAACTCCTATGGAAGTTGACTTCAGCGCATATTCTGTTTGCGTTCTTTTTTCGGATCCCGCTGACCCGCCGCTGCTAATTCTGCATCCATCAGGGTTTTCCCCGTTGCTGCAAGGTACACATCATCAAGGCTAGGTTGGGCCTGGGCGATCCCAAAAATCGGGAGGTTGGCCTGGGTGAGGGTGGTTTGAATGGTGCCGATGGCGTTGGTGGTTGGTTGGATCACCAGATTTAAGGAATTGCCCTGGGCGGCATTGATAATCACGGTTTGGACAAATTCCAAGGCCTGGACTAGTTCCTTCGCTTGATGGGCTTCGGAGTCTGGGGTAAATTCCCGAATCCGCAGCGTAATTCGTTCACCGCCCACTTGGGCTTTCAGGGCCTGGGGTGTATCAGCGGCAATTACCCGACCTTGATCAATGATGGCCACCCGATCCGCCAGTAGATCCACTTCTTCCAGGTAATGACTCGTTAACAGGACTGTGATCCCGTCTTGGCGTAGTTGGCGCAAAAAGTCCCAAATCACAACCCGGCTTTCAATATCCAGGCCAACGGTGGGCTCATCCAAAATCAAGACTTTGGGCTGGTGCAGGAGTCCGGCGGCCAGATCTAACCGCTTCCGAATTCCCCCGGAGTAGGTGCCACACTTGCGATCAATCCACTCCTCCAGGCCCAGTACGGCAACAATTTGGTTAATCCGGCTGGAAATTTGTCCGGAAGGTAAATGATAAATTGCGGCCTGGAGTTCGAGGAGTTCGCGGCCGGTTAGGACTTTATCGAGGGCCACTTCTTGGGCCACATACCCCAGTTTTTGCCGCACCCGCTTGGGAAATTGTGACACCGAAATCCCACAAACTTCTAAAACGCCACTGTCGGCCTGGGTTAAGGTTGCTAAACAGCGTAGGGTGGTGGTTTTGCCTGCACCATTGGGGCCCAAGAGACCAAAGATTTCCCCTGGTTCTATGGAAAACGTCACCTCTTGACAGGCCTGGACGGCGCCATAGGCTTTTTTTAAGTTTTCTACCCGAACCGTAGCGGTCATGATGGCCTCGAAACTGGAAAGTGGAACCCAAACGAGTGGCGGCTAACTTTTCTGATTGTAAAGAACTGTGGTCAGAGGCAAAACCTTCTCGGCTTTAGCTCCTATGCAGTCTCGCCTGTGGGGCCGTGTTTTCTGGGCAGACCCTACTCCTCCTCGTCCTCAGAACTCTCATCGTGGGGATGGGCCACGGAATTGGCTGAGACTTGGGCCCCTTTATCAAGTTTTTCCCGCACCAGATTTTCGACGGTATGGGCAAATTCGGGGTTTTCTTCCAGGTATTTAATGGTGTTATCCCGACCCTGGGCAATGTTGTCGCCGTTATAGCTGTACCAGGCCCCGCGCCGACTGATCACCCCGGTTTCTTCAGCCATATCGACAATGCAGCCCAAACTGGAAATGCCTTTGCCAAAAATCACATCAAATTCAGCGACGCGGAAGGGGGGGGCAACTTTATTTTTCGCGACTTTGACCTTAGCGCGGATGCCAAATTCCTCAGTGCCTTTTTTCAGGGTTTGCACCCGGCGAATATCTAAGCGGACTGAGGCATAGAATTTGAGAGCATTGCCGCCGGTGGTGGTTTCTGGATTGCCGTAGCTGACGCCGATCTTTTGTCGTAGCTGGTTTAAGAAGATCACGGTACAGCCAGTTTTGCCAATGTTTCCGGTAATTTTACGCAGGGCCTGGCTCATTAGTCGAGCTTGGAGACCAACGTGGGTATCCCCCATATCCCCTTCAATCTCAGCCCGCGGGACAAGGGCCGCCACCGAATCCACCACCACCACATCCACGGCGGTTGAACGCACCAACTGATCCACAATTTCCAGGCCAGCTTCCCCGGTATCCGGTTGGGCGACTAGGAGGTTTTCAATATCCACTCCCAAAGCCGCTGCATAGGTGGGATCCAGAGCGTGTTCCGCATCCACAAAGGCGGCCACTCCCCCATTTTTTTGAATTTCGGCCACCACGTGCAGGGCTAGGGTAGTTTTGCCAGAACTTTCGGGGCCATAAATTTCCACGACCCGACCGCGGGGAATTCCACCACCCAAGGCTAAATCTAAGGTTAAGGCTCCAGTGGGGGTGGTTTCGACTTTCATGCGGGTCGCATCGCCCAAACGCATAATGCTGCCTTTGCCAAAACTTTTTTCGATTTGGTTGACAACGAGATTTAGGGCTTTTTGTTTTTCAGGACTGGTTGCAACGTCTGCCATAGGGGCCTCGTTTTTGCGTTTGCTGAGCTTGACTATCTTACAGCGTCTTTCTTATCCCGTGGAAGGATAGAAACTTGATTAGTTCTCGATTCAATTGAGGTTGGGCCACTTACCCATCGTGTTGATTCCTGGGGATTTAGTGCCATGTCCTGCTGCCTGTCCAACCGATGTTCAATCCGAGGAATGGGCCACAAATGAATCCAGTAAGATTGCCCTAGAATCCCCGTTCTTAACTTGCCCCTATGCGTTCAGATTTAAAAAAGTTTGGCCTGGAGTTTGATTCTCCCCGTTGGTGGCTAGATATTGGCTTGATTGCCATTCTCTACAGTGGGGTCTGTTGGTTTATTCTCAAGCAGCTGCCGATCATTGATTCCTTGAATGGTTCTCCCATTTGGCCGGGGGCGGGGGTGACGGTGGGGG
>CAZZCG010000025.1:56255-56351 GCA_964653145.1 uncultured Synechococcus sp. | reverse complement strand
AGCCATCGTTATTGGCATCTTCCGTAATCGTGACGGTGGGGGCACCAGGGGCAGTCGTATCCCGTGTGGCACTATCGGTTCCATTGGCGCCTTGAT
>CAZZCG010000025.1:2542-56155 GCA_964653145.1 uncultured Synechococcus sp. | reverse complement strand
CGGTACTGCTCAGTAAGCCATCGTTATTGGCATCTTCCGTAATCGTGACGGTGGGCGCACCAGGGGCAGTCGTATCCCGTGTGGCACTATCGGTTCCATTGGCGCCTTGATTGCCCGCAATATCCGTGACAAACGCCGTAATGTTAATCGTGCTCCCATCGGCTGGGGGCGCAAAGTTGACCGTCACAAACCCAGCGGTAATTTGAGCGGCAGTTAGCGTAATCGTTTGTGGGGTTGTGCCATCCGTGATGGTCAATGTATCACCCGCAACCGCATTCCCCGGTAGGTCTACACGGACATCAACGTTCCCGACCAGCTCGGTACTGCTCAGTAAGCCATCGTTATTGGCATCTTCCGTAATCGTGACGGTGGGGGCACCAGGGGCAGTGACATCAATTATGAGTTCATTAGTGGTTTGGTCTTGGAGAACTCCGTTACGGAGGACAACGACGTTGTAGGTGGTATCAGTGCTGGGAAGAATATTGACAGGGGGAATGGTTAAGCTCCAAGTCAATCCGGTGATCGTTAGATTTGGATTGGTTCTAATATAGGTAAAGCCATTAACAGTTACAGTAAAGGGCTCTGCAGCGCCAAGGGTTGTGTTGCCAACGGTGCCGGTAATAGTTGGGGTTGTATCATTGGTAATTTGGGGGTTAACGGTGGGGGCACTAACGGTGGTGGGGGTGTTTGTAAAGGGGACAAATGCAAAAATTGAACCGAATTGGCGGTTTGTACCTGCAGCAGTATTCCCCATCGTTATGGAAAAGGAACTAACTCCATTGAAGCGAGTCTGTACCCTGCCCTGATCATTAAGTATTAGGTTGTTATAGTCAGCTGGAGTGCTATCCTGCGAAAATCTAATCTGACTTCCTATACCAGCACTAGCAATCAAATCTGTCGCCGGTGAAGTGTTGGACAGCTGATATTGATCAAATCCTCCATACTCTACATACTCAGTGCCATCAATATCGATGGAGTTGTTAAATAAATTAGTTAGGATGACAGGGGCATTATCAGCATTATTTTGAAAGTCAATCCTGAAACTAACACTTCCACCGCTTGCTCCTGTTGAAATTGTTGGAGCCCAAAATTGCGAGCCATTATAGACTGTTGAGCTGATCGTATAGGTGGTAGGGTTCGTTGATGCATTATCAATATTTGTTAGAGTCGTACCACTCGTAATGCCAGTGATTGTGATCAGAGCATTGATTTGAATCCCGCTAACGGTGGCAATGTTGGTGTATTTGTAAACTGCACCATTTTGGAGGGGTGTGCCACTTTGCAAAACGGGATTTTGAAAGTTTAGAAAAACACCGCCCACGTCAATAACTGGAGCTGATTGTTCTACGGAAATTGACTGACCATCAATCGTAATTTGCGCTTGATCAACGTTTTGTTGCAAGGTAGCCAGATCGTAGTCAAGACCCTGGACTAGGTTGGAGAAAATTTCACCTTCGTCACCTTGGCTATCCACCCCATCGTTGAGATAATGGTCGAAGCTGTGGCCCAGTTCTTCCAACAAAACAGAAAAAACTTGTTGCTGGCTGGCTGTGACCAACCAATCGGCATTCAAATAAATGGTGGGGGTTCCGGCCGTTCCCGTGGCACTGTAGGCTCCCAAAGCTCCCTGAAGTTCTAAGCTAGAGCGGACTTCTAAGCGGACAGAATAACTGCCATTGAGGAAGCCATCTCGTAGTAATTCGGCGTTGTTTATCCAGGCCTGGGTGTCTGCAGTGGCACTAAAGGGAATAGCTAGCTGGGTGAGGTAGTCGGGTTGGGAAAAGAAGCTGGAGAGTTGCTCTTTTAGGGTTAGCTGAAGTGGTTGTAGGGATTCAGCATAGGGACTGGCAGACTCGGCCAAGCTAAATAGGGACCACTGGGCATTGAGGACTCCCGGATAGGCAGCTAAGACAGATTCAGAAAAAATAGATGCGGGTGTTGTAGCTCCAGTTTGGACTTCTAAATTCCAGTTACCCCCCAGCGCCTGGTTGCCAGTTAGGGATGTGGACGCAGTGACTGCTGCCCCGGTGAGAGCGGCTAATTTTTCGATAAATTCGGCTCCGGCATCTCCAGCGGCGACTTGGCAGCCATAGAGGACAAGTTGAGGATTAGGTTTGCCTTGGAACCAGGTGGATAATGCTGCAGCCCAGGCCCCGAGATTGACCAATTCGAGAGTGGAGTTACCTAAGTGAAGCTGGCCTGGAGACCCGTGGGAGAAAATGTGGAGAGAGTTTACAGAGGGATGCTGGGACAACACCTCGGTGATCTGGATCACCCCATTTCGCTGGACATCTAATACTATCCTTGATGTACCACCTGTAAGCGCTGAGGAAAACCAAGCTAAGTGGGAAACTTTACCATCAACAACAACCAGGGTGGTGGTCATCATAGAAAATATGTCCTTATACAACAGGGACGAACGATAGAAAGGAGTATATCGACAGCGCAGGGAATTGCGACTAGGATCAATCCTAAGATGATATTACTGCATAATTAATCTATTTAAAAGCAAGGCTAGAGGAAATTAAAGTCTCACACAGTCAGGCTAGAAATATAACCAAACTAGCAGATGTGAGACATAATATTTCCTATAAAGGTTTTTATCATCTCAGTCTTTTGCCATGTATGTTATTTGGTAGGAGATAACTCAGACGCGTCGAGTCCGGTCAAGAGGTCTAAGTCCGAGTTTGAGTGATAGTGAAGTCCTAACGATGGAAATTGTCGATGAATGTCAAGGCATTGATACAGATAGAGGAATTTGGCAGTATTTCTATCACCATTAGTACGACTGGTTTCCCCAGTTACGCAGTCGATCAACCTTTGTCCGTTAAGCCGCAAATCTTTGGCAGTATAAGCAACTTCTCCAAGAAACCTTAGCGGCAAAGTTAGGCGCGTTGACGAGTGAGGTTCATTTGGTGGATGGCTTACCGATTCCGTTATGAGACTTGGGTCGTGCCTGGGGCTGTTCCTCATTTCCAGGGATGGCTGAGTTTGGTTACTGTGCGACAAAAAACGAGAAATACTATGGGTTTGAGGGACATTTACTGATTTCCAGTACAGGGGTGATTACCCGGTTTTTTCTAAGTCCTGCCGATGGGAATGTACGGGAGGCACTCTGGGATTTAATCCCCGACAACGGTTATCTGTCGGTCTCTCTCCAATCCAATCTGAAGCGCCTGGGACTTTACTTACCAAAACCCTATCGTCGAAATATGAAAGATTCATGCAACCTCAAGTATGTCCGCTTACCCAAGCAACAAGACGACAGATTGAAACGGTCATTGGACAACTAAGCTCACGATTCTTGATTCAAAAGGTCTGGGCGAGAGACTGTTGGCATTTGAGGAGTCGACTGAACCGCAAACTCCTCTCTCATCCGTCTGCTACTGGTTAAATCAACTTAATCCTGAACCCTTGCAATTTGATTTGTTGCTTGTGTCCTAAATTTGCCCATGGGGTAGTGACGAGGAATTAAGCATTAACTATAAGAAATTTTGAGGGTCATGACAGGGCCAATCCATGGCGCCCAAGGTTAAGCAAAAACGATTAATCTATACAGATGCGAAAACCACCCTCTAGGCAAAACACCATTCTTTCGTTAGGCTGAGAGAGATGCTCCTGGTGGTAAGGAATCGTCAAGTATGGGACTTTTTGATCGAGTCAGTCGGGTTGTTCGGGCTAACCTAAACTCAGTGGTCAGTGCGGCTGAAGACCCAGAAAAGATCCTGGAGCAAACCGTCATTGACATGCAAGAAGACTTGGTGAATATGCGCCAAGCAGTTGCCCAGGCCATTGCCTCCCAAAAACGCCTTGAACAGCAATATAAAGTCAATCAACAACAGGCCAGCGAATGGGAACGGCGGGCTAAATTGGCCTTGACCAAAGGGGATGAAGCCCTTGCCCTCGAAGCCTTAAATCGGAAAAAAACCGCTGCTGAAGCTGCCCTAGCCCTCAAAACCCAACTGGATCAATCTGACTCCCAGGTTAAAGCCCTCAAGAGTAACATGGCTGCCTTGGAAAGCAAGATTGCTGAGGCCAAGACCAAAAAAGAAATGCTCACAGCTCGGGCCCGGGCGGCTAAAGCCAGTGAACAAATCCACCAGGCCATGTCGAAGGTGGGAACCAGTAATGCCATGTCTGCCTTTGATCGGATGGAAGATAAGGTCATGCAACTGGAAGCCCGTTCCGAAGCGGTGGCCGAGTTGAGTGGAGATTCCTTGGAAAATCAGTTTGCCCAATTGGAAGCCAATTCAGATGTGGCCCTAGAGTTGGAAGCCATGAAATTAGAGCTTTTGGGGGGGACATCCAATCCGGCTGGAGCATTACCCGCTGGCGAATCGGCTCCGGTTGATTCAGCGATTCCGGCCCAGATTGTCGATCCAGAGTTGGAAGCCTTACGCAATAAGTTGAATAGTTAGCCTTAAAGGGGCTGGCCGGACTTAATGGCAATTCGGATTCGCGGCCAACGGAAACTTGCAACACCCCCAGGCCAAAATACACGACCGACCACCGCTAAGGTTCGAGCAGCCATTTTTAATATTTGGCAAAGGACGGTGAGTGGCTCTCGATTTTTAGATCTCTGTAGTGGCAGTGGCGCAATCGGGGCCGAGGCCTTACTGCGGGGAGCGAGGTATGTCGTTGGGATTGAAAAAGATCCCCAGGCCTGTAAACTCATTCAGCAGAATTGGCAACCTATCGCCCAGGCCAACCAACAGTTTCAGGTGATCCGGGGAGATGTTTTGAAAGTTTTACCCGGCCTGGCCCCCCAGCAATTTGACCATATCTATTTTGATCCGCCCTACGACAGCCAACTCTATGAACCCGTGCTGCACATGCTGACGGGCCTGGGTTTGTTAGCCCCCAGTGGAGAACTGGCTTTCGAATGCCGCACCCATCAACTACCAGATGTCGGCAATATCTCAATCAGCCGGAAAAAGGTCTATGGCAGCACCACCCTTGTTTTAATGTCCGAGTTAAGTCCGCCTCCCGAATCTTGGCACTAAAAACTAGCAACTCCTAAAAGGAAAAGCTACTCCGGAGCAATCCTTGAAAAATCGGGGCATTGCCAGCGATGTTGTTTGCATTGGTAACCGCCATAAAGACCGGGGTGAGGCTGATATTGTCACTGATCGGGATGCGATAAAACAGTTCATAGTTCATTTGAGTACTATCATTCACCCCTGGCGCACTGGGTAGGTTGTTAATAAAGGGCTGACCCACGGCCCCCGCTAAGAGAGAGCCTGGCATCCACAGATCCCGATACCCCAGGCCAAACATCCAAGTCTGGGCCGTGAAGTTACTAGCAAATCCCGCTGGCACAATCGCAGACAAGTCAAAGCCACCCAAGCCACTGGTGGTGCTGCCAATGCCATAGACCTGGGCCCCGGAATAACCATAGCGACCAAACAGGCCAAACTGTCCCAAACTGAGTTCAACGTTCAGGCCCCCGGCATTTTGGGCAATGTCAATCGTACTGGAGTTGGTGTATTGCAAGCGGACCGCAAAGCTATTTTGTCCTTCACTGCCAAAGGTATCCGCATACTCAAACTCGACTGAGCCTTGGTAGGGGTCTTTGCCGATACCGCCGGTAATGCCTGGAAAGGGGCCCAAGTTGGGGTTGGCATTAGTCGGACTGCCGGAGATTAACAAACCACGTAGGGCAATTGGTAACTGTTCCGGTGTCCATTCCACCGCGACGCCTTCTCCTCCCGGCCCATCCACTGGGAATGTGACAATTAAGCGGTTATTGATGAAAAACCCAGAGCTAAAGTCTTGGAAGGAGTCGTTGGCGTAACTATTACCATCAATAAAGTCACTGGGAAAAATCAAGGGCCCTGCAGTCACAGTCACATCGGGAAAAAGCTCCGGTAAGGGTTGAGAAGTGTAAGCTAAGCGATAGAGAAAGGGCGCACCAATCCCGGCATAGTCCACAGCCCCGGAGTTAATCCAGCCGGCCACACCAATTCCCGCCGCTGAAAAACTGTCCAGGCCCCCATTTCCGGTTTGAATAATAATGTCAAGCATATCTTTGCCGGTAAAGCTGGTGGCTAGGCCAATATCCACCCGACTGATCACCGTGGGATTGTACTGATTGGCACCTAGGGTAGCCCCGGTATTGGGATCGAAAATCGGCCCGGTCGCCCCCCCCACTTGTCCAGCCATCAAGGCATTGACGTAGAGTTGGGTAGTGGTAGAGAACTGCACAGCTTCTAAATTGCTCACCCGCGCTTCTAAATTACTAACCTGTCCCTTAACAATTGCCAACTCCTCCGCAAACTCTTGGGCTAACCGTTGCACCGTGGCTAAATCTTCCTTGGTTGCATACCGATCACTGACCACATCCAAACAGGCATTTAAGGCTGCGGCTAATTCAAACCGTGTGGCAGCCCGATTGCCCCGAAACGTCCCATCTGGATACCCGGCAATACAGCCATACTTTTCCACCAGGGAAGCCAGGGCTTGATAGGCCCAATCCGTGGGACGAACATCTGACAATTGCGAGACAGAGGTAACCTGGGCCTGGGAGGTGCGGCGAGTATTGAGGACAGATTGGTTGGCCGGGTTTGGAGTCGGGGAAATCAGGGGAGAATTTGTATCAGGGGTTTCCAGGAATAATGACTCAGCCCTGGCCTGGGGGCTCAATCCCACGCAGGCGACTACTACCGAGACCGCAATTCCGGCCAGATTACGTTGAATATTCATTTGCTGCTCCTCACACACCTGAATTAGCCACCTCAAGGCCAAGGTTTCTTTGATCAGGTCAGCAACCTTAAACTAAAAGTCACACATTCTTAAAACCTACACCCAGGCCTGGTTACTGATAGTAGGTCAAGGTTTTTAAGAAATGCAAGTTCAAGGCAGCCCCAATAGCTTAGAGATAGTAACTGGGGTCTTGAGGTTCACCATTAATCCGCACTTCAAAGTGTAAATGGGGCCCCGTGGATAATCCCGTTGAGCCGACTAAAGCAATGACCTGACCCTGCTGGACAGCCTGACCCTCTTGCACCACTAACCGACTGGCATGGGCATAAAGCGTGGTCGCCCCGTTTCCGTGATCGATAATCACCGCATTGCCATAACCGCCGTACCAGCCAGCAAAAATCACCTGGCCCCGTTCCGAAGCTTGGATCGGAGTTCCTTCCGGTGCGCCAAAGTCCAGGCCATTGTGAAAGCGTTGGGTGCCTAAAATGGGGTGCAGTCGCCAACCAAAGGTACTCGTAATCGGGGCTCGGATTGGATAGGCTAAACGTCCAGTTCCCATGATTGGGCCGGGTTGGGGAATCACATAGCCCAGTCGTTGTTGGATCAGCAGGGTGAGGGTTTGGGCATCCTGCTCCAGTTGGGCTTCAGCATTTTCTAGGACTTGGCGGTCTTTACTGAGCTTATTGACAAGACTATCCTGCACCTTGGCCTGGCCGCTGAGTTCTGTCTTTTGAGCCTCCAATTGTTGCTTGAGGTAGGCAATTTGTTGCTTTTGCACCGAAATTTGTTGCTGTTGGCGATTAATCCGATCCGTCTCAGCTTTCAGAGCAATGAGTTGTTTTTGGTCGGCAGCATAAACTTGGCTTAAGCGTTGGCGACGGGTTAAAAACTGATTCAGGCTATCACTATCGAGCAAGAAGGCCCAGATATTTTGGTTGCGCTGTTGCTGCAGAAATCTTAAACGGCTGGCGGTGGTGTCAAATTGGGCTTGATAGTTGGCCTGGGCCTGGGTTTGTGCCGCTTCTAGATCTGCAAGTTGAGTTTCGGCGCTGGCAATATTCTCTTCAGCTTCGAGTAATTGTTCATCAGTGAGGCGAATACTGGCCTGGAGTGCAAGTAACCGTTGACGGGCTCCCAATTCTAGCTGGGTTATTTCGTCTTTTTTTTGGGTCAAATCCGTCTGGTAGTCTTGAATCGTCTGTTGCCATTCCTGTAATTGTTGGGTCGAAGGCGGTGATTGGGGCTGATTCGCCCACCCAGGCCCCACCAGGCCCCAGCCCAGTACCAAAAGCAGGCCCAGAAAAACTCCGCCCAAGATCCAGGCCCGAGATTTTGGCTGTCGATAGGGGTGAACGCTTGGCAAACCGTCAATCTCCGGGTCTAGTCAGTGGGTCGTCAATGGCATTGTTCTTAGTTTAGGCGGCGCGCTGGAACTCATTCACAGTTGGCCTGGAACAAAATTAACCAAAAGGACAGGATTCTGGATGTATGGCCATTTCCGCCAAAGTTGAGATGCTCCAGACTCGTGCCTTTAATGGTTTCCAGACTTTTTCTCTGTGGTTGCTCAGCGCGGTGACCCAAGTTGCTCATTTTCTGGAAATCTTGTTAGCTTACGGAAGATGCTCCCCCCGGGTAAATGACCTGATGACGCTGCCGGCCCCTGACACTCCCCTCTATAATCATCCTCTACCGGACATCGAGGCCTGGCTTCGGGATCACGGCTGTGTTCAACATCGGGATGAACTACACTGTTGGCAACTCAAAACTCCCGACTGGCAGGCTTGGATTAGTTTAGATATTGAAGAACTCACAGTCATCTATGAAAGCCCAGAACGCCAAGTCAGACGCGCATTTAAGTATTCCTTAAGCCGGGAAGATATCGAAGCGGCGGTCTTTGCGGGCCCGTGAACCCATCCCTTTACCCGAAACTATCCATTCAACTCCCCTCCACCTATCCCACTCATGCTGAGTCTCAACTTTTCTAACAACTCACAGGATCCCTATGTTGAATCGTCGTCGTTGGTTAACTGGATTATTGTTATCCGTTCTGATCATTGGGCTTTGGGCCTGGAGTTTACCGGCGCAGGCCTTGGGGGGTAAGCTCCCGGAGTTAGATCAACCTGCACCCAGTTTTACCCTACCCACAAACCAAGGGGATGGTGAAATTTCCTTACAGGACTACCGTGGACAATGGTTACTCTTGTATTTCTATCCCAAGGATTTTACATCCGGCTGTACCCTGGAGGCCCAACGCTTTCAAAAGGACATCAGCGAATACCAGGCCCGGAATACGGCCATTGTTGGGATTAGTGCCGATTCAGTGGACTCCCACGCCGAATTTTGTGATTCTGAGGGATTACAGTTTCCCCTACTTTCCGATGCTGATGGCCTGGTGAGTAAAGCCTATGGGTCTTGGTTGGGATTTATTTCGTTGCGTCATAGCTTTTTAATCGATCCGGACGGGACTTTACGAGAACGCTTTGTTGATGTCCGTCCAGCTACCCACAGTCGTGAAGTTTTAGCCCGGTTGGATGAGCTGCAAGGAAATTTCGCATCCTAAAGTCCAATCGTGAAAGTGACCGAATCTTTTGTTCCCGATACAGAAGATCAAGTTATCACCCTTACTCTATTGCATCAAGAATTGCTTATTTATGAGATTTGATATTATTTATTCATTAGACATGGCCTGGAGATCAACGATACTTTGCCCAAAGCAGACCAAGCAATTTGATGTGTAATCCTCTGTCAGTCCTTAACAAACACCCATACCCCAATTTTTGTTATTCGCCTTGATAGCCGGACTGGTAATCTATTTATTCTGGCTGGGGACAACATAGAAATAGAAATTTATCGCAATGGTCTTTGGAGATTCCTATGACAACAAACGACTTCAGTGGCATGACGAAAAGTCAGCTAAGGACTTATGTTATTTCACATCCAGATGAAGAAGCGGCTTTTCATGCCTTGGTTAACTATTCGACTAAAGAAGCATCTTCAGAGACCTTTGACATACCTGATTCAATCAGCGAGCTAGTAGAAGTCGATCGCTTAATTAAGCAGAAACTGATTCAACTTCAGTCAAGCTAAGTCCTATCCAAATTTTTTGATTAATCCTTCTCGTAAATTATTCAACTTAAGTCTCTGTACACATGGCAATCGTATTGTCTTCCTTGGCCTGGGCAATATTTTGAGCAATTTCATCTCACCGTTTTGCTTTCAGTCGCCCGTTGATGAGACTAAATTAGCATCGTCTTAAGCAGAATCTAGGTCTTGGTTCTGCCATCGGGATAGATAGGCCGCTCCCTGATCTGGGTTAAGACTATCTAGCCCCGGAATGATTCAAGCTTGCCAGCAAACTTATTCGTCTGGAGTGACCCGCAGCAGAAAGTATCCCAGGCCCAGGCCCACCAGAACCAAGGTAAAGGAAATAACAGCAGTATTAAAAATTTCTCCAGCCATGGTGCTCTAACCTCATTAACAAAATAGCGACGGGCAGCCCCATCCAAAACCAACCAGAATTAATCTTATCTCTATCCGGCAACCAAGACCTTGGGTTCTTTCTGGATCGGCAAAACGTCCAAAATATCGGTCTGGGCACAGTAAACTAAATCTGCTTCTGAGCCAAGCTTAAGGAGCCGTTGTCCATGGCTGGCCTGGTGGAAGAGGGATAGTAAATCATGCTCATAGTGACGATAGAGAGCCAGGGCCGCTACGGTTTCGTCATTGCCAGCAAATTCTGCCACTGGTTGTCCCGTCAACATCCGCAAACTATGGGCAATGGCCCCAGCACAAACCGTATCCTCCAAGGAATAGGCCCCCTCCCAACCTGAGCCAACAATCCAGACTGTCGGCGGATAGAGCTGATGGACATAGTTCACGACGGCGGCGCGATTGACCAGAGCTGCGGCCAGGACAATTTTGGCGGATTGAATTCGGGCCAGGGAACGGGTGCCATTGGTGGTGCTCATGAACAGACGACAGTCTTTAACCCGCTCTGGCGTGCAGTCAAAGGGTGAGTTGCCGAGATCAAAGCCTGCTACGGTTTTACCGCCCCGTTCACCCACACGAATCCGCTTACTCATGGGCCAGGCCTGGCTAACCTGTTCTAAATCCTCAAGATCGCTAAAGACTTGGACAGCTTCAGCACCGGCGGCAAGGGCTGTGGCAATGGTGGTCGTCGCTCGTAAGACATCAACGGCAATGGCACAGTCGGGAACCCAATCAGGGGGAACACGTTCTGGAGTGTGATAAATGTAGACCTGCATAAGTGTTGGCTTGCCCTCCGACGAATTCCCAAGTGTTCATTGCCAGCGCCCCTAGATTCTATGACGAACCCTGGTACCAGTAATAGGTCACCATCGGAATTACCGTTGCGGCGACCAAGAGGACAATAACAATAATCGTGGCGGAGCGGTCATCGGTTTCCTCTAGGCTTTTATAGGTTTTTTCCGCAACAACCTCTTTTTCGCTGGGCGGCCCTGGATCCGGTTGGCCGGTTAAAACAGCTTCGAGCCGTGTGCTAGCATCCAGAAAGGCTTGATTGTAGTTACCCTCTTTAATCGGTACCCGCATCGTGGCCTGGGCAATACTTTCAGCAATGTCATCGGGAAGTTTAGGTTTTACACCAGCCCCTGTAATCAAATATGTGCCATTGGTCACGGTATCCAGGGCAAGAATGGCTTGATGGGCCTGGGCGTCGGGTTCGGGATACCAGCGGTTTAGGAGTTTAGTGGCAAAGGTTTCCGGAGTTTCTTCGTAATCCAAGCGATGAATGGTCACAAAGTGGAGATTTGTTCCAGTGTCCTCGGCTAGTTTTTCCGCTAGTTTGCCTAAACGCCCTTCGGTAATTGGGCTAATCACATCTCCCTGATCCACAACCCAGAGGGGATTCTTGGCATCAGGCAAGGGAATCGCATAGGCACCCGTGGCCAACACTGATGGCGTCAGGAGTAACAGCAGCATGATCACCAAGGCAAGGGCCTGGGAGCAAGATTTAAATCCGTTTAATAATAATTTAATGAATCGGCTCATAACAGTAATAGAACTTCGGCGCAGTTAGTCCACGACAAATTAGTGGGACTAATGAACAGGATTAAGATTTATTATCTACTTCATTTGCAGCCGGGGGATTGATCCAGGCCAGAAGTTTAATATTTGACCAATCCCAGGCTCGGGAAAATTTTTAAGAATTCCTCGTCCCAGGCCGGTAAGGTTAACCCAAAGGTTTGCATCAATTTCTGACAATTTAACCCGGAAAAGGGGGGGCGGTGGGCGGGCGTGGGGTAGTTGGTGGTGGGGATTGGGATCAGTTCTGCCATAGGGACTGGGGTGGACTGGGCTAGCTGGGCAAAGATTTTTTCTGCAAACCCATACCAACTGGTTAAGCCTAGAGAGGTTAGGTGGTAAAGCCCCAGGCCGGGATCACTATCATTGGTTAGGCACAAGTGATTTAAGGCGCGATAGGTGATTTCCGCAATTAAACGGGCAGAGGTGGGTGAACCCTGTTGATCGGAGACGACCTGGACCTGGGAACGGGATTGAGCTAACTTCACCATCGTCAACAGAAAGTTTTTGCCGCGACCGTCATACACCCAACTGGTGCGGAAAATCAGGTGTTTGGGGGCTATGGCTTGGATGGCCTGTTCACCCGCAAATTTTGACTGGCCATAGACGTTGATTGGCTGCGGTGGGTCAGTTTCCAGGTAGGGTGTGGTTTGCTGCCCAGAAAAAACATAATCAGTGGAGTAATGAACCAGAAGTCCGCCGAGTTTAGCCAACTCTTCCGCTAAGATTTCAGGCCCGGTGGCATTAATATGTAGTGCCAATTCTGGTTCCGCTTCAGCCCGATCCACAGCGGTATAGGCGGCGGCATTGATCACAATATCGGGTTTGCAATGTCTGAGAACCTGGCGAATCTCCTCAGTATTGATTAAATCTACGGTGATTGGGGTGCCATGGCGAGCAACGGGGATTAATTCGATGGGAACTGTTCCTAAGTGCTTAAGTTTTAAGGCCTGTTGATGGAGTTGCCAGCCTACTTGCCCATGCACACCAATAATCATTAGCTTCAAGGGGGAGTTGGGGTTCAACATTAGGGAAAATAGGGGATTTTAGGAAAGGGTTGTCCGGCCTGGTCCTTCGCTGAGAGCAGAAATTGGCTTTGATCCGCAATCGGCCAGCGAATATTGACTGTTGGATCAGACCAGGCCAAACAGTATTCATCTTCTTTGTGATAAAAGTCTGTGGTTTTATAGAGCACTTCCGCCACTTCCGAAAGTACCAAAAATCCGTGGGCACATCCCGGCGGAACCCAAAGTTGTTGAAAATTGACCGCACTTAAGTGAACTCCCAGCCACTGCCCAAAGGTCTCGGAGGATTGCCGCAGATCCACCACCACATCAAAGACTTCGCCGACAACGACCCGCACCAGTTTGCCTTGGGGGTACTTGAGTTGATAATGTAATCCCCGCAGCACCCATTGTTGGGATCGAGAATGGTTGTCTTGGACAAAGTTGGGATTAAATTGGGTCAGCTGAGCGAACTGACGTTGATTAAAGCTTTCCAGAAAAAAACCCCGTTGATCCCCAAAGACCCGTGGTTCAATCACCAAGACATCCGCCATTGAGGTTGTAGTCACCTTCATGATCTTGTAGCTCCCCAGGGTACGTTCTGTGATTCTTCCCAAACCTGCATCAGATAGGCTCCATAGGAACTTTTAAGTAATTTTTTTGCCAGGCCATGGAGTTGATCCGCGGTAATGTATCCCTGGGCAAAGGCAATTTCTTCTGGACAGGCAATTTTTACCCCCTGTCGAGTTTCCAGGGTACGAATAAAGCTGCTGGCCTGCTGCAATGATTCATGGGTTCCGGTATCCAACCAGGCAAAACCGCGCCCCAGTAATTCAACCTTGAGTTGCTTTTGAGCTAGATACAGTTGATTTAATTCCGAAATTTCCAACTCATTCCGCTGAGAGGGTCGAAGTTGGGCCGCCAGTTGTGAGACTTGGGCATCGTAGAAGTAGATTCCGGGAACAGCATAGGCTGATTTTGGCTGGCTGGGCTTCTCTTCAATACCGACAACAATTCCCTGCAGATCAAACTCAATCACCCCATACTGTTGCGGTTGGGCGACTTTATAACCAAAAATTAAAGCTCCCGACTCTAACTGGGTGGCGCGCTGGAGAACGTCCGGTAAACCCTGCCCATAAAACAGGTTATCCCCCAAGATTAAGCAAACGGGTTCCTGAGCAATAAAGGCTTCACCAATTAAGAAGGCCTGGGCTAACCCCTTGGGCTCCGGTTGCAGGGCGTAATCAAACTGTAGTCCCCACTGTTCCCCTGTTCCTAGCAGGGCTTGAAATAGCTTTAGATGATCGGGGGTGGAAATAATCAAAATTTCGCGAATCCCTGCCAGCATCAAGACTGAAAGGGGGTAGTAAATCATGGGTTTGTCATAGATCGGCATTAATTGCTTGCTGATGACTTGTGTTAAGGGGTACAAGCGCGTCCCCGATCCCCCCGCTAGAATAATCCCCTTCATGGCTCCATCCCGTAATAGCCTGCAATCCAGCTTTGATACTCCGGGGTTTTAACGGCATTAACCCAGGCCTGGTTTTCTAGATACCACTGCACTGTTTTCCTCAAGCCAGAGCTAAAGGTTTCCGCCGGTTGCCAGCCCAATTCCCGTTTGATCTTGTCTCCGTTAATGGCATAGCGCCGATCGTGGCCTGGACGATCCCGGACAAAGGTTATTAACGACTGGTAATCAAATCCAGCAATTGGCACCAATTCATTCAATAGCTGACAAATTTCCGTGACAACCTCGATATTCGTTTTCTCACAATTGCCACCAATGTTATAGGTTTCCCCCACCTGCCCCGTTGCCAAAACCAGGGAAATCGCCTGACAGTGGTCTTCTACATATAACCAATCACGAATGTTTTTGCCGTCCCCATAGATCGGTAAGGGTTGCCGGTTCAGGGCCTGGGAAATCATCAGGGGGATCAATTTTTCCGGAAACTGACGCGGGCCATAATTATTGGAGCAATTGGTTGTAATTGTCGGTAAACCATAAGTGTGAAAATAGGCCCGCACCAGATGATCAGAACTTGCCTTAGAGGCCGCATAGGGGCTATTGGGGGCATAGGCAGTGGTTTCAGTAAAGGCAGGATCATCGGGGTCAAGACTTCCATAGACTTCATCGGTGGAAATATGGATAAAGCGAAATTGATCCTGCTGCTGCGACGGTAATCCCTGCCAATAGGCTCCCACTACTTCTAAAAGGTTGGCCGTTCCCACAACATTGGTTTGAATAAAATCATTGGGATTTGTAATCGAGCGATCCACATGACTTTCAGCGGCAAAATTAATGATTCCATCCGGCTGATAGTTAGTTAATAGCTGCTCAACAAGTTTTCGATCACCAATGTCGCCGCGCACAAATTGATAGTTGGGGACTTGACTCAGGGCCTGGAGGGTGTGGGGATGGCTGGCATAGGTGAGTTTGTCAAGATTAATAATTTCATGAGTATTCATTACGGGGGCAGAACAGATGAAGTTACTGCCGATAAAGCCACCCCCACCTGTGACTAGGATTTTTTTCATGTTTTAATCTCAGTTTTGTTGTTGTATTTGAGATGGCACAGGGTTGTTCCCTCAACAAATTGATTCAGCCAAGTTCTTTCATTGATGTGCACAAGCCACTTGAATACCCGTAAAGCAGTTTAACGTTAAGACATCTCCCCAGGCCTGGGTTAGGACTAGTTCCAGTTCGCAAAAAAGTGCTTGTTGATGGGTTTGCTCCAGAGCCATGTAGGGTGACAGGGTACTCAAGAGGGCCAAATAGTCGGCCACAGAGTAGGTCAATGCCCAGGCCTGGTGGGTGGAGCGAAAAGTCTCAAAATAGCCGGACTCTAAAATATGCTTTTCTAAAATCTGTAAAGCCGCCAGATGTTGATCAGGGGGTTCATAGTGGCCAAGGTGCGGGGCAAAGCGTTGGTAAGTGGCGGCCGTGGCCTGGAGAATCTCTGGATCGGGTTGAGGTGGGACGTTCCACAGCAAAATCAGAGGGGCCCCAGGCCGGAGCAATGCAGCAATTTTTTGACAGCGGGTTTCTGGATTGAGCCAATGAAAGGACGTTGCCGCTAAAACCCCATCGAATTTTTTTGCGCCCCCCGGCCAGGCCTCGAAGGTGGAATGGATCACAGAAACGGAGGCATAAGCGATACAGGCTTGTCGAGCTAGTTCACAGGCAGCTAGGCTGGGTTCAATGCTGGTTAGGGAAAAACCCCGCTGAGCAAAGTCCAAGGTTGCCAGGCCAGGCCCCGCTCCAATTTCTAAAATATGAGCTCTAGGTGGGAGATTGGCCCAGGCCAAGGCAATATCAATAGCTGCACTGGGATAGCGGGGCCGGACGCGGGCATAGGTTTCAGCAACAGAACTATACCAAGCCCCTCGCTCAACCTGAGGAAAATAGGCCTGGGTTAAGTTTGACCAATGGGGAGTTGCCTCAGCCATATTGAGGAGTTGATCCAAGGTCAGTGGGGCACCTTAGGCCATCACCATACCACCATCCACATTAAAGACTTGGCCGGTAATGTAACTGGCGGCAGGATCTGTGGCTAAAAACTTCACCAGGCCGGCCACTTCTTCCGGCTGCCCAAACCGAGCTAAGGGAATAAATTTGAGAATCTCTTCGGCCTTAAGGTCTTGGGTCATTTCCGTCGCAATAAACCCCGGGGCCACGGCATTCACAGTTACCCCCCGACTGGCCAACTCCTTCGCAACGGTTTTCGTAAACCCAATTACCCCAGCTTTGGCAGCGCTGTAGTTGGCCTGGCCTGGATTGCCCATTTGTCCTGCCACCGAAGCAATATTGATGATTCGCCCAGAGCGTTGCTTCAACATCAGCCGACTCACGGCCTTAGTACAGAGAAATACCCCCGTTAAGTTCAGATCGATCACCGCCTGCCAATCCTCCAGGGTCATCCGCAGTAGTAAGGTATCCCGAGTAATTCCGGCATTGTTGACGAGAATATCCACCCGCCCCCAGGCCTCGATCACGGTTTTGACCAACTCCTCGACTTGCTCCCCTTGGGCAACATCCGCTTTGACAGCCATGGCCACCCCACCTGCGGCCTGGATTTGAGCGACAACGGCATTAGCAGCATCCGCAGACCGGGCGTAGTTAACCACCACCTGAATCCCCGCCCCGGCCAAAGCCAACGCAATTTCTTTACCAATTCCCCGTGAGGCTCCGGTGACAATGGCGACTGATGTACTCAAGTGCGGTAACTCCTTCGTTAAATCAAGTTAGGTCTGGCAAGCCGAGCGCTCACGCCTCAATTTTCCCAAGGAAAGGAGCACCCGGCAACCCAGGCCAGTTCCTAAGGCAGATCAAACCAGAGGACTTCGGCAGTGGTATTTGTGGATAAGGTTAATTCCCCAGGCCCCGTGACCGCCAAACCATCCCCGGCCACTAAGGGCTGCCCATTGACCGAGAGATTCCCTTGAGCCACTTCCAACCAGCCCCGTCGGTCACTGCCTAATAGGGTTTTCAGATCATGGCCGGGTTCAATCACAGCGGCATAAATCCGGGTGTCTTGGTAAATGGTTACAGTACCTCCTTGGCCTGGGGGCGCAGCGATTAAATGAAATTGGTTCAGTTTTGCGGCTAAGGGTAAAGATTCCTGCTCGTAGCGAGGCGAGAGGCCATTTTCGTTGGGTAAAACCCAGATCTGCAGCAGTTCCACAGCCTCTGTGGCCGAGGGGTTAAATTCACTATGAACAATGCCCGTTCCAGCACTCATGATCTGAATGTCTCCGGGTCGAATCACTGCCCCATTCCCTAAACTATCCCGATGTTCCAACGCACCGTTCATCACATAGGTGAGAATCTCCATATCCCGATGGGGGTGATTGGGAAACCCACCCTTGGGGGCAATGTAGTCATGGTTAATCACCCGCAGTTGGCTAAACCCCATCCGCTGCGGATCATAAAAACTGGAGAAGGAAAAGGTGTGAAAACTTTCAAGCCAACCCATTTGGACATGGCCGCGGCCCGATGCCGGGTAAAGCTGAGCATTTAAGGCAGTTGTGGTCGTCATAAAACGTCCCTCCCGATCAATCTGAATGAGTTCTGAGAAAATTTGTGAATGGTGTTTCGGCAATGGCGCGATTACGGCAGAGGAAATGCTTGCTGCCATTGGCTGGTATAAACACAGCTACTGAGAGGTTTGCGACTGCGGGGGGCCAATTCCCGTTTTTGTTGGGCTTCAGCGAGAGTTGTGGTATCACCATAATAACCAAGGGCAATGGCAACCACCGGATCGTATTCCTCAGGAACTTGGCACAGTTGTCGGGCTTTTTCCACCTCAAAACCAGCCATTTGATGGACAAATAGTCCTCGAGCCGTCGCCTCAACGGTCAGTTGGGAAACAGCGCCCCCCAAATCGTAATAGGCGTGGGCATTGGGCTTGCCATTGTGGTCAAAGTACAGTTTCGCTACCCCGATCATGAGAACCGGTGCATTTTTGGCCCAGATCTGATTCCCTTCCATCAAGCAACTCAAGAGCCGTTGATAGTCCTCAGCCATGGCCTGGGTTGCAACCAAGAAAAACCAGGGCTGTTCGTTGTAGCAGGAGGAGGTCCAGCGGGCGGCCTCTAACAGACTAGCCACAACCTCTGGGGCGACGGGTTGACTGCTAAAAGCCACAGGACTCCAGCGTTTTTGAATTAATTCATGAACGGGATACTGAGTCGGGGCCAACTTTTCCATGACTGGAAATCCTCAAACAATGACACTTCGTGACCTAATGACTACACTCTAGCGACTGAACAGATAAAATGTAAAGTACATACATAAAAGTAAGGTACTTACCAAAACGATACTATGAACTTATCCACAGCTCTCACCCCAGAAAACTCGAGTCAGCAGGCTGCCTCACATCAAAGCTTAGACCGAGGGGCCCATTCCGCCAGTTGCGCGGTCGAAGCAACCTTAAAGGTCATTGGCGGACGCTGGAAAGTTTTAATTTTGCGCGAATTGTTTATCGGGGTACAGCGGTTTAGTGCCTTAAATCGAGCTTTACCCGGAATTACTCAGAAGATGCTAACCCAACAACTGCGGGAGCTAGAGCAGGATGGAATTGTCCACCGTCAAGTCTATCAACAGGTGCCGCCGCGGGTTGAATATTCCCTGACCAGCTTGGGGGAAACCCTTTATCCAGTTTTAGCTAGCATGCACCAGTGGGGCCAGGCCTATTTGGACTCGAATTTACGGACTGGTAAGGATTGATATCTATGGGTTGTGCCAAAGCTGCTGGGAAAACCGAGGTAGTTAGGTTTTAACCAGGCCCCGCAGACAATGGCACTCAGGACTAAGGTTGCCGTTGAATTTTATCAATCTGGCTAAAGGCAAATAAGCCAACTGCAACAGCCCCGAGAACGACTGCCCCAGCAACTAAACCAATAAAGAATCCTTTCAGGGAAGGAGTCACCGTCATCAGAGGTACAGATTGGAGCATTAAAGAAGTCAGTGCAGTCATAGGTCTTTAAGGGGGTGGGTTTAACTATTGATGAAAAAAGATAACAATGATTTAAATTTTACGGCCATTTGTTCCGTTCGGGCCTGGTTAAGGGGTTTGGCTGAATTGGCTTGAGATGGCAACTCCCCCAGACGACAACCGAATTTTGGTATCCCCAACTACAACGGCTCCAGGCCCGGTGCGAGAAGAGCGATATCTTAAGCTAATCTTCCAAACCTTTCCAAGGGGATCAAGCTAGGCTGAGGTTAACTTGTCCACGACCCTACTAAAAGCGTATGTCCCAGCAACATTTTGGTCTAATTGGTTTAGCCGTGATGGGGGAAAACCTGGCCCTCAATGTCGAACGCAATGGCTTTTCCGTGGCCGTCTTCAATCGCACCCCAACCAAAACCGATGAATTTATGACCAACCGGGCCGGGGGACGGAATTTCAAAGCAACTTACTCCCTGGAAGAACTGGTGGGTTCCCTGGAACGGCCACGCAGGATTTTAGCAATGGTTAAGGCTGGGCAACCTGTCGATGATCTGATGCAACAACTCAAACCCCTACTAGAACCCGGCGATATTCTCATTGATGGTGGTAACTCTCTTTATACCGATACCGAGCGACGGGTCAAGGAAATGGAAGCGGCGGGCCTGTGCTTTTTTGGCATGGGGGTCAGTGGCGGGGAAGAGGGGGCGTTGAATGGCCCCAGTTTAATGCCAGGGGGAAGTACGGATGCATACAAGGCCCTCGAACCAATCCTGACTAAAATTGCAGCCCAAGTGGATGATGGCCCCTGTGTGACCTATATCGGGCCGGGTGGGGCGGGGCATTTCGTCAAAATGGTGCACAACGGCATCGAATACGGCGATATGCAACTGATCGCAGAAGCCTATGATCTGCTGAAAAATACCTTGGGGCTGAACCATGAGCAGTTGTACGAGGTGTTTGCGGAATGGAACGAAACCCCAGAACTCAACTCCTTTTTGATTGAAATCACCCGCGACATTTTTAAGTACATTGATCCGGAGACGGGACTGCCCTTGGTGGATGTGGTCTTGGATGCAGCAGCTCAAAAAGGCACTGGTAAGTGGACAGTTGAAGCCTCTCTAGATTTAGGGGTAGCCATTCCCACGATTGTGGCGGCGGTGAATGCCCGGATCATGTCCTCAATTAAGGGGGAACGGGTGGCAGCGAGTCAAGAAATCACTGGGCCAACGGGTAAATATGAGGGTGATACCCAAACCTTCATCAACAAAATTCGGGATGCCCTGTACTGCTCCAAAATCTGCTCCTACGCTCAGGGGATGGCCCTCATTGGCCGAGCGTCCAAAGACCTGTTTGACAATGCTCTGGATTTGGGGGAAACGGCGCGAATTTGGAAAGGGGGCTGCATTATTCGTGCGGGCTTTTTGAACAAAATCAAACAGGCCTACGATCAAAACCCGAATTTGGCGAATCTCCTGCTAGCTCCTGAGTTTAAACAGACTATTTTAGATAAGCAGGGGGCCTGGCGAGAAGTCTTAATTGAAGCAACCCGCCTAGGAATTTCTGTCCCAGCCTTTGGCGCATCCTTGGAATACTTTGATAGCTATCGGCGGGCCCGTTTACCCCAGAACTTGACCCAGGCCCAGCGGGACTTCTTTGGCGCCCACACCTACGAACGGACAGACAAACCCGGCCATTTCCACACCGAATGGGTACCGATTGAGGAATCTAAGGGTTAAGACTTTCGTTTAATGAACCTGGAGAGTTTGATTGAGCTGTTGGGGCTAGGTTTTCTGCTGGCTCAGTAGTCATCGTTCATCGTCATTTTGGACGCTGGCCACATCAACTTGGATCGATCCTGTAGGATGCCAAAGGAAGAATTCCCGTTGCTCTGAATGCTCTATCCCCTAATTGCGCTGGTGCCGATTCTGACGGTGTTCCTACTGTTAATTGGGGCCCGTTGGCCAGCAAATCGAGCCATGCCTGTGGCCTATGGGGTAACGGTGGTGATCGCTCTGCTGGTTTGGCAAGTTCCGATCAACTGGGTGGCGGGGGCAACGGTGCAGGGTGGTGTGATTGCCCTGGAAATTTTATATATCGTCTTTGGGGCGATTTTGCTCTTAAACACACTCCAGGCCTCGGGGGCCATTCCCGCAATTCGGCAGAGTTTAACCTCCATCACAGGGGATCGGCGGCTGCAAGGGATGATGATTGCTTGGCTGTTTGGCAGTTTTATTGAGGGGGCTTCTGGATTTGGCACGCCAGCGGTGATTTGTGTCCCGTTGTTGGTGGCGATTGGCTTTCCGGCTTTGGCGGCGGTGATGTTGGCTCTGATTATTCAAAGTACACCCTCCACCTTTGGGGCTGTGGGGACACCGATTGTCATTGGGATTCGGGCGGGCTTAGCAGGAGTTCCAGCTTTTGAGGATACCCTGAGCAAGTTTGGCGGTAGTGTTGATGTTTTTCTCAAGCAGGTGGGCATTGAAGCGGCGATTATTCATACGATTGTCGGGACGTTTATTCCGCTGATTTTGGCGGTGACCTTAACCAGCTTCTTTGGCACAGAAAAATCCTGGAAAGCGGGGTTAGGGGCATGGAAGTTTGCCCTGTTTGCGGGATTGGCCTTCACGATTCCCTATTTAGTCACAGCGATTGTGATTGGTCCGGAATTTCCAACTTTAGTGGGGGGCCTGATGGGTTTAGGGATTACGGTCTTTGGCGCCAAACGGGGCTGGTTTCTTCCGGCTGAATCTTGGGATTTTCCACCGTCTCAAGATTGGCCAGAGTTTTGGGGGCAACAAACGGAAACTGAGATACACCAGGCTCAACCCCAGTCGTTCATGAATCCGATTCTGGCCTGGTTACCCTATGGTTTGGTGGGGATTTTTTTGGTTATGTCCCGGACGATTCCCCCATTAAAATCCCTACTCCAGGCCTGGCAAGTCTCCATTCCCAACTTATTCGGAACGACCCTAACCGCATCAACTCAACCGCTCTATTTACCGCCGACGATTTTAGTGTTTGTCGTGGGAATTACCTTTTTCTTGCATCGGATGCACAGGACACAACTCCAAAATGCCCTGAAGAAAACGCTACCCATTTTGTTAAATGTCAGTTTGGCCCTGGGCTCGGCGGTATTGTTGGCGCGGGTGTTCATCAACTCTGGTACCAATGGCCTGGAACTTGAGAGTATGCCCTTAGAGTTGGCGGATGGCTTGTCTCAATTAGTTGGAACTAGTTGGCCATTGTTTGCCCCAGTGGTGGGGTTGATTGGGGCCTTTGTTGCCGGGAGTGTCACCGTCAGCAATATGATGTTTTCCCTGTTTCAGTTCGGGATGGCAGAAAAACTCAACCTGTCAGAGCCGTTAATTTTGGCGTTGCAATGTGTTGGGGCGTCGGCGGGAAATGTGATTTGTGTCCCGAATATTGTGGCCGCGGCGGCAACGGTGGGGTTACTGGGCCTGGAGGGGATTCTAATTCGTTGGTTACTGGCTCCAGCGTTGTACTACATTGGCTTCGCTGGCCTGGTGGGATTAATCCTCAGGGTTGTGTAAAACTTAACTGCCCGCGTCAAACTCCTTAAATCTATGCCTTAACCGTTGTTGGATGAACGAAATCTTCGGGGGAGAAAGCGTTCAATTTTGCTCAAGAAAAAGCTCAATTCCTCCAGTCGCAGTGGCCAGATGATCAGGATAAAGATCCCAAGCCCCACCAGGCCCGCCAGCGCAAGTTGCCCCAATTGAATTCCCAGACCCTCTGTTCCAATCCACCATTCCAGGCCCCGCAGCACCCCAAAGCAAGCCAATCCACTGACCACACTCGCGCCTGCCACCCCACCAATGGGAGTCAAAATCGAACGCCAAGGCAAGCCCCCCAACCGCCGCTGTAAAATCCAAAGCAACGCCAGCAAGGAGACAAAATTCACCCCCACAGTTGCCATGGCCAGGCCAGGAGCACCAAAACTCCGGGTAAACAGGAGGTTAAAACCAAAATTAAAGGCCAGACCCCAGAGGGTAATTTTTAAGGGTGTGCGCCCATCCCCCAGGCCATAGAACACCCGGACAATTACATCCCGCGCCAGATAGCCAAACATCCCCACGGCATAGACCAACAACAAAGCGGCCACCAGGCGGGAGGCTTCTAAATCAAAGGCCTGTCGTTCATAAATCACCCGCACCGCCGGTAACGCCAACGCCGCCATCCAGGCCCCCACCGGCATCATACTCAAGGCTGTGAGAATTAAACTTTGGCGAATTCGTTGTTTCAATTCCGGCCATTCCGGCGGGGCTGCTAAGCGGGAAAAAATCGGCATATAGGGGACTAAAATCACATTGGATAAAATTCCCAAGGGTGTGAGAAACAGTAATTGAGCATAACCCAGAGCAGAAGCTGCTCCCACGGGTAACTGTGAGGCAAAAAAGAGACTGATATAAACACTGATCAACAACATTCCCGAAGATAGGGTTGCCGGAACCATCAGCCGCCCCAATTCCTTCACTTCCGGTTGATCAAAGTCAAATCGCAGCCGTAATCGCCCCATCCCCGCTTTCCACTGGGCCGGAATTTGCACCCACCACTGCAACACCCCCCCCGCCAACGTCCCCCAGGCCAAGACCGCCGGCCCATACTCTTCACTGAAAAACCAAATCCCAATAATCACCGTCAAGCTGGAAAGCAAGGGGCTAATGGAGGGCAACCAATACTGATCCGCTGCGTTCAAGGTGCCAAAACCAATCCCAATCAAACCTGACAACACCGCCAAGGGAGCCATAATCCGAAACTGTTCCGCGGCAATGGTTTGAATCTCGATCCCAGCCCCCGGCGCAATCAATCTAACCAGGGGTTCAGCAAAGACCATTAAGATCGCCGTCAAGATCAAGAGCAATCCCCCCACCAAAGTAGTCACGGTTTCCACCAGGGGTGCGGCTTTTTCCTGGGGATGCTTGAGGACAACACTGACAATGGAGCTATGGAACGGGCCGTTAATCCCACCCAGAAGCACAAACAAAAATCCGGGAATCACGTAGGCGTAGTTATAGGCATCCACCGCCGCCCCCACCCCAAATTCGGCTGCAATTGCCTGTTGTCGGACTAATCCCGCAAGTTTACTGAGCAAGGTGGCAATGGCAACAATCGTCGCAATCGTCGCCAGGGATCGCACGGGTTTACTGATCTGACCGGCATGGGGTTCTGTCGCTAAGTCAGAGATCGCCGCGCCATCCGGGGGGTCTGGAATCAGCGGGTCTGGAATTGAATCGGAGTCAGCCAAAGCAGTGTCGTCCAGGCCTGGGGCAAAAGAGCAATAAAATCATACCCCCGTTGCGGTTATCGTACTGAGAAGACCTTGTAGATTAATCCCCATGACTTCTAGCCTTCCCCCCTTGATCCAGGCCATGCAACAGCCGGAGTTTTACCCCCATCCCGTCCTGGCCCCGATTAAGCTTCTACAAACCCATATTTCCTATGTGTTGCTAACTGGGGACTATGCCTACAAGGTGAAAAAACCAGCGGACTTTGGCTTTTTGAACTTTTCCACCCTGGATCGGCGGGAGTATTTTTGCCAAGAAGAACTGCGGTTAAATCAACGGCTCTGTCCCGAGTTGTATCTTCAGGTGTTACCGCTGGGGCAGAAAACCGATGGCAGCTTTACCTGGGATTTAAGTGCATCTGAAATTTGTGACTATGCGATTCAGATGCGGCAATTTGACCAGGCCCAGTTGTTTAGTCGGTTGTTTGAAGCGAATCAACTGACCCCGGAGTTAATGATCAAATTGGGTCGTCAACTGGCCGAATTTCATCGACAGGCCGCCACGGATGCCGAAATTACCGACTATGCCTCACCCGCGGGGGTCAAACAGGTGGTGGAAAATTCCTACGGCCTGGGGCAGGGATTTATTGGTCGATCCCAAACCGAAGCCCAATTCCAAGGAACCAAAGCCTTTACGGATCAGTTTTTTATTGACCATCAAGATTGGTTAATTGAACGCCAGGGCCTGGGGAAAATTCGCGAATGCCATGGGGATATTCACCTGAACAACATTTGCCTGTTCAACGACGAAATCCAGATTTTTGACTGCATTGAATTCAACAAAGAATTTCGCAACATTGATGTGATTTACGATGCTGCCTTCCTGGTGATGGACTTGGAGTTTCGGGGCCGGGCAGATTTAGCCAATATCTTCCTCAATGCCTATATCGAGTGGAGTGGGGACTACGCCGGGGCGATTTTGCTACCGTTGTATCTCTCCATGCGGGCCTACATTCGCGGCAATGTCAACTCCTTAGCCCTCAATGATCCAGCCATTCCCGAAAGCGATAAAACTGCGATTCAAGCCACGGCCGCCGCCTACTACCACCAGGCCTGGGCCTATACACAACCGAAAACGGGGCAAATTTTCGTCATGGTCGGGGTTTCAGGTTCCGGTAAATCCACCGTAGGCAAACAGATCGCCGCCCAAACCCAAGGGATTCAAATTCGCTCCGATGCTGTGCGGAAACACCTAGCTGGCCTGGAATTGACCCAACGGGGGGATCAAAGTGGAGCTTTTGGCAAAGGAATTTATACCCCAGAGATGACCGCCAAAACCTATCACCGCCTGCTGGAGTTGGGACTGCTATTGGCCAGTCAGGGTTTAACTGTGATCCTCGATGCCAAATACGACCAGCGTGATTTACGGGCGGCGGTTTTAACCCAGGCCAAGGCTGCCCAAATTCCCGTCAAATTCATTCATTGCCAGGCCCGGCCAGAAACCCTGAGAACACGGTTAACTCAACGCCAAGGGGATATTGCTGATGCCACGGCCAAAATTCTCGAGACACAACTGGCCCAATTTGAACCCTTCATTGCCGCTGAATTACCTGAAGTATTGCCGATTGATACCGAAGCCGATTTAGCTAGTCAACTGAGAGATTTAACCTAGGAAACCGCTGCCGCCACTGCAATTAAGCCAATCACCAACACCAGGCCACCTAAGCCAAGAAACAGGTACAGGCGCTTTTGTGAGGCGGTTGCCGGCTGGGCTTCGTAGACCTTGGGTTCAATGGCAAAGTTATTTAGGCGGCCATCGTCATCGGTCGTGTAGCGCATCGGAACATCCTAAAAAATCATATAAGTTCAGCTATCGTAGCAATTCCGGCTGGTTCCCTTGAGCTAGAGATACAGATTTTTATATTTCTTTATATGCTTGAGGTAGGCGACACGCGGCGACGTCATCCTTGGCAAAATCGACACTGTGGTCTATTAGACAACCTCTCAGGAAGATAGTCGGCCCATGACAAACCCCAAAATCGCCAAAGAATTACTCCCCAAAGAGAACACGGCTTTTAGAGATGTCGGGGCCTGGGGAGTCCGAAATTACCACACTACCCTAGAGCAACGGGCTATCGCTGGAGCAACAATTACGGGTGCTTACATCTCCATGGTTATAGCAGCAACGGTGATGGCAACAGCCGGACTTCTGCTTAATAGTCCCGCAGCAATTATTGGTGCAATGTGTGTCGCTCCATTTATGGGGCCCTCCAGAGCGGTCTGTATTGGTGCTCTCTTTCGCAATGGACGGGTCCTGGTTGGTGGCCTGATTAAGCAGTTGCTCGGGCTACTCGTGATTGGTGCTTCGGTTTCTGCCCTGATCACCATTGCGCTTCAGATGTACCTCCCAAATATCGCTATCACCCCAGAGATTCTCATTCGGGCAATGCCCACAGCCAAAGACATTGTCCTTAGCGCGCTAATTGCAATTTCAGCCGGTGCAGCAGCCTCCCTAGCTCTAATTGCACAGCCTCACGCTGTAGAACGCCCCTGGGGTCATGCTATTGATGCGGTCATTGGGGTTCAAGTCGCCATCTCGCTCATCCCGCCCGCTTCAGTGATTGGCATCGGATGGGCTCTGGGTACACCTGAGCATAGCTGGAATGCGTTCTCGTTGTTGTTACTTAATGTTGTGTCCCTAGACTTAGTTGGCAGCATTGCGATCCTTGCAATTAGTGGTGTTCGTCATCGTCATCTGGAACTGGAAAAGCGCATTCGTCTGATTATTGCCAGCATCCTTGGCAAAGTTCCTAGTTTCATCGCTGTTGGTAGTGCAGTGGATGTGACGCTACTTGGAGAGCGAAATGCCCTCGTGGATGTTAGATTGCGGTGTCGTTTGGGCGGTACAGTTCCGGAATCTTTAGCCAATCAGATCAGTTCAGAGATATTCACAAGCACAAATTGCCAAACGGATGTCGCTGTGGAAATTATTTCAATGTTGTCGTACAGTCATCTCGCTTAGGCATGAATCATCAAAAGCCTGAAGACTATGATAGATGCTAGTTTTAAATGCCCTATATTGGCAGCCATAACTGTCATCCATTCAGACGCCCTGACAAACTCAAGCGAACCAATTCAGTGCATTTCAGCAGACTGCTTGAGAGTATTGGCTGAGATTCAATGATTTGTTTGGGGCAGATGAACTGTAAGGGTCTCAGGATAAAGCTGTTGGGTTTGGTTAAGTTCAGCCATAATCCAAGCTTTAAACGACTCCGGCTTAATCACCTTGACCCCAGGCCCAAATCCTAAAACCCAGGCCTTGAGGGTGACATCATGAAACGACCAGGCCGGTAACTTCACCGTAAAGCGATAGGGATGGGTGGCATCTTGGGCTTTCGGTAGCTTAAACATGGCCTGGAGATCGGGCTTAAGAAACTGACTCATGGTCTTGGCGCGAGTCATCTGAATCTGATCACGGGGAAAGCGTTGGGTGCCTTCACTGATAAAGCTAAATAAGGATTCTGTGAACTGTAACTCCAGTTTGTCCATGGTTTTTAGGCGTTGGGGATGGCTGAGGTGGAGAAATTTCGCCTGGGCCTGAGGATCTGTACCCAAGAAAATACCGGCACTGTACTGGCGCAATGTGGAAATCCCCTGTCGGGCCTGGTGTTGTTTAGTGGCAGACCGTCTCTGATAAGCCGTAGCGTTCACTTGATAGAGACGATCCAACCGTTCATAGCGCAACAGCCCCAGGGCCGGCCCCGCAGCCACTTCATAGCCCAAATACCAAGCAATATTGTGGAAAATGATTTCTAGGGGCCATATTTCCTCCTCTTGGCTGGCGTACCCGGCAAATTGGGCGGCGCCTTGACGGCGATTGATCCGCATCTTGTGACCTTGGCGAATGTGGGCTTCAAGTTCCGTTAACAGGTTGGGCCGGGCCAGGGATTCCTCACTGAGATAATCGGGATTGACAATGCTGCCACTGGAAATCACCCGCACCGGGCGTTCATGATCCAGGTCAAATTGGGCCCAGCGCAACCGTTGTTCAAACCGCTCTAAAACAGCTCGATCCATGACATCATCCAGGCCCTCCACCTGTTTTTGGGCTAAGTGATAAACCCTCAATAAATCTTCCTGGGTTAAAATTCCTGTACCAAGACAGTAGCCTTTGCGAAGGGGCTTCTCCGGCAAGAGACCATAGGGGCGCAAAACCAGTTGAATATCTTTGCGTAAACTGGCTGCATCGGCATTGGGCAAAATCCTGGCCTGGTGTAGTTGTAAGGCTAAACAATCCACCATACTCACCGGGGTAGAGGCATCAGTGGTTGCCAGGGGAACTTGGTCAAGGGGGTGGTGCAAAATGTAACGAACCGTAGCCATGAGCCGCTGAAAACAGAGCCAATCGCTGTGGCGGTGGGTGTTCATGACTGCAGCCGTGGGTGGGGGTTTGCCCAAAGGGGTTTCGCTGCTGCCTTGGCTCAAAAAACCATTGGCGGTCAACCAGGCCAAGTCAGTGGTCAAGGCCCCAACATCCCCATAAATTTCGTGATACTGACTGGAAAGCACCGCTGCAATTTCGTCCACAGGGGTTAGGAGGGGGGGCAAGATTTCTGTTCCCAGGAGGCGCAGGAGTAAGTCCGGATCCCCATGGTGCAACTGCCCCAGGCCTGGATAGCGAATTAAAAGGGACAACAGGTGCATCAATCGGTCAAAGTCAATTAACCGAGAATAGCCATGGGGCTCAAAGTATTTCGTGCGGTTTTGACGATTGCGGATACTCCCCGGCAACTGCTCCAGGTTTTGCTCAATCCTTTGGCCAAGGGCGGAAGTTGAGATCTGCAGGGGGTCAATCTCAAAAACACTGACAAACTCCTCGGCTGGGCTGACGGGAAATCGCTTCAGGGCCTGGGCAAACTTCCGAATAATGGCCTGGGGGACTTGGCGGGTACGGGTAGAATTCCACTGCAAGCAAACCTCCGCGGGTGTGGTTAAAACCCAGGCCACCCAAACAACTTTTCCTTGGCCCACCTTGGCCAGTAAGCTTTGCCGCCACCAGCGATAGGCATTGGTTGCATCGTAAATAACCGCTTTCCCGGCCTGGATTGCCCCGGCCATGGCCGTCAACAACTCTGGTTCAATCTCGGCCCAGGCCCCCTGAATGACCACATCGCCATACAACTGCTCTCGAACCTGATCCGCACCGATGATGCAATTGGCCTGGCCCAAGCGATTCAACTGTGCCGCAAGTAAATGGGCAAAGGTGGTTTTGCCGCTACTGGGGGGCCCCACTAAGCAATGACAAATCAAGGAAGGTAGAGGCATAGTCAGACAGGGGTAAAGTCGGCCATTAAGCTAGCAATCTGCTCTGGGTTTACGGCCATTAAGCAGCAGCCGAGGCCGAGTTTAAAGCTCCTCCTCAAGATCCAACAAATCTGACAAATCAAAATCTTCCAGATCATCAGTTTCCGGGGGGCGGCGACGGGGTGCGGTGGGGCGGGTCTGCTCCATGGAATCCTGGGGAAACGCACTGAGGTGAATAACCCGTTGGCGGGCAATCAAGGCACTCCCGATGAGGGTTTGGCCCTTCAAGCGTAAATCAGAACCTTCCCCCAGGGCCGGAAATGTATCCACCTGTGCCTTCTGGAGTTCTGCCAAAAACCCCTGAATCCCTAAGTTGGGTTGGGGAGTGACAGCAGGGATCGGAGTAGCTAAAGCCTCCATGGCATAACCACGGACAAGTTTAGGAAGCAACATGGCAAAAATTGGCGGACTATCAAAACAATCCAGGCCGAGGATCTGCCCATGGATCACAAATAGGGCACCCACCTGATTTAAGACCAATTCAAAGGCCTGGAGATAGGGTTGCAGTTCCGCTTCCTTGGCAGCGAAGATATCCGCCATGGCCTCTGTGGAGCTGGAGGTATCGAGGTAATCAGCTAGGCGACTAACTTCCTGCCAGACTTGCCCCTGATTGCCATCGCGCTCCCCACGAGCCTTCAGAGATTCGGAAACCTGAGCGATTTTCTTGGCCCGACCTTTGGCGAAATAGCTACTTTTTGAGGTGCTAAATTCTCGGGAGCGATAGTGCCAGCGGCCCTGCTCAACACAGGAAACCGGGATTTTCACACGGCTCCCCCCAGAAACTAAAACACTGAGGTTGAGAATTCGGTTTTGTTTGGCCCCGACTAACTCTTCACCATCCAAAAGGAACACCCCCATCTCACCAGCATTTACGAAAAACAACTCTGGAACGCTGCCACCTTCAGAAACCTCCGTAACCTTGACGGATTTTTCCCGCAGGGCCTGGTCGAGGGTGATGTAATCCGGTGGTGTGGGCCGGGAGTGAATCAGGGGATAGAGACTCAGGGGGCCTTGGGTTTGGGGTTGCCCCACAGAAAGCTGAGCTAGGTAAGAAGCAATGGCAGACATAGGCCCTCCAAAGGCAATTCATGCTTGAATTCACTCTAGGGGGGCAGCGCGGAAAAATCAGATATTTGGTGCGACTAACAACCGCAATCGATTTTCATCCTGTCCCCGAGTCCAAAGCCTGATCTGCAAAGGTAGAACCGGAAAAACCGCTCAAAAAAAATAACCTCAACCCCGTAGTTTGATTTGGTCAAGGTTACAAATATGAATTTTGAAATGCTCAAACTCAGCTACAAAGACCAGAGGATATCCCCCGGCATGTAGGGTTTTCTATTTTTGGGTGGCAACAGCAACCACCTGTTCAAAGGCAGCGGGATCCAAAATGGCCAATTGGGAGAGCATTTTCCGGTTGAGGTGAATATCTGCCTTTTTCAGTTGCCCAATCAGTTGACTGTAGCTAAGCCCATGGAGCCGGGCCGCAGCATTAATCCGAGCAATCCACAACCGCCGAAAGTCCCGTTTGCGCCGCCGCCGATCTCGGTATGCATTGCAGAGGGCCTTCATGACCACTTGATTGGCTGCCCGGAAAAGCTTGGAATGGGCACCCCGATAGCCTTTCGCAATTTTCAGGATTTTTTTCCGCCGTTTCCGGGCAACATTACCCCGTTTTACCCTAGCCATAACTGTTTAAGATTCCTTGAAAAAGTAACGTTAAAAACTGAACAGACAATCAAAAAACAAATCCCCATACCAGGGTTAATTTACAAGTAGGGGAGCATTAAGGTAACGCGCTCGGCATCGGTTTCGTGGACAACGGCCACCTGGGATAAGCGATTTTTGCGGTCTGGTCCTTTGTGTTCGAGCAAGTGATTCTTGTTGGCTTTCCGGCGAACCCATTTTCCGGTTCCTGTAGCCCGAAATCGTTTTGCGGCGGCCCGGCGGGTCTTCAGTTTTGGCATAGGTGGCCTCAGGTTTGCTATTTCAACACAGTCTTCTAGTATATGATCCTGGTTAGCGAACTGGCAAGAATTGGAATCCCCCTATGCAGCTTGAGTTTATTCCGGTTGAGGAGTTTTATTTTGCCTTGACGTTATCGGTGCGAACCCTAGAGGACTTTGGTGACCAGGCCTTAGTGGATCAAGTACAGGGGTGCTTAGAACAACGGTTTGGCCAGGCCTCAACGGTGGCATCCGGGCATCAAAATTCGTTTAACTATGTGTTTCAGGTCAAGGATTATGACAACAGTCCCTCGGATCAGTTGATTGTCTCCGTGGCAGATTGGCATGATCAAGTCCGCCTGAGTACGGATTATGGTTGGTTCTTGGATGAACACCGGAAGCCGACCCGAAGTCCCAAGTTCTCCCAACGTCCCGAATTTGCCGAGATTTTAAAAGCTCACCTCCAGGCCTGGTTAGAGATTCCCTTTCTTGAATATCCCGGTGTGGTTAAACATTAAGGTTGCGCTGTCAAAACTACTGGCCTAGATGACGGCTCCATAGCGCTGGGCAACAATATCCCAATTCACCACATTCCACCAGGCCTGGAGATATTGGTCGCGGCGGTTGCGGTAGGTCAAATAGTAGGCGTGCTCCCAAACATCGTTCCCCAACAGCGGTGTAATTCCCTGCATCACGGGACTGTCTTGGTTCGGGGTAGTAAAAATACTGAGCTTTTTATCGGGGGTTAGACCTAACCAGACCCAACCACTACCAAATTGAGTCAGACCCGCTTGCTGAAACTGGGCCTGGAATTGGGCGAAACTGCCAAACTCAGCGGCCATGGCCTGGGCCAATGCTCCAGTTGGTTCACCCCCACCGGTTGGACTCATGCTCTCCCAAAACAGGGAATGATTGGCATGGCCACCGCCGTTGTTGCGTACTGTTGTCCGAATAGCTGTGGGCAGGAGTGCCAGTTTACTGAGGAGATTCTCTATCGTTAAGCTGGACCATTGGGGGAATTTAGCAAGGGCCTGGTTGAGATTTTTAACGTAGGCAGCATGGTGTTTGTCATGGTGGAACTGCATCGTTTCCCCATCAATGTGAGGCTCGAGGGCATCGTAGGGGTAGGGAAGGGGGGGCAATTCATAGGGGCCTGTAGGCAAGGTATCGGCCAAAACACCTTGGGGATTAAACATCCAGGCCAGGGCGGCCGATCCACCCAAAACCAAGGCCTGGCGACGACTTAGGGATGACACCATGACAATTTTATCCACTGCAAACAGAACCCACCTCATTGTAAACGGGCGAGAATTCCGAAACACAGCCATTGATGCCATGGGCAAGTCATCCAAGGGTCGAGCGCACTAGATTACCAGCATTTTTGCACCTCCATCCCGCGCGAACTGGCCAGACTGCCCCGTTCCCTCCGCAATGCCTTTCTCATCTCACCCAGTCGGAGGATGTTCAACCCAAGGGTTCCAGACAATACTAAAGACATAAAGAAACGTTCATCTCCCAATCAACAGGAAGACGGAAGTAGGGGTCAAACCCGAAGGAACGCGCCCTCAGTTCACAACTACATTTATTGAGAGGCGACCCATGAAACTTACCTACCGTGGACAAAACTACGAAGCCAATACCCTCCAAGCTGAAACCGTCACAACTGACATTGCTGTCAAATATCGGGGTGTAGAGTACAAGTTACGGGAAATTGTCTCAGCCAAGGTTTGGTCGTTGTTCTAGGTTTTAAGCTTTAGCGAATCACGTCATCTAGTTTCTCCAAGGATACAAATTTCAGTCAAACATCATCTTTCGTCTGGGCAATGCTTTCTTAATTGAGGGCGTTGCTCTTTAGTTTGGGTCAACAAAATTTTGAGGGTTAAATTGCTCACGGATGTCAACGGAGAAGTTGATGATTCATAAGCTCGTGAGTCGTATCTTTGACCAATTGGGTACTACTCTCAAGTTCTTTAAAAGTGGTGTAAGTTTCAAAAATTGGTTGCAAACATAGTTGAGCATCTTGGTAGCCTTGCGTTTTGAGTTGAGTAATCCGTTTTGAACTAAAGTTCAGCATGGCCTGCATGTCACCAATGACCGCATGGTTTGAAGTGTTGAGACCAAGCTGGGGACGAACTTCAATAATCGTAATGTCAGAAAAATCATAACGATTCCAACCTGTGCCGCCCTCTAAATGAATCACAATGGCATGAGTACAACCCTGTTGGGCTAAGGCTCCGAGTGGAATGTTATCCTGTAATGCTCCATCCACATAGGTTTTTCCGTTGATTTCTCTATTCGGGAAACACAGGGGAATCGCAGCACTCGCCAGCAGCACACTTAAGATGGTTTCATCATCCTCAAAATCTTGGACGCGTAGCCATTCTGCTTTTGTTCCCGTCGCTGCTCGCACCAAATCAATTCCAGTTAGGGTGATGTCATAGCCCAGGCCTGGAATCCGAAACGCCGGAAAAACCGTGGCCCAAAGTTCTGTCCCCTGACGCAAAGCGGTCGGATCAACCTTCTCCTGAATCATGGATTCCAATGGCATGGGGTCAAAAAACGAGAATTTATGTGGATTCAGGCCCCCAGCCAGCAACAATTTGTTAAACCAGTTGGAAAAAGTTGGAAAAGAAGATAGTGCCAGATAACTCCCAATTTGCCAGGCCAGTGAATCGTTAGGACGAATAATGTCAGCTTCACCGAGGTTTGTCCAAATCTGGTCTAAGTCTGCAACCCCAGCAGCCAAGGTGGGATGACTGGCAATCACGGCTCCATTCAAGGCTCCAATGCTGGTTCCGGCAATGATATGGGGCGAGTACTCTAATTCAGCCAAGTAGCGCAAAACACCAACTTGATAAGCTCCGAGTGCGCCACCTCCCGCTAAAACCAGTCCAATCTTTACAGGCTTATTCATGTCAAACTCCAATTCAGATTTGTGTGAGTATAAGTTGCAGTTTCATGGACAATTTGGTAGATAAATTCACGGGAATAAAAAGTATGAGGAATAGGGGTACTAATTTGATCTTGAATGGCTGCCTTGACTGCTTCAAAGGATGGATCGGGGCTAGTTTTGTTTAGGTCGTAGATTGCGCTAAAGCTGGATAAGAGAGGTGGGAACTTACTTTGAGGGGAAGGCCATGATTCAAGATAAATCAGATCACTAACTAGGTCATAGTCTTCTAGAGCAGTAGCTTGAATCGTTGCTTGGAGTAATTCAGGTAGGGAAATAAATCTTTTAGGTAAATATTCACGATATTGGGACAGAATCTTGTCTGTGAGGATGCCACGAAAATGCTGATCTCCGGTTCTATACTCAAAAAAAGCAACGGCACTGTTATAGATTTCTTGAGTCAGAAGAATAACTTGAATACCCCAAGGGAGACCGTAATAGGTTCTTTCTGACTCCCAGGCCCCGATGATCCGATCAAAGTCCCGCTGGGCAGCTATGGCAAGTTCAATTTTTTGGATGCGTTGTTCATGATGTTCAAACTGTTTTTGACAATCTTGGATGAGTCCGGTTAGGTATTGCTCCAGATTTTTGATACTGACTTGCTGGAGATTCAGGGTTTGGGTATGGCGATTAACTGCCTCACGAGTTTCTAAAAGAGATTTTTGAGTGATAGCAAGAGCTACGTTTGTAGTCGCTTGTTCATGGGTAAGAATCGTGACAATTTGCCGTAAGGCTTCTTGGCCAGTCGTGAGGTTAAGGTCAACTAACAGTTTTTGTTTATCAGCTTTACCGGACAAGTTATCAATGAGCATGCCAAAGAAGCCACGATTACGCCGATATTCAATCACAGCTTGATTAACATGAATTCCATTCACAAAATCTATCAGCAGCTTATCCGTAATAATGGGGGTACGATCTTGAAACTGCCTGAAGTCGGACAACATGAGGGGGATGGGTGAAGACTGATAAACTATTTTATGAGATTTTTCTGTTTCAGAGGCGTTTGATTACGGAATTGATACCTGGCCTGCCAGAAAATTGTGATTTTGAATACACTGCACCAGTGGTGAAGGAATCGGAGTATCGAATTGATGGGGTATTTACTCCGGTTGATCTAGATTTAAGCCTACCGATTGTATTTATTGAAGCCCAGATGCAGCCGGATGTCGGGTTTTATGGCCGATTTTTTGCTGAGGTTCATGTTTATCTCCATCAGTATCAAGTGATCCGACCTTGGCGGGGTTTACTGATCCTGGCTTCTCGGCAACAAGGGCTTGGTGTGGATGTTCCCTATCGGCTTTATTTGGAGCAACTGGTACAGAAGTTGTATTTGGAGGACTTGGCTACGGCAACGAATTTATCCCCAGGCCTGGCGTTACTCCAGTTAATTGTGATTGAGCCATCCCAGACCAGCCAAGCTGCCCAAAATCTAGTGCAATCTGTAGCCAACAAACCAGATTTTACGCAGTGGCTAGATTTGATTGAGGCTATATTAGGTAATAAGTTTCCGGATCAAAGTCTGGAGGAGATTCGTACAATGCTCGGACTACAAGCAGAAGACCTAAGCCACACTAGGTTTTATCAAGACGTGCTTCAAATTGGGAAGCAAGAGGGAGAGTCGAAAATAGTTATGCGTCAACTTGAGAGTAAGTTGGGTAGTCTTGATTCTTCAACGGAAATCAAAATTAAAAGTTTGTCTTCTGAATCATTGGAGTTACTTGGTGAAGCATTGCTCAATTTTCAAGATGCTCAAGAATTACAGGCCTGGTTAGCTAAAATCGACTAGAAATATCCTGATCTTTTTTGGGCAGAAGTTCTTGGACTTTTGGCATAAGGGAAGCTAAGGAGTTAGGAGAATTAACATCTAGTAACGAGGCAGAATCTCTAGAAATTGTTACCAAATCATTCTCTAATTTTTCACGTAGCTCACTGGACTTTTTTTGATCATTCAATCCCTTTTTTAGGCTATCACTGTAATTTTTAAGGTATTGATTTAATCCGTCTTGATACTGATCTACTTCTGATTTGAAATCATCTTCTAAGTAATCTGTAATATCATTGTTGATTTGATTAATACTATCATTAATCCAACGATTCATATCATTAACAAGTTGTGAAAGCTGAATAACATAGTATCGCTTCTCTGGGGATATTGGCACTTCACGTGGCTTAGGTGCAGCAAAAGGATTAGATATGTTCCACCCAAACCAAGATTTCAAAAACCTGATAGGCGGCCGCTCCATTACAGTTTTTGTTTTAGCTTTTTCATATCTATACTCAGGGGATGATTTAATATCTGGAGATCGAAACCTACTGATTCGTAAATCTGGTAAAGATAATTTTAAGTCCAATTCAATATTTAAACGATTTTGAGCTTTTGTAATAATGGGTAATGCTTTAGTTTGAATTTCCAACAATAGTTTGTCTCGTGTATAATTTATCTCTTTCTCAACCTTCTCCTGAATGTCAGCCAATCTAACCTCGGCTTTTGTTTGAACAAGTTCAATAATTTTGTTTTGGAATGCAATAGCATCTGATTGGGAATTAAACTGAACAACGCCATTATTATAACTTTGCTCATTGATAGATGAAGAATAATGATCCGTGAGTGATTTGAATGATAAAAAAATCTTCTGAGGTAAATCTGCTTGATTATACTGTTCTTCTTTAAATATGTTTCCTACATTAACAGAGGTTTTTGACTTAAGAATATTTAATTCAGCTTTAAGAGTTTGATCTAACCTGTGTTTATATTGGCTAATTACGTTGACAGCATTGATAGCAACATTTAATCTTTCTAAATCACTTTGAAGTTCATCAATTTGATCAGTTAACTCACGGGCTTTTTTCTTATTTGTTGCTCTACGGATATCAACATTATTTTTTATTTCAATTAGGTAATTAATGCAAGTGTTCAAGGATTTGTGTAATGAGTTAGGAGCAGCGATTACCATCAACTCATCGATAACACTATTTGTAAATTCAATAAACTTTGACCGAGCTAGTAACTTATCTGCTTTTTTGAGTAACCTTTTTTCATCTATTTCAGAAAGTTCTTCTTCCCAATCGACTTTCCATAATTCACGAGCTAATTGCCTAGCAGATTCTATTTTGTCAAGCGGGATACTATCATTTTTATGCAAATCCTCTAAGAATTTAATTGCAACAAATGCCGAACGAGCTGAGATTTCAAAAACATGATTGGAATCAATTCTAAAATCTTTCTGAACAAATGCTTGTGTCTCTTCAGTACTCATATCTCCTTCTGTACGCTGATCAATTTTGTTCACTACAGCATAAATACTGTCACCTTCACCTCGAATTTTGGCAATTTCTTGGACAACTGTTGAAACTTCCTCGGCTGCCACTGCATTTAGTTGCGTAAAGTCTAAAACAATTAAGACAATGCTGCTACGCTTGAGTTGTTCTGCAAAAATACTCCGAATTTCTAGATTCTCTCCGGCTTCATTTGGCCCTGGAGTATCTATAATTACAAGATTCCCTAATGATTTATTAGCCATTTTTTCATCTGTATTTACATAAAACGGAGCAGCGTAGATTTGTGGAATATCATAAATCCTTTGAATTGGGTTATTCTTAGGAATTAAAACACTAGATATCCGAACAAGATCATTAATTAGCTTTAAGACAGAACAAATATTTGTGCAACCCTCAGTTTTCAACGCAAATAAATCTTTACCATTGTCGATAAATATCTTCAAAGTTTCCACAAGATGAGGATATGATTTTCCAACTTTTTGGTTAGTACCTTCCATATCGATATAGAAAATGTTTTGAATTGAATCAATAACTTCTCGAAAAATATCAAGAGTCTCTTCACTAAGTGTTAAAATCGGCTCCTTATACTCTTCGCTTAAAATAATTTCTGTAGGTAGTGCTGTCATAGCTGAATTACGACTTGGCAAAATCTCTTGACCAACGATTGCATTAGTGATCGTAGATTTTCCGGCCTTCATCGGAGCAACAACTGCCATGCGTAAACTGAGTTCTTGGGCATTTTGTAGTGCACCTTGAACTTCCTCCATAGGTTTTAATTTCGATTCAACATCACTACTAAACTGTATTTCTTCAAGAGAGTCATATTTGGCAACGATTGCAATAGTTCTTTCAATTGCCTGAATCACATCCTGCTGAAGTAGCTCAATCCGCTTGGTTGAATCTTCATTGGGTGTGTGTTTGGGTAAACCGGATGGAGATATATCTTGAGGGGACATATGGATGATTTGCTATGGAATGATATTTCCGTGACAGCCTATCATTTGCTTTTTAAGACCTGCAACTTTAAGAAATCCTTAAGGCCCTGCTAATGTTAGCTACACCAAAACTTCATTTCTACTCAACCCTAGTCACCATTACGGTTTGCAATACCTCAACAAGACTTAGCTGCGTTGACGAATATTTTTGAGTTACTTTTTTATATAAATTTCTTAACTGTTGGCTATTTTGAAGGGGTTTAGACAGAGTAACATCTCCTGCAACACTCTTTAGTGGGAAATTGGCCTGGTTAGTTACCTCCCAAGCCGAAATGTTTAGGAATAGACTCAGTGGCTACCACTCCAGGCCCTGATTGTCTCAACCACCGCTTCAATAGCAATTTCTTGAGACTCTTTGGTGGCCCGTTTAACAACTTCCACCTTGCCTTGAGCCAAAGCCCGCCCGGTGACAATCCGAAAGGGAATCCCAATTAAATCCGCATCTTTGAACTTCACCCCCGCCCGTTCATCCCGATCATCTAAGAGGGTTTCAATCCCAGCTACATTGAGTTGGTCATAGAGTTGGGTGGCGACTTCCACTTGTTTGCTGTCAGTAATATTGGGAATCACCACAATCGCGTGATAGGGGGCAATCGCCAAGGGCCAAATAATCCCGTCTTTATCGTAGGATTGCTCCACCGCGGCCTGGGCTAATCGGGATACACCAATGCCATAACAACCCATGACTAAGGGAATTTCCTCACCCGATTCAGCTGTGTAGGTTGCGCCCAAAGCTTGAGAGTATTTCGTTCCCAGTTGAAAGATGTGGCCAATCTCAATCCCGCGAGCAGATTCTAAAGTTTGGCTAGGATCGTGTACGGCTAAATCCCCGGCCTGGGCTTTACGGACATCTACCACCGTTTTGGGGAGGGGATATTGGACATTCCAATTTGCACCAAAGCCATGGACACCCACCTGATCCGCTCCAGTGACAAAGTTTTCCAGGCCAACCACCGTTTGATCCACCAAGCGAACAAATTTCGGCAAGATCATCTCAACCGGGCCATCGTCATCTGTAGAAGCAGGTTTTGGGGGTTTAATCCAACTGTCGCCCAGGCCAGGACTGAGATACCCCAACGGTAATGGTTTCTTGGCCCAGCGGGATTGTGCCTCAGCGTCAGGGACAGTTAAAGATAAAACGGTTTTGCCGCCATACTCAGTTGCCAGATTAGTCAGGGCATTTTGCAGTTTAACTTCATTGATGGCCTGGTCACCGCGAATACTCACCAACACCAACAGGGTCATCCCCGTATCTAGGCTCGCTTCATAGAGAACATTTTTGACGATTTGGCTGGGGTCACATTTGGCAAAGGTCGCAAGTTTTTCGATGGTGTCGGTGTTGGGTGTGGGGCGTTCTTCATAGGTGGTGAATGTTGAAGGAATTGCCGCACGGGGCCGGGAAATGGCTTTTTCGACATTGGCTGCATAATTCCCATCGGCGGTGTAGAGAACTTCATCTTCCCCAGCATCAGCTAAGACCATAAATTCATGGGAACCAGCCCCACCAATCGCCCCGGAATCCGCTTCCACAGCCCGGAACGTCAACCCACAGCGGGTCAAAATATTCGTGTAGGCCTGGTACATATCTTGGTAGGTGGCCTTGAGGCTGTTGGTGTCGGCATGGAACGAGTAGCCATCTTTCATAATGAATTCCCGGCCCCGCATCAGACCAAACCGCGGCCGAATCTCATCCCGGAATTTCGATTGGATTTGATAGAGATGCAGCGGTAACTGACGATAGGAGCGAATCATGTCCCTAGCCACCGCTGTAATTACCTCCTCATGGGTTGGCCCCAGGCCCAGTTGGCGACCTTGGCGATCCGTAAGGGCAAACATAATCCCTTCAGCTTTGGTGTAGGTATCCCAGCGACCGGATTCTTGCCAGAGTTCTGCGGGTTGGATTTGGGGGAGTAAACATTCCGTCGCCCCGGTGGCATTCATTTCTGACCGGACAATGGCACTAATTTTTTGGAGTACCCGCCACAGCAAGGGCAAATAGACATAGACCCCACTGCCAACGCGACGAATGTATCCGGCCCGCAGCAGGAGTTTATGACTGGGAATTTCCGCCTCAGCAGGACTTTCACGCAGAGTGACAAAGAGCATCTGGGAGAGACGCATAGGGCAAAATTCCTTCAGGTGTGGCGCAACAGTACAGCTTTACCAGTTTACCCCTCAAGCCCAGGCCACGCTGCCCAAATCCGGCGGGACATCTTGCCAACGACTCACCCCTACAGCCTTAATCGCTTCCGCTAAATCCACGGCTCCGGTATAAATTGCTTTCCCGACAATCGCCCCAACGATACCCCGACCCACCAGGCCAAAGATCTGCAAAATATCTGTCAATGAACTGACCCCACCTGAGGCAATGATCGGAATTTCTACATGATCGGCAAGTTCAGTTAAAGCCTCTAAATTTGGCCCTTGAAGCGTCCCATCGCGGGCAATATCCGTATAAATAATCCCACCCACGCCGACCTTTGCCATTTGTTGAGCCAGTTGAATGGCTGTAATTTCTGAGGTTTCCAGCCAGCCGTGGGTAGCCACTAGACCATTTTTGGCATCAATTCCGACCCAAATCTTTTCCCCATATTCAGCTGCCAGTTCTGCCACGAGTTCTGGTTGATTAATGGCCACAGTGCCTAAAATTGCCCGTTTTACCCCCAGGCCCAACAACTCTTGCACCTGTTCCTTGGTTCGTAGGCCGCCACCGACTTGAATGGGAATCGAGATAGATTCAGCAATTTGGGCAATGATCTGATAATTCACGGGTACGCCGGATTTAGCCCCATCGAGATCAACCAGATGCAGCCGCGTTGCCCCCTGCTCCACAAAGCTTTTTGCCACATCAATGGGATTAGGGTTAAATACTTGGGCCTGGGCATAGTCTCCCTGAAACAGCCGTACACATTGCCCCCCCAACAGATCAATCGCCGGAATCACATCCATCGATCTTTACCCCAATCAACTCACCAGATCCAGCCTACTGTGAATCCTCGGGGCCTGGGGCCTGGCAGAGTTTAAGACTTTAGTAAATTACGGGCACAAAAAACTGCTCATTGATCGGGGGGCGGACGTAGTCTTCGGGGGCGGGGCGGCGGGGCGGGAGTTCAATTGCTGCGGGGGTAATATCCTCAAAGGGAATTTTGCTCAGAAGGTGACTAATACAGTTCAGGTGGGCGCGGCGTTTATCATCGGCTTCGACCGTAAACCAGGGTGCTTCGGGAATATTCGTGTGGGCCAACATCACATCCTTGGCTTTGGAATAGTCCACCCAGCGATCCCGCGATTCCACATCCATCGGGCTAATTTTCCAGCGTTTGGCAGGTTCAAGGATCCGGGCCTGGAAGCGGCGTTCCTGTTCTTCATCGCTGACGGAAAACCAATACTTGATCAAAATAATGCCGGACTTAACCAACATCCGCTCAAACTGGGGGCAGGAGTCCATAAATTCGCTGTATTGATCATCGGTGCAAAACCCCATGACCCGCTCAACCCCGGCCCGGTTATACCAACTGCGGTCAAAGAGGACAATTTCACCAGCGGCCGGCAGATGCTCAACATAGCGTTGAAAGTACCACTGGGTTTTTTCCCGATCCGATGGGGTCGCCAATGCCACAATTCGACAACCCCGGGGATTCAAGGGAGCCGAAATTCGTTTGATCATCCCACCCTTACCCGCGGCATCCCGTCCTTCAAAGATCACGACAACCTTGAGGCCCACATGTTTGACCCAGTACTGCATCTTGACTAATTCCACCTGCAGGCGGGCCAATTCCTTGTCGTAAAAATCACGATTTAGCTTAATGGGTTTCACTTCCGAGGGCTGCGGCTTGGCTTTTTTCTTCCCTTTTTTTTCCTTCTTTACCGTGCCAACCGCTTCTGTTGCTTCTGTGGGGCCAGACATATCCAATTCGGTCATAGGGCATCCCCATCAAAATTTGTATAGGTGTCTATCTCTACAGTCTGCCAGGCTCGACCATGACTCTGTTCACTGTTAACAATTTCTTAGGCCTTAAGCTTTTATTCCAAATTTTTAGCCTCTTAATTTCCGACAACCCCATGGCCTCAGGCATCCACATCCAGCAAAATGCAGCCACTACTGGGTGGATCCCGGTCAATTTGGGCATAAATTAGATCAATCCAGGTTTCTTCCTCGTAGGGGTATTTGCTGGTGACATAAAATAACCAATGTTGGTCAATGCCCAATTCCTGGCGACAGGTTTGAAACGTGGGGGTGGAGATGGTGCGATGGGCATTCAAGGCTGGTTTCCATTTATCTTGAAGACCCACGCCAATGGTGAAGGTTTTGCCGTCGGAGTTTTCAACATTAAGTAAAGCATCGATAAATAGGGCTTGCCACCAGACTTGGGGGTCATTGAGGTCTTCGCCACCATCCTGGAGTTCAGTAATTAACCGAGGCATGTGATTTTGCACAAGGCTTTGGATTTTAGAAAATTGTGGATAGGGCTGAAGTAGTTTTAAATTTCTGGCTGTTTTCCGAAACCAAAGTCTGTGATAGGACATATGCTTAGCCTTTGCTCCAACTATGAACTTAAGTGTCTAGGTACGTTTGAGTCATACCTGCCCAAGAAAAAAACGCTTAACTTCGCCACTGAGTCTCGGAAAGTCACTGACAGGTTAAACGGCATTGTGAGCAGTTAATTTTTTCGATTCCAACTATTTTACCAATAGATTTCCCCATTTCAAAAATTATTGTGGATTTGTCAAACTTGACTATCCCCGGGGCGGGTGATGAGGAAAATTAACGCTGATCTCTTTATCTTCTCAACCCTGATCCATGCTCCATTCGCTGAGTCATTCAGAACAACAAGGCTTGAAACCAGGCCGAGGGGCACTTTTGAGTACCTCAGTTTTGGCAGAAATGACTATAAGATTGGGATGCTGTTTGGAAATTTGGATCTCAAAACCTTGGCCACATTGGTCTATCGAGACTTTCTCATCCGCCCTTGGCAGCCTGGGGATCGGGACGCGGTTTGTTCACTAATTGGTGAGGTTTTGCTGGAATTTGGCCTGGCCTGGCAACCGGATGGGGCCGATGCGGATGTTGTGGCCGTAGAGGCTTATTATCTTGACCGGGGTGGGGAGTTTTGGGTGGTTGAACAGCAGGACATACTTGTTGGGACAGCGGCATACTATCCAATTAAGCGGGGCGAAAATGCTGTCGAAATTCGTAAAATGTACCTCCATTCCCAGGCCCGGGGGCAAGGCTTAGGTCAGTTTTTATTGCAGCAACTGGAAGCACGCATTTGCGAAAGACATTTCGACTTAATTTGGATTGAAACAGCCTCGGTCATGGGTCAAGCGGTCAGGCTTTACGAGAAAAATGGCTATCAACCAACCACCGGAGTGGAAACTCAACGCTGCGATCGGGTCTATTACAAACTCTGCCATCCCAGGCCTGGACGTACCCAGCAACTACCCTCCTAGGCACCCCAAGGGATATTTCCTCCCATTGCTAAATCCTTTAACTTGTTGAATTGCCTTGCGTGCACGAATCTGGACGGGAGCCCAAGGGAAGTGACATAACAAAAATAGCAATAGGCTGCAATCACATTGAGCGCCTTAGCCCTCTTAGGAATAACGTTAACCGCGTCAATTCCACATGGGGCCAATGAGCATTGACCGAATCCAAATTGAGAACTATGATAATGATTATCATGATTATTTTACTCAAAAATTAACTTATTTGTTGCAAAAGATTCTCTACAATATACTGAGACTCTTAGGTGCATGGTGAGTTTCTTGATCGAGTGTGAGGAGTAACTAGCGATGGTTTCAATCAAAGTCAGTTCTGTACTTGTTTCGTTTACAGCCCTTATCCCCAGCTTATTATCGTCCCAGGCCTGGGCTGAGTCCTTATCATTGGAGAGTCCTGAACGATCTGCTCCAATCGTTGCTCCCATTAGCGATCACGCCAACCAATCTGTTCTCAACAGCCGCAGTGCTCCCCAGGCCCAAGTTACCTCTGTCTCTCAACTATCCGACGTCCAACCCACAGATTGGGCCTATCAGGCATTAGCTTCATTGGTGGAAAAATATGGCTGCATTGCCGGATATCCCGATGGCACCTTTCGCGGGAGCCGGGCCGTCACTCGGTTTGAATTAGCTGCAGCCTTAAATGCCTGTCTAGACGTGATCAGCGACCGCTTTGCCACTAAGGAAGACCTTGCCACCCTCCAACGCCTGGCCCAAGAACTTGCATCGGAACTGGCCACCTTGAGGGGTCGAGTTGATAACCTTGAAGCCCGAACAGGCGCCCTAGAGGCCATACAATTTTCAACTACGACAAAACTGGGTGTTGATGCCTTAATGGCGGGCCAAGTGGGGGGAGCAACGGGGCCAATTTTTGATCCCAATACCGGGACAACCCTGGGCGCCAATCAATATAATCCCACGGTGATCAGCCGGGTCGATATCAACCTACTCACCAGCTTTACCGGCGAAGACTTACTAATCACCACCTTGCAAACCGGGAATGGAGGACTTGATAGTTTCTCTGCCGCTGGAATTGGCACCGGGGGCTTTATTAACTCTGGGGCCGTTGACTATGCTGGCGTTGGGCCGGCCCTTGGCTTCTATCGACTGGTTTATGAGTTCCAACCCATTGAGGATTTGGCCATCGCTGCCGGAGCACTGTTTTACCCCAGTGACTATATTGACGGTAACAGCTATGCCAACGACTCCTTCCAAGACTTTAGCTCTGGCTTCTTCATCAATAACCGTTTGACCGTGGTTTTTCCTGTCGATGGCCCCGGAGGTTCTGGAGCCGTGGTGCAGTGGAATCCCAATCAGGGGCCGATCACGGTTCGAGGCCTATACGTTGCCTCCAGTGCATTTAATGCCAATAGAAATAATGGGCCATTTCCGGGAATCCCTGGTGGCTTCTTTGGCGACCCCTACCAAGGCTCTGTGGAATTGGAGTATGCCGATGCGTTTGGAGCAGAGGAACAAAATAGCTTTGCGGTCCGCTTGCAGTACACCAACTCCAGCACCATCGATATTGCCCAAAATGCCGGGGGGTTAAACTTTGAACTCAGCTTGGGACAGTTCGGCCTGTTTGGTCGCTATGGTTATTCCGGGGCTCAGGTCTATGGGATTGGTAGTACCACCAGTGGTTTAGGGGGCTTTGATTTGTCGGCGATTGTGCCACCGGGTTTTGTCAGTAACTTCACAGCCCAGACTTGGATGTTTGGCCTGGGGTATCGAGATCTGTGGATGCCAGGATCCCTCTTAGCAGGGGCGGTGGGTCAACCATTTCTCAATAACTTACCCAGTGCTCCCGGGGTCAATGACAGCAGCCAAACCAACTACGAATTGTTTTATCGGATTCCCATTAGCGATAACATCAGCCTGACACCCGTGTTTATGGCCATCACGAACGCCAACAATATTTCTGGAAATGCCCCAATCTTTCAGGGACTGTTGCGCTCGAGTTTTTCGTTCTAGCTGAACCTGGTTTCTGGGGCAGTACCATCCTGGGCCTGGGTCAGAAGTTATTGGAATGATGGGCCATAAAAACTCCCCATCTATCTTCATTAGCTCCTGAGTCCTCCAGGCCCCCTTGCGACTGAGGGTATAGTTCCAGACCAATCAAAACAGAGAGCTACTGAATCAATTAGGTTATTATGATAACTATTATCATAAACTTATTTTTTAGTATGCCTTGTGAAATGTAGTTCTTGGGCCTCCACTGGCAACACTGGGCACATCCCAGAGCCATCCCCACTAACTCGCAATCAGCAGGCGGTGTTAGACATCCTTAAGCAGCAAATCAACCCACTTTCTGCCCAGGAGCTCTATGGAATTCTGAAGCAGCAACGCACCATTGGATTGGCAACAGTTTATCGTGCCTTAGAAACGTTAAAGTTACGGGGCCTGGTGCAAAGTCGAGCCAGCACTGGTGGCGAATCACTCTACAGTTCCGTAGAACAGGATCAACACTATCTGACCTGCTTGAAGTGTGGACGTTCGTTCTCCCTAGATCATTGCCCGCTGTGGGAATTGCAAGAGCATCTGCAACACTCCATGCCCTTTAAAATTTACTACCACACCCTAGAATTTTTTGGACTCTGTGAACCCTGTGCCCAGGAGACACCTAACATTGGGACATAAAGCCGCCTGAGAACTACTGGAAGCCTTTTCTGTGGCCATAGCGTACAGTCTTAAACTCAACCTGATGGGTTTCCGGCCGGTAAAGGGTATAGGTTGCCACTCCAGGAACACGCCCGACATTACCCACACCAATTAACTGGCGCGGAGAAATCACAACCGATTCCCTAGGGTTTTCATGGTTCAAAGTTGTCACGCTCGATATGATGCACCCTTGCTCAATTCCATATTGAAACGTTAAACCAGAACGTCCGCAGAACATTGTTTTGGCATCCATCCGCAGGAGGCGATCGAGGATCTGCAGTGGGGGGGTTTTTGGGGTTAATTCTTCTCCAGGGCTGACAGTACTACCGTGAATGAGCAAGCAATCTAACTCAAAGAAACCAAAATCCAGGGCTTGCACCCAGTCGATTATTTCCTTAGGCAGAGCCTCCCAGAGTTTAGCCACCATTTCTAGCCCATATTTTTCAATCAGCTGAATGGGTTCTTCCGTTCGCCCCAGGCCATGCAAGGTTAAAAATTGTTCTTCCCACCAACCCCGACAGACCTGTGGCGCCAATTCATGGGAGCGTGGGGAGCGAATCCGGTCAATAACGTCAATACTCTCTGGCACTGGTGCAATCAGATCACCCAAAACATAAAGTTCTTCAACGGGAAGCCGTTGTCTGTGGATATCTCCAACGACTGCTTCATAGGCAGCTAAATTCCCTTCAATCCCACTTAAAATTGCCCAACTCATGCCAGACCTCCCTTGGGCTAACGTCTTGACTGCTGGGATTTAAACGGCAATAGCGAAGCACCGAGAATCAAATTGGCACTCCCTATTATTGTGTAATCCGGTTGGAAAATAACTAGGTATAATCCCCCAAGAAACATCAACCCAGCAATAAGATTTAAAACTGACTGAGCAATTCTATTGTTTCGTTGCTGTTGCATAGATTTCCCTATCTTTGGTATACCTTTCACTATTATTTGTGGCTATCGTTGGCAAACATGGGTTGGATCATCAGCCCGTTCAGCAAACTCGAGTCCATTGGCTAATCGCCATGCAAAAATCGCTGGCAGGCCTTTCTCGATAATGTCAGCACAGGTTTTTTGATAGTCATAGGGTACTTCCCACAGAAACACTTGATCCACATCGGTATCGTAAATAACATAGGTGGCATTTGGTTTACCATGCCGTGGCTCACCAACAGAACCTGCATTAACAATCCGCTTTAATGGAGCCGAAAAACTCTGATTCGTAGCTGGATGTTCCGTGGACGTGATTTGCAATTGCAGTTGGCTCTGTTCAAGGGTTCTCACATAGGGAATGTGGGTATGTCCGCAAAATAGAATATCGGCTCCCGTTGCCAATACCCGTTCCATGGCGACAAATGCATTGATATCAGGTAGTAGATATTCATGTTGATTGTGGGGACTGCCATGGACAAAACACAGGTTTTCATCTTGAAGAGTCATGGGTAATTGCCCTAAAAACTCACGAACCTCTGGATGAATCACTTTATTTGTCCATTCATGGGCTAATTTCCCCCGCCTTTCCGCTAAAACCGATGGATAACTACAGTCGCAGGCATTTAATCCTTCCACAATGTCTTCATCCCAGCACCCTTGGCAGGTAGGGATATCTAACGCCCGAATCAGTTCAACCACCGCGTTGGGATGGGGCCCATAGCCAACCAGATCACCCAGGCAATAAATCTTATCAGCCCGTTGCTCATCCATATCAGTTAAAACAGCATTTAGGGCCTCGTAATTGCCATGGATACAAGACATAACTGCAATTTTCATCAGACTTCCTCTTCTGCATTGAGTAAGGTTTGAATTTGATGCTGATAGTACGCAATGGCCTGATCATCTAAACAACAGTCTTTAATGGTCTGAGCCATGGCCTCTTGATCCAAGGCTTCACCCACCACTTCCAGGCCACTAAAGCGATCGGGTTTACCACTGAGCCAGGGGGGTAAGTTTAGGTCAAGATAGGTTGCTTCCGATAATCCAGCCACAAAATCAAAGTACAAGGATCGGCCATCCGCAACATCAAATATTCCTTTGGCACGCTGAACAGTACCGTAGGCCCCATGGGTTAGCTCATAGCAAAACGTATTTAAGCTGGCTAAATCAAGGACTTGCCCAGCAAACGTAGAGCGCCAAAGATGAGGTTGTTCTGGCGTGAAATGAGCCCCGCCGCTGGTTAGAACCCGATCAGCCCAATCATGCCATTCCGTGTGGGAAGCTGCTGCAGGGACAATGGCCACTCGTTCACAATCCGCTATCTGGTTAGGCAAAACTAGGGACTGGGCATCAATGTGAAACCCCAACTCAACATAAACCGGATAGGGGTTCTCAGAATTCTCCAGAAAATTAGTTAATTCCATCACAGGCAAGATCCGAACATTGGGAACTTCTGCCGCCAAGTAAGTTGAATCCACCGATGGATATCCTAAACCCAAGTTTAGATAGATCGCCGGAGTATCGATTGACTCAATTTGTTGTCGAATCCAAGTAGTTTTACCAGCGCCAGAAGCACCAGCGACTAGGGTAGTTGTATGGGCTGCCATTGTTATGGAATTCTTACTCAAGTGCAAAATTTCGTCGAAAATTACCTGAAATGCTGTTTTGATGGCCTTGTTTACTTATTTTTTGTCCCTTAAGAACTGAAGCTTCTAACTATGATTGACAGCCATGATATCGATCAGCTCAATTTAGAGCGAGAAGAGCGTTGCCGGAGATTTAATGATTGACTCTCAAATCAAAGTCAAGGGATAGAAAATCCGTAATTTAAATTCATTTTTCACTGCTTTTTCCTCAGGTTCAATCAACCCGTAGCTCAAGTCCACCTCCCAAGCCCAGGTACATTTGTAATGATAATCATTCTCGCATGCTCAGGTCAACTGGCTAATGATTCAGTGCTGGGCGTTGCATAGTGGGGAGATGAACTGTCCTAATTGCCAATCTACCCATGTACGTAAGAACGGCCATCGAGGCACAAAGCAAAACTATGTGTATGACGATTGTGGTCGCCAATTTATCGACTCGTATTCGCCCAAAGGGTATCCTGATGGAGTCAAGGAGCATTGCTTGAAGCTCTATGTTAATGATCTTGACTTCCGGGCAATAGAACGCTGTGCTGGGGTTTATTACAACACGGTTATTAACTGGGTCAAAGCTCTAGGTGAATTGCTTCCCGATGCGCCAGAATCCTGAGAAATTCGACAAATTGCACAAGTGGAAGAGCTTGAAACATTTGTCGGCTCAAAAAACAAAATCTGGCTATGGACGGCTGTAAATACTAATGATGCTGGGATTCTAGCTTGGGTATTAGGGCGACGAAATTCTCTAACATTTTGGCCGCTATGGTTAGTGACTCGCCAGTGGCAATGTTTTTATACATAACCGATGGGTATCCCGTTTATCCTTGCTTTATTGATTATGGTAACCATCTGGTTAGTAAAATGGTAATGACCCGAGTTGAAGGAGAAAATAGTCGCCTGCGACATTATTTAGCTCGGCTCCACCGGAAAACCTTTTGCCATTCCAAATCAGCTATGGTTTTGGCAGCCTCCATCAGACTTTTACTTTATTACCTCAAGTTTCGGGAAATACCACTTTCTCCTTCTATCATCTTTTGACTATGCAACGCCCAAAATACTTTATAGTCCTCTTCAGGATCCTACTCAGCGGAACAATCTAGAAATTGGGCGAAGGTTCCATCGTCAGGATCCAGCGAATTTCATCAGTAGCAAACCCCAAAGCCATAGGTCGCTTCACACCCAGCAAAACTGCTACATCATAAAGCTCTGTAATAACTCCATCGATATCAAGCCAATGAACAATATCACCCCGTTTCAAATCCACGACACAAAGCCCACAGCGGGCCTCAGTCTTCAACTTGGTTAATCGCTCATCTAAAGGTAAACCTGTAAATGACTTCTCTCGGGGTTTCGATAAACCAAGAATGGCATAGTCTTCATAAAAAGCCAGGCCCCGTAAATAGCCAGGGCAAAAACAGATGGGATGAAACTGAGAATCATCTAAATAGCCAAACTCACCCCGCCCGGAATTCAGGAGCCAGAGCCGTCCCTGATACCATCGGGGCGAATGAGGCATGGAGAGTCCTTGGGCAACAATCTCCTGAGTCTGAACATCAATCACCAGGCCCCCATCTTGACGAAACTGCCGCCAGCCATCATGCACATCACTTTGACTCACTGCTGTCACATAGGCCGGTTGCCCATCTTTCATCGCCAGGCCATTCAGGTGACAACGATCTTCAGCGGCTAGCTTAGAAATGAAGTTGGGTTTCCAGAGAGGCTTAAAGCTGTGGGTGGAGCTAGTCGTTGCCAAACAGCTAAAGAGAGTACTGACAAAGATAATTTGCCCCGCGCTATCTAGGGCAACATCATGAACATCTAAATCACCAGTTGTAAACGCCAGTTGAGGAATGTAGAGACGATCATAGTTTTTATAGGTTTCTGTAGTCCCAAGCGAGTTTTCCAATCGCCAAATCTGATAGAGCGTACTCACATAGATGGTTTCAGACGTGGCCCAAAGCCCCATGCACCGTTGAAACGTACGTTCAAAAATTGAAAGGCGCTGTTCCTGGCTTTGACCAATAAAGAAAAGCTTATTAGCTTGATAGGTACTAAAGACAAGACTAATGGATTCAGAAGCGAACCAATCCACAAATTGTCGTGATGCCGTCAGTTCTAAAGGGGACTCTGAGGAGGTGATTGGAGTTGACTTTTCTTCATCAGCTAACATAGGAAAATTATTATAGATTTTTAGAATGATGCTTGATTAGCATACATTAAATTGATCTAGACAATCAACAAAAGAGCAAAATAATTCAAAATAATTATGAATTTAATAAATTAGGAATCAAATCAATTTCAGAAAGTTTCCTAATAATTTTATGCACGGACTCATTAATGGTTTCCTGCGCTGTATGGCAAATCAAATCGGGTTCTAAGGGATGTTCATAGGGGTCATGTACACCCGTAAATCCTTGAATATCTCCGGCTCTCGCTTTAGCGTATAACCCTTTTACATCTCGACCTTCACACACCTCTAAAGGAGCATGGATGAATATCTCCACAAAATTATGGGTTGTGCGTTTGAGATGATTACGAATTTCCCGGTAAGGGCTGATCATCGCCACAATCACGAGAATGCCATTGCGACTGAGTAAATGAGCCACCATCCCCACCCGCTGCACATTTAAATCCCGGTCAGCTTTACTAAAACCCAGGCCTGGGGATAACCACGTTCTAATCTCATCTCCATCTAAAACCTCTACCTTCAGCTTGGCCTGGGCTAGGGTAGTGGCTAAGCCAGATGCAATCGTGGATTTTCCTGAACCACTTAAACCAGTCAGCCAGATAATTCCGCCAGGGGTGGGAGTGGTCATTATTACCCAATCTTTAATAGTTCCAGTAAAAAGCTTTTTCCTTCATTCTCTAAAGCTTATTGATTAACAGTCTAAATAGGTCGAAATGACCATGGCCCACATTTAAGCATGCCCCATGCTGGAAAACTCTACTGACTTCACTGAGGCTAAGCCGCTACAGCAGAGCATATCTTTATTTTCAGTAAAGTGTTATCAATTTTCTACAATATGACAAAATCAGAATCAAGATTATCCCATATTTTAGAGCCTTCCCCATGGCCATCATCTTTAGAAACCCCACGAATGCGCCCACTTCTGGAAACGACACCATTGTTGGAGATAACGCAAACGATGTAATCTCGGGGCTAGAGGGAGCAGACGTAATCTTGGGTGAATCCTTTACCGGTGCTGTGAGCGGGGGTGTGGGCTTTTCATTCTCCATGGGGAGTATTATATAAAGACTTTGCAGCTTGCGGGCCAAGTGCCTTGGGCTTGAAAGCTTTATCCAAAGTTTTTGTATCTGACTCAGTATCCAAACACCTAATCTATTTATAGGCTGCATATCCCATGACAACCATCTCTTCTCAGACCAGCTATACCCTCGGGCCAACAGAAGAGAACCTCATCCTTCTTGACACTATCAACGTTAACTTCCTGGCACGCCAAGATTTCGGGGTGGGCAGCTTTCCTTTTTCAGTCACTGTGGCGGATGGGGATGGGGATGGGGATTTGGATATCCTCACCGCCAATCGTAATTCCAATAACGTCTCAGTGCTGTTGGGGAATGGGGGTGGCACCTTTGCGGCGGCGACGAATTTCGGGGTGGGGAGCGCTCCTTTGTCAGTCACCGTGGCAGATGTGGATGGGGATGGGGATTTGGATATCCTCACTGCCAATTTCAATTCCAATAACGTCTCAGTGCTGTTGGGGAATGGGAATGGCACCTTTGCGGCGGCGACGAATTTTGGGGTGGGGAGCAGTCCTCAGTCAGTCACCGTGGCGGATGTGGATGGGGATGGGGATTTGGATATCCTCACCGCTAATTTCAATTCCAATAACGTCTCAGTGCTGTTGGGGAATGGGAATGGCACCTTTG
>CAZZCG010000025.1:0-2442 GCA_964653145.1 uncultured Synechococcus sp. | reverse complement strand
CGGCGGCGACGAATTTCGGGGTGGGGAGCGGTCCTGTTTCAGTCACCGTGGCGGATGGGGATGGGGATGGGGATTTGGATATCCTCACCGCCAATTTCAATTCCAATAACGTCTCAGTGGTATTCAATATTTCGACCCGGATCCCCACGAACATTAATGGTACTGGCAACGAATTAAACAACTCTATTACAGGGAACTCAGGCAATAACAGTCTCTTAGGTTTAGGCGGAACTGATACGTTAATCGGGTTAGCGGGTGCAGACTATCTGGATGGTGGTGCTGACGCCGACTCTATGACCGGTGGGTTGGGGAACGACACCTATGTCGTGGATAACGTGGGGGATGTGGTTGTTGAAAATGCCAACGAAGGGATTGATCTAGTTCAGTCTTCGATTAGCTACAGCCTGACTGCAAATGTTGAGAACCTAACGCTCCTGGATGCGAGTACAACTGAATTTAACCTACAAGCCAAGCAAGACTTTCGGGTGGGCAATAGTCCTAATTCAGTGACCGTGGGGGATGTGAATGGGGATGGCAATCTCGATATTATTGCAGCGAATGCTGATTCCTTTTCCAACAATGTCTCGGTGTTGTTGGGGAATGGGGCGGGCAGTTTTGGGACGGCGACGAATTTTGGGGTGGACTTTAATCCTACTTCAGTGACGGTGGGGGATGTGAATGGGGATGGCAATCTCGATATTATTACAGCGAATTTTACTCCCAACACGGTCTCTGTGTTGTTGGGGAATGGGGCCGGCAGCTTTGGAACGGCGACGAATTTTGCGGTGGGTATTCTTCCATCCTTTGTAACGATAGGGGATGTGAATGGGGATGGCGACTTAGATATTATCTCGGCAAACAGATTTTCTGATAATGTTTCGGTGCTGTTCGGGAATGGAGATGGCACATTTCAAGCCAAGCAGGACTTTGCGGTAGGCGATGCTCCGCTCTCTGTGATAGTGGGGGATGTGAATGGGGATGGCAATCTCGATATTATTTCAGCAAATTTTGCTTCCGACAATATCTCTGTGCTGTTGGGGAATGGGGCGGGCAGTTTTGCGCCAGCGCTAAATTTTGAAGTGGGTGATGGTCCACGCTCTGTGACGGTGGGGGATGTGAATGGGGATGGCAATCTCGATATTATTGCGGCAAATAGTTTCTCTAATAATATCTCGGTGCTGCTGGGAAATGGGGCAGGCACTTTGGGTACAGCGACGAATTTTGCGGTGAGCACTGGTCCGTGCTCTGTGACAGTGGAGGATGTGAATAGGGATGGAAATCTCGATATTATTGCAGCCAACGTAGCTTCCGACAATATCTCTGTGCTGTTGGGGAATGGGGCGGGCAGTTTTGCGCCAGCGCTAAATTTTGCGGTGGGCGATGCTCCACAGTCTGTGACGGTAGGGGATGTAAATGGGGATGGCAATCTCGATATTATTGCGGCGAATTCTAATTCCAATAATGTCTCGGTGCTGTTGAATAATTCAACGGTTGTGGTGACACCAGCTCATATCAACGGCACGGGCAATGAACTCAATAACACCATCATCGGAACGACTGGAAATAACAGTCTTTTTGGATTAGTGGGAACTGATACGCTCCTGGGTTTAGCGGGGAATGACTATCTGGATGGGGGTGTTGATGCTGATTCCATGACCGGAGGCACTGGGGATGATACCTATGTGGTCGATAACTCTGGTGATGTCGTTGTTGAAAATGCCAATGAAGGGACTGATTTAGTTTTAGCCAGTATTGATTACAGTTTAACCGCTAATGTTGAGAATTTAGAACTAACAGGAACAGCGAATCTCAACGGTACGGGGAACGACCTCAACAACACTATTACGGGGAATACAGGAAATAACAGTCTTCTTGGTTTAGCAGGAACTGATACGCTCCTGGGTTTAGCAGGCAATGACTATCTGGATGGGGATATTGATGCCGATTCCATGACCGGAGGCACTGGGGATGATACCTATGTGGTCGATAACTCTGGGGATGTTGTTACTGAAGCTGCGGATGAAGGGATTGATTTAGTTAAGTCTTCCATTACTTACAGCCTAACAGCGAATGTTGAAAACTTGACCTTAATGGGAACGGATAACCTGAATGGGACGGGCAATGCCCTAGACAGCACAATTACTGGAAATGCGGGTCATAACAGTCTGTTGGGATTGGCCGGGGATGATTATCTCAATGGGGGCGATGGCAATGACTCCCTGGCCGGTGAAGCCGGTAATGACACGTTATTCGGGGGCATCGGATTCGATATCCTTCGTGGGGGCCTGGGGAATGACCAACTCTTGGGCGGCAACGACGATGATTGGTTAAGCGGAAGTCAGGGAGAAGATACGCTCCGGGGAGAAGTCGGTAACGACACGCTATGGGGTGGAATCGGACTCGATACCCTCCGGGGTGGAACCGGCAATGATGTCTTAGATG
>CAZZCG010000024.1:0-57841 GCA_964653145.1 uncultured Synechococcus sp. | reverse complement strand
GCGCAGGAGTTGCCAGAGCAGACCTTCCAAGGAACTCAGACCGTAGTACTGCAAATATTGGGGCAAGTGGGTGTGGTAGGAGGCCACTAGGGGAAGCCTTAAGGTTTTGGCGGCCCAGACTCCAGATAGTCCTAAAACGGCGGGATTAACCACATGGATTAAATCCGGTTGGAAGCGTTCAACGGCAGCTTGAATGGATGGGCGCGGCAGGGCCATCTTAAGTTCGGGATAAAGAGGCAATGGAAAACCTGTTACCCCATGAACCTTCGCCCCGCAATAGTCGCGAACCCCCCCCTCCGGCGAAATCACTAAGACTTGATCACCCAAATCCTGCAAGTGACGGACGGTTTGACAGAGACGGGTAACAATTCCATCGACTTTGGGCAGAAAAGTTTCGGTGACTAAAGCAACGCGCATACCAGGCCTGTTTTCGAGCGGTCAAAGTTCAATCTTTCCCATTCTCAATCGTCAGGGTAGTGGAGGCAAGCAAGGGCCAGTGTTAACGAACATCAATCTCTGGTCATCCCAACGGAAGCACACCGTACAATGAAACCAGGGCAAACTCCTAAATGGTCATCAATTAGACATTTAGGTCGGTTTTGCGCTTGTGAGTTTTGGCCGGTTGGTTTAGATGGAGGATTCAACTATGACAACAACACATCCCACTCCAGATTTAAGTGCCTTGACTCCTGCCGAGGTTGCCCAACTCGCGCAACGCCTAGAAGAGGATGACTACGAGACCCCCTTTGCGGCCTTGGCCGATTGGCATTTACTCCGAGCTTTGGCCTTTCAACGACCTGAACTAACGGAAGACTACCTCTACCTGTTGGATCTCGAAGCCTTTGATGAATCATAATTGCCCAGGTTGTTAAGGTTCCATGACCACTCAGGGTACGCCGGAACTCTCGACCGGAAAGGTAATTTCTGGACGACGGGTTTTAGTTGCAGTGGGCGGTGGAATTGCTGCCTACAAGGTTTGCCAGGTGGTTTCAAGCCTATTCCAGGCCGGGTATCAAGTTCGGGTCATTTTGACTGAAACCGCCCAAAAGTTCATTACGCCCCTGACCTTTAGCACCCTGGCCCGACATTCCGCCTATACCGATGCAGATTTTTGGCACCCGACCCAGGCCAGGCCCCTCCATATTGAATTAGGCGAATGGGCGGAGGTGATCCTAATTGCCCCATTAACTGCCAACACCCTTGGAAAACTGGCTCAGGGATTAGCGGATGATCTCCTCACAAGTACGGTTTTGGCGTCAACCTGTCCAATTCTGGTAGCTCCGGCCATGAATACCGTGATGTGGAACCAGGCCATGGTGCAAAAAAACTGGCGGATGTTAACCACTGATGTGCGTTATTTCTATCTGGAACCCCGATTTGGTCGCCTAGCCTGTGATGCGGTTGGGCCTGGGCGAATGGCAGAACCGGAAGAGTTAATCACAACCATCAACTTACTTTTGCTCACCGGTGGAAAACGGGATTTGATTGGGAAAAAGCTGTTAATTACGGGTGGTGGGACTCAGGAATACCTGGATCCGGTTCGGTTCATTGGTAATCCCGCCTCTGGAAAAATGGGTCTAGCCTTAGCCCAAGCAGCACATATACGGGGAGCGAATGTTTTACTCATTCATGGGCCACAAACCCTATCAATTCCCCAGGAAATACCCAGTATGGCTGTGACAAGTGCGGCGGAACTCCAAAACCAACTGCAAGGAGTCTGGCCCAATTTTGACTGGTTAATCATGGCGGCGGCGGTGGGGGATGTGCGTCCGGAATTTCAAGCCAAAGCCAAGCTGAGTAAATTGGAAATTCCTAACCCCTTACCCTTGGAGTTTATTCCCGATCTGGTGCAAAATCTGGCAGCCCAGAAGCAACCCCATCAAACTGTGATTGGTTTTGCGGCCCAAACTGGGGATATTGCCACCCCGGCATGGAACAAACTGCAACAAAAGGGGTTAGATTTTATTGTTGCTAATCCGATTGATCAACGCAATTCCGGGTTTCAAAGTGACCATAACCAGGCCCTGATTTTCCATAAAACCGGTCAGAAAACGGCTGTTCCCTTAACCTCGAAATTAGCCTTGGCCCATATTCTCTACAATTGGATTCTAACCCTCACAGATAAAGTAAGAATTCAGCTGTAACCCACGCCGGAAATGTATTAGGGCAGGCTCAAGCTAAGTAGTTTATGATCGACTGTAACCCGATGGTAACCACCGCAAAATTTAGTCTGGTTAACCCCTAGGAATTGCTGCAATCAATTGCCGAGTATAGTCGGTTTTGGGGTTTTGGTACAGAGTCACTGATGGGGCGATTTCCTGGATGCGGCCTCGATACATCACCATAATTCGGTCACTCATAAATTTGACAACACTCAAATCATGAGAAATGAAAATATAGGTCAAATTAAACTCGGCCTGGAGTTCCTTGAGAAGGTTTAAAACCTGCGCTTGTACAGATACATCCAACGCCGAAACGGATTCATCACAAATAATCAGTTCTGGTTGTAAAGCTAAGGCCCGGGCAATACAAATTCGCTGCCGTTGCCCACCGGAAAATTCATGGGGATATCGATTGGCCATGGCCGGATCTAGACCAACCCGTTGGAGTAAATACTGGACTCTCGCTTGACGTTCCTGGCGATTGGCTACTCCATGGATTAACAGGGGTTCGGCAATACTGGCACCAATGGTTAAGCGGGGGTCGAGGGCGCTATAGGGGTCTTGAAAAATAATTTGAATTTTTTGGCGCAGTTGCCGTAATTGTTTGGGGGGTGTTCGGGTTACATCCTGCTGGTGAAACAAAATCTTGCCCGTTGTCGAAGGGACTAACTGTAATAGACTTCGCCCCAGGGTTGTTTTTCCACACCCGGATTCCCCCACCAGGCCCAAGGTTTCTCCGGGATATACCTGAAAGGAAACATCATTAACCGCCGTAACGTAACGCTTCGGTTGACCCAAGACAGCATTTACCGGAAACAGAACTGTCAGATTTTGTACGTCCAACAATGGGGCCTGGGCTTGTAGGCTCTGAACCCGCGCCAATTGACTTGTTTCGCTGATGATATTGGTAAAAATTGCTGTTTCCATGAAGGACTGACGGGTATTGGGGTCGGCATCGAGGAAGTCTGCAACCGTGGGTAATTGGGCGAGACGAATATCCAAGCGGGGACGGCAGGCTAAAAGCCCCTGAGTATAGGGATGTTGGGGATTGGCAAAAATGGCCTGGGTGGGCCCCTGCTCCACAATCTCCCCGCGATACATCACCGCCACTTGATCCGCTAATGCCGCCACAATGCCTAAATCATGGGTGACAAATATCATTGCCATCTGCCGCTGCTGACTTAATTCCTTTAAGAGGTTAAGGATCGTGGCCTGGACGGTGACATCAAGGGCTGTGGTGGGTTCGTCGGCAATTAAAATTTCCGGATTTGCCGCCAAGGCCATGGCAATCATTACCCGTTGAATCTGCCCCCCGGACAGTTGATGGGGATAGCGCTGCAGCCAGGATTGTTTCAGGGTATTAATTAGGTGCTGGGATTCTTTGGGGGTGGGTTGAACGGCCCCAGCATAGTCCTGCTGCCAATTTTTTAGCACCTGTTCCGCCAAGGTGGCATCATCGGGAATTAAGCGAACTTCCTGCAAAAGGGCCAGGGCCTGGCGTGTGAGGGTGGACCCCTGCAGTTGCCGATGGTATTCAAGAGCTTCTTTAAGCTGAAACCCAATGGGATAGACCGGATTTAGGGAACTCATCGGCTCTTGAAAAACCATTCCCAGGGCCCCACCGCGGTATTGGGTCATTTCTGAAGCGGGAATCCTTAATAAATCAACGGGAGGACTTGATTTGGCCGTAAACCAGGCCTGGCCAGCGGTTATTTTGCCCGGTGGCGTGAGTAATTGCATCAGGGCCAAGCAGGAAACCGATTTTCCCGAGCCCGATTCTCCCACCAGGCCAAGGGTTTGTCCCCGGGGTAAGGCAAAGCTAATGTCATGAACGGCTGGGCGATGGGCCTGGGGAAATTCAACCCGAAGATGCTGTACATCCAAAACCAAATCCGCCCGATCTCCTGAAGAAGCCATGGCCATGAAGCTGTCCCATACCCCCTAGGTGTACCGATCCAATTGACCCTGGGGAATCACAATCAACGTTGTTCCCTCCCGGCGCAAAACAAACACCGTTTCATTTTCCCCAATTTCCAAAAACTGATCTTCACAACGGGCTTGCCAAGAATTCCCCTCATAAATCACACGCCCGGTTTTTCCAGGAGAAATTGCGGTTAAGGTTTGGGCCTCCATGGGTTCCTCAAGGCTGAGGGTTTTATGTTTGGGCAGGAATTTTCGCACTAAGCCAATCAAAATGATCGACATGATTAACCACAGCACCACCTGAATTGCCGTACTGGGAATCACCAGGGAAATAAACGCCATCGCCAGGGCACTGATTCCCAGGGTCATTTCCACAAAGGCCGTGGGGACAAACAGCTCGAGAAGACATAACAATATTCCCAGGCCAATCCAAAGCCAAAAAATTGGAATCGCCACGGCATACCTCACGATTAGGGCTAAGGAATCAATACCCTGAGTTTAAGTGTAAGGGAAAGTTTCAAGCCCCTTGAGGAACATTGTCCGAGGCCAGGGGAATTTGGAGGGTTACATCACACTGGATTTAATCTGGTTGAATTGCGCTGGTGTCAGGATAGTTTGGAGTTTTTCTAGGGTTCCCTCCATGAGATTTTTGACCCGGACTTTTTGGCGGAGGTTCAAGTCTGCGGACTGGAGAGCATCGCGGGTGGTTTGACCTTGGGCAAGGCTGGCTTGGAATTGTTGCAGTTGGCCTGGGGTTAGAATGCTGGTTAAGTTGCCGTGGGTTTGTTGTTGTAGCTCAATGATGGATTGTTTTTGAGCGGCAGTCAGCCCCAACTGTCCAGCTTGAGTCCCAGAAATTAAAGAAAGGTTTGATTGGGCCTCTGACTGAGCAAGTACTGCACCCCCACAATTGAGAACCAGCACCAGGCCCAAGGGCCAAACCTGCTTCATCATCATCTCTTTCCTGAGTTATTGAATGTTAGACCTATCCGCAACTCTATACCCGGGGATCATTTTTCGGCAACATCTCCAGTTTCCAGGGCATCCATGAGCCGACCCAGGGCATCCATGTCCTCACTGTCGTATTCCCGTTTCCAGAGCAATTGACTAATTTGATTGGATAAGGAAGACGTCAAGACCTTCGTGCTTTGGACTCGCTCAATTAACCTTTGAATCATCATGGCCCAGTATCCTCAGTATCAGCCCCATCTGGACAAAATCAGAATTTACTTTTAAGTCTATCGAAATCCCAGGACCGAGACCGTAACCTAAACTACCCCCTGGGAATTTGTTCTGAACTACCCTGAGCAGCGATCCCCAAACTAAATGTAATATCAGTGATCCCTGACAATGATCCCCAGGATTTACAAGGGGTTTCGGCAATTAAAACGTGTATCGAAGAATTAAGAAAAGTTGAAATCCCAGGGGCACACCCGATATACTTGAGGACAAATTTTGTATCGATTACAACAAACCCGCACTACAGAAGGAGGTAAGGCAACTTGGCCAGAAGGCGTAAGCGGAAAAGTCGTCGTCGTCTTGAGGGACGGAGAATCCTGGAGTGTGTACCTCAATTTAGCATCGAAAGTGGTGAGGACAAACCTGTAACGGCGGCCCGTAAATTTATTCAATCGAAAGATATTCCTCCTCCAGCATTGCTTTTGGTGAAGCGCAACGAACACACCACCGACCGTTATTTTTGGGCGGAAAAGGGTTTGTTTGGGGCCCAATACGTTGAAGAGAACCACTTCCTCTTTCCAAGTCTGCGGGAATTAGCTGAAGAAAAAGTTGCTGCCAGTTAGTCGGCTTTGTTTTTTAGCTGAATGTCAGAACTAAATCAATTGTGACCAACTCTGGGTAATTTTGGTTGTAGCTTCAATGATTTGAGGTTAGAGCTTTAAGTCATCCAGAGTTTGTTTTTCCTTGAAAGATTTTGCCTGTGAAGGCTTACATGCCCCGCTTTAGCTCCTCCAATGCCTGCTTGAGTTCTAAATCTCGAAAGGTTTGCTCGAGGGGATCAGGGGGGCTCCCTAAGGGCGTTTGATAGCTGCTGCTTGTATGAACAGAACCGGTAGCTGCAACGCTGGGATTGACCTGGACTTTGGCTTGAATTTCTTGGCGACGGGCTTTGATTTTATCCAATAGGGCCATGGTTGCCGGAATTTGGGCCTGACTTTGAGCCATTTGTTGCCAGAGAAAATTCCCCTGTTGACGTAGAGCTTGTTCCTTGTCCCGAGCGGCCTGGGCAAGATCCGGGCGACGAGCTGCCTCAGCCTTTTCGATCCGATCGGTCCACTTCCGCATATCTTCAACCAGACCCAGGATTTCTTTTTCGGCCCGCTGTTTTTGAGTCGATAAGGACTGGAGCAAACGGGTTGTTTCCGCTTCCTGTTGTTCGACTTCAAAGAGCAACATTTGCAATTGGAGCCCTGGATTAGCCGCTAAAAACTCATCTAATTTTTGTTCAAGAAACGCTGCTAAATCGTCCAAGAGTTTCATAGCTGGGCCGGAAGACAAACTATGCCTATTGTAGGCTTGGTCTTCTCACAGGGTTGCAAGAATTTAAAAGGCTTCTCCAACTTGCACAGTGCGCCGCTCACTTCCCCGCTGAAAGACTGCAGATTGCCCCTGAATTCCACTTAATGTCCAGGGTGTCCCCGCTAATATTTCGCCGACCGCAACCCGTTGAGCCAGGCCCTTCACGGACACCAAAGCCAAGGAGCGACTACCCAGTTCCACAACGCCAACAAGATTATTCTGAGGTTGAGGGATGGGTACCGAAGGCGGGATGGATGCGTCGGGATTTTTGGTGGCTGTGGTTTGCGGATTTGCGAGGGAGTTTGGCGGCGGGGGCACTGGGGTAAGGGCGACGGGGGCTGATGGGTTCGCAGCTTGGGCTGTTGGTGGAGTGTTTGGATTTCCCCCATCATTGACCAAATTGGAACCCACTGGTACATAGACCCGCTCAACCCGATTTCCCTGGGCATCTTGGGTGACAATCGTAGTCCCTTCCAGGCCTGGGTTGGCAATTTGTGTATTTCCGGGGCGATTGCCTTGGCGAGATTGAAAGCTCAGTCGATTCAGGGCCTGGGATAAATAGCGAGCAAATTCCACATCAGCCTGATCCGGGGCTGGGGTTACTGCCAGTTCCGCCTGGGGCCGTTGGATTCCGCTTAACCAAACCAAGCCCGCCACCATCAACGAGGCTGCCCCGAGTCCCATGAGAAAACGCTCGGTGCTCAGTTCTTTGAGGCTGTCCCAGGGGCGCTGTAAACGTGGAGGGGATTCTGGGGTAGGGCGACTGGAAAATCCGCCAGCAGGAGCAGCCTTGAGGAGAGGACGATGGTTTTTCTGACCGGAAAGGTAGGCGTCCAAATCCTGAAACAATTCATCCATAAGCTGATTGGCCTGGATACTGTTCCGGCAGGACTCAACCAAAAATAACTGCCCTGCCGCATGAGGTGAACCGGTTGGTGTGTCGAGTTTAGTCATGGAAAGGCTTACCTTGGGGCTGCTGTCAATGGAAATTCATCGGCTGCTGATTGCAAGCTCATCCCAAGTTACGTTGTTAGGCCAAAATTCATACAAAATTCACACCAGTCCTGTGGTTTTGATCCCGAGCTTCAGGATTCCCAGGCTACGATCAACTCCCCCTGTTGAATCCGCTCAATTCTTCCTTTGCCCAACCATGTGACGGATTGCAGATCTTGAAACAAACTAGGAGCCCAATACTTAACAACCTTTAAAAGCGGTACTTGATTTTCCCAGGCCCCGGCGTAGTCAGCCCAATTCAAAACCAAAAGGGTATTGGGAGACTGCTTAGCGAGTAAAGGTTTAAGGGTTTTTAAGGGATCGGCTGCCGGGGGTACTTCAGCGATTCGGTTGGCTGGGTTAATGGCTAGGCTCAAGGACTGAGTATCTTCTGTTTTTACCACCACCGGGAAAGATGAATTGGCCCGCTGCCAGGCCTGGGACTGGGGAGTGGCATTTTCCCTCGGTAATGGCTCCCAACCCTTAACCTCTAAGTTTTCTTCCAGGGTGGCGAGACCAGTTAAGGCCGCCGGAGTGTTAGGGGTCTGCAACTCAATCTTCCAACCCGAGTCAGTGATCGATGCATCAGAGAGTGGGGGCGGACTCACTGCCACAGCAAAATCCTCCTGCAGCCAAGACCAGTCTTGTGGGGAAAAGTCAAAGCCAAAACTCCGACTGACCCCCTGGAACAACTGCTGAAGAAACTTGGCGCTTGATCCATAGGGAGCTAATAGTTGATTGAGTTCCTGCCAGGCCTGGGAAAAGTTGTGACCCAGCCAGACCAGAGCTCTGGGATTTGGGGAAATTAAATCTAGATTGACCTTGGGCTGGGGATCGGCAGGAGAACTCACAGATGGGCTTTGTACGAGGGTTGTTTTTAGTCCTAGGCCTGCAGACGGCTGCTTGTGAGTTTCCCATTGTAAAAATAGCCGCGCTCCATCCAGTCCGCTTGGTTCCCCTTGCCAGGCCCCGAGATTGAGGTAGGATAACCCCCAAGTTTGGGCATTCAGGGCTAAATCTGCCGCCTGATAAAAGCTGGCCCCCAGGAGTCCGGTATCCAACGATTGGGCCGCCACAAGAGATTCCTTCAGGGCCTGGAGGGAGTTGCTAAGAAGCAAAAAACGATCACCAACAAGGGCAACAGCCAAGGGCAGGTCAGAATCTAAACCAGAGGTCTGCAGTGAAATTCCCTGGAATGATTGCACCTGAGGCTCAATGCCGAGCTTGTCCCACACCTGAGTCAAAACTCCAGTTCCAGCAGTGGCATTGCGAATTGGAATTAACCAAACTGGGGCTGCCTTAGGGGTTGAGATTGGAGCAGTGTTAATCAGTGTTAAGCCGGAATCAAGGCGCAGTAACGAGTCCCCGGCCCGACCTAAGTTGAGCTGTAGCCACTGCCGTTGAAAAAAATCTGAAACCAGAGGCCGCAGTTGGGGTGACACGTGATTCAAGGGTTGGGTCAGGGAAACCATCCAGGTCGATTGCCGGGGCACAAACTGGAGAGGACTGAATTCCGAGGCTGCGAGTACCGGCGCAACCAGGCCAACCCCCCAGAGCAGCATCAATAGTCCCAAGACAGCCAGCCAGCGGGAGAAGAGTTTTTGTCCGGTGCGGATCACAGCCATAGCCCTACGCAGTCCAAATCCCCTCCCATTTTCCCTGATTGTTAACCCTCTACTCAGTTTTTCAAAAGAATAGGCTAGTCTAGGGACAGTTATTTCCAGAGAATCTAGAGTTTATGCCTACCCCCGCCACCCAACCCGCCCTCCTTGTTTTAGCTGATGGCACGGTCTTCAATGGCTATGCCTTTGGGGCCAAGGGAACCACCGTTGGGGAAGTGGTGTTTAACACTGGCATGACTGGCTATCAAGAAGTCCTGACAGATCCCAGCTACTCTGGGCAAATTGTCACCTTCACTTACCCAGAACTGGGCAATACCGGGGTGAATGCTGCGGATGAAGAATCCCTCTATCCCCATGCCAAAGGAGCCATCGCCCGCAATATCTGTGAACAGCCCAGCAACTGGCGGGCCGAACAATCTTTACCAGATTACCTGAAAAAACACGGAATTCCAGGCATCTATGGCATTGACACCCGTGCTCTGACCCGGAAAATCCGCACTGTTGGGGCCATGAATGGTGCCGTTTCCACTGAGATTCTCGATCCCCTGGAGCTTCTGGCGCAGGTCCAAGCGGCCCCAAGTATGCAGGGATTAAATCTCGCCAAAACCGTCACCACCTCAAAGGTCTATGAATGGACAGAAACGACTGACCCAGCCTGGGCCTACGGTGAAGCAACTCTAGACAACCCAGAACCCTTTATCGTGGTTGCTGTTGACTTTGGGGTTAAGCGAAATATCCTCAGGCGGTTGGCCAGCTATGGTTGCAAAGTAATTGTTGTTCCCGCCAGTACTAGTCCTGAGGAAATCCTTGCGTATGATCCCGATGGAATTTTTCTTTCCAATGGGCCTGGTGATCCAGCGGCGGTGACTGAGGGGATTTCCACAACCCAGGCCTTGCTAGCGGCCGGTAAACCCATGTTTGGCATTTGCCTGGGGCATCAACTCTTGGGCCTCTCCCTCGGTGCAGACACCTTCAAGTTAAAGTTTGGCCACCGAGGCCTGAATCAACCGGCGGGCTTGGCACAAAAACAGGTGGAAATTACCAGTCAAAACCACGGTTTTGCCATCACAGCGGATTCCTTAACGAGCAAGAATGTGGATGTTACCCACTTAAACTTGAATGATCAAACCGTTGCTGGCCTGGAGCATCATACCCTGCCCCTCTTTTCAGTTCAGTATCACCCCGAAGCTAGCCCAGGCCCCCATGATGCTGACTATCTATTTGCTAAATTTGTCCAGGCCATGGAAACCTACCGCGCTCAAAAATTGGGCTCCTAAGGGGAAAGTGACCGAATAGTTATCTGGGCTTAAGTTATTGCCGAGGGACTACCACCGTCACTTTGGCCAAAAGGTAAGACGTTCAAAAAGACTGCTCCAAGGATTTCCAATATTTTCGGGTTCCCTGCTTCAAGGTCATAACGCCATTTTTGGGGTTCACACCTAAGCAAAGCCACCCAGTCAGTTAACTGAAAAAAACAAGACCCAGAGCACATGACTCCAGGCCTGGTGGCGGATTAAGTTATAAACTTGGTCAATTAACCCCGGGTCAAGAAGAGCATTGGATTCACAGCACCTCGACCTAAGGGGCGAATTTCAAAGTGAACATGGGGGCCTGTGCTACGACCAGTGCTGCCCATATCAGCCACTAACTCCCCCTGCTGCACATATTGGCCAACTCGCACCCGCACCCGATGATTGTGGGCGTACAGGGTCAGGGTACCGTCACTGTGGCGAAGTTCAACCAGGTTCCCAAAACCGCCATCATTCCAACCTGCATAGGTGACAACCCCAGGGGCAGAGGCAACCACAGGAGTACCGACAGGTGCAGCAATGTCAATTCCCCGGTGCATCCGTCCCCACCGTGGACCAAAGCCAGAGGTGAAGACTCCCTGGGCCGGCCAAATGAATTGGGTGGTAATGGAATTGGGTAAATACCGATCTGACTGCTGCAGAGGAGGCAATTCAATGTTGGGTAATGTCGGGGTGGTGGACTGCCGAGCAATCAGAGAAACCGGTGCAGGCCCAGAGGTTGAAGTGGGCGCTGGAATACTTGGAATTGGCGCAGTGCCAACGGTTGGGGAAATTGGCGCACGAGTCACAGGGGCAGCTGCCAGAGTTGGGCCTGCTGGAGTATGGCCTGGTAAGTTCCGAGGCAGCGTTACGGTGCGTGTCAACCGAGCCCGCTGATCAGCGCGACCCACACTGACCGCAGTTGAACGAGTCACAGGAGCTTGGGGTAAGGGATTTTCAATGGCTGGCAAAGCAGGGACAGCAGGGGCGGGCTGAGGAACCAAAGCAACTGAGGCATTGGCGATGAGTTCTGTTTCAGCGGCATTGGCATCCACTTGAGCCTCTGATTCCGCTTCTTGCTCCTCAAGTTTTTCCGCCATTAACTCTTCGTAAATGCTGCCACCCACGGCTTGAAAGCCCGGCATTGCGTACTTTGGTACATCCGTTAGGTTAAACGTTAAGTCTTCGTAGCGATTACCTGTACCTTGGCGCAAATCAACGACCTTAAAGGCATTTTGGCTCCCATTGCCCTGGGATGTTTCAACCTGGCTGACTGCATCAGGGTTCAGAGCTAGGGATTGGAGCGTTAAACCAATGATGGAAATACCAGTATCCTGAAGGCTCGGTAAAGTTAACCCGGCTACAGGGGAAGAAATCCCGGAAAAGTTTTCAAAATTAAAGCCTGAATTGGATTGACTCAGGCTCGACGAAAATTCAGTTGAAAGGGAGAAGTCACTTGAACCCAAATTCCCAGGTAAAGAGGGGCTGAAGGCCAGTGTGGTACCAGAAGGACTCAGGGGGCTAGTGCTTAGAGAGGTCAGGTTTAGTTTTTCAATGGTCAGGGCCTGAGCGGCGGGTACAGACGAAACACCCAGAGACGAAACTCCAAGGATAAGAGCGGAAATGGAAGTTATGGATTTGATTCCCCCGTTTAGGAACCGACTGGAAATAGCCTGCCTGGCCATTACCTCTAAACAAGCTAGGGTACGCATCAAATGGAACCTCCTCAACAGTGATTCGTCTTTTACAACAAGCTTGTACAGGGAAGACAAACTTTTAAAAGAACCGCAAAAACAGCTTGTACAAACTATACGCACGGTAGTAACGCTTTATCCTGCACCAAGACAAGAAAGTGGTACAAACTTCTAGGTGACTTTACCTAATCTCTTCGGGGATAGCAACCCTGTGACACTTTCAGGACAGATAATCAAATTTGATTTATCTGTAAAATAAATATAAATTGTTCGATGACGAATTATTTGTGATCCTTAAAACCCAGTCCCGGCAAACGCTTTTGTGATTTGATGCCGAGTTAATACTCCGACATAGTAATTAATTCTTCATTAATATATTGAAACTTTTGTTTTGGTTAGATAGATTTTTTTAATACTGTAACCTTGATTACATTTTCATCTGTCCAATATTTTCCTGTCAACTGGTTAATCCTGGGTAAGGTGCCAAAGGTTAATGCAATCCTCTAGCTTTGGCCTGGTTCACCCTTGATTAAAGCCCAAAAATATCTAGGTATTTGCTGGAAGTGCCAGTCGTTGGCGGGCGGCGGTGACGGCCTGTTGTTGGTCGCGACGGGTGATCCAGCGATGATAAGTACGCGTGTGAATTCCCACGGAATGCCCCATCATTCGCGCAGAAACCGTATCGGGCAAGCCAAAATGGATTGTGCGCACAGCCCAGGCATGGCGAAGATCGTAGGGGTTAAAGGGAATTCCATAGCGATGAAACTGCTGTGTTACCCGTTGCCCAACCCGTTGGAGAGTTGTTTCCGCCAAATTGGTGTTAATTCTCGGTAGGCAGACTTGCCATAGATTAAAAGTGTTGACCCACTCGGGATGAAAGGGCCAAACCTGATGCCCCCCGGTTTTCGTAGTTTCCAGAACCTCAATCACTGCTTCGGGCTCTCCTAGACGTAAGCCCTGGTAATCACAGAAAAAAACCTCATGATTCCGTAGCCCATAGGTGGCCATCACTCCATAGACAAAGCGCCAGGCCGGATTAGGAATTTGTGAATAGAAGTGGACAATCTCGGGATCACTGGGAATTTCCCGGCGCTGAGTTTGATTAGGACTATACTGACCCGCCAGCTCTGCCAAGGGAATCGGTAAGGGAAGTTCTAGAAATTTACCTAGTGCTTGAAGAGCCGTACAGCAGGCTTGGCGGCTCCGGCTGTGAGAACGGGTGGTGTGGATGGTGGCATAGATTAGTTCTGGTAAGGATAACTTTGGTCGCCTCTCAGCCAGGCCCTGAAGTTTGCGGAGATAGGGTAAGTAGGCCGTTTCCCAGGTTGAGCGATGTCCTGCACCGAAATCCTGTTGAAAAAAGTGAGCTTGGAAGGCCTGAATTTGTTCAGCTACAGATAGGTCTCGCGCCACCAGCCGCAATGGCGAAAGATAGGGTGACCAATCAAACCGCTCTTGCATCAGGAGTAAGGCAATTTCCCTAGCTTTTTGTTCAGCTTGTTTCAGCCCCAGGGGACTTGCTGGCAGACCTAACCTTAGCCGTTGTTGGTGGGCTGTTAAACGATGGCTTTTGGGCTTGGGCGGAAAAATCCCCCTGAGATTGAGTTTCTGTCCTCGTTGTTCAATTTGAATCCCAAACTGAGCTAGCCGTAAACGTTCATTGGCCTGGTGGAGCTGGTCAGTCCATGGAGAAACAGGGTAACTTTTACTAGACATAGATAAATTTATTCAGCACCACCAAACTGCAACGAAGACCCAACAGCCCCAAAGGTTGGGCCCAGGCCCCAAGGGCATTGTGAACGATCCCGACTTGTAATGCATCTTCAAAAGCCATGCCGGGATTAGTTGACGCGCACAAGGCGAATTTCTGTCCGTTGGTTGCGGCTGTCCTCTGGAGCAACTCCACTGAGGGGCTGGGAAAATCCTTTGCCTTCAGCAATAATTCGGGGTTGAATTCCTTGATTTTTGAGATAGTCGGCGACCACTTGGGCCCGTTGTTGACTGAGGCGTTGGTTTAGACTTGCAGAACCGGTGCGGGAGGTATGACCAATAACCCGAATGGCGATGGTCTCTGGATTAAATTCACTAATTTCCTTAGCCAGGTTTTGCAGGGTTTGTCGGCTGGCTGGAGTTAACTGGGCAGAACCGGTGGCAAACTGAACATCTCCCCGCACCTGTAGGTTCCCAATGCTGGGGGCGGCTTGGATCTGTTGCACGGTTGCGGGTTGTGCTGTTGGGGATTGTTTGGAGCCACCGACGAGTCTATCGGCTAATTCTGGGTTGTCGGCCCGGACAAGATCGATGAGGGTTTGGGTATTGCTGGCGGCGCGAGTTAAAAACTCTGGAGTATATAGGGTTTTAGGGTTACTGGGGAGTTCATTCAAACGTCCGGCTAGAACCAAAACCGCAGCTGTGGCTTGAATCCGCTGTTGCAGGATATTGTCGTTCATCCAGGCCAGGGCCTCGGGAGCCGTAAAAAACTCTATTCCCCGTAAGACTGTGGCTGCATCCGTTGGGCTTAGGTTGCCGTCCTCAGCAATTTGTTGTTGGAGTTGGGCGGAGACGCGCATGTTGGCATCAATTCGGCGGTAATAGTTTTCTAGAAAGGTACTAATCACAATTGGTTGGGTTTCCAGAAGGCGATCGCTGGCCACCAAAACATCAACAATGGCGGTGGGGGCATCTTGACTGGAGAGAATGACCGTATTTCCGGCTTGGCGGGCCTTGGTGACAAAGGGTTCCCAAAGCACGGCCAGGGCCACATTTTGGCTTGGATCCTGCATCAAATCCCAGGCCTCAGAGGCATCAGCCACTTCAATTACATTAAAATCCGCCAGATTGAAGTCATCAAATTTGGTATCTAAAACTAGGGCCAAGAATTCGCTAGGGGTGTCGCCTGCATAGACAATACTCACCTGTTGCCCCGCCTGCTGCTGTTTTTTGAGCAAGGTTTGCAGGTCTAAGAGGGAGTTAAGCTCCTTAAATTGCTGGCTATTGAGCACCACGGCATCTGCTCCAACCGTCCGGTCAATCAGGGCAACCATCTTACCTTGGGGCTTTTGAGTCAGAAATTGATCAAGGGTGGTGACAATTAAATCGGCTTGATTTGTTGCTAAGGTTTTTGCCCGCTGGGCCTGGTCAAATTCATTTTCATAGATCAGCTCAATACCGGACTCTTGCAATGTGGCCAAAAACTGGGGGTTGCGAAATGTGCTGTAGCCACTGAAGGTATCTCCTAAAAGGGTTAGTCGGGTCATCTCTGACTGGGGTGCCAGAATACCTCCACCTGAGAGGGGATTGCCATTGCCCAGGTTGGGGGTAAACCGTTGCCAAGCCCACCAACCGGCCCCCAATAATCCGGCTGTTACCGCCAAGGAGGCAATGAGTGTCGTTACGGAACCCTGTCGCACGTTTCTATACGTCCACCAAATTTATGCCGCTATCATACTTGATTTTATCCAGGCACCCTGGGGGGGTGCTCGCAGCATTGGGGGAATAGTTCCATCTCCCTCATCAACTTTTATATCAATGAGGAAAACTCTCTGACCTAATCACAGATACTGAAATCTATATTGATCCGTTATCCTCGTTATACAGACTCAGTGACGCAGCTAGGTCGCGTGTTCACAGCAATTTCCTGAGGTGCAACTTTACCCATGTGGCAACGGTGGTTGGAGCAGTGGCAACTCAGCAGTTTGGAGAAGGCCTACCAGGGAGCCATTGCCCTCAAAGACCTGGAGGATAAGCACTTTCAAGGCCAGTCCATTAGTTTCGATCCCCAACTGGGGCAAGCGGCCTCGGACTATCTACAGGGCAAGGTTAACCAACACCTGAATACCATTGAATTTAATTTAAGTCAGTTCAAGTTCTCGAACCGCTTTAAAACCCTGGCGGATGACCCCCAAGAAACGGAAATTCTCGCCAAGCTGGCCTTTATCGAAGCCGTTGCTGCCAAGTATCAAGCCCCGCCCTTAATTTCGCCGCCAAAGCCCGCACCACGGGCCAACGCCATGAACAAAGGCAACAGCAGCACCCTGATCACTGATCCGATTACCGGGACTGGACAATTGATCCCCGTCAGTGGTAATTCCCGCAAACCTCCCCCTAGCCAGCAGCTCATCGGCTCATTTTTCGACACCGCCAATCAAATCCGACGGGAACTTGACCCCCAATACGAGCAGGAGGTGGTGCGAGATCTGCGGACGTTACGGAAACAACAGGCCACGGCGATTCGTTGGCTGATTATTTTGGTTGTGGTTCCCCTCCTGGTTCAAATCACCACCCGCGCCCTGATTTTTGAGCCGCTGTTGGACAACTGGTGGACGCGCAATCCCAATCCCGCTGAGATTAGCCAAGAGGTGGGTGAGCATTTTCGCCAGGAATTTTTTGAATACAAGGAGCAACTGGAAATTCGGGAAATCCTGGGACTCCAGCCCGTTTTTAGTGCCCTAGAAATCCAAGAAAAGCTCAAGAAAAAAGCGGAGGAACTCTACCTTGAGGCCGGATATCGCACCTTGGATGGCCTAAAAAATATTTTTGCGGATTTGGTCTCGCTGCTTACCTTTGTGGGCCTGGTGTACCTAGGACGGCGACAGCTCACCTCCCTAAGACTCTTTTTTTCCCGCACGTTTAATGGTCTTAATGATGCCACGAAGGTCTTTTTGATCATTTTGATTACGGATCTATTCGTGGGGTACCATTCGCCCGAGGGTTGGGAGGTGATTCTGGGGGGAGTCTTCTCTCACTTTGGCTTGCCGGAAAGTCGCACCTTTAATAATTCCTTCATCGCCACTGTGCCAGTGATTATGGACTCTTGGTTTAAGTTTTGGGTCTTTAACTACCTAACCCGTACCTCACCGTCTTCCGTGGCTATTTACGAAAAGATGAATCAATAGGCTTTGACTTGGCCGCTGGATAAACGCAACCTATTGGGGGCGGTTACAAATTAAAGCCAGGGTCAAGGTTTCCACCACTCCAGTGACATCTAACTTATGGGTGCGCTGAAATTCCTGAACGGCCCGCTGGGTTTGTTCGTCAAAAATTCCGTGACGTTTCACCGGTAAACCATTGACCTGTAATAGTCCCTGAAGTTCATAGACATCAAAGCCCGTAGACCCCAAGCGTAAAATTCGCTGCCCCAGGCCAATGCGTTCCTTTAAGGATTTCCAGGTTTCTGGCCCTGCTACCCCATCAATGCGTAAGCCCCATTTCCGTTGATAGTGCTTGAGTGCATCCTCCGTCCGGCTCCCAAAGTCTCCATCCACCTTGAGTTTGTAACCATGTCCCCGCAAAAGTTCCTGTAACTCCACAACGGTTCCTCCCACTGACCAGGGATAGAGGGTGGGCCCGGCCAAGGCCTGGGGTGAAAGGGCATCAGGCATAACAATCCTGCGGAGTTGAACGGGGGCAGTTGAGCGGACTGGGCTGCTGTGATCGATTCTTCCCAAAGCATAGACAGTTTCGCCGACTGGATCGACTGATTGGGCCCAAATACCTGCCCCCGAAGCTCTGTCAATCACGGAACAAAATCAGTTAGACTAGAGCTACCTAAGAATCATTCTTAATTATTTGGCATGACAACCCTTAAACTGCCTCGGATTCAGCGGTTTTGCTTGACCGGAATTATTACTGAAATCGAAACGGATCATCGACCCTTTCCCAAGCACATCTTGGTTAGTGCCCAGGGGGAAACCTACCGAGTTAAGCTGACTAAACTTGCGCGAAAATCCCTCCCATCACCACCTGGCCTGGGGGATCAAGTTCAAATATTGGGTGAGCGAGATTTTTGGTCTGAGACCCAAGAGTTTCGCTATAAAGCTGATCTACTTACCATTTTGCAGCCCGCCCAGGCCCCAATCGATGCAGTTGCAGCTTTGACAGCGGCCTTCAATGCTCCACAACCCAGCCCAAGTCCGTCCCCAGGCCAGCCCAAAACAATCCTGATTTGTCAAAAATCCAGTTGTTGTCGCCGAGGCGGTCAGGCCGTTTGGGACGCGTTTAGCCAAGCCATCCATGAACAGGGCCTAGAAACCCAGATTACCTTGAAAGCCACCGGATGTTTAAAGGAATGTAAACGGGGGCCGGCGGTGGTACTCATGCCCCAGAAAACCCGGCATACCCGCGTAACCCCAGGCCAAGTGTCTGAGCTTCTAGCCCCTTGCTGCCAACCCAACTCGCAATGCCGATTAAAACCAGAATTGGAAGCTGTTTCCTAAACCTTGAGACTGTCAGAGGCGAGAAAATGCGCCAAGTGATAGGCCCGTTCTTCAGTTTTGAGCAAAATCTGATCGTACAAATAGGTGGTGGCCCGATCTCCCAAGGTTTCGGCCTGGGCTGCCTGTTGCCGCAGGACTTGCAAAATGGCCTGTTCTGCCACCAAGTCGTGGTTGATCATGGCTCGACTGCTGAATGCCCCATCGGCCTCGGGACTGAAACAACAGAGATTGGCCAGTTGGGTGAAACTTGCCGCTGGAATTCCCCCCAGGCCATTCAAGCGCTCCCCCAAATCGTGGACATGGCCCTGAACAGCCTCGTAGCAATCTTCAAAGAATTCGTGAAGTTGATAGAATTCAGCCCCTTCCACCACAAAATGATGCTTCTGATACTGCAGATACAGGGCCTGGAAACTCGCCAACAGTCGATTCATGCCTTCACAGATCGGGGTGGCTGTGGTCAAGTCCAGCAACAGGACATTTTCGGCGATGGTGCCAAAATCTTGCCGCGCTTGGGTCGTAGTCGCCATAGTGTTCGTTCCAAATGAATGAATAGGATTAGGCTCAGTGTTCGGGACAGGTGGGTCACACCCTCTGACAGGTTAAAAGCCAGAGAATGACTGATCTGGATATTGGGTATTCGGAGTTTATCTAGTCGCAATAAACCTACTCTCTTGATAACATATGCCCCCCCGTGACTGTCTAGGCGGTTGATATTTTTGTCACTCTAGTAATTTCGCAAATCAGAATTTTTATGACTATTTTTCAAATTTATTGCTAAACTATTTCAATAAGTCTGCCGATACTTCAAAATTTCTGGGTTGTTGTCCCGAAGAATACCGGTCTTGGCAACTCTCAGAAATCTCCGGCCATACCGTTCAAAAGCTGTCATGAAGCTGCAGTTGGCGAGGAAGAGCGGAGAAAACCCTAATTTATGTGGAGGAAAGATTTAGCTTCATGCAATCACAATCTTGTGCAGACAATACTCCAGCCCAAAGTTGCCGTCATATCATTGCCGTGCGCTGGGATCATCGTTGGCAGGTTTATCATCGACTTTGCGCCCTGGGAATTCGCTGTTGGTGCAGTCCCTATCAACCCTTACAAGTAGAAATTCCCTCCCCTGCCCAGGCCCTACAAATTTGGAGTGTAATCCGCCAACTGACCACACCACGACACGAGCAGGCGGCCTGGTTAAATCGCTGTTGGCAATTGTCTAATTCCGTTTAGAGGCTCTAATTCAGTTGCCTTGGATTTTAATCTAGGACAGTTGCGCTCCCTAGGTTTACCCTCCAACAGATTGCTCAATGTATTATCAACAAAACTATCTATTTGACATTGAAGTTTAATCTCAATAAGATGGATTACTGACAAAGTTTGCCCATCGTGAGGTCTACCCATGTCAAGTCGGTTTTGGGCCGGTTTTCCGAGCCGCCGCCAACAGTTCTTGGTCTTTGTCTCAATTTTTGGCGGAGGGTTTTTGGTCTGGGGCTGTCAACCGACCACCGTTGATCCATCTGCCACTGAAGCCTCCCCTACTAACCCACAGGCAACTCCAGAAATTACAGTTGTGACCACTTTTTTGCCGATGACCCAATTCACCAACGCGGTGGCGGGGGAGCGGGCGGCGGTGATTCAACTCATGCCCACCAATATCGGCCCCCACGATTACCAGGCCCGGCCCGAGGATGTTCAACTTCTTGCCCAAGCCCAGGTGCTGGTTAAAAATGGGCTAGAAATGGAAGGATTTTTAGCTGGGCTAATTGAAAATGCCGCCAACCCCAACCTCAAAATCATTGACTCCAGCCAAGGGGTGGCCCCAATCCGTTCCGAGGACATTACCGGCAAAGCTAGCGAGGATCACCACGACCATAGCCACGGCCAAGATCATGAACACGAGACCACCGGTAGTTCTGAAGCCCACCATCACCACCACGGCGAATATAATCCCCACATTTGGTTGGATCCGAAGCGGGCGATAGTTCAAGTTGAAAATATTCGCGATGGCTTAATTGCGGCGGATCCAGAAGGTGCTGAACTATACCAGGCCAATGCCGCAGCCTTTATTGCCCAACTCCAGAGTTTGGATCAGGAAATTACCGCCCAACTTCAACCGTTTCGGGGAAAGACCTTTGTTGCGTTCCATGACTTTGCCCCCTACTTTGCCCAAAGCTACAACCTGGAAACGGTTTACTTAGTTGATATTCCCGAAACCAACCCAAGTCCAGAAGATGTGCGTCGGGTCTCCCAGGCCGTGCAGCAGGCGAATCTTAGGGCTATACTGACCGAACCCCAAGCCAATGAATCGGCCCTAGCTGCCTTGGCGGAAGACTTGAATGTAAAATTGAGCCAATTCGACCCCATTGAAACCGGCCCTACGGATGCGGTCACGCCCCAGTATTATTTAAAGACGATGCGCACGAACGCTCAAAATCTGCTAGTTGCTTTTGGTGGTACCTCCCAAGCCCTCCAATCCCATTGGCAACAGGGGCATTTGGCCTATTTACCGCAGCCACAACCTGTAATATTTCGCGGAATGATGTTTTAGGGGTGAAGCTTGCCGGATATTGTTTTAGCGGTTGAACGTCTAACCGTATTGCGAGGAAGTCATCCTGCGGTTCAAAATGTCTCCTTTCAACTCCAGGCCGGTACTGATACTGCCATTGTTGGGCCCAATGGAGCCGGAAAAAGTACCCTGGTGCAGGCCATTCTCGGATTATTGCCGCGCCAATTTGGACAAATTACCGTTTGTGGACAAGATTTAGATGCTCGGGGGCAACTTCCCAACCGCTGTCGACAGCATATCGCGTATCTACCGCAGCATTTTTTATTTGATCGCCGGATGCCGATTACCGTGGCTGAGTTGGTTGGTTTAGGTTGGGGACTTTTGGGCTGGGAGTTCCCTTGGTTTAAACATAAACAACGCCGCCGCGCAGTTCTGGATGCCTTAGCCCGGGTTAACGCTGATCATTTGGCAAATCAGAGTATTGGTGGACTTTCCGGGGGGGAAATTAAACGGGTCTTACTGGCCTATTGTTTAGTCTATCCGCGGCGGTTATTGATTTTAGATGAAGCTCCAGCGGGCCTGGATGTGCGGGGTGAAGCGGATTTTTATGACCTGCTCTACCAACTGAAACAGGAGGAAAATTGGGCCATTCTGCAAATTTCCCACGATTTGGATATGGTGCGGCGACATTGCGATCAAGTCTTGTGCTTAAACCAAAGGTTGTTGTGTCAAGGTGTTCCTGATGTGGCCTTGGCCCCGGAAAATTTGGCCCTCGCCTATGGCACTGAGTTTGTCCGCTATCGGCATCATCACTAGCCAGTTTACTTAAGCTCCGATGCATTGATTGAATTCTTCATTTACAGCCCCCATGTCTCTTACCGCCGAACTAACTCGTATTCAAGAATTGTTTCAACTACCGTTTATGCAGCGGGCCCTTTTGAGTGGGGTTTTGACGGGACTGATGGGGGGGATCCTAGGTAGCTTCACGATTTTGCGGCAGTTGTCCTTTTTCAGTGATACCTTGGGACACTCGGCCCTCCTGGGAATTAGTCTGGGACTGCTCCTGGGGTTCAATCCGACGGTGACCTTGATTCCCTTTGCTGTGGTTTTTGCCTGGGCAGTGACTTTTTTGCTGGAGCGAACCCAACTCTGGTCTGATGCCCTCCTGAATATTATTTACTCCTCATCTCTGGCGGTCGCCGTGATTCTTCTCAGTGTCTCTGGTACCTATCGCGGCGGCTTAAATAACCTCCTGTTTGGTGATATTTTGGCAGTGCGTTCCTTAGACCTCGTGGTTAGTGGGGTGCTCCTGCTGGCCTGTGGCCTCTATGTGGTTTTAACCCTGCGAGCCCAGATGTTGATGACCCTCCATGAACCCTTAGCCCAGGCCCGGGGAGTGACTGTTTCCCTACATCGACATATTTTTATTACGCTGCTTTCCTTGGTGGTCGCTGTTTCCATTAAAGCGATTGGGGTCTTGCTGATCAGTGCCTTTGTCGTGATTCCGGCCTGTGCCTCCCGGTTGTTTAGTCAAAAATTCCATCACTACATTTGGTTGTCCGGGGGCCTGGGGGCGAGCAGTGCTGTCGTTGGAATGCTGGTTTCAGCGGCCTTTAATTTCCCCTCGGGCCCCAGTATTGTTGTGATTCAACTGAGCATTTTTGTTGCGGCGATCCTGATCCATCGAGTCCGGGTTGCTTAACCCCAGGTCTAATCCTAAAGCGGGGGTGATGTTGATTGCGAAAACGGGGCCTGGAGGAGTTTGATCATCCGCAGATTGGATAACTCTTGGCCCCGACGCTGAACCACTTGTTTTTCCTCCACGGTAAATCCCAATCGTTGGAAAAAGGTCTTGGCGGTCAGACTAACTTCTACTTTCAGGGAATCCAGGCCCCATTCCCGGGCTTGAGCTTCTAAGGTTTCATAAAGTTGCCGGCCCACCCCCTGCCCTTGATACTGCCAATGGGTATAGAAACAACCAATGTGACCGCTGCGTTCCAATTCCGCAAACCCCACCACTATGGCTGGGCAATCCCCTTGATTCAAGAGAGCCACCCAAGTCAATCGCGACAAACACCGCTGTTGCCAATCTTGAAAGTAGAGATCATCTGGGGCCCAGGCCTGGAGTTGAGCCGGGGTATAGTCGCGGGCGTTGATGTGGTGAATTGTGTCATGGAACAGTTGGGCAATTTCAGCGGTATCTGTGGGACGAAATCGCCGAATCAGAATGTTTTGTGGTTTAGGAGATGGGGGCATCGATTTTCAGGGTCATTCGTTATGCCTTAAGCAACTCCAATGACTTCCGGTTCGGGCCTGGGCCACCGCTGCACCACATGACCAATCACTGCTAATTCAGTCATCAAGTGATCAAATTGCTCTGGAGTTAACGATTGTGGCCCATCGGATAGGGCTTTGGGGGGATTGGGGTGGACTTCAATCATGAGGCTATCGGCTCCGGCTGCTAGGGCCGCTTTAGCCATGGTGGGGACATAGGCTGCCCATCCTGTGCCGTGACTGGGATCAATCATGATTGGGAGGTGAGTGAGTTGCCGTAACACCGGAATGCAACTCAAATCCAAGGTGTTGCGCGTATATTGCCGATCAAATGTCCGAATTCCTCGTTCACAGAGAATTACCTGCGAGTTGCCTGCCGCCAATATGTATTCTGCCGCCATCAGCCAATCCTCAATGGTGGCCGCCATCCCCCGCTTTAAGAGAACGGGTTTATCTTGCAAGCCCACCTGTTTAAGCAGCGAAAAATTTTGCATATTCCGGGCTCCCACCTGAATTACATCCGCCACCTCGGCAATCTTGTCCAAATCCGCCCCATCCATGACTTCAGTAATAATCCCCAGGCCAGTGGCCGCCCGCGCCGCCGCGAGTAATTCCAAGGCACTCTCTCCATGGCCCTGAAACGCGTAGGGAGACGTGCGTGGTTTGTAGGCCCCACCCCGCAAAAATTGGGCTCCGGCGGCCTTCACCCGTTGGGCTGTGGCAATAATCATCGCTTCATTTTCCACAGAGCAGGGGCCGGCCACGACGGTGACTGGGTGATGTTCGCCAATCCAAACCCGGCCATTGGGGGTTTCCACGGCAACTTCACTGGCTTCTCCGTGGCGATAATCCCGGCTGGCCCGCTTAAAGGGTTTTTCGACCCGCAGAACTTGCTCAATCCAGGGATTATTTTCTTGAATCTGGAGGGGATCTAAATCAACGGTGTCCCCCACCAGGCCAATGACAACCTTATGCTTGCCAATAATTTTTTCCGGCGCAAATCCCCAGGCCACCATCGTTTCGCAAACCTGTTCAATTTCCGCCGCTGGCGCCCCACTTTTCATGACAATGATCATCCAACCACCTCACCAGGCCATCTTTTGTTTAGTCTAACGAGCCAGGCTCCAAGATTTTTCCAGTTGCCCCAGGGGTGAGTTGTCGGGGGAATATCGGGGCCTGGGGGCCAAAAATGTCAAGATGAAGAAGTGAGAATTATGAAGGATTGTTAAGATGCCGGATCAACTCATTCGGGCAACGGCCGCCGCAGACGGAATCCGGGCCGTGGGGGTGATTACAACAAAGCTCACGGAAGAAGCCCGCCAACGCCATCGTCTTTCCTATGTGGCTACGGCAGCGTTAGGACGAACCATGGCCGCCGGATTACTTTTGGCCTCTAACATGAAACAACCCCAGGCCCGAGTGAATATTCGTGTTCAAGGCAATGGCCCCCTGGGAATTGTGTTCGCCGATGCGGGTGGTGATGGTACAGTCCGCGGCTATGTCCAAAACCCAGATGTGGAATTGCCTCCCAATGGCCTGGGTAAACTCGATGTCGGCGGGGCGGTTGGTTCCGAAGGTTTTCTCTATGTAATTCGCGACATTGGCTATGGCTATCCCTACTCCAGCACTGTGGAATTAGTCTCCGGGGAAATTGGCGAAGATGTAACCTACTACCTGGCGACCTCGGAACAAACCCCTTCCGCCCTGATGTTGGGAGTGTTTGTTGGTCAAGGGGGAACGGAAGCTGCGGGGGGAATTTTATTGCAAATCCTGCCCCAGGCCGCGGAGAATGAAGCCCTGATTGCCAAGCTAGAATCCCGAGTTGCGGCCCTCCAAGGCTTTACACCGATGTTACGCCAAGGCAAAACCCTGCCGGAAATGTTGGAGCATCTGTTGGGGGATATGGACTTAAACATCCTGCCCCAAACCCAACTCCTGCGCTTTCACTGTGGCTGTACCCATGAACGTATGCTTGGTGCCTTAAAAATCCTGGGTGAGTCTGAACTGGAGGATATTTTGAATACTGAACGATTTGCCGAGGCCACTTGCCATTTTTGCAATGAGGTTTATCGAGCTGAGAGTGATGAAATTGAAGTGCTGTTGTCGGAATTACGCCAAGAGGCCATGGGGTAGGGGCCACAACCAACGGAACAATCTGCGGCACACTAGTAGTGATAGTCAAATTACGGATATTTTCCTATGGCATTAACGGTCGGCACTCCTGCCCCTGGGTTTACCACGAAAGACACCCAAGGTAATTCTGTTTCGCTGAGTGATTTTTCTGGGAAAACAGTTATTTTGTACTTCTACCCCAAGGATGATACCCCCGGCTGCACCAAAGAAGCCTGTAGTTTTCGGGATAATTACAGCGCCTATCAGGGGAAAGATATTGTCGTCTTGGGGGTCAGCAGCGATGATGAAGCCTCTCACCAGGCCTTTACCAGCAAATTCAACCTGCCCTTTCCGTTGTTGGCCGATGTGAATCGTTCAATCATGCAGGCCTACGACGTCGATGGTGGTGGCTATGCCAAACGGGTGACCTATGTGATTGATGCCAGCGGAACCATCAGCCATGTTTACACCAGCGTCAAGACCGATACCCATGCCACTGATATTCTCAAGGATCTGGGCTATTAACGTCGTGTCGATGGTTTAATGTTGGGGCGCGGGAGATTGATTCAGATTCGTTGGAGAAAAACGGGTAAAGACTATGGTTGCTGATCTCACTGGAGCCAGTCCCGCGCTCCCCTCAGACCTTGATGCATTTTGGATGCCGTTTACCGCAAATCGGCAATTTAAACGTCAGCCACGCCTGTTGGTTTCTGCCCAAGGGATGTACTACACCAGTCATGATCAGCGACAAATCTTGGATGGAACCGCCGGACTGTGGTGTGTGAATGCTGGCCATTGCCGCCCCGAAATTAGCCAGGCCATTGCCCAACAAGCCGCTACCCTCGATTTTGGCCCGACCTTTCAAATGGGACATCCGGGGCCCTTTCATCTAGCCCATCGCCTGAGTCAGCTAACCCCCCCCGGCCTGGATTACGCATTTTTCACAAACTCTGGCTCCGAGTCGGTGGATACGGCCCTGAAAATTGCCTTGGCCTACCATCGGCAGCGCGGAGATGCGGCCCGGGTCCGTTTGATTGGGCGAGAACGGGGTTATCACGGAGTTGGCTTCGGTGGAATTTCTGTGGGTGGTATTGCCCCTAACCGAAAGTTTTTTGGTGGATTGCTGACCGGGGTTGATCATCTCCCCCACACCCATAATCTCGAGCACAATGCCTTTACCCAGGGAATGCCGGCCTGGGGAGCACATTTGGCCGATGAATTGGAGAGATTGGTGACGCTCCATGATGCATCGACGATTGCGGCAGTGATTGTTGAGCCGGTGGCAGGTTCTACGGGGGTCTTGATTCCACCTCAGGGGTATTTACAACGGCTGCGGGAAATTTGTGATCGCCATGGGATTTTGTTGATTTTTGATGAGGTGATCACTGGGTTTGGTCGCCTGGGAACTGCCTTTGCAGCGGATTATTTTGGTGTCACCCCAGACTTAATGACTGTGGCCAAGGGTTTGACCAATGGCTCGGTACCCATGGGGGCGGTGTTTGTCCGAGATTTTATTTACAAAACCTTCATGGATATTGAAACGCCAGGGATTGAGTTTTTCCATGGCTATACCTACTCTGGACACCCCTTGGCCTGTGCCGCTGCTGAAGCTACCCTTGACCTCTATGAGCGAGATGGCCTGTTCCAACGGGTTCAAGCCTTGGCCCCAATTTGGCAAGCCGCCCTCCATTCCCTCAAAGATGCCCCCCATGTGATGGATGTTCGGAACCTTGGCCTGGTGGGGGGGATTGAGTTGGCATCTCGCCCCGGCCAAGCTGGACAACGGGCGTTTGATTGTTTCCAGGCCTGTTATCAAAACGGGTTATTAATTCGGACAACGGCAGATATTATCGCTCTCTCACCGCCGTTGATTATTAACGAATCTCAAATTGACCAGATTATCACCACAATTCGAGAAGTGTTACGGGGCCTGGATTAAGTTTTCCTTGCTAGTGCTGGGCAGAGAAGAGTGTTCAGACTTGGAGTTGATCAACGCCATTCATTATCTTGGAAAAAATGTTTGGATTTGGGAACAAAGAATAAGTCAAGTTGCCAAAGGGCTTTGTCCTGTCCCCGAAATAATGGATCACAAATATCAATGCAGCGGAAACCTTTGTCCTCGAGATATTGGCACATTTGTGGAAAGCGCAGACTCTCGGGATTAATGTCAAAGTTGTAGGTTTCGAGAATAATTAGATTGGTGTTTGCTAAAGTCTGGCTGGCCCCGTCTAAAATCCGCACCTCAAAGCCATGGGTATCAAGTTTTAAGAGGTAGGGAGGTTGAAGGTTGTGCTGCTCCACGATCCGATCAACCGTTATCACCGGAACCCTTAAGTCCGCTGAATTGTATTGCACATGGGAGGCAATGCCACCGTAGGGATCGTCGCTATTGAGATAGATTTCCCCCAGGGTATCTCCCGCCGCCGCCAAGGAGTAATCGTAGTTTTTCCAATGACTTCTAAGTTTTTCCAGGGCCTGGGCGTGGACTGGATTGGCTTCAATGAGGTGATAGTAGGCTTTGGGAAAATAGTTTCTAGCGGTTCTTGACCAACAGCCGTCCGACGCGCCAATGTCAATTACTGTGCTGATGGTGGAGTCTCTTGTCACACATCGCTTTAAGGCGCTGGGCAGAGATGTTTCTGACTTGTAGCGTAAGACTTTTTGAAAAAAATTACTGATCAGACTAAAAATGATATTATCTTTCAAATTAGTTTTTGCCAATCAAAGTTTAATTGCCCAAGGACTGTGGCAGGTCAGAAACAGGAGGACATTCAGCCTATGGTAACTCTCTTTCAGGAAAATTCAGACAACGATGGTTGTTAATTCCTGCTGAGAAAATCCACAGACAATAAGCCCAGGCCTGGATGACTCGATCCATTGCCTTAAAAGACTTTGACCAACATACCAGAGTTTGGCCTTAACCTGTCCCATTTTTCTTGGGGAGAGTAACCAGTAAAGACTGGAAGAGGGATGCAACGGCAAGGTTTCGAAGAAAATGTCAAAGTTCAAAAATCAAACCCATGGAGGGCAGCAGGGGATCAACCAAATCGCCCACTGACATAATCCGCTGTTTGTTGATTAGCTGGGTGATTGAAAATGGCTTGGGTTGGAGCATACTCAATAAGCTCTCCCAAATACATAAACCCGGTGAAATCAGAAACCCGACTGGCCTGTTGCATATTATGGGTCACGATCAAAATAGTCACTTGATCTTTGAGTTGAGTAATTAAATCTTCAATGCTAACGGTGGCAATCGGGTCTAGAGCCGAGGTGGGTTCATCAAACAGAATCATCTCGGGATTTGTAGCGAGGGCGCGGGCAATACACAGTCGTTGCTGTTGACCACCAGAAAGAGCCGTACCAGCTTCATTGAGTCGATCCTTAACTTCATCCCAGATGGCCGCCCCCCGCAATGATCGTTCAACTACTTCATCCACAATAGAACGCTTGTTAATCCCCCGCACCCGCAGGCCATAGGCAATATTTTCGTAAATGGATTTGGGAAACGGATTGGGTTTTTGAAACACCATGCCAATGCGCATTCGGACTTCGATGGGATCGGCTTTGAGGAGATTGGATTGATCGGACTCGAGGGTGATTTGCCCTTCATAGCGATTTCCGGGATAAAGATCGTGCATCCGGTTGAAGCAGCGCAGAAGAGTTGTTTTCCCACAGCCTGAGGGGCCAATTAAAGCCGTAACTTTTTTCTCGTAGACCGGCAAGTTGATCTGCTTGAGAGCTTGCTTAGCTCCGTAATAGAAATTCAGACCTTTAACTTCAGCTTTGAGGGGAGGAGCCGAAGCCTGGGATTCAGGAGATTGCACAGGAGAATTGTTTACCATTTGATACCTTTCCGAAAACGATAGCGTAGATAAATTGCCAAGCCATTAACGCCCAGAGTGAGGATGAGCAAGATAATCCCTGCCGCCGCTGCATTGATTTGAAAGGCTTCTTGGGGCCGTGAAACCCAGTTAAACATTTGAATTGGCAAAACGGTAAATGGCGCTTGTAACCAGGCAAAAGAAATATAGGGAAACTCAGCTTGCCAGGGCGGATCAGGCAGAAAGGTAATAAAGGTTAAAGCCCCAATCGTAATTAAGGGAGCCGTCTCACCGATAGCCCGGGAAATACCCACAATAACCCCAGTTAAAATCCCCCCCATGGCATAGGGCAACACATGATCGGAAATCATTTGCCACTTACTCGCCCCAACTGCATAGGCTGCTTCTCGAATTGTGCTAGGGATTGAACGTAATGATTCTCGGGTTGTAACAATTACAATCGGTAAAATCAGTAAACCTAAGGTAAACCCGGCTGTTGCAATACTTTCACCTAAGTTGAGGGTATAAACAAATAAACCTAGGGCCAGCAAGCCATAAATGATTGAGGGAACGCCCGCCAAGTTACTTATGTTGATTTCAATGAAATTAGTGAACCAATTTTTAGGGGCATATTCTTCCAAATAAATACCTGCAGCAATGCCCAATGGAATCGCTACCACTGCGGTTACAAACATCACCAGCAATGACCCTACCCAAGCAATTAAAACTCCTGCCTCTTCTGGAGTGCTACTAGGGGGGGAGGTAATGAATTGCCAATTAAGAATGGGTAAACCGCGAAAAAACAAATCTAAAACTAAGGCAGACAGAGCAGTGAGGGCAATTAGAACCGAAATCAGGCCAAGGAAGATAAAAATGCGCTCCTGCCAGATACGTTTGTCAATTGATTTTTGAATACTGACTAAATCTTGGGGAATTTTAACTGGGGGAGCAGTGGTCATGGGGGACAACTCAATAATTTAAAAAATCAGGGGAAACTATAGTCAAATAGGGATTTTGCAGGCCAGTCTCTAGTAAATTTCTCGATAACGGCGGCTGAGAAAGTAACCAAGGATATTAAATAGTAAAGTAACTAAAAACAACATAATCCCCGCTGCGAAAATTGATTGATATTCCAGAGAACCATGTGGTAAGTCGCCCAAACTCACCGAAACAATATACGCCGTAGTGGTTGCTGCACCTTCGAGGGGATTAAGTGTAAAGATGGGTTGCAATCCGGCAGCTACGGCCACAATCATCGTTTCACCCACAGCGCGAGAAATGGCCAAAATATAGGCGGCAACAACTCCAGAAAAAGCGGCAGGCAAAACCACCTTAATGGCTGTTTGTAGGCGGGTGGCCCCCATTGCAAAGGAACCTTCTCTCAAGTACACCGGCACTGCCCGCATTGAGTCTTCAGCTAGGGAACTAATGTAGGGAATGATCATAATTCCAATCACAATCCCCGCCCCCAACATATTGAAACCTGGCAGGAGAAAGTATTCGAATTCCTCACGGCCTGGCCAAATCCACATCTGCACTTGCAAAATGATTTTTCCTAGCAGGGGGCTAATAAACAGTAGGGCAAAGTAGCCATAAACCACCGTGGGAATTGCTGCTAGTAACTCCATAATCGGCTTAAGAATTTCCCGCACTTTAGGGGGTGCAAACTCACTTAAATAAATTGCTGCAATGGTTCCCAAGGGTACAGCCACCGCCAAGCCCACTAAACAAGTGACTAGTGTTCCTGATAAAAGTGGTAAAACACCAAATGTGCGGGGTTCAATTAAAGGCGACCATTCGGTTGTGGTTAAAAACTCGACCAAGGCGGCCCAAATTGTTTCGGCATGATCTTCCGCCACTAGCTCAAAGAATTTCTCTGATTCACTGAAGAGGATATAAATAATGGCAAGAGTTGTAGCTACAGATGAGAATGCAGCTAAAAACAAAATCACAGCAATGACTCGTTCCCTCCAAATTCGTACAGTTCGTGAGGGCATAATCAGGGGAACAATTTCTCTGGCAGGGGTACGGGGAGATGAGTCAGCCATGATGATAAGGAACTACTCCATCTGGAGAATAAAGAAAAGTAAACGGCCAGCAGCTTAAAATCACCACTAGCCGCTTCATTTCAGAGTCACGATCACTTAAGTAAAACCAAGAGAAGGAGTTACTTAGGTTGCATTTGTAAGAGTTGGGTAATGGTTAAGCCCACTTTCTCTTCACCGCCAAAGACACTTCCAACACGTCCTTTGTTGAAGTTAGCCAAAATGGTCTTGTAGGCGTTGGTCGGTAGGGGTACCATTCCAACTTTTTTGGCGGCGGCGGGCGCATTATTCATGTAGTAGGTTACGAACTGCTTAACCTCAGGGCGTTTGGCAGCTTTGGCACTGACATAAATAAATAGGGGGCGAGAGAGGGGAGTGTAGGATCCATTCAATACGGTCTGGTTGGATGGCATCACTGGGCCTTTGCCGCTGTTAATTCCCACAGCTTTGACTCGATTTTTGTTTTCGAGGTAGTAGGAGAGTCCAAAGTAGCCCAAGGCCCCGCGATCCCGACTCACCCCTTGGACAAGCACGTTGTCATCTTCACTGCCGGTAAAGTCTTTACGGATAGCTTTGGATTTACCATTAATGGCTTCAGTGAAGTAGTCAAAAGTCCCCGAATCTGCTCCAGGGCTAAACAGTTTTAGCGGCACATTGGGAAAACCAGCCCGGACTTGGCTCCAGTTGGTGATTTTAGATGTAGGTTCCCAAATTTTCTTGAGTTCAGCCGTTGTTAAGTTTCCGGCCCAAGTATTTTGAGGATTCACAACAACTGTCAGAGCATCATAAACCACTGGTAGCTCAATAAAGGAAACCCCAGCGGCTTTACAGTCAGCAATTTCTTTGGCCAAAATTGGGCGGGAGGCATTGGAAATATCGGTTTCACCCCGGCAGAATTTTTTGAAACCACCGCCAGTTCCAGAGACACCCACAGTAACGCGGACTTTCCCGCCCACGGATTTTTGAAAACTTTCGGCAATGGCTTCGGTAATGGGAAAAACGGTACTAGAGCCATCAATTTTGACTGTAGGAGTGCCTTGGGATTGGGCAATGGGCATCGACAGAGCTGAGACTGCGACTGTTCCCGCCAAAGCCCCAAGAATGGGTAGAGACTTTTGCTTGAGCTTCTGAAACATGGGTTTCCTCAAATTCATAATGATCGGTGAATAGCTGTTGGAGGGTGACGGTAAACCTTATTTAAGAAGGGGATTTCTACCTGGTCAACACAACCGTAATCCACTGATTAGAATAGGCGAGAAAAAACTGGAGATAGGTTAACGTTTGGGAAAATTTTGATTAATCCCTCGTAAACCTGTTGTGTGTCAGTTTCTTAGGAAGATTTCTGAAATCCAGATACCAGCTAGGGTTAAGGCTGTTGGCGCATTTTCCGGGGGCAGCAGCTTTAGAATAGCTTAATTTTTGTCAAAGACTTAAAACACTCTCTCGAGGCTTGAATTCCTGTTTAACTCCCGGATTTCATGCGGGGATGCCAACAGCTTAGCTGGCAAACTTTTCGGAATTAACACTTTAAATCTGCCTGAGGAACTAAATTATCTGAGGGAAAATTTTTGGAGTGTATCATGGCGGATTCAGGAGGGTCACTTGGCCGGTTTGTCCATTTATTCGCACCCGTTGTCCGGTTTTGAGGCGTGTCGTGGCCTGGGGTACATCCATAATGGCGGGGATTTTTAATTCTCTAGCTACGATTGCTCCATGGGAGAGGCGACCACCCACCTCAGCGATCAACCCAACCGCCCCCGTTAAAATCGGCAACCATCCAGCATCGGTGTAGGGGACAACCACGATTGTATTCGGGGGAAAACGCTGGGCCTGGCTGGGATCATGGATGATTTGGACTGTCCCTTCGCACTGGCCTGGGCTAGCCCCAATACCTTGCCAATGGGATTCATCACTAACGAGGGCGGGTAAGGGTAATTGTGGTTCGGCGCCATAGACAACAAAGGGAATCGGGCTCAGGGTTTGGAGGTTTTGAAAGTCCTGTTTGCGCCCTTGAATTTTAGCCTGGTGGTTTGGCCAATCCATCGGTTCCGGGGCCTGGAGGAGGCTTTGAATTTCGGGCCATGTCAAGAAAAAAATGTCCCCACTGGCGGAGAGTTTGCCCTGCTCTAACCACTGGTTTTCCAGGCCCCGAAAACAGCCCCGCAACTGGGATAGAAGTTGACCATAGACTGTGGCCACGGAAGCTTTGAGATCAACTCGCTGCTGCACCCATTGGGGCACCTTGGATTTAGGGGTGGGGGGGTGGGACGGCAGATTGTGGAGCAGGTTCAATAATAATTGCCAAACAACCGTGGGGGTTTCTTGCCAGGTGGGGACTGAAATATCTGTGGCGGTGGGACTTATGTAGCCAAATTTCTGAAAAAATGCCTCCATGTCCGCCAAAATTCCTTGTCCGGCCGGCCGTTGCTCCAGTTCAGCTTGGAGAGTTGTGACATCAGTAAGGGGGGTGATTGGGATGAGGGTTGCAATCTGGTGGGCAATTTGACCCAGAGCTTTGAGGGCGGCGGTTTCTGGGCTGGCTTGGCTGTCGAGAGCTTCTGGGTTAACCCGGCCGAGGACTTGTCGCAATGCCGCGCTGATGGGGGCCATGATGTTGTAGTAGGTGGTAATTTCCAGGCCCCGGAGAATCTGTTGAATTCGCTGCTGTACTGCCAAGGGATCTAGTTGTTCAGAAATCGGTGAGCGGGTAAGGTCATCCAAGAGGGGAAATAGATGCTTACGGCTGTCCCGGTGCCACGCTTGTCCCAATTGCCATTCCCGTTGACTCAGCTTGACCAGGCCTGGGAGGGCTTTCAGGGTCGTACTTAGGGGGGGACGGCTCATTTTCGCTCCTCGGGTCAGGAATTCTAGGCTCTCGGCCGGCAACCCCATCCGGCGAAAAATTGTTCCCAAAAGTGTGGCATTAAAATAGGCGCGGCCAAAATGAAGTTCCGCCGTGGCCTGGAAATCTAACCCTTTGGCTTGCGGGCCTAACACCAGAGAAAAGATTTCACCCCAAACTCCACAGGTGAGCGGCCGATTTATAGACCAGGTGAGGGGATGAATCACGCCTGGGATGACTTCAGCGGCAATTTTGCGCGTCCAAATCGGCACAAGAGTTGTGATCGGTCGGGCCTGTAAAACCCATAGTGTTTGCCCATCGTAGGTCCATTCAATATCCTGGGGAATGCCATGGTAGCGAGTTTCGATTTCTCGACACAGCCGGGCCACTTCCACAATCACCGCCACTGGCACGTCCCCCTGGGCCACCACCCGATCTGCCCGCGGCCCAAGATCGTCAAACTCAACCCGATAGGACTCCGGCGTATGGTGTCCCGAAACAACTCGACTGGCCAGGCCGGGTAACGCTTCCACCGCAACACAATCCAGACCGCCCCACAGTGGATCCCGACTAAAGGCCACCCCAGAAAAGACCCCCTGAATTTGCACTTGCACCAGAACCGCCATCCCCGCGTCTGTGACGGGATCTGCACCGTGGCTTGGTTGAACAGGGGCCTGGGCTGATTCTTGAACCTGCAGCAGGGCCTGGCTGAGTTGATCCTGGGACGTGATGTTCAACAAACTGCAATATTGGCCCGCCATACTTCGTTCGGCTGTATCTTCTAAAACCGCTGAGGAACGGACAATTAGGGGATGTTGGGTATCACAGACCAAGCTTTCCAACAATGGTTGCGGATCATCCCCCGCCGGTAACACCCAGCCCATGGGGACTGCATAACCCCATCGCTTCAATTGACTCAAGCGAGCAGCCTTTTGACCGACTTTATCTGCGGACAGGGGCTGATCTAAATTCAACACGGCCCGATCTCCCTGGAAAAACTTGAACATGGTTTGACTATCGGTTTGGGCCTGGGTACTTCTTAAGGCTAAGTCATCGGGCAGTTCTTCATAGATCCACCCCAGGGTTAGAGCCAAGACTCCCGCCGCCAAGGTTTCCGCCACTGACCGCCGCAACAAAGCCACCATCACCGGAAAAATGATCAAGGCAATCAAGCGTCCCTGTTTCCGCTGTCGAAAAATCGTAAAACTCCCCGCACTCAGCAGCAGGGTTAACCAGGCCACGCGGGCATCGTAGTAAATCACGCCCCAAACAACATTAGTCACCCCCGCCGCATTGCCCCAGCAAAATCGTCCCGCCACTAGACATAACAGTGCCAACCAAGGGCCCACCAGGAGATCGGGAAACCACTGCTGTACCCAAGCAACCGCCAGAATTCCCTTTGCTGCCTCCACCGCCACCGCTGCCAACCCCAGGCCAGTACCACCGTGGTAAAAAGCCGCGGAAACCCCAACATTTCCCGTCCCTAATTCCGACAATGGCCGCCGCAACCACACGCGACTGAGCCAATTGATCAGCGGTAAGCCCCCCAGCACCGAATAACCTAGGCCCAGAACCACCGCCAAACCCAGGTCAAGCCAAAAAACTGCTGTCATCAATTCCTATGATCCTGTTGCTGAGTCTGTGCAGCCATTTCTGCCAATGGTCAGGTATCCCTAAGTACCCCCACGAAGTTTTTAAGGATTTTAGTGCTTCCTTCCCCAGGGAAATGACTATATCCTCCACTTTGCCAGTCAATTACCGGAATCAAGGGGAATTTAAGAGAAGTCAAAGATTTCTCACGACTTGGCCTCCGCCACAATCAACGCCCCCCCTAACCGCCCGGCCTGGAGATCAGCTAATAAGGCCCCGTAAATCTGCATCACCATGTCCCAGACCCCAACGCCAGCTAAGTCAATAATTTCCGATTGTTTCTCTGCCGCCCGGTGGAGAAATTCTTGGTACCAGGCCACATACTCTGGGGAAAGATCTTTAATGTCGCTTACCTGCCAGCCGGTCTGCCTCAGGGTTTGTGGAAAGCTATCCAGGTCAATTGGGTGGGGCAGAAATGGTGTCGCGTTTTCGGAGGGTTGAGTTAAGGGAGTGTCACCATGGCGAGTGTAATCAAAAATTAAGAGTGTTGTTTGGGGATGGGCCAGGTGTCGGAGGGCTTGCAAGGCTTGGGCCTGGTGGGGAAAGGCGTAAAAGGAGTTGAACAAGTAAATTAAGTCAAAGGTATCTGGGATAATCTCCCCACAGTTGACCACATCGCCAGCGTAAAATTCACAGGTGGGATATTGGGCTTTGGCATAGGCAATACAGTCTGGATCAATATCTAATCCCGTGACGCTTCCCCAGCCCTGGGTTTGGAGATAAAAGGCGGTTCCTCCTCGACCACAACCGACATCTAGAAGTTTGCGTCTGGGATTTTCTGGGATGTTGGCGAACACCAAGTCAATGGCTGCGGTTTCCCCAGGATGAGCATAGTCGCCCCCCCGAATTCGGGCCAGAATCTCTTTACCTTGAGCTGAATTCATCCGCATGGCCTGGGAGACTCCTGAATTGCTGAATCAATCCGATGGATAGCTGCGAAAGGATTTGTTGAGGATGATGCCTGGTTCTAAACAATGGAGGAGATAAAGTTCACCACCAGGCCAAGAATCACCAACACATAAATAAACGAAAACACCGCATGGAAGAGGGTCACAATCCGCATCTCCCGGTTGAGAACATTAACATCCGTTGTCCCGTAACACATGCCAATACTAAAGGCTAAATAAATAAAGTCCCAATAGTGCACCAGTCCGGTATTTCCGGGAAACTCTAAGCCGCGGGCAGTGGAGGGTTCAGTGTCTGGGAAATCGCGCTGGTAGTAGCGTTGGGCATAGTGCAAACCAAAGAAAATGTGCACCGCAACCCAAGATAAAAAGAGGGCCAAGAGGGAGAGAAAGACATGGGCCTGGTAGGCAGATTTGGGCCAGGTTTTCGGGGTATCCGCCATCCCAATCAGGGCCGATACACTACAAAAACTTAAAAAGATAATGACCGCCAACATCCAAATAGTACTCGGCTCCTGCTTTTGGCTCATCCGTTGTGTTTCCGCATCACTGGCCAGGCCAATTCGGGTAAAAAACATCACCATGTAGGTGCCCATGGCTAAGTTAAAGGTAATTAAATAGACAAACCGATAGTCCGCCTTAAAAATCTGATCCAAGACAAACCAGCTCAGTACCGTCATCACTAGGGCGCCAATGAGGCGATTTCGGGGAACCGTGGCCTTGAGAATTCCGCTGCGACTGACCCCCATAGCTATATTTCTCCCCAAGAAGCTACGTTAGTAATTTTATCAAGCAGACTAGGGGACAGCCGCCGGGGCCTGGGTTAGGTTGAGTAATGCCTGGCGAATCTGTTCTGGAGCAACCTGAAACAAATCATTATGCTGCCCCTGGGGAATCGCCAAAAAATACTTGGGACTTTGGGCTGCGGCGTAGAGGGTTTCACCATGGCTGAAGGGAATAATTTCGTCCGCCTCTCCATGAATAATCAGCACGGGTACTTGAATTTGAGCAAGCCGGGCCTGGTTGGGAAACTTATCAAAGGGGAAGATCGGAAAAGGAACCACCACTCGAAACACCGATGTAAACGTTCCCTCCAAGACCAGGCCCCCAACCGTTACCTGTTCCGCCAAGGCCGTTGCCACACCCCCACCTAAGGAATGTCCATAGAGAATAATCTCTTCTCCAGGGATACCCAAGGTTTCCGTTAAGTATTTGTAGGCGGCTAATCCATCTGCATAGGCGCTGTTTTCACTGGCTTCCCCATCACTGCGACCATAGCCCCGGTAATCGTAGGCCAAAACCGCAAACCCCCAGGCATGTAACTGCTCTAACACGGGTCGAATATCCCCTAAATCTGAGGCATTACCATGGCTGTAAAGAATTGTCCTCTTGGCCTGGGGATTGGCTAAATAAATTGCTGCAATGGATTCGGTGGGTGTGACTGGAATTTTAATGATTTCAGAAGTTTGTTCATAACTCGGGGCCTGGGGTTGAAAAATCATCGCATCAGCCCGGAAATAGACGTAGAGCGCCACTGCTCCATAGATAAAAATGACTGACTTTAACAGCCGTAACCAACTTAATTCCCCAATCAACCAGTGCTGCACGACTCCCCCAATTAAGACAAAGTCAAGTGTTTACTAATAACGCCCTTTTTTCGATTTAATTACATCAAGGACGTCATAAAGATTCAGCTATTTTGTGATAAGCAATAGGAAGATGGTTAGACTGAACAACTCGAAAAAGCGTCAGAACAACTTGATCAAAAATTGGATCTTCATCAACAGTCAAAACTATTCCCAATGTGGGCGAAATTTTTAAGGTATGGAGTGATGAGTCGTACTCATGCAGACTTGACATCAAGTGAATTTGTTGAAGGTTTCGATACCCACCCGGCTGATACTCTGAAAAAATAGCGGCACATTCATTAATCTTCTCAATTGCAATGGCTTTTTCAGCCTGACTCAACTGATCGAGTTCCGGTTCAAAAGTCTCGGTTGATTCAATAAGAACATTCACTCTGAGCACCAATGAGGGTGAATTAGAACTTGCTTCTGATATTCAGGATAAAAACCTAGTTGAGCAACTCTCGCACATCTGTCACTTGGCCTGTTACTGCTGCCGCCGCCACCATTGCTGGACTCATGAGTAATGTCCGTCCCGATGCTGAACCTTGTCGTCCTTTGAAATTCCGATTTGAGGATGAGGCACTAATTTGACTGCCCTGGAGTTTATCGGGATTCATCGCCAAGCACATGGAACAGCCCGGTTCGCGCCATTCAAACCCCGCTGCGGTAAAAATCTGATCCAGACCCTCAGCTTCAGCTTCCTGTTTAACTCGTTCGGATCCGGGGACAACAAAGGCTTTGATGCCTGGGACAACCTGACGACCTTGGGCAATTTTCGCCGCTTCCCGTAGATCACTGATCCGGCCATTGGTGCAACTGCCAATAAAACAGACATCAATCTTGGTGCCTTGGATCGGTTGACCGGGTTCTAAGTGCATGTATTGATAGGCTTCTTGGGCTAGGGCCTGGTCAGATTCGGGTAAATATTCGGGTTGAGGAATCGGTTCATTTACACCAATTCCCTGGCCGGGGGTAATGCCCCAGGTGACAGTCGGTGGAATCTCAGCCGCATCAAACACCACCACATCATCGTATTCAGCATCGGCATCACTGGCTAAACTCTGCCACCAGGCCACGGCTTGATCCCACTGTTCCCCCTTAGGAGCAAAATCACGACCTTGTAAATAGGCAAACGTCACCTGATCGGGATTCACATACCCACAGCGAGCCCCACCTTCTATGGCCATATTGCAGACGGTCATCCGCTCTTCCATGGACATCTGCGCAAAAGTAGAGCCAGCAAATTCATAGGCATAGCCGACACCGCCATTGACGCCCAAGGTGCGGATAATGTGTAAAATCACATCTTTGGCATAAACCCCAGGCCGGAGGGTGCCGTTGACCTCAATTTTGCGGACCTTGAGTTTAGACAAAGCTAAGGTTTGGGACGCCAATACATCCCGCACTTGACTTGTCCCAATCCCAAAGGCAATGGCGCCAAAAGCCCCATGGGTGGATGTATGGCTATCTCCACAGGCAATAGTCATTCCCGGTTGGGTTAATCCCTGCTCTGGGGCAATCACATGGACAATGCCTTGATTTCCCGAACCAATGCCATAAAACCGAATGCCAAAATCAGCGCAATTTTTTTCCAAGGCCTGGAGCATTTCTTCGGCGAGGGCATCTGCTAGGGGCCGGGCCTGGTTATCAGTGGGGACAATATGATCCACGGTGGCCACGGTGCGCTCTGGGAACAACACCGGCAAATTTCGCTCCCGAATCATGGCAAAGGCCTGGGGGCTGGTGACTTCGTGGATTAGGTGCAGGCCAATGAACAGTTGAGTCTGTCCCGAGGGGAGTGTGCCCACGGTATGCAAGTCCCAAACCTTATCAAAAAGTGTGCCGCGACTCATGGCGATGTTCTGTTTTATGTGACGAACTAGGTATCCTAAGCTACTAAATTATAGCTTTTGGTGAAAGTTTCCTAAGTTGCCCAGGCCTGGGAGAGAAGGCCCTAGCGAATGTATTCCTTCAGGACACTGTTGCGATTGGGATGCCGCAGTTTCCGCAATGCCTTAGCTTCAATTTGGCGAATGCGCTCCCGAGTCACATTGAAAATTTGTCCAATTTCCTCTAAGGTCTTCATCCGCCCATCATCCAGGCCATAGCGGAGCTTTAAGACATCCCGTTCCCGGGGGCTGAGGGTACATAAAACTGTCTCTAGGTCTTCCCGGAGCAAATGTTTGGAAACTTGATCTTCGGGGGTTTCGCCATCAGACTCAATAAAATCCCCCAACCGAGAATCTTCTTCTTTGCCGATGGGGGTTTCTAGGGAAATGGGTAGCTGGGCCGACTTGGCAATAAACCGCAGTTTTTCAATGGTCATTTCCATCCGTTCGGCAATCTCTTCCTCAGTGGGTTTGCGGCCCATTTCCTGGGAGAGGAGCTTAGTGGTTTTCTTAATCCGAGAGATGGTTTCGTAGAGGTGAACAGGTAGGCGGATGGTGCGAGATTGATCCGCAATGGCCCGGGTAATGGCTTGGCGAATCCACCAGGTGGCATAGGTGGAAAATTTGTAGCCTTTTTCATGATCAAATTTTTCTGCGGCCCGAATTAACCCCAAGCTACCTTCTTGAATTAAATCTTGAAAGGACAGACCCCGATTCATGTATTTCTTGGCAATGGAAACCACGAGCCGCAAGTTGGACTGAACCATTTTTTCCTTGGCCCGCCGCCCCACAAAAAGGCGATGCCGAAAGGCGGGTAGGGTCATGCCAAAGGCCTTAGCCCAGGGCTCTGGATGTCGCTCCAACTCCTCTGGGTCACAGGTTAACTCTTCACTAATCTGATCCCGCACCCGCTCCAATTCCAGCAAGTCTGCGATCTTCCGAGCCAGCTCAATTTCTTCATCGGCCCGCAACAGGCGAATTCGGCCAATTTCCTGGAGATAGAGGCGAATTGAGTCTTCGGTGTAGTGCTTTTTCTTAGCTGTGGCTCGGCGGCGCCCCCGCACCTTTCCCGCTTTTGGATCACTGTCATCCGAGGCTTCATCCTCATCTAGCTCATCTAGCTCTTCATCGAGTTCATCTTCGGCATCAATGAGTAAGGTATCGAGGGCCATTTCGGCCGCCGGGGTTGCCTCGAGTACAGTGGCCTGGGTCATGCTGGTGTCCTCATCTCTCCCTAGATAACAGTAGAAAATTCATGATTTTGGCACAGTGGATTGGCTACTTCACCCCGACTAACCGAATCGGCTAATTTTGCCTGTTGTAGTATTTCTGAAAGTCGCTGAATTCCTTGTAAATATAAGGCTTTCAGCACAATTGTGAAGCATCCCTGTTAAGCCTCATCGATTGTAGCCTTTCTAACAAAACTTCGGCAACAAATCAATTATGGGGATAGTATTCTCTGAATGTTGACAAGATTTCTGTTAAAGAAGCCTGACAGAATTGGACTGTACCCCAGGCCTGGCCCCATTTATTTGCGAATCTACCGCGACTCCCCAACCCGCCTTTCAAGATTGTATGAACCCAGAAAATAAGATAATGCTATGGTCTCTCCCCGCCGCCTGCCCATGATTTTTCCTGAGTTTCCGCAATTCTGTCAGCTTGCCGAGCACGGTAATTTTATTCCTGTCTATCGGGAGTGGATTGCTGATCTAGAAACCCCGGTCTCGGCCTGGTATCGAGTCTGTGCGGATCAACCCTACAGTTTTTTATTGGAATCCGTTGAAGGTGGGGAAACCCTGGGGCGCTACAGTCTTCTTGGTTTTGATCCGCTCTGGATTCTGGAAACCCGCGGGGCCCAAACCACTCAAACCCAGCGCGATGGCACCAGCAAAACCTATACTGGCAATCCCTTTGAAATTTTGGCCAGTTGTTTAGCTCCCTACCATCCGGTCAAACTAGCAGAATTACCTCCAGGTATTGGTGGCTTGTTTGGGGCCTGGGGGTATGAACTGATCCACTGGATTGAGCCGCGGGTGCCTATCCATGGGGCCCTGCAGGAGGATTTACCCGATGGTCTGTGGATGCAGGTGGATCAACTGTTAATTTTTGATCAGGTTAAACGGAAGATTTGGGCCGTTGCCTATGCCGACCTCCAGCAAACTCCAGATTTGGCGGCTGCCTATGACCAGGCCAACCAACGCCTTGATCACTTAACCCTTAAACTGCAAACCCCCTTGCCCCCAAGTGATACGCTGCTGACTTGGCAGGCGGCTCCCCATGTTCCCTCTTTCATCAGTAATGTCACCCCAGAGCAATTTCAACAAAACGTTCTCAAAGCCAAGGACTACATTCGGGCGGGAGACATTTTTCAAGTCGTTCTTTCCCAACGCTTAAGCACCATTTATGATGGACACCCCTTTAATCTCTATCGCTCCTTACGACTGATTAATCCTTCCCCCTACATGGCATTTTTCAACTTCAACCATTGGCAGTTGATTGGCTCTAGTCCAGAAGTCATGGTTAAGGCGGTTCGTCACCCCAGCCAGGCCAGTCACTTGGTCGCCACCCTCCGCCCCATTGCGGGAACCCGTCCCAGGGGACAAACCCCCCAAGAAGACCAACAGTTAGCGGAGGAATTACTCCAGGATCCCAAGGAACTGGCTGAACATGTCATGTTAGTGGATCTGGGGCGCAATGATTTGGGGCGCGTCTGTACTCAGGGCTCTGTGACCGTTGAGGAGTTAATGGTGATTGAACGGTATTCCCATGTCATGCACATTGTCAGCAATGTCATCGGTACCTTAGCCCCCGACCAATCGGCCTGGGATCTATTGCAAGCCTGCTTCCCCGCTGGAACCGTGAGTGGTGCTCCGAAAATCCGGGCGATGGAAATTATTCATGAGCTGGAAGGCTGTCGGCGGGGTCTCTACTCTGGAGCCTATGGCTACTATGACTTTGAGGGGCAGCTCAACACGGCAATTACCATCCGCACCATGATTGTCCGCCAACTAGATGAAAACCGCCACCAGGTGTCTGTCCAGGCCGGGGCCGGTGTTGTGGCTGACTCAGACCCTGCCAAGGAGTACCAGGAAACCCTCAATAAAGCCCGAGGATTATTGGAAGCTGTTTCTGCCCTTGGGTTAGCCTCTTAAACAAACCTTGAGCTAGGCATTAAGCAATCTTTACAATTGCCTTCTAGGGTATTGGTGAATACATCTGGCGCGTGACCCATGCCTTACAACCCTGCAATCACCTCCCTCGCAACTCCCCAAATTGAAACCTTAGAAGCCATTTTTCGCCACCAATCCCCCCAGGGGCCGCTTCCCCCGAAATTACATACCTTTGGCAGTGGAGATTCAATTTGGTTGCATCCAGAACGGGTGTGGGTGGTCGGCCAAGGCATTGTCCAATTAAATGTTCTCCATCCCAATGGTGATGAAGTCATTTTGGGCCTGGCGGGGCCTGGGATGCCCTTTGGATCTGCCCTCACCAATTTGGAGGCCTATCAAGCCCGCTCCCTCACCGCCGTTGAACTCATGTCCTTTACCCTCACAGAAATTGAATCTTCTCCTAATCTGACCCAAAGCTTATTCCGGGGGCTAACACGGCGCTTACGTCAAGTTGAGGCAATCCTGGCCATTGCCAGCCACCGTCGCATTGAAGATCGATTACGGCATCTACTGTTTCTGTTACGTCAAGAAGTTGGCCATCCCCATCCCCAGGGACATCGATTAGCCGTTCGTCTCACCCATCAACAACTGGCCAGCGCCATCGGTACTAGCCGTGTCACGATTACGCGTCTCTTGGGAAAACTGCGGGATGAACAATGGTTGAAATTTGATCGAGATCGGCACCTGATTTTGACCCCCGATGCAGCCAAGGTTTTGCTTTAGGGTCAGTCCATAGGCGAATTTAACTGATATCCGTGATTCACTCGGGCATCTCAATTAGATCCTCCTAGCTGCAATTCCCAGGCCAGGGGTTGGTAGCCGTACTCGTCTGATTCTGGGAAGTTGTTACGATCTAAGCAGAATTCTCTGGCTCAGGAGTATCCGCGATGACTGAAGTGGCAACCCTTAATCCCGCTGTGATGACTGCTGTGGAGAAATTGGGGTATCGGGTCACGGTTGGGGATGTCGCGGCAAAGGCTGGGCTTGATTTAGACACCTCGCAAAAGGGATTGTTAGCCCTCGCCAGTGCTGTCGGCGGAAATTTACAGGTGGCTGAGTCTGGGGATATTGCCTATGTGTTGCCCAGGGACTTCCGGGGAATCTTGCGTAATAAATACTTCTTGATTCGGGCGCAGGAGGCCTGGGCTAAGGTTTGGGGAGTTCTTTTTTATGGGATTCGGATTTCCTTTGGCATTTTTCTGATTCTTTCAATTGTTTTGATCTTTGTCGCGATTATTGCCATCTTCATTGCCGCTAGCAGTAGTCGCAGTAGTAATAACAGTCGTTCCGATGACTTTGATTTTCCCCGGTTTATTTTTATTCCCGACTTTTGGTGGTTTTTCAGTGGGGATCCTTACTCGACTCGCCGCAGCCGCCCCCCCGCCAACGGCCGTAAGCGCAATCGCAATGCTGCACCAGAGATGACCTTTTTGGAGGGGGTGTTCTCATTTCTCTTTGGCGATGGCAACCCCAATGCAAACCTAGAAGACCGACGTTGGCAGGAAATTGGTCAAAAAATCGTTAATCAAAAGGGTGCGGTGGTTGCCGAAGAAATTGCCCCCTATTTGGATTTGCCCCCAGGCCCCTTGCCCGATGGCGAAAACTACATGATTCCTGTCCTGAGCCGGTTTAATGGCATTCCCCAGGTGACGGATCAAGGTGAAATCATCTACCACTTTCCCGAACTCCAGACCACGGCCAAGCAACGTCAAACCAAAACCGTTTCCCCCTACCTTGAGGAAATCCCACGGCAATTTACGAAAGCCACGAGTGGCCAGGTGATGACCGCCATTGGCCTGGGGTGCATTAACTTGATTGGGGCCCTAGTTCTCTGGAATTTACTCGGTGATGGCACGATTGCGGCGGAACTGGGGGGAATTGTGGCCTTTGTCCAATCCAGTTTTTGGGGATTGCTGGCCTATGGCCTGGGCTTTTTAGGTATTCCCTTGGTGCGTTACTACTGGCTCTTAGGAGTGAATGACCGGATTAAAACTCGCAATCAGGTGCGGGAATACCGAGCCGAAACCCTCCGTGACCCCCAACCGGAACTCCAGGCGAAGTTAGCTGCTGCCAAAACCTATGCTGCTGAAACCCTAATCCATCAAGAAAACTTAGCCTACACCACCGAAAAAGACCTTCTGGAGCAAGAACTGGAGCAAACCGAGCAGATTGATGCCGACTGGCAACGACTGTTAGAGCAACGTAACCCGAATTCTTAATGGAGCCAATGTTGGTTCAGTCTTGGGAGATTTTCCCGGCTAAAGTCGCTAAAGTAAGGTCAGAAATTGGTGTACCAGGGGTTGCCCTATGACCGTGATTAGTTTGCTCAGACAGGACTCCTATGATCTCGATGCCCTCAAAGCCAAGTTAACGGAACTCCTGGAACCCCTGGGGGGCCTGGCAGCCAAAATTAAACCCGGAGATCGCGTTCTCTTAAAGCCCAACTTACTCACAGGCGCCCGTCCGCGCAAAGAATGTGTCACCCGACCCGAAATCGTCTATTGCCTGACGGAAATGGTGCGGGAAGTGGGGGGAGAACCTTTTTTAGGCGATGGGCCAGCCTTTGGTACTGCTTTGGGAGTTGCCCGGGCCAATGGCTATTTACCCCTGATTCAGGATTTACAACTGCCCGTGATTGAATTTAGTGGGGCCCGTTATGAAACCGTGAGCGAGGAATTTAATCATTTGCGCTTATCCAAAGAGGCGATGGCGGCGGATGTGGTCATTAATTTACCTAAAGTTAAATCCCATGTCCAACTCACTCTGACGATGGGGGTGAAAAACCTGTTTGGTTGTGTTCCGGGCAAAATGAAGGCCTGGTGGCACATGGAAGCGGGGAAAGATCGGGGTCGGTTTGGGCGGATGTTAGTGGAAACAGCGCGGGCGATCAATCCAGATTTGACCATTGTGGATGGGATTATTGGACATGAAGGCAATGGCCCCAGTGGCGGAGAACCGCGCCCGTTAAATCTATTGGGAGCCTCTGACAATGTTTTTGCCTTAGACCAGGCCATTGCCACAATTTTGCAAGCCAATTTTGCTGAAGTTCCCACCCTCCAGGCCACCCAAGACTTGGGATTAGCCCTCGACTTATCTGACCCAACTCAGGTGGAATTTCCCCATTTGACTCCAGAAGCCCTGATGATTTCTGATTGGCAATTTCCAGCCCAATTAGTCCCGATTGATTTTGGCGCCCCGCGAGTCCTCAAATCCACCTTCAAACATCTCTATGTTCGCTGGATCAAAGAACCCTTAGCAACCTATGCCAAGTCTGAACAGTAACCAGGCCTGGGTTTGCCTCTTAAGGGGATTGCAAACAACTAACTAAGCGGCCTGGGCAACAGAAAGAAGCGGTTCCCACTTCACTTCCCGGGCCCCACCGACCTCAACCACCACTTTCAAGCGGGGATTTTCCTGACACAGTCGAGCTAAGTAGCCCAGCTCTTGCCGGGAGAGCTTTTTGCCATCAATTAACCACAACGCTAATCCCTTGGCCTGGGGCGGGAGGTTTTCCAGATGGTAGGTGACCAGGGGCGGTTGGAAATACACCCGAATATCTTCTTTGCCAGTGTGGGCGGGGCGGACACCATGGACTTGGGTCAAATAGGCTGACAAATCCCCCAGGCCTGGGGCCGACAGATGCAGAGTTGGATAACCCGCAGCCCGTAATCGTCGTTGATAGCGACCCTCAAAACCACCTTCCGGGGGCACATAGATCGCCAAAGCCCCGGCCTGGTCTAAATCTCGGACAAACTGGTTTCCCGCCAACAATAACCCCATAATTCCTTACCCAAGCAAGCTTGTGATCACGAAGTCTGATTCATCGCTACCGACACTATACCAGGCCACCTTTCAGGTAGAGCAGGTTTACCGATTGAAAAATATCACGCCAAGCTTAAACGGTGCTTATGGAAAAACCAATGGATGAAATGACTGACCTATGGATTGAGTTGAAAGCCTTCAATGGCTGTGGTGGGCGAGGAGGCGTTCCTCAAGGGCGGCAATTTGGTTATAGGCGGCGGTTAACTGGGCCGTCAGGCGTTGAATTTGAACCTCTGTGGTAATGAAGCGCTCACCCGAGTAATTCCGACTCCCCCGGTGACCATCGTCCACTAGCACATCCTTATGCTCCAAACTGGCACTGACGGGAGAGGCGTAGGCCTGGGAGCTTCCCCCCACCCAATCTTCATCATCAAGGTGGCTAGCTGAGGGCTCTGGGGCAGAGAAATTGGAGACTGAGAGGGTGCGGGGCATAGAGGTGAGGCTACCGTCATCAATGGCCTGGGAGAGCCGCTGATTCAATTGCTCCACAATCAGATACAAAGAATCAATTTTGCTGCTCAGGGCCGCAATTTGTTTGCTCAATAAATCCAAGGCCACATCCTCGCAGCGGGTACAGATACCATCAATACTAAAAACAAGCTCGGCAAAATGGCCCAAAAATATCAGATATTTAAGCATGAATTAAGATTTTGCAAACTGACATGAGATCAATTTGGTTTCCCTCAGGCCTTGTCACTCCAGCGATTGCTCAAATTTTCTAAAAAATCATCAGCATTAAAATTCACATTTGTTAATATCTTGGTGGAGTTGAGATTGTTAACAATTGCCAGGGTTTTAAGGGGTGGGATAAGAGGTTGAACTCCCTGGTGCCTCGGATGATGGCTGGGTTTTTCAGTGCCTCAGCAGCCAGCCAAGATGGCAGAATAGGTATGTCCTATCCAGGGATAAATCAAGACTTGCCTGAGGTATTTAATCCATCTCTATGACAGAAACTAATTCCTCTGATTTAACGCCACCCCTATCCTTAGACCCTAATCAAAAACTCTACGAAGGTAAAGCAAAAATCATTTACGCCACCGCTGATCCACAGGTGCTGTTGGCATTTTTTAAGGATGATGCGACTGCCTTTAATGCTCAAAAAAAAGGGGAAATTCCAGCAAAAGGGCGGATGAATTGTCAGATTGCCAGTCATTTATTTCGCTATTTGGCCCAGCAGAATATTCCGACCCATTTCCTTGAGCAGGTGGCTCCAGATGTGATGAAGGTCCAGGCCGTGGAGATTATTCCCCTCGAGGTGGTGGTGCGCAATCGGGCCGCGGGTAGTCTTTGCAAGCAAACGGGCCTGGAGTTGGGGTGGGTCTTACCGTTGCCCTTGGTGGAGTTTTACCTGAAAAATGATGCCCTTGGGGATCCACTTCTTACCCCTGATCGTTTGACCCTGTTGAATTTGGCCACCGATGCAGAGCTATCACAACTACGGGGCCTGGCCTTACAAATTAACAGCTTACTGAGTCACTTTTTCCAGGCCTGTGGCATCACCCTAGTGGACTTTAAGTTGGAGTTTGGGCGGACGGCTACGGGAGAAATTGTTCTGGCCGATGAAATTAGTCCCGATACCTGCCGATTGTGGAACCAGGCCGAGTTAGATCCCCAAAAGCGGGTGATGGACAAAGATCGGTTTCGTCAAGATCTCGGTGACATTGCAGCGGCCTATGCCCAAGTGATGGAGCGTGTTTTAGCCTATGCGGGATAAATGCCAGAGTCACCCCAACCTTAGCGATAGGTGCTGCCGTCGGGCATGGTTGCCTCGGTTAAATCAGCATCCAGCATTAAGGCGCTACTAATTTCCGCCCGAGTCAGGTTAGCTGCGACCAAATTAGCCCCGGTTAAATCGGCTCGGGCCAAATAGGCTTCAATCAGCCGAGCTCCTTTGAGATTACACCGCCGTAAATTTGCCCGCCGCAGATCTGTCCCACTAAAAACCGCTTGTTCAAAATTTGCCTCTTCCGCAATCACTTGATCCATCCGAGCATTGGCAAAGTTAGCCCGAAAACCGTTGGCCTGGTATAGATCTGCCTCCTGGAGTTGGGCCCGCTCCAATCGAGCTTCCGTAAAATTACACCAGGCCAAACCGGCTTGAGTTAAGACCGCTCCGATCAGACGCGCTCCTTGGAGGTTAGCCCGTTCTAAGGTTGCCCCCCGCAGATCAGACTCCCGTAAATTGACCTCTTTCAAATTTGCACCGCAAAGATTGACCCGCACCAGATCCGCCGCCGCCAAATTAGCCCCTTGAAAATCAGCTTTCTCAAGATTGGTTCCCCGGAGAATCGATTTATCCTGAAAGGCCTCCTCCCGGAAGTTCGCGCCCCGTAAGCAGGCACCAGCCAATCGGGTACTACTAATGTTTGTTTGCCGTAGGTCAGCCCCAATTAAATTGCAGTCGGTTAAATCCGCGAGGGAAATGTTGGCCCCAAATAGAACAGCCTTTTCTAAATTAGCGCCATGGAGGTTGGCCTCTTGCAGTTGTGCCCCGGTCAATCGGGCCTGGGATAGATTACATCCGCTCAGATCGGCCCCCGTCAAGTTTGCTCCCTTGAAATTGGCTCGCCCGAGAATGGCAAAGGCAAAATTTGCACCCGATAAGTTGGTCTCACCAAAATCAACTTCAATCAGCTCAGCCCCAGGGAGTTGAATCCCCGGAAAGTTGCCCTGACTAAAATTGCTATGGCCAGCCTCGAAGTATCGTAAAAGTTCAGAACCATCCATGGTGGGTTTCAATTCCTAAACATGAGGGGACCTAGGACACGGCTAGAGTTAGCGGGAGGGGATGGATTGGGGCAAGACAAAGGAGGTTGCATCCCCATGGAGGGGGTCGGACGGAGGGGAGGCTGGGATAAAACTGGGATTGGCAGGACTGAGGATATTGCTTGCCAATTGGCTACCATAGCGGTCATAGATGGGCCGGATACCACGCAAAAGATGATCCGCTGCCACGAGATAGTCCTGGGCTGGCTCTAGGAGTGAAGCAACTTGGAGGATGCGATCCTTAGCCTGGGGAAAGGTAGGAAATTGAACAAACAAATCAGCGAGTAAATCTGTTAAGACAAACGTTCTCAGTTCATGCCAATCTTCCGGTTGGGCAGGGGATATTTGATCGAAAAGACTGGAAAAAACCAGCATTTTTACCCGCAAAGGGGGAACATAACGGGTTACGTCTAATCTCAGATCAAACCAAAGGGTTGCAGGGAGTTCAATGGGTGGAGTTGGGGGTGTTGGTTCTGATGGGGAATTAACTGAAGCTGAACCTACAAAGGTTTCCTCCGGATTCTTGGGACTGTATAGAGGCACCAGATGGGCAAGGACTCGCGCCTCTATGGGTTGGTAGATCTGGGGCTTGTTTAAACCAGTCAATAAATGCTGGAGAGCTGCCTTGAGGTCTGAGACCATTGGATACTGTTTCAGATTGGCCAGAATCAGCTTCTGGAATGGGATTTTTTCTAAGTAGTCGGTATCGTTTACCCATTTGTGGGCAGCGGTGGCATAGAGAACCTTACGAATCCTGAGGGCCTGGGGATCATGTTCAAGGGCTGTGATCGCCGCCTGTAAACGTTGGGGATTCATGAAAGAATGGATGCTGACCCGATGGGCACGATAATTCTCCCATGATAACCGGAATAACTAGCTTTACCAGAATCCTTTCTGGGCCTGGGATCTGGGCTTAGGCAAGGGTGGTTAAGAGGGTTTTGAGCTTCAAGAGAATTTCCTCCCACTCCCGTTCTGGTGCTGAGCCAGCAACAATGCCCGCCCCCCCATAGACCCGGGCTTGATGACCTGCGAGTAGGGCCGAGCGAATACCGACGATGAATTCTCCCTCGCCCGCAGCGTTGACCCAGCCTAGGGGAGCCCCATAGAGTCCCCGCGACCATTCCTCTTGATGGGATAGGAGTTCACAGGCTTTGGCTTGGGGATAACCGGCAACGGCGGGAGTGGGATGAAGGCGGGCCACAATATCCAGTAAATGCACCTCGGCATTGACCCAGGCCTGGATCAGGGTTTGGAGGTGTTGGATATTGGCTAAACGGAAAAGGGTGGGCTGGCTGGGGAGGGAAATATTATCGCTGAAGTCCTGGAGGGCCTGGTGGAGAAACTCGACAATCACCCGATGCTCCCGTAAATCCTTGGGACTGCGCTGGAGGCCTTGCCCGAGACTCTGATCCTCCTCAGGGTGTTGGCTGCGGGGGGCCGACCCAGCTAGGGCATCCACAACTAATTGTCCAGCTTCAAGGCTAACCAGCCGTTCCGGGCTAGCACCAAGAAAGGTTTCTCCCAGGCCATTGCTGAGGCTAAAACTGTAGCAACTGGGATAACGTTGCCGGAGTCGATCCACCGTCACCAGGCCCTGAAGTTCTCGATTGGCTTCCACATCTACGGCACAGGCCAGGACTAATTTTTCCAGGTGGTTGTCTGCGATTTGTGTTAGCGCGGTTTGGACCTGGGTTTGAAAGAGAGCGGCCTGGTGTTCAAGGTTGGGGACAGTCAGGCTAATGGGATGGGTGGCGGCAATGGGGGGCAGATCCTGTAGGGTTGACCAGGCCTGGAGGAGTTGACTACAGAGGGTTTGCCAATCAGCTTCCGTGGTGGGATGGCCAGCATTGAGGGTTAAGACCGTGAGCGCCCCAAATTGACTAATCTGCCAACGGGGTAAGAGGGCCCAGGCCTCGGGAAAAATGACTCGATCCAGGGGCTGTTTGGAGGTCTTGGGCAGGGGGTGCTCAAAAAAACTAAAACTGCAAAAAATGCGGGGATGACCCACTTGGGCCAGGGTTTCGGAGTGACCACAGCCATTGCTCTCTGGTCTAGCAAGGGGGGGGGTGGGCGGACTGTAGGTGCGAATTTGCCCCAGGGTTTGTTGGCAATAGTGTTTAATCCTTTGAAATCGACCGTGGCCTTGGGCTTGATGCTGATGCAAAATATCCAGGCCCAGAATCGCCTGTTGGTTGCTGGGTTGGGCTAAGTAAAAGTGCCAGGGCGGTGTTGTCCTTTGGCAAAGCTCGGTTAAAACGGGTAAGGCTGCAAGGACATCCAGGGGGGGCAAGGGTAGAGAGAGACTAATCCAGGGTCGGGGGGACTGGGATGCTTCCGGTAAACTCCTTAACCATTCCCGTAACCAACGCGGATCAGAGTCAGTCGTGAGGGGTAGGGCAGTGGTGGGAGAAGCGGGCATAAAAACCGATCAAGTTAATCTTGCAAGGCAAAGAAACCGGCCGTAGCCAGAATTAGGCAGGTGAACAATCAGGCTAACCTCTCCATCGTAAAATTGTAGGGCTTTCTACGGTAAGGGTTAATTTATGCCCCTCCGCAATTTAGAGGAATCTCATCCGACCTCGCCCGCTGAAACCCCAGCCCCGGCCCCGGATCAACTGTGGTGGGCGGCCATCAAACTTCCCATGTATAGCGTTGCCATTATGCCGATTGGTTTGGGAACAGCCTTGGCCTGGCAAGAAACGGGTCAGATCAATGGGCTGGTGTTTCTGAGTTTTCTGGTCGAGGCAATTTTGATCTTGGCCTGGACGAACCTGAGTAATGATGTCTTTGACTCGGAGACCGGGATTGATGTGAATAAGGCCCATTCCGTGGTGAATTTGACTGGGCGAAAATCCTTGGTTTTGGGGATTGCCAATGGTTGTTTAGTGACTGCTTTGGGATTATTGGCTGCCCAGGCCTGGTGGCAGCAGGATTTGACGGTTTTGGGCATCATTGGGTTGTGTTGTTTCTTGGGCTATACCTATCAAGGGCCGCCGTTTCGCTTGGGGTATCTGGGTCTGGGTGAACCGATTTGTTTTCTCACCTTTGGTCCTTTGGGTGTGGCCGCCGCCTACTATAGCCAGGCTGAGAGTTGGTCAGTTTCTATTTGGCCGGTCGGAATTATTTTGGGCTTAACCACGACTTTAATCTTGTTTTGCTCACACTTTCACCAAGTTGCCGATGACTTAGCGGCTGGGAAACGCTCTCCCATTGTCCGACTGGGTACAAAAGCTGGGGCAGTAATCGCGGAAATTGCCATTGGCCTGGTGTTTGGCTTGACGTTGCTGTTTTGGGGGCTGGGATTTTTACCCGTGACGAGTTTGCTGTTGTTGGCTAGTTTGCCCTGGGGAATTTATCTGGGTCAGTATTTGCACAATTACCATGCAGTTCCGGCGATGATTGCCTCTTCAAAATTTATTGCCGTGAGTTTGCACTTTTGGAGTGGGTTGCTCCTTGGCCTGGGTTTAATTTGGCCGCTCTAGGCTGTCTAACCTCAAACCTGTATTCAATGTAAACGAAGGCTCTCCTGAGAGTTCTCACCCCATATCCAAGTTTCTGTCTGACATTCCTAATATCTGATTTATCCATGACAACTCGTCGCAAAATTCTCTTTCTTTCAACTTCAGTTGGCCCCCTCGGCACTGGCCTGGGCGGTGGGGTGGAGCTAACCATGCTGAATATGGCCCAGGCCCTGTTGGATCGAGGTCATGAAATTACGGTTGTCGCACCAGAGGGTTCAACTTTGCCGTTGCCGATTTCGATTGTCGAAATTCCTGGAGCACTCCAAATTCCTGCCCAAACCCAGACCCGCGAGCAACCGATTGAAATGCCGCCCGATTCTGTCCTGGCCAAGATGTGGGACTATGCTCGCCAGGCCCAGGCCAAGTATGATGTTTTGCTTAATTTTGCCTACGATTGGTTGCCGTTCTATTTGACCCCGTTTTTCCAGCGGCCGATTGCCCATTTAGTCAGCATGGGTTCGCTCAATGAGTTTATGGATCAGGCTGTGGATGAGGTGATTCGGCAATTTCCCGGCAGCATTGGCGTTTATACCCGCACCCAGGCCGAGACGTTTCCCTTTGCCGAGCAGTGTTATCCCCTGGGGAGTGGGTTGGACTTAAGCCTCTATGATTATTGTGCTGAGCCAGATAATGCCCTCTGTTGGTTGGGGCGGATTTCCCCGGAAAAGGGCCTGGAAGATGCAGTGGCCGCGGTGAATCAAACTGGAACGCCGTTAAAAATCATGGGGCAACTGCAAGATGTAGCCTACTGGGAGCAAATTCAACGAGATTACCCAAACGCGCCGATTGAATACTTAGGGTTTAAGACAACTCAAGAGATGCAGGAAATCCTGAGAAAATGCCGAGCTTTGCTAGTCACCTCTCGCTGGGTTGAAGCCTTTGGCAATGTCTTGATTGAAGCCCTGGCCTGTGGTGTCCCAGTAATTGCCTATGCGCGGGGTGGGCCGACGGAGATTCTTCGGGATGGGGTAACGGGATGGTTAGTGGAGCCAGATTCGGTATCGGGTTTAATTGCCGGGATTCAAACCTTAGATCAAATTCAACGGGCGGCCTGTCGTCAGCAAGCAGAACAGGAGTATGGATTAACGGTCTATGGTGAGCGGGTTGAACAATGGCTGCTAAATCTGCTTCAGTCGTAGTGCCCAATAAGACTCCCCATAATGAATCTGGTTATTAGCTTGGTAAGTCGAGAGTTTCGCTAAAATCAGGGTCAACAGAGCATCGCCGTTGGGTTAAGAAATTTTTATGAAAAAACAGGCATTACGGGTGGGGGTGGCGGGGCCAGTTGGGTCTGGAAAAACAGCATTGGTTGCTTCTCTCTGCCAGGCCCTGCGATCAACCTACCAATTGGCTGTCGTCACCAACGATATTTACACCCAAGAAGATGCCCAATTTTTGGTTCGACACCAGGCCCTGGAAACTGAGCGGATTGTAGGTGTGGAAACCGGCGGCTGTCCCCATACGGCGATTCGGGAAGATGCGTCGATGAACTTGGTGGCCATTGCCGATTTGGAGGCCCGATTTACAGATTTAGACATCGTTTTTGTCGAAAGTGGTGGGGACAATTTAGCCGCAACCTTTAGCCCCGAGTTGGTGGACATTACCCTTTATGTGATTGATGTGGCGGCGGGCGATAAGATTCCCCGAAAAGGTGGCCCCGGCATTACCAAATCTGACCTGCTCGTGATTAATAAAATTGACCTAGCCCCCTACGTTGGCGCAGATTTAGACGTCATGAAACGAGATGCAACCAAAATGCGGGGTAGTAAACCCTTCTTGATGACCAACCTGAAAACAAATCTGGGTCTGGACGCGGTGATTGAGTTTGTTCTGGCTCAACTGCCGCCGCAAAGGATTCCGGTTCCTGTGTAATGGAGAGTGGTCAGCTCGGGACGGTAAAGCGGTATAACAAATCATGTCGAGATCAAGTCCTGTGGGCTGAGGTGTGAGATTGCCGCAATTCCTGATGGTGTTGACCTGTGGGTCGAATTGCCAGAGTTGGAGTCTGGGCCTGGTTGGGCTTTCCCTGCTGATTTGGCTGGGCTTGTTACTGGTTTGGGGTAACTTTTGGCGGTGTGACCAACGATTGAATCTCCCTGAATCAACAAGCAAGATGCCCCAGGCCTGGCCCAATGTCACCGTAGTCATCCCGGCCCGTAATGAGGCGGAAGTCATTGCCACCTCCCTCACATCTCTCCTAACTCAGGACTATCCCGGGGCCTGGCAGATTTTGCTGGTGGATGATCAAAGTCAAGATGGAACGGGTGAAATTGCTCAAACCACGGCTTCAAACCTCAACCAGGCCAATCAACTCCAAATCCTCTCGGGGCAACCCTTACCCCCTGGCTGGTCTGGCAAACTTTGGGCGATGAAACAGGGCATTGAAGCGGCTCAGGCGTTTAACCCGAAATATTTACTCTTAACCGATGCCGACATCGCCCATCCTCCCGATAATTTACGGGGCCTGGTGCTTAAAGCTGAAGCCGAACAACTGGGCCTGGTCTCGTTAATGGTGCAATTGCGCTGTCAAAGTTTCTGGGAAAAACTCCTGATTCCCGCCTTTATCTTTTTCTTTCAAAAGCTCTATCCCTTTCCCTGGGTTAACCAGCCCAACCGCAAAACTGCCGCAGCGGCGGGGGGATGCATTCTCTTGAATAACCAAGCTTTGGCCCGAGTGGGCGGGATCGAGGTGATTCGCCAGGCCCTGATTGATGACTGTTCCCTGGCAGCGGCCTTCAAAACCCAAGGTGAACGAATTTGGCTTGGTCTGAGTTCAACAACAATTAGTTTGCGCCCCTACCCGGATTTGACCAGTATTTGGACAATGGTGGCCCGCACTGCTTACACCCAACTAAATTATTCCCCCTGGTTATTGTTGGGCACCCTATTTGGGATGGGTTTGGTCTACTTAGTCGCACCGCTGGGTTTGGTTTGGGGCCTGTTGACAGGGCAACTGGTGATTGTGGGTTTAGCGGGATTAACTTGGTTCCTGATGGCGGTGGCCTATGCTCCCACGATTCGGCTGTATCGCTTAAACCTAGCCTGGAGTTTGGCCTTACCGGGGATTGCCTTACTCTATAACCTGATGACATTGGATTCGGCGCGGCGGCATTGGTTGGGTATTGGCGGGGCCTGGAAGGGGAGAACCTACGATCTCCATGCTGCTAAGTCCTGATTAGGGCATCTGGTTTCAGCTACGGGGCTTGTTTGCGCATTCGGGGTTCAAGCAGATCGGTAGAATAACGATGGGTTGTATGGACTGTCCTTAGGCGGGTTATGGCGCAACTGGAACACCCCAAAGAACTTAAAGCCCGTTCTGGCACCTTGGGACTTTCCCTCCAGACTGCGTGGGAACAGTGGCGCGCCCAACTAACTTTCCCGGCCTGGTATCGCTGGGGGCCCTGGTCGGTGGTGATTGCCTTGGGGATTGGCAGCTTCTCATGGCTGTTACTGCTCCGGCAACCAACGAACCCGAACAATTGTGAATCAGTCTTTTGGCCCTTTGCTTCAGCCTCATTTCGGATTTACTGTGCCCAAGAGGCGGCGGAAACCCAATCCTTGGAAGGCATTATTAGCGCAATTCACCTGATCGATGCCCTGCCCCCGGATCATCCCCTTGCCCCACAAATTCATCAACTGCTCCAGGCCTGGTCGCGCCAAGCTTTGGATTTAGCGGAAGCCAGTTTCCAGGCCGGAGATAAGGAGCGTGCGATTCGCTTTGCCCGTCAAATTTCCCCCCATGCCACGGTTTACCAAGAGGTAGAGGCGCGCATTGCCCAGTGGGAAGAGATTTGGGCAGAAGGGGAGACAATCTATAACAAAGCCTATGTTGCTCTCCGAAACCTTGAGTGGCGAGAGGCTTTTCAGATTTCCTTGGCCCTGTTGGAGGTGAACAGTCGCTACTGGTCCGATGTCAAGTTTGCCCAACTGAGTCAGCAAATTATCCAGGCCCAGCGAGAAGACCGGCGATTAGGGGAAGCCCGACGGCTCATGGCCCAAGGGGGGCGGCAAAATCTGATTGAGGCGATGGCGATCATCCGGCAAGTTAAACCCGATAGCCTGGTCTATCCAGGGGCGATCAAACTGATTACCACGATTGCCGATGACCTTTTGGCATTGGGGGAGGCGGCCCTACGGGAAGGGGATAGTTCTGAAGCTCGTGCCGCTGCCCAAGCTATTCCCAATGATGTACCCGGTTGGAATCGGGCCCAGGATTTATTGATTCTAGCCAATGCCGCAGATACCGCCGAAATTGGGATGGGGCAAATGATTCCCAATGCCATTCAGCAAGCCCGCCGAATTCCCGTCAATCGCCCTCTCTACGGCCTGGCCCAGGAGATGGTACAGCGGTGGCAAGGGGACGTCCAACTGTTACAACTCCTAGCCCAAGCTCAACAGATCGCCGCCAGTGGCCGCACCCCAGATTTAAGCAAGGCCCTGGCTCTTTTGAATACTGCCCC
>CAZZCG010000023.1:0-63965 GCA_964653145.1 uncultured Synechococcus sp. | reverse complement strand
CCCACTAGCCCCAGTTGCACCCCCAATTAATTCCCCTGGCACTGAAACCAGTCTTGCCCCCCAGAGCTCCCAGCCGATGACAAAAACCAACTCTGCCCAGGCCGCGGTTCAAGCCATGCCCACCCCTGATGCCTCCCCCTTAGTCGCCCCTCCAGGCAGCAGCCAATTTTTCTACGTTATTGCTCCCTATCAACAGGTTCAAGACTTGACCCAGGCCCGACAAGCAATTCCCAATGCCTACTTGGTTGAATTTCCAGAAGGGGTAATGATTCAATTTGCAGCCTTTGAAGACGAGCCCTCCGCTCTATTCTTAGTTGATAGTCTTGTTTCCCAGGGAATTCAAGCTAAAGTTCGCGCCCCCGAGTCCTAGATTTTGATGTTCCCAATGAGGCTCTCCATTGTTTCCAGTTGTTTTTTGGTCGTTGATTTTGTGACTGCGGGGCTGGATAGTATCGGGAGATTCTTGGTTCCCCCCCCATGAATCCGAGTTTGCCTTAGCAGTGGTCAGCGGCCGGTCAGTAGCTGAGTTCTGAGGATCAGCCATGGAGTCATAGGTTTAGTAGCCGTCATTTTGTTGTCCCTCTGTCATCATGTCCTCTGACATTGTCAGCCCTTAACCCAAGGCAGTCCCAGGCCTGGAAATCTTAGGAAATCCTGAAAAATCAAACGAGTCCCCATACGAAATCTAAAGATTGTGCTGATAATAGGGGGATGAGTTTTACTGATTGGGGTGCATCATGGGTCGTGCGAAGAAAGTTGTCCTGGCATACTCCGGTGGCGTAGATACCTCGGTCTGTATTCCCTATCTCAAACACGAATGGGGCGTTGAAGAGGTGATTACCCTTGCTGCGGATTTGGGCCAGGGAGACGAGCTCGAACCTGTTCGGAAAAAAGCCCTCGACTCCGGTGCAAGCCAGTCTTTGGTGATTAATGCCCAAGACAGCTTTATTCAGGACTACGCTTTTCCCGCAATCCAGGCCAATGCCCTTTACGAAAACCGCTATCCCCTCTCCACAGCCCTGGCCCGCCCCTTAATTGCCAAACTCCTAGTTGATGCGGCGGCGGAATATGGTGCCGATGCAGTTGCCCACGGTTGTACCGGAAAAGGGAATGACCAAGTGCGGTTTGATGTTTCCATTGCAGCTTTAAATCCGGAATTAAAGGTCTTGGCTCCAGCGCGTGAGTGGGGAATGAGTCGGGAGGAAACCATCGCCTACGGGGAAAAATATGGAATTCCTTCACCCGTGAAGAAAAAATCCCCCTACAGTATTGACCGCAACTTGCTTGGGCGCAGTATTGAAGCTGGCCCCCTAGAAGACCCCTGGACAGAACCCCTAGAGGAAATTTATCTGCTCACAAAAGCTGTTGTTGATACCCCAAATTCCCCAGAGTATCTTGAAATTGGCTTTGAGCAGGGAATTCCTGTGTCCATTGATGGCACCCGCTATGAACCTGTGCGGTTGGTGGAGCTCCTGAATGAGCGGGCTGGTATCCATGGGGTTGGCCGGATTGACATGATGGAGAACCGTCTTGTTGGAATTAAGTCGCGAGAAATCTATGAAGCCCCGGCTCTGCTGGTGCTAATTGCTGCTCACCGAGATTTGGAAAGTTTGACTCTCACCGCTGATGTGACGCAATACAAACGGGGCCTGGAGGAGACCTATAGTCGTCTGGTTTATAACGGACTCTGGTATAGCCCCCTCAAGCAAGCCCTTGATGCGTTTATTGCCCAAACTCAAAAACGGGTCAGTGGCACAGTCCGGATGAAGCTCTTCAAAGGTAATTCCACACCTGTGGGCCGTAAATCTGATTACTCTCTTTACACCCCTGATTTGGCCACCTATGGCGCAGAGGATCAATTTGATCACAAAGCCGCAGAAGGGTTTATCTATGTTTGGGGTTTACCGACCCGAGTTTGGTCTCAACATGTCCGCAACAGTTAAAAGTGGGAGTGCGTTGTAGCCGAGGCCTGGGGTATTAGACTCTCAATGAAAATTCTTCATTGCATTCGCTCGGTTAATCCAACTGGAGGTGGGCCAATTTCCGGGGTAATTGCGAGAGCAAAGCTTTTGGAGAAATTAGGACATGTGGTTGAAATTGCCGCTTTAGATGCCCCAGATGCCCCCTATTTAAGTGAAATTCCCTGCCAGGTCTATCCCCTCGGCCCAGGCCGGACTAGCTATGGATACTCCAGTAAGTTTGTACCTTGGCTGAAGAAGCATAGTCACCGCTATGACTGTGTAGTAGTTAATGGAATCTGGCAATTTAATAGTTTCGGGGTGTGGTTGGCACTACATAAAACTAAGCTGCCCTATTTTGTCTTTACCCACGGCATGTTAGACCCATGGTTTAAGCGAACCTATCCCCTAAAACATATTAAAAAGTGGTTGTACTGGCCTTGGGGCGAATACCGAGTTTTGCGGGATGCGCGGGCGGTTTTGTTTACGTCTGAATCTGAGCGGGTCTTAGCCCGTCAATCCTTCTGGCTCTATGAATGTGAGGAAAAAGTAATCGCCTACGGTACGGCAGCTCCCAAGGGTAATCCTGAGACACAACGAGAGAGCTTTGTTCACAGCTATCCAGGCCTGGTGGGTAAACGGATAATTCTCTTCTTGAGTCGTATTCACGTCAAAAAAGGCTGTGATATCCTACTCCAGGCCTTTAACCAAGTAGCGCGACACCATCCCTCATTGCACCTTGTCATGGCTGGCCCCGATCAAACCGGATGGCAAATAACCCTAGAAGCCCTCGCCAAGTCCCTGGGGATAGCAGATCGAATCACTTGGACAGGGATGCTCCAGGGAGATTTAAAATGGGGTGCGTTTTTTGCCTCTGAGGCCTTTATTTTGCCATCTCACCAAGAAAACTTTGGCATTGCGGTGGCAGAAGCCTTAGCCTGTGGTCTTCCCGTTCTAATTTCTAATCAGATTAATATTTGGCAAGAAATTGTTGCCGACCAGGCCGGGTTTGTGGGAGACGATACTGTGGCAGGAACAGTGGATGTTTTACGGTGTTGGTTATCTTTAACCCCAGAGGAACAACAGGCCATGGGTCAACGGGCTAAAGCTTGCTTTGCATCTCGGTTTGAAATCCACCAGGCCACGACTGCTTTTCTAGAGACGATTCAAGCCTACCTATGAACGCCTCGGCAGATGTGATTCGCCCAACTCCCCCTCTCCAACGATTCCCACCGGAAGTTCTTGTCTAAATCTCCAGAGCCTTGCTAGGATGTTAAAGCGCACAAATTGGGGTGTCGCCAAGCGGTAAGGCAGCGGGTTTTGGTCCCGCCATTCGGGGGTTCGAATCCTCCCGCCCCAGTCCCGGCTCTTGCTTATGATTCATCAAGATTTATCTGCTATCGGTACCCTGGCCTTAGATTTTGATGGGGTCATTTGTGATGGCTTGAGGGAATATTTCCAGGCCAGTTGTCGGGCAGCCAGGAAAATTTGGCCAGACCTTAATTTAGATGCTTCTTCTTCCATAGAGACTCGGTTTCAGGCTTTACGTCCAGTCATTACCCATGGTTGGGAGATGCCCCTGCTGATTAGGGCCCTGGCAGAGGATGGGTTTGGGGCAGACTTAGAACAGGATTGGCCACAGGTTCGTCAGGCAATACTCGACCGGGAAAACCTAGAGGCAACATACCTTGGAAGTACCTTAGATCAGGTGCGGGATGAATGGATTGCGAGGGATTGGCAAGGGTGGATGGGCTTGCATCAGTTTTACCCTGGGATTGTCTCGCAACTCCAGGCCTGGGCAGATCAGAATCTTCCATGGGTGATCATTACCACGAAGGAAACTCGATTTGTTGAATACTTACTCTCAGAAGCCCAGGTTTCCCTACCTCCCCTAGGCATCTATGGTAAAGACTCACCCCTGAGCAAAGTTGACGTGTTGTTAAGGCTTCACTCTGAAGTTGCCTCCCCCATTTGGTTTGTGGAAGATCGTTGGGACGCTTTAGTTGCCGTTCAAGCAGAGCCACAATTAGCCAAGGTGGAGTTATTCTTGGCCGCCTGGGGATACACTACCGCTGAAACACGGAGGCAAGCCCAGGTTAGTTCTCGGGTTCGGCTCTTGTCCCTGCAGCAGTTTGGTCAAGAATTTTCCACATGGTTAGGAGAGTAGAGCCATGGCCAGCCAGTCAGAACTTTTAGCATCTAGTCAGTTTCCCCAGGCCTTGGCCGAAATTCTCACCCTGGCTGAGCAGGCCTTTAAAACCTGGGAGGTGATGACTACGGATTTTTTAGATCCACGGCTACGACTGGAGGCTGAGGCAGCCTTGGGGCAATTAACGGATTTGCACGGCTTGGCCTGGGGCGGCTATCCACAGGCAGAACGACAACGCCTACTGCTGGCCCGCACTGATTTACCCCTATCGGAAACCCAAGTTGACTTGGAACTGTGGGAGCTTGCGGGCAATTTTTTATTCGATCCGCCCACCGATGGGGATTTTCAACAGGCTCTACTCCAATCGGGAATTCCCGCCACAGCCATGGGCGACATTATTGTCCTGGGGGATCGTGGGGCTCAGGTGATTCTCAAACCCGGCCTGGACACTGCCCTCAATCATGTGATTCAAGTCAGAACTGTCCCCGTCACCCCCCGCCTCCGGGCCTGGTCTGAATTAAAAGTGCGTCCCCCCCAGGAAAAAACCATGAGCACCGTGGAAGCCTCCCTGCGTCTTGATGCCCTGGCCTCCGCTGGTTTTGGTTTGTCTCGCAATAAAATGGTGGAGTTGATCCAAGCTGGAGCAGTGCGAATTAATTGGCATCCCGTTACCCAAGCCAGTCAAAGTCTTAAAAGTGGGGATGTGGTGATTTTGAAGCAACGGGGACAGTTACGGATTGGCGACATTCAGCTAACGAAAAAAGAACGCTATCGGGTCAACTTAACGCGGATCACCTAGGGGCAACCGGGAAATACTTCTGAAGATTTCCGAGGCTGAGTCTTTCTTGTAAGCTAAAAAAAGGATTTTACCGTTGTTCATTGGGGTTGGCTTTGTTTAACTGGTTCCGTCGGGCCTTGGGAAAAAATGAGGAGCCCTCCCAACCTGAAGATGTTGCCCCTCAGCCGGAATCAACCCCTGAGTCACCGCCTTCGGAACCCACCCCGCCACAGCCTCCAGAATCCTCGGAACCCGCCGCCGCCCCAGAAGCTTCTAAACCGGACTACCTGGCCTGGGCAAAAGCTGCATTTCGGAACATTCAAGCTCGCCAAGGGGAAACGGACGCACCCCCTCTGGAGGAAGCAGTTCCCCCCACCCCAAGTCCCAGTGCTGAAGAGGTTTTGCCCGTTGAGCCATTGCCCACCCCAGGCCTGGAGAGCATGCCAACTTCAGAAGCCCACGCCGTTGCAGACCCACCCCCGGCAAGCCCTCCATCGGTTTTAACTGAGACTCCACCGCCCCCGGAGCCCACAGGCCTATCCGCACCTGAAACCATTGCCCTTGATGAAGGCTTTTTATGGTCTGCGGAAGTTTTAGCGGCCCAAGGCCGACGCCCTGAGGAGGTGGATCTCGAGGAAATCACCTGGTTGCAAAAATTACGGCAAGGCCTGGGGAAAACCCGACGGGGCCTGGTGAACCAACTTAAGGCGGTGGTGGGGAAAGGGCCCCTAGGTGCTGAAGCCATTGAAGACATTGAATCCCTGCTCCTCCAGGCCGATGTTGGAGTCATGGCCACCGACAAAATCATCCAGGCCCTACAAACCAAAATCCGCCAAGATGCTTTACCCGCTGACCAGGCTCTCGATTACCTAAAACAGATTCTTCGGGATGTTTTGGAGGAACCGTTCACCCAGGGCTACGAACCAAACTTTGCCCCCAAGAAAAATCAACTTAATATTTGGCTGATGACGGGGGTTAACGGGGTTGGCAAAACCACCACCATCGGCAAAATTGCCCATGTGGCCAGTACCTCAGGATATCCCTGTCTAGTGGCGGCGGCTGATACATTTCGGGCAGCGGCGGTTGAACAGGTGAAAATTTGGGCGGCGCGCAGTGGTGTAGAGGTGGTCGCCAACCCCGGTCAAAATACAGACCCAGCGGCGGTGGTCTTTGACGGCATTAGTGCAGCCCAGGCTCGCAATTGTGAACTGCTCCTGATTGATACGGCCGGTCGTCTGCAAAATAAGCAAAACCTGATGGACGAACTAAAAAAAATCCGCCGCATTGTTGATAAAAAAGCCCCAGATGCCCACATTGAGTCACTCTTGGTTCTCGATGCCAGCCTCGGTCAAAATGGACTTCGCCAGGCCCAGGTATTTGCTGAAGCAGCGCAACTGACAGGGGTTGTGATTACCAAATTAGATGGCACTGCCAAGGGGGGAGTGGCCCTAGCCGTGGTGCAGGAGTTGGGATTACCAATTCGGTTTGTTGGTGCCGGAGAAGGAATCAAAGATCTGCGGCCATTTTCCAGCTATGAATTTGTCGAGGCACTGCTGAGTGGTTAAGGTTGCCAATTTATTGAAAATGATCCTCCCAAGGGGTTGACACAGGACTACAAAATACAGCCGCTCCAGGCCTGGTGCGCATAGACCAACACCGTCTCGTTCGTTGTGGTTGGCTTTTGTAACCAATGTTCAATGATTCTTTGGGCCGGCGGTACTGCATAGACCCAATGCCCCAGGCCATGTAACGCCGAGACAATCACTCGATCCTGGTTAGACTTGAGTGCCCCCGCCATTACCCCCAATGCCGCTTGAATCATCGCCTCAGTGACATTTTCATGGCCGGGATGGAGGATAAAAATGTCCCAAAACATGTCGCAGATGTAACCCAATGGGCCCTCTGTTAGACCATCACCAATTTCTATCACTGGGGTCTGGCAAAAGGGAGCAAAATAGTTGCGATAGAGATGATGTAATCGAGCCACGGACTGGCAACGGCGGGCGGCACTGGGGGTGTCTAAATAACTGAAGGGGAGATGGCTACAGGCATTGTTGAAGATGAGTTGGAGGCCGTTGCCGATTTGTTCTTTGCTGTAGAGTCGGGGAATCCTGGGGTCAAGCAGGGCCTGGTCAATGAAATCCAAATTCTCCTGGGGAGCAAGATCGTACATGGGGGGGGAAAAGTCCCAAGTCACGGGTTCTATTCCCGGCGGCGTATTAAAAACCTGTTCACACCAGGCCCCGTAATTCATCCAGGTCTCTCCACGATGACATCAGTGACATTGGGATTTAATTAACTGCACCAGTTGGGCAACACTGTCAGGAACCGCTAAACTTCGGGCCTGGTCGGCCATGGTGGCTAGTTGCTCCGGTTGATCCAGTAACTCTAAGACCAATTGACTGAGGTGGCGGGGGGTAAGTTCGGGTTGACGGTAGGTGTAGGCAGCCCCGGACTGGGTAAAGACTTGGGCATTAAACCACTGGTGATCTTCGGCGGCATAGGGATAGGGAACCAAAATACTGGGGGTAGCGGTGATTGCTAATTCCGTCAAGGCACTGGCCCCAGAACGACTAATAGCCAAATTCGCCCGGTACAGCAAGGGAGCCATCTGGTGGTAAAACGGCAAGCTGACATAGTGGGGATGCACCAGGGTCTGGGCCTCCGGATCGCTGTTTCCCGTCAAATGGACAACCCAGGCCCCGCGCTCCAACCAGGCCCCAACCGCAAGGCGGACAATCTGATTTAAGCCCACCGCCCCTTGACTGCCCCCCATCACCACAATTAACGGCACATTTTCGGGAATGACCACATCGCCAAGGGTCAGGGTGGTGGCGGCCGCTGGGGCTAAGAATTCTGGACGGACGGGGGTGCCGGTAATTTTAATCGGGGTTTTCCGTTGGCCTTGACGTAAGCGTTTCGCCGCCTCGGTCATCCCCACCGCCACCGTCGAACAATAGGGGGTTAACCAGCGGGTGACTTTCCCCGGCAGGGCATTGGAATCGTGGAGAATCGCCGGTAGGCCTAAACTCCGGGCCGCTAAGATCGCAGGTGAAGAAATATAGCCCCCAGTGGTAAATACCCCCACATAGTTGCCAGTCTTAAGAATTTTCCGGGTTTGACGAATGGATTTGACCAACTGCAGCAAAGGCTTGACCTTACTCAGGGGGTTACGGCTTTGAAACCCGCCCATTTTGATGGTCATGAGGGGGAAGTGCCCAGGAATTAACTCATTTTCCAATCGGTCCGGGACTCCCAACCAGGTTATTTCGTACTGCTGTTGCTCCTGGAGGGCCTGGGCCACTGCCAACGCTGGAAATAAATGCCCCCCTGTTCCACTCGCAGCCACCAAAAGTTTAGGCACAGACGCTCCTTTCCTATGTCCCCCTTGAGTTTGCCATGGCTGGGGGTGTTCTGGGATATACAGGGTCTAGTGGCAAATTTTGGTACAACTAAGTCAATTTCGTGGCACAGGGGTATTTTATGTGAGTGAACTGGAGTCTGACCAATCGACCGCGTCCCCCACGCCCTTTTCCCAACTGACGCCCCCGGAGCAACGGCAACGTTTACAGGAATTAGCCCTTGTCTTTTTACGTCTGGGCACCTTTGCCTTTGGGGGGCCAGCGGCACATTTGGCAATGATGGATGAGGAGGTGGTAGGGCGGCGGCGGTGGTTAACGCGGCAAAAGTTATTAGATTTAGTTGGAATTACCAATCTGATTCCTGGCCCCAACTCCACAGAACTGGCAATTTACATCGGGGCAGAACGGGCGGGCGGGCGGGGGCTGATCGTGGCCGGAACCTGTTTCATCTTGCCGGCGATGGTGATTGTGTGGGCTTTAGCGGCGGCCTATGTGCAAACAGCGACGATTCCCCAGGTTGAGTGGCTCCTGTACGGAATTAAACCCGTAATTATTGCGATTATTCTCCAAGCCCTCTGGAAACTGGGTCGTAAAGCAATCAAGGACAGAGCAACCGGATTAGCAGCAGGACTATCGATTATTTCCTACTTTGTTGGCTGGTCAGAAGTTTTAACCTTGGCCGTGTTGGGATCATTGGTGATGCTAATCAAGGCCTGGCAAAGGGGCAAAAATACAACGGCGGGATGGGTTGCATTACCAGCCTCGACTGGATTTCCTGGGCTGTTTGGGCAAATGATGGCTACGACTCCAGAAACCACAGCCACTTGGCTCCAGGTGTTTTTAATTTTTCTCAAAATTGGCCTGGTGTTGTACGGCGGCGGCTATGTCCTGTTGGCGTTTGTCCAGCGAGAGTTTGTCGATCAAACCCATTGGCTGACATCTCAGCAGATATTGGATGCGGTGGCCATTGGTCAAATTACCCCAGGCCCCATCTTCACGACCGCGACTTTTATTGGCTATCTGTTGGCGGGAAATCCGGGGGCCATTGCCGGGACAATTGGGATTTTCTTACCTTCATTTTTGTTGGTGGCGTTGATCAATCCTTGGGTAAATCGGTTAAGGGGCTCGGCCTGGGTGAGTGGGGCTTTGGATGGGGTGAATGCCGCAGCTTTGGGGTTGATGGCGGGGGTAACAGTCACCTTGGGTTTGGCTGCATTAGTTGACCCAACCACCATTGTTTTGGCATTGCTCAGTGGGGTGATCCTGTTTCGCTGGAAAATTAACTCGGCCTGGTTGATCTTAGGCGGGGGCCTGGTGGGGTTTGTCATGCAATGGGTTGGGGGGATTTAAAACCAGTTTGGGATGAACCTTTGGGAAGAATAGCTGGCTTCTTCGTTGCATCTGAAATGAATCCTTGGGGCCTAGAGGTAGATCATTCAAGCTTTGAGGTGAATCGTCCATGCCCTGAGGTCAAATGTCGAAGCTTTGAGGTGAATCGTCCAAGCTCTAAGGTCAAATGTCGAAGCTTTGAGGTGGATCGTCCAAGCTCTAAGGTCAAATGTCGAAGCTTTCAGGTGGATCGTCCAAGCCCTGAGGTCAAATGTCGGAGCTTTCAGGTGAATCGTCCAAGCCCTGAGGTCAAATGTTCGAGCTTTGAGGTCAAATGTTCGAGCTTTGAGGTGGATCGTCCAAGCCCTGAGGTCAAATGTTCGAGCTTTGAGGTGGATCGTCCAAGCCCTGAGGTCAAATGTTCGAGCTTTGAGGTAGATCATTCAAGTCCTGAGGTCAAATTGCTGATGAATGAACCCCAAAAATCCTTGAAACAGTGACGTGTGCTACGTTAGCTCGGTAGGAATGTCAATCTTGAGGTTCCGACTAAAACCACTGGCTCACAAGTACATAGGCGTGACTGGTTAGGAGAATCTTTAGCCCTAAGCCAATCAAGATCAACGGAAAAATTTTGGGTAAAACATGGGTCAGGGCCTGGGAAAGCTGCGGTAAGTGCACGACCCAATAGGACAACGCCAGCCAGACGGTGACAGTGCCATAAACCGCCAAAACGGTGGCTTCAATCTGCAAAAACCCAGACGCGGCAAATAACGGCAGATAAATTCCCAGGTTATTTCCCCCATTGGCCAAGGTAACGGCTGCGACTTGATAGGTTTCGGGCTCTAAGAATGCCATCCAGGCCCGCGGTTGTTTTTTCGGAAACATCTGTTGTCGCTCTTTGAAGGCTTTGGCGGTAGTTTCCAAAATCGCAATGGAGGTATCCGGGGGGTGGTCCAGGAGTTGACTCAAACCAATACTAATTGGTAAAAATCCGAGTAATCCTAGCCAGGCCTCTGAGACAACAAACCCCAACCCCAGGCCCAACAGACTGAGACCCAGCAAAGCCGTAACCCCGAGATATTCACCAACGACAACATGATAGGGACGAAACTGCGGATCAACCCGGGCAAAGAAGGATGTGAGGTAGAGATTGTCATCAACGGTGGTTGCAAGGGCCACAGCCAAACTGATTAAGCCAACGTCAAGGAAAGAACTCATAATTTTTTAGGTACTGGACGGGTTCAAGCAGTGGCTGGTTCAGGCCTAGATTACACTCATAATTACAGTCGCTCCAATTCTGTTTAACGTAGTCCTATGGTTCAACTTTCCTCACCTACTGTCCCAGTTACGGTTCTGACTGGCTATTTGGGGGCCGGCAAAACTACCCTCCTGAACCGCATCTTGACCTATGAGCATGGCAAAAAGGTGGCGGTGATTGTCAATGAGTTTGGCGAGGTGGGGATCGATCATCAGTTGGTCGTCAATGCCGATGAAGAAATTTTTGAGATGAACAATGGTTGTATCTGCTGCACGGTGAGGGGTGACCTCATTCGGATTATTGGCAATTTGATGCGGCGACGGGATAAGTTTGACCACTTGGTGATTGAAACCACTGGCCTGGCGGATCCGGCTCCGGTGATTCAAACCTTTTTTATGGATGATGATGTGCGTACCCAGGCCCAGTTAGATGCAGTGGTCACGGTGGTGGATGCCAAGCACATTAATCAACACTGGGATGCCGATGAAGCCGTGGAGCAGATTGGGTTTGCCGATGTGATTTTGCTGAATAAAACGGATTTGGTAACACCGGACGAGTTAGCTCAATTGGAACACCGCATCCGCTCGATGAATGCCCTGGCCCAAATTTACCGCACCACCAATTCTGAAGTGGACATGGATGCAATCTTGGGAGTCCAGGCTTTTGACTTGAACCGAGCGTTAGAGATTGATCCGAATTTCTTGGATGAAGCGGCCCACGAGCATGATGAAACCGTTGGGTCAGTGGCCATTACAGAGAAAGGGGCCGTGGATTGGAATCGCCTCGAGGCCTGGCTGGGACAGGTTTTACAAACTCAGGGGCCGGATATTTTTCGGATGAAGGGGATTCTCAATGTGGCCGGGGAAGATTGCCGGTTTGTCTTTCAGGGGGTACACATGCTCTTTGATGGGCGGGCGGATCGGGCCTGGAAATCGGCGGCGGAACGGAAAAATGAATTGGTCTTTATTGGCCGTAATTTAGATGAAGCGTCCTTAACCCAGGGATTCCAGGCCTGTTTAGTGTGAGCAATTCAGTCCCAAAATTTCAGCCAGTTTTTGCCGGAGCCCTATCGGACTATGTCACGGGTCTGGCCTGGTCTTGCGAGAATTTATTGGCGGCCTGTTCAGCGGCGGGAGACGTAGCCCTCTGTGCTGGCGAAACCCTAACCGTGATTAAACCGCCCGATGGCCTCTCCCTAAGTCAGGTGGCATTTTCAGCGAATGGGCAGTTTTTAGCCGCGGCAGGTCAAGGGGGAGAGGTATGGATTTGGCGGCTTAACCAGCAGTCGGCGACCTTAATGACCACCCTGAAAAATCCGGGAATTTGGATTGATCACCTGGCCTGGCACCCATCAAAACCAGAATTAGCCATTGGTCTGAAGCATTACGTCCAAATTTGGGATGCGGTTGAGCAAGGGGTGATTGCGACCTTAGATTTTGCGGCCTCTTCTGTTCTTGGCCTGGCCTGGCATCCTGCAGGAACGTGTTTGGCCGTTGGGGGCTATCAGGGAATTCAAGTTTGGTCTGAGGCGGATTGGGATGATGAACCCAAGCATTTAGAGTTGATGTCCGCCTGTGTGGGCCTGGCCTGGTCTGGAGATGGGGCATTTATGGCTGCGGCGAATATTGATCGCACCCTTTCCCTGTGGCAGTGGGGGGATGAGAGTCCTTGGGCCATGCGGGGATTTCCAGGCAAAGTTAAGCAACTGGTTTGGTCGGATGTGTTGGGCAATCACGGGGCTCCAGTTTTGGCCTCTAGTTGTGCTGAGGGGATTGTCGTCTGGCAGCGAAACCTGGACTTGGGTTGGGAATCCCATGTTTTGGATCTGCATCAGCAGGCCGTGATTGCCATTGCCTTTCAACCGGACTCAATGGTGCTGGCTTCGGCGGGATCAGAGGGGTGGATTTGTTTGTGGAAACAGGCCCTGGAGGCAGTACAAATTTTGGAAGGTGTTCGGGCTGGGTTCAGTGGCCTGGCCTGGAGTCGGGATGGGGATTTGTTAGCCGGGGGTGGCCAGGCCGGGGAGGTTTTGGTGTGGCAGAGGTTTGAGGACGCTTAACACAATTGCTCAACACTATGACGTTGAAAGAGAATTTCTCCCCGCCGGGTACATTTATTGATCACACTGGGATGCATCAACTCGTTGTAAGCCGTTGTTAAATCACACCCCAACAATTCCGCCGCATCCTCAAGGGTTAACCAGTCTTGCCCGAGTTTCTCCAGGATGGGCTCATCAGGGGTTTGCTCGAGAAGATTAATCAACTCCAGGGTCAAATACCAACAGGCCAGGGTATCGGCTTCGGCGCGATGGGAGGTTTCTACGGCAAAGTCAAAATGACGCACTAAATCTGGAAGTCGCCGTGACCGCAAATGGGCCAACAAAATTCGCGACAGTCTGACGGTGCAAAATTGAGCTAGTTCGGGCCGACTAAAGGGAATATCCAGCTTTTCGTATTCCCCTTGAATAAACCCATAGTCAAAACCAACATTGTGGGCCGTAAAAATTCCCGTCTCCAACAGGGGTAAAAATTTGGGCCAGACTTGGTCGGGTGGGGGGGCATCAATAACCATCTCCGGCGTAATTCCAGTAAAACGTTGAATGTCTTTCGGAATGGGAATCGGCGGTTGAATCAGTTGCGTGATGTGTTGACTAATCCCGGCCTGGGGGCAGCCTTGCAAGACAGAAATTTCAATCACCCAATTCTGTTGTGGTTTACTGCCCGTTGTTTCCACATCCACCACGGTTAAATCTAATGTGGCTAAGTTACGGTACAAATCGAGAATTTGGCGAGAGTGCAGGGTCAAAGCAAGGTGTCCTGAAGTTAAGGGTCTTGAGGAGGGGTATTGCGTAGGGCCTGGCGAAATCCAAGCACCACCAAGATATTGGCCACGGTCAAAAATGCCTCGGCCGCCCCATGCAACCAATCCACATTAGCCAAGGCGGTATGATAAATCCGTAGGGCATAGAGTCCGGCTGGGATCGTGACAGCGACAAAGACTAAGGTGCCATAAAACCCCATCAAAGCTAGGCGGGGCATCGTGGAAGTTTTCGTCAAAAAGTAGAGAAAGCCAAGAAAGGGAAACAATGACAGGGCAAATAGGGTATTGACATCCATGGGCTGGGTTCGGGGAATTAGAAACTTTTTGACAGCGGAAACCACGCTTTACATTATCCAACGGTTGGCCCAGGCCCTGTTGACTCTGTTATTGGCCTCTGCCCTCAGTTTCGCCATTATTCAACTTGCCCCTGGGACTTACCTGGATACTTTAAAAGCCAATCCTCGCATTTCCCCAGAACGACTGGCAGAACTTGAGCAACAATTTGGTTTAAATCGCTCGGCGGTGGAGCAGTATTTTAGCTGGTTGTGGCAGATTATTTCCCAAGGCAATTTTGGCACCAGTTTTATCTATCAGCGTTCAGTGGCTTCGTTGTTGTGGGAGCGAGTCCCTGCCACGTTGCTGCTAGCCTTTAGTTCTATTCTCGTCACCTGGGGCATTGGGATTCCCTTGGGGATAGTAGCAGCCGTGAATCAAAATCGCTGGGGAGATCGGGTGTTACAGGTGATTAGTTATGTGGCCCAGGGCTTTCCTAGTTTTGTCGCGGCGTTGTTGTTACTGTTTTTCGCTCAAAGTACCCCCTGGTTTCCGGTAGGAAATATGACCAGTATTGACTATGAAGATTTCACGGCTTTGGGCAAGATTGTAGATATTGGCTGGCATTTGATTCTACCGACTTTGGCTTTGAGTATTACCAGTTTTGCTGGGTTACAACGGCTAATGCGGGGAAATCTCCTGGATGTGTTGCGTCAGAACTATATTCAAACTGCTCGCGCGAAAGGTTTACCGGAAAATCGGGTGATCTATGTCCATGCCCTCCGCAATGCGATTAACCCTCTAATTACGCTGTTGGGGTTTGAATTTGCTGGGTTACTCAGTGGGGCCTTTATAGCCGAATACTTTTTTAACTGGCCTGGTCTGGGGCGGTTAATTTTACAAGCCGTACAAGTTCAGGATTTATATTTGGTCATGGCCAGTTTAATCATGGGAGCAGTGATGTTAATTATCGGGAATTTACTGGCGGATTTACTGTTAAAACTCGTCGATCCTCGAATTCAATTCAATCAATTCAACTCATAACTGTTTATTTGGTAACAATAACATTTAAGCTAATGGGGCTATCCAAAATTCGCAAACCGCTGCAATCTTGAAATAGATTAAACGCTGTGACACGTTCCAATTCACTAAAGCCAGCCTCATTTAAGTACATGGCAAGAATATCATAATCAAATCCGACTTTATGAATATCGTATTGATTGATTTGGCCACCAAACATGATTCGCATTAAGTGAAAGCGTTCTAATGGCAGCAAGTTAGGATTAGTATATAACCAACACAATGTTTGCAAGTCAGGAACACTAATATAAAGTTTTCCGCCGTCCTCTAAAACTCGATACCATTCATTGAGAACGGTTTGAAGTTCATGATTAATGCCGTAGTAAAAATGCTCTAGGACATGACTGGCGTAGATACAACTAACTGAGCCATCAGGAAATTGACTTAGATTTGCAGCATCTCCGAGAAAATCAACTTCTGGACGAGATTCAATATCCAATATTTTCCAGTCAGGATGGGCTTCTTTGCCACCGATATGTAACCGCAGTGGTTTAATTAGGTCACTATCCATACATTCTCCAATCTTGCTAAAATTTATCCAAACCAAATTGGCTCTAAATTCATTTCAAATCCAAGTCAAACCGCTTCACCACTTAAGATTTTGGGATTGTCTAAAATTTCCACCACTTGCCCAGGCCGGTAGATCTCCACTTGTTTTGTTTGAAGCATTATTAACCACCCCAATCGCAATCCATTCTCGAGGTATTTCATCATCTTGGCCTGACGCATGGCAAAATCATCGGAATCCGACATTAACTCCACCGCAAAATCAGGACAAAGGGGAATAAATTTCCGGCGTTGGTCAGGGGTCAAGGATTGCCAGCGATCAAGGGTCAGCCAACTCAAATCCGGTGAACGGCGGGGCCCATTGGGCAAAGTAAAACCTGTGGATGAGTCAAATGCCTGACCTAAACCTGTTTGCCGATTCCAGGTCCAGAGTTGCCCAATCAGTTCTGTATTGCGTGCCCCAGTTTCACCCCCAGTTGGAGCCATAATCACTAATTCTCCAGTAGCAGACATCTCTAGCCGCAAATCTCGGTTGGACTGGGTCAATTCCATAAAGTCTTGATCGCTCAATCGTTGAGACTGAGGTAAGGTGAGGGCAATCATCGCTCAATTAACCTTAAATTGATTTCTACCATCCAGGCCAGGGGTTGACTCCCGCATTGTTTTTCCTAATTCAGTCTAACTCCTTTGGATTTCAATGACATTCTTGGGGGGATCATCAACTCAGTGAGATATTGCCTACAATCCATACAGTAATGGCAGCAAGAGATATTCAAGGAAAAATAACTTCCAAATAAATTGGTAAAACCGGGTAATGCTGGCCTGGTTAGATAGATCAACAATTCTGACCTGGAATCCAAGTACGAATAATAGGCAAAAATGTACCAGTAAAAACAGATTTAAATTAACTCCTAAAGGTACAACTAGGCCAAAGATCATTAAGCCAACATAGGATAGGACTAAAACACTGACCGTGAATCGAAAAACAGTTGTCGTCCCAAGCTTGACCGTGAATGTTGAAATCTGAAAGTGTCGATCCCCTTCAAGATCAGGAATGTCTTTACATAGGGCAATGGCAATTGTAAATACCACAACAAAACCAGTTAAGGCCCAAACAATATTACTAATACTGAGAGAATCACCAAAAAGATTTTGATAGTGAAGAAACAGGCCCAGATTAACGATCACGCCGCGCACACCTAAAATACAAAAGACAGCCCAAAAGGGAAATCGTTTTAAGCGCATTGGAGGTGATGAATAGGCTGTGCCAATGATTAAACTCAAAACCACAACCGCTAATAGAAATTGCCCCTGCATTGCGCTGGATAGAATGGCAAAAAATCCAGTGAGACCGACAATCCACCAGGCCTGGGTTGGGGTTAATTCATTCGCTGCCAGGGGTAATTGGGGTTTATTGATTCGGTCAATGGGGACATCTAAAATCTGATTGAGGCCAACAATATAAACATTGCCCAATAAACAGGTCAACCAGGCCCCGACGGCAATAGCCCAATGAGTCCCAAAGCTTTGATTCGGTAAAGTAGCTAAGGCATACAAACTCCAAACACTACAGGTCGTGCCAATAATCGTATGGGGACGAGAAAATTCCCAAAGAACTCGGAGTTTCTGGAGACTAGACAACTGAATTTGCGATCCAAGGGACATTGTTTAACACACTTAACAACAGCAACAGAAAAGGTAGCGTTTGGTCATCCAGTCCGGGAGAGTGAGGGCGTAGAAGAGATTCCTGAATGGGCTTCAAATTGGGTTTGCCACCGATGCACCAGGCCCCGCAAATGCTCAGCCAACATCTCCAGAAAGGGCGGATAAATTGGTAAGCGAGGTTTCAAGTCCCACCCGGCCTGGTGGAGTTGGGTTTTGAGAGTTGCCAGGTCTGGATGGGCATAGTTGGGGTTGACATAATCGTGGGGAACCAGGCCCCCGAAATCCCGCACACCTGCCTCCAAACAAGCCAACAGCAATTCAAAATTTGGGATTAAATTGGGTGGCACTTGGATCGTAATCTCTGGGGGTAAAATCTCCCGGGCCTGGTGAATTAAGGCTGGCAATTCAACCCAATCAAACCCAAGGTTAGGAATAATCTGGTTGGGGGCGGGACTGTAGGGTTGCAGTATCACCTCTTGAATATGGCCCCAGCGTTGATGTAGTTCCGCAATCACCCCTAGGGTTTGAAGTCGGTCGGCTGGAGTTTCGCCAATTCCCAACAAAAGGCCAGTGGTACAGGGAATTTTTAACGTCCCGGCCTGGGCTAAATGCTCAATCCGTAAGGTCGGGGCTTTGGTGGGGGCATGGCGGTGAACAGTCTCCCGTAACATCGGGGTTACCTGCTCCAACATCAATCCCTGGGAAACATTAACAGAGCGTAGTTTTGCCAGTTCCTCTGGGCTCAGGACACCAGCATTGGTATGGGGTAAAAACCCTAAGTCAACCGCCAACTGCCCCAACTGCCAAATGTGCTCAAACCAGGCCGGACGGGTTGAACCATTGGGGGCAACTTCACCAGCCAAGATCAAAATTTCGCAAATTCCCTGCCCTTGGAGTTGACGTAATTCTGCCTCCGCTTGGTTCAAGGATAACCAGGCCCCGTGGCCGATATCTTGGCGAAAATTGCAGTAGGTACAGCGATTAAAACACTCATGGGTGGGCACCAAGGTCACGGCCGGGCTGTAGGTAACTACGGGCATAGGGGGAAACAGGCAAATTTGGGCCGAAACGACTCAGAGTATAGTTGGATGATAGAGAGTTTCGGAGCCCCCTGTCGGCCCCCTGGTAAACATCTCGGTCTGCGGGGAAATACTAGCCCAGTATTCCTATGTGGTTGTGTCGGTGAGCAGTCTTGAGGAGTGTCACAGTGTTCTCCAAGGCGGAGTTACAAGCTGGGGGTGAAGCCATTGAGCTGGACAATATTAAGACCCAGTTGGATTTGGTGCTATTAGCCCTAGAAGCACTCACAGGCCTGGGTTCCGATGCCATCCTCAATGCTGCAACGGATTTAAAACTCGAGGACTTTGTCTCTGACCGGGTGGGCCTGTGGCGGCTGCGACAATCCAATCCACTCCGGCGCAGTCGTGGAGGGCGCAAAAAACTTGACATTGAAGAAGCCCGCTCCCTGGTACTCATCAGCACCCACCTGGCCCAGAATCACCACAGCCAAATTCGCCAGGCCATTGAACATTGGGAACTTCTTGCTAAAACCAACCGCAGCCCGGCCCAGGATCCTCTTTTGGGGGATTATTTAGATGCCTTTACGGAGTTGTACCAGGAGCGCATGAGTCAGCAGGGGGTAGATGGGGATGATTTATCGGAATTAGCATTAAGTCTGTTAATCGATTTATTGTTTTACAGTAGTCCCCAGGGCCCCCGTCGCTTATGGTTAGCCTTATTGGATCGCACCCACGGAGACCGTTTACTGACCTAATGCCCGTTTCCCACCATCAACTTCAGGGTTATCGCCATGGGTAGGGCAAGTTAGGCATGATCACCCCTGCATCTGCCCCATTGGCGTGGCAACGGGCCCAAAAGTTGGGGGCGCGCCGATGGCAAATTACAACTGCAATGGTGGGGTTAGTCAGTCAGTGGTTCTGGGATTGGGCCTGGCAACTCAAATCATCACGGGTACGACAAAAACGGGCCCAGCACCTCGTTAAAACCCTCCTGAACTTGGGGCCGACCTTCATCAAAATTGGTCAGTTTCTCTCAACCCGGATTGATCTGTTGCCCAGCGAATATATTGATGCCCTCAGAGAACTCCAGGATCGGGTTCCTCCTTTCAACCCCCGCCAGGCCCTGACCATTGTTAGTCAAGAACTGGGGCATCCTCTTCCAGATTTGTATGCGGAATTTGAAGCCGAACCCCTCGCCGCCGCCAGCCTAGGCCAAGTCCATCGGGCCAAGTTGTTTTCTGGAGAAGCTGTCGTGGTCAAAATTCAGCGACCGAATCTCCACAGACTCCTAGATTTGGATTATCGAGTCATCGGGGCCTGGGTGAAGGTTGCCCATCGTCATTTACCGCCTCTGCGCCGCTACAACCTGCCGGCGATTTATGAAGAGTTTTTTAGTATCCTCTTTCAAGAGATTGACTATATCCGGGAAGGGCAAAACGCTGAGCGGTTCCGAACCAACTTTGCTGAGGAAGATAAAATTCGCGTCCCCAAAATTTACTGGAAATTTACCACGAGTCGTGTGTTAACCATGGAGTATTTGCCCGGGATTCGGGTTGATAATCGCCAGGCCCTCCAATCCCACGGTCTCGCCCCCCAGGCCATTAACCAACTGGGAATTTGCTGCTACCTCAAACAACTGTTAATCGACGGCTTTTTCCATGCAGATCCCCATCCCGGCAATTTGGCGGTGACCCCCAGGGGCGATTTAATTTTTTACGACTACGGCATGATGACGGAAGTGGCGGCCTTGAACCAAGAGCAAATGGTGGCGACGTTCTTTGCGGTCTTGAAAAAAGATACCGACACCGTGATTCTCACCCTAACCAATTTGGGCTTAATTGAACCAGTTTCGGATATGTCAGCGATTGAGCGGGTCATGGACGTCATTCTGCAGGAGTTTACGGAAAAACCCTTAGATGTCAACTTCTTCAGCGAAATGCGCCATGATGTCTATCTGCTGTTTCAACAACAACCGTTTCGACTCCCGGCCAAACTCACCTACATTCTCAAATCCCTAACCACCCTCGATGGCATTGCCCGCACCCTAGATCCCAACTACAATCTTGTGGCTTCAGCCCAACCCTTTGTTAAGCAACTGGCCCTAACTGGAGAAAAGCGCAAAGGCTTAGGGATATTGGCGCGCCAGGCCCGGGAGTTTATTCAATACAAACTCAATCAACCAAGTCGGGCAGAAGTGCTGTTGCGGGAGTTCCAGGCCAAGTTAGAGCGGGGTGAGATCAAGGTTCGGGTCAATTCCCCGGAAAGCGAGGCCCTGTTACGCCGAGTCTACCGAATGTTGCAATGTTTGGTTCTCATCTGTGGGGCTGGATTTACCCTGTTAGCTGGGGTTTTACTGCTTTTGGGTCAGTATTGGGGTGGGGCAATTTTTCTCTTGCTCATGGCGGTTATCCTGTCCCTGGGCCTGGTGCGGTTGGGTTGGCAATTACTTTGGGGCCGGGAGCCATAGGTTAGGCTGGAACCAAGAGGCCATCACCATGCGTCAGAAGTTAGGAGTAGGTAAAACACGGTCATGATGCCAGAACGTCCCGCAAAACGCGCCTTACCTTGGATTGTTGGCCTGGGAGCCGTAGCCTTGTTGTCGGTGGGGGGCGCGGCCTGGCTCACCTTTAATCAAACAGGATCAGGAGATCCATCCCCCATTACCAGTGAGTCGCCAATTCCGGTTACTGGGCAGCTTGAAGTCTATTGGCTCAACGACACCGCCACAAATTTTGTCCGCGAACCCGTCACCAACCAGACTGGCACGTCCACCCGCCCCGATGACTTGCTCAAACTTGGTTTTCTGGAGTTACTGGCGGGCCCCAGTGGCGAAAATACAGCTACCACCATTCCCAGTGGCACCCGCCTCACCGATTTACGCTTAGAATCCGATGGTATCCATATCAACCTTTCCTCGGAATTTACCCAAGGCGGCGGTAGTACTTCGATGCAAGGGCGCTTAGGACAGGTCATTTACACGGCAACCAGCCTGCAACCTACGGCCCCGGTTTGGCTATCGGTAAATGGAGCACCGTTAACCGTTTTGGGAGGGGAAGGCATTGAAGTAAAACAACCCATGACACGCCAAGATTTTGCCGAATCTTTTTCCCTCTCCCCCCAAATTCCCTAGCACCTCCCCCATAGCGTTCCTTGAAAGCTGCGGCCCTTGGCCAAAATCGCGGCACTACGATGACAATGCCCATTAACATTCCGCTCACTTGGGGACTGGGCTTTCTCAATATCCTCGCCTCAATGCAGCCCCTAACCATTCTTAGAGACGGATTTTGTCCCAGCGGATACTCCAGCCAAGGCAATTACTGTGTTCCCGGCCAGGCAGCGACCTTTGCGATCCCAAAAGTTGGCTTTTGCCCCAGTGGTTACGTCCCCCAGGGCAATTACTGTCTGGCCAACCCCGGAGCAAAACCGGCAATCTTGAAGTCTGGATTTTGTCCCACCGGATTTAGTCCCCAGGGCAATTAATGCGTGCAGCAATAGTCGGCTTTGTTACGGTTTGTTAAGGTAAAGGCAATGGCCTTAGTTTAATCGCCCCATATTCACCAGGCATCAGAGTTATGACCACATCACCAAGCCCACAACCCCCAACAACACCTGAACGCGAGGCTTGGGATTTTGGTCGTTTTGCCCAAACCCTAGCCTTTTTTGAATCCGTTCCCTTTTTAGGAAGTGTCAGTCAATGGCGGGCCTGGTTATCCCCCTTCTTCCCAAACTTACAACCTCAACCTCAGCCCCCCCAGCAAACCGTTTTGGTAATTGGGGCCACCGGAAATTTAGGGCGACGCGTAGTTCGGGGCCTGTTAGCGGCTAACTATGCGGTTAAAGCCCTAGTGCGAGACCGGCAACGGGCTGGGCAAATTTTAGACCTAGCTGCTTTACCCCCAGGCCTGGATCAACGGGTCACCCTCGTGGAAGGGGATGTTACTCAAGCGTTACCGGAAACCCTCTTTACGGGCGTAGATGCAGTGATTTCCTGTTTGGGAGCCATTGTCCGCCCCGCCAATCCTGACAATCGGGAGGCCAACTATGCCCAGGGAACAACATTCTACGAACCCGCTGTGATTGAGGCGACTCCGGAACAAGTTGAATACCAGGGTGTTGGCAATCTGTTACAACTGGCCCAACCCCATTTCCAGGCCCTCAACCCCGAGCAGGTGTTATTTGATTTTCAACATCCTAATGCCGCCACAGTGGAGCGTTGGGGAGCCTTGGATGATGTGGTGATGGGTGGCGTCAGTCAGAGTCAATTGATTTTAGGGACAGACGGAGCTGTTTTTACCGGGCACGTTTCCACCGCAAACTCGGGGGGGTTTGTTTCGATTCGCACCAAAAACTGTGAACCACCCCTGGATTTATCTGCCTACTCGGGAATTCAAATCCGCCTCAAAGGGGATGGACAGCGCTACAAGTTTTTTGTCCGCAGTTCCCCGGCCTGGGATGGCGTGGGCTATGCCTTTGCCTTTGATACTAAACCTGGGATTTGGGAAACCATTACAATCCCCTTTAGCCAATTAACCCCCGTCTTTCGGGCCAAAACAGCCCCCCAGGCCCCAAGCTTTGATCCAGCGACGGTCTATTCGTTCCAACTAATGCTGAGTAAGTTTGAGTATGATGGTGCCTTAAATCCCCACTTCCAACCTGGCCCCTTTCAGCTAGTCATGGAACAAATTAGAACCTACTCAGAATCACCCTGTCCCCGTTGGATTATGGTTAGTTCTGCGGGTGCTACCCGGCCTGGGACTCCGGAAGCGGCAACCGACCCCCGACCAATTGTGCGCCTCAGTGATCAGTTGGGGGGGATTTTAACTTGGAAGTTTAAGGGGGAGGAACTGATCCGGCACAGTGGTATTCCCTACACAATTATTCGGCCCACAGCCCTGACGGAAACAGCCGGTCAACAACCCTTAATTTTGTCCCAAGGAGATACACTCGCAGGCAAGGTGAGTCGGGAAGATGTGGCGGGGCTTTGTATCCAGGCCCTGCGTTGGCCCAAGGCAACGGGTAAAACCTTAGAAGTGGCGGCAGGAGATGGTGGGGTTATTCCCAGGGATTGGCAACGGGGCCTGGATTTTTTGGCAAACGATCCAATGAAGTAGGGTGATCCTGAGGAATGTTTGGGGTTATGGCGTATTGATAGGCTTGGTCGTTTGTGTAAAGAAAGTATAAGTTTCTTGGCAGAACGAGTTACCCTTTGACTTCTTTCTTGACCTTGATCCGGTGATTGATATTAGAGCCAAGAACTGACTGATTGTTGTAGTAAATTTCATAGTCAAAACCCAGTTCGGCCTGGAGCTGTTGGGCAATTGCCAGTCCCTCACTCTCAAAATCTTCTTCCTCTTGCTCACTGGAAAAAGCGGAGTTAGCTGGGTCATCTAAATCAAGGATGTTCTCAAATGCTTGCTGCCATAGGTTCATACGCTGAATTAACTGCGGCGATATGGGTAAGCTAGTTAGCTCGAGATAATCAGCAGTTTCTTCATCCCAAAGCAGCTCGCAGCTATAGTCAGGACTCATGCGGATAATTTTAGGCATTTGTCTGGCTGGGGATAAGTTTACGAGGGGTTGGGTTGGCACCAACAATGAATCCATTATGACCCACGGTAATCGAAACATAATGCAACTCCTGGTTCCACCACAGCTCATAAACTGGGCGGGTGCCTTGTAGTCCAATTTGATGGCCCTGGGTTAATGCAGCAAGTAAGAATTTTGGCAGCTCTTCTGGAGAGATTCCTCGACGTTCAAACTGATCTAGCTTCAAGGCAATATGCTCCCACCCTGCCTTTTGATTCCCTTTTTCTAACCAAACAAGCTGACCATTAGCCATACGTCCAGCTTCCAAAACCTGCTGAAAATTCACATCTTGACGTTGCCCTAACTCGGCCAGGAGTGTCTCTTGGTTATCAGACATAGGAGGGTTAATCTGCCTCAACGACAGTTCTTAATCTGATTCCATTCAGCATTTTCCGTCAGGGGGACAGACAATCAATTTTGAGATTCAGCTAGGACTAGGCTGGAGGAGGGCGTAGGTGTGCCAAAGCTCAGCATAAGGAATGTTGCGATGACTCCAAGGTTTATGATGCCCACCACTCCAATGAATCACAGCCATTTCGGCCACGGGTTTGCGTAATAACCAGGCGATGGGAGCGAGATTGCCATACCCACAGCGATTCCACTTGCGGTCTAGGTGCACATAGTCTTTGAACATGAGATTGAGGATGGTTTCATCGTTTAACTGGAAAAGGCGGTACTTGTGGGCTTGATCCCAGGCCAAGTATCGATCCAGTTGTTCATAATCTCGCTCTGTCCAAAACCGCAAATCTGTAAACAAAACCCCAGCATTAAAGGTTTGCTTAAACTGCCTCAATTCCGTTCGTGCGACCCAAGGGTTACCAAAGTGGAGGATTGCTGGAAAAAAGTGGGGACAAGCTCCTAAATAAAGCGTTGGGGTAAAGTCCAGGCCATCGTAAAGCTCGGCAATATCTTGAATCACAATCAGGTCAGTGTCCAAGAAGACGACTTTCCCTAGCTCTGGAAAAATATCCCGGAGGAACAGGCGGCAATAGAGGGAGTAAACAGCATTGGCTTTCCGGAGAGTCGCTGGCTTGTATTTTGCTTCCACATAGGCCTGGATTTTGGCATTGGGCACATACTCCCGGATCCGCACTTGGAAAACACGGTTAGGAAAATGCTCATCCATTGCCGTAGCAAAAAACTCAGCTTCCGTCGGCGGCACAACAATATTGATGACAAGGCGTTCGGGCTGAGTCGCATTTTGAACCACGGAATTAACCGCTGCCAACAGGCCAAAAAGATATCCTTGCTCTAGGGCAAAAACAAGCTGTATCGGCGTCATTGGGGAAACAGCCTCAAACCAATTCGAACCAATAATCCAAAAGAGGGAATCAGATGCAGCACCCAGCTTGGATTAGGCATTGAGTTTTTTCTGCAACAGTTGATTGGTCAATTTCGGATCCGCCCGGCCCCCGGTTTTTTTCATCATTTGCCCGACAAAAAAGCCTTGGAGTTTGGTTTTTCCCGCCCGATATTGAGCCAGTTCCTCAGGATGGGCCGCCAGCACTTCATCGATTAGTTTTTCCAGTTCCCCGGTATCAGACATTTGAATCAGGCCTTTTTTCTCCACCAGGGCCTGGGGGGAGCCGCCTTTTTCGAGGAGTTCTGGGAGAATATCCTTGGCAATTTTGCTGCTGATCGTGCCTTTTTCAATTAAGCCAATCAACTCGGCCAGGCCAGTTGGGGTTAGGGGAATATCCACTAGGGTGCGTTTTTCAGTTTTGATGTAGGCGGTGATGTCTCCCATGATCCAGTTGGCGGCTTGCTTGGGGTTGGCTCCAGCGGCAACTACGGCTTCAAAATATTCGGCGGTACTCCGTTCATCGGTCAAAACTCGGGTATCGTAGGCAGACAATCCCAGGTCAGTTTCGTAACGGTGGCGTTTGTGGGCGGGGAGTTCCGGGAGTTCAGCAGTCCAGGCCTGGAGTTGTTCGGGGGTAACTTCAATGGGGCCTAAATCCGGTTCCGGAAAATAACGATAATCACTGGAGCCTTCTTTGACCCGCATCGTAAAGGTTTGTTGGCTGGCCTCATCCCAGAGTCGGGTTTCTTGCACCAGTTTTTCACCATTTTGCAGGGCCTGGGTTTGGCGGGCGATTTCAAAGTCAATTGCTTTTTGAATGGCACTAAAGGAATTCATGTTCTTGATTTCGACCTTGGTGCCAAATTTCTCTGTTCCGACCGGCCGCACCGAAATATTCACATCACAACGCAACGACCCTTCCTGCATATTCCCGTCACAAACCCCTAGATAGCGCAAAATTCGCCGGAGTTCTTGGGCATATTCCGCAGCTTCTTGGCCTGAACGCAAATCCGGTTCCGAGACAATTTCTGCTAACGGCACCCCGGCCCGGTTAAAGTCCACTAAGGAATAACTTGAGCCAGATAAGCGTTCACTTCCGGCATGGACTAACTTCCCGGCATCTTCTTCCATGTGGAGGCGGGTAATCCCAATGCGCTTGCGGATCGGTTGTTCGTTTTCGTCGAGGAGTTCAATTTCCAACCAGCCATGTTCAGCAATCGGGAGGTCATACTGGGAAATTTGATAGTTTTTCGGTAAGTCTGGATAAAAATATTGCTTCCGGTCAAATTTACTATAGGGCGCAATCTGGCAATTCAGGGCCAAGCCGGCTTTGACGGCATATTCCAGGACTTTTTGATTTAAGACAGGCAACGTTCCCGGCAACCCTAGACAAATCGGGTCAACATTGGTATTCGGCGGCTGACCAAACTCTGTGGAGCTATTGGAAAAAATCTTAGTATTAGTGCTGAGCTGACAGTGAACTTCCAAGCCAATGACAGCTTCATAATCTGTTTTGGTTGCGGCTGGGGTCAAAGTTGTACTCATGATGTAGTCAAATCAAGTCAATGTAGATTAGGTACTATAGCTAAAAATCAAAAGTGGCTTTCTTATCATAGTGGCAGAGATGCGACCCAGTTAGCACGAGAATTACCTGTGGATGCCATCAGCCAAAAGCGCCATGACTATGAAACCACTGGGCCAGAGTATGAGAAATACTTCTTTGATGACCAGACAGGTGGGTATGTGCTGATTCATCAAGGGCATAATCGTCAGCCAAACTTTGAGTCAGAGCTTTTTCTAGCCAAAATTTTTTCAACCAGAGGCCGAGCAGTTCTACTCGTTAATGAAAAACAAAGTGAGAAGATCAAGTCGCCGGACGCTGAAATTGCCTTAGTTTTGAATAATCGGCAAATGCGAAGAATTTCAAGAGAGGAATGGGAGAATGGACAACGCTTTTGACTATTTCAAGGAATTAATTGAAGACGGACTAAAGAATGAAATGCCCAGGGATGCAAAACTTATTATTTTGGGTGAAATCCTCTATGCTGTGACTCGAGATGAACTTACCAACCAGCAAGGTCTTGAGCTTGAAAAAATGATGGGCGACCGTAAAGAATGGGATGAGGCCTTAGCCTATGCCATCTATGGGAATTCTGAAGCAGGTCTTGTCAATGCAGCCTAACCCCATCTAGTTATCTTTGAATCCATAACTTGAGACTGAAACCTGAGTAGCAATCCTGAGGGGGGATACAAGGTGGCTAAGGTTCGGTTTTCTGGGGGCAACAACTGTCCTCAAATTAGAGATGAGCCCGTATCCTACAAGGTGGGGAATGATCTCGTCCATAAACAATGACCAAGCACCACCACAACGCGCATCTGAAGTAGGGTAAACCAGCCATGGCCGCAACCGATTTCAAAGACTATTACCAGATCTTAGGGATTGCCAAAACTGCCTCCGATGCGGAAATTCGCCAGGCCTTCCGTCGCCTAGCCCGTCAATACCACCCAGATCTCAACCCTGGAGATAAGGTCGCCGAGGCCAAATTCAAAGAAATCAATGAAGCCCATGAAGTGCTTTCAGATAAAGAAAAACGGCAAAAATATGACCAGTTTGGGCGTTACTGGCAACAGGCTGGGGTGGGTGGGCCCGGAGCGGCGGGGGTCGGGGTTGACTTCGGCAATATGGACTTTGACTTCGGCCGCTACAACAACTTTGATGAATTCATTAACGAACTTTTGGGTCGATTTGGCAGTTATGGGGGAGCAACCACCGGTGGGAGCCGTCAGACCTATACCAACAGTGGCTTTAGCGGGGGATATCCTGGGGCTGGCGTTGGGGCTGACAGTGAGGCCGATTTACAACTAACGTTTTCAGAGGCACTGAGGGGATGTGAAAAGCGGTTGCAAGTGGGCTCAGAAACCATCAATGTGCGGATTCCGGCCGGGGCTAAACCAGGGAGTAAAGTCCGGGTCAAAGGCAAAGGTCAAGTGAATCCCCTCAGCCAAATGCGCGGTGATCTGTACCTCCGGGTCAAAATTACGCCCCACAGTTTCTTCAAGTTCGATGGAGACAACCTGACCTGTGATTTAGCTATTGCCCCAGATGAGGCGGTTTTAGGCACTTCTGTAGATCTCCCAACACCAGCGGGCACTGTCAAGCTAAATATTCCGGCGGGGATCAAATCCGGGCAATCTTTACGACTTTCAGGCAAAGGCTGGCCCAGTGCTAAGGGGGGAGCAGGAGATCTATTCGTTAAAGTCCAAATAGTCCCTCCAAAAGATATTTCTGCTCCGGAACGGGAACTATACCAGCAACTCCAGGCCATTCGCAGTAGTAATCCCCGACCCGGCCTGGAAAATTTGAGTCTATAAATTGCCCTCTGATCCCTGTATTTGGATGAGCAGATCAGGATTGCCTAGCCCGCCGCCAATACCGGAACACGACCTTTTCTAGCTCTACCCAGATGAAAACCAACGCGCTACATCCAAAGCAGATCAGGAGCTCTGTTCCAGAAATTATTTGCGTCCCAAAGAAACTCCGCAAGAATGGCACATAAATTAGGGCCAGTTGCAGCAGTGTAGTCACCCCAAGGGAGAGGAGCAAGTAGGGGTTTGAGAAGAACGGTAGCTCATAGGTCAGTTTAGAGGTGGAGCGGACAGCTAAGGCATGACCCATTTGGGCAATGCAGAGGGTTGTAAAGACCATGGTTGTCCAACGACTGGGATCAAGATCCCCCTGAACGCCCAAAAAGGCTTGAGTGTGCCCATAGGCCCAAACCATCATCATAATCGTCACAATTGCCAACACCAGGCCAATGCGCACCATATAGGCTCCCATGCCCCGGCCAAAAATACTTTCCTTGGGATTTACAGGCGGGATTTGCATCACCCGAGGCGAACCAGGCTCAACAGCAAGGGCCAAAGCTGGCAACCCATCGGTGACTAGATTCATCCAGAGAATTTGCAAAGGCGTTAAGGGAACTCCCCCCAGGCCAATAATCGGAGCTGAGGCAATCGTCAACACTTCCCCAATATTTGAGCCAAGAATGTATTTGATAAATCGGCGGATATTGCTGTAAATCACCCGGCCTTCTTCTGTGGCGGCGACAATGGTGGCAAAATTATCGTCAAGCAGAACCATATCACTTGCTTCTTTGGTAACATCAGTGCCAGTAATTCCCATGGCCACACCAATATCGGCCTGTTTAAGGGCTGGAGCATCATTCACCCCATCTCCAGTCATGGCGACCACTTGTCCTTGCCGTTGGAGAGACTGAACAATTTGCAGCTTATGTTCTGGAGACACCCGAGCATAGACATTGACCTCCATGACCCGTTGATCCAACTCGGCTGGACTGAGTTTTGCCAATTCCCGTCCCGTCAACACTGGATCTTCTGGGGTACAGATTCCGAGACTAGTGGCAATGGCCTGGGCGGTGAGTTGGTGATCTCCAGTAATCATGATGGGGCGAATTCCCGCAGTTAAACATTTAGCCACGGCTGCTTTAACTTCTGGACGGGGTGGGTCCAAGATTCCCACTAAACCCAACCAAACTAAATCCTGTTCACTCTCAACCTCAGACGCAGGTGGCGGTAGTTCTGTCCAATCTCGATAGGCAAGTCCAAGCACCCGCAACCCCTGCTGGGCCAATTGATCATTCTGCGCCAAAATCATTGCCCGTTGGCCTGGGTTGATCAGTTGTGCGCCCGCTCCCAATTGAATTCGTGTGCAGCACTCCAAAACCAGTTCAGGGGAGCCTTTCGTAAACATCAAATAGGGAGACTCCTCCAGACCATAGGTTGGGGCCGTCCCTAAGCTGCCAATGACACTCATGCGTTTACGCTCGGCACAAAAGGGAAATTCCAGCACCCGTTGAAAGTCCTGCTCTAGGCGATGGAGGTCTAAACCGGCCTTAACAGCTAAGGGGAGGAGAGAGCCCTCCGTAGGATCACCAAGAATTACCCAGGTTCCAGCCTCTTTCTGCAAAACCGCATCATTACAGAGGGCCCCAGCCAGGAAAAGTAAATGACTTTCCGCCAGACCCAATTTGACCAGGCGGGGATCACTAGGGGGGCGGTACTCCACAGTTCCCTCAGGGTCATAGCCGGTTCCACTCACTTGGGCCTGGGCATGGAGCGTCCGAATTTCTTGAACAACCATTTTATTTTGGGTCAGGGTTCCCGTTTTATCAGAGCAAATGGTCGTAATACTGCCCAAGGTTTCCACAGCCGGTAAGCGGCGAATTAAGGCATTGCGTTTAACCATGCGTTGGGTTCCCAAAGCCAAGGTGACCGTTATCACGGCGGGCAGTCCCTCGGGAACCACAGCCACGGCCATGCTCAGGGAGACTTCCACAAACTGCCGGAATAGATCTGGGCGAAAAATAACCCCAACCCCAATGACTAAGGCCACCAGAATCAGGGCACCCAAAACCAGCTTGTTCCCCAGCTCTGTCATCCGTTTTTGCAGGGGGGTCGGCTCGGTTTCAACGGATTGGATGGCCGCGGCAATTTTTCCCAGTTCAGTGGCCATGCCTGTGTGGGTCACCAGTACCTTGCCGCGGCCTTGGGTGACTTCGGTGCCAGCATAGACAAAATTAAACCGATCTCCCAGAACCGTATCTTCCGGCAGTTCCAGGCCAGCATTTTTGAGAACCCCTTGGGCCTCACCAGTTAAGGCCGCTTCCCGCACCTGCAGATTAACCGCATCCCACAACCGTCCATCCGCCGGAATTTTTACACCCGTTTCCAGTAGTAAAATATCCCCAGGCACAAGCTCCACGGAATCAATCTCGAGAATCCGGCCAGATCGGATGACCCGTACCTTGGAGGTGGCCATGGATTTAAGCGCTGCCAAGGCTTCTTCAGCCCGCACCTCCTGGACGTACCCTAAGATGGCGTTGAGGATCACCACCACCAAAATTGCCGCCGCATCCTTGGGGAAAATGAACTGACCGTTAACCCAGCCTTCGTAGAGATCCAAGCCTCCAGAAATGAGGGCCACTGCGATCAGCATAATCAGCATCACATTCCGAAACTGATCGAGAAAAATCTCAAGCTTACTCCGAGTTCGCCCTTCCTTAAGCTCATTGGGCCCATGGTAGTCGTAGCGTTGTTCAACTTGGTTATGGCTGAGACCGTCTTCCGGATGTGTTTCTAGGGCCTGAGCTGCTGCATCCGCAGAGAGACTATGCCATGAGAGTGAGGAGGGAGGAGATTGGGGTTGCGGATTAGGTGTCATAGATTGTGACGAAAGGGGGCATGATCCCGTGATTCATCCGAGATCCTAACTTGTCAGGAGGGCTAGGGCTAGTCGTTGATACCGATTCCTATCTTATTTGCGCCAAAGACCCCAAGCTGGTGTGGACAGTTTAAATTCTGTTTACCGACCCATCAGTAAAATGCATACTCTGGGGGCGGGAGAGGAAAAGAAGAAGTGATAAGACCTTCCGGCCCAGGCGGGGTGTGGAGTTTTAAGGAGTGTTTTCCCATGATTCGAATGATGCAAACATCTGAGGTGAGTCAGCCAACTATGATTTCTGAGAGCACAATTCTGAATGCGGCCCAGGCCATCTTTAGCTGTTATCATCAAACCCATGGGGGCAAGCATCTCCCGGCTGGTGTAGCAATTGACCGGGAAACCCTCCGGGGGCACGTTATTTTTCAGGAACAGCCCGTTCTCCTACCCCGAGAATGCTTTATTCCGGCACAAGAGCTTCCCGCCATCCCCACCGCAGCCTAAAAATCGGTGCTCGTAAGTTTTGACATTTGTTGTTGACCTGTTCGTTTTAGCAATTGTGGCTATGTTTGGAGCTGCAGTGGGCAGTTTCCTCAACGTTGTCATTTACCGTGTCCCTGCGGGTCTATCCCTTCTTTACCCTCCCTCCCGTTGTCCCTCCTGCTTTACGCCTCTGGGTCTCCGAGACAATATTCCGGTGCTGGGCTGGATTCTGTTACGGGGCCAATGCCGATTTTGTCACGCCCCGATTTCCCCCCGCTATCCCCTCATTGAGTTGGCTTTAGCGGCAAAGTTTGTGGCGGTCTTTTGGATTACCGGCTGGCATTGGCAAACCCCTGTTTACTGGATTTTTCTCAGTTGGTTAGTGGCCCTAGCTGTCATTGATTTAGATACCTTGACCTTGCCCCATCCCTTAACAAAATGGGGGGTAATTAGTGGGATTCTGGTGCAAATGCTCCTTGCCGTTGAACGGACTGGGGAGTTAACTGGGGTTTTATGGGCCCTTGTGGAATCGATTGGGGCGGCGGTTTTAGGGATTTGGCTGTTTGATTTAATCCGTTGGGCGGGGGCAACGATTCTCAAACAGGAGGTGATGGGGGGTGGGGATGGCAAGTTAGCGGCAATGATTGGGGCCTGGTTGGGTTGGCAATTGCTGTTACTCACCTGTTTTCTGGCCTGTGCGGTCGGGGCAATCGTGGGCCTGGTTGGTATTGGCCTGGGCATCCTGGGGCGGCGGCAACCCATGCCCTTTGGTCCCTTCTTGGCTCTGGGTGCAGCCGTAGCAGCTCTTTTTGGAGATCCGTTGATTGCAGCCTATAAACACTGGATTGGCCTAGTTTGAGGGCAGGGGTCTACCCAGAAACATAGACATTTCCGCCAATTTTGGTACGAAAAAACCCCCAGGCCTGGGCCCAAGGGCAAAAGTAAGGTTTCAAGTACTTTAAAAATAGGGAAATTAGAGCAATTGCAGCTACTTAACGGTTCCTAGGGCCACCTCTTTCGGCGGGATCATGAACAATTTCAACAACTGCCCAATGTTACCGAAGTAAAGGGGGAGTTTCCGGAAGAACTTCACCAGGCCTGGTTGATTACTGTTGGCAATCTCCGTCAGTTTTTCATTGTTTTCCACACAGACCTCAAGACGTGGGTAAAACTCTGGATGATCCACATCCAAGGTAATTGGGAAAACACGACCAGCAGTGGCATTGGTTTCCTGAATCACTTCTTTGTCGAATTCCCGTGCATCCAGGCCAATGGCGGCATAAAACTGGGAACGCTGCAAATCATTCAAGTACATGGTTGCGAAGACGGACAGGAGAAAGAAGCGACACCAGAGTTTAGGCGGCACCCAGCAAACCATGAAATACCGACTCCAGGCCTTGCCGGAAAATGAACGGGGAATTTCCCGAAGTTTTTGCCAAAGCGTCCGGGGCCGATCCAACATGCTTGGCTGAGCCCGCATCACCGCATCAAAGAAATCACCATGACGATTTTCATCTTGGCACCAATTTTCAAAGAATTTAAAAATCGGATAGATGCGATCCTCAGGATGGGCCTCTAAATGCCGATAGATTTTGATGTAACGCCAGTAGCCAATTTTTTCTGACAAGTAGGTGGCGTAGAAAATAAACTCCGGCTCGAAATAGGTATAGCTGCGAACCTGGGTGAGAAAGCCTAAATCTAGGGACAGATTGAAGTCAGACATGGCCTTATTCAAAAAGCCAGCGTGGCGCGCCTCATCCCGGGACATTAGGGAAAATCCTTCCGCCAAGAGGGGATTTTTACCCTTCAGCTTACGGCTCAGTTCCTTATAGAGCAGAAAACCGGAAAACTCGGCTGTACAGGAGCGCTCCAAAAACTCAACGAACATCTGGCGGGTTTCCCCATCGATGTGGGCCCAGGATTGTTCAAAATCAGCATCTCGGACAAAGTGATGGCGGTTGTAGTCAGTCCGAAACTCGGCCAAAATGGCTTCCAGTTCAGCTTGGTTTTCCGAAACATCCAGGTTGGCCATGGCATCAAAATCGGTGGTGTAAAACCGGGGGGTGAGGATCGTCTCCTTAGCCGGTGCTTTTACCCCAGGCCGGATTTCGTCAGATTCGGGTTTAGTTAGGGTGTTAACCATGGTGGGTGTGTGTTGTTCCTGATTGCGGACACTCTCTTATGCATCGTACCGAACCTCTCCCCTGGGTTGGCAATTGTTTAAGAAGCGTTACATTTCGCAATCTCTCCCTGAAGGCGGGTCATTGGGGATGTTAGGGAGGGGTGATGGGCAGGGAACTGAATTGCCTGTCTCAACTCAAGGGCACGGGGAGCATTCCTGAGGGCTGAGTCGAGGGGCTGAATCAATGCACTTTTGCTGGTTGTCCCTGATGTCCCCTGAGTGTTTGAGGGTTTGGAGAAAGATTTGGCCGGGTTAGTGTAAAGTCTGCTCTCAGAACAATTCCCCGCCCTTGCCACAATCCGCAGTGTATTGACCCAAACTTGTTAGTCTGATAAGCAGGTAAAAACGACGCTGCGAGGCCTGGTTTGAATACGCTGTTTCAGAACTTAGAAGCACAACTGAGTCAAATCGTTGTTGGCCAAACCAGCATTATCAATGGTCTCTTGGTCGCGCTCCTAGCAGAAGGGCATGTGATCCTCGAAGGTGTTCCCGGAACCGCTAAAACCCTACTGGTGAAACTCCTATCACGGCTGTTGTCTGCGGATTTTCGTCGGATTCAACTCACCCCCGATGTTTTACCAGCGGATGTCCTCGGAACCAGCATTTTTGACTTGAACAGCCGCACCTTCAAGTTGCGCAAAGGGCCAGTTTTCACCCAGGTACTCTTGGCCGATGAAATTAACCGGACACCACCCAAAACCCAAGCGGCTCTCCTCGAAGCCATGGAAGAACGGCAAGTCACCCTAGACGGCAATACCCTACCCCTGTCACCCCTGTTCTGGACAGTTGCCACCCAAAACCCCTTGGAATTTGAGGGTACCTATCCTTTACCGGAAGCCCAGCTTGATCGATTTCTCTTTAAGTTAGTGGTGGACTATCCCGATAGCTCGGCCGAAAAACAGATGCTCAGCAATGCCTTGGCTGGGTTTGAAGCCCGTAATTTGGAATCCTTAGCCCTTGAGCCTGTTTTGACCGTGGAAGAGGTTCTAGGAGCGCGAACCCAGGCCCGGCAAGTTAAGGTTGAGCCGCCGGTTCAGGACTATTTACTCGCATTAATTCATGCCAGTCGCCAGCAAGCCAATTTACTCCTTGGAGCCTCACCCCGGGCGGCGGTGGGTTGGTTAAGAGCGGCCCAAGCCCAGGCCTGGTTAGATGGCCGTGATTTTGTCACCCCCGACGATATCAAAGCCCTTGCCCTGCCCTTGCTCCAACATCGCTTGATCCTCAGACCCGAAGCCCAATTAGATGGCACCACCCTGGAGCAGGTCATTACCGCACTCCTCAATCGTGTCGCTGTGCCCCGCTAAGTTTTTAGCCAATCTTGCAATGACGCGATGGACAACTTGAAATGAGTGCGCAAGGATTTCAAAGCAAGGCCCTAAAGCAATTGGAGCGGATCAAAGAACGGATGGGTAATCTTAAAAATCGTCTGAGTACCATTGATCGCGATGTTCAACAATCCGATCAATGTCTAGATAATTTACTCGGCAGTTTAAGAACGGCGCTGGTAGTCACAGTCACTTCAGTAAATTTGTTCATCTCAGGGCGCAATGTCTTCGAGTTTTGGTTAGCCAATCATCCCCCCCTAATGTCCGGTTCTTAACCCCCAGGCCCCATGACCACCACTGCCCCACCCTCCCCAGCAAAACCAGAGTTGCCCCGGCCCGCACCCCCACCATCCGCTGTGGCCCCCTACTCGGCCTGGATTCCAACAACCCGCTTTTACGCCTATCTTGGCCTGGGATTGCTGATTCCAGTGGTGACGAGCCTGTTCCCCGGCCCCGATGCGCCCCCAACCCTGGGTCAAGATTTAATTACGGATATTTTGTGGTTTCTCGTTGGGGATTGGCGGAATTTTCTCGGGCTAATTTTGCTGGCGGTCTATAACCTGGTGCTCCTAGGGGTGGCAGTTTGGGATTTCCGGCGGGGCCTGGGCTGGCAGATGACCATTGAGCGGGTGGTGGAGCCGCGCTTATCCATTGGTCGCGATAATGCCGTTACGCTTTTAGTTACCGTTGGGCAGCAGCCTAAATCTATCCGGCAATCCCGCGCTGCCCTAGTGGATCACTTACCCCTTGGCCTGGAACCGCAAGATCAGTACTTTGACCCCGCCTTTAATGCCCTCGAATCCCAGAGCCGAGATCACTATTTTGAGGCATGGCTCCAGGCCGGGAAGCAACTGCAGCTTAAATACAGTGTTTTTCCAGCCAAACGGGGTGAATATATCTGGAACAAAGTCGGAATCAGGTTGCAAACTCCCTGGGGCCTGGCCTGGTGGCATCGAGTACTTCCCCTAAAAACCACCGTTGAAGTCTATCCAGATTTAGTTGGGTTACGGGCCTTGTCAGTGCGGTTGAGTTTAGAAGCCAGTGGTAGTTTGCGACGACGACGCCATGCCTTGGGCGGGACTGAGTTTGCGGAATTGCGAGACTATTATCTGGGCGACGACTTACGGTTAATGGACTGGAAAGCAACAGCGCGGCGGGGGCGGCCTCTGATCCGGGTCATGGAGCCAGAACGGGATCAACCGCTGATTATTTTGCTGGATCGAGGTCGCCTGATGACGGCCCAAGTGGCTGGGCTAAAACGATTTGATTGGGCCTTAAACGCAGCTTTAGCCTTGGCCATGACAGGACTACGGCGGGGAGATCGGGTTGGCTTAGCCATCTTTGATCAGGGATTGTACCGCTGGATTGCCCCCCAGGCCGGGGATTCCCATTTAGGTCATATCTTGGCCCAAATTTATAATGTTGAACCTGTGATGCAGGAATCGGACTATATCGGCACAGTCAGCACCCTCCTAGGACACTATACTCGCCGGGCTTTAGTCGTCATGCTCACAGAAGTTATTGATGAGACGGCCTCAGGTGAATTATTAGCCGCCATGACCCGTTTAACGCCGCGGTTTTTGCCGTTTTGTGTGACCTTCCGAGACCCCTTCGTTGATGGCCTGGCCCACACTGCTCTGACAGAATCTGGTTCGCGAACGGTTGCTCCATCCATAGATCATCTCTACGACCAGGCCGTAGCCCTTGATCTCCTACAGCAACGTCAACGGGCCTTTGCCAAAGTTAAGCAACAGGGAGTTCTTGTCCTCGATGCCCCGGCTCCCCAACTCAGCGATGCCCTCGTGGATCAGTACCTATTACTCAAGGCCCGGGGGCGACTCTAAAGAACATACCTCCCGAAGACTGACCAAGGCTGCAAATTATCCCAGGCGCGATTCCAAGTACAGGATGAACCTTAGCGATCCACCGAACCCATAATCACATCAATACTGCCCAGAATGGCAACAATATCAGCCACCTTAGTTCCTTTGACAAGCTGGGGCAAAATCTGGAGATTATTGAAATCCGGGGGACGAATTTTCCAACGCCATGGAAAGACATTGTCATCCCCGATCAGATAGATTCCCAGCTCACCCTTGCCAGACTCAACCCGAACATAATGCTCACCCTTGGGTATTTTGAAAGTGGGGGCAAGCTTTTTCCCAAGGTATTGATAGTCAAACTCGTTCCATTCAGACTTCGCCCCTGCCACCATGCGTTGGGCTTCCAGGTTTTCGTAGGGGCCGCCGGGTAATCCTTTCAGGGCCTGGAGAATAATTTTTGTAGACTCGCGCATTTCTCGAATACGAACCAAATACCGGGCAATACAGTCCCCATCCGTTTCTGTCACCACTTCCCAGTCAAAGTCGTCGTAGCACTCGTAATGATCAACTCGCCGCAGATCCCATTTCACCCCGGAACCGCGCAACATTGGCCCGGACAACCCCCAGTTAATTGCCTCTTCCCGCGTGATCGTTCCCATACCCTGGAGCCGCCGGACAAAAATGGGGTTATTGGTAATCAACCGCTCATATTCATCGACCTTGGGCAGGAAATAGTCACAAAAATCTTGGCATTTGGTCACCCAGCCGTAGGTTAAGTCCGCCGCCACACCCCCCATACGGAAATAGTTATTGTTGATAAACCGCATTCCCGTGGCTGCTTCAAACAGATCGTAAATCAGTTCCCGTTCCCGGAAAATGTAAAAGAAGGGGGTTTGGGCGCCCACATCTGCCAAGAAGGGGCCGAGCCAGAGCAGGTGATTTGCAATCCGGTTTAACTCCAGCATGATCACTCGGATATAACTGGCCCGCTTGGGGACGGCAATATTGGCCAACTTTTCCGGAGCATTGACCGTAACCGCCTCGTTAAACATCCCCGCAGCATAATCCCAGCGGCTGACGTAGGGGACAAACATAATATTGGTGCGGTTTTCGGCAATTTTTTCCATGCCCCGATGCAGATAGCCAATTACCGGCTCGCAGTCCACCACGTTTTCCCCGTCCAAGGTAACCATTAGCCTTAAAACCCCGTGCATGGAGGGGTGGTGGGGGCCCATGTTGATGAGCATGGGTTCGGTGCGAGTTTCTAAGGTAGGCATGGAGAGATGCAACTACAAACGAAATGACATTTACATAGTACAGCCAGGCCTGGGTCTTGGCCAGCAAAGTGTTCTATCGAAATAAGTAATTGCCAGCTTTTGAAAGACTAAATAGAAGGGGGATAAGCTCTTACCGCAAGCTACTGAGGGTTTGTCGCCAGGCCAGATCTTGCCCCAAAATCCCCAGGGCCCGCTGTTCCGTCTTGTTCAGCAATGGCATGAGAGTTTGGAGGATTTGCTGAAGAATATCAGTGGCTAAGGGGCCGCCCGCCTTAAGGAGATGGGAATAATAATTAAATTGCGGTTGTCCCTGGTGATTGTGATGAAAGGCAAAAAGCTCCTCACGAGTTAACGAAAGGGCTGGGGTATTGATGGGAATCACCGTCGGGGGAACCCCCTGCTTGCCATGGATTTTTGTGCTTGGACTCGGTGTAACTAAGGCTCCAATCAAGACCGTCGAGAGCAGAATTCGGGTTTCTTGAATCAAATCTGGGGCAAAGAAGGAATCGGGATTGGCCGTCAAACGGGGCCCGGCCTGGTTGAGCTGAGGGTTAAACAATTGGGTGTTGTAAATGACCCCAACGGCCCAGTGACGCGAATCATCCTCGAATTTGACAAAGCTACCCAAGCCATAGTCCTCAGGTTGGGGCGGAGATTCGACCTCAAGGGCATCATCTAAATTGACCACATAGTCCCAGTGGGAATTAGACTTAATGACTTTGCCGAGGCGCATGGGCAGACCCTTGGGAGAACAATAAGGATGCCTTAGAAGGATAACCCCAGTTTAAGCCCCAAAACTCCATGGACAAAGAGCAGACCGAGGGCAATACTCCCTAAATAGGCATGGGTTGTCCGCAAAAATCCCTGGCCGCCCCCAAACTTAGTTAAGGAAATAAACCCATTTACACCCAGAAGGCCAATGGCCGCCGAACCTGTCCAAAAATGGGGACTTTCCAGAATCGGATGCTGGGCCATGACTAACGATAGCAAACCGCCACTGTAGCCCATGACGATGAACAAAAACATGAGGGGGGCAAGTTTTTTATGATCAAGACGACTTTTTTGCGCCTCATCGGGATTACTGACTAATCGTCCCCGCCAACCGGATAAACCAACATAGCTCCCCATGACAACGACAACGATACCCATCATCAGCGGATGCCCCCAGTGGGTGACAAACTCCGGTAAATTCAAACTGCGGAAATAGGCAGCAATGGGTTCCAAGTAAGTGGTCAAGGATACTTGTAAATTGCTGAGTTCAAGGTTCATGGGTGTTCTCTCATCTCCTGCAAGCAAAGAATTCGGGCTAGAAAATTTTTCAACATTCCCTTGGATTGGGCTGTAGGGATAAAACGCCATTGGAATTAAATTTCAACCTTAACGCCACGCCAAAAGGCCACATACCCTTTAATGTTGGCTGCTGCGGACTTAGGTTCGGGATAATACCAGGCCGCGTCTTTGTTGACTTGCCCATTGACGACAACATCGTAATAACTGGCCACGCCTTTCCAGCCACAGGTGGTATGGGTTGAACTTTCGGTAAAAAACTCAGATTTCAGGGCAGTGGGCGGAAAATATTGATTCCCTTCGACAACTTCACATTGATCACTCTCGGCAATCACCGTCCCATTCCAAACAGCGCGGGGCATAGGCTCTGGTTTTAACGCAACGGTATTTATCTTAAAGCTTTTTTACAATTCAGCGGGTTTCTGATACTACCTATCGCCGCAGATTTGAGCAGCTAACTTTGACGACTATCCCAGGCCTGGGCCGCATCGGTGAGGGCCTGTTCAACGGTTTTTTGCTTCAACATCGCAGCCTGGATATTTTCATAGAGGGTCTTTTGCAGTTGCTTGACATCCTTGACCGGGGGAATCAAAATTTCCGCTTGCTCCATTTGCCCGGCACTTACTGCCCGAGCTTTTTGGACTGGTGTGGCATCTGGGGGTAAGTCGGTGAAATAAGGATCACTCAGGGCAGCTACGGTGGAAGGTAAGACATTCGCAGCTTTGGCAAACTCCAATTGGTTTTGGTTATTGGTGACAAACAACGCAAATTTAACAGCTAAATCCGGTTGCTTGGTGTCTTTGGGAATTAGCAGGTTCATTGCCGCAACGTTTTTCTTGCCGGTTTCGCCGCTAATTTGTGGAGCTGCAGCAGAGGCTTGGGCAATGGTGGGGGCGTTAATTTCCACCGTATTCAGAAACTCAGGACTGGAGAGTAAAATTGCCGTCTGCCCGGCCTGGTAGAGTTCAATGCCTTGGCGATGACCTTCCGTCAGAATTTGCGGTGGTAAAAGATCCTGTTGATAAAGATCGACCCAAAATTGAACTGCCGCCCGACCCTCTGGAGTGTTAAAAGCAGCCTTGCCCTGGGCATCGACTAATTGCACCCCCATTTGGACAAGGGATTCCATGAGTTCGGCCGAGTCTTCCGGAACAACGGTAATGAAAAAGGCATATTTTCCAGTTTTATCTTTAATTTGACGAGCGGTCTGGGCCAGTTCAGCAAAGGTTTTTGGAGGAGCCGCAATCCCGGCCTGGTTCAAGAGGTCTTGGTTATAAATTGTGATCCGAGAGGTGAGATACCAGGGCAGGCCAAAGGTTTTTCCGTCTAAGGTCATCGCATCCCAGATGTTGGGTAAAAATTCGGCCTGTTCCACCGGAGTCACCCGGTCATTGAGTTCAAGCCAGGCATTGCGGGCCGCGAGTTGGGAGGCAAAATCTGGATTCAAGTTCACCACATCCGGGGCCGTCCCCGCCGAAACCGCCGTGAGAATTTTGCTTTGCATTGCCGCCCAAGGGACATCCACCCAACGGACTTTAACCTCAGGGTTTTCCGCTTCAAACTCGGCAATCAGATTATTGAAGTAGTCGGTAAATTTCGGTTGCAGTTGCATCGTCCAAAATTCGATTTGCGGGCCGGTGGGAGCAGCGGGGCCAAAACATCCCGGCAACAGGGCAATGGACAATCCCACTAAAACCAGGCCAAGCCAGCGGAACAACCGATTTTTGAACCAGGAAATCATAGTTAAGACTCGCAACCAAAGATCAGTAAAAGTGTTTCAAAGGATCAGGCATCAACGGGTGGTAATTCTGATGCACAGGCCCGGCATTTTGTCGCAGCCAGGGGAACGAGTTCAAGGCAATAGGGACATTCTCGGGTTTCGGCGGGCGCTGGGGGTGTGGGCGGGCTGAGGCGAATAATGACCCCGCGAATAATCAGAAATAGAGCCAAGGTAATAATGACAAAATCCAAAACATTACCGGCAAAACTGCCAATTTTAATCCCAGGCCCGATGGTACTTTCACGCCAGTTACCGCCCGGAATCAACGGATTAATCAGGGGCATCAAAATATCTTCAACAAAGGACGTAATAATCCGGCCAAAGGCTCCCCCAATGACTACCGCCACAGCCAAATCGACGACATTACCTTTGATGGCGAAATCGCGAAATTCCTGCCAAAACTGTCGTCCGCCGCGACGAAGCTGTCTAGATGCCATGCCAACGTCAGCCTCTCTAATGGTTGGAAGTTGCAAGATGTGAGCCAAACTCATCCCAGAATAACGAATCCCAGGCCAGGTTTAGTCCAGTTCTATTCTTTATCAGCTTCAAATTCAGGCAGGAATTACCAATCAATCCAGATCCGTCTGTTCTATTTCCTGACAGATGGCTTCTAATCGTTGTCGGTTAATTTCGGAGGGGTTGGCAGTGTAGGCGTAGAGTGCAAAATTTTGTTTAGTCTGGCGTTTGACTCTTTCAGTCTCGCGTTCGACTCTTTCAGCTTCTGTAGCTCGTATTCTCTCCTCGCTATATCCTCTTCGAGCTGTAACGTACCACTTAAGGCCGAAATCAACCATTGCCACCAAGAGGGTTGCCAGAAAGGCCCAGAAACTCCAGTCTCTGAGGGTAGTTGGTGGGAGTTTGGGGGGGAAGTCTGTTGCGTCATAAAACCTCAATGCAGCTGTGGCCGCAATCAAAACAGTCAGTAATGAAGAGGGAACCAATGAGAGAAGGTTTGCATTCATTCTGCCAGTTCACCAGTCTGGTTAAATTCTACAAAATAATCTAAATATCCTCAGAGGGTTATCAGAGGCATGAGAATATCGACACCAAACAAATCCCAGGCCGAGTTTAGTCGAGTGCTATTATTTTCTGGAATTTTAGGCAGGGAATGGCCACAGATCAGGCCCAGGTCAATTGGGATGTTTGCCGTTGGTAGTCCCGAAGTAGTTGTCCATAGGCCGGGCTGTCAGACCAGTTGAGCAATTCCCAGGCCCTGAGAACCGGCAGGGGATGGGTGAGTTGGGCCGTTTGCAGTTCTTTAAAGACATCACCCCATTGGTTTTGATACTGGCTGTAGCTCTTGGCCTGGGCCAGAAACGCATCTAGGTTGAGTTGGTCTTTGTAAGTCTGACTGCCGCCACAGAGTTTCATCAACACCGAAGCCACCACCCGTGCATCTTGGGCCACCAACAGAGCCGCCCGATCACAGGTCAGTTCAGCACAGCGCAACCAATGCATCAGTTGGGTTTGCAGGCCTTGGGCCAGAATCGTTCCCCAGGGGCTGAGTTGTCCGGCCGCTAAAAGGATTAAGTTTGCCAAGGTTAAATACACCCCATGTTCACATTTCAGATGGCCGAGTTCATGGGCAATTACGGCCTGGGTTTCAGCGGGGGTCAGCAAGTCCAGTAACGAGGTATGAATCACAATAAAGGGCTGTTTGCCACGCATGGCCAGGGTGTAGGCATTGGGAATAGGGTTTTGGCGGACATAGAGTTGCGGAACGTCCACATCTAAAATTCCACAGGCCTGGGTGAGCAATTGATGCAACTCCGGTAGTTGCTGCTTGCTGACTAAGAGACTGGAACTAATATTGTCCAAGTAAAACACTGGCTCAGCAATGGGGCCTAAAAGATTGCGGACGAGTAAATCCATCCCTGGCAATTGCTTCAAGGCCTGGGTCGCCTGTTGATCGAGCGGATGACGAAACTGCTCTGCTTTTAAGCCAATTAAGGAAATCGGAGTGCCCACAACATCTGACCTGTGCCGGAATAGATTGCTATTGTAACGAATCTGATTCTTTGCCTTACGGGGCCTGGGTCATGCTGATTCTGTAAATCTTTGTAAAAGCAGGATTTTGCCCTTACACTATGTTGAGTTGATTCTTTAGTTTGGACAGCAAGAAGGACAGTATGGGCTTATTTGATGGGTTGTTGGGGGGTAAGAAAGCAGCCAAACCGGCCGCACCGAAGCCTGAAAAGACCAATAAAGAATTCTTTTTAGATCCAGACGAAGCGAAAACCTTCGGAGATATCGACTACATGCGGACAGCCAAGGCAGTTCGGAAAACCTTTCCAGCCACAGGTGGTGCGAAGGAGGGGGCCGAGGTTGTGGAGGTGATTTCTTCTCTGGAAAAGGTGGATTTAGAAGCCCAGAGCCGTGGCAAAGTTGAACCCACGTTAGAGGAAGTCAGCCAACCAGCCCCAGAGGCCTCAGAACGTCGTCAGCGGGATAACAATCTGGATATGTTTCGGAACATGGCCAAGGATCTGCGCAAAGGTTAGCGGTAAGTTTTCGGGGCATTTGCCAAAGACAAGAGTAAGTCTCGGTTTGTCCTTAGGTTTCTTTGCCTGTTGACGTGGTTGGGGGCATCTTCTAAGGTGGTGGGTAAAATTGGTTGATTTCTGAGCAACTGGCTCTTACCCCTTGCATCCATGAATTTGCTCTCCTCCTCATCGTGGTTCGTTGTTACCCTCTCCACCCTAGCGGCTGGATCAATTTCTGCCCTGACCTTAGCCTCTCAGCAACCTCTCGCCACCATTCTCGGCAGTGGCTTGGGAGCCTTAGGGGGCAGTGCCCTTACCCAGTCTCGGAAAAGGCAACGGGGAGCTGAATCTATCCCAGCAGATGTCCTTGAAACCGTCAAGACACAAATCGAAACTGCCTGGCAAGAGGAAAAGTTAACCTGGAACACCCAGTATCAAGCCCAATTGACGGAATTAAAAGAGCAGTATCAACAGCAACTCCAAGCAATTTGCCATCAGTTAAGCGCTGAGTTTCAAGCCAAGTTAGAGTTACCCATTGCCCCGCCTCCCCCTGCCGCCCCAGAGTTAGCCAGTCTTGCCCTGTCAGAGTTGACCTCTCAATCCATTCATCCGACTCCTGTTCTAGGAATTAAGCCACTGCGAACTGCGATTCTCTACGATGTGGAAAATCTGACCCGTGGTTATCACACCCGCCTGAATCAGATCAAAAAGGTCTCCATTGGGGCAATTTTGGCCCAGATTCAAGCCCTGGATGTGGTAGGTGAAGTCATTTTGCAGCGGGCCTATGCTGATTGGAGCCACAGTGGCCTGACGAGTATCCGGTCTGAAATTAGTTATCTCGGGATTAAGCCCATTCAGTTTGTAAATTTCGGCCACGAAAAAAAGACCAATGCCACGGATATTCAGTTAGCAGTTGATGCCATTGACGTAATTCACCAAAACAACTTAATTGAATGCTTTGTCATTGTTTCAGGAGATGGTGGCTTTACCTCTTTGGCCGGGAAATTGCGGGAGTACGGCAAGGTCATTGTCGGCTGTTCCTACTCCAATGCGGCCAGTAAAAATCTCCAGGCCATCTGCCACTACTTTGTCCACGTCCCCGACCCCACTGAGCGTCTAATCTCCAAACCCAGCGCCGCTGTCCCACCGCCAATTTTGAAAAGTCGCACCTCAACAACTCTCGACCCAGGCCCAGATACCACCGAGACTCCTATTCCAGAGCTGAATGAACGTCCCCAATGGCCCCCGCACCAAGAGCCTACCCCCATTGATCCGGCCATCTTCCGTTGGTCTGGTTTACGGGAAACCTGTTTCGAGTCCCTTAAGCCCGTTGAGTCAGAAACCCTGGGGGAAGCCGTCCAAAAAATTCGAGAAATTCTCAATGCAAGTTTTCACCTGAGTTCCCATGCCGTTAAGTTCCAGGCCACAGGGTTCAACCCCAGCTTGATTGAGCCACTGATCCACGACCTCATTCCCAACTTAAAATCCACCTTCGAGGGCCTGGGGCTCTACCGATTTAACGAGTATTTACGGTTTACCTGCACTGACTCCCCCTACTGTCTGGGACGAAACCAGGATGGGATAAAATTATGCCTCCGAAGTTCCTTGCCTCCCGGTCTAACCTTGGAACCTGATTTAGTCCTCGAAGCTGAACAAACCCCATGGTAGAAGTCCATTCCCCCAGGCACCCCTCCGATCCGCCCCAGGCCCCGGATGCTCACAGCCCCCCCGAAACCATCCTCTGCCCCCACTGTTTACGCACCGCAACCAATGGCATTAAGTGCAAAGGTATCTGTGTTTCGGATAGCGATTACTGATTGTTAATTGCTGTTTTTTAGTTGTTGGGCTGAGGGGAACTGGAGATAGACTTAGGTTTTACCAGGCCCAGTAAGGTTTGAGCAATAGCCGCCGCCGCACCTGGGGGGCCCAATCGGTGTTGACCATTGGCTTGAATTTCCGCCCACAGATGAGAATTGTCCAGCAGTGTTTTTAGTCTAGGGACGACTGCAGTAGGGGCATCAACACATTGCACCGAAATCCCCAGTAATTGAGCCTGACGTTGGGCAAATCGGCGGGTAAATTGTGGCCCAGGCCCAGCAAAGGTAATCACAGGTTTTCCCAGACCCACCATTTGTTCGGTTGCCGTTCCAGCTAAGGCAATGGCCACATCCCCCAGATGCAAGCAATCGCTATAAGCCCGTTGACTGAGGAGAAGTTGGGTCGTGCCATTTTGGAACAGTGGGGCCTGGGCATCCGCAATCTTCAGCCAAGGGGGAGGGGGCACGGGTTGCCAGTTTCCTTGGACAAGGGCGGTGATAAAGGTAGACAAATCCAGGCCGGGGCTAAGGGCAGCTAAGAGGAGGGCATCGGGAACTAGGGTGGGTAATAAATCAAGAGCATCCAGAATCAGGTGCCAGTTGTGGTGGGCTTCGGGGACGCGGGAACCCGGCAATAGGGTCAGAATTAAGCTGTGGGGATAGGTTTCCCGAGGAGATTGCGGCGGCGGTAGTTCATCCATCATCGGATTGCCACAGTCAAATACGGGTAAGCCAAACTGGGCTAAAACTTTTGTGGTCAAGGAATCTCGGGGAAACACCGCTTGACAGGCCGGCCGCCCCAGTAACCACCGTTCCCAGGGTAGATAATCTGAACCAGCCCAGCCCTTCCCTGGAAGCCGTTGTCCATGCCCATCGCGAATGTAGTAATCCGATTTTGCCGTACCCACAAAGCCATAGGGACAGCCACTCATCCAGGCCAAGGCCAAGGGGACAATATCTCCCACCGCCACAATCAAGCTATCTGCTGCCTCTGGGGAACCACCCGCGGACCAGGCCTGGATGGTTTGTAATTGCTTGCCCAATAGCCCTAACAACCCAGCCCGGAGATCTCGCAAAAACTGCCGCCCATCCTGATAAATAAAGCCGCCAGAGGGCATGATCTCCACCGGCCCGGCAATCTTGATCCCCCGCTGTTGATAGCCATGGCCTAAGCCCACTAGGGGCAAAGCTAAAACCTCAGTCTCAGGGGCCTGGGCCTGGATCGCCGCCAAAACCCGCGCCCCAATTTGGTCTTCCCCGTGCCCATTACTTAAGCAAAGAACCCGCACCCTCAGACTCCCATGACCAACGGCCTGCCCACTGCCCCAGGGAAGCTTGTTAGGATAAAACCTGAACCATTCGGAAAACTCTGCTGCTGACTGCCCATGACCCCATCCCTGACCGCCGACTTAAAAACCGGAGAACGTGCAATCCTCGAAGGCCAACTCACCACCTTTCCCAATCCCCGGCCAGGTCGCCCCTACCAAATTAATATCACCTTGCCAGAGTTCACCTGTAAATGCCCGTTTTCTGGATATCCCGACTTTGCCACCCTTTACCTCAGCTACACCCCGGATCAGCGGGTTTTGGAACTCAAGGCCCTAAAACTCTACATCAACAGCTATCGGGATCAGTTTATTTCCCATGAAGAGGGAGTCAATAAAATCCTGGATGATTTGGTGGCGGCCTGTGCTCCCCTGGCGATGACACTCAAAGGCGACTATTCTCCCCGCGGCAATGTCCACACCGTCATTGAGGTTCACTATCCCTTCGAGACTCAGCCCAGTCAATCCGGCAATTGATCAGAGAAAAATCTCTAAAAAAATCTCTAAATCGGCGGGATCGAGTCTCCCCAGGCAAATGTTAGAATAGCGGCGTTCTCCTAGTAACTGAGTTCACTGCCTTGACCCAGGCCACCGGACTTCCCGCCATCGATAGCCCCAACGTTGACGAGTTTTTACAAGAATTAGCCACCATTCAACAAGCCGGGCCAAAACGGATTGCCCTGTTAGGTTCCCGTCACGTTCCCATTACCCACCAGCACTTAATTGAAATGCTCAGTTACGCCATGGTGTTAGCGGGGAACCGGTTAATGACATCGGGAGCCCTAGGGACTAATTCAGCAGTAATTCGGGGGGCAATGCGGGCGGATCCCAATTTATTAACGGTGGTTCTCCCCCAAGGCATGGATCGGCAACCCCGTGAGTCCCGCCAACAGTTAGACAAGGTGATGCACTTGGTGGAAAAACCGGAGAATGACCACCTCCCCTTGGCGGAAGCGAGTACCCTGTGTAACCAGGAAATTATTTCCCGTTGTCAGCAACTCATCTGCTTTGCCTTCCATGACAGCCATACACTGCTCCAGGCCTGTGAATTCGCCGAGGAACAGCATAAGGTGGTGACGCTCTTTTACTTTGATTAACCTACGGGCCCTATGTCTCAATCTGGTGTCGCGCAAAGTCAGCGGTTACGAAATTTCCTCGTGGTGATTGTCGCCATTGTCCTTGGCCTGGCCATTTATGTCGGCACTGGGGCACAAAAGAATCCCGGCACCTTGGCCTATCAAGCGGAAAATTCGGTTCCTTGGGAACAGGCCCAAACCAACGGTAAACCGACGCTATTGGAGTTTTATGCCAATTGGTGTAGTAGTTGTCGGGCCATGGCGGCGGATTTAGGCTCCCTGAAGCAGAAATTTGGGCAGCGAGTCAACTTTGTCATGCTGAATGTGGATAACGATAAATGGCTGCCGGAGATGATGGAGTATGACGTGGATGGGATTCCCCATTTTGTCTTTCTCGATGCCCAGGCCCAGGCGGTGGGAATGGCCATTGGTCAGCAACCCCTCTCAATTATGAGCAAAAATATTGAAGCCCTCGCCAATGGGGAAAGTCTGAGTTTTAATCAAGCCCTTGGCCAAACCTCCGCCCTGAAAACCAGCACTGGTCCAAAGACTGATGATCCGCGCAGTCATGGGGGTTTCCCAGCTAGCTGATTTCCCCTGGTTTTTCAGGATTCCAACGCCAAGCAGCAAGGCTCCAGGCACCAATACTCAAGTCAGAGGTCAAGACGTTTGCTGCCGATTCTGACTTTTCTAAAAGATTGACAGGATTGACCTGTTCGGGCAACCAATCAAGGTCTGAGGTGATCTCCAGATTGGTGGTTTCGCCGTGGGTTTCGTACACACGCACCAGCCAGCCCGATTGATCTTGGGTTTGTTTCAATGCCATCAGGAGAACATTATCGGCATTCCATCCAAAAAGCTGGGCCTGGGGCGGGAGTGTTCGGGGGTGAACGTCGGCATTTTCCTGGGGTTTGAGAATTTTAGCGACTAGGGGCTGATTAAATTCCCAGGCCTGGTGTGGGGTTTTGGCCACTGTCCAGTGTTGACGGTGGGGATAAATGCCGTAGCTAAACCGATGCTGCCCAAGATCCGCCTGGGGGTCGGGCCAGGTTGGACACCGCAACAGGGTCAGGGATATTTGTTTAGGTTGGGCGCTGTACCCCTGTTTACAGTTATTGAGGATACTCACGCCGTACTGATCTGTGGCCTCAGTCATGTCCGCCCACTGCAATGCCGGAACTTCCCACTTGGCCTGGTCATGGTTAGTCATCTCTGGATTGTCAGGATTGGGCAAAGTAAAACGCTCGGTGACACCACAGGGAGTTTCATAACTAGCTTTGGGGGCTTCAAAGCTCAAGGGAAAAACAGCCTTGAGGAGAACATGGGGATCCTGCCAATCCAGTTGAGTTTCAATGCGCAAAACGGGGGTATTGACCGCTAAGCAATAGTCCTGCTGAATCGTGGAATTACGCCACTGCCACCGCACCCGAATCCGTTGCTCCAGATCAGTCCAGGCCTGCCATTTAATCTCGAGCAGTGTCGGCTTCACTAAGGGGTGATCGGCATAATTGGGATCGATATTCCAGGCATCCCAATACTGTCCCTGATCTCGCCACAGTTGCAGTTGATTAGCCGGGGCATTAAAGACAGCACGCTGATTGAGTTTGTCGTATAGATTGGTAATTTCGCCGGTTTGGGGATGGATTTCGGCCTGGAGAAAGCCATTTTCTAGGACATAGCCCAGGGGGGGAGTTGCCGGACTGGAAAAATGGGGTTTAGGACACAACCAAACAAGTTGATACCCCACTCCCGGTGTATCCCAAAGCCAAAAGGAGATTTCTGCCCCATCTTGATGACAACGCAATGGATACCCTTGCCGATCTTGCACCGTCCAGGCCTGGTTTCCCAGTTCCCCCAAATCAACCTTAATCACCTCAGAGCGCGTCCAGTTTAAGCTATTGAAAACCACAAGGGGATAAGCTCCTGGCACAGGTGGTTCTGTTGATACAATCGCAGTTAAAATTGCCGCTTGGGCTTGATCTAATAACTGAGTTCCTTGGGTCTTAACCTCATCCCAGGCCTGGTTGGCGTCGCTGAAAACATCTGGAATTGCTGAACCGGGCAGAATGTCATGGAATTGATTAAATAAGACCTTTTTCCAGAGCTGCTCTAAGTGTTCCTGGGGATATGGTGCGTCTAAAATCAAAGTGGCTAAAGCTGACCATAACTCGGCCTGGTATAGCAAAATTTCACAGGTACGATTGGCTTGTTTTTGATCGGCATGGCTGGTGTAACACCCGCGATGAAACTCTAAATACAGTTCATCACGCCAAAGGGGCAAGGTTTCTAAATCTGATGTGGCCTTAATGGCATCTAAATAATTAACAACTGAGCTAAATTTGAGTTGCGGGCTGACCCCATCTAACCGCTGCCAACGTCGATAAATTTCCAACATATCTTTCGTGGGCCCACCACCATGATCCCCCACACCGGGTAACCACAGGGATTGCTTCAGGTTTGTTTTTTCTGACCAGGCCTGGGCGTATTCAGCCATTTTAACCGGTTCAATTCGCTCACCAATGGGGGCGGACATATAGCTGAGAACTTGACTGCCATCGGGAGCTTGCCACCAAAACCAATCATGGGGAAATTGCGTTGTATCGTTCCAGCGGAGTTTCTGGGTAACAAAATATTCAATCCCCCCAAGTTTCAACAGTTGTGGGAGTTGCTGACAGAAACCAAAGGTATCCGGCAACCAGGCCACCCGACTAATCTGTCCAAACTTTTCCTTAGCGTACTCCTGTCCATAAAGGATTTGCCGACAGATGGATTCACCGTTAATTAAGTTTAGTTCTGGTTCAACCCATAGCCCCGCAGCAATTTCCCATTGACCGGTTTCAACTTTGACTTGAATATTTTGAAATACATCAGGACGATTTTGCTCAATCCAGGCGTACAAAGCTGGACTCGAATGGCTAAAAATCAGTTCTGGGAATTCGGTTTGTAACTTCAACACGGATGCAAAGGTTTTAATCGCCACCTCCCAGGTTTCTGCAATCGGCCACAACCAGGCCAGATCTAAGTGGGCATGACCGGTCAGAGCTTGTTGATGGGCTTTAATCGATTGACTGATCCCTTGGAGCTGTTGGTGAATCCGTTGGAGGTGTTGATCAATGGCTGTTTTTTCTGCAAGTTGCGCCAGTTCCTGCAATGATTCCGTAATTTTTTGAACATCAGTCTCGTCAATGTCCTGTATAAACGTCTGCACAATTGCCAATTCATCGGCCACAAAACCCGGATCAATTCCCCTAGCTGCTTCATAGACCAATACCGACTTCACCAAGGCGCCGGGATCATGGCCTGGGCTAACTAAATGGATCGCAACCCAAAATTGTTCACCCAACTGGGCCTGGTTAGTCAGCAATATGCGGGCGGAATGATCAAATAAATCCCCCACTTGCACCAACTCACCATTGACATACACTTCCGCTAGTTCTGCCCACCAGGTTAAAGCCAGGCGTAAAACCAAGTCTGTGCAATCGTAGCTATTGAAATTTGCAACCGTGACCCATTGCCCAAACCACCGGGATTTTTGCCCCTTCTCCCAAGCTCCATGGTCTTTTTCGTTAAGACAAACGTAGGGCTGCTCAGACCAAGATTCAGGTGCCAAAGCAGTCGTGGAAGTCCAAGTCGGCTCACCAATCTGCCACGTTCGTTGAATGGGCCGCTGCACCCAACTCCGAAGCTGCTCAATCACGTCTGCCCAAGGCTGGTGAACCGAGTTGACTAGTGGGGGTGACTCAACATCCATGCTCTACGGGCCTGAACTAACGGGATTGCAGCGGACCTGGCCTGGGTTAATTGGGCGAGTCTTACCCTGGGGCCAAAGCCGGTCAAGTTGCCTCCATCATACCGGGACAGATTCCCCAACTCGATCCTGGTCTCCCCCATTTCCTGGGATTATCTATTCGTTAAAGGGGCCTGGGGGATTACCCAAAAAATTCAATTTCGGCAAAATAGTTTCCCCAATAATCCTGTCCTACCAGGGATTTGGTAAGATAGCTAGAACTTGAGTCCCAACTGTCATTTTCTAGATTTTCCTGCACCCCATAATCGATAACTCCTATGACCGTTTCCTCTGCCCTCCCCGAGCGTCCTCTTCCGGAAATTTCCCTACCAAGTGACCTGATTACTCGGGAAGAAGGGTTGGTGCTGTACGAAGACATGGTTTTGGGGCGAACCTTTGAAGACAAATGCGCCGAAATGTACTATCGCGGCAAAATGTTTGGTTTTGTCCATCTTTATAACGGGCAAGAGGCGGTCTCGACAGGCATTACTAAGGCCATGCGCCCGGATGATTTTGTCTGTAGCACCTACCGCGATCATGTGCATGCCCTCAGTGCCGGAGTACCCGCTCGACAGGTCATGGCAGAGTTATTTGGCAAAGCAACAGGGTGTAGTAAAGGGCGGGGAGGCTCAATGCACCTGTTTTCCGCTGAGCATAATCTTTTGGGGGGGTTTGCCTTTGTTGCAGAAGGAATTCCCATTGCCACTGGGGCAGCATTTCAATCCAAATATCGACGGGAAGTACTCGGTGACACTAAAGCGGATCAAGTCACAGCCTGTTTCTTTGGCGATGGGGCCAGCAATAACGGACAGTTTTTTGAATGTTTAAACATGGCCTCCCTTTGGAAACTCCCCATACTTTACGTTGTCGAAAACAACAAATGGGCCATTGGAATGGCGCATCATCGGGCCAGTTCTGAAACCGAAATTTTTCAAAAGGGTAAGGCCTTTGGGGTTGTTGGTGTGGAAGTGGATGGCATGGATGTCCTGGCTGTGCGGGCAGTGGCCAAAGAAGCTGTGGCGCGGGCGCGGGCGGGAGAAGGACCAACCTTGATCGAAGCCTTAACCTATCGCTTCCGGGGACATTCCTTAGCGGATCCAGATGAATTGCGCTCGAAAGAGGAAAAAGAATATTGGTTTACTCGGGATCCAATCAAAAAGCTCTCGGCCTATATGGTTGAGCAAAAGCTGGCTACGGCAACCGAACTGAAGGACATTGATAAAAAAATCCAAGCGGTGGTTGATGAAGCCGTTGAATTTGCTGAATCGAGTCCCGAGCCAGATCCCAGTGAACTCCACCACTACATTTTTGCGGATTAAGTCATCGAACACACCAGCCCAGGCCAATTGACAGAAGTCCCTTAGGCTTGACAAAAATCAAGCTTAGCTATTTCTTAATCTTTATGAATTTCCTGGGGTCTTGGGCGGAATAGCTCCATGGAGGCTGGGTCATCCTTACGGACAAACGTTTAGAAAGCCCTGCCCAGGCCAATGTTTTCCCTTGAGATTCGCTATAACGTACCTAGTGACCATTGCCTTAGTAAAATTATGAGTGATCCAACCCAGCGTTACCTTCGCCTATGCCAGTCCTATGTGCAGTTGGCGGATCGATTTACCCAATTGGATGTCGAGCAAATGACTTTACGGGAAAAACTGATTCCATTCCTCTTGGCCTTTAAGCACTACAAGGAACTGGCGGAAAAATTAGCCACCGAAAATACCAGCCTCCAGGCCGAATTGACGGATTTACGGGAGCGCTACACTCAATTGAACGCTGCGGATCAGCAATTTTCTCCCCCCCTCACTTCTGAACTTGAAACAGCTCTACTGGAAGCTGAAGAACAAATGGCCCTAGTGGAAGAAACCATCAAAGAGCAAGCCATTGATCCCGATCCTGACCTACTCCCCGTTGAAAAGCTGTTATTGGATGAATACGTCAGTGGTACCGGTGAATTTGCTGGGGTTTTTCCCGAATCTGAGACCAGTCCCCAATTTGCTGAATCCCATTCCTAACACGCCGGGGTTTCAATGCTCTGGCCCGCCAGTCCAGAATATGTGGCGCTTTGCCGCTCCCAGGCCCAGTTTGTGCTCAAGAGCCTCAGCATTGATAGTTTTGGGGTGTACCTGACTGAAGAATCGCGGGATCGCCGGAGTTGGTTGCCAGTGTTCCTGTTTCCTGAGCAGACCGAACCCAGTGGTGATGAGCCTCGGTTTCTCCCCCCTGGCTTGCCCCAATCTCAATCGCTCCCCAACCCTACCCCCACCCCATGGCCCCCCGCTGGTGCATTAATCGCCCCATCCCCGCCGGAGTCCACATCCCAGGAAGTACAACCCTGGCCGCTAGCCCAACCGGAATCTGAGCATTTAATGCTTCCCCTAATCTATGAATCTCTGCCCTTGGGAGTCCTAGTGGTGAGACGAAAACTGGGAAACTGGCAGGCCTGGGAAGAAAACCAGCTCCAAGCTGTGGCTGATACCCTAGCCATTGGCTGTGTCATGGATCAGCGGCATCAATGGTTACTCCACGCCCAAACCGCCCCCTTTGAAACCCAGCAAACTGTCTTAGCAAATCTACTCCATCAATTCCGTAACCCCTTGATGGCCCTGCAAACCCTAACCAAGCTACTTCTCAAACGCCTGACTCCGCCGGATCACAATCGGCCCGTGGTTGAGAGTATTTGGCATGAAAGTCAGCGTCTGACCAAGTTAATTGAACAATTTCAAGACACCCTTGACAGCCCCCCTGCGTTAATAGCTTCGTCCCCTGGAAATCTGACCCTAGCCGCCGCTACTTTAGACCTACAACCGACCAACCTGGCTGATGCCATTCGTCCCCTCCTTACCGCTGTCCAGGCCCGGGCCCAGGAATTAGGGATTCAGGTGCTCTGCAAGTGGGATAAAGGACTCCCGCCAGTTCAGATTGAGCCAACTGCATTTCAAGAAGCGGTGGGGAATCTCTTGGATAATGCCTGCAAATATACCCCCGCGGGCGGTCAAATCCGCATAGAAACCCGCTTACTGTCTCCCCTAGCCCAAGGTTTATTAATTGCCGATACGGGGCCTGGGATTCCCGCCAGTGATCTCAGCCATTGGGGTGAGCGGGGTTATCGGGGAAAACAGGCCACTGGGTCAATTCCTGGGACTGGCTTAGGGGTGGCCATTGCCAAACATCTCATTGAGGAAATGCAGGGAACCTTAACCGTCCAGAGCCCATTTCCACCGAACTCGGAACGGGGAACCGCAGTCTTAATCACACTGCCCACCCGGATTGTCCCACCAGCACCTGCAAGCCCAAATTCCTAAACCTCAGACCCGCACACTGGCAAGAGAGACACCCATGGCTTGGCAACGGTCTAGGGCTGCTGATGGCGCATCATTTCCAGTTGTACCCGTTGGTAAAGGCTGGGGCTAAATCGCAGTTGTTGAGTAATTGCGTTGAATTCCTCGGGGGTCAAGTCATGCTTGCGCAAAATCGCCATGGACTCGTTCATGTACTGCTGGCAAATCCCCTCCAGGCCCGTTGGAATAGTATCTTTGCTGTTACCTAGGCAGGGATTACGGGGAAGACGACCGGGAAATAATTGCTGGGCCTGGCGATAGTATTTCAGCCGAATCGGTTCAATGGCCAAAACCGCCCGGGCATAATTACTCACCTGGGTATTGTTAATCACCAGACTAGGACTGACGGTTGGCGCTTGGGCCAGGCCAGGAATGGGTACCACCCAGGTTAAACTCAACAGGGATAAAAATCCCCCTAAAACTCCAGAAACCATTGGTGAACCACCGGCAGCAGTAGAGGTCAACATGGATAACTATGTCTCAAGAAGCGGATGGGGTGGGTGGGGTTCCCAGGCCTGGGAGAATCAAGTCTTGGCGTTGGCGGCGTAAAAACTCGGCCCAGTGGCTGGCCAACTCTGGATCGGTGAAGGGAATTTTCACTGGTTCCCCTTGGGTGGTCGTCCACAAAACCAATTCCACAACGGTACCGCGGGCGGGGGGATGGGCTACCTCTATGGGCTGCTGATCGACCCAAACCTGTTGATCCGTAATTGTCTTGAGAGCTAAGGTTTGCAGGTTTTTCGGAGTTGTGCGGGTGGGAGTACCCCAGGTTAACTGCTGCTGACCGTAGCCGAGAACTGCCCGGATATCGTACTTGGCCTGGGTAAAATCCACTGCCCAACGCTCATAGGCCTGTAATTTTTGCCACTCGTACCACCCCAAGCCCGCCAAGGCAAAAAATACCAGCAACAAGGGTAGCCACAATAAGCCATGGATCATCGGTGCAATCGTCCCCATCGTTAGTAGTTAGATTTTGAAAGCTAGACCCCAACTGAAGCTCCACCTGCGCAACCTGGGTTAATCTTCAAGACTCGGAGATGAGACTTCAACCGCAGCCACATCAATGGTACCGGGGGGCGTGAGTCGGAGAAACTGGCGATTTTCCACCAAGATGGCTTCACCACAGTTGGGACAGCGGGTTTTACTGTTATTTAGACTGGCAAACTCAAATTGACACACCGGGCAGGGGGCCTGGACTAAATTCTGTCGCAGCCAAAACCGGAGCCCAAAGAACAGCAGAATCGGCGCAACGGCTAAAATAGCTAGGAGAATCACAAAGGATTTCACCACCCAGCCCAGGCCCACCGCACCCAACGCCCAGACAATCAAAATTAATGTCAGCCAAAAGCGCAAACTGGGACTATTAAACAATGAATTAAACCCCATGATTCTCTCCTTCCGGCCGCCGTATCCCCCATGATAAGGAATAGTGGCAGGAATCACCTAGTCTAAGCATTTTGGCACAAGTCCTATGATTGAACCCCAACCTCATCTTCGGCAAATGCTGGCGATCATCATTGGCGCGGCCTGGGTCGATGGTGTATTACAAACCGAGGAGTCCGCCTATTTGCAAGCCCTGTTAAGCCAATACCACTTACAGCAAGACCCTGAACTTAGCAGCCTTTTGGCATCACCAGTTCCTCTAAATGTCACCGAACGGCTCATTGCCAACTACTTAACCACCAGTACGGCGGCAGAACGACAAAAACTCTTAGTGGATTTGGGAACCCTGCTGATTGCCGATGACGTTGTTTCCCCCCAGGAACACCAACTCTTGGACGATTACTACGATTTAATGGCTGAAATTCCTGCCTTACCGGAACCCGGCCCCGCCCTAGCCAGCACCATCGGGCAGCATATTCGCAAGGGCTTGAGAACCATCGTCCAGCGGCTTAATCAATCTCGGCACAACCCCTAGAAGTGGATTAACTGGGACTGTTCTCAATTTCCAAAGTGCCATCGAACACATGGGTTGCGGGGCCCGTCATCCAAATCCGTTGAGAGTCCTGGTGCCAATCAATATCCAAGCATCCACCGGGTAACTCCACCGTGGCCTGGGGTAAAGTTCTTTGTGTTAGAACACCCGCCACCACCGTTGCACAGGCCCCCGTTCCACAGGCCAAGGTTGCCCCAGCCCCCCGCTCCCAAACCCGCATTTTTAGATAATCCGGGCGAACCACTTCCACAAATTCAGTGTTAGTTCGTTGGGGAAACACAGGATGGTGTTCAAATTGCGGCCCCAAATCAGTTAAGGGAATCGCACTCACATCGGCCACAAAGGTCACCACATGGGGATTTCCCATACTTACCCCTGTCAAGTTCCAGACTGATCCAGCCACCGTCAACGGGCAATCAATGACTTTTTCGGCAGGAGCAGCTAGGGTCGTGGGAATCTCAGCCGCCAGTAGCTTAGGGCAACCCATATCCACAGAAACTCGGCCATCCGCCAGTAGCTGTAGGGTCATCCGCCCCGCTAAGGTTTCAACGGTGTAGGTCTGGGGTTGATGGGCTGAGTGGTGTTCTTGGGCGGCGATGAATTTGGCCAAGCAGCGAATCCCATTGCCACACATTTCGGCCACCGAGCCATCGGAGTTGTACATGGCCATTCGGTAATCACTGCTGGCATCTGTGGGACTACAGAGAAAAATTACACCATCGGCACCAACGCCAAAATGAGGTTGACAATAGTGCTGGGCCTGGTTCGCTGTGAGTAAAGGGTCTGGCTGTTGACGATTGTCGATCAGGATAAAATCGTTACCCAAGCCATGGAATTTGGAAAACGGAATCTTCATAGACCCTATTGTAGAGATATTCAGGGACTATCGAGATAATCTGCGCCCATGGGGAATTTTCTGGGGATTTAAGCGAGATTGGAGCGTCGAAAATATTTGAGTAAGTCCTGTTGCGGAACCACCCAGCACAACTCTTCCCGCTCTAGGGATCGCACTAGAACCACATCTTGACGGAGAGCAGCAATCACAAAGGGTTCTGCACGAAAGTAAAGGGTTTCACCAAGTTCAAAGTGAGGCTGAGATCGGGACATAGGGGTGACTGACATAACAGAACATCCACGGCTGTTGGATTTGGAAGGCTGGTATAGACTAACCCACCGCTTAGTTCTTAGTGTGCTTGAGGTTTGGCTTGGCCCACCTCCCCCGCTTAGGTGAACTGAAATCACACCTTGGGGTTAATCTGGATCACAGGCTCGGTCAGATTTTGGCATTGATGTTTCCTGAGAGAGTGGCTCAAGCTTGTGCTGTGGACCTATGACTTACTGGTATTAGGCAGTTCTCTGGCTGCATTACAGGGAGCAGTGCGGGCGGCGACGGTTTGTAGAGTTGGCCTAATTCAAGCGGCGACACCAGATTGGGAATTGGATTGTTTAAGCCAGGCCCTGATGGCATTACCCCTCGGCCCAGTCGATGTGGGGTTGTGGTTAACGGGGCAACTGTCTCGCTGGCAATCACGCTATGGTTTGGCCGCCTTAGCCCAGGCCGGGATAGATGTGCTCACAGGGCCGGGGAAACTGTTCACAACTTCTCAGGGCAGTCAGGGTAGGATTTTACTGGAGGGGGATCAGCTTCAGGCCCAGCGTTATCTATGGGTCGATCAACCACGGGAACTACGGTATCGGGGTCAAGGAATTTCGGTTTTACAACTCCTGGCAACCCTCCGCCACCATCCCCCGGCATTGATCTACCTTCCCGGTCAGGATTTATTTGAATTAACACTCCTGAAACTGTGTTTGGCGTTAAAACAGCCTGTGGCCTGGGGTGGGGATTTTTCTCAATTGTTGGCTCAGGATGATCCAATTTTGTGGCAGTGGTTGGGTGCAGATTTAGCTAACGCTGGGGTGCAGTGCCTCGATCCCGATGCCAACATACCTGAAGACTGCGTTTGTTTAACCGTGATTCGCCGACCTGAGTGTATCCCCCCCACTGACGGTTCTGTAACTGAGGGGCTCCTAGTCAATCAGGGGTTACAAGCAACTCGGCCTGGGCAATTGAACCATCATGTGTGCGGCTCCTGGTTGGGGGGGTATGGTTTACCCATGATCTGCCAGGCAGAAGTGAATTACCTCCTCTCAACTTGGTTTTTGGGGGGTTCAACTCAGCCGATTAACTATAAGGCACTGCCCTGGTGGTTGTCTGCCCCGATTCCTATTGGTCGGATTGGTTGGCATCCTACAGCCGCAGAACGGGTCTTTAAGCAACCTCTCCAAACCCTGTCTGTGCAACCGGAATACCTTGATATGGGGCAGGGGCATATCGTCATTGATTCCCGACAGCGACTTCTGGGGGCAAGTCTTTGGGGGCCATCAGCAATTCACGCGGTGAAAACCCTAGGGTTAGGAATGGGGACTAGGATAGTGGGGGACTGTTTAGGGGCGGCTGGCTGGCAAATTGCTCAACATCCACGGCAATGGGCATAACAGTCCTTTCAGAAAAACGAGGATGGGGCCTGGTGGCTGAGAAAGTGTCGGAGTCGCAGTAACGTCAGAGATTGCCCCAAATCTAAGGGCAGTAAAGAAATTCCCTCTAAACTGGACTGCACCCAACCTTCACCCCAATACCACTCATGAATCCCATCAATTCCACCCCGGAGAAGTAATTGCAGGCCATGGGGCGCAACTTGAACAACTTGATGTTCCACTGAAACGGGCCCGAGCCAGGTGATGAAACTGAGATGTGAGGACAGACGCTCTGGGAGACCGGCGCTGAGACGTTGGGGCCAAAGCCACTGAGCCATGAGTTCCGGCTTAGTCAAACTGTCGTAAAGCTGAACTTCTGTGGCAGGGATTTCGATACGGATTTGGCTACGTTGGAAGGAGCCGAGCATAGGGGGGCAGGTATATTTCTCTTCTTCAGTATGCCAAGTCGTAATGATCCTGTCCGAGACCTATCGTCATTCCTGCCAATCCTGAGACGATCAAAGCTAGTGCCGGTGGTAGTTTCAAGGAATTATGTGGTTCATGCCTTAGTAAAATGGCTAAATCATTAAAATTCCCGCCATAGTCCGAAAATAAGCCAGTCAAGAATCTTGATTAGAGCAAGTAGGAAAGCATACCCAGGCCCCCCTCGGCAGCGGCTTGATAGTAGGTGGTGAGCGCTTGAAATGATTGGAACAGGGAGTCTCCATCAGCCTCTTCCCAACCCGGATAAATATCTGCGGCATTCATCTGGTCTGGGTCAAATTTTGCCTGCAGGAAACCTGGAGCGAGGGTCGCAAGGGCCTGGGCAATCTCTTTCACCTGCTCCGGGGTTAATAATCGCGCTGGACCATACCCTAAATCCTCACCAATTTCAGTTCCCCCCAAAACGACCTGCCCCAAAACCCCCGGCGTATCCCAGGCCTGGTCAGTCAGCAAAAAATGAATGCCATGCCAATCTTTCCCAATTTCTAAGGCGGATTCACTGGCGTCTGCGAGTTCGGCTAAGTCATTATTTGAGACATCCGAATCTTGCTCCAGCAATGGACTGAGCAACTCGGGATTGGCTTGAACAGCTTCGATCAGATGAGGGGAAATACTTTGTAAGTAGGCCATCATGGACATAGCGAACAGTCTCCCAAAACTAGTAAAGATTAGGGGGTAACTCCAGGTTGGCTCAAATCCCCACTGGTGGGTTCATCGGGAATTGCTGCATCAGCAGCGCCAGTGGGATCAGTGGCCGCATAGATTTTTTCTTCAATCGCACCGAACCGCCCCATGGCCTGGGCAGGATTGTTATTGAAGGAGACAACAACGGCTCCAGCGTTACCAGTGCGGAGAATCACTTCCTCTTGGGCTGTCCAGTTTTTTGTTTCTCCAGCTACTAAAATTCCCTCAAACAAGACCTCCCCATCACCGATAACCTCAAGCCAGGCATCCTGAGTGATCGCCACGCCAATGCGAACAGGTTCAGTTCCAACCGGACTAGTGGTCGGGAGCGGCGAAGGTGACGGACTCGTGGCAGTGGTTGGGGTCGGGGTGGGACTGGGGGTAATCGTTGCCTGTGGGGAGGGACTAGGGGATGTTGTGGTTTGGAGTTGCCCATTGGGCTGGGGGCGCAAAATATAGGACAAGCCAGTGACGGCTCCCACCACCAATAGGACATACAAAATATAAAGATGAATGGGGCGGAATTGAAACCCAGGTAAACTCATCCGCTTGGAGGGATGCGGGTTTTCAGGGGGGGGAATCACATGATCCGTGGGAAATCCGCGGGCAATGGCTTGACCATCCAGGCCAAGGGTTTCTGCAAACCGCCGAATAAAGCCTTGGGTATAAATGGGTTCTGGTAAATAATCGGCTTGTCCAGCTTCAATCGCTTCCAAGATCGACTGACGGATCATGGTTTTAGCGGCAATGGCTTCGAGGCTAAGGGATTTTTCTTCTCGCACCTGCTGGAGATATGCCCCAATTTCGGCCAGTTTTTTCAGTTGTTCCGGCGCAAAGGTCATAGTTCCCATAAACTCCTACTCAACACCCACCAGGCCAGCGACGACAGATAATAAACAGAACGAGATGATCTTGGTTCAGTCCCCACCATGATGCTCTTCATCAGGATTATATCGGTTATGCCTCAAGGCTGTGATTTCTTTATTGGTAAGTTGTCTAACCTGTCCAGGGGCCAAACGGTGGTTGGGATTGACGGTATCAAGGGAAATCGGGCCAATTGCGTGACGATGGAGATGAATCACCGGATGACCCAGTTGGGCTGCAACTCGTCGAATTTGCCGATTACGTCCTTCCGTCATCTTAATTTCTAGGAGTGTTTTTCGCGACCTGGTGGTATCTGTCTGAACAACCTGAACCTGGGCCGGTTGAGTCCATTGCCCATCTAAGTCAATTCCTGACCGCCATTGGTGCAAGGTGTCTGCATTGGGTTGGCCTTTGACCCAGGCCTGGTAGGTTTTTGGAAAATGATGCCGGGGATGGGTTAACTGAAAGGTTAAGTCTCCATCATTAGTCAGAATCAGGGCTCCAGTCGTGGCAAAATCCAAGCGACCTACAGGATGTAAACCAGGAATTAGACGCCATTGTTCCGGCAAAAGCTCCAAAACTGTGGGCCGCTGTTGGGGATCTTGACAGGTGGAAACAACACCAGCTGGTTTATTCATTAACAAATACACTAATTGTGGCGGGGCCTGGGGATTAAGGAGTTTACCCTGATAGGTAATTTGATCAACCTCTGGATCAACTTGATCGCCAACATGGGCTACATGGCCATTGACCAATATCAACCCTGACCGAATTAAGTCTTCAGAGTGTCGTCGAGAAGCTACTCCCCAACGCGCAAGAACTTTCTGCAAGCGTTCAAGCATATCCAATATGTCAGTGAACAAGAGGATACTGATATTCAAAAATGTTTTGCATAATATTACTTAGTCTTTCAAAATTTCGCTTCAAATGATACGTGTTTGAAATTTCAACATATTCAACATAAAAGTGAGGAAGAATCGACCAATCAATTTTTAAGATTAGCTCAGCCAAATCAGATAGAATCAAGTCAACAAAGACTACCGACTCTAATGGCGAATCTGGTTTTTCAAAGAGAAGTTTGAAAGTTTGACTTAAAAAATCAGGATCGTTTACTAGCCTTTCTAAGATTTTTAAATCAAAGCATCCTAAATTCTCGAATTTATAACCGTTGGGGTCTTGACAATATTCAAATGAAACTAATGAACCATTCTCAGATTCAAGTATTTCAACTGAAAACAGATACACAAAAACAATAAAAACAAATATTTCCATCTCACTCTTATCAAAATTCAGAATGATTTTGAAAAGTACCTTGCGAGCAGCTTTATGATGAACTATATAATCATTAATTAAAATAAGATCATCCAAGTCTGATCCATGATAGTTTGTTTGCAAGGATTGTATTATTTTAGAATGATTTTTTGATTTTTTCTTAATTAATCTGTTTCTAAGAAATCTATAACTATGTTGAGAATTTATAATAGATAAGCAAGCTTGAAAAATTATACATACATCTTTAAAACCAAAGAGCTTAGCTCCGTTAATAATTGCTTGGGTTTTGTCCAAAGTAGCATCGTAGCCTTTATTTATAACTAAATTTGAGTTTCTCTTGCCTGTATCAAGTGTGTTTAGATATCCAAGATAGGAATAACTAAACATATTAATTATTGCTGCTGCAAGTCTCTTTTGGCTCTGTCCTCTCCAGATGTAGTCAAAGAATTGATTCACTGATCGGAGATTTGGGTAGTAGTCACCATTTCCACTGTTAGAACTTTCTCGAGAGCAATTACCAGTCCGTGTGTAATGACAAAATGCTGAACTCTGATGGTCACTTTTTCGTAAGTAAACCCTATTCTCACATTCTGGACATAAATAAATTTGGTCGTGAACAGCGTATTCTGCATCAACGATTTCTTTACCTAAATTGGGAATTAGTAAAATTGCATAACGCATGGTGATCTCACCGTTGGTAATGTATTTATGGATACATAAGAAAAACCGCCCTCAATCAAGAAAGCGGCTCAACATTTTTATGAATTTGACTGAATTTAAGTCAGAAAACCAAGTTATAAGCCTTAGCCTTGAATGCTCGGAGCAACCAAAGCCACAGGAGCAGACTCAGCAGAAGCCAAATCTAAGGGGAAGTTGTGAGCATTGCGCTCGTGCATCACTTCCATACCCAAGTTAGCCC
>CAZZCG010000022.1:0-64227 GCA_964653145.1 uncultured Synechococcus sp. | reverse complement strand
ACCCCCACCTCAGCCGCCCCAGGCCGATGACCGAATTATTCCCGTAACCCAGATCACTGTTGAGGGGAGTACTATCTTTGGCCCCGCCGAAATTGACCCGATTATTAATCCCTTAATTGGTAAATCCGTTAACTTGTCCGAGTTACGAGCTGCGGTTGATGCGATTACCAAACTGTACCTAGACCAAGGGTATTTAACCTCCCGGGCTGTCCTCAGTGACCAAACCGTTGCGAGCGGAAACATTACCATCCGGGTCATTGAAGGGCGCCTCGATGACATTATTGTTGACGGTAATGAAGGCCTACTCAAGACCTACATCACTGGCCGGTTGCGCTTGGGCGCTGGAGTTCCCCTCAATGCCAACCAACTAGAAGAACAACTGCGCCTCCTCAAGGTTGATCCGCTGTTTAAAAATGTTTCCGCCAGTCTCCAACCGGGCCCGGAAGAGGGGAGCAGCATCTTGTCAGTTCGAGTTGATCAGGCCCGGCGCCCCAGTGGGTCTCTCGGGATTGACACCAATAGTCCCCCGTCCATTGCCCCTGAGCGTGGTTTCCTCAATTTCAGTTATCAAAACCTATCGGGAATTGGCGATACGATTTACGCCTCCTATTCCGTTGGGGCGAACCTGGGTGAATTCGACTGGGGAGCATCGAACACCTACGAACTCGGCTACATTGCTCCGTTTAATGCCATGAATGGAACTGTCTCGGTTCGGACTGTCCAGGGCAATAGCCGGATTACTCAACAGGATTTATCCGCATTCGGAATTACCTCTCAATCTTCCGTGTACCAGGTGAGTGTCCGCCAACCGCTAATTCGTTCCGTTCGTCAGGAGGTGGCCTTTACGGCGGGATTACTGTTCCAAAATGGGCAGACCTTTTTATTTGATAACCAACCGACCCCGTTTGGGATTGGCCCTGAGCCCGATGGCTTTACCCGCACTCGAGTGTTGGAGTTGGGCACTGACTTTATTCGCCGGGACAGTAGCGGGGCCTGGGTGATGCGCTCCCAGTTCAACATTGGCTTACCGATTTTTGATGCTACCCTGAATCCATCGCCAGTCCCCAGTGCTCAGTTCTTCAGTTGGTTGGGGCAAGGGCAGCGGGTGCAACAGCTTTGGGATGACAACTTTCTGATTTTGCGGACGGATCTGCAACTCAGTCCAAATAGCTTATTGCCCTTCCACCAGTTTGTAATTGGCGGCGGCTCATCGGTGCGCGGCTATGACACGAATGCCCGCTCTGGGGATAATGGCTTCCGGTTTTCCACTGAAGGGCGGTTTCCGCTGGTGCGGGACAGTAACAACAACCCCATTTTTCAGTTGATCCCACTCCTAGATTTCGGGGTGGTTTGGAATAACTCTGCAAACCCCAATGGGCCAGTCCCCAATAATTTCCTTCTGGGTTCTGGTCTGGGATTTCTCTATCAGCCCACGCCTCAAGTTGATATTCGGGTGGAGTATGCGGTGCCGTTCTTCAATGTCCCAGGCCAGGGGAATAGTCTCCAGTCCAGTGGCATCTATTTCAGTATTGTCGGCCGCCCCTAACCTGTAAATTTAATAGCTCAATGCCATGAATCGGTTACTAGATAAAGTTGCGTTAGTGACAGGTGCAGCTCGGGGGATCGGCGCGGCCATTGCTGAGGCATTTGTCCAAGAAGGGGCGACGGTTTATCTAACGGATATTCAAGATGAATTGGGGCAGACTGTTGCGCGGGGCCTGGGAGAACGGGCATTTTACTTACGGTTAGATGTTCGCAGCGAATCAGATTGGCAACGGGTCACGCAACAAATTATCCAGGCTCAGGGAAGGCTCAATGTGGTAGTTAATAATGCTGGCATTACGGGCTTTGAGGAGGGTTTTATCCCCCATGACCCAGAAAATGCAACGCTCCAGGCCTGGCGGGCGGTTCATGAGACCAATTTGGATGGGGTATTTTTAGGCTGTAAGTACGGGATCCAAGCAATGCGGCAAACCCAGGCCAGGGGAGCAATTATCAACATTTCCTCCCGTTCTGGATTAGTCGGAATTCCGGGAGCAGCGGCCTATGCCTCCTCAAAAGCTGGAGTCCGGAACCATAGCAAAACCGTGGCGTTGTATTGTGCCGAGCAGGGCCTGGATATCACCTGTAATTCAATTCATCCAGCGGCAATCCTAACCCCCATGTGGGAACCCCTCCTGGGAATCGGCCCAGAACGCGAGCAACGGATGGCAGAATTTGTCAGTGATTGCCCCCTCAAACGCTTTGGCTTACCTTCTGAAGTTGCGGTGGTGGCGGTATTGCTGGCCTCAGATGAAGCACGTTATCTGAATGGGGCAGAACTGACGATTGACGGCGGGATTTTAGCCGGGGCGGTCGCCAGTCCTAGTTCGAGTTCATCTGACGCCTAATCTGTTCTAAAACTAAGGGAATGCGCCGAGATACACTGTTCTATCAAGTTTTTCAGCAATTTCCCCAGGCCCTGTTTGAGCTATTGGACGAAAAACCCAGCAATGCAGCGGACTATCGGTTTGAATCCGTCACAGTCAAAGAAACAGCTTTTCAACTCGATGGTGTGTTTTTGCCTCCCCTCAACGCCCGGCCGGGTGCGGTTTATTTCCTGGAAGTGCAGTGCCAGAAAGATGAGCAATTTTACGAACGATTTTTCAGTGAACTCTTTATCTTCCTCTATCGGCATCGAGAAATTGTTAACGACTGGCACGCTGTTGTCCTCTATCCAACTTGCAAAACTGAACAAACGGATATCAGTCTTGATCAATCGATCCTGCTGAGCCCCAAGGTTCATCGAATTTATCTGGACGAGTTGGGAGAGATAGACTTTTTGCCCCTAAACTTGATTCAACTGATGATGATGTCCTCAGCAGAAGCACCACCTGCGGCCCGTCAACTTGCTGTTAAAGCCAAAGACCAACCCGCCATATATAGAGTTACTGACGACGATCATGGTGTATAAATTTACAAACCGAAGTCGGGAAGAGGTGAGAGCAATGCTGGGCTTTACAACCACAGAACTGAAAAATACCCGGTTTTATCAAGAGGTCAAGGAAGAAGCTGAGCTAGAAATCCTCCTTCGTCTACTTAAAAAACGATTTGGGGGATTATCCGCAGCACTAGAGGGCGAAATAGGTTCTTTATCCCAGGCCCAATTAGAATCTCTAGCTGAAGCAATTTTTGACTTTAGTGATCTTGCAGATGTCCAGGCCTGGTTGAATACCCACACTGAACCCAAAAGGTCTTGATTTAACGAACCAAGCTAGCCATTAAGTCCGAAACTGAGACCAGTTGCTCTGAGGGTTTTACCGCTCCCCCCGCAAAAAACAAACCGTTCTCCTGATCCCCTTGGGTGGCCCGCTGGAGGGCTTGAATCAGACAAAAGGATTCCCCCTGATCACGACACAAACAGGCGGTTAAACAGTTGGCAATACAGCGGCGGTCGAGGGATGGGGCCTGGGCTTGAATATCCTGGGTGAGTTGATTTTGGAGCACACGGGCTGGTTTTCCCACGGGACTAGGAATCGAGATAATATCTTCTGGCTTAGCGTTGAGATGGGCTTGTTTGTAGGCTTCGGAGGCATCGCATTCATGGGTGGTAATAAAGCGGCTGCCAATCTGGACACCATCGGCCCCGAGTCTGATCATGGCCTGGATATCGTGGCGATCCCAAATACCCCCCGTAATCATGATCGGAATTTGGAGACTCAGACTATTGAGGTAGTGGCGCAGTTGGCGAATTGTGGCCCCGAGATCATTAGGGATTACTTCTTGGCACTGACTGGCAAAATGACCACCGACTTTCTGGCAGTTTTCAAGAATAAATCCATCGGGATAACGGTTGTAGTTCTGAGACCAGGCCTGGCAAATTTTCACAGCCGACTCCACATTCGCCACAATCGGGACAAGGGACACATGGGGATAGTTTTGGGTGACTTCCGGTAAGGTTAAGGGCAGTCCCGCACCCGTGACAATTAAATTAGCTCCCGAGGCAGCAGCAGTCTCAGCTAGGGCTAAATAGTCTTTGGTCGCTACAAGAACATTCACACCAATCATGCCGTTGGGGGAGAGTTCGCGAGCTTTTTGGAGTTCGTCGTGGAGGGCCAGTTGATTAGCCAGGAAAAAATTACGTCGACCGGGGCCTGGGGAAAAATAAGGCGAGTTTAAGCCAATCCCAAAGCTCGAAATTAAACCCACTCCCCCCGCATTGGCCACCGCCGCCGCTAAATTTGCCCCTGAGACTTTCACAGCCATAGCCCCTTGGATAATTGGGTACCGAGCAATGTGTTGGCCGATTTTTAGGGGTTGAAGGGCAGTCAGACTAGCGTTCATGGGACATTATCCAAAGGGTTGAGAAGTTAAAAGGGAGAGATTAGGATTCTTGGGGTTCGGCGCTGAAGGTTGGAGGCATAATCACGCGGGTAGCCAGGCCAAGTTTTTCTAAGGTTGCAATCACCCACCAGGTCACATCAATTTCCCACCAGGTCCAGCCTGCTTTGGCGACTTTTGGAAACGCATGATGATTGTTATGCCAGCCCTCGCCATAGGTCAAAATTGCTGCCCACCAGAGATTTCGGGAATTGTCTGCCACATGGAACCGCCGATAGCCCCAAACGTGTGTCACGGAATTGATAAACCAGGTGCTATGCCAGAGGAACACCGCCCGGACAAACATCCCATAGATCACCCACGACCAACCACCAATGAGATAAAGAGCAACTCCCAGGGGGATTTGCAACCACAGAAAATTCTGATTCAGCCAACGGTAAAAGGGTTGTTTAACCAGATCGGGGGCATATTTCTGATACTTGTCGTAGTCAAACACCGCCGGATTGGGACAGAACAACCAGAGCATATGACTCCACCAAAACCCACGCTGGGCCGAGTAGGGATCCAGTTCCACATCTTCCGTATGGGCGTGATGCAACCGATGGCCTGCGACCCAGAAAATTGGCCCACCCTGTAATGCCAAGGCCCCAATTACGGCAATTGGATATTCCAGCCACCGGGGAACCTTGAAACTCCGATGACTGAGGAGGCGGTGATAGCCTAGACAAATGCCAATACTGCCAAACAGCCAATGGAGCACAATTAAGACCCCCAAGGCTGTCCATTCAAAGAACCAGGGCGCTAAACAGGCCAGGCCATGGATCAGGGCAAAAAAAGCAACCGATAGCCAATTCCAAGGGTATTTTGTCGGGGTTGTCGAAACTTGAGGCTCTAAGGTAAGGGTCATATTCACTCGCTACACACGATCACAAAACAAAAAAACTAAGCAAACATCTTTAAGGAACTGAATTAGATAGCCTTACAGAAAGTTTCAGATTTCTTCTCCACCAAGTAGGCATCAAAGACTGCGGCAATATTCCGAATCAATAACCGACCCTTAGCTGTCACCTCCAGGCCATCACTAAGCCGAGTTAATAAGCCATCTGCTTCCAGGCCATCTAACTTGGGTAAGACATTAGCAAAATAATCGTTAAAATCGCCTGTTAAGTTGAGGTTATATTTCTGATTCAACTCATCCATCGACAAGCGAAATTGACACATCAACTCCATAATCACAGCCCGACGAATTAGGTCATCTTCCGTTAACACCACACCCCGCTCGATTGGTAATATGCTCGAGTCTATGGCCTGGTAGTAGGGATCAAGGCGTTTGTGATTTTGGGTATAAACATTCTGGAGCATACTAATCGAAGTCACACCAAAGCCCAGGAGATCCGATTCTGGTTTCGTGGTGTAGCCCTGGAAGTTCCGATGCAGTTGTCCGGCCTGTTGCGCCAAGGTTAATTCATCATTGGGTTTGGCAAAATGATCCATGCCGATAAAGACATAGCCATTGGTCGTGAGTTGGGCAATCGTATTGTGCAGAATTTTTAATTTATCCGCAGCGTTGGGCATTTCCGACTCCGGCATCCGTTTTTGCAGGGGCTTGAGCCAGGGAATATAGGCAAAGTTAAAGACAGCAATCCGATCTGGGTTCAATTCAATGGTTTTAGCAACAGTTTCCTGAAAGGTCTCAATGGTTTGATAGGGCAGGCCATAGATTAAATCCACATTGACGCTGCTAAAACCTGCTTCCCGAATCCAGGCCATGACCTCAAACAACATTTCTTCCGGTTGAACCCGGTTGATTGCTGCCTGCACTTGCGGGTTAAAATCTTGAATCCCAAAACTAATTCGATTAAAACCTAAATTTCGAAGAAATTGAATGTAATTGCGATCCACATAGCGGGGATTCACTTCAATCGAAACTTCCGCATTCTCAGCCAAGGTAAAGTAATGATTTAGCGTATCCCACAGTCGTGTCACCTGCTCCTGATTCAGATAATTTGGAGTCCCGCCGCCCCAATGGAGTTGATTTACTTGCCGCGTTGAACTGACCAGGCCCGCCCAGTGTTGAATTTGCCGCGTCAGATAGTCTAAATACCGTTTCGCCGCTGGTTTGTATTGGGTAATGATCGTATTACAGCCACAGAAGTAGCAGGGGGTTTCACAAAAAGGAATGTGACAGTAAAGAGATAGGGGAGTTTGGTTTTGATTACCCAGGGAAAGTGCATTCAGAAACTGATTCGAGTCAAATTCAGGCTTGAGTTCAGTTGCGGGGGGATAGCTGGTGTAGCGGGGAATTGGTTGGTTGTATTTCGTCAGTAATTCCGGGCTAAATTCAACGGTACTAATCATAGTTTTTATCGGTGTGATTACATTCAGTGGGTTTGGAACAGGAGCCAATCAACAGGGAACGAACTAAGGAGCAAACTTACGCCATGGCCACAGCCCGTTGATTCTGATCATTGCGATCAACAGTACTCCCAGGCCGGTCTTGGCGGGTTAATAAATCAAAGGTGTGTTCCCCAATCGCCGCCTTTACTTCCGGTTCCAATTCGTGCATCACATCTCGGTTCAAGGCAAAAACAGAGTTCGCTTCAGCCACAATCTGGTCAATCATGTTGGCACTCAAAGGCAGGGAATCCAGGGCCTGGCGATACCGCTCTTTAAACGCCCGTTTGGCTTCGATCGTGGGCATGGCATTAAATTCGTAAAACTCTGTACCCCGTTGATCCGTTAATCCCAAGGCCGAGCGAATAATTCCCTTCAAGCCCTGACCACCAGACAAATCCCCCATATAGCGGACATAGGCATGGGCAATTAGTAATTCCGGTTGGGTTTCTGCTAGCAACTTAATCCGGTCACAATAGATTTTTCCAGCGGGTGTGAGTTGAATCATTCCTTTCCAGGCCGGGCCAAAGTAAAACTCTAAATCTCGGGCCAAGGCATCAGTCCGGTTGAGTTCGGGAAAATTGAGTTGGGAGAGGATGGGATGACTGGCCTGGTGAGAAAACGCGGCTTCTAGTTCCCCATAGATGAAGTAAAAATCAGCAAATAATTTCCGCAACGGTTCCTGTTCAACAATCCCCTTAATAAAGCACTTCATAAAGGCTGTATTTTCAGCCAGGGTGTGGGCCTGTTGGGTTCCGTGACGGAGGGCAGTGGATAACGGTTCACTCATGACAAAATCCTCTTTACTTAAAATAAATTGAAACCAAGTCACAAAAAAGTGAGCTGAATTGAACTTAACCATGGCACTTAACCGCTAATAAACCAGGCCCCGCATCGCTTCGGTATCTACAGGCTTCATCAGAAATAACCGCAGCATTTGCCAGAGAATGACTGTCATCCAAGGCAGCTTTTGGAAGAACTTGATGAATTTAGGCTGTTTGTTAGCATTAATTTCTGTAAGTTTGGCATTGGCCTGGGCGCAGGTTTCCAAGCGGGTAAAAAACTCAGGATGCTCGGTATTCAAGACACTGGGAAAGGCCCGTTCAGAGGTTTTATTGGTGTTAGCAATCACCTGCTTGTTATAGTCGTGGGGATCAATGCCAATGGACTCATAAAAATCGGCCCGTTCCAGCACCGTTAAGGTATGGGTAACAAAGACCGTCAAGAGGAAAAATCGAGCCCAGAGTCGTGCCTGCCAGGTTTGCCAGAGTTGTGGTTGCGAACGGAGCAATGCCTTAAAGAAGTCCCCGTGGCGATTTTCATCCTGACACCAACTCTCAAAATACTGAAATAGCGGATAAATTTCGTGTTCTGGATGTTGTTCTAAATGCCGATAGACAAGAATGTACCGCCAATAGCCAATTTTTTCCGAGAGATAGACCGTGTAAATCACCCACTCCGGCGGGAAAAATGTGTACGTCCGATGCTTGGTTAAGTAGCCCAAATCTAGGGACAAGCCAAAATCTGCCATCGCTTTGTTCAAAAATCCGGCATGACGGGCTTCATCACGGGCCAACAGGTTAAAAGCTTCAGCCAAAAGGGGATTGCGACCTTTGAGTTTGCGGGAGAGTTCTTTAAATAGTAAAAACCCTGAAAACTCGGAGGTGATGGATCGCTCTAAAAACTCAATAAAAGCCCTACGAGTTTCACCACTGATGTGCTCCCAATCCCGATTAAAATCCTCATTTCGGACAAAATGATGCCGATTGTAGTCTGCCCGCAGTTCCGCAATCACCGATTCCAATTCGACCGTTTGTTGCGATAAATCAAGATTGGCCACCTTATCGAAATCAGTAGTGTAGAACCGCGGCGTTAAGAGTGTTTGTTGGACTGGGGCCTTAATTCCCGGTTTAAGTTCGGCAAAGGTAGCATCTAAATTTGTTTTTGGAGGAGCACTGACCATAAACCATCATCACCAAATCGGTCACTGTGGACTACTTTCGATGGAAACTTGGCCCGGTTCAAGTCAGTTACCGCAACCTCCCCTTAGTTACTGGAGGTAAAAGATTAGGACTGCATCCAGGGTTGGGGAGTTTCTAAAGAAATGTTGAAGTCGTCGGAACGCGCCCAAAAATCAGAGGATATTGGCAGGAATCCCCCTGTCTGAGTTGGATATCAACAAAAAATCCTTATGCTGGGTTGCTTAAGGTTTCCTTGCTCCCCAGAGTTCCCATTGTCCCCATAATTCCATGGCCGAATTTTTCGCTTCAGATTTAACTCAATCCCCGATTTGGCGACCCTTTACCCAAATGAAAACCGCCGAACTGCCCCTATTGGTGGAAAAAGGTCAGGGCCTGGAATTGCACTTAGCGGACGGTCGGGTTGTGTTAGATTGCATTTCCAGTTGGTGGGTAACGATCCATGGCCACAGTCATCCCAGGTTAACCGCTGCCCTAGCCACCCAGGCCCAGCAATTGGAGCAAGTGATTTTTACCGGTTTTACCCACACCCCCGCCGAAACCTTAGCCCGTAAGCTCCTGGCCCACTTACCCCCCTCCTTGACCCGCGTCTTTTTTTCCGATAATGGCTCAACAGCGGTGGAAGTTGCCCTGAAAATGGCCTATCAATACTGGCAACGGTTGGGGCAAAACCGCACAGGTTTTCTGGGATTTCGCGGGGGCTATCACGGGGATACCTTGGGGGCCATGGCCATGGGGCAAAGTTCTCCCTGGTGGCAGCCTTTTCAACCGCTGTTACCACAACTGGAGGTGGTGGACTTTCCGGCAACCTTTGAGGCCGACCCAGACCTTGAAGCTAAAGAACAGGCAACCCTGGCTCAGTTAGAACAGTATTTAACGGCCAAACCCAACTACTACTGTGGAATTTTTATCGAACCACTAGTCCAGGGAGCCGGGGGAATGCGGATGTGTCGGCCCGAATTTTTACAGAAGCTCCAAGCACTCTCCCAGGCCCAGGATGTCCTGCTGATCTATGACGAGGTGATGACCGGGTTTGGGCGCACTGGAGAACTGTTTGCTTGCCTCAAGTCTAAGACCCAGCCGGACTTACTCTGCCTTTCTAAAGGAATTTCTGGCGGTTACCTACCCCTAGCTGTGACCATCACCACGGAAAAACTCTACCAGGCCTTTTGGGGAGATGAGTTATCCCAAGCCTTCTTCCACAGCCATTCCTACACTGGAAATCCCCTCGCCTGTGCCACCGGGGTTGCTTCCCTAGAACTCCTAGAAGCGAATCCCAGCAGCTATCAGGGCCTGGAGGCTCAACATCGCTACTTTGCCCAGACATACCTAACAGACTGCAAGCGAGTTCAGAATTTACGCTTTTGTGGGACGATTATGGCCTTCGATGTGAGGACAGGGGACAGGGGGGGCTATTTTGATGGCATCGGGGCCTGGTTGCGGCGAGAGTTTTTACGGGCCGGCTTGTTAATGCGCCCCTTGGGCAACACAGTCTATTTGCTCCCTCCCTACTGTGTATCCGAGTTGGAACTGGAGAAAATTTATAAAACCATCCGCCAAGTCCTCGACCAGATCAATCCCACCTAGAGAAGTTTACTCGCTTACTTTTTGATCAGAATATAAGCCTTAACGTATTCTGGGAGTTGGTTCGCAACCCGTTGATAGGCTTGACGCGTGGGAAAGACTCCGGCCAGAAAGTCCAACTGATAGAGATTGGGAATAAAGGCCCCACCAGTATCGGCAATCACCCCCAACCGTAATTTGTGTCCTCCACCCGCCCGGTCTTCCAACATGACAACCCGCCCCAGGCCAATGTTGTGGACATCCCCCGCAAAGGTCACTTCCGGCTCAATATCAATTTTGTTGGTAATCTCACTACCATAGCCCTTGATGGCCTGGACTTCTCGGAAATACCAATAGCGTTTTTGTTGATAGGGATCAACCCCGCGAACAAAGGCAATGTTGTTATTGCGATCCACATTAAAAAAGCTTTCACTACCATCGGGAAACTGAATTAAGATTGTTCCCTGCATTAAGGCATCCTCAAAGGCGGCCCGAGTTAGATAGGCCAGAGGTTTAACGCCGCGATTAGCTTCTTTTCCCCCTGGTTCGTAAATGCCACTGAGAACTTCCTGCTTCGTGTAGTTGCGGTAAAAGAAATCCTCGTTGGCATTGTCTGGCAGAGCATAGAGGGCAACGTTTTGGGTGGCAGTTCGGTGTCGGCTACCGCGATGGGTGAATACCGCGTATTTGGTTAGCCTGAGTTGCTGGGTTTGTTGAGGGTCTCGGGGGTTATGGGGACGCCAAGCAATTACCCGAAAATTCTCGTTAATAAAGCGACTATTTTGCAAGCGAATTGGGCGTTTATTGCTGATGTCTTCCGTTAAGGTGGCAATCATAAAGTCCAGGGTTCTGAGCACATCTTCACGGGTAACCCCATGGGCGGCGAGAATTCCTTCCCGTTGACTCACTGGATCACTGGGGCCATAGACCTCAAAATAGTGGCGAGTATTTCGTAGAACCCTGAGCAGCTTTGACGGTGCAGTGCGAATGGTCAGGTTGGGTAGGGCCTGGGCCTGGAAAATTTTCCGACTGTCAATGGTAAAACGGTTATGGCCAAATTCATCAACAGCGGTGTAGTTGAAATTGACAGGTGGGGGCACTGGGGGTGATACAGATTCAGGACTTGGCTCAGTTTCGGCCTGGTGCGGATGTATGGGTGCTGATTCCAACGGGGGCGGCATGGCTGACGGTTCCTCGGCCTGGGAATAAACCACCAGTGCTAAAGCCCCCAGGCCAACTACAGCGAAAAAAGCTGCCAATATTTGCCGATGCCACCGTTGCTTCACTCCAATGATCCTGGCTGTCCTGCCACCCTAGGTATATTCACTCCGACCGGTCCATCTACTAGAGCCGGAATTAGGCTATTCTACCCAAGGACAACATCACACCGGACAAAACGGACACTTTTCTCTTAATGCGGTTACTCAAAACCCGGGCGGGCCTGGCAACTTTTTTACATTCAATTCGGGAACACAACTCTTCAGGCCCTCAGCAGATTGGACTTGTCCCAACGATGGGAGCCCTACACGCGGGACATTTAGCCCTAATTCACCAGGCCCGGCAAGAGTGTGAAATTGTCATCACCTCAATTTTTGTCAATCCCCTCCAGTTCAGTCCTCAGGAAGATCTTGCCCGTTATCCCCGCAATTTGGAGCAGGATTGCGACCTGTGCCAGCAAGCGGGTGTGGATGTGGTTTTTGCCCCCAGCGTTGCAGAGCTTTATCCCGCATCGGAACAGAACCAAACTTTGGTTACCCCACCCCCAGAATTAACCACTGTGCTCTGTGGCCGAAGTCGTCCTGGGCATTTTCAGGGAGTGGCTACGGTTGTGCTCAAATTATTTAATCTCGTGCAACCCCAGCGTGCTTACTTTGGCGAAAAAGATGCCCAGCAATTGGTAATTATTCGTCGCCTCGTCCATGACTTAAATTTGCCGATCCGCATTGTTGCCGTACCAATTGTCCGAGAAACCTCTGGGCTGGCCCTGAGTTCCCGCAATCAGTATCTATCCCCAGCAGAATACACAACCGCCACTAGCATTTATGCCGCCCTATCCCAGGCCCAGCACCTATTTCGACAAGGGATCCGCGAGAGGGAACGGCTTTTGGATGCGGTCAGAATCCCTTTGAGCTCCACGCCGGACATGGCCATTGACTATGTGGATTTAGTGGCTCCGGAATCCCTGGCCCCGATTAACACCATTGACCCCCAGGCCCGGATTATGGTTGCGGTGAAAATAGGAACAACTCGCTTAATTGATAATTGTTTATTGGATGCCCGACCGCCAATTTTAGCCATTGATGGGCCAGCCGGGGCCGGTAAATCCACCGTGACACGTCAGGCGGCCCAAGCACTGGGGTTGCTATACCTTGATACCGGAGCCATGTACCGGGCGGTGACGTGGTGGCTCAAACAAACCCAGGTTGATCTGGCTGATGGGATTGCTGTGGCAGAAGCCGTGAGTCAATGTCAGATTACATTTGCGCCAAACCCAGACCCCAATCTACCGCCCCAAGTTCTTGTCAATGATCAAGATGTCACCCAGGCCATTCGCACCCCCGCCGTCACTCAGTTTGTTTCCCAAGTCGCCGCCCAACCTGCAGTTCGGAAAATCCTTGTGGAGCAACAGCAAAGCCTTGGCCGCTACGGGGGTGTAGCCGCAGAAGGACGGGATATTGGCACCCATGTGTTTCCCCAGGCCGGTTTGAAGATTTTTTTGACTGCCTCAGTGGAAGAACGGGCGCGGCGGCGGTGGCAAGAACTTCAGGGCCTGGGCACTAGCGAGATCACCCTTGAAGCACTTCAGGCCGAGATTAGCCAACGGGATTACACTGACCAACATCGAGCCTATGCCCCCTTTCGTCCCGCTCCCGATGCCATTGAGCTACTCACGGATCACCTTAGTATTGCTGAAGTTACTGCGGAAATTGTCAAACTCTACCAGAGTCGGTTTTCCCCCCTGGAATTTTGAGCGTCTTGTGGTTACTCCTAGGGCTTGTTATGATCTGAGATATGGTTGGCTACCTTACTCCCACTTTTGCGCCTCGCGAACACTCCCTTGAATCCCCCTTGGCCAGCCGGTCTCCGATTGTGTGGATAAAGCTCCATCGTTCAAAGGTCGTTCGCAAATGACTGCTGTAATGTATTCGGTTCAAGCTCCCCAATGGAGTACCCTTAGTTTTCCCTCCACCCTCTTCCTTCAACCTGTCCTCGAAAGACTGCTGATCCATGTCCCAGAAACCATCCGTGAGGAAGTTCGCCTAGGGCTCCAAGAAGCCTTGGTCAATGCTGCTAAACACGGGAACGAGCTAAACCCCCAAAAAGTTGTTCTTGTCCGCTACTCCATTACAGAAGACCAAATCCACTGGGTGATTACAGATCAAGGTGAAGGCTTTGATCCCCCCTGTTCCCATTCCGTTGTGGTGGATGAGTTATTGCCGGAGACAACGGCCGAAACTGGGCGCGGCCTATTTATCCTCTATGAAATTTTTGATGAAGTTTATTGGAATGCCCAAGGCACAGAACTCAGTTTGTGTAAAGATTGCCAGCTTTGTCCCCTCTAGGCCTGGGCTAAGTTTTTGGATTTCCAGATATTTCACCCAGGTAGTTTCTTAATTTCTAGGACTTAGAGTGAACTTCCCGTCAAGATAAAGTTGCGAGCCAGCGTCAAAGCCTCGGCATTAATTTCATGGCCCATATTTAGCTCGTGATAGGCCACCGAAATCCCCGCACCTTTGAGTTCATGGACACTGGCCTGGGCAATCCCCACCGGAACCACTGCATCCTGCTGGCCGTGAATCATCAAAGTTGGGGGAGCGGGTGATGTTAAAGATAGGCCAGAGTGTAAATAACCACTCCAAACGACCAGGCCGCGACAGTTTAACCCCAGGCCCACCTCTAAGGTCATCGCCCCACCTTGGGAAAATCCGGCCAAAACAGCTCGGCGTAAATCCAGATCAGCAGTTGTCAACCAGTGCAAAAGGGCGTTTCGGCTTTCCCTGAGTCCGGGTTTCGTAACCAAGTCCTCAAGGTTGTACCACATCTTGCCAGCGGGAATTTGCGGGTGGGGCCAAGGAGCCTCTAGGCAATAAACCTGCCAATTTTCGAGGTGCAGGATCGGGGCTAGGGAGAGTAAATCCTGGGCATTTGCCCCCCAACCGTGAAGAAGAACTAGCCAACCCTGAGGATCAAGTAAAGGCGGATTCGGGAACGCTAAGGGCTGGATCAACGCCGTTACCATGGCCACAGTTAGTAAGCTAAAGTTTCCAGGGTTTGACGCAAATAGGCAGAAACTTGGCTATCTAAATCTGTATCCTTCAAGGAGCGTAAATGGGTTTCCTGCAACCAGCGCTTAAATCCTGAACTTTGAGCAATTGCCCGCTTCAGGGAAGTCCAGACCTGCGATGAATCCGAGGCGTCTGGGGTAATGGTGAGTAGGGGTTCCATCATAATTTTTCCGGTGGTGCCTCGTGAGGGTATCCTCGTTGTAACAATAGCCTAGCCTAAAAGTCCCAGGGACTTCGTATGATACGTTACGTTTTTTGAAGTTTCTGCCCGCTCCTGCATGGAATCCATTGGGACTACTGTTTAGGAGCTGGGGTTGATGTTTTTCGGATCAAGAGCATCCCGTAATACGTCTCCGAGCACATTAAACGAGAGCACCGTTAGGACAATCAGCATAGCTGGGGGCCAGATCAACCAGGGCTGGAGAATCAGAATCGAGGCATTGGTAGCCAGCGATAACATATTTCCCCAGGAGGGATCTGGCTGCTGAATCCCCAGGCCGATCAGGCTTAAGACCGATTCCGCCACAATAAAGTTGGGAATAGACAGAGTGGCTGCAATAATCACATAGGTAGCTGTTTGGGGCAAAATATGCCGGACGATAATGTAAAGGGAACGCCCCCCCATGGCAACTGTGGCCTGGATGTAGGTTTGGGATTTTAATGAGAGCACTTGCCCGCGAATCACCCGCGCCAGGCCTGCCCAACTCACAAAGGACGTAATCAAAACAATCAGCAAAAACCGCTCAGCACTGCTCAAACCGGCGGGCAACACAGCAGCCAGGGCCACTAATAAATAAATAGTGGGAATCGTCATCAGCACTTCCACAATCCGCATCATTCCAGCATCCCACCAGCCACCAAAATAGCCGGAAATCCCCCCCACCAACATCCCTAGGGGAAAGGCCACAGCCACACCCACCAGGCCGATGCTGAGGCTAATCCGGGCCCCAAACCATAGGCGACTGAATTGATCTCGGGCTTGTTCATCGGTGCCCAGCAGATTTATCGTCCCAGGCCCCGCCGTCCCAAACAGATGTAATCGACTCGGGAAACCAGGAAAAACCACCCGCGGCTGAATCTCTAACTCTGGCCATGCCCAGCGGGTGGGGAGAGGCAGACTGATTTGTAAAAACCGATAGTCAAAGCCCTGAACAAATAGACGTAACGGGGAGGGTTGATTACGGTCAACGTTTAAGGGGCGCTCCCCTGTTTCTAAACTGACGGGGCCAAGAGTGGTGGGATAGACATGGGGACCGATGAACTGCCCGGCGGAATCCCGCCAATAGATTTGAGTAGGGGGTAAGAGGGCACCCTCGGCTTGGCTGGCATAGGGATCGTAGGGCGCAACAAAATCCGCAGCCATCGCCAGCAGGTACAAAAGCAGGAGAACAACGGCCCCAACTTTAGCGAGGGGATTATGCCGCAGTTGTTGCCAAGGCCGCATTCCTTACCGCACAACTAGGGTTTGAGACCGCACAGACTGAGCAAGGGTTTGGAGCATCTCCACGGTAGTGGGAAAATCAACACAGGCATCGGTAATGCTTTGCCCATAGGTGAGTTGCCGCAAATCTCCAGGAATAGCTTGGCGGCCGGCGACCAAATGGCTTTCAATCATCACACCCAGAATGTGGCGATTCCCCCGTTGGAGTTGGCTGGCGATATTGCCTAAAACATCGATTTGTTTGTTGTGATCTTTGGCGGCATTGGCATGGCTACAGTCGACCATAATCCGTTGGGGCAGGCCCTTGTGTTGGAGAAGAGTGGCGGCCATGGCGATGTGGTCGCTGGAGTAATTGGGGCCGTCTTTGCCACCGCGGAGAACTAAATGGCTGTCGGGATTGCCGGTGGTGGTGACGATGCTGGCCAGGCCTTGGGCATTAATTCCCAAAAAATGGTGGGTTTGCTGGGCAGCGAGCATTGCATTGATGGCGGAATCGAGGTGACCATCCGTACCATTTTTGAACCCCACAGGCATTGAAAGGCCCGAGGCCATTTGACGGTGGGTTTGACTTTCGGTGGTGCGAGCCCCAATGGCTGTCCAGGCCACCAGATCCGCAATGTACTGGGGAATGATGGGATCCAACAATTCCGTGGCGGCGGGCATACCGATTTCAGCTAAATCTAGCAGTAGCTTCCGGGCCAGTTGCAGGCCAGTGTTGATGTCGTAGCTGTCATCCAAGTGGGGATCGTTAATCAGCCCTTTCCAACCCACAGAGGTGCGCGGCTTCTCAAAATAGACCCGCATCACAATTTCTAAGGAGTCGGCCAGTTCTGTGCGTAGGGGCTGGAGTTTTTGTCCATACTCATAGGCGGCCCGAACATCATGGATGGAGCAGGGGCCAACCACGACCAACAGCCGCTGATCTCGGCCTCTGAGAATGGCCCGAATCCGATCCCGAGTGTCAGCCACCAGGCCAGTAATGGTGGGATTGGTGGGGAGTTGAGAAAGAATTGTAGCGGGTGATAACAAGGGCCGAGTTTCAACAACGTGGAGATCAGAGGTTTGACGCATGGAGCCAATCAAAGTGGTTTTCTGATCTTATCAAAATTTTTCAGTCTCCCGGCTCCAGGGTTGTTACCTTTAAGCCCAAGGTTTTCAGCCTTGCCTAAAATTGAGGTGGAGCAGCATCCTAAACTGGAGCATTGGGAAAACTGAGGTCAGACCATGCACTTAAATCATCAGCCCCATCGTGGCTCTTACCGGATATTTCCCCTAGCTTTTGTTCCGCTCCTGTCGAGTCTGGTGCTGGCCAATGGGGTTCTAGGCCAGGGAGTGCTTAAAAATCCGGCGGTTTCTCCCAAAGATACGGTGACTGCGGAACCGACAGTTGCCCCGGCCTCTGACCCAGACCTAGAGGAAGCAACTCGGCTGAATGAGTCCGCCGTAGAGTTGGCCCGCAAAGGAGAATTCGCCCAGGCCCTGGATATCCATCGGAAAATTCTACAGTTGCGGCTGGCTAGATTAGGTCCCGATAGTCCCTTTGTTGCCCAAAGCCTGAACAACATTGGTTATGTGTACCACATGCAGGGAAACTTCACCGAGGCGGTTAAGTACTACCAACAGGCTCTAGACCTCTGGCAGAAAAGTTATGGCCCCAATTCCCTGGCGTTATCCACAAGCTACAACAACTTGGGCTATGTGGCGCAACAGGAAGGCAATTACGAGCGGGCCATCGAATTCTATCAACGGGCCTTAAAGCTCCACGAAACCAACCAGGATACCGAGTCTTCGGGATATGGCCTGACCCTGAACAACCTGGCAACCCTCCATCAAGAACAGGGAAATTTTCCGGCGGCCCTAGAGTTGTTTCAACGCAGCCAAGTCATTACCGAGAAAATTTCAGGCCCTGAGAGCCCCAATGCTGCCCTTGGATTAAACAACATTGCCTTCCTACATCATTCCCAGGGCAACTACGCCGCGGCCTTACCCCTCTACCTAAAAAGCCTGGCCCTGTATGAAAAAGCCTACGGTCAAGAACATCTGGATATTGCCGAGGTTTTGACCAACTTAGCGTTGCTATACATGGATCAGGGAAACTTCACCGCAGCGTTGCCCTTGACCGAGCGGGGTTTAGCCCTACGCCAGAAGTTTCTTGGCCTGGATAATGCCCAAACCGCCACCAGCCTGAATAATCTGGCTTATCTCTACCAGGCCCAGGGAGACTACGCCCGTGCTTTGCCCCTGTACCAACAAAGCTTAGCAATTACGGAAAAGGTCTTAGGCCCAGAACACCCCTACATGGGTACCCGCCTCAACAACTTGGCCCATGTTTACCAAAGTCAAGGGAACTACGAAGCCGCCCTGCCCCTCTATGAGCGCGCCCTGGCAATTCGCGAAAAAGCTTATGGCCCCAACCATGCCCTCGTTGGCCAGAGCTTGAATAACCTATCTTTACTGTTTCAACAACTAAATGATTACGAGCGGGCCGTGAATTTTGGTCTCCGGGGCCTGGAGGTTCGTGAGCGGGCCCTTGGCCAAGATCATCCAGATGTGGCCCAAAGCCTGAATAATTTGGGATTCCTGGCCGAGCTTTTGGAGCGCTATGACCTGGCCTTGCCCTACTATCAGCGCAGTTTAGCCATTCGAGAGAAGGTTCTTGGGCCAAACCATCCCAGTCTGGGCATTACCCTGAATAACTTGGCCTATCTTTATTACGTTCAGAAAAAATATACCGATGCCCTCCCGCTTTACCAGCGCAGTCTGAATATTATTGAGACGGCCATGGGGCCAGAGCACCCGGATGTGTCCCTCAGTTTGAATAACATTGCCTCACTCCTCTGGGCGAATAACAACCTTAACGGCGGCCTCCCCTATTTGGAACGGGCGGTGGCCATTGAAGAGCAAAATTTGACCCGAAACTTAAACGTTGGCTCCGAAAGCTATAAGCGCAATTACCTGAGTACCTTCAGTGGTTCCACCAGTCGCGTTCTTAGCTACCATCTCCTGGGTATGCCTCAATCCAAGGAAGCTGCGGCCCTGGCATTGACGACGATTTTGCGCCGAAAAGGACGGGTGTTGGATGTCCTCAGTAATGCCAGTTTGAATTTACGGCGAAGTTTGTCCCAGGGGGACTTGGCTCTGTTGGATCAACTCAGTGAAATTCGCAGTCAAATGGCCGCCTTGACCTTTGCCCCCGACAGTCCTGAACGCACCCCAGGCCAGTTGCAATCCCTACGCCTTCAGGCTGAACAATTGGAAGGACAACTCAGCAGTCGAAGCGCCACCTTCCAGGAACAAACTCAGCCGGTAACCATTGCGGCGGTGCAAAAGAAACTGCCAGCCGATGCCGCCTTGATCGAATTTGTAGAGTTCAACCGCTTTGATCCCTTAACGGGCTATTTGGCGGAACCCCGCTATGCGGCCTATATTCTCTTGCCCCGTGGCGAGGTGCAGTGGGTTGATCTGGGGAGTGCGGCCAAAATTGACGGTCAACTCCTCGCTTTTCGCCAGGCCATCGCCAACCCCCAGGACTTTATCCCCCTCCAGCAAACTAAAGCGGTTGCGCAGCAAACAGAAGCCTTAATCTTTGCACCAATTCGGGCCAAGCTGGGCAATACCCAACACCTTTTGATTGCTCCCGATGGTGAATTCAACCTGATTCCCTTTGCGGCCCTTATGGATGACCAGGCCCGGTACCTGCTGGAAACCTATAAAATCACCTACCTCACCTCTGGGCGGGATTTGTTACGGCAGCCGGATACATCAGCGGCCAATCCCCCCTTAATTTTTGCCAATCCTCAATACGATCAACCCGGGCAAACTCAACCTGGAGCGGTCTATTTGGCCCAGCGCGGGGCAAATCAAGTGGCGACGGATCTGGCTCAGCTTTCCTTTGGCCCCCTGGCTGCTACCGCCCCTGAAGCCACGGCCATTCAAGCTCTGTTACCCGCTGCCAAGGTTTTTACGGGAGATGCAGCCACTGAAAATCAACTTAAGCAACTGTCCCGTCCCCAACTCCTGCACTTGGCTACCCATGGTTTTTTCCTCAGAAATACGTCCCAGGCCGCGGGTAGAGATCAACGGGGTTCAATTTTGCTCAGCGACAATAGCCAGGACTTCAGCGGTAATCCCCTTCTGCGCTCGGGTTTGGCCTTGGCCGGGTTTAATCTTCGCAAAAGTGGCTCAGAGGATGGGGTTCTAACCGCCTTGGAGGTGTCGGGCCTGGATCTACGGGGAACCCAATTAGTAGTGCTTTCTGCCTGTCAAACGGGCCTGGGGGATGTGGCCACTGGGGAGGGCGTTTACGGACTCCGGCGAGCCTTTACCTTAGCGGGCGCAGAAACCCAACTCACGAGTCTGTGGTATGTGAACGATGTGGCCACGAAGGAGTTAATGATCAACTACTATCAACGGCTTCAACGGGGAGAAGGTCGCAGTGATGCCCTCCGCCAGGCCCAGTTAGATTTTCTCAAAACTGAGGATGTTCGCCATCGACCCTATTATTGGGCGGCCTTTGTTCCCATTGGGGCCTGGCAACCAATGAGTTTTAAGTAGGGCAATCCGTGTTTTAAAAACTGTTTTGGAGGCAGAACTGCTTGGAGTCTCACCTCAGCTAATAAAGGGGGTTTGCCAATAGCTCCAGTTTTCCTTGTTAAACGGGGATCGCCAGTGCAGAATTAGGACGCGCTCTTGGGCTTGTCGGGCTTTACGATCTGAGGCAGCCCCAGGCCAAAAGCCAATTCCCACTGAAACCGCTAGCTGGGCCGCCCGTAATGCCGAGACATAGTTTTGCAGATAGTGTTTGCAGCCATGTTCTCCTTGCCAGCGTTGTTGATCATTCAAGGTTTCGCCGACATAGAGCAGCAGGGGCCATTGGTAGTCAATGACAAAATAAAGAGCAGGTTGGCCAGGGGTAATCGGTTGCCAGCGCCAAAATTCAGTGTTTTGTTGCCGGAGTTGAAAGGGATTTAAAGTTTGAACCAAGGTGTCTGGCTCTGGGTTGAGGGAGGCTGTTGGTGGTTCAGGGGCGGCAAAAAGAGAGATTTGGCTGGGCGGGGCCTGGTTCCTTAGGCTTTGTTGGTACTGATGAATTTTGGTTTGCCAGGCCATGATTTGCGCGACAGTTAACCCCAGGCCTGGCTGAACTTGGTAGGTACCTCTAACATCTTGGAGTTGCTTACGGGAAAAGAGATTAATTTGATTGGGTTCATTGGCCTGAGTCATGCTTATGTCCGTTCATTTCTGCCTAACTGGGAAAGCGATGGGGTTGCTTGGGATACTATCAAAGTATTCTGAGGTGGATTGGGCAATTTCAACTTGGGATGATTAAGAAATTGGGAGTGGATTGACAAATGAACGTCCCAGCCGTTGAGCTACCGATGACAGCCATTACTGATTTTTGTCAAAAGTGGCTGGTTGCTGAATTTGCCCTTTTTGGCTCGGTACTGACTCCAAACTTTGGCCCCGAAAGTGATATTGATGTGATGGTGAAATCTACTCCTGAAGCATCCCCCACCTTTTGTACCTTAGATGAAATGGAATCTGAACTCAAAGCCATGTTTGCGCGGGAGGTGGACTTAATTACCCGTGAAGGGATTGAGATGAGTCAGAACTACTTACGTCGTCATGAAATTCTTTCTTCAGCACAGGTAATCTATGCAACGGGATGCGGAATTTCTGCTGGATATCTGGCAATCGGCTGAGCTAATTCTGAGCTAGACATCTGGTGTGACTAAGGATGAATTTCTCCGTAATCTCACAGCTTCAGGATGCGGTGATTCGACGATTGTTGGTTATGGCTGAGGCAGCAAAACGCCTTTCGGATCGAACTCGGTCGTCATTGCCCAACGTCTCCTGGAGAGAAATGAAGGGGATGCGGAATCGGTTAGTTCACCAATATGATGATCTCAATTTGCATATCGTGTGGAATGTTGTTCAAACTGAAATCCCGGCTTTAATTCAGGAACTTCAGTCGTTTATTCCGCCGGGAAATTCATAATGCTGAAGTTTTTTTAGGGGAGACTGAAACATTGCGAATTTTGCGTTGGAGTTGTTTACTCTTACCCTACCTGAGCCTAGTGAGTCTGCTGGGATTTTTGATCGTGGCGGTGCAGGGGTGGTGGCACTGTCGGGGGCGGGTGGGGGGGCTGGGCCTGGTTTTCTTGGGACTGAGCATTTGGCTGATCATTAGTTCTAGTCTGGCGGTGAATCGAGGTGAAGCATTTTTGCAGTTGGTGCATTTTCTCCCGTTTTTCTTTTTCTTCTTAGGGGTTCAGGTTGTTCTCCAGAAACACTCCGAGATTTTGCCAACCTTACTCCAGGATTTAGTTTTTGGGTCGTTCCCCTTAAGTCTTCTGGCCATTAGCGAATGGGTACTCAAAAACGCGAACCTGCACTGGGGCTGGCCAAACTATGGGGACTGGGGTGGGATCGGGGCAACCTTGAGTCTGTATCAAGATCGGGTGGCGTTGTGGTTTGGGCATCCGAATTTTTTGGCCTGTTACTTGGTGGTGACGATTGGCTTGGGTCTTGGCCTGGCCTGGCAATCTGCGATTAAACCGCTCCCCTATCCGACTCCTGTTGGTATCTTTAGAATCCATCCGGCCATGATCTACCTGGGCCTGGGGTTGAATGTTTGCGCTCTGATATCAACGGCTTCCCGGACAGGTTGGGGCGTTCTATTTTTGCAACTGGTCTGTTTAGGGATCATTTGGCAACGGCGATTTTTGGGCTTGATCCTCTTGTTTGCTGTGGCGGGGCTGGTGGCAGTGATCGGCGGCTTAGGCAATGTGGCAGGTCGGCCAGAAATTACCCAGGATCCTCGGTTTCGCCTCTGGCCTTTGGGTTGGCAACTCATGCAGGAACGGCCGGTGTGGGGGTGGGGCCTGGGAAACTTTAAGGAAATTTATCCACCCCTAGCCATTAGTCCCAATTATCCGGATTTAGCCCATTTACACAATTACTGGTTAACTCTGGCGGTAGAAAGCGGGATTCCCTTTGCCTTGGGCTTCAGTGGGTTAATTTTTGGGTTGGTCTGGCCCAGTCTAGCGGCAGGCAGTTGGGAAGCAGGCAATCACAACCGGGGTTGGCAGTTGGGCATAGGTTTGGGATTTTTGGGTACCGTTGCCTATGGTCTGCTGGATGTGACCTACTATCAGGTTGTGATCAATGCGCTCGGCTGGTTATTATTGGCGGGATTAACGGTTATGGCTAACGCTGCATATCCGAAACAGAGCAATTCCACAACGGCTTGAGGGTTTTCTGTTGAGCAGTCCCATGATTTGAACTGTCCTATGAATTGGCCAACATCTGCTGCGGTTTCTGTGCATTGGTTAAGGGAGCATTTAGGCACACCCGGCCTGGTCATCGTGGATTGTCGCTTTTCCTTGGCGGATACAGGCCTGGGAGAGACTCAATATCAGCAAGATCATATTCCTGGGGCCTATTATTTACATCTCAATCGGGATTTATCCAGTCCAGTCCAACAACATGGCGGCCGACATCCTTTACCTGATCCGGAAACATTGGCCACGAAACTCAACCAGTTGGGCATTACCTCGAATTCCTTTGTTGTGGTCTATGATGATTCCCGCCAGGCCTTTGCGGCTCGATTGTGGTGGTTATTGCGTTGGTTGGGCCATGAACAGGTTGCAGTTTTAGATGGGGGATATCAAGCCTACAAACAAGCTGGGCTCCCGATTACAGCTGAAATTCCCCCAGGCCAGCCCGGAACATTTCGACCCCGACCCCAGGCCAATTGGATCGTGGACTATGAAGCCGTGAAAGATTGGCCCGCTACTCCCAACAAAATCCTGATTGATTCTCGTGAACCAGGCCGTTACCGAGGCGAGTTTGAACCAATTGATCCCATTGCGGGCCATATTCCGGGCGCAGTTAATTATCCCTGGCAAGAAATCACCACCACTGAGGGCCGACTCAAATCTCTTACGGAACTCCAGGCCCATTGGCAATCCCTCGGACAAACAGCGGACGTTGTAGTGTACTGCGGTTCTGGGGTCACGGCCTGTGTGAATTTATTAGGGTTAGAAATAGCTGGCCGGCCTGGGGCCAAACTCTACGCCGGGAGTTGGAGCGATTGGTGCAGTTACCAAGTCCCGCCAGGCCCCTAGCCATAGCTGGATTTAACCCCAGTAACTGGAACCCGCATCAACCGGTATTTCGCATCCCCGCCGCAATCCCATTAATCGTCAACAACGCCCCACGGAGTAATTCACTGCGACTATACCGTGACCGCAAAATGGCCCCAGAAGTGGTAGTGCTGTTGTGTTGCCGTAGTCGTTTAAGCAGGGAGACTTGTAAAACGCCCAAGGGGACAATCGTGCTGTTGCGTAAATGCACCGAGCGTTGCAGGGGTAAATCCCCATCCAGTAAACGTTGATGCCCAGTAATCGTCAAAATTAATTCCGAGGTGCGATGATATTCCTCAGCAATCTGGGCAAAGAGGGCTTCAAAGGTTCCTCGATCCTGGGGTTGACTCAACTCTTCAACGTAATGGTGGGCAATCTCTAAATCCACCTTGGCTAGAGTCATCTCGGCTTTGGAAATCACCATCCGGAAAAAGGGCCATTTGTAGTAGAAATAGCGCAACAGGGAAAGATGCTCGGCCGGTTTTTCGTCAATGAATTCCTTAATTGCCGTCCCAACTCCATACCAGGCCGGGAGGAGAAATCGGGATTGTGTCCAACTAAAGACCCAGGGAATGGCCCGGAGACTCGCTAAATTTTTCTTACCGCCGCGTCGAGTCGGCCGAGAACTGATTTGCAGTTGGCTAATTTCTTCAATGGGAGTGACTTGATGGAAAAAGTCAATAAATTCCGGTCGCTCATATATCAAATTCCGGTAACACTGGCGGGAGCGACTGGCCAACTCCTCCATAATTTCGTGCCAAGGTTCAATCTCGTCAATGCTCGTCCGCAAGAGGCTGGCCTGGATCACAGCGGTGGTGATGGTTTCCAAGTTATAGAGGGCTAAATCCGGCAGTGAATATTTGGAGGCCAGAACTTCTCCCTGTTCTGTAATCTTGATGCGACCGTTAATCGTCTGACCCGGTTGAGCCAAAATTGCCGCATAGGCTGGGCCACCCCCCCGGCCCACTGACCCCCCCCGACCGTGGAAAATCCGCAGTTGGAAGCCGTAGGATTCGGCGGTTTTTTGCAGAGACTGTTGGGCCTTGTAAATCTCCCAATTACTACTGAGGAACCCAGAATCCTTATTACTGTCGGAATAGCCCAACATCACTTCCTGGAGGCCTGGACAATCATTACTGCCGAGATAGGGTTTATAGAAGGGCAGTTCAAACAGTTGGGTTAAAACATGGGGGGCGTGCTTTAAATCCTCTACGGTTTCAAACAGGGGTACCACATGGAGCGTACTTTTACCCGTGGCCGGATCGTATAACCCCGCTTCTTTGGCTAAGAGCAACACCTCCAGTAAATCACTGGCTTCGTGGCTCATGGAAATGATGTAGGTGGTGCAGATGTCCGGGCCAAACTCCTGTTGCAGTCGCTTCACCATCCGCAGGGTTTCGATAATCTCCTTTGTCCGCTCAGTAAAGGGTAATTCTGAGGGAATCAGGGGGCGGCGGGTGGAGAGTTCCGTGGCTAACCAATGGGTTCGTTCCGACTCCGAAAGCTCAGTGTAACCACAGGGGAGAACTTGGAGGTATTCCGTAATTTCAGCGATGGTATCGGCGTGGCAGGTGCTTTCTTGGCGAATATCCAAAATTGCTAAATTAAAGCCAAAAATCTCCACCTGGCAGATCAGATCATCCAATTCCCGGCAATCCAGGCCCGTGGCGGAGAGATTCCGTTGAATGAGATTCAGTTCCGCTAAGAAATCGGCACCCGTGGCATAGAACTGACCATTATTGAGGGCATCAGCGGCGGCGGAAGGGGCACAGTTGGCCTGGATTTGTTGATTCCGTTGACGGGTATTTTGTAGCCGCTTGAGCACATAGGCCAATTTCAGACGATAGGGTTCTTGGCGAAACCGCACCGAATGTTGTTGGTAAATGTCCGGCAGTTGTTGTTGATCCTGCTCTAGGGATTCTAGGAGTTCCGGCAAGACATCGCACCAATGCAGCGACAAGCTCAGGAGATTCGTTAATCGCTCAATCGAAGCAATATATTTTTCGAGAACCAAATTTCGTTGGTAGCAAGCAGTCTGCCAGGTTACTTCCGGTAAGACCGATGGGTTTCCATCCCGATCCGAGCCCACCCAGGAGCCAAATTTACAGAAGTTATAGCGGGGTGGTTTCAGTTGCGGAAAGGTTTGGTGCAGGGTTTTGGCAAAGCGACGATAGAGTTGGGGAATGGCATCAAACAAGACCTCTTTAAAGTAGTGCAGGCTGTATTCCACCTCATCAAGAACCTCTGGCTTAAATTGGTGCAGTTCATCAGTCCGCCACCAAAGGCGAATTTCTTCCGTCAGTTGAGCTGTGAGTTCTTCCGCATCGGTTGTAACAATAGCCCCCACCATCTCCAGTTGATCTAGTTGCTCTAAAATCCGCGCCACCCGCCGCTGCTTATCCCGAATCGTTTGCCGAACAATCTCTGTGGGGTGGGCCGTGAAAACCAGCTTAATGTCCAGTTGATCAATGAGTCGTTGGATGTGCTGAGGTGGAACATTCAGAGCTTTAAGCCGGGGAAAAAGCCAAGAGAGCTTACCCTGGGGCTGGGCCTGGGGGACAATTTCATAAAGACTATGCTCAAGGCGTTCACTGGGGCCGCTGCGGACATCGGCAGAACTACTCTGGACTGGAAAGGACTCACCACTGACCCCGGATAAATGATCGGAACTTAGGGCCCGCATGGGGGAGGTCTCAACCACGGTGCGCTGGCGGTTTTGCTCTTGCTCGTAGTGCTGCTCGATAATGTTGATTAATTGAAAATAAATGTTGAATGCACGGGCTGCACGAATGGCCTGATTCAGTTCCAAGGATTCAATCACTTTTAAACAGTCGGCCTGGATGTCTGCTTCCACGCGCCCTTCTTCCGAGGATAAAGCCCCAAGTTGCCGGAGAAGTTGCACCAGTTCTTGCCCAGACTCCGCCGTCAGGACTTCCGCTAAGACCGTTTCAATCAGGTGTAGACGCTTCCGTAAAATTCGATCCGAAGCGGTTTCCTCCCGTCGCTCTTGATTGGGAACGTCCAGTAGCGATGTCATAGATTACCCCGAACGGCAAACGTCATTGACAATTCTAAAGTCTGATGCCCAATTTGCTCCAATTTAAGCACTGTCACTTCTATCGCGACAAGAAAATTTGATCTCGTTAACATAACTTTTGAGAGATTGATTGCTTTTTTGATTCCCAGGCCCCGTAGGACAACCCCATGCAGGCAACCCTCGCAGAAATTTGGCAAGATGCCCGTCAAGGTGAACCCACTGCCATTGCCACACTCATTAACCGCAGCCTACATCCTCGGGGAATTCATGTGTTAGCTCGGCGCCGAGGCAGTTGCTTGCAAATCATGCTGGAGGCGGCTAAGTCCTTGCCCCAAGAATCCTGCTTGCAATATATTCTCAAAGGGCTTCAGAAGCTTGACCCCGATGGAATTTTAAATGTGCGCCTCCACGGGCGACTCCTAGGGGATGAATGGCCGGAATGGACCCGTACCCTGGAATTAAAGGCAACCCTCCCCAATCATCCCCGAGATACTTCAGGAATTACCCCAGCGGTCACGGCCCAACCCCCTGCTTTAGCCGCCATTCAAGCCCCAACTTCGGCACCACGACCTGCGAGTACACCCCCCCAGGCCCCAACCATTGCCGCAACTGCCCCATCCCCCCCCTTAACCTCCGCCCATTTACCCCTAGTCCCCGAGCCAGCTTCTCCGGTTCTTCGACGCTCTCGTCCTGGGCTACTCCTGTTGGGCTTGGGCACCTCCCTTGTCCTGGCCTGGGTTTGGTATGTGCAAAATGTTGTCCCGGGAGGACTGGCGGACTTACCCAATTGGGCAACGTTTGATCTCAATGCAAGCCCTGAAAACCAGGCCACGACCAGTCCAAATCCCTCCATTCCATCCACCAGTGACTCACCGACGCCAGAAACAGCCCCAATTCCGGTGCAACAAACGATCCGGATTAAAGCGGTCGGGGACATGGTACCAGGAACAAATTATCCATCGGTGCGTAAGCCTCCAGATCCCCAAAGTCTCCTAGCTAAAATCAAGCCCTACCTCCAGGGAGCCGACATTCTCTTTGGCAACTATGAAAGTACCCTCACCAATCATCCGCACCCATTTAAAGATACGAGTCGCGGCCTGGTTTTTGCCTTTCGCTCACCACCGGAGTACGCCAAAATCTTCCAGGCCGCGGGCTTTAATATTCTCAACATTGCCAATAACCACAGCTACGATTTCAACGAAAAAGGCTTTCGGGAAACCATGGCCAGCATCGAAAAAGCGGGGATGAAGGCAGTCGGGGACAAAGACCAAATCATTTACATTAACGCCAACGGAATCACCACGGCCTGGATTGGGTTTGCCACTTACCACGGACAGAACATGGTGCAGGATATTAAAGGTGGGCAAGCTCTGGTGAAACGGGCCAGCCAAAATGCCGATGTGGTGGTGATTTCCTTCCATGCTGGGGCAGAAGGGTCGGATGCAGTACGCACTCGGAATCAAGTGGAATACTTTTATGGCGAAAACCGCGGCAATATCGTCCAATTTTCCCGAGCCATGGTGGATGCTGGGGCAGATTTAATTCTAGGTCACGGCCCCCATGTGCCGCGGGCTTTAGAACTTTATAATGGTCGCTTAATTGCCTATTCCCTGGGGAATTTTCTTGGGTATAAAACCTTCGCCACCGCCGGAAATTTGGGTAAATCCCTGATTCTCGAAGCTGAGTTGGATGCCACAGGTAAATTTGTTGGCGGCAAGGTGATTCCAGTTCGTTTGAATAATGACGGCATTCCCCAGTTAGATAACAACTTTGCCTCAGTCCAGTTGATTAAAAAACTCACCCAAGCGGATTTTCCAAAAACACCCCTATCCATCGGCCGCCTGGGTGAACTTAGTCCTCCAGAAGAACCCACGCCCACAAACCAGGCCCCGTAAATTACAAACTTAGATTCCGCTGATTAAAAACTTCAGGAGTTCATTAGACATCTCTATAAACCTGTAACCTATGTGGAGAAAGCATTTTAGACATACTCAGTATTCCCAATCAAATCAGATAAAATAAGGGATTTACAGTCTTTCCCAGCCCCTATCGTCACTTTACTGACCCTAAATGTTAGTTATGAGTATAATACTCCGACCATAAATTTAAGATTTAACTAACCTTAATTGCAAACATCCTAACCGGAATCTAACTAATCCACACACCGTCAGAAAAATTGAATCATATCGTGACCTTGAAAGCTGGAATCGGTCTTGCGAGTAGATAGTTTAGTCTGTGTATCCGGGTAATCGAATTTTCTTGATTGTTAAATCATCAGGGATTGGCTAGTTGTGAAGCAGACTTGGCCTGGTTCAGCGGATGAAACAACCTTGCGCAACCACTTCTTGCATCAGATTATAAAAAGACTGATACCGATATGCACCCGGAAGTTTATTGCCAAAGTGCCAAGCCTCCCATTCTCCATCTGGGAAAATGACATCAGGAATCAATAGAAAAATATCCCCATCCCCACTGTCACTGCTAATTTCTAAGGCAGTTTGCAAATATTCTCGTCTTAAATTCACACAATCTTGAGCTGCACCATAAACAAAATATTCGTCATCTGTAATTGTCGGCCGTTTTTCTTCATAGGGACGCCAAGCCTCTATCCAACCTTGATTTTGCTGTGAAAACCAATTAATTTCTGTTGTTGACCAAAGCTGCATTTCCGTCCAATCTGAACGCGGCCAACCATTAGATACTTCGAGAAATGCTCGATAGGATGGGGGAAATTGAACGCCCAGTCGTGTTTCTGCTGCCCTAATTTCCGCTTCTGTAGCGCCCGAATTCCCAAGCCATTGAGATGCAGAATTCTCTGGGGTTAACGTCCTGGCCTGGGAGCTAATCAGAGTTTGGCTGAATTCATTTAAGAGGGCTTGCCACATAGGGATCAACTCATGGCCTGGCATTCACCACCTCGTTGGGCTTTAGATTAACTGAAACCGCTAGTCATTTTGCTGAACAAGAAACTCCAAAATCTTCTTAACTCGATGGCAAGATTGGGGCATGATCACGATTCGGAGGCAGATTCGGGGCAGAACCAGAAAACCCTTGTTGTAACTGCTGCATCAAGCTGGCCATCTCCAGGGCATTGAGGGCATAATCCCAACCTTTATTACTCTTAATTCCGGCCCGCTCCAAGGCCTGTTGCATCGTATCCGCGGTCAAAATCCCATAGATAATTGGGATACCAGTCTGCATACTTGCGGTGGCAATACCTTTCGTCACTTCAGCGGCCACATAGTCAAAGTGGGGGGTTTGGCCACGAATCACGGCCCCGAGACAAATCACAGCGGCATAGCGACGACTCGCGGCGGTTTGGGCAGCCACAAGGGGCACTTCAAAGCTTCCCGGCACCCAAATATAATCCACCTGAGGCCCCTGGGGATCCGGATCAATACCATGGCGTCGGAGGCAATCTTGGCAACCTTCCAAAAGCTTGGCACTGATCAGATCGTTAAAGCGGGCAATCACGATGGCAAAGCGAGAGCCAGTCAGTTGATGAAATGTCCCCTCAAAAACAGCCATTAATTCTTAAACCACCAAAAAGTTAAGAACACCGACCAAAATGACTAAGACCACCCAGGCCCCGGAGCCTAAAAACAGTAATTGCTTCGAGCGATCCCAATCCTGTGGCGAGGCATAGGCTACCGGCACCCCCACCACCATGACAAAGGACAAAATGACTAATGCAGCTAAAGCCAGTTGAAACAAAATAGACATATCTATATCTCCATTAATCTCCTAAATTTCGGTAGCAATAAAACCAGCGGTATCCAAGGGGATGGGTGAAAAACCCAGATTGGGCAGAACCTGTTAAGCATTATCCCTCAATCTGAGAAGCTAGAAAAGCAACTTATGGCAGTCGGTTAGTCACAGCGGGTTCTTCAGCGATCATGGGCAACACCTTTGGACATTTATTTCGGATCACCACCTTTGGCGAATCCCACGGGGGCGGGGTGGGCGTGGTCATTGATGGCTGTCCCCCAAAATTAGCCTTGGATGTGGCCGATATTCAATTCGAGTTAGATCGTCGCCGCCCAGGCCAGAGTCGGATTACGACACCTCGTCAAGAAACCGATACCTGTGAAATTTTGTCCGGTGTGTTTCAGGGGCAAACCTTAGGAACGCCAATCACAATCCTGGTCAGAAATAAAGACACACGGCCCGAAGACTATGCCGAAATGGCCAAGGTGTATCGCCCTTCCCATGCAGATGCTACCTATGACGCAAAATATGGGATTCGCAATTGGCAGGGGGGTGGCCGGTCTTCAGCGCGGGAAACCATTGGTCGGGTGGCGGCGGGGGCAATCGCCAAAAAAATCCTGAAACAGGTCGCTGGGGTAGAAGTCTTAGCCTATGTGTGTCGGATCAAGGAGCTAGAAGCCCAAATTGATCCAGAAACGGTGACGCTTGAGCAAGTTGAAAGCAATATTCTCCGTTGTCCCGATCCCGTTGCAGCCGAAAAGATGATTGCCCTGATTGATGAAATTCGGCGGCAAGCTAACTCTGTCGGTGGGGTAATTGAATGTGTGGCGCGTCAGGTACCGCGGGGCCTGGGTGAACCAGTCTTTGACAAGTTAGAAGCCGACTTAGCCAAAGCAGTTATGTCTCTGCCCGCAACCAAAGGCTTTGAGATTGGCTCAGGATTTGCTGGAACTCTCCTCACAGGCCTGGAGCATAATGATGAGTTTTATACGGATGACCAAGGGCAAATTCGCACGGTCACTAATCGCTCTGGGGGGGTGCAAGGGGGTATTTCTAATGGAGAAAATATTTTGATGCGGGTGGCCTTTAAACCGACAGCAACCATTGGTAAACCGCAAAATACCGTCAACCAGGCCGGGGAGTCTAAGGTTCTAGCAGCAAAAGGTCGTCATGATCCCTGTGTGTTGCCCAGAGCCGTCCCGATGGTGGAAGCGATGGTTGCCTTGGTGTTGTGCGATCATCTCCTGCGAAATCAAGCCCAGTGCCATACCTTGAAATCTCCTGAGGTTGAGTAAGCAAGGGTTTTAGTCATTTCTGCCAAATCTTAAGTAAATGGGCATAGAAATTCTCTATGTTGATAGGTTTCATGTTTGATTCGTAGAGAATGACTGCCTAGGGGGTCTTGGGGCTTCGTGGCTGGAAGTTATTTACATGAGCACAACAAAGAAGCCATATGGATGATTATTCCAAAAAATATTAAATTATCAGAAAAATTGAGGGAGTTTCAAGTAAATTCATGATAAGTATGCTGTACAGGGTGTTATCTGGCTTTTTGCTGCGCATACACTAGTTAGCCTGCTTTCCCCTTCAGTGGGAGCGGTAACTTAAAGGCTGTTTATTAGATATTCAAGGTCAATTAGCTTTAGTAAGTAAGAGTTAAGCAAATTCAGTCAAGTTCTCAATTTGCAATTATTCTTGGTATATTCCTAAAGAAAGCACAAGATAAACAAACTGGGTATCCCTTCGAAACAATTGGCGCATGAGCAGAATTAGAATCCATTTTGCTGGAGAGATTGCATCAGGACATACGATTTCAATGAGATTCCTTGGAAAAAGCCTGTCACATTTGCAATCAGCAGTTGACAGAGCATATTTGGATCTTAAGTATGGTGCTGTCTGGAAGAATGCAAGGTTACATTCAGAAGACTACCAAGAAACTCGATTTGTTACAGGAGTTTCCCAGGAAGGTGGATACATCCTTGATTTTTTTGCAAACACTCCTATTGGCAAAGGAATTATAAATCGTATTTCTACTGCGCTTAGACCAGCCATTGATAGAGCAATGGAGGGGGGAGATCGACAAACCACTAACTTTTCTGAGCAAATAGAGACGAGAAAGCAGCAGATTAGAGCCTCTATCCTCACACCAGCAGAATATGAGCTTTTACTCAATAATCCTCCAGAACAAGTGACTCGAAAATATGGAGATCGATCAATTGTTAAAGAATTTGATCAAATCGCGTCTGTAATACGGTCGGCAAACGTTAGTGATGATAGTATAGTTGAGTTTGAGCTAACTGGAGATAGAACTGAAACTTTTACGTTTAATAAACGAGTTAGCGAAAACTTTCACTCAATAGTATCTGAAAAAGTAATTGGTGAACCAGTCATTTATCTTGCCAAGATTACATCATTGGATCATGGAAATATGAAGGGAAGAATACATAATGTTTTTTCCAAGAAGGATGCAAATATACATTTTGTTAACGAGAAAAGTTTTTTCAAAGCAAGCCCCTTTTTAGGTTCTAAAGAGCCTGTGAAGATAATCGGCTGTCCTCTAATTGAGTACGGAGCATTTGATCCAAAAGCTGGTGACATATACTTTCTAGATATACTCCAGGACAATGGATGATTTAATTAAATTCATAAAAGAGAAGTACATTGAGGACTTAGTATCTTCAATAGATATTCATAAGATTATTATATGCTTAGGATTTGTTTGGGTTTTAGGACTGGCAACAAATACAAGCTATCTTGGAAGTATATGGCTTGAAATAGGCTCTATTGATACAAAAGATTTTTTCAACTTTGATAGTAAACTTTGGACTAACATAACAGTCTTTCAGATACTATTCTCAATTCTTTTGACATTGACCATTAGTCCTATTTATTCAAGACTGAAAAGTGACTTCTTTCAAGCATTTTCGAAGATTAGAGACTTGAAGGAGTATATTAGACGCTTGACCAGAAAAATTCGTGCAAAATTGACAGGAAATCAGGCTCTAGATCTTATCCTTGTTAAAGATCTGTCCAAAGATTTGAATTCACGAAAAAAGAAGCTTATTAAGCTTCATACATGGGGAGAGATTTGTATATCTTGCTTACTTGTATCTATAATTGGTTTAAGTAAAAGATTCAATTTAGTTGATCTATTTTCTTTTTTCGCTTTCTTGATAGCTGTTATTTCCATACAATGGAGAGCCTACCTTTACTATATTGAGAAAGTCCTTCCTGTTTCTTTGCCTGAAAAAATCTTGCTGGATGACCAGTTCAATCCAGACAGTGAATATTGACTTTAGTCGATGCTTGCAATATTCATTTATTTCCAATACAAAGGTTAGAGTTATTTAGTCGAGGATCAGTTTACTGTGCATACAGCAGACTAACGTTGCTCTGTAACGAACATAACAGAGGTATGGGTGAAGATGCCAAGGTTATCTGCCGCCGCTGAGCTTCACTGTTATACCGATACGATAAAGTTAGTCTGCAATTGTCCACTGATTTCGACCGTTATTTTTAGCTTTATACAGTCCTTTATCTGCGCGGGACAATAGGTTGAGGCACTTTGGGTCTGGCGGGATAAACGAGCTAACACCAATACTAATCGTGCTACGGATAGATTCTCCAGAGGTTAGTTCAATAGTCGTAACAGCCACATTCTCTCGAATACGTTCAGCAACAGTGCACGCTTCTGTTATTGGGGTGTTTGGCAGAAGTACAACAAACTCTTCACCACCAAAACGTGCAATGACGTCATAGGGGCGCAGGGTGGATTCACAAACCTGAGCAATCTTTTGTAGGACAATATCTCCATTTCCATGCCCATAGCAATCATTAATTGACTTAAAATTGTCAACATCAAGTATCAACAACGACATTTGCTCATTTGAGCGCATGGTTCTCGCTGACTCAGTTTCAAGGCAATCCAAAAGATAGCGGCGACTGTACACCTTCGTTAAGGGATCCCGGTTAACCATTTCTAACAGTTGGGTTTGTATATCCTCTAGCTCAAATAGAAGTTTGACAACGAAGTTAGTCGCTAAAGGCGCAACGATTCCGGGAATGATGGCGGCAACCAGCAGTGATTTGAGGAGTACATCTATCCCTTCCCACCAAAATACTGTCATTATTACAGAATTGATTATTACCGAGATCAGCATTGAAAATAATGTAAGAGCAAACACTGAGCGATAATGTCCCATGCCTAAAATTGCATTTCGCCAACTCTTTGCTCTTTGGTTATCTTGAGCAGTCATTAAAGCAACTAAGTAAAAGAAAATAAATAATGGGAAGTAGTAAAACGATTGTTGTGATTTAATCCGAGTACCATTGCTGCATCACAAATCATTGAACCGGATAATATTGTGATGTTTTGGTTTGAGTCGTTGGTGATCGTTTGCCCACAACTTCCCAGTCAAAGAACTATATACTGTACCTAAGCAGGCAATACTCAACAGCCCGTACCCATAGTTTAAGTTCTTGCAGGAATTTCTGATGACTTCTAAGAACACTGATTCCCACCAACCTTCAGCCTTAAGCATTATCTATCGTTTTCTGGGCGGGGCGACAGTTGGTGCGCTAGCGCTGCTCATTCCGTTGACCTATGGAACATTTAGCGATTTTGGCGTTGTTCAAGCTGGGTTTGCATCCTTGCTGGTTATCTCATGTGGCCTACTCTCAATTGTTTGGGGTGGGAAATTTATTGATATGGTGGTGCAAACCCTAAACGGCACTGGTCTTTAGGTGAATCAGAACCCTGACTTATGGGCCAAACAAATCCTTAGGAACATCAAAGTGCCCATGTTCTGTCCTGGCAGCAATTCCTAGCTGTACCCGATAGTCGTTAATCATTACAGCCTATTATTTAGGTAGATTCTTAGGCTTGGTATGTATGGGGTTCACCGTTCGGCAAATGCAACCAGAAGAAATTCATCTTGTGGTAAGTTGGGCAGCTCAGGAAGGCTGGAACCCAGGCCAGAAGGATCCGACAACGTTCTACAACACCGACCCCCAGGGTTTTTTCATCGGTGAATTGGACGGTGAGCCAATTTCCTGCATCTCAGCAGTGGCCTATGGGCAGCGCTACGGTTTTGTTGGGTTTTACATTGTCAAGCCGGACTTTCGGGGTCAGGGCTACGGTCTAAAAACCTGGAATGCGGGCATTGCCTATTTAAAATCTCAACCGGAGCGAATTCTGGGCCTGGATGGGGTCGTCGCCCAACAGCACAATTACGAACGGTCTGGGTTTCGCTTAGCTCATCGGAACAGCCGATTTCAGGGGCAATTTACAGAAGAGTTTACGGTCGCGCCACAGTTAAGGGCCATTCAAGATTTGGCCTGGTCAGAGTTAGTTGCGTTTGATCGGCAGTTTTTCCCCGGTGAGCGTGAGTCTTTTCTTCAGGCCTGGTTGCAGCAACCCCAAACCATCAGCTATGCCCATGTTGATTTTCAGGAGCAACTTCAAGGCTATGGGGCGATTCGTCCGGCTGAAACAGGTTGGCGAATTGGGCCATTGTTTGCGCGCAACTACGAGGTGGCCGAGAGCATTTTTCGGGGCCTGGTGAGCCAAATTCAAGGAGCGGCCTGTTTTCTGGATATTCCCTTTGCCAACCCCAATGCAGTGAAATTAGTTGAAGCCCATGGCATGACGCCAATGTTTGAAACTGGCCGAATGTACACGCCCCAGGCCCCGCAGATCGATCTTGAGGGTATTTATGGGATTACCAGCTTAGAACTAGGGTAAAGGTCATTACACTGCCTTGAGGGAATTTGCCAAGATCAGTAAAATGTTTTTTGTATAAAGATTAAGAAGCTGTTAAGAAAGTCAACTAGACTACTGTGATTTGCCGCCACACCCCCTACATTCAAAATAGACCGCTGGAGGATTTCTGAAGTCGTTAACCTGGGTTTGAGCATTTTTTAAGCTGCTCTGTGGTTGAGATCACACCTTCATCCCAATGCGTAAGTGATACTGAGGATGGCAAATTCTGGGTATTTGGCTATGACTTGCCTCCTGTCCCTGTTGTGAGCGTTCCCATGCCCTCAAATCTATCGTCCAATTCTGTATATCAGGCTACCCAAGCCCTACTCCAAGACTTTCAAAAGGATGCTTCGGCCAAAAATCGAAACTCCTTAGTGCAGTTGCACATGGGCCTGGTTCGTAAGGAGGCCCACCGCTGGGTTCACTATTCTTCTGAAACCTATGAAGATTTAGTCCAGATTGGCACCCTTGGCTTAATTCGGGCGGTTGAACGGTTTAATCCAGGCCATGGGACTGCTTTTAGTACCTTTGCCGTGGCCTACATTCGGGGTGAAATTCAACATTATCTCCGTGATAAAAGCACCCAAATCCGCGTACCGCGCCGTTGGCAAACCCTTTACCGCCAGGGCAGTCGGCTCTCAGGGGAACTGCGGCAAACCTTGAATCGGCAACCCACAAACCAGGAAATTGCCGCGGGTCTGGAGATTTCCGTCGAGGAATGGGAAGAGGTTAAGTTTGCCAACCGAAATTGTTTGCCCCTGAGTTTGGATGCCCCAGTTTGTGAAGATTTAGACGAGCCCTCAAGTCTAGGAGATGTTCTTCCGGATCAGCATTACCGGAGTTTCCAATTGGTCCAGGAAGACCGAATTCGGCTCCAGCAATGCCTACAAAAACTGGAAGCTCGTACCTGTGAAATTTTAGAATTTGTCTTTCTCCATGACCTCAGCCAAAAAGAAACCGCTGAACTTCTGGGGATTAGCGCCGTCACGGTCTCGCGGCAAGTGAAAAAAGGGCTGGAGCATTTACGGCGAATGATGGCTCCGGATTTGGAGGACGATTAACCCGGCCTGGAGCCTTGGGTCAGTTGCAGTTGTAAAATTTTTGAGCTGTCTCAACCGGCCAAGCCTGTGCGAATTATCTTTTTTGGTACACCCGAATTTGCAGTGCCCACGCTGGTTGCCCTCCTCAACTCGGCCCATGAAATCCTTGGGGTTGTGACTCAACCAGATAAGCGTCGTGGACGGGGTGCAGATTTAATTCCTTCACCGGTTAAACAAGTAGCCCAAACCCATAATCTTCCCGTTTGGCAGCCAGCCCGAATCAAGCTAGATGCCCCCCTGATTACCGAACTCAAAGCCCAAGCCGCCGATGTATTTGTCGTGGTTGCCTACGGTCAAATCCTATCCCAGGAAATTTTAGAGATTCCTCGCTTCGGGTGCATTAACAATCATGCCTCGTTATTGCCAACCTATCGCGGGGCGGCACCCATTCAGTGGGCCCTCGTCAACGGCGACACTGAAACCGGAATTACCACAATGCTGATGGACGCAGGGATGGATACAGGGGCCATGTTATTGACGGCCAAAACTCCAATTAGCTTGTGGGACAATGCGGCAACCCTTTCGGAACGACTGGCGGGCCTGGGGGCAGAGCTTCTGCTGGAAACCTTAAAGCAACTGAAGAATAATCAGCTAACTCCAACTCCCCAAGACCCAGAGCAGGCCACCTATGCTCCCTTGATCAAAAAATCCGACTATTGGCTGGATTGGCAACACCCAGGCCTGGCCCTGCACCATCGCATTTGTGGGTTTTATCCCAATGCCCAAACTCAGCTCAGCGGACAACCCCTGAAAATCACCCAATCAATTCCCCTAGACCTAGCCCTTTATCCACAGCTACCAGAAGCGCTCCAGGCCTGGGTTTCAAGTTTTACAGATACAGCAGGAGCAAGGCCGGGAACAACAATCACGATCCTGAAAAACTATGGGCCAATCGTTCAAACCGGACAAGGCTACCTCTTAGTCCAAGAAGTTCAACCCGCTGGAAAAAAAAGACAATCTGGCTGGGACTTTGCCAATGGTGTGCGCCTACAACCGGGCCAGGCCTGGGGCTAGAACCTTGGTTAAACCAGGGATAGTGCCCAGGTAGGGTTTGTAGCCCTCGATACCACTAGATATATATACTTCTTGTAAGAAAAGGTATAATTTATAGATCTTTCCATAAATCCAAATTTCCCCTATGGTGCAAAATCTTCCCCGGCCTCTAACTGGTACATTTCCTGCAAGTGCACCGGCCGCCTACCCTGTTTTTTATCGCACCTATAGCCGCCGCAATGAGGACGGGACCCGGGAAAGCTGGCTAGAGGTTTGTCAACGCACCTTAGCTGGCCTGCAGGAATTGGGGAACCTCAGCGATGAGGAAATGAGCCTAATTGCCGAAATGCAGCAGGAACTCAAGGCCTTAACCTCTGGACGCTGGCTCTGGGTGGGCGGTACAGATTGGGTTAAGAAGCCAGAAAACTTTTCCGGGGGCTACAACTGCACTAGCACGAACGTCATTGACTGGCGCGCCTTTGGTCTGATGATGGACTTGGCCATGCAAGGCTGCGGTACCGGGGCAATCTTGGAAGACAAATATATTATGCAGCTCCCAGCCATTCGCAATCCAATCACCGTTGAAATAATCGGCGAAATTGGCAAAACTTCAGCTTCCGAGCGCCATGAACTAACCCAAGTTGAAATTAACGGCAATCAAGTCAATGTCAAAGTTGGAGACAGTCGCCAAGGTTGGGTCAAGTCCTATCAAACCCTTTTAGAAACCTCCACAGATCCACAATTTACGGGATCAGTCCATTTTGTCGTGGATATTTCCGATATTCGCCCCACTGGGGAATCGCTCAAAGGCTTTGGTGGTGTAGCGAACCCGGTCAAACTTCCGGAAATGTATCAACGCTGTGCCAATATCCTCAACAAAGCGGTGGGCCGGCAGCTGAATTCTGTGGAGTGCTGTTTGCTGATTGATGAAGCGGCTGTAGTTGTAGTTGCAGGAAATGTGAGGCGTTCGGCGGGAATGCGTCAGGGAGGGAACAATGATCCCGAATTTACAGCGGCGAAACAAAACCTCTGGCAACAGGACGAAAATGGAAATTGGCGCATTGATCCAGAACGGGACTCTTTGCGGATGGCTAACCATACCCGTGTCTTTCACCGCAAACCGAATTTAGAAGAAACCACTGCGGCGGTACGACAACAATATTATTCGGGAGAAGGCGCAATTCAATGGGCAGGGGAAGCGGTAGCCCGAGCGAATGCAGATTTACTGACAACACCAGAACTGAAAAAAGCATTTATCCAGGCCTACGATCAAGGGCAAGCTCAAGACTTCCTCAAAAATTTAGCTCCCGATCAAGCACCCCAAGAACTGGAACATCGAATTGGGCGTTACGGTTTAAACCCCTGTGTGACTGCTGAAACCTGGATTCATACCGGTGACGGCCCGCGGCAAGTTCAGGATTTAATTGGGCAGCAACACAGCACCTACGTCAATGGCGAATTATTCAGCACCACAGCGGCAGGATTCTTTTGTACCGGGATCAAGCCTGTTGTGAAATTGCAAACTAAAGCTGGTTTTTCGTTGCGCTTAACCCCGAATCACCAAGTCTTAAAAGTTACAGCCCAAACCCAGAAAAAACAGTATAGCGAATGGGTCGAAGTGGGCGAGTTACAACCAGGGGATCGCATCTTGCTCCATAACCATCGGGGCTTACAACCTTGGGATGGTGAAGGCACGGCTGCTGAAGGTTGGTTATTAGGCAGCTTCTTGGGGGATGGCAGTTTAGCAACCACTCAATGGCAGGATGTCGGGATTCTTCGGTTTTGGCAAGAGTCGCGTTTAGAAATGAGTCAGCACGCGCGCCAATTGCTAACTACGGCTGTGGATTATCAAGCTCGGACGGAGGTGGCCCATAAACATAAAACCCTAGGGCATCGGGTGATTAACTCCACTGGCCTGGCTGAGTTGGCAGCAAAATTTGGCTTAAAGCCCGGCCATAAAGTGATTACCTCTGCAATTGAACAGGCCAGCTACGAGTTTTATCAAGGCTTTTTGCAGGGATTGTTTGATGCGGATGGCAGTGTTCAGGGCAGTCAGGTTAAGGGTGTCAGTGTTCGCTTAGCCCAAAGCAATCTAGAGACGCTCCAGGCCGTGCAGCGAATGTTAGCCCGCTTGGGAATTATTGCCACGATCTACCAAAATCGGCGCTCAGAAGGTTTACGGCTTTTACCTGACAGTCAACGACAACCAAGTCTTTATCACTGCCAGGCCCAGCATGAACTAGTGATTAGTCAAGACAACTTACCCTGTTTCCAAGACCTGATTGGATTCCAAGAGCCGGCAAAGCAGGCCAAACTTCAGCAACTTTTGGGTGGGTATCAACGGCAACTGAATCGGGAACGGTTTGCGGTGGTGGTTGAAGCGGTTATTCCCGATGGAGAAGCCCCTGTTTATGATTGTTCTGTCCCTGGGCCCAATCGGTTTGATGCCAATGGCCTGGTGGCTCACAACTGCGGTGAAATTATTGGGGCAGATTTCCATTGCAACTTGGCAGAGATCCATCTCAATCAAATTTCGCCAAACGATAGAGAATCCCAAGAAAAAGCCTTCAAAGCGGGAGCCTTATCCGTTGCGGCTCTGCTCAACCATCAATTTCAAGAACCCCGCTATCGTTACAGCCGGGAAATTGATCCGATTGTGGGCGTATCCTTTACAGGACTCTTTGATTTCTTTGCCCAGGCCTTTGGGGTGGAGTGGTTGCAATGGTGGGCAGCGGGTCGGCCAAATACGGTGCAGGGCTTAGACTTCAAAGATCAAGAAGCAGTCTATCTCAATCGCTGGCGGGAAATTGTTCACCAAACCGTCTGGGATTACTGTGATCGCCATAACCTACATCGCCCCAATCGCTGTACTACTGTTCAACCTGCGGGGACAAAATCGCTCTTAACTGGTGCTTCTCCTGGTTGGCATCCCCCCAAAGCCCAACGCTTTATTCGCCGGATAACTTTCCGCAAAAATGATCCGGTGGCCCTGGCCTGTTACGACTATGGCTATAACGTGATTCCCTCCCAATCTGATAAAGATGAAACTGGGAATTTACTCAACGATCCCTTTGATCCAAGGTGTACCGAATGGCTGGTGGAAATTCCCGTAGCTGTGGCCTGGGCGGACGTTCCTGGCGCGGATCAAATCGACATTTCCCAGTTTTCTGCCTTGGCCCAGTTTGACTTCTATATGCAGGTACAAACCCACTACACCCGCCACAATACCTCCGCCACAATTGAACTGCGGGAGCCGGAAGTCGAGCCCTTAGCCGCGGCCATTCACCAGGCCATTGAGCAAGATCAAGGCTATATTTCTGCGGCCCTGTTAGCGCGGTTTGATGATTTGCAAACCTTTCCCCGTTTGCCCTTTGAACCCGTGGATAAAGCCCGGTATGAAGCTGAGGTGGCCGGTGTCCTTTCTCGGCGGCGGACTGAGGACTTTTATGGGGCCCTCCAACGCTATACCCAACCAGCCATGGAAGCAGGCCCCGCGGGGTGTGACTCCGACAAGTGCATGATGCCTGAAAGCCAACCCGGAAACTAATCCCTGGATAGTTCTCTGATGAGTCTCGATTCTTTTGGGGAATTTGCTGGCCGTTGTGATTCCGTTTAATACAAAATGCTGCAATCTCTTCACAATCGTTTTCGTTTAGGAGGCAATTGTTAGGATTATTAACAGGAGAATGATTAACCAATCTGATACAACCGTTTTCTAGGGTTACTTTTACCTCCCATTTGGTTCAAAGTGAGGATTCGGCCCGTGCTATCTTGGCTGCTTGAGAAACTTCAAATCCTTCAGCCCTTCTTACGGCCACTTTGCTTGCTTTTGGCATGGCTGTTTTTGGGGCTTTTGGCCTGGAATGCTTGGCAGTTTTGGCGAGAGGGCTTAGCGATTACCCGACGAATGCACCAAATCCCCTGTAGTCGGTGCCAGTTTTTTTCAGGAGACTATCGGCTGAAATGTGCTTTGCATCCTGACCAGGCCGGGACAGAGGCGGCAATCTGTTGTCCTGACTTCTATGGTTAAGCAGCTCTATTCCTTTGAGTGTGATTTAATGTGTTGTTTTAATGCGCACAACTGTCGTGGCTGATAACTTTCCCCAACTGGTCATCCAAGGTGATGGCGGCTCCTATACGGTCTCAATTGATCAAGGCCAGGCCTGGACTCTTGGGCGAGGCAAAGATTGTCATGTGGTGCTTTCTGATCGTTGGGCTTCCCGTCGCCATGCCCTGATTCAACAACTGGATAACGGGGACTATTACCTAATCGATCTCGGCAGTCGCAATGGCTGTTTGTTAAATGGCACCAAAATATCAGTTCCAACGCTGCTCAAAACTGGGGATCGGGTCACCATTGGCAAAACCGTATTTGAATTTCGAGCTGGTCAGGCCCAAACCACGATTCCCCCAGTTCCAGTGGCTAAAGCCTCAACCCGGCCCATCGTCCTCATCCTTCAAGAACCCACCAGTCAAAGCTATCTCTGGCGCGATTTACTGATTTCCCAAGAAATTGATGTCATCGTCGAGTCCGGGGAGGTGAACTGTCGGCAAATTCTCCAGGACTTCAACACCATGGTGGAGGGTAGTTCTGCTTTGATCATGGTGGATACGCGGGTGGAAAAGCCCAATGTGGCCGCCCTGATTACTTGGTCACAACAGCGCTTTCCTGGGATGCAACTGCTGCTCATTGACAGCCACGACCGAATTATTTCCTCAAAGCAAAAACATTGGGCACGTCAACAACGGGTTTTAGATTGGCTGCCCGCCTTACCCGAGGACAACTTTACGGTTTACAGTGCCGAAATTGAACAGACCCTACGCCAAATTCTCCGCTATCTGAATTGGGGCCCAATCCGTCGGGATAAGCTCGCCACGGCCCTTTTAGATTTACAGATGAATGTTACAGATGATACGCCTTCCCAATGGTTGGGGGAATTTGTGTCGGGGCCTGGGCATTTGCAAACTCCCTAAGGTCAGTCCGTTAAGATCACAACAAAGGCTGATTTAAGTACCATCTGAGGAATTGCTCGCTGTGCCTGATTTAAAAAACTGGTTAACCTCTGCTGCCGGGGTGGTTCTCGTTGCTGGGCTGATCCTTCTCCTCAACTCCTTTGTGATTATCAATCCAGGCCAGGCCGGGGTCTTGAGCATTGCTGGGAAAGCCCAGGATCAGCCTCTATTGGAGGGTGTGCATTGGAAATTGCCGTTTATCTCCAATGTGGATATTTACGATGTCACGGTGCAAAAATTTGAAGTCCCAGCCGAAAGTGCCACTCGAGATCTCCAGGATTTAACCGCCAGTTTTGCGATCAATTTCCGCCTAGATCCCTTGGAGGTTGTCAAAGTCCGACGCACCCAAGGCACCTTAGAAAATATTGTGGCTAAAATCATTGCCCCCCAAACCCAGGAATCCTTTAAGGTGGCGGCGGCTCGACGAACGGCGGAAGAGGCCATTACTAAGCGGGATGAACTGAAAACGGACTTTGATCTAGCTTTGAGTCAGCGCTTGGCCAAGTACAGCATCATTGTTTTAGATACCAGTGTGGTTAACCTGAGTTTTTCCAAAGAGTTTTCCCGGGCCGTCGAGGACAAACAAATTGCTGAACAGCGGGCTCAACGCGCGGTCTATGTTGCTCAAGAAGCTGAACAAGAGGCCCAGGCCGAGATTAACCGCGCCCAAGGCAAAGCCGAAGCCCAACGATTATTGGCGGAAACTCTGAAAACGGCGGGGGGACAATTAGTCCTACAAAAAGAAGCGATTGAGGCCTGGCGTGAGGGGGGCGCGCAGGTTCCAGACGTTCTCGTGTTGGGCGGGGAGGGCAATAATGTCCCATTTCTCCTGAATCTGGCAAACTCCAGTAAACCCTAAAGGCTTGCACTCCTGGGGAGCGGCATTTTTGAGTGTCGGCTGGCAGAGAGAAATGACTATTACAATCTTGTTACAATTGCTAAGGCAGTCCAGGCCACGGCATTATGGCAACCTTCCGCGATCTCCTCAGCTACTACCGCAATTATCGATGGGTCGCGATCCTGAGCATTGCAGCCACCAGTGGCTTTGAATTAGTTGATTTACTCGTACCCTACGCCATTGGGCAGATTCTCAATGTCCTGTCTCAGCAACCCCTCGATGCCCCGGTTCAGAACTTAATTGGGGGTCTTTCGGCGCTGACGGGCTGGCCCATGACTCAAACTCTTGGCCTGGGGGTGTTGATGGGCATCATTGGCCTGGCGACAATTGTCCGGGCGCCAATTCAACCCTGGCTGGGGGTCTGGCATCACTGGTGGATTTCCCTCATGGCCCGCCGTGACTATGCTTACCAGGCCCTATTGAAGATTCTCAACTTACCCCTAGAATTTTACGACGAACATAATCCCGGTCGGATTGCCTCGCGCATTGCCAAAGGCCTTTCCAATCACACCTGGACCTATCCGGAAATTTCTGGGCAATTAATCCCAAAGGTGGTGCGGGTGCTGGGGATTGTCGTCGTCCTGGCCTGGTTGGAGTGGCCCATTGCCCTGGGGATTTTAATTTCCTTTTTGGCTGTTCTGGCACTGACGTCACGAACCTTGCTCTATCTCATGGGGCGAGAGGCGGTTTTAGATGCCTATATTGAAAACACAGAAAGCCGCACCTCAGAAATCATCACCAACATCAAAACCGTCAAAGCTTTTGCCACGGAACAACGGGAACTTCAACGCCAGGCCCAGCGCCTCGACCGAGAGCGTCTGTTTGTGATTGAACGAATTCACCGGGGCTACGTGTGGTTGATTACGGGGCAAAGCTCCATTGTCCAGTTTTGTTTATTTATGGTGCTGGGGTTTTCCCTGGCAAACACCGTGTCTGGACGTATTTCCCTCGGACACTTCATTACCATTTACACCCTTGCCAGCATGGCCTATGCCGAACTGAGTCCCATTAGTACCCTGATGGAAGTTTTTGCACGTCGTTATGCCTCTATGGTCCGGTTTCAAGAGTTTCTAGACCTACCCGAAAGTCCAGAGTCCCAGACGACCCAGTCTCCCCCCAGAATTTTGAAATTCACGGGCAAAGTCCATTTTGAAGGTGTTAGTTTTAGCTATGCCCCCGGTCGGCCGGTTTTAGAGCACATTGACCTCCTGATTCCAAGCTGTAGCACTGTCGCGCTAGTGGGACGTTCCGGTTCCGGTAAATCCACCCTGATTAAGTTACTTTTTCGTTATTTTCAGCCCCAAGCCGGACGCATTCTCATGGATGGTGAGGATATTCAACACTTTGGCGTGGGGGACTATCGGCGGCGATTGGGCATTGTTCATCAAGAGGTCGATGTTTTCAATGGCACGATTCTTGAGAACCTCACCTATGCTAATCCCCAGGCCAGTCCCGCAGCCGTAGCCCAAGCCTGTGAGATTGCCCAAGTAGATGCTTTTATCGCACAGTTACCCCAGGGGTACGCAACGATGGTGGGTGAACGGGGGGTGCGCCTATCTGGGGGCCAACGGCAACGACTGGGAATTGCCCGGGCCCTGTTGGCGGATCCGGATGTGTTGGTGTTTGATGAAGCCACCTCAAGCCTAGACTATGAATCTGAGCGGGACATCCAAAAAGCCCTGGGAAAAATTGCCGGAACTCGGACGATGTTGATCATTGCCCATCGCTTGAGTACAGTGCGGGATGCAGATCAAATTGTGGTCTTGGATCAGGGGCGCGTTCGGGAAATCGGCAACCATCAAACCCTGTTAGCGGCGGGGGGACTGTATGCCCATCTCCATCGCATCCAGGCCGGACAGGATCAGGCGCTAGTCTTTTAAAACCTGTAAACGGAATCCCGAAAGTTTGGCCGAGTTTGCCGGCAGGGGCCAACCCAAACGCGTTGGTTGTTGATAGACCTGAATCAGGGTTTGAACATCCCGCGCAGAGATTAAGGGCGGCTCGGCCACCTGGGCAAAATATAGGGCATCCGTAGCAACGGGACTGTGGCCCCAGATGCCCAGGGCATGACCCAATTCATGGCGCAGGGTCGCGAGGACAAATTTTGGGACTTGGGTTGGGCGGACAATGACGGTGCAGCGGTGGGCCAGATGGTTTTCCGAGTCAATATAGAGTTCGTAGCTGGTTTCGGCGGCGCGCACCCGTTGGCCTGGGCGTTCAATGGGGCGGGTGGCCTGGATGGTGATGTCGGCAGTTTCTGCTTGGGTTACAAGTTCTAGGGGTAAATAGGCCTGCCATTCCGCCACAGCTTGTTGGGCCGCTGCCATCCAGGCCTGGGCTTCTGGGACATTGGGTGGATCAATGTAAACCGTAATTGGAAATTGACTCCAGACTAAATAACCCACCTCCGTCGGCTGGATTTGCTCAAAATAATCCCCAGGTGGTTCAGTCGTGGGGGAAGGAGAGCTTGGGGGAAGGGCACGTAATTCCGTTGTTCGCCAAGCCGCTAAAGATGGGGGAAAGGGATGGGCTTGTAAGGGGGGTAAAATGACCTGTTGATCACTGCCAGTTGCCAGGCCCCGCGTTTGTGAAAGTCCCAGCGCTAACACTAGGCCAAGGGCCAGGAGTAATCCGGAACGTCTGAACCAACCCATGGGCGCACCACGCAACAGCAAGCAATTAACAAACACTATGAAATAAACATCGGAAAAATGTTGCCACCGGCGAGGAATTTTGACCTAGGAGGCTGGGGCCTGGGGATAAATCAAAATCTTATAGGTATCCGGGGTCGGAGCCACAGCCTGCTGAACGGCTTGATCGAGTTTTTCCAGGGGATAGCGATCACTAATCAAGGCATCCACATTAATCCGGCGATTAAAAACAATATCCGTAGCCAGGGCCTGGACGCGATAGGAAGAACTGTAGCTCCCCATTAAATCAATCTCCCGCTGGTACAGCACATTGGGATTCAGGGGAATTTCCACTTGATCGGGAAACTCAGCAAAGAAGAGAATCTTACCCCCACGGCGGGTACAATCCAGGGCCTGGAAAAATGCCTTGTCACTGGGGACAGCCAACAAGCTCACATCAACCCCCAAGCCCCGGGTCAAGGCCTGAATTTTACCGACTAAATCTGGGTCACGGGCATCAAAGGCCGCCTCGGCACCTAGGGCTTTTGCCTTTTCAATCCGGCTGGGAATTAAATCCGTGGCGATGGCTTTAGCCCCAAAATACTTGACCAACATGACAAACATCAGTCCAATCGGCCCAGCCCCCGTAATTAAGACCGTTTGGCCTGGAGCGATTGCGGCTTTTTTAACGGCTTTCAAACAACAATTGGTGGGCTCCACAAAACTGGCCTGGTCAAAACTAATATCGTCAGGAATTGGAATTAAGCCACCATTCTCAACAATGTGGCCTGGAACCTTCACATACTCCGAAAACCCACCGCCACTGGGGGTAAATCCAGCCGTCGTCGTCACGGTTTTATAGACATGACACATGGAGTAGTTTTCGTTTAGGCAATGGTCACAACGCATACAGGGAATATGGTGCATCACAACCACCCGTTGCCCAACTTGCCAATGTTGAACATTTTCGCCAACTGCCGCAATTGTCCCAGCGGTTTCATGGCCAAAAATCCTGGGCGGTTCGTATAGGGGATAGCGAATTTTTTTAATATCGGACTGGCAAAGGCCGACGACTTTGACTTGCACAAGCACTTCATCAGCCGCCAACTCGGGAAGGGGTAAGTCTTCGTAACTTAACTGATCGACCCCCCGAAACACCTGTGCTTTCATCATCACCCTACTTCTTTCGAGACTCACACTGCTCACGGTAACATGAGACGTTCCGAGTTTTGGCAGCTTCAACAATTGGGGACGATTTAACCGGGTCGGGGGGCTGATAGACCTGGGAGATTGAACAAAATGGGCCGGGTCAAAATAGGGTTAACCCAAAAAGTTAACGGGAAGGAGCCGAACCAGTGTAGGGTTGAGTACCAACTGCGGGGTAATCATCTTTTGAAGGGGAAAAGATACTGCCACAGGCCTCAAATAACTGTTGCATGGCTCGTTTAAATGACTTCAACATAACCGTGCTCCTGATATCTTTCAAACCGCTACCTTGATCCTAGAATATCCGAGACTTTAAGGTTAGTTTTTGTGATAATTATTCACTGCTTTGAGCTGGTATAAAGTAGTTTATCTAGGGGTTTGGAGGAGCAAATCTAGTCATCACAGCACTTTTGATAATGAGCGAGCGTAGCAAAAACAGTTCTGGGATTTCAAAAACGATTTTGTAGTAGTCATCATGTTTTCTCAAGGGGGATTGCAAAAATTATAAGTATTCAACCTAAAGGTAGTGAGGCAAAACCTTACCAAGTTAAGCAAGTTCGTGAAGTTATTCTGAAATATAAACTAGGAGGTCAAGAGAATAATTAGATATGAGGTGATCATCTATTGGAGTGAAGAAGATCACTGTTTTGTTGCTGAGGTACCGGAACTTCCTGGTTGTGCGGCTGATGCTAAAACCTATGTGGAAGCCCTGCAAAATGCCCAAATTGTCATGCAAGAGTGGATTGAAAAAGCCCAAGAACTTGGCAGAACTATTCCTGAGCCAAAAGGCAAATTAGTCTATGCCTAAAGTTTAAAGCCCAGGCCAATCATTCATGAGTCCAACGGGATCCTTCCTTTGTGACTGCTTTGCGTGATAGGTAATTTTATATTTCCGTAACGGTGAACTCAACGTGGCAAAGCTGATCCTGAGAGGCGTAGTTCATAAAGTATCGGTATCGGGTTTGAAAAACTAGCTGTGGAAATATCTAAGCCCACCAAAAGCCTTGTTTTTTATTTATACACGAAGTACTTGAAATATACCTATCCATTGAGTCTTGGGTAGAGACTTGACATTCTGTCTAAACCCCCCAATAATCTTTTTGAGCAGAATCTTTCAGATTAACACCTAGTTACCTTACACACAAAAGTCGGCTTTTAAGAGAAATTAACATGGGAGAGTGGTCTAGAAGAATTGGAGAAGTTGGAGAGCAAGTTGTTGGAGAATTCCTTGATTTAATAGGTTGGGGAGATTCTCAACGGAGTATTGCACTTCCTTGTATGAAAGGCGGATTGCACTCTAATGGCACAAATCCAAGATCAACACATGGCATAGATTATTTATTTTCCTATGAGTCCCAGCTTGTAGATAGAACTGTTGATAACCTAGTAATCTCGGTGAAATACACTGCAAATCTATACCCCGCAAACCCAAGTACCAAATTCAAAGAATACTTTCAAGATTTAGCTCAAACAATAGAATGTTTTCAACGCTCAGAAGTTCGTCAATCCTCAAATAGCCATTTTTCAGGTATAGATTCTTCAAGGACAATAGGAGTTCTTTTTTGGCTTAGCAATCAAGATTCAAGTGAGAATAATATCGATGTAATTCAAGAAGTTGCAAATGTAAGAAATATTGATAAATACAATTATAGTTCAATTTATTTGGTGGACAATAAACGGGTTAGCTTCATTTATGATGTCATCAAGCACCTATCACTCAATAATCCAGGCTCTCGGATTGAGTTTTTCTATCCTAATACTGGGAAAAATTATAATCCACTAACAAGAGAGTTCTCAGGTAAAATACTACCGATAGAATTTGTGAATTCACCAGTTTTACCCCTAAAGATAAAAAGTCAAGACCATACTAGAGCTATTGTTATAGCTGTCTCCGAGCATTTTAATACAGATCATCTAAAGAGGTTAATGGGACTTGCGGCAGACATCACATCAGACTTTGCAACAGACACTCTAATTCTATTTCCTGATTTTGATCCTCTTCATCACGAAAACAGGGTAAGCGAAGCCAAATCTGGCTTTAGGGATAGAGATTTTATCCAAAATGTTCGCGTTTCCAGTTTTAGAACAGATTTTAGGAATGTTGATCGTGAATAAAGAACCTCAAGATATTGATCAGATTTTGCCTCATGGCGAGATGCTAAGAGGATTCATGCAACAGTCATCTGTTACCAAAGGTGATTTAAAAGAAGTGCTCAGAAGTAGAGGGATATTTACGCACAGCACTGAAAAGGAGAATACGATACCAATTCTACTATCAACTATATTGTCTCCAAAAGAGTTTGACTTCTTAAGACAATGTCAAAGCACAAAAGAAGACAATCCAAAAGTTATAACTCAAACTATAAAATTTGAATCGCAAGAAACCCTATTCGATAGCATACCAGATATTCTAGATGTCAATTCCATTTTAGATTTAGAATATGCTAACTTCAAAGTCATTGGCAGTCCATTGTTTATCCCAGTGGATAATGATCATGAACGCGTTAGGATAGACTTTACTGTAGATCGAAAAGATATGTCAAAAAATTGGGCTACAACCAATAATATATTTTCTGGTAGCCTGGAATTATCTAAGATAAGCGAAACAAATGAAGTTAAGATAATTATTACTCATACTGCAGATGAAACTAGACAAGTCGCTTCTAAGCTAGCATCAAGTATGGTCAAGCTGTTTAAAGATAAAGGGTTGATCGATAGCTCTGCAAAAGTTGAAAAGATTCTTTTCTCACGATTTTGTAATTCAAAGAGAATACTGTATCTTTTTTCATTAACAAAGGAATCCCGTTCTCAAATTCTGGAGTTTATTGATATTGTTGATGTTCAGTTTTCTCCAGATGCTAGCAATCCGCTCCCTGCAGGTATTGATTGGATGGAACAAAAAATTGCAGACCTCAAGCTAAATGGCAGTAGTTTGCATCAGACCTTCTTCTTCACTGACACAAGATATCATGATTCTATATGTCTTTATAATGTTGACTCTAAATATAAGTTTGATTTTAAAGGACTTACTGGTCAATGTATCTTTTCTGTTGGTTTTCCTGATTATGGTAAACACAAAAATATCGATGCAGAAATGGAGGTAAATATCACAAACATTTCATTTGATAACTCACCTATAAGTGTTAGTAAGTCAGAAATTAAACAAGTCCTACTTAGAGAAATTGAAAATCAAAAGATTAGCTCCTTTAAACTATATTCAGATTCTGAAAACACTGAAAGCAATTAACCCAAAATCGAAATTGCCCGATCTGTAATCTTCTCAGCCGTTAAGCCATTAAACCCTAATAGTTCCCCAGCACTTGCGGTAGTTTCCCCTCGTTGCCAGGCCAGGATATCCCGTTTCACCGTGGAGCGCAGTAACAAAGGCTCTAGCATTGCACCCGGCCCGCCGGTAATTCCAATCAAGGCATCACCCCCAAAGAGTTCTTCAAACACAGCATCAGAGGCAAACTCACCATCCGCTTCGGAACAGGTCTCCCAGGCCACGTCAGAGGGCCGGTACAAGCGGCGAGGATTAATAATCGAGATTACCCGCACCCGATAGCCTTGGGACTCTAACTGTTCCGCCGCAGCCAAAACTGGGGTTAAAATCAAATCCCCCAAAGCCGCTAAGACAATGGTTTTCCCTGAGCCAGATTCTTTTAGCGTGACCGCCCCATGTTCCAGGCCATATTCCGTCTGCTCAAAGGTTGTCCGAATCGGGAGCGGGGTTTTACAAGCAAAGATGGAAATCCCTTTATTAAACGTCCCTAAGGCCCAGCGATAACAGACTTGCACACTATTGGCATCCGGGGGAAACAGCGGAAACACATTGCCATTGCGCATCATCGCCGCATAATAGGCTTCAATTTCCGGGCGTTGGTGTGTCCAGCCATTGCGACCCTGTTCCAAAGCTCCGGCGGTATAAAGCGTCACTGTTGAAGGAGTCGGGCGGCGTAACTCGGCCATGGCTTGCGTCACGGTCTGCCAAATCGGTAACCCATTGATCGCAAAGGACTCATAGGAGCACCACAAACTCCGGCTTCCCATCAACGCCAGGCCAGCCGCTAACCCCGCACAGGCATCTTCACTCAGGGGTTCATAGACTTGACCGTTGGGGGCCTGGTTGTAGAGATCATCAGTGGTCGGGTGGATAATTTTCAGGGCCTGGTTGATATTGGCAATCCCTGAGGCTTCGTTTCCGTCCGCATTCGTGACCAGATAACGGTGATCCTTTTGCCCCACATCCGCAACTAACCGCCCCATCGCAGTCGTAGCAACTTTGGCTTCACCGAGTCCATAGGCTTCTAAGGGCAATTCTCCCAAGTCGGGTAAATCTAACACCGATTCAGTGACAGCAACCTTCGCCGCCGGCCCACCCCCAGCCCGTTCACAATTTGTCCGCACCAACGCCCAGGCCTCAGGGGATAACGCCCGTTTTTCCAAGGCAGCGACAATATCGGGGTTTTCCAGAGTGTGGTGGCCATAGAGGTTATGGGATTTAGAGCCTAAAGCATGAACCCCCGCCCCTTTGAGTTGTTTGATGATAAAGACCGTTAATTCCCCATGCAGGGCCGCTTTAGCTGCTTGATCAACACCTTGGAGAACCGCTTGGGTGAAGGCTAACCGTTGTTTAAAGGAAAAAATTGTACTGTCCACATACGCCCCAGCCTGGGCCTGGTCATCAAAATCTTTGGCATCCACCAGCACCACATTCTTAAACCCATTCCCCTGCCAGTAGGCCACCATCTCGGCATTAGATTTGAGGGACACCATCGAGTGATGTTCTTGACTGTAACCATTCCAAACCAGAACGGGTAAGAAATTCGTCACCGTCGGAAACGCTGTGTTGAAGTGGGCAATGCTACTCATCACATAGGGTTCACCCAAGCCCCCATCCCCGACCGTAAAGGGAAAGAGGGTATCCCGATGTAACCAGGCCGCAGACATGGCAAAGTGTTGTCCCTGCCCTAAAGGCCCAGCTGGAGCCAAGATGCCTGGAATATAGCCGGATAAATGCCCCAACAGACCATGTTTTTCCCGGAACCGGGCCCGTAAATCCTCAACCGTGTTAATTCCCATGGCTTCCAGAGACCGATCCAGAAACATGGCTGAATAAAATCCAGGGGCGTGGTGACCTACTTCCGTAATGATATTTTTGTGACCCAGCATCACCAACGCGGCATAGGCCTCGGCCTGGCTGGCAAATCCCCCAGGGTGTCCAGAGGCTTTACTGGCGGTCATTTGCAGGATTAGGTAGCGCAGGGCATCGGCGTAGAGAAGAGTTTGATAGGCAGCAGCGGGATTTGTAAGGTCTGCAATGGCGGGTTGCGCTGGTTGAAGCACTGGGGTTTGCCCGTGACTCTCCCAATTGGGCCAGTCTTGACCAAAGTACTGAATCCCCTGGCAAAAGTCTGGAGTGGTCGCCGGAGATGATGCAGTAACCGCCATGAGTTGCGCTTAGCCTCAATAATTCTTACCCCCAGATCCTACACGCCCAGGAGCAGCCTACGGATGGGAAACCTGAGAATTTGTTAGGGATTAGCCATAGATCCTCTTGCACAACAGGTGCGGAATGAACTCAGCTAGCGTTGATCGTTGCGATTCCCGACTTAAGCAAGATAGTTATTTTTGTTAAAACTGAGACAATCACAAGTCTTCCCCGTAACGGTTTCAGGTACTTTTGTGTTTTACTCCTAAGTAACATGACTATATATTTCATGTACACCACCACCATCCTCCATCGAGCCTGGACTTTTTAAGGGGGAAATTCAGGGTTTTCTGACAAAAGCGTTATGATTCAGGCAATAAGTACTTTTACTTAAAAAACTTTTATTCTCCGTCATTATCCACTCGGTTTGGTTTTTGTTAAATGAACATTTTGCTGATTTACCCCCAGTTCCCCCAAAGCTTTTGGTCATTTGAGAAAACCCTAGAGCTGGTTAACCTCAAGGCCCAACTCCCCCCCCTAGGGATGATCACAGTGGCGGCCCTTCTCCCCCAGGCCTGGAACTACAAATTGGTGGATCGGAATGTTCGAGTCGTAACTGAGACAGAGTGGGCCTGGGCCGATGTGGTCATTTTGTCTGCCATGATTGTCCAAAAAGCAGACTTTGCGGATCAAATTCGCCAAGCTAAGGCACGGGGAAAACTGGTGGCAGTTGGTGGCCCCTATGCAACGGCACTTCCCGATGAAAGTTTGGCCGCTGGAGCCGATTTCCTGATTTTGGATGAGGGGGAAATCACCCTACCCCTGTTTGTTGAAGCCTTAGAACGCGGGGAAACCCAAGGGATTTTCCGGGCCAATGGAGAACGCCCAGACGTGACCGAAACCCCAATCCCCCGGTTTGACTTACTGGAAATGAATGCCTATGCCGAAATGTCGGTGCAATTTTCCCGCGGCTGTCCATTTCAGTGTGAATTCTGCGACATTATCGTCCTCTACGGGCGCAAACCCCGCACCAAAACCCCAGAACAATTGCTGGATGAACTCCAATGTCTGTATGACTTGGGTTGGCGGAAAAGTATTTTTGTTGTGGACGATAACTTCATTGGCAATAAACGGAATGTCAAGTTACTCCTCAAAGCCCTCAAACCCTGGCTAGAAGAGCGGCGTTACCCGTTTTCCTTCGGGACAGAGGCTTCAGTGGATTTAGCCCAAGATCCAGAGTTGATGCAACTGATGGTAGAAGCGAATTTCGGCACCGTCTTTTTGGGGATTGAGACCCCTGACAGTGACAGTCTCGCCTTGACGAAAAAGTTTCAAAACAACCGGGATCCCTTGGTGGAATCTGTCCTTGCCATTAGCCAGGCCGGGTTACGGGTCATGGCCGGATTTATTATTGGCTTTGATGGCGAAAAAACTGGGGCTGGACAAAGGGTTGTAAAGTTCGTCGAAGAAACTGCGATTCCCACCGCCATGTTCAGTATGCTCCAGGCCCTACCGGATACCGCCCTCTGGCACCGACTGGAACGGGAAGGCCGGTTACGTTCCCCCGATGGCACTGGTAACCAAGTGACGTTGATGAACTTTACGCCAACACGACCGATTACGGAAATTGCCCAGGAATACATTGAGGGATTTTGGCAGTTGTACGAACCCCTAACCTTTCTCAATCGCACCTATCGCCATTATTTGATTCTGGGAGCCGCCCGCCAACGCAACCACCGCAAGCTACCCAAAGCCCAGGAAAAAATGACCATTGATTGGGTCGCAATTCGGGCCCTCTTAATTTTGATCTGGCGGCAAGGCCTTGTCCGGGAAACCCGGTGGCAGTTTTGGCTGAACCTATTTAGTCTGGCCTGGCGGTATCCCAAGGTAGTTGTCAGTTATCTCAGTGTCTGTGCCCAGGCCGAGCATTTTATTGATTATCGTCAACGGGTGCGGGGGGAAATTACAGCCCAACTGGCCGCTTACATGGCCTCCTCTCCCCAGGAAAGCTCAGCCCAACCCGCCAAATCCCTGGCCCAACCCGCCGCCTAAGGGACTGTCTAGGGAATTAAGTTGTGATACCGGAATTTCTCCACCAGGCCCTGGCCGTGGCGCCCCATCAGCGGTTGCCCTTTGTGGACTACATGGAGTTAGTGCTCTATCACCCGATTCATGGTTACTACAATCGGCAAAACTCACCCCTGGGCTTGGCGGGAGATTTCGTCACCTCTGCCTATTTAGGTGCTGATTTTGCGGAACTCATTGCCACCCAACTCCAGCAATTTTGGCAGCATCTTGACTGTCCAGGCCAGTTTACGGTGGTGGAAATGGGGGCAGGGGAAGGACTGGTGGCCCGAGATATTCTCACCTATGCCCAAGACCAGTTTCCCGACTTCTTTGCTGCCCTTGAGTACGTGATCATCGAACGCTCAGCGCGACTCCGACAACAGCAGGAAACCTCCCTCCAGGCCTGGGCCGAGAATAAAAGACTCCACTGGTGCACTTGGGCAGAGCTACCCGGTGGGATTCGGGGTTGTTTTTTCTCAAACGAATTGGTAGATGCCTTACCGGTACACCGATTGCGCCTAAGCCAAGGTCAGCTATGGGAAGTTTATGTTCAGCTTGATCCAGCCACCAATCAACTGGTTGAGACATTGGGAGACCTATCTGACCCAGGCCTGGAAGACTACTTTGCCCCAATTGGCATCACCCTGACTCCCGATCTCTATCCCGAGGGCTACACCACGGAGGTGAATCTCATGGCGTTGGCTTGGCTCCGGCAGGTCAGTCAGCATCTTTCCCAGGGATTTGTCTTAACCATTGACTACGGCTATCCTGCTTCCTCCTACTACCATCCTCACCGCATTGACGGTACCCTCCAGGCCTACCATCAGCATCGCTACCACGCCAATCCCTACATCCATATCGGGGCTCAAGACTTGACGGCCCATGTGGACTTCACCGCTCTACAGGTTTTAGGGAAAACCTTAGGACTAGAGCCTATCCTGTTTACGCACCAGGCCCCTTGGCTGATGGCCTTAGGGTTGGGGGATCGACTGGTGGCCAACAATCAAACCAACGCCAACCTCCATGAGGTACTCCGGCGACGCGACCAGTTACAGCAATTGATTGATCCCCTCGGATTGGGAGGATTACGGGTTCTATGCCAGGCCAAGCAGGTGGAGAATGCCGCTGATCTTTTCCCGGACTGGGGGCCACTGTTTTGATCGGTCATGGGGACATGAAGGCTATGGCCCTCGAACAGAATCCCCACGCTATCCCTGCCCCTCCTTACTGCCGGAATAACCTGGCCTGGAACACTCTCCCACCTCGGCCCAAGCCCTCCCGTCGAAAATCTATAAGATAGAACTAATTGCCTTTACCCCCAGGCCTGGAGCGTGGAACAGTTGCCCCTCGACCTTTCCCCCCACATTCCCTACATGGCTCGCTGTCTAGAACTTGCAGCCCAGGCCAAAGGACGCACCGCCCCGAATCCCTTAGTTGGTTGTGTGATTGTTAAAGGGGGAAAAATCATTGGAGAAGGGTTTCATCCCCAGGCTGGCCAACCCCATGCTGAAGTTTTTGCCCTGCGAGCCGCCGCCGCCGAAGCCCGAGGCGCAACCCTTTATGTCAATCTCGAGCCCTGTAACCACTTTGGGCGAACCCCTCCCTGTACGGAAGCCGTGATCCAGGCCGGGATCGAAACCGTGGTAGTCGGCATGATCGATCCGGATCCGCGGGTCTCCGGTGAAGGGGTGGCTCGGTTGCGTCAGGCTGGCATTAACGTCATTACGGGGGTTCTCGAGGCCGACTGTCAGACTCTCAACGAAGGCTTTATCCATCGCATCCGCCACCGCCGTCCCTTTGGGATTCTCAAGTACGCCATGACCCTAGATGGCAAAATCACCAGTCGGAGCGGCCACAGCCATTGGATTACCAGTCACGCGGCTCGTGCTACTGTGCATCAATTGCGTAGCGAATCCGATGCAGTCATTGTCGGCGGTAACACGGTACGTTGCGATAACCCCCAACTAACCAGCCACCAGGCCAGGGGTCAGAATCCTTTACGGGTGGTTCTTTCTCGCCATCTCCAACTTCCCCACCAGGCCCATCTCTGGAACACCGACATTGCCCCAACCCTAGTTTTAACCGAAGCCAGCCTGGATCATCCCACTGCCCAGCATTTACGCACCTGTGGGGTTGAAATCGCAACTCTGCCCCAACTGACTCCCACCACAGCCATGGATATCCTCTATCAACGGGGCCTGAATACCGTCCTGTGGGAATCCGGCAGTACCTTAAACACCCAAGCTCTTCGGGAAGGGATGATTCAAAAAATTTGGGCGTTTATTGCACCGAAGCTGATTGGTGGGGGCACGGCGGCAACTCCCCTCGGGGATCTGGGCCTGGAAACCATGACCGAAGCCCTTACCCTTGAGCGGGTTCAGTGGCAAACCATTGGCGGTGACCTGCTCCTCAAGGCCTATGTCCCCAACACCACCGCGCTTTGTCCTGAGCTTCCCATCCAGGCCACGTCAACCCCAGCTTAGGCGGCCCGTTAAGATAGGCATATCGTTGCAAATAAAAACGCAATTAATCGAGGAGGCGGGTCTGGTCACACTGCTTACCCTGTTCAGTGGTAGCGTAGGATTAGCTTTACTAATCAACAGCCAGTGGTGGTTTTGGTTGGCGGATATGGGCGCGCAACAGCAGGATGAAGAGGACGACTTGAGCCATTATCAAACCCAGGTTAAGGTGCCCAGTACCTCACCCAAATCCCCAGTCCCAGTCTCTGGACAGTCCCATCAAAGCTCTGGCTGGGAGTTTAAGATTCTTCGGGCTCAACACAACATATTCCATCAGCCACAAACGTTACAACAGGTGTGCCAGGAGGAGGCGCAGGGGGGCTGGATTCTTCTGGAAAAATTGGATGATAAACGACTGCGGTTTAAACGGCCAATGTCCTTTCGTCAGAAAGACCTGCTGATCCATAACTATGACCCCTACCGCAGTTTTTATGGAAGTCGCTGGAGCTTGATGCCATTGTTTTCCGGGGTGATTGTGCTGATGATGACCGCCTTACCCGCCTATTTGGCCTATCAACTCGTTACTTTACAATTGAGCCAATCCCCTGCTGCCCCAGCTTTAACTCCCCCTAGCTCCCCTCTTCTCCCGATTTCCCCCAGGCCCCGTCCTTAAATCATTCCTGCGTATGACTGTCACCCCCCTCGCACTTGGTAATGCCCTACAAGGTGGCAAATATCGCCTGGATGCCCTCCTCAGTCAGGGTGGTTTTGGGGTGACCTACCGAGCAACACATACCCTGCTCGACCAAACCATCGTCCTGAAAACCCTCAACGCCGCCCAACACGATCCCCAACAGATTGCCCAAATTGGTCAGCGGTTTATCCATGAAGCCCAACGCCTCGCTAAGTTTCAACATCCCCATATTGTCCGGGTCAGTGATTGCTTCATTGAGGGCGGTTTACCCTTCATCGTCATGGACTACATTCCGGGGCAAACCCTGGCGGGCCTGGTCAAAAATAAACCCCTACCCCCGGCTCAAGCGATTCACTATATCCAGCAGGTTGGTTCTGCCCTTTCCCTTGTCCACGACCATGGATTACTCCATCGGGATGTGAAACCGGACAACATTATGTTGCGCCAGGGTACGGATTCAGTGGTCTTAATTGACTTTGGCATTGCCCGAGAATATACCCCTGGCAAAGTCGAAACCAATACGGGAATGCTCTCAGCAGGGTATGCACCGGTTGAGCAATATTTGCCGAAACACCAATGGAGCCCCGCCACCGATATTTATGCCCTAGCCGCCACCCTATATGCCCTCTTAGCCGCCAAACCCCCTGTGGCCTCAGTATTGCGGGATCGGATTCCCCTGGAGCGACTTCGGGATATTCAGTCAGATATTTCCCCGGAGTTAGAGGATGCCATCTTGGCGGGAATGGCCTTAGATGCCCGAGATCGACCACAATCAGTATGGGCCTGGTTAGAGTTAATCACTACACCCACGAAAGGCCGGGGACGTTCAGCAGTGTCCTCCATGACCACCAGTACGGTTGCTGTTTTGCCCCAAACCCGACCCGTCATTCCCGTAACCAAACCAGCCTTAGACCACCGCTCTGGCGGGCATTCAACCCGTGTCAGTGCCTCTGAATCCGCCTGGAATAGTCCTTGGGTGTGGTTATTGGCGACGGCACTTTTGGGTAGTGGCCTGGGGGCAGTGCTGGGATTTTGGCTGAGACAACAACCGGTTATTCCGGGCGCACCCCCTATTTTGCGTCAAGAAGAAGAATTTCCACCAACCCGTCCCCCCCTCACTCCAGAGCCGTTGCCCCGCCGGGATGAGCCAGAGCCCTTACCGCCAACCGATGAGCAACCACCAGAGACCCCAGCCACGCCAGAGCCCTCCCCAGATTTGGAGCCAGGCCCCGAGGATTTAGTGCCGGTAGATCCAGATTTAAGCCTGCCCCCAGACCTAGTTCCCAGTCCCCAACCCACCCTAACGCCTCTCCCCAGCCCCCCAACGGAGCTTCCCCCAACAGGCCTTGAGACCCCCAATCCGGAGCCAACCCCGGTCATATCCCCCAGCCCAGAAGTCAAGCCTGAACCGCCGCCCCCATCCCCCTAGCTCTGCTGTTTTTGCAAACGTTCTCTCTTTTCCTCACCCGTATGGCTGGACATAGTAAATGGGCTAATATCAAGCGACAAAAAGCTCGAGTTGATGCCCAAAAAGGTAAGGTATTCGCCCGACTATCCCGGGAAATCATCGTTGCCGCCCGCCATGGACTGCCGGATCCCGCGGGAAACTTCCAATTACGCACAGCCATCAGCAAGGCAAAAGCCGCGGGCATTCCCCAGGACAATATTGAACGGGCCATCGCTAAGGGGGCAGGCACCTGGGACACCGATGGAGAAGCTTGGGAGGCAATTCGCTATGAGGGCTACGGGCCGGGCGGTGTCGCCATTCTCATGGAAGCCTTAACTGATAACCGTAATCGCACCGCTGCAGATATTCGGGCGGCCTTCAATAAGTACGAGGGCAATTTGGGGGAAACGGGGTGTGTCGGCTGGATGTTTGAGCAGTGGGGACTCATTACCCTACCCAGGCCCGCCAATGAAGAAGCCTTTTTAGAGATTCTCCTGGAGGGTGAGGCAGAGGGCTATGAGGCGTTGGATCCCGAGGAAGAAGAAGAACCCCTGATTACTGTAAAGGTGGCACCCCCAGGCCTGGAGCCATTGACCAACCTCCTGACCCAAGCTGATTACGCGGTGGAACGCTCTGAGTTGGCCTGGATGCCCATTAACACCGTTGAGCTGACCGATCGTGACCAGGCCAAACGAGTCCTACGGTTAGTCGATGCCCTTGAGGATTTAGATGATCTCCAGAGCGTGACGGCCAACTTTGAACTAAGCCCCCACCTGAGGGATCTGTTTTAACTAGCCAGCTGCCTTGGAAAAGCAACACGGCCAAATTTGAAACCATCAATAGGGGAAGGTTTGAGGATTGAAGTCTTAGTAAAGAGGATGCCGGTTGCCTTTACGGAATGAAACTAGCCCCCAGTTGGCTGTTCGTATCCAGGGGCATGGGTTTGCAGCAGGGCACTGACTTGGCTAAAGACTTCCTTGCCGGATACCGTAGCAATGGCCGAACGTTCAGGGTGAAATTGGGGTCGAGCAGAGTTGGTTTTGATCGCCTCTTCCACTTGGAGCTTGATTAGATCAGACAGTTCTTCTTCGGCCCGTTGCCGTTGATATTTAGCCCCTTCTTCCGTGGTGGCGTAAAGGGGGGGCAGGCGGTTCAGGGCATAGGCAGCAATATCCCCCAAATCCAGGGCGCAATCTTCTTCAGCTTCAATGACTGCGATTCGGGTGATGGCTTCCGTGAGCACCAACTCTTCCATGACGTTAATAAATTGCTTGCGGGGGACAGCGACCACTTGCCCGGTGAGTAAAGCTCCCATGAGGCGGTCTAGGGCCATGTATTCTTCAACACTGAGTTCGGTGGCCTTGTCACAGATTCGACCGACTTCTGCTTCCATCGTTGGGGTAAGGTAGCCATTTCGCAGGGCCTGTTCAACGATGTCCTCAATACTCATCCGTTTTCTCCTAAGGGTCTAACCCGTCGTCATTCAGATATTGGGTTGGGATTGCCCGCATAATACCCAAAAAACGCCCATGATGACTAGGGATAATACTGCCCTAATTTTGCCACATTGCTTTGGGGGCTAGGGTTAAGACTGCCAATGCAACAAAACTGTTACGTTCTGGTGGCTGGGGTTTTAGGGGTATTGGCTGGGGTTGAGGCCGATATTTTTGTCTTCCCGCCCAAGAGATGACCCGAAATTCAGGACTGGCCATGCTAACTGTGGATGTTGCCATCGGGCATGATTGCTCCCCCCAGTTTGGCACCCGTGAGTTTGACCAAGATGCGATCCCCTTGACCAACCTTGGCTCCCCGGAGATCGGCTCCCCGGAGATCGGCCCCGCTGAAGTCGGCTCCAATCAGGTTGGCATCCCTTAAGTTGGCCTGGCTGAGGTTGGCATGGAGCAGGTTGGCCCGAAATAGTTTGGCCTGGGACAGGTTGGCCTGGTGGAAGTTAGCTCGGTGCAGGAAGGCATCACTAAGATCTGCCCCAGAAAGATCCGCATGGCTGAGGTTGCGGCCTTCAAAGTCTTTTTCCCGCAGATCTGCTCCCCGAAGATTGGCCCCACTGAGATCTTTGCCGCGGGGATGGTTAAAGCCGTTGGTGGGGTGGTCGTGGTGCGGAGGGGATTTGGGGGGATCGGGGGGGCGGGGTGGGGGAGGTGGCGGATTGTGTTGGCTCTGATAACTGCGATAGGCGTAGGGATTGGAGGCGTAACTGTGGGTCTGGTGGGGGCGTTGACTGCTCTGATGGGATTGACTTTGGTTGGCCTGGTTAGGGGTTTGATGGGTGCTTTGACTATTGTGTTGGCTAGAGGTGGAACGGCTTTGCTGGTGGTGGCTGGCCCGCTGTTGATTGGGGTAAGGACTTGAGGGATAGCCGCGTTGGTAGCTGGTTTGACCATGGGCCTGGGCGCGACTGTGGGTTTTGCCGTTGCGGTGCTGTTGGCGGAGATGATCCCTGGCCTGGTTGATTTGCTTAATTTTTTCGTGGGCTTTTTCTAATAAACGATCATTATCTTTGGGAACACGATCCGGGTGCCAAATAAAGACTAAATCCTTGTAGGCCTGGTTAATTTCCTCCAGAGTTGCCCCTGGTTCTAATTCCAACACCCGATAGCAGGCCGCCAAATCTAGCATCCAGTTGCAACCCGTCGCGCCTTAATTTAAGAAACTTTGGAGTCAATACCCATAGCTCACATTTTAACCAGGCCACTACGATCCACACAGCGTCCGTGGGAATGGGCTAACATTAACTTATGTAAATCAAACTCAGTTTTCACAAAAGGAGGGCAGGGCCCAGTGAATAAGCGGTGGCGCAATGCCGGTTTATATGTTTTGTTAACCATCGTGGTTTTAGCCTTGGCCACGGCCTTCTTTGACCGTCAACCCACTACAAAGGTCACTTGGCGCTACAGTCAATTGATCGAGCAGGTGGAGAACAACCAAGTCGCCAAAGTCAATATCAGCCCAGATCGTACCCAGGCCCAGGCCATTACTCAAGATGGCAGCCGAGTCTTGGTGAACTTGCCTCCCGATCCGCAGTTGATTGATATTTTGACGGCTAACGACGTTGATATTTCAGTTCTGCCACAAAACAATGATGGCTTTTGGTTCCGGGCCCTCAGTAGCTTGTTAGTTCCCGTGGCTTTGCTTGTCCTATTGTTTTTCTTGCTCCGGCGGGCCCAATCGGGAGCGGGCAACCAGGCCATGAGTTTTGGTAAATCTAAAGCCCGTGTACAAATGGAACCGCAAACTCAGGTGACTTTTAACGATGTTGCCGGGATTGACCAGGCCAAGTTGGAACTGACCGAAGTGGTAGATTTCCTCAAAAATGCCGATAAATTCACCGAAATTGGGGCCAAAATTCCTAAGGGTGTTTTGTTAGTGGGGCCGCCTGGAACTGGGAAAACTCTCTTAGCCAAAGCCGTTGCTGGGGAAGCCGGAGTCCCATTTTTCTCCATCTCTGGGTCTGAGTTTGTCGAAATGTTTGTCGGTGTGGGTGCGTCTCGTGTCCGTGACCTTTTTGAACAAGCCAAATCCAATGCCCCTTGTATCGTCTTTATTGATGAAATTGATGCCGTTGGTCGTCAACGGGGTGCCGGCTTAGGGGGCGGTAACGATGAGCGGGAACAAACCCTCAACCAACTGCTGAC
>CAZZCG010000021.1:0-65042 GCA_964653145.1 uncultured Synechococcus sp. | reverse complement strand
CCGCCGGGGGGCGCCGCGCCGCGGGGCCGCCCGCCATAGAGCAAGGCTAAGGGGGTAGCACTTTTCTGGGCCTGGGTTAACCATTGCCGCCATTCAGTCCAGGATTGGGGTGAGTTTTCTAGGACTAAAACTGGTTTTGGGAGTTGGGTGGGCGGATGGTGCCGAAAGTCTAAGATTTCCACGTTTCCCACGGTGCTGGGGAGAAAAATCGGGTGGGGGGAGGGTTGCAGATCAATCACCCGCAAGAATGGGGCTTTGGTTTGGATATTCAAGTCTAGTTCTGCCAAGAGATCGCAGGGAGTTGCTGGAATATCCTGGGGTTGATGTTCCCACCAGAGACCGGAGATTTTTTTCTGGGTTTGCGGATCCACCACCGTAAAGGTGACATAGCGATAATCTTGGGCTTTGCCTTGGGCATCCTTGAGTTTGTTAGCCCAGGGTTTTTGCACCTCAACCCCAACTACACGGAGGATGACCTTTGGGTTTCCCAGGCCATGGGGTTCCAAGAGTTTGAGTTCCCGAAACAGGGGGAGATCGAGCTCGGCGACGGTCACATCCAAATCAAAGGCTAGGGGGGCAATGGTTAAGGGTTTGCTGCGGCGTTGGCCCATGGCCTGGTTGAGGGCATCTCGCAACAGGGACACATTTTCCACGGGCAAACTTAATCCTGCCGCAAAGGGATGTCCCCCAAACCGCTGTAGCAAATGACTGTGGTTCTGCAGAAGTTCGTGTAGGTCTAAACCTGGGACTGAACGGGCTGAACCCACCGCCATCCTCAATCCTGCATCCGATAATTCTGAATTTGATGCTGAGTCCAAGGAACCCTCAGCCCCCAATCCAAAACTAGCCACGTCCGATTCTGGAAATTCCCCCACCCCGTTGGTTAATGCTGAGTCTGAGCCACGCAACAAAATCACGGGCCGGCCATACTTTTGGGCTAAATGTCCCGCCGCCACCCCCACCAGGCCCACAGACCAGTCCGGTTGCATCAGGATAATGACATGGGTTGTGGTTAGGTCTAAGCGGGCAATTTCGGTCTCGGCCTGGTCAATCATGGTTTTTTGCAGGGCTTTGCGCCGATCGTTGGCCAGTTCAGCCATGGTTGCGAAGGTCTTGGCCTGATCCACATCCCGAGTGGTCAACAACTCCACACAGAGGCTGGCATCCCCGTGAATGCGACTAACGGCGTTGATCCGCGGCCCCAGGCCAAAACTAATATCCGTAGGCCGATCCCCTTTTTTACGGGCCAATTCCAGGAGGGCTTTTACCCCGGGGCGGCTCAGGGCTTGCAATTGTTCAATCCCCCTCTGGGCCAGATAGCGGCAATCCCCCCGTAACTCCACCAAGTCTGCGATCAAGCCAATTGCCACTAAGTCCAAAAATTCCCCCAGGGGCCGTCGAGGGGTGTTAGGGATGGTTTCGTAGAGGGCTTCAAGGAATTTATAGGCCACCGCCACCCCCGATAAATCCCGCAATGGATGGTCGGCTGTGAACTCCCGGGGATTAATCATGGCGGTAACGTTGGGGCGGTAGGGGGGGAGCGTGTGGTGGTCAGTGATGATCACATCCATCCCTAAACCCTGGGCGAGGGGAATTTCCGCCAAACTTGTACTTCCCGTGTCACAGGTAATTAGGAGTTGACAGCCCTTGGTCTGGAGTTGGGTAAGACCTGCTGCGGACAACCCATGGGATTCCCGGAATCGGTCGGGAATGTAGTAGAACAACCGCTGCTGCTGGGGAAAAAACTGTCCTAAACCGTCCCAAAGCACAGCTGTGGCCGTCACACCATCCGCATCGAAATCGCCCCAAATACCGATGATTTCCTGATCCTGCCAGGCCTGGGCCAGACGGGCCATCGCCCATGACATTTCCCTAAACGCAAACGCAGAGGTAGGTTGATAGTGCTTTGGGAGTAGGAAGGATTGAATCGCCCCTAAATCTCGCCAACCCCGCTGCCATAGCAATTGAGCCGTATGACGGCCAGCCTCAGGGTGCAAGCTTTTGACATTGACCACAAAGGAATTAGGTGCAGCTTCCCCCGAAACCTTCTGCCACCGTGCCATGACTTACTCCCCAACCCGCTGATGCAGCCATACCTAGCCTTAGAATAGCCCTAAGACGACAGTCCACCCTGAGCAATGACAGAAAACACAACAAATTACCCCAGGTCTCGATCGAGGGGAGGGAAAAATGTGGCTTGAGGAATAATTTTATTTTTTGGTTTTAGTGGATTTGGCTTTGGTGGGCCGATTACCCTTAACCCCAGCTTCCCGACTGTATTTGCGCCGGAACCGCTCAACCCGACCTTCCGCATCCAAAATTTTCTGTGTTCCTGTAAAGAATGGGTGATTGCCTGACCAGACATCCACATGCAATTCTGGCTTCGTTGATCCCACCGTCATCACTAACTCGCCATTACAGTAAACTTTGGCTTCGGGATACCATTCCGGATGAATATTGGCTTTAGGCATGATGTTCTTATCCAAAAACGAGGAACGTCCATGATCGGTATTGGAGACCGCCGCCACAGACTTTTTACAGCTTTTCTAGACTAGCACGGGGGTTTGATTTAAGTCATAATCCATTGGCTCAAGTTGCAAATCAACGATCTGAGGGGTTCTGGAGGCCGGGGAGCAAGTTCTCCATTGACAAGGGAGCGAAAAACAGCAAATGGACAGAGGGTGATGGTTTTTGCTAGTTTGGAGTTAAAGAAATATTGTCCCGCTGTTTAGGCGTTTTATATGGCAAGCCTTTTTGAACAAGACTTTAAATACACAGCTCGGGCCAAGGCAATTTTTAAAGAACTTCAAAGTAACCTGCTTCCGATTTACCTAGAACTCATGGAAGAAGGGTTTTCTCCCCGGGAAATTACGGTACTGGTTAATACGGCCGCTACCCAAACCGAAAATGAAGCCGTTCAAGAGTGGCAAGAAGTGAATTGTCACCCCCAGGCCAGTGCAACTTTACCACCTCTGTGTGAACCCCTCAGTTCTGGACAAGCATAATCTTGAGGAGCCTTGTCAGGGCTTCATATCCCAACTCAAGCCCACAGCAAGTTAGAAAATAAGATGACTTGAGGGGCGAATCAACCACTGAGCAACACCCCCCATCCTCGTGAGCTGAATTAGGCTGTACCGACAAAGCTAATGTCTGGAAATTTTCCTTGGGCTTCGGAAACAGGGCGATTGTTGCCTTCCTCTTGCCAGTAGTTAATGATTTCTGTGGCTCGGTTGAGAATTTCAATCCGTTCGGATTCTGTGATCCAGGACTTTCCCTCAATCTCCGTTTTCAGTAATTCCCATGCGTCGGAACGGGGCCAGAAAAAGTATGAGGTAAGGGGACTAGTTCCTTTGCCCACGACTTGATCCACCGCAATGGCCACGTTTTTTTCTAACCACAACACTTTCAAAATGTACTTGGACAATGAAGCCTCCTATAGCAACTGACTCAAAAAATTGACCATCATTCATTATACTTCTGTCAGGATTGTCCCAGGCCTGGGTCAGTCAGAGATTTTTCTGCAGGTTTAAGGAACCCTGGGCTTAGGGGAATTCAGTGCTGAGGCCGGGTCTGTGTTGTTTTATCGGAGTCCCCTGTGAGTGAATTCAATGCCGTCGCCGTAGTCTTCGATATTGATGGTGTAATTCGGGATGTGGCAAATTCTTACCGACGGGCCTTGGCGGATACCGTTGAGCATTTTACCCAGGCCCAGTATCGTCCCAGCTCAGAGGAGATTGACCTACTCAAGGCAGAGGGGTGCTGGAACAATGATTGGGAGGCCTCTCAGGAGTTGATTCGTCGATATGGCGCAACCCATGGGCTATCCGAAGAACCCAACTTTGAGCTGATCAAAGGGTTTTTTCAGCGTAAATATCGCGGGGACAACTTTAACGGCTACATTCAAGACGAACCGCTTTTAGTGGATGCATCCTTTTTTGAAAAGCTGACGGCAGCTCAGATGGCCTGGGGATTTTTCAGTGGTGCAACTCGGGGCTCAGCGGAATTTATCCTGCAGGGGCGTTTAGGGCTAGTCAATCCCTGTCTAGTGGCCATGGAGGATTCCCCCGGAAAACCCAATCCTGCGGGGTTGTTTCAATGTCTGCAACAACTCCAACTGAGGATCACAGACAGCACGACCATTTTTTACCTGGGGGATACGGTGGCGGACATGGCAACGATTCAGGCGGCCCAAGCGGAGGCGGATGTGGGAACCTGGGTGGCCATTGGTGTGATTCCGCCCCACGTTCAAGATCGTCCGGCTTACGCTCAAGTCCTTAGCAATGCTGGAGCCAAGACTGTCCTCGACCAAACTAGCGACCTAACCCCAGAACTGATCACGGATCTGCTCTAAGGGGCTTTCAGTGACATGGACATCTGGGCCTGGATCGGTGAGAACCCAGTTAAGTTCCAGAGGGGAGACGATTTGCCAGAAAAGACCTATCATCAAATCAACTTAGGGTAACTCGATTTGAGTGATGGGTTGGGGCCACTGTGCAGCATTTGTGGGCTATGGCTTGGCTGTTCGGCATTGGAAAAATTCGCCCCTGTCCAGATCAATATCAATCATTGATGAATCGGTTACTGACTTGGTGATTGTTCCTTAACTGCATCCCCATGCGCCCCCTGACTCTACCCCATCCCCAGAAAACTGCTCCCTCCGCGATTATTCTCTCAACACGCGGGATTGAGATGACTTACAAAACTGGCAAACAATTCACCCCGGTTTTAAAGGGGATAGATTTAGATGTGAAATCTGGGGATATTGAGCTGTTAATGGGCCCCTCTGGCTCTGGCAAAACCACACTGCTCTCCATCATGGCTGGGATTCTGACTCCCACTGCGGGGCATGTGCGGTTGTTTGGGCAAGAAATTACGACCCTATCAAAACGGAAATTAGCCCAGTTCCGGTTGCAGAATATTGGATTTGTTTTCCAGGGATTCAATCTGTTCCCAGCTCTAACGGCGGCTGAAAATGTCAAACTTGCGTTGGAACTCAAGGGAATTCGCGGCCCTTCAGCCCAGGAACAGGTGATGCACTTACTTGAGCGGGTGGGCCTGGGGGATCGAGCAGATCATTTGCCGGAAGACCTCTCGGGCGGCCAGAAACAACGGGTGGCGATTGCGCGGGCTTTGGCGGGGCATCCAAAGTTGATTTTGGCTGATGAACCCACGGCTGCTCTAGATTCCCACAGTGGCCGTCGCGTGATTGAAATCCTGGGACAGTTGGCTAAACAGGATGGCTGTACGGTGGTGATGGTGACCCATGATCCGCGGATTGTGGATATTGCCGATCGGGTGGTGTACGTCGAGGATGGTCAAGTTTCTTCACCGATGCCTCAGCCCAACCCCTAAGTCTCCTAATTCTGTTACTTGGATTTACAAGCTTGACACCATGGGTAAAACTGCATTTGTCACCGGCGGCAGTGGTTTTGTTGGGGCGAATTTAATCCGGTTATTGCTGGAGCAGGGTTGGCGGGTGCGGGCACTTGTGCGAGGTGACCAGGCCCCACTAACGTTACAGAGCTTAGATGTGGAGTGGGTTCGGGGTGATTTGAATGCACCCAATTTAGAACAATCCATGGAGGGTTGCCAGGCCCTGTTCCATGTTGCTGCCCACTATAGTCTTTGGCGTCGGGATTATCCACTACTCCATCAGAGCAATGTTTTGGGGACTCGTGCCATTCTCAAAGCTGCCCAGGCCGGGGGAATTGAGCGGGTTGTTTACACCAGTTCTGTGGCTGCCATTGGGGTTGATCCCTCGGGTAAGCCGGGTACAGAGACCTATCAAAGCCCCCCGGAAAAACTCATCGGTCAGTATAAAAAATCGAAATACTGGGCAGAACAGGAGGCACACCAGGCCATCCAACAGGGCCAGGATATTGTCATTGTTAATCCCACGACCCCAATTGGCCCCTGGGACGTTAAACCCACCCCCACTGGTGATTTAATTGTCCGGTTTTTAAACAATCAAATGCCGGCCTATGTGGATACGGGGTTGAATTTAATCCATGTGCAGGACGTGGCCTGGGGACATTTATTGGCCTACGAAAAAGGACAGCGGGGAGAGCGCTACATTCTTGGCAATCAAAATCTCAGCCTTCGGGAAATTCTGGCTCAGTTGGCTGAAATTACAAGAAAACCCGAACCTAAACTGACGATTCCAGTGATGGTGCCCCTGCTTGTGGCCTGGATCGATGAGGTGGTTTTGGGGAAATTAGGTAAAACACCAAGTGTGCCCCTGGATGGTGTCCTCATGTCCCAGCAACGGATGTATTACGATGCCAGCAAAGCCATCAGTACTCTTGATCTGCCGCAAACGAGTGTGACCCAAGCCCTTCGTGATGCCGTAGCCTGGTTTGTGGAGCATGGGTATGTTCGCTAGGGGGGCATTACCCGAGACGGGGCCTGGGACATCTTTATTTCTGGGTAGAGATTGTGTAAGATTAAGCAAGCTGAATTTGGGGTCTCAACAGCTCTATGGGTAAACAATTTGTTTCAAGGGCTTGGGTCGCGATTGTGGTCGTGGTGAGTTCAACCTTTGCCACTCCAGGCCTGGGGCAAACTGGTTTTTCCGAAGAAAATTTAACCCCCATTGTCACCCAAATGAGCGATTCCCTGGCCCAAAAACTCTCCTCCAGTTCTTGCCAAGACCTTGCGACACTGATTCAGCAGATTGGGAACAGTAGTCAAACTCCACCTGATCCAAGTTCTTTGTTAGGGCAAGTGATGATTTCTGTTCAAAATAGTAGCAACCTTCAGCAAATCCTGATTAGCAAAATTGGCTCACCCCTCGTTTCTCGATTACTGTCTTGCAATATGATTTCTGTGGATCTGCTGAATCAGTTATCTACGTCTGGCTCGCGGTAAGCAATTAAATGTCTAGATGGAAAGAAGAATGTTGAGGCTGGCCTGGGGTTTCTCAGAAACAGCTCTGGGACTTCAACCTTCTCTTCTGGCTCACCAACCCCTCCTAGTGGAATTCCTGCTGCAACCCAGCCTAAGTTCTCAGGAGCCACACCTGCCCAGGGACAGCCTTAATCTCAACCCAGGCCCCGACTGCTGACGAAACGGTCATAACGGGAGTTAAAAAGCTAGATGCCCCCTGATATGAACTACGCCCCATAATCCCCATCAGATTTTGGTAGGACAAATCGATCAAGTCGGTTGGTGGGTTGGAGGTAGCCTCAAGTCAGAGTGTTCATACAACTGACTGAGCTCGTGGCTCTCGATTCCCTTCTGCTGGTTGGAATGGCACTGCTTAACAACATAATGGGTTCAGTTCTAGCTAAATTGCCCATGTTTTATGCCAAGGTTAAACTGAGCCTCCAAAAGTCTTACTCAGCAAGCACTTCACCAAACCGATAGCCCTTGCCGTAAATTGTCTGGATTAAGCTCGTTTCTCCAGGGGCTTCGATTTTCCGTCTGAGTAGGCGAATTTGGGCCGCAAGGACATTACTACTGGGGGGATTGGCTTCTGGCCAAAGGTGGGCCTGGATTTGCTCGTGGGTGAGGAGTTGCTGGGGATAAGCAAGAAAATAGGCTAGCAGTTGAGTTTCTTTCTCGGAAAGGGTAATAACTCGACCGTTCCGATAGGCGATGCGATTTTCCTGATCTAATCCCAGGCCCCCATTGGTTCGATTCGCGATAACGGGAACATTAGCACTACTATTTCGCCGCAATAATGCCCGCACCCGCGCCAACAATTCCCGCAGTTCAAAGGGTTTAATCAAGTAGTCGTCTGCCCCCGCATCCAGGCCTTGGACTCGATCATCTAAGGTGTCACGGGCCGTTAAAAATAAGACGGGGGTTGTCCTGCCCAGTGCCCGTAACTGTTGACAAATTTCTATTCCAGACACCTGGGGTAACATCCAATCCAAAATCACGAGGTCGTAGGTTTGTCCATCGTTTAATGCCGCTAAAGCCTTTGCCCCATCATGCACCAACTGCACCCCATAGCCCTCTTGCTGGAGAATGCGCCCGAGTGGTTCCGCTAATTCAATTTCATCCTCTGCAAATAAAATGTGCATCCCAATTTTCCAAAGTTTTTCTAGTTAGTTTCAGATAGATTAAATTTGTTGCTTGACCTGGGGGTGTAGCAGCATCTATCGGTTAGTCAAAATAATTTTTTAAGTCCATGAAAATACATTTGTGGTTGTTAACTATTTTTATGAATTCATTAGTTTTATTGCCATTTCCATATCTTCCTGTGCGCCCTCATAATCTCCAATCGCAGCTAATGCACTACTTCTATTACTGTAAGCATTAGACATATTAACTCTAAATTTTAATGCAGCAGTATAAAATCTTATGGCTCGTAAGTAATCTTTCTCAATGGAAAAAGCTAACCCTATATTAATGAAAAACTCATAATCTTTAAGATGGCTATAGAAATCTTCAATGGTTTTGTCAATAGAATTAATAGCTGTTTGATAATATTTATCAATTTCTAATAAACTATCGTTGTCATATTCTTCTTTAGTAATCTCATAGATATCACAAACTAACAACTTACAATCATCCAAGAGCCACTCTATGTATTGCTTACTTTCTTGGATGTGACCTACATACATATCTATTGATTCAATTAAACCATCCAAATGACTAAAAATTAATCCATGACTTATGTATTGAGATACATGCTCGATCTGAATGATCTGATGCAGATTGGCTTTATAAATGTTTGGCAGAGTGTCATTCCAAATTTTCAAGTATTCATTATTTTCTTCCATCGCTCGGTCTAATTTATTAGTTGCCTCCCAATAATCTTTTAATAGTATATAATTTAAGGCAATGTAAAAATAAATTTCGGTTTTATCATTTGTTTCTTTTTCAGCTTTATGAAGGTATTCCTGTGCATCATGGTATTTTTTCTGTTTTAAATACTCAACTCCTATGGCTAGTAATTTCTCGTAGGAATCTTTAGTGGATGGATTAAAATGCAAATCCTTTTTTTTACTTTTTACTTGACCTGCCAAAGATAGACCTCTTTTGATAAACTCAGACGAATATCTTTCTATTGCAAAGTTGTTATTCATCGTTCAAATCCTATTTCTTCTTTGATTTCTTGAAGTCGTTTTTGTGCAATGGTAATTTGGTGATCAAGCTGATTTGCCATTTCCTGTAATAAATCTCTATTATTTTCTTGAGCTACTTGTACTTCCTTCTGCAATTTATATAAATCTGTTTGAATCAAAGCATTAAATTCTGCTTCAATATTTTTAATCCGACTGCGAATCTGGAAAATTTGGCGAATGACTCGAATCAACTTAGCGGCAACCCCTTCTCCGGGAACTGAATCAGGACTATTTTCCCAGTCATTTAGTAGTGTTCTCAGGGTTGCTGCATCTCCTGCTTCATAGGCTGCATTAGCTTTGGCCATTAACTCTTGGCGGCGGGTGCGCTCATCTGGATCGGTAGCTAAATCGGGGTGAATCTTCTTGGCTAACTCTCGATACAGTTTTTTCAGATCATCCGAGGGACGAAAGGCCTGATTATTTTCCAGGTAGGTCATGTATTCCGCAATCTGGGCTTCAATCCGATCCAACTCGGCGTAACGGCTGCCAACTAGGTGTAAATATTCTCGTTCAAAGGCATGAAGTTCTGCTTGTAAAGTCGCCAGGCCAAGTTCCCGTTCCGCTAATTCCAATTCCAATGCAGCAAGTTCGGCCTCTTTTTGGGCTAACTCTTCTTCCTCTGGGCTAACGTGGCGGATCAGGTCGCTCGTCATGGGAAATCACCGAGTTAGGAATTAATACTATTGAGATAGTTTTGAGCCGATATTTTTAGCCGATCTCCTTCCAAGATTAACTGATCGACATAGTTTTTGAGGTCAAGATAGGGTTGACGGGCTTCCTGTTTTTCCCGTTGCATGGTCTGGCGTGTTATTGAACGAACCGTCCCGGCCATTCGGCGTTTCCCAAATAAATCCAGGCCAACGGAAACTATACTATCTGGTCGTGACTGAGCCACATTTTGATTAATCAGTTGAATCTGGGCGTTGATTTCCCGCTTAATGACTCGTAATTGCTTTTGAACCAGGTTTATTTCCTTAACTTGTTGTTTGACCGAGGCGGGATAATCTAAAACTAAAGTTATTTTTGATTCCAGAGTCTTAATTTCATCTACCCATGACATGGCGTTCTCCTTTTAACCGATGAACTTTTCTATGCATTCGGCTTTTTATTTGGACTTTTTCGGAAAATTTTAATCCCTACTATACACGCTGAATTTACTCTTGACCTTGTTTCGACTGGTTCTGAGGCTGGTGGGTGGCGAGTCAGGTAGGGAAAACCGTATCAAAAAGCGGGGAGATTGCGATCTGGCGAAATTCTTACCCCAGGCCCCGCCCCCATAGAATAGAACATGACCACATTTTCAGACCCATAACGAGTAAGAACCGATCATGCTGGAACAGGGCACCATTTCGATCCATACCGAGAATATTTTTCCGATCATCAAAAAGTGGCTCTACTCCGATCATGAAATTTTCCTGCGGGAATTAGTCTCCAATGGCGTAGATGCGATCCAAAAACTGCGGATGATTGCCCGGACTGGGGACTACGGCGGCGATGTGGATCATCCTGAAATTACGATTGCCATTGACAAGGACGCGAAACAACTCAAAATTACCGACACGGGCCTGGGGATGACCGCCGAGGAGGTCAAGAAATACATCACCCAAGTTGCCTTCTCCAGTGCCGAGGAATTTGTTGAGAAGTATAAAAACCAAGCGGATCAGGCGATTATTGGGCACTTTGGTCTGGGCTTTTATTCGTCTTTTATGGTGGCCAAAACCGTTGAAATTGATACCCTGTCCTACCAGGCCGGGGCGAGTGCAGTCAAATGGCATTGCGATGGCTCCACCGAATACAGCATCTCAGAATCGGAGCGCACCGCAGTTGGAACCACCATTACCCTGACCATGCAAGAGGAGGAGTTGGATTACCTCGAACCCGCCCGGATCAAAGAATTAGTGCGGAAATACTGCGACTTTTTACCTGTGCCGATCAAACTCGATGGCGAGCAGATTAATAAGCAAAAGGCGGCCTGGAAAGAATCCCCCAGCAGCTTAACCAAAGAAGATTACCTGGAGTTTTATCGCTATCTCTATCCGTTCCAAGAAGAGCCATTGCTTTGGGTGCATTTGAATACGGATTACCCGTTTGTCGTCAATGGGATTTTGTATTTTCCCAAACTTCGCCCCGATATTGATGTCACCAAAGGGCAAATTAAACTCTTCTGCAATCAGGTATTCGTTAGCGATAACTGTGAAGAAGTCATTCCTAAGTTTCTCTTACCGTTGCGGGGGGTAATTGACAGCAGTGATATCCCGTTGAATGTCTCCCGGAGTTTTCTCCAAAATGATCGGACGGTCCGCCGGATTGCGGATTACATTGCCAAAAAAGTCGGTGATCGCCTCAAGGAACTCTACCGCGATGATCCCCAGGCCTATGCCCGCAGTTGGAATGATCTGGGAACCTTTGTCAAATTTGGCTCGATCAATGATGACAAGTTCAAAGATCAAGTTAAAGACATTATTATTTTCCGTACCTCTGCCAATTTAGCGACGACCAAGCCCGAAGATGCAGGGGATGAATGGGCCGACGACAAGAGCCTAGTTGTTGATGGTCAGTCCTACACAACCCTCAAGGATTACCTCAGCCGCACCTCGGAAAAGCAAGGGCAACGGGTCTATTACTGTACCGATGAAGTTAACCAGGCCACCTATGTCAACTTGCTCCAGAACCAAGGCATTGAAGTCCTGTTCATGGACAACTACTTTGACACCCACTTTGTCCCCTGGCTAGAGCAGGAGTATAAGGACATCAAATTCTCACGGGTGGATGCGGAACTGGATGAAACTCTGATTGACAAGGACAAAACCGCTGAAATTGTCGATCCCGGCAGCAACAAAACCCGCAGCGAACTGATCAAATCCCTGTTTGAAAAAGCCCTGAACAAACCCAACGTCACTGTCCGCACCGAACCTTTGAAATCTGGTGATCCTGAGGGCGCCCCCCCGGCAATGATCCTGTTGCCCGAATCCACCCGCCGGATGCAGGAAATGATGGCGATGATGCAGCAAAAATTGAGCATTGATCTCCCCAATGAGCACACACTACTGGTGAATACTGCCCATCCCCTCGTGCAAAATCTGATCAGTCTCAGTCAAGGCAGTATTGTCCAAACTTCGGGCCAGTCTCCCTCAGCGGAATTGGCGGATCAACTCTGTGCCTATATTTATGATTTGGCGTTGATTGGACAACGGGGCCTGGATGCGGAAGGGATGAAACAGTTTAGCCAACGGGCCAGTTCTGTCTTAACGCGGTTAACTACTATGGCGAGCAAATAACCAGTTCCAAATCATCCCACACTCTTTCTTACCTCAAAACCCGTCTGACAGTTAAGGCAATCTAGAAAAATTGATTTGCCCCCACCCATTTCGTTAAGGTTGACGAGTAGGCAGTTTCAACGCTGGACAATTTTGAGTCGCAGTAAGGGGAATTTTGCATGGTTTTTACGGCGCTGACCATCCTAGGGGCCTTTCTGCTACTGGGCTGGGGGCTGATTCGGGCATTGCCAATGGGGAAAATCGCTGTCGTGGCCTGGTCGCAGTCTGTGGTTTTGATGTTGCCCTGGATTTTGCTCTTTGCCTTAATGTCCTTTGGGATCAATGTCAGTTTTGCCGTTATCCTCGGATTTCTGTTTATTTCCGTTGGTGTCTACATTGGCCTGGGGCGATGGTTGCGGGCGATGGTGGCGACGGGAGCGAGTGTTTCTACCTCAACGAAACTCCAATCCTCTGGTGAATCTGCTTCAGGGCAAGAAGTCAGTTCTCCCCCCCCTGCAACCCCTGATAATCAACCCGAAGCTATTGAAACGATCCCAGCGGCGGACTTTAAGGCAATTCAGGGGATTTTTGGGATTGATACGTTTTTTGCCACGGAGTTGCGCCCCTACAAAGAAGGCCTGATCTGCCGGGGGAACTTACGGGGGGAAACGGCGGCGGTGCATCAAACCTTGACCCAACAACTGGAGGCCGTTCTCCCGGATCAATATCGTTTGTTTATGGTGCCGAATCCGGAAAATAAACCCGTGGTGATTATCCTGCCGCGTCGGGAACTAGAACCCCTGCCTTTATCAGAGAAAATCTTGGCCGCGGTCTTGGGAATCGCCACCATTGCCACCAGTTTAGAAGCCAGTTCCCTTGTCCAAGGCTTTAGTTTTTATCAAGACCCAACTAGAATAGGCCAATCTCTGCCCCTGGCCTTGGGGTTATTGGTGATTTTGCTGGCCCATGAGCTTGGACATCGCTGGTTGGCCTGGAGCCGGAACCAAACTCTCCCAAAACGGGATCAGATTCGGTTGAGCTGGCCCTTTTTTATCCCGGCCTGGCAGTTGGGTTCCTTTGGCGCGATTTTACGGTTTGACTCCTTTTTACCCAATCGAACCGTTTTATTTGACTTGGCCTTAGCTGGGCCGGCCGTGGGCGGAATACTATCCCTAGGGGCCCTAATGCTTGGCCTGGTGTTATCCCACCCTGGCAGTGTGTTTCAAGTTCCCAGTTTGTTTTTCCAAGGTTCGATTTTAGTTGGGACACTCTCTAAAGCGGTTTTAGGGGATGCACTCCAGGCCGAATTGGTGGATGTTAATCCGTTAGTAATTATCGGCTGGCTGGGACTGGTGGTGACGGCGTTAAATCTGATGCCAGCGGGCCAGTTGGATGGGGGGCGGATCATCCATGCCATCTATGGAGCCAAAGTTGCGACGCGCACCACCTGGATCACGATTATTGTTTTAGGCTTCGTGGCCTTGGGAAATCCTTTGGCACTCTACTGGGCCTTGCTGATCATCTTTCTGCAGCGGGATATTGAACGCCCAAACCTAGAAGAAATGACAGAACCTGATGACACGCGGGCTGGCCTGGGGTTATTGGCGTTGTTCCTCATGGCTGCGACCTTAATTCCCCTCTCCCCAGGCCTGGCGGGTCGCTTAGGGATTGGCTAAGGCCTTTGGCTGGGGCTTAATGAACTTAGGATGGGCCTGGATCAAGCAGCCTTTGAATCGACTCGAGACTTTTGGGAGAAAAGTTAGCAGTTTTCATCGCAGCAAGCAGGGCCTGCCAAGTTTCTGGACTCGGTGAATTCAGGGCGGTCTCAAGGGTGCTTAACCAGACCGGGGCATTGGCAGCAGCGATCCAATTCGGGTCATTGGGCCCCAACCCTAGAGTGCCAAAATCCTGGTTTTTGGGAAGCCTAAAGGTTACCTGATTGATCACGGTATTATTGGTAACCCACTCACTGAGCCAAATTTGTTCGGTTTCAGTTTTAGTTTCCATGGCCTGGCCCTGGGGAAAGGCGTATGCCACCGCAGTCTCATTAACACTGGGACTCGCAACAGACTTTAGAATCAGAGCCATGGCAATTGGGGCATCTGCTTCGGCCGTGGTTGCCTGACATTTTAAATCCGACAGCTGATGCTCCCAACCGAACTTAATCACATCAAACAACCGCACATCTGGGCCAAAGAGCCGTTGCATCATCACCATTTCCGTTTCCCTGGCCCCGAAAAGATTACTCATCTCGGAATTAACTTCGGTGCCTTCCCCTGGGATTGAATTGGGCATTTGGCTGAAAGCGATAAGAACGCGTTGACCCTTTAATTGACCGATTAAGGCGAAAAATCGATCTTCGGGACTACCACTGACCACCAAATCCTGATAACCAATCGTAGGAATGGGAATGCGTTTGCCTTGGTAATTGAGTGCCCAAACTTGATTCAAGCTCGAAACAGCCAAGGATGATTGATAGGTAACATTGACGACCTGATTGTCCCCTAACTCTTGCTTAATTTCCTGGCACTTTTGCGGCCAACCTTGGAACGTCAGGGCCTGGGCCGGCATCAGACTTTGCCAGAGCTTATCTCCCACGATACCGACCAGGCCAGCTACAACTAGGCCACTGAGTAAAAAGATTGAGCGTTGCATAGGGCTTTTAAGGCATCAAGAACTAAAGCGATCCAATCATCTTGGCAGAAGCTAGCGGTCGGTAATCGGGATATAGGGCTGATGGTGCTGACCCGCATAAACCTGGGTAGGACGATAAATCCGATTTGCCTCTAACTGTTCTTTCCAATGGGCTAACCAGCCTGCAACCCGGGCAATGGCAAACACTGGGGTAAAGAGGTCATTGGGAATCCCCAGGCGACGGTAGACCAGGCCAGAGTAAAAGTCCACATTCGGGTAAATGCCTTTGGGGCCCAGGGCTTCACTGACCAATTTTTCCAACTCTAGGGCAATGTCGTAGTAGCGATCTGTACCAAAGCGATCAAAGAGTTCTTCCGCCAATTTTTGCAGAATCGTTGCCCGAGGATCTTTGACTTTATAAACCCGATGCCCAAACCCAGGAATTTTTGCTTTCCGGGCCAAGCAGTCATCCACAAACGGGCGAACATTTTCAACACTGCCGATTTGCTCGAGCATTTCAATCACTTCTTCATTGGCTCCTCCGTGTAAGGGCCCAGCCAAAGTTCCCACCGCAGAAGCCACAATCGCATAGGGGTCAGTTAATGTTGATGCCGTCACTCGGGCAGAAAAAGTCGAGGCATTCATCGTGTGTTCAGCATGGAGCGTGAGGCAAGTATCAAACACATGGGCCGCAAAGGGATCGGGTTTACGCTCACTCAGCATGAACAGAAAATTAGCCGCATAATCCAACTCATCACTGGGGGTGACCGGATCATTACCCTTACGGATTAGTTGAAACGCTGCCACCATCGTCGGAATTTTCGCGAGTAACCGCACCACAGCAGCGCGAATATAGGCTGGGTCATCCAGGGCACGCCGTGAGTAGAACAACCCCAAGGCGGCGGCGGAGGCCTGGAGTGCATCCATCGGGTGTCCACTCTCCGGAAAACATTTCATCATGTCCCGAATTCGGTATTTGACCCGGCGATGATATTGAATTTCGTAGCAAAAGTCCCGCAATTCTTCCGCAGTCGGGAGCTTACCCCAAATCAGAAGATAGGAGGTTTCTAAAAATGTGCTTTTGGCGGCCAGTTCTTCAATGGGAATACCGCGATATTCCAACCGCCCGGCTTGACCATCAACAAAACTAACTGCAGACTGTGCTGCCGGAATTCCTTCCAGGCCTGGGCGATACTCACAAGCAACCATTGAAACTGTCCTTTCGGGATAACATCAAGCAGACAACCTAAATTCCGCCTCGGAGCCAAGCCCCCAGGTTTAGCCATATTTTAGGGCAGATTGAGGAATGGCTGTTGAATTTGGCCTGGGTCAAAGCCCAACTCAAGGGAATTGTGTAGTTACCATCACAAAACCAGAGGATGATAGCATTAGGGGTTGCTTAGGTCAGGGAGCATCATGGCGTTTTCCAAGATATTAATTGCGAACCGGGGTGAAATTGCCCTGCGGATTATTCGTTCCTGTGAAGAGCTGGGAATTTCCACCGTTGCTGTACACTCCACCGTTGACCGTCATGCTCTTCATGTCCAACTGGCCGATGAAGCTGTCTGCATAGGTGAACCTCCCAGCAATCGCAGCTATCTCAACATTCCCAATATCATCGCTGCTGCCCTCACCCGCAATGCCACCGCCATTCATCCGGGGTATGGGTTTCTCGCCGAAAATTCTCGTTTTGCTGAAATTTGCGCCGACCACCAAATTACCTTCATTGGCCCAACTCCGGCAGCCATGCAGGCCATGGGGGATAAGTCCACCGCCAAGGCAACTATGAAATCCTGTGGGGTGCCGACAATTCCTGGCAGTGAAGGTTTAATCACCGATGAAACCTTGGCCCAGGCTGTTGCTGCAAAAATTGGCTTCCCACTGATGATCAAAGCCACGGCAGGCGGGGGTGGGCGGGGGATGCGCTTAGTACGGCAACCTGAGGACTTAACCCGGTTATTAGCCGCAGCTCAAGGGGAAGCAGAGGCCGCTTTTGGTAATCCCGGCGTCTATCTGGAGCGATTCATTGAAAATCCCCGCCACATTGAGTTTCAAATCCTGGCTGATAGCTACGGCAATGTAATTCACCTGGGTGAGCGCGACTGTTCGATTCAACGGCGACATCAAAAACTCCTTGAGGAAGCCCCAAGCCCAGCCCTTACCCCTAGACTCCGGCAAAAAATGGGTCAAGCCGCGGTGCGGGTAGCCAAGGCCATTAACTATGTGGGGGCCGGAACCATAGAATTTCTGCTGGATGGGGCCGATCATTTTTACTTCATGGAGATGAACACCCGTATCCAAGTGGAGCATCCCGTCACAGAAATGGTCACTGGCCTGGATATCATTGCGGAACAGATTCGGATTGCCCAAGGGGAACGTCTGAGTGTTCGCCAAGACGATGTCAAACTGACAGGCCATGCCATTGAGTGCCGGATTAACGCTGAAGACCCGGAGCGAAATTTTCGGCCCCATCCCGGAAAAATCAGTGGTTATTTACCACCAGGAGGGCCAGGGGTGCGCATGGATTCCCATGTTTACACAGACTACGAAATCCCCCCCTACTACGACTCCTTAATCGGCAAGTTGATTGTCTGGGGGCCTGATCGGGAAAGTGCCATTAATCGCATGCGTCGAGCCTTGAGGGAATGTGCGATCACCGGACTACCAACGACAATTAATTTTCACCAGAAAATCTTGGAAACCCCGGAATTTAAGAGCGGGATGGTATTTACCAACTTTGTGGAAAAACTCATGAAGCAATTGGGCTGGGATTAATCAACGGAATTTACCTGTCCAGCGTAAAGCCCAGGCAAGTCAGGAATGGGGATTTAAAGGTTGGGGGAATTGTAGGCTGAGGTAAGAGTCCCATCCAAATCAGTGGAGATTATAAATTCAAAATCTGAGTTCGTAGCGGAGAGACCCATTTGACTGAACTGCCCCAGGCAACCATCCATGAGTCCGTAGACAATGATCACACCTCCAGCAGAGACAGCCACCAAGGCACTCGCAATCGCCATGGAAGAATCGCGCAACCGATAGGCTCCCTGCAAGAGGCGTACCGACCAGATAATTAAAGAGATGACAAGAACGAGTAGAAGTATCATAATGTTAAATATCTTAACAACTCCTGTGGGGTTTCTCATAATTACTTAATGATTTCCTAAGAATGTTTTCGATCTCGTCCAGGTTTTGCTAAGATCGAAAATTTTCTTTGAATGATGGATTTAATTTGGGGGAGCAAGATATGAAATTATGGGATTAATTAGGATGTGATAAATCTTGGGTTATCCCTTTTCTGGATTGCATTTCTGAGCCCTATCCAGGCCTGGAAGACTCCTAAACTCCCCACATCGCCTTCATTGCTGTTCCAACTGGTTAAACTTTATGAAGCGTTTCTTATCTTTGGCCCTCAGCCTTGTCTTGGTTTTGACGGTATTCCTAAGCGGCTGTAGTAACACTCCCCCAGGCCTGAGTGGGAATTTTCGAGACGATACCATTGCTGTGATTGACAGTTTGCGCCAAGCCATTGCCCTCCCAGAAGATGATCCCACTAAGGCTGAAGCCCAGGCAGATGCCCGTAGTAAAATCAACAACTTCATTGCTTTGTATCGTCGGGATGACACCTTAACCAGCCTGACTTCCTTCACCACCATGCGGACTGCCCTAAACTCCTTAGCCGGTCACTATAGCTCCTACCCCAATCGCCCTGTGCCGGAAAAACTCAAAAAACGCTTGGAGCAAGAATTTCGTCAAGTGGAACTCGCCCTTGATCGAGAAGCCAGTTCATAGAACCGGGAAATTTAAATACCTCCCATACTTCGCTGAACTACAACTAGAACGCCGAAAAATCTAACCCACTACTTGAAAACTCCAGAGCCTATGATTGGGTTTAGAGTATCCTTGCCCGAGGGACAGCATGGCAGAACTGGCAGTGGGAATGGTGCAAGTTATCGGCTACCCAGCAACCCTTGAAGTCGCTGATGTGATGGCCAAGGCAGCCCAAGTGGAGATCGTCAGTTGCGAGGGAATTGGTAGTGGCTATTGGAGTGTGGTAGTTCGTGGTGCTGTTGCGGATGTCCATGCCTCGGTTCAAGCTGCTCGAAGTTTAAGGCGGGCTGTCATTTCCCATCAAGTTATTGCCAACCCCCAAGGCAACCTGGCGGCTGTTTTACCCATTAGTGGGGATGGCCAAGGCTTGGATGATTTTTTGCTGTAACTTAATCAAGTTTATCTCTCCTGTGAGGGATTTTTTGGTGTATTTCGGTACCCTAGGTGTCGAAACTTAAGCCACAACTCTTCTCCGGTCTTCTCAGGGAGATGTCTGTTGGCTTGGGACTATCGATCCTCCTGTTATTCTGAATTTTTCCAGAAAATTTAAGGAACTTATCCTTCAACAGAGCACTTAGCTTGAATCCACATGATTAACTTTAATGATTGGGAATTGCCCCAAATAGAATCCGTACAACTCAACTAGTTAAAACGTAATCAGAAGGTAGGGAGCCTCAAATTTTCCGCCAGTCACGGCCTGGTTTTGTAGTTCCGGAGGCAGTTGGATATGGCGGCGTTGGTTGGCGGCTTCAATGGTTAGTTCACCATTAAATTGGGTGAGTTTAACCTGTTGTTTGGTCAGACCTGGTAAAAAGACTTTAACGAGACGGTTTGTCGCATCGATGTCCTGGCAGAAAGGGGCCTGGGGGAATTCCTGCAAATTCGGCAAACTGGCAACTTCAATCGTTCCTTCAGGATTGAGATGGAGCGGACTCACTGCCAAGGGGGCAAAGGCCGTGGTTACTTCAGTGATGTCTGTACCTGGAGCAACTGGAACCAAAACTCTCCCAATGGGGACTTGCACCTGTTGACTGGCCCCCCACAACCACAGAGACTCTTGAATCGCGGCAGGACTGGGTTCGGCAATCAAATGCACCTGAATCTGTTGAGGATCCTGAACCGCTGCCAGGCCCCGATCGACCCAAGTTTTGCCCTGTTGGAGCGCGGTGGAAATTTTCTGCGTATCAAAGTTTGCGGCTAAGAGTGCGGTGGCAACCGGCCCCCCAATGGCATTGGCAATTTTGACCGGATCCATCTCCTCAAGGATGTTGCCAAATCGGCGGTAATACCAGGCCACGGTATGGGGTAAACCTATAAAGCGGAGGGTGGTGGTGGGATCAGTGCCTACATAAATCAGGACATCGTAATCGCCACTGAGGTAATACTGACGGATTGCGTTGAGGGTCAGAATAGTGTCCATCCCTGGCAAAACCATCAATTCCCCTGGATAGACATCCCCCCCTAAAACCTCAGAGGGTAGATAATCCCGCACAAATTTACGCAGTTCTTCCCAGGCCCCACTGAGAAGTTGAATGGATTGGAGTTCAACCGCGGCTAAATTTGGGCCGAGGGATGTGGGTTGTGGTCCCAAGTCCTGTTGGATCAAGGTTTTAAACCTAATCCCTGGAGTGGGAACTAGGAGCAGGACTTTCTGACCGGCCTGGGCATACCACTGTCCCACCCCATAGGCGGTTGCTTCAATCTCAGGGCCTAAAAAGGTAATCACTTGGGTCATGGTGTTGTTTCTCCATAGGGTTGCCAGGCCCCGAACTGTTGCCCGTAGTAGGCCAAGATTTCCTCAAGCCGCGCCCTATCAGCGGGAGTTAAGGGAGTCGTTTGTTCAATGGTGATGCCGCCAATTTGGCTGGCCTGGTAATCAAAGGGGGCGGGTAGGGGGGGTAAAAAGTTAACAGTGACACCAGTAATTTGCTGTAGAGGCGCCTGTACTTCCTTGTAAACAGCCACCGGTCACCGGGGGCAGGATAGGGCGACAGAGGAACTTAGGGACATGGATTCTTGAGTAAAGTCAACTTCTTGAACCGGCGACCTCCCCGAAGACCATCAACCGATGATGCAGCATTAGGGCTAAATCTGGGTTTTGTTCACCAGTGGGGCCGGGTTTGGTAAGGGGCAACAGTTGACATGATCTAAGCAAACCTTTCCCCATTGCAAGGCCCAACGCACCAGGGAAACTCGGTTATCTGTTTTCGTTTTCGTGAGAATATTACTGATGTGATTGTCCACTGTGCGCTTACTGATATCCAATTCCTCAGCAATTTCCTGATTGGTTAACCCAGCAGCCACTAATTCAATTACCTGGAGTTCGCGTTCTGACAGCAGTGGGTAGTCTGAGGTGTCCGTACTCTGCATGGGCCTGGGTCAATCCGTATAATTACTCATCAGTCTCTCTGATTGTAGGGGGTGAATTCAATCCTGTCCCTGAAAAAAATTGGAATCTGGGCATTTATCTGGATTATTCGCCAAGACAACTCAGCTCAGCTTTCATTTTGCGACAACGGTATCGACTGAAACTCCCTAGGAATCTCTAACTCCCTTGATTCCAGGCCACGGCAACCCGGATAATACCCTAAGACTTTGCTGAATTGCTGCTTTGAGAAACCGTTGGGAGAAACCGTTATGGCGATTTTAAAAAAATTAATTTCTGGTATTTTTGGCTTTTTAAGCGGCTTACTGGGCCTGGGGAAAAAATCAGGAGGCTATTACCTCGAACTGGATGAAGCCAAAAGTGTGACCCCCGCCCCGGCCCCGAAAAAAGAAGCCCCAACTCCCGTCGCTGAACCAGAACCAACCCCGGCCCCCGCCGCAGTGACCCCCGTCCTAAATCCGCTGAACTTGCCTGCCCCAACAGTCACCATTAGCCCTGAACCCTTAACTGCTACCCCGGAAGCCCCTACCATTCCCTTTGTCCAATTTGCCCGCCGTCGCCCTGGAGCCAACATGAAAGGCTTTTTGGACATGGCCAAGCAAGTCAAAACCTCTGCCTAGAGAAGACCTTAGGAACTGAATGCCCACATCAGATTTAGTCGGCTTTGAACTCGATGTCGAACTGCCAGATCCGGGGGATATTGAGCTCTCGGATCAGGACTTTTTAGCTAAAGTTGACCTGGCCTGGCAAGTCTGTGAACGTTTTGATCTGCAAACTGAAATTTGGCGAGGGCGAATTTTACGCACCGTGCGTGATCGGGAAAAGCAACAGGGTGATCAGCGCGGGCAAGGATTTTTACGCTGGCTTCAGGAGCAGGAAATTAGTAAATCCCGAGCCTATGGTTTGATTGAGCTGGCCAACAGTGCTGATACCTTACTCCACTCTGGCTCCCTACCCCCCGCTGCCATTGAACGCTTTAGCAAACGCGCCTTTGTTGAAACAGCCCAGGCCCCGAGTGAAGTCCAGGAGATGATTACCGCCGCGGCCAATCGGGGAGAACGGATTACCTATCGAGAAGTGAAACAGGTGGGGGATGAGTGGACGACTCTGCAATCGGATCTGTTGCCCCCAATTCTGAAGGAAAAAGCTGCGGACCACAGTCTCTCGCCCCGATATATGGCCCCCCTAGTCAAAGAGTTGGAAAAACTGCCTCCTGCCCAACAAGTCAGTCTCCAGACCGAGGTCGCCAACACCCCTGATGTCGATACGATTAAGCAAGTCACAGCCGCCGCCCGCAGTTTAGCCCGCTATTTGGAATCAGCCCCGCAGATCCAGGCCCTTGAACCCTTAGACCTCGATCTAACCCAGGCCCTCAGTGAAGCCCAACGCCTTGGCCATCTGCAATCCGCTGCGGATTTGGTGCAACAGGCCGCCCAATTGGAAACCACCATGGCCCGGCTCTACACCACTTGGAAACGCCTGAGCAACTTAGCCGAAAAGCTGTATTTAGAATCCGGCAGTAGTACTCCCCATTTACGCCAACTCCTCACGGGCCTGGAAACCCTTTCGGGTGATTTGCTGGAAATTAAATTGGGTCAGGGAGAGCAAGCCCGGCACGTCCGTATCCATGTCCTCCCCGATGACGCTTAATTCCCCACTGGGTTAGGACTGTTCTCATTGGGAGAAATTTCCTTGGTTCTAGACCGAAATACCTGTCACAACCCTTCTCCCTATCCAGGCCGGGAAACTTTAAACTAATCTCGATATTCACTTGGCCCGAGTTCTTCAAGTCAATTCGGTCAGTGCTGCAAGCGGAGACAATCATGGCAGAACCACCCTCGAAAAATCCCCTCTTGGGCCTGCAAAACTCTCAACTCCTGAAATATCTCTTACTGTTTGGCCTGGGCTGGTGTTTGGCGCAGGTCTTAGGCTATTTTTCTGCAGTCATTACGTTTGTCGTCTTTGCCAGCATTTTGGCTTTTCTGCTCAATTACCCCGTGACTTGGCTACAGCAACGGATGCCCCGATTTGTGGCGGTGGTGGTTGTTATGCTTGTCGGCCTGTTGATTATCGGTGGGGCTGGTATTACGTTGGGAATTTCTCTCGTCACCCAGGCCCAGCAAATGCTGAATAATATCCCCCAAGAATTTGACTGGTTAGAGTACCTGCAATCCTACTTAACCCGGTTCAACCTTTTGGTAGAGGTGGAGGTTTTAGAAGCCCAAATTCGCCAGCAAGCCCTCAATGTCCTTGGCCTGGGGGTAAATGCCATTCAACAGGTGTTAGGCAATGTGGTGAATTTGATTTTGATCTTGGTGATTACCTTCTTCATGCTTTTGGATGGCGAGCGACCCTGGCAGTTTTTAGTTAGCCTCTTACCGGAATCCTTACAAGAACGTTTACCGGAGGCCATTCGCCGGAATTTCATTGGCTTTTTCTGGGGGCAGTTTATTATTTCGTTGATCTTTGCGGTGGCGGTCTTTATTGTTTTTCTGGTTTTGCAAATTCCCTACTCCCTGGTTCTGGCGGCCATTGTCGGCTTCTTTGACCTCATCCCTGGCATTGGTGCAACCTTGGGGGTATTACTGATTGCCCTGATCGTCTTGCCCCAGGGACTTTGGCTAAGTGCGCAGGTGATTGTCATTTGCATTATTTTGCAGCAGCTCCAGGACAACATTCTCATGCCCCGAATTATGAAAGGGTCGGTCAATTTAAACCCGGTGGTTTTGTTTGTGTCCCTGTTAATTGGCGCTACCCTAGCTGGATTGTTGGGCGTGTTCCTGGCGATTCCGGTCACGGGGACGTTGGTGAGTTTGTTCGATTTAAAGCAACTTCAGGGTGAGTAAAACCTGCTGCACCCTCGAAAATCGATAAAACTACCCTCAAGAAAAATTCAAGACCACATCACTCCAAAATTGATCGTATTGGGTCTGAGACTTAGGACTGAGCGGCAAAATTAACTCACTGGTGGCAAAGGCTGGTTGATTGGGGAGGAGTAGTTGTTTGGCGGGGCCATTGGCCTGGAAATCGGTCAAAAACGGTGAAATCGCCGGACTAAACTGAGAGAACAAATTGGCAATCTCCGCTTGGCTCCAAAACTCTAACCACCCCCCGTCAGCGGTTGAGGTTGTTTGTGCAGATTTGACCCAACAATCGGCCCAGAGTGCAGTTCCAGACTTGGGAACAATGGCCTTGATTTTTGGATGTCGCTGTAGAATCGGCAAAATATCCGTTGACCAGGCCTGGGCCAGCCAAGTATCCCCCATGATTAAGGGCTGCAAGTAGTCTTTAGAGGCAAAGAATTTAGTCCCTTGCCGGAGTTGGGCTAAGGCAGGCTTCAGCTCGGGAACGGCCATGAGATCGGGAGTATTGTAGCTGTGACCCAAGTTTTTCAAGGCCAGGCCAATCACCTCGCGAGGCTGATTTAAAAGACTAAATTTATTGGTAAATTCAGGCTTCCAGAGATCAGACCAATCCTGGGGAGTCATGCCTGTGGGTTTAACTAAATCCTCTCGATAAGCAATCACCGTTGTTCCCCAGCGATAGGGAAAGCCCCAGATTTTACCCTTGGGGTCGAGTTCTCCTTTGTCGTTCCGCTGCACTAAAGCTCGCCAGCGGGGATCTAAATCGTCCCAATGGGGAATGGCCTCCATGGGTTGAATGGCTTTGGTTTCAATGGCCAACTTGAGCCAGCCATCCCCTAAACTGAGCCACTGAACTTGGCCGGGGTTTACTTCAAGGTCAGTAAAAATTTCCTGGGGTGTGGCTTTAATTTGCAATCGCAGTTCAGACCCGGAGAGTTGTTGCCGAAAGCGATTCACCAGCTGGGGGGGCAGGGAATTTCTCAGGGTTGTGACATTCAGAGCCTCGGGATCATATCGATTACAGCCCAGCAACCCGGCCCCCAGACCTAGACCCGCCAGGCCCCGTAAAATCTCCCGCCGCGACCTTACCCTTGCCATGAGTACAGGAGTTCACTGGGTTTATTAAGGTTGCCTTGGATTTTGAGTCCGGGATGATTGACGGCCCAATGGCGCAGAAGTAGGTACACGGTCTCAGCCTGATCGGCAGCTCCAGCAATTGTGGCCAACTCCATGAGTTTGAGGGGGCGGGCTTCCTGTTGGAGAATCTTCACCAGTTGTTTTTGGAGCGCTAAATTGGCGGCGGCGGCTTTTTTTCCAGCTTCCACACCCGGCTGATGATAGGCGTTGACATTAACTAAAAATCCGTAGAGGCCCACCGCTCGTTCGTACAGGGCAATCAGGGCCCCAATGGTTTTAGCTGAGGCATCGGGAACTGTAATCGTAATTGAAGGGCGACCTTTTTCAAACAGAGCCTGGCGCGTACCCAAAAGCAACCCACAGAGGTAATCCCCCGACGTAATTCCTGCCTCCACCTCCACCGAATCGCCCACCCGATCCGCTAAAACCTCGATGAACGTGACAAAAAAGTTGTTTAAACCATCTCGGAGTTGCTGAACATAGGCGTGTTGATCCGTCGTGCCTTTATTGCCATAAACCGCAATCCCTTGGTTTACCACATTTCCAGTCAAGTCTTTTTCTTTACCCAAAGATTCCATGACCAACTGTTGTAAATAGCGGCTAAACAACTGCAAACTATCCTTGTAGGGCAAGACCACCATGTCCTTTTCCCCCCGCCCATTCCCAATGACATACCAACTTAGGGCTAAGAGGGACGCTGGATTGGCTTTAATCTCTGTTGACCGGGTTGCCGTATCCATGAGCTTAGCTCCAGCCAGCATTTCTAGAATCGGGATTCCTTGTAACGCCGCCGGTAGCAGGCCCACAGGAGAGAGCTCTGAAGTTCGCCCACCCACCCAATCAAACATTGGAAAAATCGCCAACCAGCCATTGGCCTCGGCCTGCTGAGACAGCAAACTACCCGCCATCGTAATTGCCACGGCATGATCCGCAAACACCAGGCCCCGCTTACGAAAAGCCTCTTGGACTTCCACCATGCCATTACGGGTTTCAGGGGTACCTCCAGATTTAGAAATCACCAGCACCAAACTACTAACCAGGCGATTTCCGACTTGGGATAAAACCCGATCAATTCCAGCTGGATCTGTGTTGTCAATGAAATGAATTTTGAGCGGGGGCTGATCTGGAGCTAGGGCCTGGGCAACAAATTGGGGCCCAAGGGCAGAACCACCAATCCCAACGGAGATCACATCAGTAAATTTTCCGCCTTGGGGTGGGGCAATTTGGCCAGAATGAATTTGAGCAGCGAAGGTCTGAATTTGTGTAATGCTATCCTTAATTTCCTTGGTTAAGGCTGGTTCAGGGGCTAATTCGGCATCCCGCAACCAATAGTGCCCCACCATTCGGCCTTCATCGGGGTTAGCAATGGCTCCAGATTCGAGGGCTTTCATGTCAGCAAAGGCCTGGGCAAACTGGGACTGGAGGCGGGCTAAATCCTGGGATGTGACGCCAGTGCGACTGATGTCGAGATAAATGCTTAAATCCGGATTGTAGTAAAGCCAGTCTTGGTAGTGCTGCCACAGGGCCGAGGTATCCATAGGGATTTTTTTAGTACGTCACGTCCAGGCCTAAGATACCGCTAGTTTGGAGGATCTGGCAGAAACCTTCATTCCTTTTAAGATTAAATGCACGTTAGCTTCCTTCAGGCTCTCAATTCCGTAATCCCAGACCTTGCAAGGTAGTACAGTTCTTTTCAACCAGAGAATTTTAATTTTCTAGACATTAGGAAGCCTACTCAGCACAGCAGAATTCACATTTTTGGAAAATCTGGAAGCGGAAAACAACTCCCTTCTAGGTTGAGATTTTCAGTGGTTCGATACATCCCCAAAAGCTCTTCAGAGGTTTCTGGTACTGGCATTCTTCACTAAAACGTTCAAGTGCATATTGGAATGATTTACTGACCATTTGGTTCTACGGTCACTATAGCTTGATACCTACGATTCACTCATTGACAACTTCTACTTCGCAATAAAACGACTGTGACCAATGATTGGGTAAATTTTAGGGCTTCCAACTGCAACGAAGTTATATCAGTAGTGAATTGGTTGCTGTCTAGGGACTGAAGGGAAGAGAGAAATTTTCAAAATGTGATGTGTGATTCGCAGAAAAATGGATCTTGGCTAGTACCTGAGGGTAACTATGGACAAACAGCCCGAGCTATATCTCCCCCAACCGTACCAGCAGGATAGCTTTTGGTCCCCGACCATGTCCACTTATAGTAGGCGCTTTGCACATCGTAGGGATTACAGGAGGCAGTAGCTTCATGCCAGTATTCATCACCTACCGTAGAAAGCATAAAGTCAACTTGAGTCACCCCTTCTGAACCGCGATAGACGCGTCGAGAATCCATATCAACGGTGTAAATTTTTCCGTTAGGGTCCCGAGCCACTTGTACCTCATTTTCCGCCCAGGCCGGCACTGCTCCCGCCACCACAACAGCAATGGGCATAAGTGCCTTCAACAATAATGATTTCATGGGGATTGTCCTGATTATCTACATGAATAAAATTTACAAGCGTGAATGTTGAGACCAGAAAAACAGTCGTACCTGTTTAATTCTTCCCAAATTCAACCCCTATCTTATCGTCCTGGGATTTGGCTGTGGTGACTTCTGTCTCGGGGTGACTTTGCCGCAGAAAACCTATGGATTGGTGCCTAAACGTCCCGAGTTTGTAAATTTTCAGCGTGGTTTTAATTCTATAACCCAAGCAAAAATTTCGGGAATGTTTTTCCAGGGGATCTCCCTGACTTAAGATAGGAGCAATAACCATTAAGCCCAGACTCTGGTGATGACACAACCGATTCCTGCTGTAGTCCTTCCCATTTGCCCAGATTTAGAAGCTGAAGCGAACTGGTTACAGGCTGCTCTCTTGGCCTGGTTAGATGATGAATATTTACCAGAACTGGTCAATCAGACCATTGCCGCCCGCGCAACCCAGGTCTATGTCCGACAACGCCTTGAAGGGGAAAACGATCTGGGTTCGATTGTGATTGCCTTGGTGACAGAGTTGCAAATGTTTGATTTTTCCCGGAGTTTCTACAGCGAGTTTGCCATCGCCAATGCGGTGAGTGATTTATTAATGAAGCGATTGGGCATTGATAGCTGTTGTGGTCAAGCTTAAGACCAGAAATTGAAAACTAAGCCCGTGACGAGGATTGAACTCGTGACCTCACCCTTACCAAGGGTGTGCTCTACCACTGAGCCACACGGGCAAAAATTAACCAGGCATTAATTAAAGTAGCACATAAGTTACTCAGGCCAAGCGCTGAGGCTCAAAAACCCATCTGCAACTTAGACTGTCTCCTTAAGCCCGATCTTCAATCACTCGGTCAATCAGGCCATAATCCTTGGCTTCTTGGGCAGACATGAAGTAGTCCCGATCCATATCTCGTTCAATTTTGTCCAAGACTTGGCCTGTGTGGTGGACATACAGGTTATTGAGTTGCCGTCGAATTCGGAGGATTTCCCGAGCTTCAATTTCAATATCCGTTGCTTGTCCACGGGTGCCGCCGGAGGGTTGGTGAATCATAATCCGGGAGTGGGGCAGGGCTAGGCGTTTTCCTTTAGTACCAGCTGCCAAAAGAAAGGAGCCCATGGAAGCTGCCAGGCCCACGCAAATGGTGACCACATCTGACTTGATATGCTGCATAGTGTCGTAGATCGCCATCCCTGCGGTAACAGAACCACCGGGAGAATTGATGTAGAGCATAATGTCCTTCCCGGGATCCTCAGAATCGAGATAGAGCATCACCGCCACAATTTGATTGGCAATTTCATCGTCAACTTCCCGCCCAAGAAAAATAATCCGTTCCCGATAAAGGCGATTGTAGATATCAATCCACTGGGTATAGGGTTCACCAGGCATCCGGTAGGGGACTTTCGGCACACCAATGGGCATAGAGGATTCCTCGGGATCAAACTAATTTCACCTTAACAAAATCGGCCCAAATTCGGGGAGGGGCAGGACAAGCGGAATCCATTTCCCAGGCCAGGTGTCGGGCTAATCTTGAGGGATGATGGTTGAGCCCCCATTGTTGACGTCATCGCTTTGAAATCCAACTACCAGGCCCTGATTCCCTATCTCAAACCCCATTGGCGAACAATTTCCCTAGCTCTGGTTTTAATGGCCGGGTTTGTCGGCAGTGTCCCCTTGATTGCTTTTTTGGTCGGCCAGGCCTCGGAATTGATTGGGGCTGGGGATATTGACGGACTTTTGCAATGGGTTGGGGCTGGGGCGCTCTTATTTGTGATTCGGGGGTTGCTGCAGTTTGGTATGGATTCCCTCATGGCCCAGGCTGCTCTCCAAATGACGTTAGATATTCGCCAAAGTTTATATCGGCATTTACAGTTTCTTGGCCTGGATTATTTTGAGACCGCCGCCACTGGGGATTTAACCTACCGCCTCACCGAGGATGTGGATCGGGTTGGGGAAGTGGTTCACAAAGGCTTTCATCAGTTTTTACCGGCCGCGTTGACGATGTTAACGATTTTGAGCTATCTGTTTTATCTCAACTGGCGTTTGACCCTGGCAACGGCCATTGTGGCTCCCTTGATGGCAACCTTGGTGGCCTGGTTTGGTGGGCGAATTCTCAACTTGTCACGCTTGAGCCAAAATCGGATTTCTAACCTGTCGGCCATGCTAACGGAGGTTTTTAGTGGGATTCGCCTGATCAAAGCGTTTGCCGCTGAAGAGTACGAAATTGAGCGTTTTCACCAGGCCGCAGAGAAGAACCGCCAAGCCCGCTATGCCGCCGAACGCATTAAGGCCATTCAACACCCGGTGGTTGGGTTCCTCGAATCCATCAGTGTCATGGTCTTGTTCCTCCTCGGGGCCTGGCAAATTGGTGCTCAGCATTTAACTGGAGCGGAATTCCTCAGTTTTGTGGCTGGGGTAGCCCTCCTAATCGATCCGATCAACGCCGTGACAGCAAACTTTAATGAATACAAGCAAGCAGAAGCCTCAGTTGATCGGGTATTTGAGCTATTTGAACTCCAGGCCAATGTCCAAGAGCAACCCCAGGCCCCGGACTTAGCTCAACTCGCAGGGAACGTTGAATATCGAAATGTGTCCTTTGCCTACCGATCTGATACTCCGGTATTACAGAACTTTAATCTTCTCGCCCTCCCTGGAGAGGTCATTGCCTTTGTCGGTCATTCCGGTGCCGGTAAAACCACTATTATCAATCTCCTACCGCGCTTCTATGATCCTCAGGGCGGAGAAATCTTGATTGATGGCATCGATATTCGCACTGTGAGTCTCAAAAGTTTACGCCAGCAAATTGGGATTGTGCCCCAAGACATCACCCTCTTTTCCGGCACAGTTGCCCAGAATATTGCCTTTGGCCAACGCATTTTAGACCCGGATGCAATTCAAGCCGCCGCCAAAATTGCCAATGCGGATGAATTTATCCAAACCCTGCCGGAAGGTTACGACACTTGGCTCGGGGAGCGGGGCGTCAATTTGTCAGGGGGGCAGCGTCAACGGTTAGCAATTGCCCGGGCGATTCTCCTAAACCCAAGAATTTTGATTTTGGATGAGGCCACCTCAGCCTTGGATTCTGCCTCGGAAACCCTAGTCCAGGCCGCGTTGGAAAAGGCAATGGAGGGGCGAACCGTGTTTATCATTGCCCATCGACTCGCAACAGTCCAAAAGGCCGACCGGATTTTAGTGGTGGAACAGGGACGGGTTGTGGAGTCGGGTTCCCACTATGAATTACTCCATCAAGAGGGAGGAAGTTCCCGCTATGCCCGATTCTATGCTCAGCAATTGCCCAATTAAGCCCTAGCAAAGCATCAATTCACTTCGACTATCCCTGGCTTAAGTAACGTTGGCAATCCTTGGCATAATAGGCATATTCAGACTTATATAGCGTTCACTAAAGGTAGATCTATGCGTAGAGTTCAGGCTTGGGTCGTACTCCTTCTTGGCCTGGTGGCTTCCCTCCTAGTGAGTTGTGGCGGGCCAGCTACCACCGTCAAAATTCCCATTACCTACAGCGACACCCAACTAGACTTGATCAGCAACTACTTGACAACCATTGAAGACAACGCCCAACGGTTTGACCAACTTGCCAAGGGTGTTGACCAGGCCGATTGGCAAACGGTGCGGACAGTGATGCGCGGCCCCCTTGGGCAAATGATTTTGGATATGCGCAACTTAAATCGAAATCTACTAACAAAAGACCAGGCCCCAGCCATTGCCACCACTCGAGCCCTAGTAACCGATCTATTAGCCCTCGATCAAGCAGCTTTGGATGAAAATGTAGCCGCCGCTGAAAAAGCCTTTCGGGACGCGAAACAGGATTACGATACTTACTTGACCCTCGTTCCCCAGGTTTAAAACTTGCGGGTTGGGATTATTGGCGCTGGTATTGTTGGCTCAGCCATTGCCTATGAACTGAGTCGCATACCCGGCGTGGAAATTCATATTTTTGAGAAAAACTCTGCTTCAACTTGGCAAGCCACTGGGGCCGCCCTTGGGGTTTTACTGGGGGGGCTGAGTCTCAAACACCGCGGTCGCCATCTAGCCCTGCGCCAGGCCAGCCTCAAGCTTTGGCAAACTCTAATTCCTGAATTGGAGTCAAAAACTGGGCAATTGCTTCCGGTTAACCGCAATGGCATTTTGGAGTTGTGTTGGACTGCTGAGGCCTGGGAAAAATGGCTATCCCTTGGGAATCTGCGGGTTACCCAAGGATTTCCCCTTGAATTTTGGCCCGCCACCACCGTCAATACCCGATTTCCTCAACTCTCAACCCCAGGCCTGGTGGGGGCAATTTTTTCGACTCAGGACCTCCAGATCAATCCGATCCCTGTAACCCAGGCCCTACGGCAAGAGGCAACCGCTCAGGGTGTTCAGTTCCATTTCCAGGCCCAAGTCGACCAAATAGTCGTTCAGGATCATCGTGCGACAGAACTGGCCTGGCGAACCCCCACCACCGAGGGGTATCAAAGTCTTGATTATCTGGTGATTGCTGCTGGCCTGGGTTCAACTCCATTAACTAGAGGCTTAGGCCAAGAACTATCCCTGCAGCCGGTACTAGGCCAAGCGGTTCACTATGACTGTGTTGATCCACCGGGGCTAGATTGGCCTGTCATCCAAAGCGGAGAGCTTCATTTAGTGCCACTACCGCAAAACGGGATCGGACTCTCTCAAGGGGTTTGGGTTGGGGCTACCGTTGAATTTCCCAACCATGAACCAGCATTTCCCCAGGCCCCGCTACTTAACGCCCTCAAACAATCCGCCATGGACTTATTCCCCACCTTGAAATCTGCCCAGATTGTCCGTGAGTGGCAGGGCTTGCGGCCGCGACCGGTGAATCGTCCGGCTCCAATTATTGAACCCCTTGCACCCTACACAAACGTCCTTATGGCTACAGGACATTACCGCAATGGCATTTTATTAGCACCAATTACGGCCCAAAAAATAGTTGAATATCTCCAGGCGGCCGTGTAAGACTTGAGGTAAAATTCAGTCTCCTGCCCCCTTAGAGGAACGAATTTTGCGCCGCAATGTGGCCCGATCCACAGGAAAACCAGGCAATGGAATGATAATTTGCTCCCGTTCAGCTTCCAACTGTCTCAGATTGGTATAGTCCACCCAATGGATACAATCTACGGGACAGGTATCAATGGCTTCTTGGATTAGCTCTTCGCTGTCGCCACTTTGGCTAATGACTCGAGAACGACCATGGTTTGGCTCAATATAGAACGTATTTCGGGCCACATGGGCACAGTGTTTACAGCCAATACAGGTAACTTCATCGACATAAACACCCTTTTGCCGCACCAGGCCCCCGAGTTCCGGTTCCAGGCCCGAGCGCTCCATGGTGGTTAACCCCGCCAGCGTTGGACAACTAACCGCAAACTGCCATCCTGTTGCTGTTGCTCTTCAGTCACTTGAAAACCTTGGGTCAGGGCTGATTGCAATACCGCATGGTAGGCGTAGCGCTGGGAAACTTTATCGAGAAAACGCTCCACTGACCAGGCCTGGTTCCAGAGTTCCAAATCCGCTACTAGCTCATACTCAGTTCCATTCCAGCGAAAACCAATCCCGTAGCCATTCTCTTGATCAATTACCACGTCAGCGGTTTGGGTTTGACCCTGGTAGCCCTTAATCGGGAGGGGCCCCGGCTTCCAGGCCATGCCTAAATCACTTAAAGCAGACTGGAGAGCAGGGAGGCTGCAGATTTGGGTTTTAATTTGGCTAAAGTGAGACATGGCTATTCCAAAATTAATAACTCGGACAAGATAAATGCTCCCATTGCACCTCAGTAGGCATTAGGCCCATTCACTGAAACTCAACTGGGCTGCAGCTTCTTGGTTTTGGGTTTGGATTTGGGCGTAATACTCTGAGGTGGGCTGTTGAGCAATCACCTGACCAATTTGGGCTTCAATTGCTGCAGTAATCTCAGCACAGGAGGTACCACTGATGCCAGTAACCCGCTCAACAACTCGACCATCGGGGTAAATCAAAAACTCAAGGGTTTCCATGCTTGCCCATTCAAACGGAGAGAACCAAGTCCGCAAATAACTGACTTCAATTGTGTCTAAATACTACCGGTTTGGTCAAGTCTCTACAAAAATTAACAAATTGCAATGGGGAGACAGGGATATTTTGGAGAAAAACCTGATCAGGCGGGCGTTTGGGGGCAAAAAAACCATTAAAAATTAGGTTCAATTCTCCGCCCCCGTTTGAACTCTATTGCCACCATTTAGAGGTTAAATCAATGGTTTTCTCGACTTCATTTTCCTCGCTCCCAGAGGATTGAGGAGGTCTTGGGCCGAACATCTGTAACCGATTGCGTCCAAACCCCACCCTCAGAGGTGAACAACATTTTATGATTTGGCCTGGGCTGTAAACGGTTGTTATGGAGATGTGGCCATGGGTTCAGGGGATGATGAAAAATTTATGCGCCGAGCCATTGCCCTGGGTGAACAGGGGGCTCTAGTGGAAGGGACGGGTGGCCCTTTTGGAGCCGTCATTGTTAAGGATGGAAAAATTATTGCTGAGGGCTACAACCATGTTGTCGCGGAAAAAGATCCCACCTGGCATGGGGAAATGGAGGCCATCCGAAAAGCCTGTAAAGTTCTCAATACCTTTGATCTGAGCGGTTGCGTGCTTTATACCAGTGCTGAACCCTGCCCAATGTGTGCTGCAGCCTGTTTCTGGGCCCGTTTAGACCGAATTTTTTATGCAGCTCGCTGTGAGGATGCCCGCCAGTTTGGTGACTTTGATGACACCGCCATCTATGAGGATTTGCAAAAGCCCCCCAGTCAGCGGCAAATTCCCCATCAAGAATTACTCCGGGAGGCAGCCCTAGAGGTTTGGGAACGCTACCAGGCTAAGAGTGATCGGGTGCATTATTAGGGGTTAACTCCCACTGGGTTTCTTTCTTGATGGAGCGTGATAGAGTGCAGAAAGTAGCCAAAAGAACTATGTCAAAACGAACCCAGGCCCCTGATTTTGAAATCCGTTTGTTACGGGAAGGCATTGTTGAATCTGTCCATCGCGGTGCTGCTGTTGTCTGCGATCAACGGGGGCGAATCCTTTCTCTAGCTGGGGATGCCGAAACCGCCGCCTTTATCCGCTCTTCCCTCAAGCCCTTTCAAGCCCTTGCCATCACCACCAGCGGTACCCTAGAGCGATTTGACCTGAGCGATCGGGATTTAGCAGTGATTTGTAGCTCCCATCGCGGTACCGTTGAGCAATTGCGGCAAGTCTTTAATATTCTTTGGCGTTGTGATGTGGATCCCACCTCGCTACAATGCCCAACCCCCCATGGTCAACAGGGCCCCCTGACCCACAACTGTTCAGGAAAACACGCGGGCATGTTAGCGGTTTGTCAACAGCGGAACTGGCCAGTCCAAACCTACCTCAATCGCCAACATCCGGTGCAGGAACTTATCTTGGCAAAAGTTGCGGAACTTCTGCGAATGCCGGCGGTGGAATTTATCTACGCCCATGATGACTGCGGCGCACCCACATATTTCATGCAACTTACGGACATGGCTACCCTTTATGCCCAATTGGCCTCCGGAGAAGACTGGGCCATGGAACGGGTGGTGAGAGCGATGACCCATCATCCCATCATGGTCGCTGGGGATGGGCAGTTTGATACGGAATTAATGCGCCTGACCCAAGGGGAGCTGGTCAGCAAAACCGGGGCGGAAGGTATTCAGTGCATTGGCCGTGTGGGTGAGGGGATGGGCCTGGCGATTAAAGTGACGGATGGGGCCAAGCGAGCTAAATATGCTGTGGCGATCCAACTGCTGAAACAAATGGGCTGGATTACCCCTGCCATTGCTGAGACCTTGGCTGAAACCTTCTTGAATGTCTCCCGGTTCACGCGGCTTGAGGTTTTTGGGGAACTCCGGTTGACCTAGGGGGTATTTTCCTCAGGACATAATCATCCGTAATTAGCCCTATTCTTTGTTCAGTCCAGGCCTGGGACTTTCTATTATGGGTAATCTTTTCAAGCTCAGTTTCCTTAGTCTTGCCCTCTGGTGGAGTGCCTCAGCCCTTGCCCAAGCTCGGCCCCTCAATTGTCGCAGCAGCGAAAGCACCTTTGTCATGACAGAAACGAAAAACTATTGGATTAACATCTGTGGAGGAGATTTGCCAGGCTATTACGTTGCCATGAATAAAAAAGACCCCAGCCTGGTGATTCGCTTGCCCCTGAAGGAATGGGATCCCCAGGGAAATTATTTTGAGGCGGTCAATGGTGACTATACCTACATCCTGGCCAAAACTCCCCGCGGGATGTTTCTCACCGTCAGTCAGGGTTATCGAGAACTCTTGCGGGAACCCGTCTTAGAAATGTGGTAACGGCAGCACCCAATCATTCAGGCAATCTTGGTTGCAGGGAAATGATTCTTCCTACAATCATAAAAAGGAGTGTGTTGTGCTGATTCAGCCCATCGCCTTTAAATCTCCTCAAGTTGTTGATTCGGTTACCAGTTCTGAACTCTGGATCCTAGCCCCTTGCCCCTACCCATTGGTTAACCATCCGTTCCATGGCCCCAATCCTCACGAATCCCTTTAACTCAGATATCCAGGCCCATTTTGTTCATGCCCTGCGTCCCGAGGTGAAAACTCTCCAACCAGAACTTGTGGCCTGGCGGCGGCATTTGCATCAACGTCCAGAGTTGGCCTTTAAAGAAAACTTGACAGCAGAATTTGTGGCGCAAAAACTTCAGGCCTGGGACATTCTCCATGAAACCGGCATTGCCAAAACTGGAATTGTTGCCACGATTACCGGCCAACGCCCGGGGCCAGTCCTCGCAATTCGAGCGGATATGGATGCCCTGCCGATCCAGGAAGAGAATGACGTTCCCTACTGCTCAACCCACCCCGGAATCATGCACGCCTGTGGCCACGACGGTCATACCACCATTGCCCTAGGAACTGCCTACTCCCTTGCCCAACACCGAGATTTTGCCGGGACAGTCAAGATTATTTTTCAACCCGCGGAAGAGGGGCCTGGGGGGGCAAAACCGATGATTGCAACCGGAGTGCTGGAAAATCCCCAAGTGGATGGCATTGTTGGCTTGCATTTGTGGAATGTCCTGCCCGTGGGAACCGTGGGAGTCCGCAGTGGGCCGTTGATGGCTGCCGCGGAATTTTTTGAATGTCAGATTTTTGGCAAAGGAGGGCACGGCGCCATTCCCCAACAAACTGTCGATGCCGTTTTGATTGCCTCTCAAATTGTCACTACGCTGCAAACCATTGTGGCCCGGAACATTAACCCCCTAGATACGGCCGTGATTACGGTGGGGTCGCTCCATGCTGGAACTGCCAAAAACATCATTGCGGATACGGCCCGTTTGGCTGGGACGGTGCGGTACTTCAACCCTGAACTTGGGGATATGCTACCGGAGCGGATTGAGGCGATTATTGCTGGGATTTGTGCCTGTCACGGGGCGAGCTATGACTTCAACTATCAACGGATGTACCCGCCGACGGTCAATGATCAGGGGATGGCTGACCTGGTACGCTCCGTTGCCGAAACCGTCGTTGAACCCGGCCTGGGCATTGTCCCTAATTGTCAAACCATGGCTGCTGAGGATATGTCCTTCTTTTTGCAGGAAGTACCGGGGTGCTATTTCTTTTTAGGTTCTGCCAACCCCCACCTTGGCCTGGACTACCCCCACCACCATCCCCGCTTTGACTTTGATGAAACCGTATTGGGGGTTGGGGTCGAGTTGTTCCTGCGTTGTGTGGAGCGGTTCTGTGTCTAGAAAATTTGGGGGATTTTAAGTCAGGGGTAAACCCAACATTGCCCGCACCGTCAGGGCCACAAAGCTGAGGCTACCAAGCAAAACCCCAATTAAGGCAATGGCCGTCACGGGCTTCTTAAACAAGGGAACCAGAGGCTCAACCACATTCCAGACCACCCCCAAAAGAACGGTGACGAAATAGCGTTGATACCGCAAGACATTTTGCCAAAAGCCATCCATACCCACATTGCCTTGGAAAAATCCACACAAATTTGCTGATCTGGTTTGATTTTACCGTGAAGCTTAGGGCACGTCATGGGTCGGTGTTGCCATCCGGTTGACGTTAAATTATATGAAGGGTTGAGCCAGGCCCCGTTGCTGTTTGCCTTGATTTGGAATAGTTTCTATGGAACTTTGGGAAAGTCTTAAAATTGCCGTCGCCACCCTGAGCGCCAATCGTCTCCGCAGCAGTCTAACGATGTTGGGGATAGTGATCGGAAATGCTTCCGTTATCGCCATGGTTGGGGTTGGGCAAGGGGCTGAACGCTATGCGGCTGGACAGTTTGAATCCCTGGGGCCGAACACTTTATTTATAGTTCCTGGTTCACCCCAGGCTCGGAATCGCACCTTTGATGTGCCACAAACCCTTGTTCTTTCCGATGCGGAAGCGATTACCCGTCTAGTACCCACAGTTAAAGAAGTTGCCCCGCAAATTCAAAGTCAACAACGAATTATTTTTGGGAATCGGAACCTGACGGGCCTGGTGGTCGGGACAACGCCTAATTTTTTGACGGTGCGAAGTTTTGAAGTGGCCCGCGGGCGATTCATTTCCGACCAAGACTTAGCCCGGCAGAATCGGGTGGTTGTCCTCGGTTCAGATATGGCCAATAAGTTGTTCGTGCGGCAAAACCCCATTGGGGAGCAAATTCGGATTAAAAATATTACCTTTGAGGTGATTGGGGTATTAAAGGAAAAAGGAGCCTTTCTGGGCAATAACCAGGACGAAACGGCGATTATTCCAATTTCAACCATGGCCAATCGGGTCGTGGGGCAGCGTTCTCCCTATGGGGTGCCGTTGACCTTTATTTCCATTGCGGCCAATGACCAAGAGAGTATTGACGCAGCTAAATATCAAATTACAAATCTGTTGCGGTTGCGTCACAAAATTGTCAATGAAGATGACTTTACCATCCAAACCCAAAAGGAAGCCCTCGAAATTATTGGCAATATCTCCAATGCCTTGACCTTAATGTTGGCGGCCATTGCCGGGATTTCGCTGCTGGTGGGGGGGATTGGGATTATGAACATCATGTTGGTGTCTGTAACCGAACGGACTCCAGAAATTGGCCTTCGCAAAGCCATCGGTGCGACCCAAAAGGATATTCTCTGGCAATTTATCATCGAAGCGATTATTTTGTCGGCGGCGGGGGGCTTGATTGGCACAGGCCTGGGAGTTGCTGGGGTGACGTTGATTGCAGCTGTGACTCCCCTCGAAGCAGGAGTGGCTCCAGCCGCAGTAGTCTTGGCCGTGGGGGTTTCCGGTGGGATTGGCCTGTTTTTTGGGGTGGTTCCAGCGCGCCGGGCGGCTCAGTTAGACCCGATTGTGGCGTTGCGGAGTGCTTAACTTAGTTGTGACTGGAAAACTATGGGGTTGTAATTAAAAAGAAAAGAGTTAGACATAAGCCGGGTTCTGTTCTCTGAATGGACAATTTGCACCTCCAGAGGGCAGTTATCTATCTGGGACATTTGTTACCAAATGCCTCCTGCGGTTCTCGCTAACGGGGCAGGAAAAAGATCAACCCTTGCACCCTCGTGACCTTGCTTCCGGCCGGGGTTTACCGAGCCAATACCTCTCGATATTGCTGGTGCGCTCTTACCACACCTTTGCACCCTTACCTGTACCGTAATGGCCATCGGCGGTATGTTTCTGTGGCACTATCCTCACGCTCGCGCGCACTGGGCGTTACCCAGCAGGCCTGATCTTTCGGAAGCCCGGACTTTCCTCAGGAGCCTCATGACCCCCGCAACTACCTCGCCAACTCTTTTCATTGGTTTATTTTCCCAAATTCTTTGCCCCCAGGCCCCACTGATCCGGTGGAGATTTCCGACTAATTCTTCAGAGTTCAGCAAAATTCGTTATTCTGATTGTAAGGATTCGTAACAAAAGTTTGTGTTTTGTCGTGAATAATCGCCTCGCCGCCATTGCTCCATCGGGTTTGTTATCCAGGCTGATTTTGATTTCGCCATTTTTCTTTTGGGGAACGGCGATGGTGGCGATGAAACAGGTGCTCCCCCATACCAATCCATTTTTTGTTGCGGCGGTGCGGTTGCTTCCAGCCGGATGTTTAGTTTTGATCACGGCGGGCATTTTGGGGCGCAAATTTCCACAAACCCTCCAGGCCTGGGGATGGATTAGTTTATTTGCCCTGGTGGATGGAACATTCTTTCAAGGATTTTTAGCGGCGGGGTTAGTTCGGACTGGGGCCGGTTTGGGTTCGGTGATGATTGACTCGCAACCCTTGGCGGTGGCTTTACTGGCGGCGTGGTTTTATCGGGAAAAAATTGGCTTCTGGGGTTGGTTGGGCCTGTTCGTTGGCATCACTGGCATTAGTTTTATTGGATTACCCCAGGCCTGGTGGTTTGATCTGGTTCACGGTCAGGTCAGTTTTGCGGACTTAAGCTGGCAGGGCCTGGTGGCGCGGGGGGAATTCTGGATGCTCTTAGCGGCCTTGTCCATGGCGGTGGGAACGGTGATGATGGGGCGGGTGAGCCAACACGCAGATCCAATTGTGGCCACGGGCTGGCATATGATCCTCGGAGGCTTACCGTTGCTGGGCTTGGGGTTGTGGGGTGGGGCTACGCCCTGGTTAGAGTTGACCAGTTGGGATTGGTGGAACCTGCTCTATGCAGCGGTATTGGGTAGTGCCTTGTCCTATGGGGTATTTTTCTACTTTGCCTCTAAAGGGAATTTGACAAGTCTGAGTTCGCTGACGTTTTTGACCCCGGTGTTTGCTCTGAGTTTTGGCCAATTGATCCTTCATGAGACCCTGAGCACCTTTCAACTCTGGGGGGTGGGCTTAACTCTGGTCAGTATTTACTTGGTTAACCAACGACAACAATTACTAGAGTTTTTCAGCCCCAATGCCCTCAAACAATCCTTTATTCCCTTAATTAAGCGACCTATCCCGGAAGTCATTAGTCAATCAGTCAGAAAACCCTAGGCAAAAGGTAACTTTCTCCCCTTGGGTTATGGGCTATTCGAGCGGCTCAAAATTAAGCACCATTGCGACCTGTGGAGATTTGTGGCAAACCCTGAACTTTCCTTGGTGAGAGTGTTAGGCTGAGGGCAATCATCAGTGGGTTTTAGTATGGTTGCGATTTCTGAGGTAGGTTCTCTACCGAACTCTGTTCACGCCTCGGATCAACGGGTTGCGGTGCTGCTGATGGGCTATGGCGAGGTTGAGTCCTATGAGGATTTTGCTAACTATAACGAGCAGGCCTTAAACCTGTTAACCGCCAAGTTTGCCCCAGTTCCGGCCTGGTTATATCCCCCCATTGCCCGCTTGTTAGCCTTCTTTGATCGCCATGAATGGGGCCACACGCACCACGACTTTATTTCTCCCCACAACCAGATTTTTGAACAACAACGGGCGGGGATTGAGCAGGAACTACAGGAGCATTGGGGCGAGCACGTTACGGTTTTTAAGGCATTTAACTTTTGTGCCCCCCACCTACCCAAACAGGTTTTGCGGTCAATTCGAGATCAGGGTTTTCAACGGCTGTTAATTTACCCGCTGTTGGTTGTGGACTCCATTTTTACCAGTGGAATTGCCGTGGAGCAGGTCAATGCAGCCCTCGTGGAAATTAATGAATCAGATGCCGATGGGGCCTGGTTGCCACAGATTCGCTATATTCCCTCATTTTTTAACCAACCAGACTATATTCAACTGCTAGCCAACCTGGTGGAAGCCCAGATTCAAGGGGAATTGTTGGCCACCTATGCCCCGAGTCAAATTGGGATTATTTTGATGAACCATGGCTGTCCCCACAGAGCTAAGGGATTTACGTCTGGGATTGCCGAAAGCCAGGCCCTCTACGAATCGGTGCGGGAGGCCCTCATTTATCGCTACCCCTTAATTTCGGTGGGTTGGTTGAACCACGATACCCCCTTGATCGAATGGACTCAGCCCGATGTTACCCAGGCCGGGAAAAACCTGATTCAATTGGGGGCTAAGGTACTACTTTTCATGCCGATTGGATTTGCCACGGAAAACCACGAAACCCTCTTGGATGTGCATCACATTATCCATGGCCTGGAAAAGCATAGCCCTGAGGTAAGCTATCGACAAATGCCCTGTGTCAATGACCAGCCAGAGTTCCTCAAAATGGTCGCGGCCTGGGCCAAGCCCCAAATTAGAGCTCTCCTCAATGATGATGAGGTTGTTGTTAGCGCAGGATTATTGGGTCAGGTTCACTCCACCAATGGCCATCACCATGACCACACCCACGGGCACCATGACCATACTTAATTCCCATGATTTGGCCTGGTTTTGGGCGTTAATAATGACTGATTGTGACTGTTGTTAATTTTGAGGCAGTTCTGTTGTTAAAAATTAATGTTAACTGACTGTAAATTAACTCAAACCAGGAACTAATTTTTGCTAGACTCTCGAACATTGACAGCCCCCACAGGAGCCATAGCGGATATGTTTTCTCATCAGCTATTTTTTACGCTTTGTCTAAACCTAGGTTGCTTTGTTGGGTTTTCCAGCCTGGCCTGGGCCCTTCCGAGTTACTATCAGTTACCCATTGATTTAGCAGTAGAAGCGGGAATGACAGCGGTACAAACTTGCCAAAAGGATGGATACAACGTTACGGCAACCGTTGTCAATCGCGATGGCATTGTCCAGTCCGTGGTGCGCGGTGATAATGCCACCCCCCATACGATCGAAAACAGCCTCTATAAAGCCTACACCGTGATTACCTTGGGGCCGATTTTCAAAGCTGACTCAACCCAGGCCATTACCCAGAAAATGACACCAACCCCGCTGCCCATTGGTTCTGTTCCCTTACCCCCCAATCCCCTCTACGGAATCAACTTCAGCACTGGAGGGGTGGGGATCAAAGTTGGAGACCAGTTAATTGGTGCCATTGGGGTTTCCGGTGGCCCTGGAGGCAACTTTGACCAGGCCTGTGCGATTAAGGGAATAGAAAAAATCTCACCGCGGCTAAAACCCTAACTTAAACAACTGCCCCCCGCTATTGATCACCAGGATCTCATTGGGGCTCATGAACTCAACGGCCACAATGCTGGTATCGGAGAGTTTTTGAGAAAACACTTCCTGGTCGGTTTTGGTGGAAAAGATCTTGACAATGCCTTGATCGTTACCGGTGACTAAATATCCCGCGGGACTGATGTCAATGGTATTAAGCCAAAATTCCGCTTGCCCCAGGGGGATGACCCGACCGGTTTTAATTTCAATTTTCAGGAGTTCCCCGGTAAAGTAGCCGGCCACTAAACTCTCACCATTGGGAGTAAACCGGATAGTGTTCACCCGGCTGGGAATTGGCTGAAAAATGAGCGGCTTGACAGCTTTGGAACTTAATTCTTCTACGCTTGGGAAAACAATGATTTCGCCAGTGTCGTAACTAATGGCGAGCCGCTGTACCGGTGGCCCCAAATCGGGAAAGGTGGCAATTTTTCGGGCGACCCCAATCGACCTATGGAGCGTCGTTTGCTTGATTTTGAGGGTAGCTAAGTCAAGAATTTCCGTGAGTTTGGCTGTTCCGTCGTCGGATGTGGAAAGAATACGATTGTTCACCAACATCGTCCCAGTGACGGCCGCATTGTGGGTGGGAATGCGATAGACGGATTTAAAGTCGTAGATCACACTTTCGCCCACATAGACTGGCGAGGCAACCACTATTTGATTGTTCAACGTTCCATATCTGGCCCCAAACAAACTTTTACATTTGGGAATATTCAGCTCCTCCGTAACTTTGAACTCATCGGTTAAAAAGGTCAGACGACAATCTCGAAATCCGACGACCAATTGCCCTCCCTCTGGATGGACATCAAGGGAAACCGGGCCGCCAAAATGGGGAATGGTCATGATGTTGGTCACGGTCGGTTGAATTTCTGCCCAGGCCGGGGGTGATTTACTCAACAACATCAGCAAACCCAAGGCCAGGAGGCACCGGATCGGGTGGGAGGACTTGAAGACAAACTCACGGGAAAAGACAGTTAATGGAAACTTCAACATTAAACGGTTCACTCACCTAAGAAAATGTCAGACCTGTGCGGGCTTTTAAGATGGGTTGGACTAAGCGTTGCACCGCAGGATCCAGTTGTCCATAGAGAGATTGATAGACATTGGTGAGTTTTGCCGTCACATTCCCAAGCTGGGGTTGAACCACCTCCATACCAAGTTTTGTGGTCAGTTCTTGATAAACCATTGCGTTGTAATCTTCTTGCAATTTGATTTGCTTGGCCTGGTAGATGGGCATCAATTCTGAGATCACCCGTTGATGGGCTGGGGATAGGCTTTGCCAAAACTTGGTATTAAAAAAGGTGTTATAACCCGACCAGGCATGGTTTGTCATGTTGAGGTATTTCGTGACCTTGTACAAATCAAACCCCATGGCCACGGAGAGGGGATTTTCCTGGGCTTGAACAGACCGATCCGCAAGGGCAGCGAACACTTGGTTCATCGTAAATTCCTTGGGATTTGCCCCCAGGGCTAACATCGCCACCTTCATATCATTGGAGGGGGGGATGCGAATAATCAAGCCATCAAAATCTTGGGCTGTTGCCAAGGGCTTTCCGGCCACTGACGTCACAACTCGCATCCCGTTGTCAAAGGTGCCATGGGAAAGAAACGTCAGGTTATATTTGCTGACAGCACGATTCAGGGCCTGGGTAAATTCAGGGCGATTGATAATCCCATAGACTTCTTGGGGGGATTGATAAATAAAACAAAAATTCTGTGCGCTAATGGCCTGGGGAGCCAGCTTATCAATAATCGGCCCGGCAACACTGACAATTTCAAATCGCCCCTCCACTACTAACCGCACGGCCTGGGGATCTCCAGCGGGCATTGAGGCATCTCGGGGAACAACGGTTACAAGCAATTCACCATTGGTTTTTTCAAAAACATCTTGCCACAGGGCTGAGATTCCCTTATGGAGCGGACTTGTCATGGGTTGGTTGTGGAGATGATAGGCCTTTATTTTGGCCTGGTTATATTCCCGTCCATAGTCCAGGGGAAAGGGCAAAACCCGATCCAATTCCGCATCCAAATTCCCCAGGGGTGTGGCAGCTTTGAGTTTTTTGGCTGAAAGTGAGGTTAAGGCCCCTGCCCCGGCTAATGCTAAAAACTGGATGCGCGATAGCTTCATGGCCCACTCCTCAACTCCCAAAGATGCCTAAGATTCTATCGGGCGGATCGGAAAAAGCCAAACAATATTCACAATTTTCATTGAAGTTGCCCATAGTAAACACGTGTGTCGTAGCTGAAGGTCACCTGCCCCTGTTCTTGATGGGTTTGAAACAGGTTTTCCAGAGCTTCTAACATCGGTTCATAATTAGGATGTCCGGCCATGGGGATGTAGGAAGAGGAGAGTGTCCGGCCTAACAAACCATCCCAGTCAAAAATTTGAGCATTGGCAAAGTCTGTAACCTGATACTGAGGGCCGCCAAAAAAGGCCTGGAGAACTGCCTGATCAATATTTTTATGGTTCACTTCAACGTAATCTGTGCTGTAGTCCTTGAGAAATTGTTCATAGGCCTGTAAAAAAGCGGTTGTATCGGTTTGTCGCTCATTCCAAATTAACCCCACCCAGCCGCCAGGCCGAAGAATCCGTTGAAACTCCAACCGACAGGCCGCCACATTAAACCAATGAAAGGCCTGGCCCGCCACAATTAAGTCAATGGTTGCAGTGCCCAGGGTGGTTTCCTCCGCTGAACCTGGAATACTGACAAAATTTGGATAGTGACCGAGTAGGTTTTCCCCCGCTTGACGCATTTCCAGGTTTGGTTCAACCCCATAAACCCGGTAACCAGGCTGGAGAAAGAGTTCAGATAAAAGTCCTGTGCCCGAGCCAATATCTGCAACTGTCGCCGGGGGAGCAAGGTTTATGATCTGCTGGAAAAAATCAATGATGGCTGTGGGATAGGTGGGGCGGTACTTGATGTAATAGTTGACCCGCTCTGAAAACCTTTGGGTCGAATCGGGGAATTGAGCCATGGACATAGAGATATTTCCTTAAAGATTGAGTAACCAACGGGCAAAACTGAGATAAATCGCCACCCCAATCACATCCACGGGGGCAAAACACTGAATCTGCCGATGCTTCCCAGAATTTTTAGCTGATCCATCAAATTTTATCCATTCTGATAGCTAGGTCTCTGTGGTTTTTTGCTTAAATTTAGATAGTTCATTGCTCAGATGATTGGTTTTCCCATTGATTTTCCTAGGAGTGTTTCCTTGCGGCGTTTTTTAATCTTGACCTTGGTGCTAAGCGGCACAATTGGGCCTGGGGAAGCTGTTGTCCGGCCTGGGTTAGCGCAACTCAATCGCGATTCTGTTGTTGAAACAAAACTAGGTGTCCAGGTCAAGACTCAATTCCAGGCCAGCCCCGTTGCTCTAAATCGAATCTATTTCAGCCCCGACAGTCAAACCCTGGTGACAGCTTCTGCCGAGGGGGTCGCATCACTGTGGAATTTACAGGGACAATCCCTGGCCACCCTGTCTGGACAAAAACCCCCGATGTTCAATGCCCGCTTTTCTCCCGATGGCAAGGTTGTGTTAACAACGGGTTACGATGGCACCGTTTGGCTGTGGAATCTCAAAGGGGAAGTGCTTGAGAAATTTGAGCCCCATCGGGCCGCCACTGCTGATGCCCTTTCCGTTCCAGATCGACCAGTTATTGTCACCAGCTCCGATGACGGACAAACCCTGCTGTCGAGTCCCCTTGGAGTACGCTTGGCAGGAATTATCAAACCAGGGACAGCCCGCAACCTGGCCTATTCTCCCCGAAGCCAACTGATTGCCAGTGTTTCCGACAGTGGAATGCTTTATCTTTTGACCCTGGATGGTGAAATTCAACAGGAGATCCAAACTGGCCAGGGGCGGATGAATCATGTTCGGTTTAGTCCCGAGGGGCTCTTTGTCATTACCGCGGGCACCGACGGCTCGGCGAAACTCTGGGGTTTAGATGGTTCTCTAGTGGCGCAGTTTAGGGCAGCTAATTCTGGCTGGGTGAATGGCACTGATTTTCATCTCAATGGAATTCACATCGCGACGGCTAGTGATGATGGCATCCTCCGAATTTGGAATGTTGATGGCCGGATGATACAAAGTCTGCCCTTGGGGGAAAATAATAAGCTCACCAGTCTGAATTTTTCATCGGATGGCAAACGCTTAGCGGTGACGAGTAATAAAGGTCAAGTCTGGGTTTTGGATGTGTCGTTGTAGTGTTGTGGTAAATAAACCTGTGAGAAAAAAACTTGTTGTCTCGTTAGCCCTCAGTTTTAGTTTGGGCCTTGTCACGGCGGTTCCAGCCCTTAGTCAATTTTCTGCCAATTCCACTGTTCTCTTAAGTCGCCGCGCTTCCCAGGCCAAGTTAGCGGTAATTAAACAATTTCAGGGACATAACCTCACGGGGGAGGCGATCATTCAAATTCACTACAGTCGGGATGGGCGTTATTTACTCTCGACGGCAACCGATGGCCTGGCCAAACTTTGGACGGTGAATGGGGAGTTTGTCCGGGAGTTTCTGGGTCAACCCCTCGCAATGCTTTTCAATGGGCAGTTTAACCACGACACTACGGAACTGGCGACGGCTAGCTATGACGGAACGGTGCGCATTTGGGATATTCAAGGGACAATGCTTCAGGAACTTCGAGGTCATGTTTCCGGGGCCACTGATGTTCGCTTTCTTCCCCAGGCCAAGGGTGTAGTCTCCAGTTCCGATGATGGCAGTATCAAGTTTTGGGCCAAGGACGGTACTAATTGGGCAACCCTTACCCGGCCTGGAGTCAGTCGCAATATGGATCTCTCGCCCACGGGCAACTTAGTCGCTGTTACCCAAGACATTGGTACGATTACGCTTCTCAATCCCCAAGGTCAAACGGTTAAAACGATTCAAACTGAGCAAGGGCGGTTAAATAGCGTCAACTTCAGTGCTGATGGCAAATTGCTGATCACCGCCGGATTTGATGGTACTGCGCGGGTCTTTAATTTAAATGGAGAGGAAATCCTTAAATTACCCGTCCTAACCACAGGCTGGGTCACTGGAGCTGCCTTTAGCCGCGATGAATTTATCGCCACCGTATCTGATGATGGCATTCTCCGACTTTGGGATATGCAGGGAAATCTTCTCGACAGCTACAACCCCAACTTAGAACGTCTTGGCAGTGTTGCCTTTCACCCCAATGGTCGGGACTTGGCTGTTGCGGCCTATCACGGGACATTAATCCTACTTAGGATCGGGAAATAATCGTCGAATTAGATTTATTTGAGGTCGTTGAGGATTGCATCTCGCCCCTTGATGGCACAGCCCTGATCCGTCATACCCACAGGCGTTCCAGAAATTCCCAGACCCCCCACTAACTTGCCCTGGGACATTAACCGCACACCGCCTGGAAATAAGGTAATCCCCCGTAACGGATCCGCAGGCATCGGCCAAACTCCCACCCCCACTGCCCCTTTTGCCTGCATCGACGCAAGAATTTCCGAAGTGGTATCCAGATTATGGTTATTTGCCAACGTCACCGCTGAATAGGCCTTATTAAAAGAAGTTTGAACCGTGTGAATCCCTGCTCCATCATTGCGAATCACAACGATCACATTTCCTTCTGGGTTAACCACGGTAGCAGTGACTCCCCATCCTTGGGCGCGACAGGCTTCAATGGCCGCCTCGGCTGCTTTCATGGCGATTTTGGTGGAGAGAACCGGGGTTTGTTCTAGGGCCTGGGAAGGCAAAACAGGGAACGAGACGAAAGCCAAACCTAACAGGAAAGAAGGTATGGATACAGATAAGCGAGGCATAGGTAGAAAAGCTCCAAGTCAGCAAGGCAGGAATGAGTAGAGTTTAGGTGGTTTTCTTCTCAAAGTTGGGGACATTGGGATAAACATCGGCAATATTTTCCCGAATCGTGTTGGGATCATTATTGGCAAAGTTAGCAATGTCAATCTTTTTCATGAAGGTGACACCCGGCTTTTTAATGATGTACTCCAAAAATTCGTTAAAGGTTTGGACGTGCTCGGGGCGTTGGAGGCGATCATGCATGGTTACGGCCATCATCCGGCGGCGGTAGGCTGATTCTTCATAGAGGCGATCAAAGGAGTTTTTCAGTTCCACCAAATACTGTTCTGATGAGAAAAACCTTGCTTCATAGGCACGAATGTCGTTCATATACACCGCGTAGGGAACGACCACAATGGTTTTTCCGTTCTGCAATTTGACAATAAACGGTTCATCCCGACTCACATCATCAATGTGATAGAGGAAGCCCAAATCATTCAAAACATTCAGGACATTAACTGATCCCCGTAGGCCTGGTGCGTTATACCCAACAGCCCGCTGACCTGTCACCTTGAGAATAATGTCCACATTGCGTTGAATGAAGGCTCTTTCCTGGTCATAGGTCATGTTGAATTCGTTATCCCAATTCCACCCATGGGCCGCTGCTTCATGACCCCGTTCCACAATTTCCCGAGCCCGATCTGGATACATTTCCACCGTGCGCCCAGACATATGGGAAGTGATTTTAATTTTGTATTTATCCAAAACATCCAAAATCCGGGGGACTCCCTCTGTATAGCCGTAGCGATACCAGGTGATGGTTGGGAGATCGTAGATTCCGGGGGGTGGAGTGAAATTGCCAAAGGGGGTGGGGGCGCCAGTGGCCGGTTGGGCTCCAGTTTCAAACATTAAGGAGAGGGAGACTGGCATCCGGATTCCATCGGGCCAAAATTGTCCAGGCCGGACGGTATTGGAGCGAGACTGGGCCTGGGCAGGTTGAGGGCGCATAAAACTGTAGGTGGCAATGGCTCCGGCTCCGGCGGCTAATCCCTGTTTAAATAAATCACGGCGATGCATGGGGGGTCTCCTTTAGAGGTTAAACGTGGTCGTGATAGCCTGAAAAATTTCTTCCGGGGCTTCTTCTGGGATGTAGTGCCCGCATTGGTCAATCACATAGCTAGTCAAGTTCGAACAGTAGGGGGCCATGCCGTTGTAAATTAAGGACTTGGTTGCAAATTCACCCCCCATGGCAAAGATTGGTTGGGTAAATTGGGTGCCATCGGCTAGGGTATTGGCGGCAATGGTTTCCTCAAGGGCGGCATACCAGAGAAATCCAGCCTTCATCGCTCCCGGTAAACTGTAATATTTCGCATAGTAATCCATTACATCCGGAGAGAGATTCTCTTTGCGCTTGGATTTGTTAGTGAAATACCAACTCAGGTACTCCAGTTCTTTACCAGCCACTAAGCTATCCGCCAAATCCGGCACCTTGTGGAAATAAAACTGCCAAACCTTGGCCGCATTCACCACTCCAAAAAAGTCGTAACTGACCAGGCCGGGTATTGCAGCATCAATCAGTCCCGCCCCGAGGATAGACTCTGGGAAGGTTTTGAGAATGGTAAACGCCACCCAGGCCCCAACATCATGACCAACCAGATAAAACTGGGAAATGCCCTTGAGTTCGAGGAAGCTCTTAATTTCCTGGGTCGCCGTCGCGCAATCGTAGGGGCCCGCTGGAATGTCAGAATCCCCTTGCCCGCGCATATCCAGGGAAATGACCCGAAATTTTTGTCCTAAATCTGCCCATAGGAGTCGCCAAGCATAACAGGTTTGGGGCCAACCACCAAGAAGCAATAGGGGAGTGCCTTGGCCGCCTTCAATGGCATGGAGGGTGACATCACCAACTTGAGTAAAGGTGTGCTCAAAACCAGGGGGTAAATCTATGGGAATGTAGGGGGTTCTCATCGGGTCGCCTGATAGGTGTGCTGTAAAAATTCGAGCCCATCACGGGCAATGCGTTCACTACTCTCGGCCAAAGGTCGCCAAACTCGGGCTGCGGTGGCTAGAGCTTGATCCTCCGGATTAAAACTTTCAATAACGATCCAACCCTGAAAATTGATCCGGTCGAGGGCCGCAAACAACCCAGGCCAGGGCATGGTATCAGTTCCGGGGGTTCCGCGATCGCAGGCACAGGCATGGACGTGGAAGCATTGATCTCCAGCGGCTTCAAAGGCTTTGACCAAATCTTTTTCCTCAATGTTCATGTGGAAGAGATCCAGCAATAAGCCCAGTTGCGGCGAACCAATAGCATTCAGCAGTTCCAGGCCTTGGGCCACCGTATTCAGAGCATACCCTTGGAACCGATTCAGGGGTTCAATCGCCAGTTTAATCTTGGTTTGGCTGAGGGCATCAGCAATTTGCGTCAAGGCCTGGTGGAGTCGGGGAGTTTCATCCGGTTGCAGGGGTTTTCCGGTTAAGTAACTCACGGGATGAATGAGTGGCCCGGAAAGGTGGGTGATGTCACAGGCCTGGGCAAAGGAAATGGCATCCAAGACATACTGCACTGATTTTTGCCAACAGTCTGGTTCCTCGCTGGTTAGGGACAAGCCATTGGGCATACTCGTACAAAGGGTGACATCAATCTGATACTCATCCCGATAGCGTTTGAGGGTTTGGGGATCAATGTCGTGAAAATAATGGGTGGAGATTTCAACGCCATCAAATCCCCAGGCCTGGGCTTGTTGAAAGATATAGTCCTCAGGGCCTAAGAACTCCTGTTTCCAAATGAAGGAATGAACCCCAAAGCGAATTGAAGCGGCCATGCTTACCCACAGGTTACGGTTTTATCGCCATTGTTAAAGGCATTGATCGTGTCAATCACCTTATTGAGGGTTTGTGGACTTTGCAATTTAGCCAAGTTTTTCGGGAATTTATCACTAATGGTGGTGACGTACTGCATCATAAAGGCGCTCTGGTTAATCCCAAATTTCGGGGCCTGGGTGACAAAGGCATTGCGTTGGGCATCGGTTACGGTGGGCAGGTTTTTCAAATCAGTAATGTGGGCCCCCACCGCTGAGAAGTATTCCCGCATGCCGCCATCGTGATATTCAAAGTCTGGGGCCACTTCATCCCGCACCCAAATCATCACCATCGGTAAGGTTTCATTGGTCGGATTCACAAAGCCGTGCATGAAGGTGTGGGGGGAGTAAACCAATTGTTTGGGCTGAGTTTCAACACTGTAGAGGGCAGCCCGACCAGCAGCTTCAACGGTGGGTGGCTTATTCATATCCGGAAACTTGCGCTCACTGTGGAAGATTTCTAAACCCCCCTTTTGGGGCCAGAAAAACTCGTTGATGTAGTAGTGAACATGGGGCATCGGGCCACCACCGGGGGGAATCTGGGCTGTGGTAATGGCAAAACCAAAATCTTTCGTGGAGCAGGAAGCAATTTCAAAGATCTCGTTGGCTGGGGTCAGAATTCGTAGGGGATCCTCCAACTTCGGCATCGGAATGTCGTCAATGAAGAAGGGGGGAGTTTGCGCCGAACTGGCCTGGACTTGAAAGAGAAGCACTCCACCAATCACAAGAACAGATACAAATGCCGCAACCCATGTTCTAATTTTTAACATCATCAAATTTCCTAACCTTGACCGAGTTTTTGCTTAATAAACATATAGGTGACTTGTCCCAACAAACAGGCCGCAGCGGCAACCAGACCTTCAAAGGGGGGAACAGGTAAGGGCAAGCGGAAAAAACCAAAAATCACTCCAAGAATCCAACCCCCGATAATCGCCAATCCCAATTCTTTATTAAACATAGATCGACTGCCCCACCTGTTAAAAACAACTGACTGAAGTATCGCCCTGATTAAAATCCTGAATCGTATCAATAATTGCCATTAAGTCGGGATCGTTACTACCCTTTGCAAGAATGGCTGGAGGATGATGGTCAACTTCGGCAACAAATTTCAGAAAATAGTCACTTTGATTAATCCCGTATTGGGTTGCGTGGGTAACAAATTCCTCCTTAGCCTCGTCAGTGATCGGGGGAAGATTATTCACATCTTTTACGGGAATCCCGACATCCTGGAAATACTCACGAATCCCACCATCATGGAACGGGTACTCTGGAGACGATGGATCCTGCAGCCAGATAAAGGTGAGTGGTCGGGTTTCATTGGTTATGTTGGCAAACCCATGTACTCGATATTTAGGGCCATAGACAATCTGGTTAGGAGTTGTGTCAACCGTGTAAATTTTGGCCCGACCAGCATCATCAACCGTCGCAGGGTGCTGCAAATCTGGATATTCTTGAATACTCTGAAATAATTCCAGGCCCCCTTGGGGAGTCCAAAACCATTCATTGGTGTGGTGATGAATATGGGGTAACGGGCCAGCACCGGGGGGAATTTGAGCATCGGCCAAGGTAAACCCTTGAGAGCCTCGATTACAGGTGGCAAAGACAAAGATTTCACCAGCCGGTCCAAGGATTTTTTCAGGATTTTCAAGATTGGGAAAGGGAATATCGTCAATGGAACCAGTTGCCCAGACCGGGGAGCCCCACGTCAATTCCAGGCCAAAAACTAGAACTACAACTAGGCTACAGGATTTTATCCAGCGATAAAGAGAAGTCAGCATGGTGAAAACAACCTCAGGGAAAACAGTGCTTACACGCAAAAAGCTAAAAAATCTAAAGGGTTTTAGAACCAGCTACCCGATAAACCGTAATTTCTGGTGAACCATCGAATAAAGGCTGGGCCTGGTCGATAAACTCTTTGAAATAAGGGGTTTGAAAATGAAAATCTAGGGCTGCCTGATCCCGCCATTCCTCAAAATACAAAATAGTATTGGGCTCCGTTTGATCTTCATAGTAACTATAGGAGATTGATCCAGGCTCTTTCCGGGAGGGCACTAAACACTTTTGCGCCAGTTCAGAGAATTTTTCCTTTGTCCCAGGTTTAATTTTAATCTTGCCCGCTACAATAATTAATTCAGAAGCATCAGGCTGATCCGCCAAAGCCGAATCGGAAATCAGGCCAATGCAGCCCCAACCAATGAGAACAATTATCAAACCGTTTAAAAGAATTCTCCAGACCCGCTGCTTCAGACCAAGAGATGATTGGGACAGATGGTGATTCATTACTAATTAGTTACGTTAATGGTGAAGAGTTATCACAGAACCGCGTTGGCTCAAGTCAAACGAACGGATGCATAGTGGTCAACCTTTAGCGAAATTATAGTGCCAAATTCTAGCGGTGCAAGTTAGTTTACAAAAGTTCAAATATCCTAGGACTGATCCCCAAGATGTCTCATTAACTGGGCTGAACCGGGCCTGGAGGAAAACCAGAAACCTCACAAATATAAAGTCATAATCTATATAGGCTAAGAAGTCTAAGTCCTGGTTCTTTAAGGTTTTTTTAACAATAGTTGACCATTTTTCGTCTTTTTGGGATTTTTTAGACAGGCATTGTCCGTTGCTCTGTGGGCGAGATTTTAAGCTGTAAGGTTAAGTAATCGTTAATTTTTCCAGTCCTCGCATCCCTTTGAAAAACCTGTGCTATGCTTGAGCATAAATTTGATTCGGTAGATAAAGACTCTATTATTTAATTAATAGCTTCAAATCTATATAAATACTTGCTTAATTTACATCCTGCTTTGGGGCTATAATCTTCACCGTTAACGCCACATTAATTTAGATTTCTGATTTAATTGAGTTTATTTCTGTATAGTCTTAAGTCTGTCTTCAATCTCCACGACTCTGTCATCCTTGATGAGGTTTTTGATTATCTATGCCCCGCACCAATTATTACGCTGACCTAAAAGCTAACTACTCCCAACCTGGCCTGGTTGACGATGCCCTTAAGTCCGAATTGATTGCCGAGGGATTACGGATTGTTGGTCTAAAAGAAGCAACCCTTCCCACCATTGGCCCCGACTACACCCTAGAGCAGATTGAGCAGGAAAACAAAGATTGGTGGCCGACCCACTGCGAAGCCCTCCGTCAAGGCCGGGGAGACATTTTAACGGGCGAATATCGGGATGATCTGGTCTATTTCTGTCAGGACGGCCCCTACTCTGGCCTGGAGCAACAAAAAGAGCGGGAAAAACACTGGTGGGCCCTGATTGCACAGCCAGGGGTAACTATGGTCTGGCCGATTGTTATGTTTTGGGGTGAGCATACCTTCTTCGAGTGGAAATGTATTGATGACGTGACTCACGAAACCATCGCCAAGGGAAATGTCACCTGGGTGCGGCGGGGGCATCGGGGCGGTTGCTATCTGAAAACCGAGCAGTTGACGTTCTACCGGGATGTGTTTGCTCCCGAAAGCTTACTCAAGTTAATTACCACCTAAGGATGACCAGGAGATTCAGTTCATGAGTCCATTTGCCAATGCGGTTTTGGATGACCAGGCCCTGCAAGAAGGCTTAAACAGTATTAATCCCAAGTTTGGTGACTTTTGTACGCGGGTGGCGGGCGAGGCCTGGGGGTTGCCGCTAATTGATCAAAAGACCAAAGCCCTAATCACCATCGCTGTGGATGTGGTCAACCAAGATCAAACCGGGCCGGGGAATCCCTTCAAAGCCCATGTGACAATGGCCATGCAACAGGGGGCAACTCGGGAAGAAATTGAAGAACTGCTGCTGTTCATGTGTGTCTATGCCGGATTCAACAAAGCGGCCGGTTGTTTTGGGACATTAAAAGAAATGTTCGAGGAATCATGACATTCAGCCATCAACCTCTCTTGTCATTCAAAAAAAGGCGACTATGACTGAAATTAAGGGCAAAATTGGCGTTCTGATTGAAGAGCATTTTGATGCCACTGAATATAAGTGGTTTAATGAATATTTTCCGGCCCACGGCTATGAAGTGGAATATCTCAGTCATCTCTGGGGTCAGCCGCAACTCACCTTTGGCTCCAATCCGGAAAATGATGTGATTGAATTTCACGCCACCGTCACCACCGAGGTCAATGATGTAAGTCCCAGCGACTACAAAGGGATCATTGCCATTGGGGCCTATGCCATGGATCGGTTGCGCTACCAGGTGAAGGTGAAAAAAGGGGGTAAAAATGAGGCCCCAGCGGTTGAGTTTCTCCGGAAAGCCATGGCCACTGAGGGGGTCAAACTGGGAACAATTTGCCATAGTCTCTGGTTATTCACTGCCGATCCCGACTTGCTCAAAGACCGAAAAGTCACCTGCGCCCACAACATTGTCTGTGATGTCGAAAATGCCGGAGCCGATGTGGTGATCGAAAATGATGAAACCGTGGATCTTGTCATTGATGGCAACCTGATCACGGGTAAACATCCCGGCATGATTGAAGAATTTGTCAAAGTCTTTGTTGAACAACTAGATGCCGCTTAGTCTCCTTTAATCCTTTCTTCTGAAAATCCTTATGCCGCAAATTAATTTCCCCTTTTCTGACCTGATTGCCGGGTACGTCACCAGCGTTGATTCTGAGACTGATATTTTTGGCCTGAAAACGTCGGATGGGCGGGAATTTTCAGTCAAGTTAAGTTCCCTGGCCTATGCCAAGGTGATCCAAAACTTTGATGAAGGCTACCCTGATGCCACGGGTTCTATGCGGGCCTGGTTAACGCCGGGGCGATTTGTCTATGTTTATGGGGTGTTCTATCCCGACAGCGATGTCTTTGATGGCAAACAGGTGGTCTTTGCGGGGAAAAAGCCCGAAGAATACGTCTTTGAAAAACAGGACTGGTGGATTCAGCAAATTAATGCCCTGGGGAAATTCTACGTCAAAGCCCAATTTGGCCCAGAGGCTAATATTGATTACCGCAATTACCGCACCGATCTTTCTTTGAGTGGTGAGCGTTCCACCGTTAATTTTCGCCAAGAAACCGATACCATTTCCCGCTTAGTCTATGGGTTTGCCACGGCCTTTATGATGACTGGGGATGAAGTCTTCCTGGAAGGGGCGGAAAAAGGCACCGAATATCTTCGGGAGCACATGCGCTTTGTGGATCGGGATGAGGACATCATTTACTGGTATCACGGGATTGATGTTCAGGGGGAAAAAGAACTCAAGATCTTTGCCTCCGAATTTGGTGATGACTACGATGCAATCCCAGCCTATGAGCAAATTTATGCCCTAGCTGGCCCCATCCAAACCTATCGCTGCACCGGTGATCCCCGAATTCTTTGGGATGCGGAACAGACAATTAAATTGTTCGACAACTTCTTTCTTGATAAAACTGAGTACGGTGGCTACTTCTCCCACATCGACCCCTTGATGCTGGATCCCCGCAGTGATTCCCTTGGTCGCAATAAGGCCCGGAAGAACTGGAACTCGGTTGGGGATCATGCTCCCGCTTACTTGATCAATCTTTGGTTGGCGACGGGTGAGCAAAAATACGCTGATATGTTGGAGTACACCTTCGACACTATCGAAAAGTATTTCCCCGACTACGACAACAGTCCGTTTGTTCAAGAGCGTTTCTATGAGGACTGGTCCCACGATACGACTTGGGGTTGGCAGCAAAATCGAGCAGTGGTGGGCCATAACCTGAAAATTGCTTGGAACCTGATGCGGATGAACAGCCTCAAACCCAAGGAAAAGTATGTCCAACTGGCGGAGAAAATTGCTGATCTCATGCCCAGTGTCGGAAGTGATCAACAACGTGGTGGCTGGTACGATACGGTCGAGCGGCTTTTAACCAACAATAGTAAGTTTCATCAATTTGCCTGGCATGATCGCAAGGCCTGGTGGCAACAGGAGCAAGCAATTCTCGCCTACCTAATCCTGACGGGCATTGCTGATAACCCCGAATACCATCGCCAGGCCCGGGAGGCTGCCGCTTTTTATAATGCTTGGTTCCTCGACTTAGAAGATGGCGGGGTGTACTTCAATGTTTTGGCAAATGGGATTTCCTTCCTAGCTGGAGGCAATGAACGGGGTAAAGGCAGTCACTCCATGAGCGGCTATCACTCCTTTGAATTGTGCTACCTGGCGGCGGTGTATACCAACTTCCTGATCACGAAGCACCCGATGGACTTTTATTTCATGCCTTTGCCCAATGGCTTCTCGGATCGGATTCTGCGGGTTTCGCCGGACATATTACCGCCCGGATCAATTTATATTGATGCTGTGGAAATTGATGGTAAAGCCTACAGTGATTTTGATCCCCAGGCCTTAACGGTGAAATTACCGGATAGCAGCGACCGGGTCAAAGTCAAAGTTCGTTTAGCCCCCAAACCCTAAGGTTATGAAGATTGAGATTACGCCGGAAGATGGATTTCAAATTGTCACCCTTGAGGGAGAGGTGGATGCCAACACTGCACCAAAAATTCACCAGCAGATTATTCCCCTAGCGGAACCAGGCGTCAAAATCCTCCTAGACATGACGAATGTTCCCTATATGTCTAGTGCGGGGCTACGGTTATTGCTGTTTCTCTATCGGCAAACAACGGCAAACTCCGCCAAGCTTGTCCTGGTTGGTCTTTCGGAAGAGCTGATCGATACGATGTCCGTCACGGGCTTTTTAGAATTTTTTACGATTTGTGACACCCTCGACGCAGGCAAGGCGGCCTTGTAAATCATGTCCCTCGAACGGATTGATATTCACCCCACCCATGAGATCAACGGCCGCAAACTCCGCTGTGGTCAGCCCTTTCCCTTTGGCGCAACTCTCGTCCCTGGGGGAGTTAACTTTGCTATCTACTCCAGCCATGCCACAGCCTGTACCCTCGTCCTATTTGAGAAGAAGGCAGCCCAACCCTTTGCAGAAATTCCCTTTCCAGAGGCATTTCGGATTGGCAATGTCTTTTGCATGACGGTATTTGATCTAGATTACGAAAATTTGGAATATGGGTACCGCATAGATGGCCCCAATAACTTCCAGGCCGGGCATTGGTTCGATACCAGCAAAATTGTTTTAGACCCCTACGCCAAAATTGTCAGTGGTCGCGATGTCTGGGGTGTCCAACCGGATTGGAATGATATTTATCAACACCGGGGCCGGATCAGTTTTGATGACTTTGACTGGCAGGATGATCGCCCTCTGGATATTCCTCTGGAGGACATGATTATTTATGAAATGCACGCCCGCGGGTTTACTAAAGATGAATCCTCAGGTTTAAAGGAAAGTCATCGGGGCACCTTTGCGGGAATTCGGGATAAAATCCCCTACCTCAGGGAATTGGGGGTGAACACCATTGAGTTAATGCCCATCTTTGAGTTTGATGAGTTTGAAAACAGTCGCCGCCACCACGAAACGGGGGAACTGCTGCTCAACTATTGGGGATATAGTACCGTCAACTTTTTTGCACCCAAGGCAGGTTATGCGGCCACCGGTAAATTTGGGATGCAGATTGATGAGCTTAAAACCCTGGTCAAAGAACTCCACAAAGCCGGGATCGCAATCATTTTAGATGTGGTCTTTAATCACACGGCTGAGGGCAATGAACGGGGGCCAACCATCTCGTTCCGGGGAATTGATAACAAAACTTACTACATGCTCACCCCTGAGGGCTACTACTTTAACTTCAGCGGCACAGGCAACACCCTGAACTGCAATAATCCGATTGTCCGGGGCATGGTGCTGGATTGTTTGCGCTACTGGACAGCGGAATTTCACATCGATGGCTTCCGGTTTGATCTAGCCTCCATTTTGGGCCGTGATCCCTGGGGCTTCCCAATGGCCAATCCCCCTTTGCTGGAAACCTTAGCCTTTGATCCCATCCTGGCCCGCTCAAAACTGATTGCCGAGGCCTGGGATGCCGGGGGCTTGTATCAAGTCGGTTCCTTTCCTAATTACGGGCGTTGGGCGGAATGGAATGGAAAATATCGGGATTCGGTGCGGAAATTTATTAAAGGGGATCTTGGCCTGGTCGGGGAAATGTCCCAGCGCATCCAAGGGTCTCCGGATCTCTATCAAGCGGCTGGCCGACCTCCCTCGACTTCGATTAACTTCATCACCGCCCACGATGGCTTTACCCTAGCGGATCTGGTGTCCTACAACGGTAAACACAATGAAGCCAACGGTGAGTACAACAACGATGGGGCTAACGATAACTACAGCTGGAATTGCGGCATTGAAGGCCCTACCGACAACATCTATGTCCAGGCCCTGCGTCACAAACTGATGCGGAATGCGATGGCGATTCTGATGGTCAGCCAGGGTGTGCCTATGATCCTCATGGGGGATGAATTTGGCCGCACCCAATACGGGAATAACAACACCTACTGTCATGACTCACCCCTCAATTGGTTAAACTGGAACCTCCTGGAAAAAGAAAAAGACTGGTTCCGCTTTGTCCAATGTTGCATTGCCTTTCGCCATGCCCATCCTGTTTTTCGCAATGCTGAACATTTCCAGAACTGTGATTACCTAGGGACAGGCTATCCCGATATTAGTTGGCATGGAGTCCAGGCCTGGCACGCGGATTGGTCAGATACCAGTCGGGTTCTAGCTTTTATGCTCTGTGGTCAACACGCCAAAGGGGGTAAAGTGAAGGATAACCAAATCTACGTGGCCATGAATATGCACCATGAAAGCCTTTGGTTTGATCTCCCCGCTCCTCCCTATGGCCAGGCCTGGTACGTGTTTGCGAATACTGGGGCAACTCCTCCCGAAGATGTTCATTGGCCTGGGAGTGAACCCAAGTTAGAACATCAAGCTGGCATATTGCTGGCTGATCGGAGTGTACTCATCTTATTGGCAAAATAAATTTACTCATTAATTGCGAGGCAGTATGGCATTTAGTATTGATGCAGAAGTCATTGGAGACTTGGCCAAGATTACCTTAGTGGGCGAGTTAGATGGCGGAACTGCACCTTTGTTTAAGGAGAAGATTGAAGAACTTGCTACGGCTGAGATTCAACGCTTGGTACTCATGATGTCGGAGTTGGAGTACATGTCCAGCGCTGGCTTGCGGGTTTTGGTCTTCACAAAACAGAAAATGGGCCCCAGCGTTAATATTTATATCGTCGCCCCTCAGGAAATGGTGCAGGACACAATTGATCAGACTGGCTTGCATCAGAGTTTTTATATTGTGGATACCTACGACTTTTAGGGGTTATGACTCGAACTACACCGGATAAATGAACCTATAGTTACCAAGAGTGCGAGAAACACTAACATCCTATTTCTTTTTTGTTATATTTAAAAAAGTTTCCTAACAGTCTTCATTGCCAAGCCGCTATCGCATGATGAACGATCAGAGCCGAACAGAATGGGCATAAAACTGTTAGACCCCCTAGCTAAATCATTGCGGTTAAGAATTGTCTTCTTGCTGATGGTTTGCCTAATTCCAACAACTCTAGGGGGAATCTATTGGTTAGACGCCTACACTGAAGCTCGCTTGATTGAACTTGCCAAGGAAGATCTGGTAGCTCGATCGCGATTGATGGCGGAATTAATTAAACGCCTAGATCGAGAGCGTCGCTTTGATGCGGCCTTTTTAGCAGCTGATCCCGCTGTGACGACGTTTGATCCAGTTAAATCTCAGGCTTTAATCCAGGATTTTGCTGATTTCCACCATTGGGAAGGGATATTTGCAATTTTTAACCAAGACGGAAAGCTCATCAGTGAAAGTCATCCTGGCACGTTTCAACATCTGGATAAGGTTCCCACTTGGTTTCAGGAGGTGCAAAAACGCGGAGGAGCTGTAAATCGTCTTGCCCAGGCCTCAACTGTGAATGAAAGCCAAGACTGCCTGATTATGCCGATTAAAGATCCCACTAGCAAGGCGCAAACAGGCATTTTAATTGAATGTATTCCCTTGGCGGGCATTTCCCGATTTGTCTATGAACTCGGACAATCCATTAACTTTGATCGCATCGTCTTTGTCAACAATGATGGCTGGGTCTATGTCGATACCATGGATAGGGACTACACCAAGCTTGAAAACCGGAAAAATTCACCCATTATTGCCAATCTTCTCAATGGTGAAGAGGGCATTAAATACACCAATGGGATGTTTGTCTATTCCTTACCAATTAAGTTTAGGAGTGAAAAAACCTGGGGATTGATTCTGGCCAATGATGAATCGTCCATTCAAAATGCCATCGCCGATGTCAATAAAGTTGGCTCCCTCGGAGTTTTAGTAATGACAATTATTGTCTGCTACTCCTCTTGGGTGATTATTCATCGCAACACTATTCCGATTACAGAGTTAACCAAAGCCGCAACGGCAATTTCCGAAGGTGATTTAGATTATAAAATCCATGTCTCTGGCCAGGATGAAGTCGGCACCTTAGCGGCTAGTTTCATTCATTTGCAAGAGCGCCTTAAAGCTTTGATTAGCCAAGAGGTGACTGATGCGGTCTATCGCTTGGAGTTGGAAAAAGGACGCCAGATTCAAGCGGATTTCTTACCGATCCAGTTACCCGCCGTGCCCAATTGGGAGATTAGTGCCTTGTTCGAGCCTGCTCGCTCGGTTTCTGGGGACTTCTATGATGCCTTTCACCTCGTGGATAACTATGTTGGCCTGGTGATTGGCGATGTCTGTGATAAAGGAGTTGGGGCAGCGATGTTTATGGGATTGTTTCGGAGTCTTTTACGAGTCTTCTCCGGAGCCGCAATTCCATCGGATCTTTATATCGAGCACATTAAACTGGGGGATGAAGAAACAGACATCGTTGATAACACCAATCCCCTGATTCATAAATTTCTTCGAGCAGTCTATCTCACCAACCACTACATCACCACTGAACATTCCAGTATGGCCATGTTCGCAACTCTATTTTTCGGTATTTTAGATTCTAAAACTGGACAGTTGACGTATATTAATGCCGGCCATGAACAAGTGTATGTGGTAAATGCTGAGGGGATTAACCATCGATTAAAATCTTCGGGATTGGCAGTTGGCATGATGCCCAAGTCCACCTTTACAAGTGAGTCTATACAATTGCTGAAAGGGGATCTCCTAGTGGGCTATACCGATGGTGTAACTGATGCCCGTTGCCCGAATGGAAAGTTTTTTGGCCGTAAACGCTTAGAAAAGCTCTTGATCGATCACTATGACGACAAGACCCAAATTGTTGAACGAATTCGGAAAGAATTACTGGAGCACATTGATAGCGCTGTTCAATTTGATGACATCACCATGTTAACTGTTTATCGCTGTGAGTAATCTATGGAACCCTTACACATTCCGGCTAACCTCGATTTTCTTGACAATGTTGGTCACTACGTTTTGAAGGTAGCTGAACAAGCAGGATTACCCAAAAAGAAGGCCTATCGCCTACGTTTAGCGGTGGATGAATTAGCCACTAACATCATTAACTATGGCTATGCAAACGTTCCCACAGATGCTGGTTTAGTCATCAATGCTATTTTAGAGCCGACTCAGTTAAAAATTATTTTAGAAGACTCCGGCTTAGCCTACGATCCGCGGCAACGGGAGTTTGACGAATCGATTTTATCAAAACCCATCGAAGAGCGACCCATTGGCGGTTTGGGAATTTTCCTAGCTCTCAAAAATGTTGATGAATTTACCTACCAGGCCCTGGAGAACCGGAACATCAGTTGTTTTGTCGTCAAGTTAGAATCTGACTGATACTACCAGGCCTGGGATATTTGAACCTTATTTTTGGGTTTTTCGAGAACGCCAAAATTCAACAATTGAGCAACCCACAAGCAAGGGCGTTAGCCAATCACCCCAGCGAACATAGAGGGTTTGGGTCTGGCGTTGATAAATCGTTGCTAAATACTGGTCTGTTTCTCGATAACGAGAGAGCCAAAGTGTATTCCCGTGGGCATCTATGACCTCAGAGAGACCAGTATTGGTGGCCCGAAGAAGATAGCGGTCGGTTTCAACAGCTCGCAAGATATCCTGGGCCTGGTGTTGCCGCATCATCGTTTCATCGTAGGGATCATTATTGGCAACGGTCATGATCCAAGAGCCGCCGCGGTGGGCCTGGTCACGAAAGACATAGGAAAAGGCAGAATCAAAACAAATTCCGACAATGGCAGGGCCAAAAGGAGTAGCAAATTGTTGGTCTAACCTACCGGGAATCAGTTTGGAGGTTGCTGTGGAAAGCCGGGAAACAAATCCTTGCAAGAATTCCGGGATATATTCCCCCAGGGGGACGGGCTTGATTTTATCGAATTGGCTGAAGGGGTCATTTTTACCCGTCAGTGTAATTAGGCTTTGGGTCAAGGTGTCTGCCTGATTCGGGACGGCCATGAAAGTTCCTAACCACAGTGGCACCTTTGCCTGAGTGATGATCTGGGTTAATTCCCTAAGTTTGGGGTTCGGCCAGATGAGTGGGATTGCTGCTTCTGGGGTTAAAACAGCATCGGCTCCCTGACTCACTAAATCTTTATAGCCGTTGGTATAGCGCTCTCGGGCCTGGTTGATGCCAGTGGCAGTTAATTTAATTGGGGTGGGAATATTACCTTGGAGAATACCAATATTCAGCGGGGCCTGGTTTGTGGGGGTGAGGGGTGTTTGCAGCCAATACCAACCAAGACTTTGCGCCATCGCCCATACAATCAGCGGCAAAAAAAGAGTGCGAGTTAGCTGCCATCCATTTTTCTTGGCTTGAACCCCTTTCCAGGCCCCGGCAACTAATCCATTCACAAGCAGCAGTAGGGCACAGATCGTATTTGGCCCAGAGACTTGTCCCCAATGCAAAATCCCTAAATTTCCTGGGCTTTGGGTTAAGGCATAGGATGTCCACCACAAGGGCGAGCGCGTCCAAATACCTTCCAATAAACACCAAAGTGTAATCCCCACCAATAGCTCCCAGGCCCCGGACTTCCGCCAAGGAGTCAGTATTGCTAATAAACCACCCCAGACCCCGACCAATATAACCCCCCAATGCGTGACTGCAAACCAAGCCCCCAAGGCAACTGCGATACTTTGACCAGGGGATAAACCCATCCACATCAACGGATGTAACCCCGTAATCCAGGCCAAGCTCCAACCATAGAACCCCAGTCCCCAACAACCCGCCGCCAGAAAGCCCCGCAGAAATCTTGCCCCCATTCCTAGTTTTTGACGGTTGAGGGTTGCAACAATCCACACAGGTGCTAAGCCCACCCAGGCCAAGGCCCACAGCCCCCAAGGTGGTAAAGACAGCCCCGTAACTAAGCCAAGGAGAAACAACGCTAAACATTGGCCAAATCCCGATCGCCAGAACCGCTGCAGCATTTCTAAGTTCAAGATAGGTTGATCAGGTTTCAAAATCTTCTAGGGCATTATCAATGAAAATATGGTCACAGGCCGGGGGTGGCTCAGCATCGTAATAGCGTAGATAGTCTTCCCAAGCCGCCAATTTTGCCAGGTCTCGGGGGTTGTTGCGATTTCTGATGCGGGTTTCTCGGATTGAGGGTGGACAAAACACATAATGAACTTCAACTGGTGCTTGTAAACGGGATGAAAGCTGAATTGGCCAATCTGGAGCTTTAATTTCTTGGGTAAAGGGACCAGCGATCACCACATTATTCCAAGATAAGTTGTCCTCAGCGATGTCAAACAATTGCTCATAAATGGGTTGGCGAAAATGGGTCTTAAAAAAGATGCTGTCACGATCATCAGGGTCTTTGTCTGTGAGTTTGAGGGCTAATTTGACTAGGCGTTCTGTTGCGGTGTCAATGTCTAAGAACAGAGCTTGTTTGCGTTTAGCTAGTTGCTTGCCATAGGTAGTTTT
>CAZZCG010000020.1:65942-67733 GCA_964653145.1 uncultured Synechococcus sp. | reverse complement strand
CCAGGCCATTGGCGCGGGCCACCACAATCGGGATACCAATTTCCCCTTCCAATTTTGGAGCCAGGCCCTCTAAGTCCATCTTGATGATTTCCGTGGTGCAGGTGCCAATCCAGACAATCACACTGGGGTTGCGATCCCGTTTAATTTGCTCACACAGCCGCTTCAGTTCGTTGTAGTCGTTTAATTGCGCTGAAATATCCCCTTCTTCCAACTCGGCCATGGCATAGCGGGGTTCGGCAAAAATCATCACCCCCATCGCGTTTTGGAGAAAGTAGCCACAGGTTTTGGTGCCAATTACGAGGAAAAAGCTATCTTCAATTTTTTGGTACAACCAGGCCACGCAACTAATCGGGCAAAAGGTGTGATAGTTTCCGGTTTCGCAATCAAAGTTCAGGGCCTGGGGGGCAGCTTCAGCAAGGGTCATGGGCGTTCTCCGGGTGAGGAATTAAAGACAAGAGACATTGGGCTAAATTGGGGGCAATCAATCAATCAAGACAAAATTGGGGTTAAGCAGTTGGGGCTGGGCTTGGGGCTCCTTGCTTTTTGGCAGCGGCGGTTTCGCGGTGTTCGTCGGCTCGGTTACTTACAAAGGACTTGGGCGGTAAATAGCGGATTTCTTTGCTATCCAGGGCCTGGTCATCCAGTTTGGCTAACTCCTCATCAGGGTTAAAGTTCAACCCCAGGGCCAAAATCAGCCGATCCGGGTCATTACTCAAGTCCACGATCACCGGCAACACATAGGTTAATTGGGGTTCAAGAACGCTCAAGGTTCCCAAAATAAACCCCGCCGAGGGCCGCCGTTTGCCTTGGTAGTTGACCCACACCGCTAATCGGGTAATCCAATGGCGATTGTTTTCGTAGTAGGCCAACCATTTCGTTTTAATCGTGTGCCGTAATTGTTCTGGGTTCATAACCTGAGAGTCCATCATGGGGAAAGCTTTAGCATTGTATCGGGCCTGGGTTCTCCACCATGACCGTGGCTGTGCCGCTTGCTCTCCCCTTGGTTATGGCCTATACCATCATCAGTTCCAACTCGTTCTTGGCCTGGGCTGGAGCCGGATTGAGATAGAAGTCGGACAATAGGGTAAACAACTCCCGATCGGGGGCATCGTTAGGAACCACACCTTCTGGGGCAGCCAACACTTGATCGGCAATGTTCAGGTAATAATCACAGACATAGTTCAGCGAGGGATCGGTTTCCGCCATTTCAAATAGGGTTTTGCCTTTCACCCGCGAGACGCGAATATCTTCAATCAGGGGCAGGACTTCCAACACCGGCATGGGAACAGAATCCACATACTTATCAATGAGATCCCGCTTTGAGGTGCGATTGCCAATTAATCCCGCTAAGCGGAGGGGGTGAGTCCGAGCTTTTTCCCGTACTGAAGCTGCAATCCGATTGGCTGCAAACAGGGCATCAAAGCCGTTATCCGTGACAATCATGCAGTAGTCGGCGTAGTTCAAAGGCGCGGCAAAACCACCACAAACCACATCGCCCAACACATCAAAGAGAATCACATCGTATTCATCAAAGGCATTGAGTTCCTTGAGGAGTTTGACGGTTTCTCCAACCACATAGCCACCACAACCTGCACCCGCCGGAGGGCCACCCGCTTCCACGCAATCAACACCGCCATAGCCTTTGTAGATCACATCCTCGGGCCAGACATCTTCGTAGTGGTAGTCCTTTTCTTGCAAGGTATCAATGATCGTGGGAATCAGAAAGCCAGTCAGGGTAAAGGTGCTGTCGTGTTTGGGATCGCAGCCAATTTGCAGGACTTTTTTACCCCG
>CAZZCG010000020.1:0-65842 GCA_964653145.1 uncultured Synechococcus sp. | reverse complement strand
TAAAGGTGCTGTCGTGTTTGGGATCGCAGCCAATTTGCAGGACTTTTTTACCCCGTTTGGCCAGGGCTACGGAAATGTTACAGCTTGTGGTGGATTTACCGATGCCACCTTTGCCATATACTGCCAGTTTCACAATCTACCCTCATTTAATAATTACGGCTGAACCAGCTTGAACTTTCAGGAAACCTGTAGGGATAGACGGTGGCTAAGTAGATTTACCTAAAAGCTAGATAAAAATGAGTCATCGTCCTAAAACGACCTTAAGCCTGTTTCTGCTGCTTAGTGTGGGGTTGTTGCCATTCTTTATAAAAATCAGGACTTTGATAAATTTAGTAACATTTTTATTGCGAAATTCCTGGAGTTCGCCCACTACCGACCAATTTCGACTCACAACCCAAGGCCTGGGGCAGTATTAGGTTTTTCTTGGCGCGAGTGTGACCGTGAGTTGGCCTGGGAAAGAGCAGTTAAAACTTCGGCATCGGTGAGGTTAGGGTTAAAGTCTTGATACCATTGCCCCACACTTCGCAAATTGGGCAGTGCGGCGACACAGATGATCTCATCGACTTCAGATTGGAGTTGGCGAAGAATTCCACGACTGGCAACGGGGCTGGCAAGAATAATCCGCTGGGCCTGGCGGGCGTTCACAACTTGAATCGCAGCTTTGGCACTTAGTCCGGTCGCTAATCCGTCATCCACAATAATCACGGTTTGGCCACTGAGATCTGGGAGGGGTTGGTTCTGGCGAAAGAGGTGTTGACGTTCGATAAGTTCGGCTTTGCTCTTGGCCTGGGCGGCTTGCAGTTCCTCGGGGGTGATGTTGAGGATATTTATGGCAGCGTGATCTAAGACTTGAATCTGGCCTTCCCCGATGGCTCCAAATCCGAGTTCGGGATAGCGAGAACAGATCAGTCGGCGGATGATCACAACTCCCAGGCCAACTTTAAGGGCTTTAGCCACGGGCGCGCCAACGAGAATCCCACCGCGGGGAATTGCCAATACCGTTGGATGATCTAGCTCAAGGGCCTGGAGGTGTTCGGCAAGTTGTTGGCCAGCATCAGTGCGATCTTTGAAGAGAAACATGGGCGGCCTCTGATGTTTAATGAGTTGGCCTGGTTTTTTGTGTTGAGGGTTCTGGAAGCTTTGATGGATATGGGGGAACAGAAAATTGAGGTTTTATCCTTACTTTTTAGTTTAAGAAACGGCAGCGTTAAGTTTTTTCTCACCTCAAGGCAATTTTGAATTTTGCTGGACTAGACTGGAGGCAATTATTTTTTGGTGCAGCCATTTAGGGGCTTAGGTACTAACAGATATGACTCCTTCAGGTGTTAAACCATATATGTTTTTGGATCAAAATCCGGCAAACTATGTGGTTGAAGTAGGAAAAAAGGGAGCATATTTTACGCGTCATCTGCCTACAGGTCGGGTTGCAGCCAATGTTATGCCAGGGGGAAATATGTTAATAGGAGCCAATTTAGCAGTTGGTTTAGTCAATATTGGGATTGGAGCCTATAACGCCTATCAAATCCATAAAGTTGCTGGCAAAATCGAGGAAAATCATCAAATAGTTGTTTCACATCTCAGTAGCATTGAACAGACATTACAAATTCAGCAGCGAAGTTTAGAGGTTTTAGCGTTTCATCAATGGCAGTTAGCGGAACAAATGCAAATTCTGCGCCAAGAAATGCAAACTGGATTTAGTCAAGTCATCAAAACAATCGAAGATACTCACATTAAGCAAAAAAGGGCTGCATTTAGTGAACGAGTTTTTATCTTAGATAGAACTTACAGGCGTTTTATTGATTTGGTATTAGCAGGGAGTCAAGTTGCAGCAGAACAAGAAGCTAGACAAGTGATCAATAATTCTCTATCTTTAGAGGTTTGGTTAAATGTGGAGTTAAAACAAATTGACCCAGGCCAGGCCGAACGGTTGCCATTACGAGTTGCTGAAGCCTTTTCAATCAGAACTAAAGCTGATGCTTATGCAGTGATGGGAGAAGCTTATAATAATATTGCTAAGAAAGAGTTAGATGAGTTTTCAACTGCTATTCAAGAGGAAGTTTATAACCTTTGCAATGATCAGACCCTTTACTATATTGGTGTAGAAGTTCCTGAAGTAATTGCTCAATATGTTTATCTCTATCGTGGCATTGACCGAGGTAAACAACTATTAGTGCAACCATCTACAGATATTCTCATTCAACCGGAAGATTTAGAATGGGATGATCATTTAAGCTCTGTGCGCGCCATTCTTAAAGATAAGTCCGAACAACCTAATTCTTCTAGCTTGTCCACAACAATTCCGCTAAAGACAATAGCAGATTTGGATTGGTACATTCGCTTCACAGGCCAAAACAAAGAATCCTTTGATATTTCTACACTCTTTAAGAATAATCCCAATGGGATCAATTCAAGAAATTTTCTTTCATTATTAGGCATTGAAAAGACGATTGATTTCAACGACACAGATTTAGAATATGTGAGAAAAATTTATCCCAAGGAACTAGAAGAAAAATTCTCAGATAGCATTCAAAGTTCAATCGGGCTGGAAAAAATACAAATTAAGATACCCTCAGAAGAAGAAATAAAACTGAGCGAAGAAAATCATAGAATTTATTATAGTCCTTTTAGAACAAGTATTCATGATCAGTTTGTTATTATTAGCAGGAAATATCCATCTGAAGAAATAGAGAGACTTCTTAGTGAAAATACAAGAATCACACATTTATATTGTTACGACAGTCTTTATGACAATGACTTCTGGATAATGGTAGGAGCACCAAGTCTGGCATCAATTCCTCAGATGGTAATTCATGATTCACTCTGGTTGTCTGAAGATATCACGAAAAAGCTAAAGGAGAAATTTAAGGTTACTAATTTAAACCACTCTGAAAAAACATATGATTGGCTATTTATTCTGACTGATCAAGGTGATCAATATCAATCCAGTGTACTCCCTCAAAAATATTCTTTCCAAGAATTAGATAATATGTTACAAAAAAATGTAAATAATAGAGAGATATTTGAACATATAGCTATTGATTCTCGTTTGGTTGATTTATGGATTCATGATAAAAATCATAAATTTGTTGTAACAACTACTAAAAATATTGATATTGAAAAACAATTTATAGTCAAAGGTTATTGCTTTCCACTATTCATTGATGATATTATTTCAAGTGGTTTCTTTGTTACATCAATTGATATTGGCTATGACAATGGCAATAATACTAATATTTATTATCTTCATTCTAAATTTTCATCCAAAGAGACGCCAAAGCAATTATTTATTAAACGTCATAAGTTCCCAATTTCTGACATTCAAGAAGGATGGGAGAATGGCTACAACATTACTCATATAGTCCGTCGTAAAGGTACAGATTGGCTTGTTATAATGTCAGACCATAATTATCCATTTAATTGCTAATTTTACCAAGTCTCTGGTAGTAAATATCATAAATCATTGATTTCTCACCTGGATTGACAGATAATTTGTTTCTTTTAATTATGGTAGTTTCATGTGGTTCAAATTTTTTGGACGTTGTATCTTTATTAAAAGATGGATTTATTTGAACGATATGAAGTAGTTCCTCTGGATTTGACTCAACTTCCAGGAGACTATCAAACTTGGGCTTTAGATTTCTTTACTAACCCAGGCCTGGTTGCTAATCCATACATTGATCTTACGATTCAGATCGACATTACAAAGGCAGCCGATACCTGGCAGGAAAAACTAGCAGATCCAAAAGGAACCCTCACGGCCTGGTTGATGTGGAATCTGCTGCAATCTCTGAGGGAATTTCCTTGTTTTCATTGGCGATACATTGATGGTCAATGGTTTGAAGTCCGCAATCCACCGTTGTTTTGTCCGATAGCCGTTGATAGTCCCGTTCGCTTTGTGAATCTTATCCTTGAAGATGCCTTTAACTTGGCCTGGGATGAGTTTGCAGAAACTTGGGTGGCTTTAAAGCGGAACATTCAAGCGGAAGGTGCGTTTAAGTCCAGTGATAGTGCCATTTTTGGATTTAGTCAGTTTATTGGTAACTTGCCTCACCTTCATTTCACCAGCTTGACTCTCCACCAGCCCGCGGGATTTTGCCAACCTTTTTTCTACTTTGGCGCCCGTCGTAGCTATCCAACAGGGTCAATGATCATGCCCTTTGCGGCCAAATTTCACCATAGCTCCTGCGATCCCTACGTTTTTGATCGTTTACTTCAGAATTATCTGCAACGGTTAGAGAACGAATGAGGCCTGGGGACAAACCATACCACTAGTTTCTGTATCTGGTGGGGCGACCCAATGTCAGATGACGCTGCCGTAGCTATATTGCTGGATGTAGTCGGACATTCATCAATTCTCAAATTGGCTAAAACCATTGACGCTTGCCGGCTTTGCGATTTTTCCAGAGTTCTAATATTCAGTCTGAAACGTGCCACAGCGACGCGGACTTAGGACAAAATAATGGCTGGCCCGTACTTCCGAACAGTTTTTGGTAGGATTGTCACAGTTAGCGGATGGCAAAGGTCTGACACAGACTTCCAGAGATTTGTCATGGCCAACACCGAGGCAGTTGTTTTTGTGAGATTGCTATGTTCCGAGCTTTGTTTAAGTCGTTACCCTTGACTTCTTCTGGCTATGTTGGGGTTTTAGCACTGTCGGTAACTGGCCTGGTGGGGATGTCGTCACCTGCAACTGCGCTCCCAAAAAATCTTGACGCTGGCACGGCCATTGCTGCTACTCCCACCGTTCCCCCGGCCTGGCAACAAGCCCTAAAACTTTCCCCGCAACAATTGACTCAAGTCCAAGCCGTAGAAGCTAAGTACAAACCCCAGGCCCAGCAGCAACAAACCCAACTCAACCAGGCCGAGGCTGTCCTTGAAAAGCTCTTAGTGGACGGGGCAAGTAATGACGATATTCGGGCCCAACATCAGGTGATTCAAACCTATCGACGGGAGTTGGAAGGAACCCGTTTAGAGGCCGCCTTGGAAATTAAAGAAATTCTTACCCCAGCCCAACGGCAACAATTGGCAGAGATGAATCGGCAGCGTCTAGTGCGCCTTCGGAATGCGGTCGTAGGTAATGGCACTTCCCCAAATTAAGGAAATTTAGGCTGTTTACCTGTAAGTTCTCTATATAAAACCTCAGTTCCGCCAATTAAGCTAGGCCCGCTTTTAACTCTTGGCATAGTTTTTGCAACTCCACCAGGCCAGTTTGTGGATCTTTTTGGGTTAAGCGGGAAACAAAGGCACTCCCAACAATGGCCGCATCAGCACCCCAGGCCTTGACCTGCTGAGCATGTTCCGGTTGGGAAATCCCGAAGCCCACGCCAATTGGTTTTGGGGTAATTTGTTTCAGGGTTGAGAGCATGGTGCCGACTCGCTCTTGCATCTGGGTGCGCATCCCCGTAACGCCGGTGGTACTGACGAGGTAAATAAATCCCTGGGAGCGTTCAGCAATGGCGGTCATGCGTTCCGGAGAGGTTGTGGGGGCCACCAGCAGGGTTAGTTCCAGGCCCAGATCTGCGGTTAAAGCCAAGACCCCATCGGCTTCCTCTAAGGGTAAATCTGGAATCACCAATCCCTGAATACCGGCATGGGCAACTCGGGTTAAAAAAGACTGAATCCCCTGGTGAAAAATTGGATTGAAATAGGTAAACAAAATCAACGGGGCCTGGAGTTCTGGACGAATTTCCTGCACCATCCCCAGGACATGGTCTAACCGGGTACCGCGTTGGAGGGCTCGAGTTGCAGCCGCTTGAATGACGGGGCCATCTGCCAAGGGATCCGCATAGGGAACACCGAGTTCAATCAAATCAGCCCCATGCCGATCCAACAATTTCAGGGCCGCAGCGGTGGTCTCTAAATCCGGATCCCCCGCGGTAATAAACGGAATCAAACCACAGGCCTGGCGCGCCCGTAATCCTGCAAAACATTCAGACACTGAAACCATGAGCCGTTCGCTATCCCTGCACAAGTGACCACAACAACGCCCAATGAACCCGCCTTAACAGCAACTTAAGCTCCCACAACTAAGCTAAGGTGTTCAAACTGACGCTTTCTAATTCTGTCATGGGATTGCGACACCGCCGTTTGCTTTCAATCATTGGCCTGGCGATGCTCACGGTTTTGGCCCTACTCTTTGTTTTTCCTCGCTCCAGCCAGCCCTTACAGGTGCAAATTCTCCATGCCTCGGACTTTGAAGCAGGGATTCCGGCCCTTGAGGATGCGGTGAATTTTTCCTCGGTGGTCAATACCCTCAAAGCTGAGATGCCGGACAAAACTCTGGTGCTTTCCTCTGGGGATAACTACATTCTTGGGCCCTTTTTCTCCGCCAGTGGGGATTCACAACTGCGGGAGGTTTTGGGTCGGGAGGGCAATGGCCGGGGGGACATGATGATTATGAATGCCCTTGGAATTCAAGCCGCGGCCTGGGGGAACCACGAATTTGATGAAGGTACGACCCGGATTGCAGATCTATTTTTGGCCGATGACAAGGGCTATGGCGGCGCAAATTTTCCTTATTTAGCCGCGAACCTCAATTTTGATGCTGACCCCAACCTAAGCCCGCTGCAAACTGAGGATGCCCAACTCGCCAAAACCATTCCCCAACAAATTGCCCACAGTGCGATTGTCGAGGTGGCGGGTGAAAAAATTGGCCTGGTGGGGGTGACAACGCCGCTTTTACCGGATATTTCCTCCCCAGGCCCAGGTGTAGAAGTGATTCCCGAAAACCCTGAAGACCTAAAAAACCTCGCTGCGTCGATTCAGCCCGTAGTGGATCAACTCACCCAGCAGGGCATCAATAAGATTATTTTGCTCTCCCATCTGCAGCAGTTGTTCATGGAAATTCAGCTGGCCCCCTTGCTTCAGGATGTGGACGTGATTATTGCTGGGGGATCCCACAGTGTGCTGTTGAATGATCTTGAGCGACTCCGGCCTGGGGACAAGGTGATGGGGCCCTACCCAGTTTGGAAAACCTCAAAAACTAAACAGCCTGTGGCGATCCTCAATACCGGGGCTAATTATCGCTATGTGGGGCGGTTTATGGCGGATTTTGATCGGGAGGGTGTACTCAAAGTTTCCCGCCGAGACCAGCAACTGAGTGATGCCTATTCCACCGCCACCCCTGGCACCGTCGCTCCCGCCCCCAAAGTCGTTGAAATTACTGAGGCAATTCGGAAAATTATTGTTAGTAAGGATGCGGTGCAATTTGGCCGGGCAACGGTATTTCTCAACGGTTCGCGGGCTGATGTGCGGACACAGGAAACCAACTTGGGGGATTTAACCGCCGATGCAAATTTACTGGCAGCCCAGGCCCTAGATCCGACTGTCCAAGCCTCCCTGAAAAACGGGGGTGGCATCCGGGACAACATTGGCGCCATCAGTGGTTTTGGGGGAAACTCGAATACGGCCGGTGAACGCCTCCCCACCCAGGCCAATCCCCTCGCAGATAAACAAACTGGAGATATTTCGCAGTTAGATATTGAAAATTCTTTGCGGTTTAACAATGGTTTAACCCTACTCACGCTGACGGCGGCGGAACTGAAACAAGTCCTCGAACATGGACTGGCGGCAACGGCTCCCTTGGTCACCCCAGGTCAATTTCCCCAAGTGGCAGGCTTGGCCTTTAGCTTTGATGCCCAAAAAACTCCCGGTGAGAGAGTTCAATCCTTGGCCTTGACCAATGGGGCCGGTAAACCCAGCGATATTGTTCTCAAAGGTGGCCAAATTCAGGGAGATCCCCAGCGGCCCATCCGGATAGTTACCCTCAGTTACTTGGCCGATGGCGGCGACAGTTACCCATTCCCCGGCCTGGTGAGCGCAAACCCGGAACGAGCCAACCGCGTTGATTTGGTTTCCATCTCCGGTAAGTCCGCATTTGAAACCCCTGGAAGCGAGCAAAAAGCCCTCGCAGATTATCTCCAGGCCAAGTACAGCCAAACCCCCTACTCCATTGAGGACACACCACCGGAATTGGACCAGCGGATTCAAAACCTGGCTGTTCGAGATGATACTGTCCTTAATCCCCAACCCGCTAATCTCCCTAAATAAGATTGATCGGGCGGGAACTCTAGGGTTACGATTGACATCCTTTCTGTAAGAATCTGTTACAAATTAGCGGCAAAATGGTAGCGTAAAGCCATCATGAATCTCTGGGTTATTTCTTCTACCTTGCAGGTTCTTGGCTTTGTTGTTCACCTGCGTATCAGTCCTCTGAGGGTTTTCATCCTATGCCAGAACGGTTTTCTTGGATTTTGCCAGATAAATTAGCTGTAGGGTCTGCACCCAATAACGAAGCCTCGATTTTCTATCTGCGCCGAATTGGAATTACAGCGGTTTTGAGCCTGACGGAAGCGGATGAATTAGCCCTCCCCCAAACCCTTTCCAGTAGTTTTCTATGGCAGCGTGTTCCCATTCCCGATGGCTTTAAGGGGGGAGTTCCAGAGGCCGAACAATTTGCCCAGGCCATGGCGGTTTTACAGCACTGGTTTAAAAAACGGCATACGGTTTACGTCCATTGTTTAGCGGGGGTGGGACGCTCGGCTTCTGTTTGTTCTCTCTATGTTTGCCAACATCAGCAAATTTCCCTGGAAGATGCCATTGCCACGGTCAAGCGTCAACACAGCTATGCCCATCCCGATGAACATCAAATCCGGGTTATGCAGGAATATTTACAACTGACCCAATCACCATCCTAGAGGTTCTGCACAACCCCAGCCATGATCCCCCTGCCCCTTGGACTTGAGCTAAATCAAGTACTCTAGCTCTGAAATCAAGCGCCTCATCTTCAGGGCCGACCAATGGAGTAGCAGAAATATGGGCGGGGGTTGCATCGAAAGATTTGTGCTCAAAGTTAATCTGCAAGACAATCAATCGCAGTATAGTTTGAGGGCTATTCTCCTGCTGTGATCCCATGCGCCAAACCGTTTTCGCCCATCTCCGCAACCATCCCTGGTTCAAATATCTCCTCCTTGGCCTGGTTACCTTATTGCTTGTGATTGGAGTTACGAGTCTCTTCAATCGGGGCCTGGGAACTGCAAAAAATACTCCGATTGAAATTGGCCTGGCGGCTCCATTGACGGGAACGGGGGCCAGTGGCGGCCAAGAAATGGTGCAAAGTGTCCAGCTTTACTTCGATGGGATCAATGCAGCGGGAGGCATCCAGGGACATCCCCTTAAGTTGGTCACGTTTGATGATCAAGGTAATCCTGAGGTTGCGCGTCAGGTGGCCGATAAAGTTGTTGCGTCCCAGGCCCTAGTCCTACTAGGTCATCGTTCTTCCGATGCGTCGATTGCGGCTGGGGAAATTTATGAAGCCCACGGTTTGCCAGCAATTACGGGGACAGCTAACAACGAAAAAGTAACGGAAAATCGCCCCTACTATTTTCGGATGATTTATACCAATTCGGATTTAGCCGGAGTGTTGTCCCTCTATGCCCAAAAAGTGTTGCAGCTTCCTGCCGCCAGTATCATCGGTGACCAGGCCAGTGGCAATAGTCGGTTTATCTCCCAGGCCCTTGCGGAAAACTTTGGGGCAGCCGGAACGATCAAATACCGCGGCATGGTGGACTCTACCCCGAATAACAAGGTGGCCTCGATTCAAAAAGTTGTCCAAGAATTAGCTGCGACTCCGGATCCTGGCCTGGTCTTTTTGCCGATTTCCAATGAAGACTTAGCCCGAGACGTGATTGTCGCCATCCGCAAACAGGGGATCCCGGTGGAGATTATGGGGGAGCAGGCCCTGTCGCGGGAACTTTTTGCTGAGAGCTTTAGTGAGTATCCAGAGGAAAAAAATAATCCCGGTTATTTTACCAATGGTCTTTATGTCCCCTCTCCTCTGTTGTTTGACAGTGCTGGAGCCAATGCCCAAGATTTTGCTGCGGCCTATGAAAAAGCCTATGGGGAAATGCCCTCTTACCTTGGGGCCAAGTTCTATGAAGCGGCCATGATGGCGGTGGCTGGCCTGGAACAAGCAGAATTGAACCTGGATCCCCAGGCTATTCAAGAGGATCGAGAGGCTGTAAAAACGGTTCTGAGTGAGATTAATAGTCCCAAAGTGGCTTTGGCTGGGTTAACGGGGCCGCTCTACTTCAATGCCAATCGCAGTAGTGACCAACCAATTCGCGTTGCAGAATTTGGTAATCGTCGTCTGATTTCTGCACCAGCCCAATTTACCAGCGTCAATAGCCCAGACCGGCTTAATTTACCTCAAGAACTCCAGGCTGGGACGATTATCCAATTTAAGGATCGCTACTTCTGGCAACAACGGGTGGTCTATACCGGCATTGATTTTAATAAGCTCAATCGGATTGATCAGGGCAAATCGAGTTTTACCGCCGACTTTTATGTTTGGTTTCGCTACCAAGGCGATGATGAAGCGGTGCGGATTGAATTTCCCGATGCGGTTATGAATAGCGTTAATCCCAGCGCCCCAGTTTTTGACCCTCAAATTCCCCTGAAGGCCAAAGTGGTTGATGGATTAAATTACAAACTCTATCGGGTGCGGGGCGAATTCAAAAACACCTTTGACTTTCGTGATTATCCCTTTGATGGGCAACGCTTAACCCTGCGCTTTGATAATCCCCACCTCTCGGATGATCGCTTGGTCTATGTGATTGATCGAACCGGACTGAGGCTGCCGAAACCAGATGCGATTCAACGCAAACCCTTCCAAGGTCTGCAACTGTGGAAATTCCAAGATATTGCCTACTTTCCCGATACCTCGCGCAACACCTCAACCCTTGGCGATCCTGATTTATTTCAAACCAATTTAGTACAGGACTATCCCGGCTTTGCAGTGCGGATGACGATGCAACGGAGAACCCTGGTTTTCTTGAGTAAAAACCTCCTGCCGTTATTGCTACTCACCTTGATTAGTTATTGCACCCTTTATTTTCCCCACAGTATGTTTGTCCCGCGGATTATGGCTCCAGCTTCCACGTTGCTTTCGGGGATTGTCTTGTTGTTGGCGTTTAATAACCAATTGCCGGAGGTGAGTTATACGGTGGCGATTGAGTACGTTTTTTATACCTATTTCTTTTTGTGCTTAATTCCTGTTTTTGTCACGGTGATTGCCGCCAAATTAGATAAAGCCGGACGAAAAGAGGCCCTACGTCGCCTGGATATTGCAGCCCGAATTGTCTTTCCGCTGATTGTTCTGAGTTTGATTTCAATCTATGGCCTGGCCTATGGCAGTCGTTTAGTTTAGTTTTAGCAATCTTACAAAGCCTTCTTGCTCAAAATGAATGTCTGTAGTCAGGGCATGAATAATTTTGTGCTCCCTCATCACAACAAAACTAACTGCATCACATAGTGAATAAGATTTATCATTCCGATTCCCTAAGAGATTTAGAGCACTTTGGTGAAGTGATCAATCTACCCATGAAATTTCTATATCTGGATGATTAGTCAATGCCAGGATAAACTCTAAAACTTGAGCTTGAGGGAAGCGTCGAATAATGGCTAAGGCGACTAAATTCTGCAATTACATAGTTATGCGTCGAAAATTTATGTTTGGGATTACAAAGAAAAGAGACAGCCTCATGATGTTTTGACTCATCTCGATGTAGATAGCAAAAAAGCTCGGAAGTATCTAAGAGCATTTATAAATCTAAATTAAGACTCATTTGCATAAAATTTAGCCAGATCTGCATCAATGTCTTAATTATCTATTCCGGTAGGATAGCCAAGACTAATACGCCCCGCATAACTATTGAATTTCTGCCGAGCTAAACCTGTCTATTCTTGTTGCGCTCTTTTCTGCTCCTTTGCCTTGAGTTGATGCAATACGTCTAAAAGGGTGGTTACTTGCTCATCTGGAATATCAATGATTTCTTGAAGCAATTGCTGGCGGTTATCCACAATACACATCCCTTAAAAATTTTCAAGGTTTTATCAAGATAGAAAACATGTTTTTATTGTGATTTCTATGAGACTTGAATTTATCGTGACTATAGCTTACTCAGATTCCAATTCGCCCGCGCTTCGGCTACCCCAGACTATGAGAAATTTCTTGTGCGGGCCAAGCTGAGTACTACCACGCCGAAAACACGAATTCCAGCCTGATTTAGGGTTTGCTTGGCGGCTCGGATTGTTGCCCCAGAGGTATATATGTCATCTAAAAGTAAGACTGCTTGACCGGGTTTAATCCCACTACCCACGGCAAACACATTTTTCATCGTCTCAGCCCGTTGTTGATCATTCAGTTGGTGCATGGCGACGGTGCTTTGACTGCGAATCAAACCATTGGGGGCCAGGGGTAAATTGGCATAGCGACAAAAATGCTGGGCAATCAACTCGGCCTGGTTAAATCCGCGCTCCTGGAGACGATCTTGATGGAGGGGAATGGGCACAACAATTAATGGGGGCAATCCTTTGAGTTTGAGATCAACCCAGGCCTGGGCCAGCCAAATTCCCAGTGATTGGGCCATGCGCGGCGATTGACGGTATTTCAGTTGAAAAATTGCTTGTCGTAAAACCGAGTTGTAATCCCCCCAGGCCAGGATGGGTAAGGTTTTCTGAGTGGATTGCCAAATATTTGCTGGATGTTGAAACCTACAGGCATAGATTTTTTGATAACAGGACTGACACAAACAGTGAATTTGTCTTTGACTTTTCTTGGTTTTCCCACAAAATGCACAGGGATAGCGCGTCACCAGGCCAAGTAATCCGTCCCAAAGATTTTTTAGCCAAGTAGTTAAAGTTGCTAACCAAGTCACTGGAATTTCCGACTATTGCTGCTGCTGTTGTTGCCATTGGGCATAGAGATCCGGTCGCCGGGCCTGGGTGCGCTGAAGTTGCTGTTGAGTTCGCCATTTTTCGATTTGGGCATGATGACCGGAAAGCAATACCTCTGGCACTGCTAAATCTCGAAACACAGCCGGGCGAGTGTAATGGGGATAATCCAGAAGGCCTGCGCTAAAACTATCCTGAACCAAAGAATCGGTTTTGCCCACGGTGCCGGGAAGTAAGCGAATCACACCATTCAAAATTGTCAACGCCGGAATTTCACCACAGGTCAGGACAAAATCACCCAGGGAAATTTCTTGCGTGACCAAAGTTTCTACAACTCGTTCATCCACCCCTTCATAATGGCCGCATAAAATCACCAGTTGATCATAGTCACTGGCCCAGGCCTGGAAATGGTGTTGTTTTAAGGGGTCGCCCTGGGGAGTGACATAAATAACTTCTCGTTTTGGTAAAGCTGGCAACGACTCAATGGCTAAAAACAATGGTTCCGGTTTTAACACCATCCCCACACCACCGCCAAAGGGAATATCATCAACCTTGCGATGTTTATCAGTCGTAAAGTCTCGGGGATTTGTATAGTAAACTTCGGCAATCTTCTTTTCTAAAGCTTTACCAATTAACCCGGATTTTAAGGGCGACTCGAAAAACTCAGGAAATAACGTAATTAAATCAAAACGCATGGGTAAATCCGGAGTTCAAGTCATCATTAACTGAGGGCATTATCTTGCCGGAGATAGGCTTGAATAAACGGCTCTAGTTCCCCATCCATGACATCAGAAATTGCTGTTGTTTCTTCATTTGTCCGTAGGTCTTTCACCAGTTGATAAGGGTGAAACACATAGTTACGAATTTGAGTACCCCAGGCCGCCTCAACCATATCCCCGCGAATATTAGCAATTTCCTTAGCTTTTTGTTCCTGGGCGACAATCAATAACTTGGCCTTAAGAATTGCCATGGCCTTTTCTTTGTTTTGCAATTGGGAACGTTCTTGGGTACAGCGCACTGCCAGGCCCGTGGGAATGTGTAAAATCCGCACCGCAGTTTCCACTTTATTCACGTTTTGTCCACCTTTACCCCCAGACCGCGAGGTGGTGATTTCTAAATCCTTGTCCGGGATATCAAGGACAACACTGTGATCAATTTGCGGCATGATTTCCACCCCGGCAAAACTGGTCTGACGCTTACCATTGGCATTAAAGGGCGAAATCCGCACCAACCGATGGGTTCCTTTTTCAGAGCGTAAGTAACCATAGGCATAGCGACCGGAAATTTCTAGAGTGGCCGATTTGATCCCAGCCTCATCTCCTTCCGACAATTCTGCTAAATGGATTTGATAGCCCTGCCGTTCCCCCCAACGGGTGTACATCCGCAATAACATTTCCGCCCAATCCTGTGCATCCGTTCCCCCCGCCCCGGCATTAATCGTTAGAATCGCGCCATTTTTGTCATAGGGGCTACTTAAAAGTTGCTCCAGTTCCCAGCGATCCAATTCATGGTTAATTTCGGTAGCTTGAACGATTGCAGAGGTGAGTAATTCTTCATCCGTCTCTAGTTCCAACAATTCCACCGCCGCCTCGATATTGCCGATGTGGCCTTGCCAGCGTTGAAGTTGCTCAATTTGAAACTTGGCATCGGTTAAATCTTGGAGCGTAGCCTGGGCCTGGGTTTGATTGTCCCAAAAATCCGGCTGGGCGGCAACTTGCTCTAAATCTTGGATTTTGGCGGTGAGGGCAGGCAGGTCAAAGATAGTCCTGGGCTTTTGCCAGGCGCGAGGTGAGTGAAGAGTAGTCCCGTTTCAGTGTTGTCAAGTCCAGCATATGCCCAATTACGCACCAGTCTTAGCCCAATCATTCATTATTTTACCCCATCGTTTAAATTATCCTAGGGATGCTGAAACACTAAAACCTGGAGGGGGTATCCTCCGAATGTAAGCAGCGATACCTAAACCATGCAAATCCTGACCCGTGTAGGAACATTTGCGGAGGTCTTCAGCATCGCTCCCCTGGAAATTGCCCGGATTGATCAGGCCCTTCGCCACCTGATTGAGCAACTCCACCCCGAAAATTTATACCCTCGACCAGGCCCAATCTGGACTAATTACGACTCATGTGGAAGCTACCATCATGGAAAGCCCCTGTGCCCTAAACCTATGGGGGATAAGAACTGAGTGATTATGGGTTTTGTTCTAGGCTCCCTAAAATCCAGGCCACGGCAGCAGATAAATCCTCAGCAATGTAATCCGGTTGGGTTTGGTGTTGATACTCCCCCGCCAGCACCCGATCGCCAAATCCAGTCTGGACTAAGATACCTCGACAGCCAGCATTGTGGGCCAGATCAATATCCGTGGCTTTATCTCCGACCATAAAACTGCGGGTAATGTCTAAGTCATGATCCCAGGCCGCCGCCACAAGCATTCCAGTATTGGGTTTACGCCAGGTTGTCCAGGCCGAAAATTCTAGGTTAATGCCACCTTCGGGAGGAGCGAGTTCCGGGCAAAAGTAGAGGGCATCTAAGTGGGCTGCGGCTTCTTCGGCCAAAAGATTTTGCAACCGTTCATGTAAGGCCAACACATGGTCGTAGCTGTAGTAATTGCGGGCTGGCCCCGATTGATTCGAGACTAAACAGCAAAACAACCCGGCCTGGTTTAATCGCTTGACGGCCTGGGCCACACCGGGAATTAAGTTTAAATCGCTCACCCGATGGAGATACCCCGCCTCTTGATTGAGTACCCCATCCCGATCTAAAAAAACCGCAGCCCTAGCCATGGAGCACCTCCGCCACCGCCGCCAAAATCATCTCTGGAGTAATGGCCGCAATTTCACCCGTTGACGCTTTGACTGGACGAAACTGGGCCTGGGGGGGAAGGAGCTTTGCGGGATCCGTTGGGCCAAAGAGGGCCACCAGGGGTTTGTTCAGGGCCACCCCCAAATGCATCGGGCCGCTATCGGTACAGAGTAGGGCTTGGGCTAACTGCATGAGGGCCCCTAACTTGCCAAAACTAGGAGGTTGGGTGCGCTTAAGGTGAGGAATCGCGGCGGCCAATTGCTCTCCCCACTCGGCATCATCGGGCCCCTGCACCACCAACAGCGATAGGTCTGGATATTGCAGTCCCAAAACTTGCATCACCTCAATCCAGGCCCCAATGGGATAAATTTTATTGATGCCCTTCAGTCGCGCCATTTTACTGGAGCCGCCGTGAATTAATAGATAGTTTGCTTTTAGACCCAAACGGGTTTGTTCAGCCACAGCCCAGGCCTGGTCATCGGGATGAATCACAGCTTTTAGGGGAGGACAGTCAGCCCTAATTCCCAAGCCCTGGAGAAGGTCGTGATACATGGCTGCCGCGTATTGATTTTTATTGAGTGGGGCCGGGTGGGTCAGTAAGCCCCAGGTGGGTGGATCCCCATAGCCAACCCGACAGGGAACCCCAGTGAACCAAAGCAGCAGTCGCACTGCAAAACTTTCACCCAAGGAAAGAATTAGATCGTAGTGCCCTTGCCGAATTCGCTGAATCAGTCCTACCCAATCCCGCCAAGACTTCTTTGCTCGGAAGGGAAAGGTCAACACCTGATTGACGACTGGATTCACCTCATAGGCGGCCTGGGAACGGGGTTCAACCACGACATCAATCCTGGCCTGGGGGTAGTGGGCGCGCAATTGACTCAAGGCGGGAAAACAAAGAATTTGATCCCCGATACCCCCTGGAATCAACATGATCAGCCGCTTTATCCCCATTGGCTTTACCCTGCCGCCACACCGCCCTCAATTCTAGGTTAGAAGTAGGCAAATTCTTCCGTTTCGGCCAATTCCGCCGGTAACTTTTCCCATCCCAGGCCCCGGCGGACAATGGTGGGAGGTTCGGCCCCGCAATCAATAATTGTGGATACCCCATCCTGCAAAGGCAGATCCGCATCAATGATCACATCCACCAGTTTGTCAAAGCGGTCAAAGAGTTCGGCCACATCCCGAAAACCCTGGGCCACCGGCGGCGCGGAGGTGGAAATCAAGGGGCCACCCAATCCCGTCATCAGGGCCTGGCAAATGGGAGAATCGGGGACGCGAATACCGGTGGTTTTCCGTTTTGGGTTTTGCACCAGTTTCGGTACTAGTTTTGTGGCGGTTAATAAAAATGTATAGGGACCGGGGATCAGTCGCCGCATCAGTTTATAGGCTGGATCCGAAACGTAGGCATAGCGGGCAATATCGGACAGGGAAGGGCAAAGGAACGTCAAGGGTTTTTCGTTAGCCAGTTGCTTCAGTTGTCGCACCCGCTGAATCGCCCCTTTATGGTTGAGATCACAGCCAATGGCATAGACCGTATCCGAGGGGTAGAGCATTACGGCCCCGGATTCCAAGGCCTGAACCAATTGCTCGACAATCCGGGCCTGGGGATGGGTTGGGTGGAGGGAAACCAAATCAGCCATGGTGAATTACTCAGCGCTCGTTAACTGGCTTAAATTAAGGGAGTCGGCCTCGAGCCAACACTGCAACTGTTCCCCCTGTATCCGTAACTCCCCCAGGGCTGTTTGGACGATCACACATCCTGTTTCGTATTGGATAATCTGACGAATTTCAGTCCAATTCAAGGGTAAGGAGCCAGGAGCCGATACAGCTGATAAATGGGTATTTTCCCGCTCAAGCCAAGGAATTTTCTGATCCGGGGCCAATATCCACTCTTCAGTATCGGGCAAGGAAATTGTAATTTCTCCATCAGGGAACGCGGCAAAACTGATCTCTTGCACCGGGTGCCATTGCCCTTGCCACCACACCTGCATATCTGGGGCCTGTTCCTGGGCCTGGTTAGCCATCCACCAATCTTTCCACAGCCGTCGCACTGACTCGAATTTGACCCCATACCCAGGCAAACGTGGACACCGATGGTACTCAACTCGGGCAGGCTCAGATAGTTCACATCGTGGCAAAAAGTCCAGGGCGGCCAAAACTTCACCCACAAGGGTTGTAAAGGATGTCTCTTGCCAGAGGCTGACCGTTGGTTGCTCGGCCCCGTGGACAAACTTGGCGATCGGCTCCCCGTCACAGGTTTGTAATTCCGATGCTCCTGGGGTGATTGGGACAATCCTTAAATCTGGGTTGGCCTGGGCAATAACCTGATCGGTTGGTGTAGTTAAAAAGCGTTGGATTAGGGTCTCATTGTCCACTTCAGCGCTAACATCTGGGCGTGCCACCCCAAAGGTATTATCGGAACTGAAATCTAGGGCTATGGAGGCATCCTGTTCTTCCGGTGTATAGATCACGGATCCATCGGGGAGAATGGTGCCCTCCAAATTGGCATCAGCCAGATCTGACTGACGAGCCTGGGCCCCGGATAAATCAGCCCCGGTCAAATCGGCCCCAACCAAATTGACATCCTTTAACAAGCAATCCCGCAAAATGGCCCCGTTTAAAATCGCCCCGCTTAGGACAGCCTGCTCGAGGTTTGCCCGGGATAGATATGCCCCAATCATGATGGCCCCGCTGAGCATTGCCCCCCGCAGATCTGCCTCGACTAGGTTGGCTCCGCTGAGATCGGCCCCAATCAACTTGGCCCCCCGCAAATTGGCCTTACTAAAATTCACTTTAATCAGATCAGCCCCACTCCAATTGATCTGCTGGAGATCGGAATTGGCAAAATCAGCGTGGCTCAGGCAGGCCAGGGGCAATTCTAGTTTTTGGAGATTCAAGCCCCGAAAGTTTCGTTGACCTTGACTGTATTGGGCTAGAATGTCGCCGCTGCTGGTGAGTTTCATAGGTGGGAGTCAGACCAGGCCTGGGTTAATTTTTATCCATAGCTATAGTTTACGGGATTCCTTCCCCCGCTTTCCCCCAGATTCAAATTAAGGCTCCCCTAAACCGAAGAACCAGGGTTACTGGTAATCGCTGCCACCGCCAGACTATTTTCCCCAGGCCAGCCATGTCCATCCAATGCCACCTGTTCAATCAAACTTGCTAAGCGGAGAGCCTTCAAGGCCTGTTCACCCCCAACTGAGGGAGGATTACCCCCACGAACACAGTGGACAAAATGCTCTAATTCGGCGTGGAGAGGTTCAATGTTGCTGGTGTAAACCTTTTCAATTAAGCCATCCTGCCGATAAAGAACTTGGCCGTGATCCGGTAAACAACTGACATGCATTTGTCGGTGAATTAAAATCTCATTTTTGAGGAAATCAGCCTCCGTCAAAGATTTTTTACAATGGGCAACAATCCGACGCAACTTTCGATGGGTTACCTTGCTGGCGGTCAGGGTGGCGACAACCCCATTGGCAAACCCCAGGGTGGCTGTGACGTAATCCAAATAACCGGAGTTGGCTGAGCGGCTCCCAGCGGCGGTTAAGCGGGAAACGGGGGAATTGGTCAGCTCTAGCAAAAGGTCGATATCGTGGATCATTAAATCCAGTACCACTGACACATCATTGGCCCGATCCGAGTAGGGACTCATCCGATGAGCTTCAACTGCCAAAATTTCCTCTGTGGATAAAACTTGGCTAAATTCTTGAAAGACCGGATTAAACCGCTCAATGTGGCCCACCTGAAGGATGCAGTTTTCCTCGGCAGCGGTGTTCACTAGGGATTCGGCCTCGGCAATGCTGGCGGCAATCGGTTTTTCCACCAGGACATGTACCCCAGCCCGTAAACAGGTGATTCCAACTTCATGGTGTTGACGGGTGGGTACAGCAATGCAAACCGCATCCACATGGGGCAGGAGATCGTGGTAGTCCTCAAAAAAACGCACCCGATATTTACTGGCTGTGTCAATTCCCCGTTCTAAATTCAGATCCGAAATCCCAACTAATTCCACATCCTTGAGCAGGCTGAGAACCCGAGTATGGTGTTGCCCCATGTTCCCGACCCCAATGACTCCGACGCGAACGGGAGGGACTGTAGAGCGTTGATTGGGGGCCTGGGGGCCAGAATTAGGGTTGTTGTGACTCACGCCAGTAACCGTCCTCAATCTAAGGGTGTAAAACTATCAGAATGCTCAGAAAGCTTCGGTCGCATTGAGATAGTGCAGACGCAGACTTGCCGAAATCGTTTCCGGTTCTCCCTATCGTCAAACTCAGGTGAATGTTACCACAGGTGCGGAGTTTGTGAAGATTTTTATCTCCAGGCCCCCTCCTGGATATCTCTCTATCACAACATAAAGTTTTGTTGCAGAGTCTGTAACGCATTATTAAGTCTAATTGATCGAATTAAAGCTACTTATGAATACTCAAAAAACAACTGCTCTGATTCCAGCATGAATCATTGCGCCACACTGAACCTGTCATTACTCTTTGAGGTTTTGAGTCCATGTCTTCCTTTACCTTGGCTCCCCGTTACCGGCTCGATGATGAGCAGCCCTGGCTAGAAGGCGTGGATCCGAGTCGACATTACTGGCTATGGGTTAATGGTCAGCAACACCTATCCGTGGTAATCCCCGGTATTTCCGTACAGTCCGGCTCCGAACTTCGACAATTTATGGAGCGGTTTTGGGATTTATCTGCAGGGGAATCCTTAACGTGGGAGCGAGCCGCAACGACCCTGGAAATTCATTGTGTTGGCCCTAACTGTTTTGCCCTAGTGGATGAGTATGCCGGAGCTCCCGTGTGGCACCTGTTTGACCGAGAAGCTTTGGAAAGTTTATTGATGACTGCAAGCCCCCACTGGCAATGCCGGCCAGAGGATGTGGCTTTGGGACGACGCCAGCTGATGGACTCTCTGAACCTGGCCTGGGCTGCCTAGGGAATAGGATTTTAAATTTAGGGCGCACAGGGTCTTTAACTTAGTCTTTGGAATGGGAACTCCATAACCGGCTGCCTAAATACAGATCTAAACCATGGCTGGAATCCGCTGAGAAATGGCTTGTTTGGGGATGCCAGTCAAGCTAAAGGAGCGCGTTTCCGTAATTTCCACTGGAATGGTTTGTCCTAAAAGTGTTTCTAAGGTTCCGGGCACAAAGGTTAGGCGATTACCCCGAGTCCGCCCCATCACCTGACCCTGATCTCGAGGATTGGCGGCTTCAACGAGAATTTCTTCCACACGGCCTAGGTAGCGGGCTGACCGAGTTGCGGCCTGGCTGTCCACCAATTGGTTCAGGGCCTGGAGACGCTCCTGTTTTACCTCGTCTGGAATTTGGTTTTCCCATCGGGCTGCCGGAGTTCCAGGCCGGGGGGAGTAGGCTGCTGTGTTCAACAAATCAAAGCTAACCTCTTCGACTAGGGCCAAGGTGCGCTGAAACTGAGCCTCAGTCTCTCCGGGAAACCCAACAATCACGTCAGCACTGATGGCCGCATCGGGAATGTACTGCCGAATTGTCTCGATGATGCGGAGATATTTTTCCCGAGTGTAGCCCCGCGCCATGGCTTTGAGAATCTCGTTGTCTCCGGATTGAAAGGGAATATGGAAATGCTCACAAACCTTAGGGAGTTCTGCACAGGCCCGGATTAAACGCTTGGTAAAGTAGCGGGGATGGCTAGTGGCAAAGCGTATGCGTTCAATTCCCGGCACATCATGGATGAAGTACAGCAAATCCGTAAGGGTATTTTGGCGGCGGCCTTCTGGGGAAATTCCCGGTAAATCCCGGCCGTAGGCATCAATATTTTGTCCGAGTAGGGTGATTTCTTTGTAACCCTGTAGGGCTAAGTCGGCAATCTCGGCTTTAATCGCTTCCGGGGTTCGGGATTGTTCGACTCCACGGGTGCCAGGGACAACACAATAGGTACAGCGCTCGTTGCAGCCGTAGATCACATTGACCCAGGCCGTGACTGTGCTTTCCCGCCGGGGTTTGGTAATGTCCTCAATAATTTCCAGCGGCTCTGTGGCAATCACCTGCATCCCGCTTTCCACTTGGGCCAATAGCTCATCCAGACGATTGGCATACTGTGGCCCCATGATCAGATCCAGTTCTGGAACTCGCCGCAGCAAGCCTTCCCCTTCCTGTTGAGCCACGCAGCCCGCCACAACAAGTTTGAGACTCGGGTTTTCCTGTTTGCGCTTGGCCTGGCGCCCCAGGTAACTATAGACCTTGTGTTCAGCGTTATCGCGAATTGAGCAGGTGTTGTAGAGAATTAGATCCGCCTGATTGGGATCTTCAACCCAGCGGTAGCCGAGGCGCTCCAAAATCCCGGCCATCCGCTCGGAGTCGGCCTTGTTCATTTGGCAACCAAACGTAATGATGTGATAGTTCGCCGCGACAGTCATAGCTCTAAGACAATAAACAATTCAACAATCCAATCGATTCCTGGCCAGGCCTGGTATCCCGTACTCAATCCTATCCTGTGACATCGGTGATTTAAACTCGCAACCGCTCTAGGTAATATTCAGGTCAGCAAATTGCGGCGGGTGCACTGGAGTTTTTCCAGGATTTGGGGTTTGCATTTTTCAAATTCGGTTTTCAGTAGGTTTCGACTCACACTGGGCGTGGCAGCGGAGGGAAGCGACTTACTGGCTTGAATCCAATCTCGCAATAGTTGGCGTTGGAAGGTGGCAATGGTTAAGGTGATGACGTTGGCGCAGTGGGCCGGATCTTCCAAGGAGAAGAACAGGAGCGGGTAGTACCCATTGGAAGCCAGGGATAGGGCAAGTTCTTGATTTCGGGAATTTTTCAGGTCTAAATAGCATGGCAACCATCGGGCTCCCTGCTCCGGATCATAGAGGGCTGTAATCCAGAGCATCATTGGGTGGGGTGCCATCGTAAACAAAAATTGGTTGTAGCGGGTATTTAACATTCGCCGATCAATTTCGTTGCGGGGTAGCATCACCCAAATTGTCGCTGCTGATTCCCGTTGCGCCCGAATGATGCTGGCGAACACAATTTCTGCATGGGGCTTGTCATCGGGCCATTTTGCCTGCCAGGCTGTTTCCTCTACGGATTGTAGGGCGACCTGTTGCGGTTGGGGAGCCTCAATGGGGGTTGGGGCAGAGGGAACATAGGTTTCAGGATTGGAGGTTCGTCCCAGGCCATAGCGTTCTTCCAGGAAATCTAAGACCCCAACCATTTCCGCAACCCGTTGTGGCCGTTCCTCCCGGGACTTTGCCATACAACCCATGATTAACTCGTCCAGTTCCTTGGGAATTGATAACCCCGGTGCAGCCATAGCCAAGGGAATTGGTTCCTGAAAGTGATGGGCCTTAAACCAACTACCAATGGAGTGACTCTCGGCCTGGAGGGGCATTTTACCGGTGAGCATTTCATACATAGTGATGCCGAGGCTATAGATGTCGGAGCGATGATCCAACTCTCGCCCTTCAATTTGTTCTGGAGAACAGTAGGCCAGGGTTCCCATAAACGATTGGGTTTGATTGGTGCCGACATTGTCACTGAGAAACTTAGCAATCCCGAAATCTAAGACCTTGGCCAACTCCCCCATACTGGCATCTGGGACTACGAGGGCATTACTGGGTTTGATATCTCGATGGATAATTGGACAGTTTTTTCCCTCCAGCATCACTCCTTCATGGGCCACCTGTAACCCCAGGCAAATGTGCCGCATTAAGCGTAAAAACCTGGGCACCGGCAGGGGATCTGCCATGATGATGTCGCTGAGGTTTTCCCCCTTCAGATACTCCATGACATAGAAGGGAACTTCCTCGGCATTCACCCCATAGTCAATCACCCGCACCACATGAATTGTCTTTTGGCCGAGTAACGCCCCTGCCCGTGCTTCCTGGGCAAATCGCACCTTCATTCGCTCGTTCATGAGGGACTGGGAGAGAAACTTAACCGCTACCGGCACCCCACCCAACAGCGTATCCGCCGCCAAATAGACCCGCCCCATGGAGCCTTTACCAATCAACTCCGTCAGGCGATAGCGGTTCATCAAAACCTGACCAATGTTGGCATCGGAGTAGGATTCTGCCATGGATTTCACCAGCCAAGACGGAGGCAAATGAGGATACTTAATATGCTAGCCCGTTCTTTGACTATCCCCCAGGCCTGGGTTGTACCCCCAAGCAACATTGAACCCAAACCCCTCTAAGCACGATATTCAGCCGACGGGAGTTTAGTCTAATTTACGATTTCCCATTTAACACAAAGGAAAACTGTAACGGTTTTAACCTATGGGGTAGGTAAATTACCTTTCTTGATAAAACGTAACAATCGAATATTGCCTAAATCTTGAGAATTATCAATTTTCACCCCCCACAAGGATGCCAGTCTACCAGACTTTTCTCTAGAACCTGAACGTAGCCAGAGGCAGTGTAAACCAAACCTGGAACTAGGCTAGAGCTAAATCGAGCTTTGAGAGGTGAACCAGATAAAATTATTGAAACATTTTGTTAAGGCCACGGAGAGGCTCTGTAATAAAGTCACTTGCCGATTTTTCCGGAAGCTATACTTAAGGCAGTCAACACCAAGGGGGTTTTGACCGGCAATCAGTGAGAATTAGGATTTTTCGTTAAAATTCGTGGTAGTGGTAGATTGTAGTTCCATTTGTTTTTGTCCTTACACCCATTGGAATTCAGATCATGAAACTGGATGACATTTATCAGTTTTTTAAGCAGCCTCCGCCAGTGTATTTAAGCAAGGAAGTCGCTGTTTGCTATGTGCTCTATACGTTGGTCGAGAAAGGTGATTCCTACGGGACAGCACTCATTCAATCCATCGAAACGGACTATCCCCTCTATCGGCTTTCGGATACGGTGCTCTACAGTGCCTTAAAGTTTCTGGAGGATGAAGGCATCATCAGTGGCTACTGGAAAAAAGTCGAGGGTCGGGGGCGGCCGCGGCGGATGTACCATGTGGTTCCCGAAAAAGATGATTTGGCCAAAGACCTCTCTAAGCTCTGGTTAACCTATCTGCAGGATGAGAGTACCTTTGAAAAATCTGCCAAAAGCCGAAAATAAAGCCTGAGAATTTGCTTGGGTTTCGGCAGCTTTTGGATTAAGGGTCTGGGCTGAGGGTTTTTAACTTGGCCTGGACTGCTTGAATATCTTGCCACATCAGCCATTTGGGCCCACCTACGTCACGACTGGGATTTCGCAATAGATAGGCTGGGTGAAAAATCGGCATACATAACCGTCCTTGCCACTCGATCCATTGCCCCCGAATTTTTGAAATTCCCCGGGAGTCTCCCATTACCCCTTTCACGGCTGTGGCCCCGGTCAATAGAATAATTTTGGGGTCAACCAGACGAATTTGCTCCAAGAGATAGGGACGGCAAGCCTCAGATTCGGCAAGGGTAGGTGTGCGATTTCCAGGGGGACGACATTTAACAACATTGCAAATGTACACGTCTCGCTCACTGTCTAAATGAACCGAGGCCAGAATTTTTTCCAAGAGTTGTCCGGCGCGGCCCACAAATGGTAGTCCTGATTCATCTTCGTGTTGCCCAGGCCCTTCGCCAATAATCATTAAGTCGGCCTGGGGATTGCCCCGACTGACCACGACATGGGTTCGCCCTTGGCTGAGTTCGCATCGCTGACAGGCCTGGCAATGGTGGTTGAGTTCATCTAAGGATTTGTAGGTTCCTGGGGGAATCGCCATGGTTGCCGTAGTTGGGATTTGGGCATAGGCTTCGGCGGAGAGTTGGGGTTGGGGGCTTGCGGAGAGATCAGGTTGCACCGCTTCAGGCAGTGATAGACTGGATTCCTCGCTGGGCAACCAATCGAATAAGCTAATTTGTTCGGGATCTGTCCCTGACATCGGCCTTACCTTTTTTCCACAGATTCAATCGCAGTTTGGAGTAGCTCCCGGAAAGCCTCAATATACTCTGGCCAGCCCACCAGAATCGTTTGGTCATGGGTTAAGGTTTGCGATTCCAGGCCATCGGCACTAAAGCGAAGGGGGGCTCCGGCTAAATCACAGCAAATAAGTCCAGCGGCCTCTGCCAAAGCCAGGGGAGCCGTCGTGTCCCAGAGTTTTACCCGCTTATTTAGGTAGAGATACAGTCCCACCTGCCCTGTAATGACCTGTAACACTTTGAGGCCAAAACTGCCCAGAAAATGAAAGCGGGTGGCTGGAATTGCCTGCTTAATCACTGCTCCATAGGCCTGGAAATCCTTATGCCCAATCATGATCGGGGCCTGGGTGGCTGTTGGTAGTGGAGCCGGTGTAGGTTTGAGGGGTATTTCCGGGCCAGTCCCCAGTCGTTGCCAAAGTCCCCAACCCGGCCCCCCATAGTAAAGCTGATCAGCCGCTGGATCGTATACCCAACCGGCCCGAGGTGCCCCCTGTTGCCACAGCCCCACCATGACGGAGTAGTTTTTTTGTACCCGAATTAGATCATCTGTGCCGTCGAGGGGGTCAATTAACCAGAGGCGGGGATACTCTTGATAAAAAAGGGTGCGGGAGTCGGGATTTTCTTCTGTAATGATGCCATCCTCGGGAAACCAAGCCTGGAACTGTTGGCGGAGTTGATCATCTAGGCGGCGGTCGATACTGGTGGCGAAGTCGTTTTTCCCTTTTTCAATGACATCAAAGGGTTGACTGGCGAGGGATTGGGCTAATTGGCCAGCGGCGCGCAGGGCCTGGTTAATCTCAGTGAGTTGGGGCAAAGATACAGGGGTCATTGTAAGTCCAGGAGGCCATTCTCTTTGAGTTTAGGGTTAAATCTCAGGGGTTCAGTGACGTGCCGGGTTGACAAGATATCCAGAATTTCAGCCTCCTTTTGACGCGCGAGGTTTTTCAGGTACTTGATTTGGGACACTTCATCTAGACCAGCCCACTCCTGCTGCATCTGGGGAGTCATGGTTTGTTTGAGATCAATCGGTTTTTCCCAGCGTTCCTGATCCGCCCCATTGCCGGGGGGAAGACTGCCTAACTCTGCTAGCCACTGTTGACGAATCTCCTCCAATTGACTGCGGTTGGGACGTTCAATGGGCAAAAACTTAAACCCATAACAGGCCTGGGGTTGGCGAATTAAATGTTGTCGCAAACTTAGGTAAATATCCCGAGAGTAGCCAATGTAGCAGGGCTTTTCCTCGGCGTCAAAAATGGCATATACCCCAATCTGACCAGCACCCCGCGGATCAACACATCCCTCAGGGGTCAAATAATCCTGCCAGGTTAAGGTCGTTAAGGCGGGAGCACTCATCACAGTCCTACTCAGTTTTAGATGGTTGATCACGGAATTTTCATTGTCTATCCTGGCATCTTGTCCTTAAGCGTAGCAAATACTTCTACCGGCTTATGGATGCTCCCATTGATTTTCAGGCGAGGCATAGGGAAGGGAAGTCCTGAAGGCCGCTGGTAAGGAAGGTCTAGCCGGAGTGAGAACACCCAAAACCGAGTACACTAAGCCTAGTTCATCAGTCCTAGGTATCATGACGATTCAGGTTGTTGCGACGCACCCTTTCCCCGACCAAAAGCCAGGCACATCTGGATTACGGAAAAAAGTTTCAGTCTTTCAAACGCCTCACTACCTGGAAAATTTTATTCAAGCCACCTTTGATATTCTCGAGAGTTGCCAAGGACAAACCCTAGTTGTGGGGGGGGATGGCCGCTACTTCAACCAACCAGCCATTCAGAAAATTCTCAAAATGGCCGCCGCGAACGGTTTTGCCCGGGTCAAAGTTGGCCAAAATGGTATCCTTTCCACCCCAGCCACCTCCTGTATCATCCGGAAATATCGCACTGTTGGCGGGATCATCTTATCCGCAAGTCATAACCCAGCTGGGCCAACTGGGGATTTTGGAGTTAAGTTCAACACCAGTAACGGTGGCCCAGCCCCTGAAAAAGTTACTAAGGCAATCTTTGAGCGCACCCAGGCCATCAGTAACTACAAAATTCTTGAAGCTGCGGATGTGAACTTGAGTCAGTTAGGGGAAGCCAGCCTCGGGTCGATGGTAGTGGAAGTGATTGATTCCGTGGCAGATTACGCGCAACTACTAGAAACTCTATTTGACTTTGACCGAATTCAACAATTTCTGGTCGGTGGCTCATTCCGGTTTATTTTCGATGCTATGCATGCGGTCACCGGCCCCTATGGACGACGGATTTTTGAGGATCGTTTAGGAGCAGCCCCAGGAACGGTACAGGCCGGAACGCCCCTCGAAGACTTTGGTGGTGGCCATCCAGATCCCAACTTGGTCTATGCCCATGATTTGGTGGCTCAACTGTTCACGGATACAGGGCCAGACTTTGGGGCGGCATCGGACGGGGATGGAGATCGCAATATGATCCTCGGGAGAAACTTTTTTGTCACTCCCAGTGATAGCTTGGCGGTTTTAGCGGCCAATGCCACCCTGGTACCTGGGTATCGCCACGGCTTAGCAGGGGTTGCGCGCTCAATGCCCACTAGTCAAGCGGTTGATCGAGTGGCGGTCAAGTTGGGAATTCCGGCCTTTGAAACCCCCACGGGCTGGAAGTTCTTTGGCAATCTTTTAGATGCCGGCCAGGCCACGTTGTGTGGTGAGGAGAGTTTTGGCACTGGTTCAAACCATGTTCGGGAAAAAGATGGCCTCTGGGCTGTGTTGTTTTGGCTGAATATTCTCGCGGTGCGTCAAGAATCCGTCGCCGATATTGTGCAGCATCACTGGCAAACCTATGGCCGCAACTACTACTCTCGCCATGACTACGAGGGGGTGGACAGTGACCGCGCCACGAATTTAATGACCCAGTTAGAGCAAAAGTTACCGAGCTTAATCGGCAAAAATCTTGGTTCCGGCCTGGTGCGCTATGCCGATAACTTTAGCTATCAAGACCCTGTGGATCACAGCATCAGTAAAAATCAGGGGATTCGGATTGGGTTTGAGGATGGCAGCCGGATGGTCTTTCGCTTGTCAGGTACAGGAACTGAAGGTGCGACTCTGCGAATTTACCTGGAACGCTACGAACCGGATAGTCAGAAACATCGATTGGATGCTCAGGTGGCTTTGGAGGACTTAATTCGTCTAGCTGAGTCGGTGGCCCAAATCCAGCACTTTACCGGCCGTAACAAACCCACCGTGATTACTTAAGCTACTCTGGGACTACGGTAAGCCTGCAAAATTTGTGACCTAAGGCTGGGCCTGGTAATGACTATGATCAAACCTCAACCACCTCAAGAACCGATTCCCCGCTATCTAGGGGCCTCGGACTCCCTGCTCTGTTCAAAATCTCTGGGGGCAGACTTAAAACAATTTAGCCGCGAGAGCCAAGATTTCCAGGCCGGGTTGAGGGAATTTCAAACCAAACTCCAGCAACTCCAGGCTGAAACCCAAAGGGAAACTAACCGGATCCGGATCGCTGTTGCCGCTCTGCAAGTCCAGACCACCCCTCAACGGTCACCCGGTCCTGTTATTCGAGAGCCGGCACATCAGGTTGCCCTCACTGCCTTTAAAGATCAGGGACTCCGACTCTGGCAACGGGTTTATTTTGGCTTAACGATTTTGTCTAGCTTTGTCTTAAGCGCCACTCTGGTGGAACTCTTTGAACCGCAACTTTTGGCTTGGCTCACACCAATGTTGGGACGGTAATCTATGCCTCTGAAGCTGTACTTTCTCCGCCATGGCCAAACCCCCTACAGTCGGGCCAATGCCTTCTGTGGTGCCCTAGATCCAGATTTAACCCCTGAAGGAGAAGCGATGGCTGCGGCCTTTGCAGACTGCTATCGAACCCAGGCCTGGACTGCCATTTATGCAAGCCCCATGAAGCGCACCCAGGCCACAGCTAACCCCCTTTGCCAGGCCCTTAATCAACCTCTTATCCTCCGGGACGGGCTCAAAGAAATTTACTACGGCGATTGGGAAGGTTTAGCCCCACCGGAAGTGAATGTCCGCTTTCATGATGACTATGTCAGTTGGCTGGCGGATCCGGGTTGGCATGCCCCCACTAAAGGCGAGCGGGGAGTGGATATTGCCTATCGCAGTAGCCAAGTTCTGACTGAAATTGAACAAACCTACGCCACTGGCAACATTTTGATCGTCTCCCACAAAGCGACGATTCGGATTATGCTCTGTGGTCTGCTTGGCATTGATGTGGGTCGGTTTCGTGATCGAATTGCGGCTCCAGTTGCGTCCGTCAGTGTCATTGAGTACGGTGATCACGGGCCCCTGTTGCTGAAATTGGGGGATCGCTCCCACTTAAGTCCTGAATTACGGCATTTACCGGGTACTTAAGATTTTTCAACTAGCACCTTCAGTGGGATTATCAACAGTCAACGCCAATTTGTCCAAACGATTTCCAAACGTTAAAGTGCGATGCATTGGGTCAGTAGCCGAGGAATATTGAAACCTCTAGGGGCATTGAGTCTGAACGTCCCAGTTATGACAGAGGCAATCACGTTGCTTTTTTAGATTAGAAAATATAATCCATATGCCCTACCCAAACCCCTCGTCAAGGGGGAAAACCGCCTTCGATACGGTCAAGTCCGGTTCGGTAAACTATGAGAGAGGCAATAAAGGATTTTGTTGTCGGAACACTAACCCAGGGTGAGTCCAATGGGCAAAAGTTGGCAAGTCGGACAGTTGTTTGGGATTCCGCTCTTTTTAGATGTCTCTTGGTTTGTCGTTGTAGCTTTGTTCACGGTGCTGAACGGCTCAGATTGGCAACAAGTTTATCCCAACTGGGGGATTTGGGCCTGGGGAGTGGGCTTTGCCATGGCGGTTTTACTGTTTGCCTCGGTCCTTCTCCACGAGCTTGGCCATAGCTTGGTTGCCCAGGCCCAGGGAATTCAAGTTAACCGGATTACTCTATTTTTATTCGGTGGCATTGCGTCCATTGAACGGGAATCTGCAAGCCCTGGTCAGGCCTTTCAAGTGGCCATTGCTGGCCCAGCAGTGAGTCTGGCTCTGGCTGGGCTGTTGGCGGGATTGACTGTTCTTTTTGCCGCAGATACCCCTGGGCAGGTCTTAGCCAGTAACTTAGCCCGGATTAACCTGGTTCTGGCGCTATTTAACCTCTTGCCTGGCCTGCCGTTGGATGGGGGGCAAGTTCTCAAAGCTACGGTTTGGAAACTAACTGGTAATCGCTTCAAAGGAGTGCACTGGGCAGCCCGCAGTGGACAAATTTTAGGCTGGTCAGCGATCATTTTGGGAACTGCTTCTCTAGCTCTGCTGGGGGTGGGTAATGGGCTTTGGTTGGCGCTTTTGGGTTGGTTTGGAATTCGTAATGCTGCCCTCTACGACCGCCTGAGCAATATTCAAGAGGCCCTGCTGACGATCACGGCTGACCAGACCCTTAGTCGGGATTTTCGGGTGATTGATGCCGACCTCAGTCTGCGGGAGTTTGCCGAACGCTATTTATTACTGGCGGATGAACAACCAACAGCTTTTTTTGCTGCGAGTAATGGCCGCTACCGGGGACAGGTTTCGCCAAATTTACTCAACACAATTGAACGGAGCCAATGGGATCAAGCAACGGTCATGGCCCTGACCACCCCACTCCCGCAAATTCCTACCTGTATCGAATCCACGAGCTTGGCTGAAATTATTATCCAAATCGAAAAATTTGCCCTAGCCTACCTGACAGTTCTTTCTCCGGCGGGGGCAGTGGTGGGAGTGGTGGATCGCGGCGATGTTCTCCAGGCCTTGGGCAAATCCCTTAACTGGCCAATGGCTACCCCTGACCTTGCACAACTTAAAAAAAGTAAGCAGTTTCCCCCGAGTTTGCAGTTATTAAATTTGGCCCAAACTGCCCTACAAAGCCAGAGCAAACCCAGTGATAGTAGTCCTGCAACCATTACTCCCTAACCCGTTTTACTCTCTAGCCCGTTGCTCCGTGTTCGCTCGATAGTCTTCAGGATGCCTTGAAAATCCCTAGGGCCTGTTGATGCTGACCCACAGACTGGCGGATCTCCTTGAGTTGTTCAGGGCTGAGACTTTGGCCATGGTCATAGACCTCAATCCAGGCCTGGGTAGTTTCCGCAACGGATTTGGGTAGTTCGGGTAGTTGCCAATAGGGGAAGTGATATTCCTGGGCTAGTATCGCGACTTTAGGGTCGTAGCTGAGGGCAAAACATTTGGAACCGGCGGCGGCGGACATAATCAAAGCATGGAGTCGCATCCCAATCGTCATCTTGACTGCACTAAAGAGCCCCTTAAGCTGCCTTGGGTTTTCCAGTTCGATGATTCGACTTGTTTGCGGGAACTGGGCCTGGAGCTGGGCGGCCATTGACCAGTCCTTTGATTTTTGGAAAGGAACAAGAAGAATGAAACTTTGGGTTGCCTCTTGAAAGGCCAGTAAAGCCTCTGATATCTGCCTGAATCCGACTGGAGTTAAGGATGCATGGGGGCGTAGGGCAATGGCCACACAGTTAGGGGGCAATTGGGAAATTTCCTGGCTAGGCTCAGCCCTTAAGAGCCAAACTGGATCTGGGGCCTGGCAAAAGCGGATATTTCGTTTTTCTAACCAGGAGCCAGACTGAGGATCTCGGACGGTGACCTGAGAACAATGCCGTAAAAGCCCAGCGGTAAACCAACGGCTCCAGGAATGTTTTAAGGGCCCAATTCCCTGAGCCCAGGCCACGGTTTTCAGTCCCCACAGCATTGCCCACCCCATCAACCCGCCGTAATAGACCGGACTGGCCACACTGGTGACATCCTGCATTAAACTTCCGCCACCCCAGATAAATCCGTCCGCTTCTTTAATCACCCGTAAAACCTGACTAAGCTTGCGGCGGTCTATGCTTTGAACTCCATGGAGGGCCTGGGTTGAGGCAGGATTGGCCGATAAGACAATCGGTTGAACATTGGCGGGTAACAGTTGCAATAAAACAGCTAAGAGGGCTTCATCCCCACCATTGCCAAATCCGTAATAGCCACACAGGACAACCTTGGACACCCACTGAACTCCTAAGAGCAACTTCGGCACTATATCAGATGTCAGACTCCTGGCTTCTCCCTGGCCTGGGTGTGACTATCCCGTTGAGTGATATATTTATAAAACGGAATCACGGGGCGTAGCGCAGCTTGGTAGCGTACCACTTTGGGGTAGTGGGGGTCGTGGGTTCAAATCCCGCCGCTCCGATAGAATTAAAACCCTTATTCAACAAAGTTTTCAGCGGCTGATACTGTTTATCCCAGGCCTGGAAAGTTGCAATGAGGTGTAGATTTTAGTCCGATGGCTATGCTCTCAAGACTCCAGGCCAAGTGAGAAGAAATTTTAGCCACGGTGAGGGGAACTGGGGGCGATTTCTATCTGAGGGTGTGAGCGGTCAGAGGGCTAGTTAAACAGTGATGTGAATTTTTGGATTGATGATGACGTCCGTCGGGCTTTGCCTTAGATGTCGGGTGGTTGGGATGAGGGAAAAGGGGACTGGTTCTTTTAATCCGGAGTGGGGGCTAGAAGAAACTAGGCCATGATCAGTGTCGAAGAAACTTAAGTTTTTAGCTCTTCTCTTCAGAGCCCATCGAGGATTAACCTGAGACAAAGATTAATCATCAGAAACAGGGCTATAAATGAAACTTTGAGACATGTGATTTTTGATATGTCAACACTGCAGCTTCATAGATCGTGATTGAAACAGGCGTTGTGGCGTAAAATGTCAAATTTGTTGTTTGTCCAGTCAAGCAGGACGCTTAGCTTTCTACAGTAATAGAACTACCTTAGTTGATTTACTTCAAGAAGTTTACTATTCAACTACTGCTATAACAGATGAACATTGTCCAAAAGTTATGAATATTAATGTCCTGATTTTTTCTGTACTTTGCGTGAAGCATTGATTAATGATTTCCTATTACAAAACATGATGGCTAACGAATTACCCAAGAAGATCATTGATAAGTTAATTGATGATCATAAAATGACTCATCAGAAATTTGATAATCTATTTTTCGTTCTGACTAAGGACAAATGGGATAAGGCAATAGCAAAGGTTTTCAGGTGTGAGAGGATTGACTTTGCTGACGTTTCCACCTTCACGAAAGAAGCCGCAAAAATATGAAATATATTCCTTCATGATGCTTTGGCATGGTCAATACCTTTTGATTATGGAAAAAAGTGTCTCGATTTTCTACCGGATTTAATAGGCTTATTCGTTGCTTTACATAATTGACACACTCATCCTTTGATATATGAGAAGCTTAAGAGAGTTGCCGGGGACTCGCTCAAGGTGTCACTTTAGAATAAGCATTTGTAAGAATAATGTTTCAATCAACCCCACCCCGCTCTTTCATGATAGGATTTCGCCTGTAGTAATCCAGACCTTTCTGTTCCCGACTGATTCATTCGAGCGACAAGAAATGCTTTTGCAGTTTGGATTGCTGCCTTAAGGTGTGGGCCATCGCTCACAATAAGTAGATTCCACAACGTTGTTGTATATAGCTGAGATTTACTAGGCCATTGAGCTATCGATTTGGGATTCAGGATTAGTGAATTGATCTGATTCAGTATTACAGCACAAGTCGATGAGAGCTTGCTCCTACGTTACTTCAATACTATAAACAAGTCTTTATGAAACCTAATAACATTTTTCTGTCTGTGCTTCTGATTATTGCCTCAACTGGTTTTGCCCTGGGTGCGAAAGCCGATACAGTTCAAGCCCGTTGTGATGTTTTTTCGAAAGGAGAAGACCAGGCCAAATCATCCGGTTTGTGCAACTTTTCTCAACGACAAGGATTTGTTAGCATTCAACTCAGTAATGGTACGCGCTATGAACTAACTCTGGTGGGCAGTGATCCAGGAAACTATAAGGATCAAAACGGTCGTGCAGCCTATCGTCAATCTGGCTTAGGAGATCGAGGGCAAATTTATCGTATGGCCACTGAATCTATCTTTGTCTATTGGGATGCGACTCCCTTTGGGCAAAATGGAGGCTCTTCCACCGTTGTTTCTGCTTCGACACCAGAGGTCGGGACACCTGTTTCTGCTCTTCATGATTTAGTCGGGGCTAAAGCTGGCCAAGCTGAAAATACCCTGATTCAACGGGGCTATACATTTGCTAAGAGTGCGTCCAGTTCTGGTAACGGCGCCTATGCCTATTGGCGTGAAACTAAGACAAACTTTTGCATCTCTGTTGTGACTGAAAATGGACGCTTCAATTCTTTTGTTTACGTTCCAGCAAATAGCTGTAGTTAATAACTAGTCCTTACCCCCTGCTGCTATTGATCAACCGTGGGTTTATCAGTCACCTATGGCCTGGGCTTACTGTGGCAAGGTTCACCGATAGGAATATGAGCAGCTTGGTTGTTTTTCTTCTGAATACCTCATGTTTGCCGAGGTGACCATAACTCATCCCAAGATCTCTTGCTCAAGAGCTTCTGCCTCTTCTTCTGCCAATAACAGGTCATTGACTGGGAATCGATCTAATAGTTGCCGGGCCTGGTTGGCACTTTTGAGGAGTTTTGGGTTGACATGGGGTGCATGGGGAATCTGAGACAGTAAATCTAGGGTTCGCCGCAATAACCGCACTAAATCGCCTTGATCTAGGTTAGTGGCTAGACAGAGAACGGCCCAATCGACTCCCAAGGCCCACTGCTCTACCAGGCCAGCTAAACCCCACTCCAGCCAGATGGGAAAGATAACTCGTTTGCGTCTCTGGGCCTGGAACAGTTGCCGCCGCATTGAACGTAACCCCCCAAGTGCTTCCTCCACAGCCGGAGAGACTGCATATTCAGTCCAACTATCTGGGCGCGGGGTTTCCGTGACCAATGCTGCACAGGCCGCGGCCAGTTGTTGGGGAGGAAGCTCATCCAAGACCCCAGAGGCCATGGCCAGACCCAGCCAAAGTTCGTTTTCACCCCGTAAGGCTGCTGCTAATTCTCCTAGGGAGGTTGCTTTTAAATCCTCCAGGCCCCCAAACTCCTGCAGAATCGCAATCAAACTCAAAAAGTCTTCCCAGTGGGGGTGGGATTGCAAACTCAGTTTCTCCTGGCGATCCACCAATTCTGTCCAGAGTTTTTCCCGCCGTCGCCGCAATCGTAGGGCAGTTCCGGGATTTGCCCCCACCGGTAAGGTCAACATTTCGGCTTCAAGCTTGCTAATTTTCTCGACCTGGGCTGTAACCTCTGGAGCGATGGCAGGGGTGAGTGTTGGTAATGTTGCGGCAAACGTATCCCAAGCCTCAGGCCCAGGCCAAGAGTAGCCGCGTTTCGGGGCAATGGGTTCTGTCCAAGCTGGGGGGGCAATTTTAGCCAGTTCCCCAACCTGTTTTACCTGCTCCAATGCCACCACATAGAACCGATTATTGGCTCCCCAGCATCCCAGCAAGGGAAATTGGCCGGGGCCTGGTACCTTAGCACAGAGAATCGCTGTCAAATAGGGAGTGTCGGGTTTGGGATGGAGGTCATGGGTATCCAAGCAAATCAATGTTCCGGTTGGGGCAGCTAGGAGTTGAGGAACGCGCTGTTCATGGGCCATGGCTTCGGCCTGGTGCTGCAGAGTTTTCAGGAGCCGTTGCTCTTGCCGTAGCCGTTCCCGAAGTTTTTGATACCGGCTCAGGGCCTGGGGATCGGCGGGATCGAGCCGGCGGTTAATCTCTTCAAGCTCAGCTTCGAGGGTCGCAATGGCCTGGCGTTGGGGGGCAAGGTGCAGGGTGGCTAAGTACTGGCCAAAGCTGCGTTCAATCAGGTCTTTAGCTTCCTCAAGGGTGTGTCGCTGCAACAGGTTTAAAACCATGCCGTAACTAGGAGTAAACTGGCTAACCAAGGGATCCGGGCCAACAGTGGCAAAATAGGCCGCTTCTCTGGCCCCTTCAAAGGGGGTTTGTAGGGTTACCACATGGCCAATTTCGTCCATGCCTCGTCGCCCGGCCCGTCCGGAAATCTGCAAAAACTCCGAGGCTGTTAATAACCGATGCCCCGAATCGGTGCGTTTAGATAACGATGATAAAACTGTCGTGCGGGCGGGCATATTGATCCCAGCAGCGAGGGTTTCTGTGGCAAAAACCACCTTAATCAACCCCTGCTGAAAAAGTTCTTCAATGAGGGTCTTCCAGAGGGGTAAAACGCCAGCATGGTGGGCGGCAATTCCTTGACGGAGGGGTGCCACATGATCTTTGGGTACAACCGCGCCATGACGGGCCAAAAACTCATCCAAAATTTGACTCAGGGCCTGGGATTCTTCAGGATTGAGCAGATTCACCCCTCCCATCTGTTGCAGGGCCTGGTCACAGCCGCGTCGACTAAAAATAAAGTAAATCGCTGGCAGCATTTGCCGTTGGGCTAGCTGATTGACGACGTACCCCAAGTTTAAAAATTCGCCCCGTTTCCGGCCTCGGGCTGGGGGTTGGCTAGAGCGCAACAGCCGTGGGTTAATATGGGTTTTCTCAGCATTCAGCAGGGGAAAAAGCCCTTTACCTTGACAATAGTAAAATTGGAGGGGAATGGGTCGCCAATCGGAATAAATCAGTCGCGTGGGCCCATGTACTGTACCAATCCAGTCTGATAACTGCTCTCCGTTGGCAATCGTGGCGGATAGGGCTACTAACTGAATTTCTTTGGGACAGTAAATGATTGACTCTTCCCAAACCGTCCCCCGCTGCCGATCGTTCATGTAGTGGCATTCATCCAAAACCACCGCCTCCACCCCCGCCAAGGAAGTCCCCACCTCGCCAATGGGTGTTCCATAGAGCATATTCCGAAAAATCTCAGTGGTCATAACCAAGATTGGAGCATCCCGGTTAATTGAAACATCCCCTGTTAACAAGCCCACCTGCTCTTGCCCAAACTGCTCGCGAAAATCCCGGAGCTTTTGATTAGACAGCGCTTTTAGTGGCGTCGTATAAAACACCCGTCGTTGCCGTGCCAAAGCCCGATGAATTGCGTATTCCCCCACCAAGGTTTTACCTGAACCTGTTGGCGCACAGACCACCACGGAGCAGCTTTTGTTTAACGCCTCCATGGCCTGGAGTTGAAAGTCATCGAGTGAAAAGGGAAATAAGGCGGTAAATTCCTCTAGCCCATAGTTTATTTGACTCATGCCACCGGTTCAGACACCAAGACTTCTCCTTTTAAGAGACGACTGGCTGCATCCAATAACTGCTCTTCCAAATAGGGCTTTGTGAAATAGCCCCGCGCTCCCAATTGTGCGGCCATTTGCCGGTGGCGATCTGCTCCTCGAGATGTCAACATCGCAATCGGTAGTTGCTTCAGATTAGCGTCCTTCTGCATCCGCGAGAGCAACTCCAGGCCATCCATGCGCGGCATTTCGATATCACAGAAAACCAGATCGCACGGGAGTCCGGAGCGAAGTTTTTCCCAGGCATCTTGACCATCCCGAGCCTGTTCCACCCGATACCCGGCCCGAGTAAAGGTCATTGACAGCAATTCCCGTACCGTAATCGAGTCATCAATGATCAGCACCAGTGGCTCCGTCTTCACAGGCTCTTGAGGGAGAGAGGGCATTGGTGTACCCCAATCTCCCGGCTCTAGGCGGTTCAAGGAAAGATCCACCAGTTCGAGGATGTCAGCGATGGCCATTGCTCGCCCATCCCCTTGCACTGTTACCCCCGCAATGCCAATTGGTTTGGGTACTGGCCCCGACAACTGCTTAATTACGATTTCCTGCTCGCCAATCACCTGATCCACTTGCAAAGCGATCAAATCATCACCGCTGCGGAGGATTACGACCGAAATCACATCTTCCTCATGCCCTGCCCCGCCATAGACATTACTGCGGCTAATCTGGCGCCGATAGGGCAACAAATCAGTTAATTTTCGGAATGTCAGATGCCGATCTCGCCAGACCAGTTTTCTTTCGCCATCATCGGTAAGCTGTAGCCGATCCTCTGGGAGGTCTAACATATCCTCCACTCCATCAATTGGGAAGGCAATCCGGCAATGGTTATCGATACAGCAGAGAGCTTTTGTAATACTCAGGGTTAAAGGCAGACGAATTGTAAAGGTTGTTCCTTTGCCTAAGGTCGAATCTGTGTTGATACTGCCGCGAATTTCTTCAAGGCTGACTCGCACCACATCCATACCCACGCCCCGCCCCGCCAACTCATCAGCCTGATCTTTGGTGCTGAACCCGGAGCGGAATAGCAACCCGTAAATATCTTGCCGAGACAAGTGTTGGGCTTCTTCCGCAGTGACAATTCCAGTACTGATAGCCTTAGCCTTGACCCGATCTGCATCAATGCCATTACCATCATCACTGACAGAGATAATGGTTTGGCTACCTTGGTAGAACGCCCGAATCTTGACAGTTCCTTTTTCCGACTTACCTTTTGCCTGTCGTTCCTCTGGGGTTTCAATTCCGTGGTAAATAGCGTTGTTGATCAGATGGGTCATCGGGTCATAGAGACGCTCGAGGATGCCCTTATCTACCAAAATGCCTTCCCCTTCAATTTCCAGGGAACATTGCTTCCCGCACTTACTGGCAATCTGCCGCACTGCACCGGGTAATCGGGTGGCCATCTCCCGGAACGGCACCATGCGAGAGCGACTCAAGCTTTCTTGGACTTGAGTGGTCACTTGGCGGAACATGCGAGTGGTTTGCTCAACTTCATCAACCACGTACTCAATATCGGATGCTGCCTCCCGTACCCGAACAATTCGCTCAATGACTTCTTGTGAAAGGGTATGAAAGCCGGTAAATCGATCCATCTCCAGGGAGTCAAATTCTACCCCAGTAGCATGGCTAGAGTCCTCTCGACCAGAGCTACCGCCATGGTTAAATGGGGTTGAGATTCCTCGCAACAAAGAGCTCTCCAAAAGTGAGCGGTCATACAAATCCTGCATTTGCTGGCTCACATCCCCAAGCTGTTGAACTTGGTAGAGCAGGTTATCTAAGAACTGCCGTAAGCGCTCTTGACTATCCTCTAGGGCATTGCGATTAACAACCATTTCCCCAACAAGGTTGTTCAAACCATCCAAGTGCTTAACGGATACCCGCATGGTTTGCTCAAATCCAGCACTAGAACCCCGTCGCGCAGTCCGTGGCCGCATGGTGAAGGATTGGGTAGACGCTGGCGTTGGTGGCTCAATCTCCAGGCCTGGGGCAGAGGCATTGGACACTGGAGTTGGGGCCATATCATCTAGGAGGGATTCCAAGTCATCTAGGCTATTGGCAGCGGCTGTAGTGGAATCTGGCTCTAGGAGGGATTCCAAATCATCCCAGGCCGGGGTAGTGGCAGCAGGGGCGGGGGCATTAGGTTCAGCTAAGAGAGCGTCAAGATCATCAAAATCAAAGGAGGCAGGCTCAGCAATCTCTGGGGAAGCTTCTGGAGCCGTGAGGGGGCCAGCAATGATTTCACTGATTTCGCTCAGATCTTCGAGGACATTGTCAATTTCGGAAATAGGTTCAGCCTCGGGGGGAGCGTCTGCTGTGGCCGCAATGAATGCCTCTAAATCCGCTGAGGTTGCTAGTTCTTCTGAATCCCAGGCCTGGTCAGGGGGAGTTTCCGGTAAGGATTCCAACTCCAGCTCAGCTTCAGGCGCAGCGACTAGTTCCTCAAGAACCGCATCCACATCTGTTGAATCAGACCAAAGTTCCTCTGCGGTCGGGAGTTGAGGTTGGACTACATCTTCTCCGGTCAGCTCAGCACCGAGCTCTTCGGTCAAAAACGTATCTAAAAAATCGGCATCAGCGGCGAGATTGTTTACTCCTGGATCAATCCCTTCCAGCAGATTATCAATGAGGGCACTTAAGCCAGCGCTATCATCGGGGATATTTAGGTCGGACAAATCTGTGGGCAGATTGGAAACCGCGCCTTCAACCCCTTCGGGTTCCCCAACTTCAACCTCGGACGAGACATCGACTGGGGCTTCGGCAAAGAAGGTGGCTAAATCCACTTCCTCGTCACCAAGCACCGCATCAGCTCGAGCTTCACCGATTCCAGCTAGGTCAATATCCCCCAACTCCTGGGCAAAGTCTGCCACTAGGTCGGTTTCTGTACCAAAAAGTTCAACTAAGTCCAGGCCTGGTTCGTTTGCAGAGGATACTGTCGGTGAGGGTTCTAAAAATTCTGAAAGGTCTTCATCAAAGGCAGAGGAGGCAGCCGGTTGTTCCGTAGCAAATTCGGCCTCAAACCCAGGCCAAGGGGGAGACAGTTCTCCAGAAAGCTCAAAAATATCCCCCAATTCCTCCAAGTCTTCAACGGGGGCTTCCCAAGAAACTTGACTCGTTGCATCCTCATCACCAGCTAGCTCCGTAGGGGGGGCAACCTCCGCTACGGTATCAACCTGAGCAACGTATTCTGAGTCTGGGGTGGTCAGATCATCGTGGGTGGTGGCTGGGGCAACTTCGCTGGCTTGGAGAGGGGGCAAACTTTGTACTGTGGCCAAAGTTGAGGTATCAGCTAAAGACTGACTGGGCAGTTCTGGAGCAGTGGGAATTAGGGCGAGTAATTGGTCTGAGGCCTGGATATCATTAACATGGCCTGCTAGGACAAGATCCCGCGCCCCTTTAATTTCTTTGATCAGGATCGGAGCTAAGACCAACAAACTATTGTCGCTGTGACCTACAGCTTGCTCTGCTGCCTCAAGGAGCTTAACCCAGGCCTGAAGTTCAAAGGGTTCACCCAACTGCCCTAAACTGACGCAGGCATCCTGTAAGCTTCGCCGCACCGCTGGACTATCCGGTTGTTTAAACAACTGCAACATTGCCCGTAGCCGTTCGGGAACATCGGTTTGAAAGACAAACTCACGCCCATCACTTGGCTCGGCTGGTGTAGGTTCTGAGGGAGTGGTAACGGGAGGCGCAATGACTGCGAGAGCAGGAGTGCCTGAAACAATGCTATTGAGGTGGATTTCCAGTTGAGCAAAGACGGGCTCAGTTTGGTTCAAGGCCTGGTTGGCCACTTCATCTGAGAGACCAAAGGGACTTTGCAATTCATCTAAGAGTTCACGAAGCGCGTCAAACCCCTGCAGAAAGAGGGACTCAAGGGTTTCATCAACCCGGATCGGATTTTCCTTGAGAACTTTGAAGTAATCTTCGAGTTTGTGGGAAATTTGCTGGATACTGAACAGACCCAGCATTGCTGCCCCACCCTTAACTGAATGGGCTGCCCGAAACATTTCGCTCATCGCCTCGGGATCATCCACGACCCCTTGGAGATTCATCAGGCTATTTTCGATGGTTGTGAGATGTTCTTGCGCCTCTTCAATGAAGTAACCCAAGATGCGCTTTTGTTGATCCGTCTGCATCACCAACTCCTTGAATTACCCCTGTTCAGTTTGCTCGACTCTAAACCGCTCCACTGAAGACTGTAAATCTCGAGCAACGGTCACTAGGTGTTGTAGCGAATCCGACACCCGCTGTGCCTCTTGGGATGTGGCTTGGGCGGTTAACTCTACGGATTGCATGACCTGGGCCATGGAACGGGCGGTTTCAGTTTGCTCCACGGTGGCACTGGTGATCGAGCGCACTAAGTTATCGATTTGACTGGACACCTGGATAATGTCTTCCAGGGAATGTTTGGCTTGTTCTGCCCGTTTTGTTCCCTCAATCACCTGCTGCGTTCCTTCTTCCATTGCGGTCATCACAGCCCCTGTCTCACTCTGGATTTGAAGCACAATTTGTTCAATTTCCTTTGAGGATTTAGCTGCCCGATCCGCCAACTGCCGTACCTCATCCGCCACAATTGCAAACCCCTTTCCGGATTCTCCAGCCCGAGCCGCTTCAATACTGGCATTTAGGGCTAAGAGATTTGTCCGAGCTGAAATTTGGGAAATCAAACCGACAATTTTGGAAATTTCCTGGGAAGACTCAGCCAGGTGTTTGACCTTGCGGGTAGTCTCAGCAACGGTTTCTCGAATCTGCAAAATCCCCGCCACCGTCCGTTCCACCGCTTCTCCCCCACGCAGGGCGGCCTCTGTGGCATTTCGGGCGACCATATTGGCCTCTTTGGCGCTATCCGCCACCCGTTGAATCGCGTTGGTCATCATCTGCACCGAGTTGAGTGTGACGGCTAGTTCCTCGGCCTGGCGCAACGCATCAGAGGACAAGCTGCGGGCAAAGGTTTCATTATCGGTGGCTCCTTTGTTTACCTGGCGGGCAGCGACCTTCACCTGTTGCACAATCTTCCGCAGATTAAAGATGGTCAGGTTAAAGGAATCCGCCACAGCACCCAAAACATCCGCTGTGACCTCAGCCTGAACTGTTAAATCACCTCGAGCCGCCCCTTCCACATCATCCAGGAGACGAATCACTTGGCGCTGCAGGTCATCCCGTTGCCGTTCGTTTTCTTCAGCTTTTTGCTGGCTTTCCGCCATCACGGCCTGGATCGACTGGGTCATTGTGTTAAAGCTGGCGGCCAACTGCCCAAATTCGTCCTGGGCAAACACCGTTGCCGAGGCAGACATGTCTCCACCCATAACGGCGTTGAATTGCGCTTGCAAATCTGTGGTGCATCGCTTGATGTGGGATACGGTACGGCGTCCAAAACCCAATGCCGCCACTCCACCCGCTAAGCCCCCTGCAAGGCCGCCAGCAACTGTTGCGGGAATATCTTTTCCTTGATTGAGACCCACAAAAACTACACCAGAAGCCAAGGCCGAAACAATACCCACCGTGATGGCTGTTTTCGTATTTCGCTGGGTGAATGACGTGCCACTGTCAGTATTTTTCGGTGGGGCTGAAGCGGGAGAAACTGGCAAAGGCTTAGACTTAAAGCTTGGTTCACTAGCTGGTGCTGGTGGGGATTGCTGGGCAAAGGCAGAGAGGTCATCCACCAGGCCTGGAGCAGCAGTAACGGGCATAACCTCGTTGGTAAAGTCCAGATCTGGGAGTTGCCCCAATTCAGCGGACAAGTCCAAATCATCAGGAACCACAGCAAACGTTTCTGAAATTGGCACTTCTGACCCTGAAGGGATATCCATCGTCGGAATTGACGTCGGTGTTTGGTAGGTGTCTAACTCCAAAACAGGGGTGGAAGACTCACTGATCGAAAACTCAGCCAAGGGAGTGAGCTCAGAGTCCTCATCAAACTCACTTAACGGGGGTAATTCCAAGAGGTCTAAGTCTAGGTCTTGTTGCTCCCCATCCGGATCCGCAAAGGTATCGCCAGGGGGGATTGGCCCAGCCGTAATAGAGGTTTGGGTGGGTGTAATCAGGGTTTCGGTTTGTTCAGAATCTTCCCACGCCAGGCCTCCTTCTTCTTCCAGGGGGGGGATTTCTCCGAGGTCACCGAACAGGTCATCACCTTCAAAGCTAGCTGATAAATCCCCAAGTTCTTGATTCTCAATGGGGGTAAAGGCACCACTGGCAGCTACGGGAGCGGCAGGGGCTGATTCAAGAAAAGCTGTTTGCTCAAATTCATCACCTACGGATCCGCTTACGGAAGCAATTTCATCGGCGTCAGTAGTAAACTCCAGGAGATCAGCAACCACCTCAGCGCTGGGCTCAGGAAGGTTTACATCCGCGTCCCCAAAGGCGTCAAACAGGGGCACATCAGGGGACTCTAAACTTGGACTACCGGATTCGAGATCGAGGGGAAAAAGGGCTTCTGCCTCGAGAGATTCCCCACTGGGACTTTCCTCATCCACCACACTGTTGACCTGTTCGCCGAAAAAGTCAGCCAGTTGATCCACGCTCTCCAGGCCAGATTCAGGGGGCACCTCGAATTCTCTGCCAAAATCAAGTACTTCGCCAAAATCAAGTACTTCCTCAGCCGCTTCAGGAACCCAGGCTTCTTCCCCACTGACCGCAGCTAAATCTTCAGGCGTGGATGCTTCTTCCGACTCAAAAATAACGGCTTCATGAGTAGGAATCTCGGGGACATCATCAATATTTTCAATTAGGGCCTGGGCAGCTTCGGGGTCAGGAGCTACGGTTTCTGTGGATGCTAATGGGGAAAGATCTTCTAGAGAGCCACTGAACTCTTCGATTTCACCCAGATCGGCACCAAAATCTTCAAGGCCGCCAAAGCTGCCCAAATCTCCGAGATCATCAAGATTGCCCAGATTTTCCACTTCCAAATCCAGATCGAAATCCCCAAGGTCACTCAATTCATCAAATTCGATCAATTCTCCAAAAGCTTCGGGGGTGGCCGCTTCAGCCTCAGGTGCTACGGGCATCTCTTCAACCCAGGCCCCGAGATCAGCCTCAGCCGGTAGTTCTAAGCTCATGGGATCTGTGAATAAATCCCCGATGTTTTCAGAATCTAGGGATTCCAGAGACAGTGGAGCCTCAGTTTCAACTGCCATGACATCCAGGCCTGGGTGCTCCTCCGGCATGAACATGGTCATCTCATTTTCTGAATCCCCGTCCAAGCTGGCTTCTGGAGGAGGCGCAAAATCCGCTAGTTCGTCGGCATCACCAAAATCAAAGCCGCCTAAGCCGTAATCATCAGGACTCGTGGAAGCTGGCGTTGCAAAGGGATCATAATCTAGGGCTGATGTTCCCCCCATCTCGAGCCCCAGAGCCAAATCAATATCTTCTGAAGAGGCACTCATGGGTGATTCAGCCGCAGAAACAGGTTGAACGACAGTTTGATTTTCCTGAAGACCAGTGGCATCGTCACTACTCCAGGCCCCACCTAAGCCATTCGCTTCATCCGCCACACCAAGGAGTTCATTCGTCTTGGCAATACTGTCATTAGCACAGGCAATCAATTCAGGATCGGCGGTTAGATTTAAAACCAGATGGTATTGCTCCTGGGCCGGCTCATACTGTTCTTGGCAGCAAAAGATGTGCCCCCGAAGTAGGCGAATGTTGGGATCATCGGGGCGGGTACTGACTAACTCATCGGCAATAAGGGCCGCTTGATCATAATTGCCCTGAATATAAGCCGTTACCGCTTTTTGGTAGTCCTGAGTGTATTGGGTGCTGGCTGCCATTAAATCTGCTCCGCTAGTTGATCCTGCATCGACATTGATCTCCCGCCCTCACCATTCTTATATAGAGTATGTTTAATTTATGAAAGAAGGTTATTGAGACAGGTAAACGTAACAAAAAATGAATTAACTGTTCGTGACTTATCCTCCCCAACGTGCACTGCGTAACACGGCCACCGCATCCAATAACTTAAGAGTCTGCTGACCCGTTCCATCTAGTACCCACTCTCCGCGGATAAACGGTGCCATGCTGTCATTTATGCTACTGGGTGGAACAATTGCCTCTGCATTTAGCCATTCCATTCCCCGAACTTGATCAACCGCCAAGCCCACCAGCATATCGTCATCTTCAATGGCAATAATCGGCATCTCGGGACGATCTGTATTGATTGGCGCATCTTCCCCGAGAAACTGCCCTGCATCGGCCACCCAAATCACTTGTCCCCGTAAATTAAGCACCCCCAGGAGCGTCGCTGAGGTATTGGGAACTGGAGTAATCCGATCCGGCGGTGTTGAAACGACTTCCCGAACGCCAATGGCTGGCAAGGCCAGTTCAATTCCTGAGGGCAAGGAAAAGCGTAAATGAAGATCTCCCTCGGGGGTTTGTAGCCCCTGAAAGCCTTCATCAATCTGGGTATCATCACCGAGAAAATCAGGACTACTCAGCATTAGACCCCTCCCCGCAGTAATTGTTTGATGGTGCCCACTAATTCCTTGGGTTGAAAGGGTTTGACAATATAGGCATCTGCTCCCTGTTTCATCCCCCAATATTTATCGAAATCTTCCCCTTTGGAGCTACAAATGATCACGGGAACGTGCTGAGTTGCGGGGTCAGATTTAATTTCTCGGCAGACCTCGTACCCATTTTTGCGGGGCATGACAATATCGAGAATAACTATATCGGGCTTGAGACTTTTGACTTGCTCAAGGGCTTCCACCCCATCAGTCGCCACAGCAACACTCATCCCTGACTTGGCCAGCAATTCACTGATCATTTCCCGCTGTGGGGCACTGTCTTCAACGACTAACACGTTACTCATGGGCAACACCAGGCCAAGGGGAGAACTGTAGGTTGGATGAAAAACTTTAATTTACAAACTATGCTCAACAATAATTCACTATACAAGATCTGCCAAAATCTCTCGGGTCAGCGGTGCACAGATGCAAAACCGTCACAATTTGCTTAATATTCTGTATTGCTCAGGGGTGCTGATAAGAGACAGTGATTTTGGCTCTGTGGGGGCTTAGACAACATCCTGGAGAATTTTTTCCGGATCCTCTGCATTGGGGTTTGGATTGCCCACATAATAATCAACTAAGGAAAGTAATTCTTCAGCATTGAAGGGCTTGGCCAAGTAACTGCTGGCGCCTAGGATGTTGGCCCGCATGCGTTCACTTAAGCCGCTGTGACTGGTGAGAATAATGATGGGGGTTTGCCGAAACTGGGGGGTATGGCGGAGCATGGCGCAAAAATCATAGCCATTGAGTTCGGGCATGTTCAGGTCACAGAAAATTAAGTCAGGGTAAAGCTGAAAAATTAGACTAAGCGCTTTGAGTGGGTGGGCAATCCCGGTGGCTTCATACCCGGCCTGGGTGAGGGTGCGTTCGACAAATTGCCGGATTGTTGGTGAGTCATCAATACAAATCACCCGTGGTGTTGAGCGTTGACCACCGGAACCAGAGTGTGGGGTGGCTAGGGGCAGCTCTGGAATGGGGGTAAGTTGCACCAGGCCTTGGTGTAGGTAGGGCAGAATCACCTTTCCGACACTGCTTAAATCTCGACCCAGGCGACGGGCCAAGGCGCGCAAACTTAAACCTTCCTGAGTCCAGGCCTGTAATCGCTGCCAACTACTCTCTGCCAACAGGGCCTGGGGTTGAATCGCCTCTCCGGGTTGGAGGCACTGATCCGGTGAAAGAATGTAGGGATAAAGTTTTTTCCATTCCCGTAATTGCTCCATGACTTCACTGAGGAGACTAATTAGGGGCAACGAACTGAGTTGGGGAATGATCGGAGCCGCAGTCCGCCAGGAAAACCAGCCCCGATATAAGCTCGCTAAATCCAAGAGAGACTCCCGCATCATGAGGCGTAACAGATGGTGGGCTTGGGGAAGGTCAATTTGATCCTGCTGTAGTAGCCACCACAGTGATTCATATTCTGGCCAACTGCTGCCCGCAGCGCTGTCTGGTAATTCCTGGTTGTCGGGCCAGCGGAGATTATGACCGTGGAGATAGTCCTGGAGTCGGTTTAAGTACTGGCTATGGGCATCAGCCAAATAAAGAATGCGCCCATTGGTCAACAGCAATAACCAATAGTTGCCGGATTCATCCTCGAGATAAAGTTCTCCCGTGCGTTGGGTCAGAGCAAAGCTTTGCAACAAACTATAAAAATCGATGTCACTGAGACTCCCTTCCACGGCCTTGCCCCAATACCAATGGCTTTAGGCCAGAATAACCATTTATGACGGCCTCTGGTATTCCCTCAGGGACAAGTAGGGTTAAGGCCTGGGTTGTGGATGGCTTTCCTTCAGTTGCAAAAAGCTGTGGGGCATTTCCCTGGGGCAGGAAGCACAAAAATTCTGCAAGCCCTTATAGGAAGTGCTTTTAGGGACTTCAGCTTTGGTGGGAACTGATCATAGACTGCGGGGCAATAGGTGGGGCCTGGTGAGGGAGGTTAAAGCTCAGTGGTTGGGGTGTTTTTAGTACTGCTGCCCTGATTTGCGATGCTGAATAGCGGTTAAGCCATTGTCCTGGAGTAAGTGTCCAGCCTGAACCACGGCGTAAATTAACCAATGATCTCCGCATTCTAAACGGGACTCCACCTGACACTCTAAATAGGCTAGGCCCTGACTGATTACAGGACAACCATTACTGGCAACGCTCAGCTCCAACTCGCCTAGGGGGCTTTGACCAGGGGGGAGGGGTTGTTGAAAGTTCCGCCGAACATTTAAGCCTTCTTTGAGAATATTTAAGACAAAGCCATCCCCAATCTGGCAGGCACCATCAGCAAATTCCCGTTTCAGGGCCACAGTTAACCCAGGTGGATTGAAGGAGGCTTGCGACACCCATGAGACTAAAATTGCTTCGGCCTGGGTTAGATCATTGGCATCGGGACTGGGGGTTGTTAGAACACAGAGAGAGCCAATCACCCGTCCTACGGCCTGTTCGGTACGATCCGCTTGTACATCCAATAAAACCGGTTGCCTCACCGTCCGGCTTTTCCGGGCTTTTTTTAGGGTCTGGGCAAACTCGGTTCCGGCGGCTTCACAGGCCTGGAGATCCGCTTCCGTGGGGGTAAACTTGACCCGCAGAGTTTCAAAACCCAGAGCATAGCCCGCATCCTGGAGTTTACTTTCAATTTCATCCACGGCCTCCCCGCTCCAACCATAGGAACCAAAGACCCCAGCCAGCTTGGTTTTGGCCGCATGGGAAAGCACCAGGCCAAGGGCCGTTTGCACCTGGGTTGGCATGTGACCACCAAGGGTGGGAGAACCGATTAAAAAACCATCGGCCTCACTGACAATAGTTTGAATTTCGCTGGGAGGTGTGGCCTCACAATTGATGGATTCAACGTTCAGACCCGCGTCGCCCAATCCCTTGGCTAGGGCCTGGGCCATGGTGGCGGTGTTGCCATAGGCTGACGCATAGAGTAAAGCAACAGTGGTATCTTGCTCCTTCTGGGATTGACACCATTCTCGATAATCATGATTTAAGCGGCTGAGGCTGAAGCGGACTATAGGACCGTGTGCTGGGGCATAAACTTTCGGAGTAAGGGGAGTAATTTTATCCAATACGGTTTCCACTTGCCGAGATTGGGCAGCATGGAGGCAGTCAAAGTAATAGCGACGATCCTGATCCAGTTTTTTCCAGGCCTCGTCCAAGACCGCATCACCACAGACATGGGTACCAAAGAATTTGTCGGTATATAAAATCCGGGTTTGCGGATCATAGGTTAATAGGCCGTCGGGCCAGCGGGGGGTCGGGGCCGCAATAAATTGCAACTGGTGTCCCAGGCCCAGGTCTAGGATTGCTTCATTCCGGGAGACCCAGACTTGGATGGGAGTAATGTCGTCGGCAAAGGCAGCTTTGAGGGTAACTGCACCGGGTTTAGAGCAAACAAACGTGGCCTGGGGGGCAAGTTGATGGAGGGTTTTGATGGTGGCTAAGCGGTTGGAATTCAGATGCCCCAAAACGATGTAGTCCAGCTTTTGGAGGTAAATATGTTGGGCTAGTTCCGCTAAATACAGGTCTGTAAAGGATTCACCGGGGGGGTCAATCAGGGCAGTTTTCTCGGCCTGGATTAGGTAGGAATTGGAGGTGGTTCCCTGTTGTCGACCATACTCGATTTCAAACTTAAGCCGATCCCAGGTGCGAGACCGTAAAACGGTGGTGTTTGTCCCGATTTCGGTAACCTGCACATCACGGGGCCTGGTTTGGGTCACAGTCATGGGCATATCCTCGGAATTCACCAACCAGGCCAAGACCTGTTTCTTTTACTGTAATCGGGTTTTGCCAAGCCCAGGTAGCTGCCACCATGAGACTTTTTCCGCTGGGGTATTGTCTTGAGTTATCAATGGTCAAGTGTCCCAAAACCCCCCTCCGTAGAGTGCTACAGCCTTGAGCGGATCAATGCAGAACTGGTTTTAGGAGCATCGGGCCATGGTTTGAAAGGCTTGATGGAGGGCATCTGGGAGGTGTCGTAAAATTTTTCCGGATTGGCGATTGAGGGGAACCAATTGCACCTGGGCCTGGAAATAGGTGGTTTGCCGGTCTTGGCTAGTGACCCACTGATCAAAACAAAGCCGGATCTTTGCTTGGCCCTGAAACCGAGTCCGCACTAGGGCCGCATCCCCAAATTTTAAGGCTTGTAGGTACCGGGCCTCTAAGTGAATGACGGGTAAATCACAGCCCAACTCAACCAGATCCGCAAATTCAATGCCCCCTCGGCGTAAACAATCAATCCGGGCTTCCTCCAACCAGGCCCAGTAACTGCCGTGCCAGGCCACGCCCGCGTAATCCGTCTGACTAGGATGAACTCGGATTGGATAATCTAGCCAGGGTGAAGGTGTTAGAGTCTGCATCGGCTTTATTGCGAACAACCGTATAGTTTTATGGATCAATCACTGAGGCCTGGTCGGAATCACCTTAAGATCTAAGCTAAAAGCAGGATAGAGCAGATCGGACTTGGATGAAATGGATGGTGCCACGCCTCCATACTGACTCCCACTGCCCGATTCCCCACTGAATTGCAAAGACGGCTGTAGAGGTAAACCATGATCAAAAATATTTTGCTTGCGGACTCCGGCACTGGCCAGGCGGAACTGATGCTAAAGTCGCTGATGGAACTCCCGGCTGTCCAAGGGGCTACGGTTACCGTTCTTCATGTCATTCCCCCCAAGGTGGTGGCAGAGGAAGTGGCCGCTCAACGGGAAGAGGGAGTCAAGCTTTTAGCCCAGGCCGTAGAGCGGTTACATCTCAGTCCCCAGCAGGTGAATGCCGTGAATACAATGCTGCGAGAGGGAGATCCCAAAGATACGGTTTGTCGAGTGGCGGAAGAACTCAATACCGATCTGATTATCATGGGCTCCCGGGGGTTGAAGCGGTTACAGTCCATTCTGGCTAATTCCGTGAGTCAGTACGTCTTTCAACTGTCGGCCCGCCCCATGCTCCTCGTGAAGGATGAAATTTACGTCCAAAAAATTAACCGGATCATGGTGGCCCTGAACAAGTCTGCCTCCAGTCAGGCCTCCTTAGATTTAGCCCTCAATCTGGTGCAGGACATCAAGGGTGGCAAGTTGATCCTGACCCATATCAACCCGGATTTGAAAGGCCGTGGCTCCTTAACCAGCACTGAAGCCGAAAAGGATGAAGTCATTGCCCCAGCGGTGGCCGCTGCTAAGCGTCGAGGTGTTACCTACCAATGCTTTGTCAGTTCCGGAAAACCAGGGGAAGAAGTCTGTCGAATTGCCAAGGAAGCCAATGCCGACCTCCTTGTCTTGGGTTCTCCCGATCGCCGCCCCTCCATTGCCCAGAGCTTGCCGGATTTGGATCGACTTTTGGGCACCTCAATGTCCGACTACGTCCGAGTTTATGCGGAGTGCCCAGTATTGTTTAGTCGTCAAGCTGAGGCCTAGGTCACATTTTCTCCAAATGGTTCACCCCCAAGACTCCTACCATGCTGAACTTGAGCCTTATTCCTGTGAGGCTGACGTGGAAATTCCCTTAGCTCTGATGGTCTGTTGATGCCCTGGGGGTGGGCTAATCCTTAACCTGCTGAGTTTCAGACAGGAAAAACGCGTCCCTCAAAAATGAAGGTATTTTTCCAGTTCAAGGCTATGCAAAATGAGGATTTTCCTAGACCTAGTGACCTTAGTAGGCCTCTTGAAGCTCGTAAAAATCTGGGGTGATGTAGTCCTTGCGCAAGGGCCAGCCGACCCAGTCCTCCGGCATCAGCAAGCGTTTCAGGTGGGGATGACCTTCATAGACAATCCCGTACATATCGTAGGTTTCCCGTTCTTGCCAGTCGGCGGTTTTCCAAATCCAATAGACGGAAGGCAGGCGAGCATCATCTCGGGGCAGAAAGACCTTGACGCGGATTTCCTCGGGCTGGATGGCATCATCGGTTAATTTGACCAAGTGATAAAAACTAACCAATTCCTGACCAGGGCCCACATCATAGCCCCCCTGACACATCAGATAGTTAAAGCCCGCCGCCACCAAGGCCTGGGATACGGCAATGAGATTCTCCCGATCCACTTTGAGCATGGGGACGCCAGAGGTATCCAGGCCCAGATATTCGTGAGCTAAACCGGCCTGGGTTAAAAGCCTAGAGGTGGGACTGGCTTCGACAATGGCAGCTTCGGGAGCGGTTTCAGGGGTTGTATCGGTCATGGGGGCGTTCCTTGAAAGTCTTTGGGCTACGATTTGATGGGATTAGCGAGTTAGGGAAATAGATAAAGGTTTCTTCAGGCCTGGGCCACCAGGGTTAAGCTTGGTTGCAGGTTAAGACCACTCTAAGGCTCCCTTTCTCCAGGCATAGGCCAGGCCAACAATGAGAATGGCAATAAAGATTAAGGCTTCGATAAACGCCAACACGCCCAATTGGTGGAAGGCAACGGCCCAGGGGTAGAGAAAGACCGTCTCCACATCGAAAATTACAAACACTAGGGCAAACATGTAGTAGCGAATATTGAACTGGATCCAGGCCCCGCCAATGGGCTCCATCCCCGACTCGTAGGTGGTAATTCGGGCCATGGCCTGGGATTTTGGACGGACAAGCTTAGATGTAACAAGGGCAATGACCGGCACCAGGCCACAAATCAGCAGAAAGCCGAGGAAATATTCATAACCACTGAGGACAAACACAGGCTGACCTTGGCGTAACGTCACTTGCTGATTATAGGGGGATTCCTGGGGCTTGGCCTATGGAGTTGCGGGCGGGGTTGATTAGGTTTTTCGGGGATCGTCATTAGCTATGATCATGGCAGTTGCATCCCCTGAGGTAAACATGGGCCTGGCCTGGCAAGCAGTCAATACATACGAGGACATTCTTTACCACAAAGCCCAGGGCATTGCCAAAATTACGATTAACCGCCCCCATAAACGCAATGCCTTTCGCCCCCAAACCGTTTCTGAGCTGATCCAGGCCTTTACCGATGCCCGCGAAGACTCTGCAATTGGTGTGGTTCTACTTACGGGAGCCGGGCCCCATACCGATGGCAAATATGCGTTTTGTGCGGGGGGGGATCAAAGTATTCGCGGGCAAGCTGGTTATCTGGATGGGGCTGGGATACCACGTTTAAATGTCTTAGATCTTCAACGCCTCATCCGCACCATGCCCAAGGTGGTGATTGCCCTCGTAGCCGGGTATGCCATTGGAGGTGGCCATGTGTTGCATTTGATTTGCGATTTAACGATTGCCGCTGATAATGCGATTTTTGGGCAAACGGGGCCCCAGGTTGGCAGTTTTGATGGTGGGTTTGGGGCGAGTTACCTGGCGCGGGTGGTGGGGCAAAAAAAAGCTCGGGAAATATGGTTTCTCTGTCGGCAATACAATGCTGAGCAAGCCTTAGGGATGGGCCTGGTGAATTGTGTAGTTCCGGTGGCCGAGTTAGAAGCTGAAGGGGTGCAGTGGGCCGAGGAAATTCTCCAAAAAAGCCCCCTGGCAATTCGCTGTCTAAAATCCGCCTTCAATGCTGACTGCGATGGCCAGGCCGGGTTACAGGAATTAGCCGGAAATGCCACCTTACTCTATTACCTAACTGAAGAAGCCCAAGAAGGAAAAAACGCCTTTCTGGAGAAACGTGCTCCCAATTTTCAAGATTATCCCTGGCTCCCCTAGGTCAAACCCCAGACCCCAAGTCCGTTTGGCGGCACCATGTTGCTCTGGATCGGTTTTCACGCCTTCAGGGAAATGTAATTCTCTTAACAATGATGGCAAAATAGGGGGAAGTTAAGCGGAAAGGTCTATGGTTTTTGATTCCGACAACAGTGAGTTCTTCGCCAGCAGCACCGAGGAAAACGCGAACAACCTCCTTTTGAAATACCTCCAAAACCAGTCACCAGAGGTTCTCTCCCGCGTGGCCCGCTCGGCTAGCCCAGAAATTCGGCAAATTATTAGCCACAATGTCCAGGGCCTGGTGGGGGGATTGCCGTCGGAAGCTTTTAATATCCAAATCACCACGGATCGGGATAATCTGGCGGGGTTGTTGGCTTCGGCGATGATGACTGGCTACTTTTTGCGGCAAATGGAACAACGGATGGAATTGGAGGCTGGGTTTGCCAATTCTTTGTCCATGGGGCCTGGGGAAACTCAAGACTAAGTTCCTCCTCCAAAGCTTTATCCAATGCCATTGGAGAAATTTTCAGAGCCGGGCCTGGTCAAGAGTTCAAAACTAGTGATGGTTAGTCCCTACCAGACCGGGTCAATTCTAAGTTGTGCGAAGTTTTTCTAGGCAGGAGCAGAATTACTGATAATCACCCGCCGTGGATAAGGAATTTCGATGCCTTCTCGGTCAAAGGTGGTTTTAATCAGCCTGCGAATATAGTTTTCCATCCCGCCCCGTAAAAAGAAGCTGGGTTCAACCTTAATAATGGTTTTGAAGGTCAAATCAGACTCGCCAAAGTTAGTTGGGCCCACCACAGTCATCGGTGCCAAAATCTGATCGCCATACTCTGCTTTAAGCTGATCTTCCATGGACAACAGAACTTGATGCACCCGCTCCATATCCGACTCATAGGCCACCCCAACATCCACCACAGCCACCAGATAATCCCGAGAGAAATTGATAATTGGCTCCATCCGGCCATTACGGATAATGTTGACCTGGCCTTGTAAATCGCGAATCCGAGTCGTTCTTAAATCAATGGACTCAACAATTCCCTTAGCATCTGGGGTTTGGACAAATTCACCGACTAAATAGTACCCTTCCAAAAGAATAAAGAAACCACTGACAAAGTCTTGAATCAAATTATTAACTGCGAACCCTAAGGTCAAGGATAAAATCCCCAGGCCAGCAAGGACAGGTGTGGGATCAATGGTTAAGGCATCGAGAATAAAAACCCCCGCAACAAAGTAGATTCCGTAACGGGCGACACTTTGGAATAGGGGACAGAGGGTTTGCCGCCGTTTAGTTTGAGTGGGCGTGAGATCTCTGGGATTCAGCATCACCTCGAAAATAGCAATCTTTGCAATCTCGACAAGCAACCGGGCCAAGAAGACAACGACAATGATCCGAACAATGCGATAACCGTATTCAGAAAGATTGGAAATTAAGTCAATTTGTTCAACGACTAAGATGCCCACCGCCACCCAAATAATGAATTCCAAGGTTCGCTTAAAGCTGGGAACTAAATGGCGTAAGTTTTCGTAGTAGCGCAACCAAGCTATGGTCTGAACATATTTCGTACTGGCTGAATCTAAACTGTCAATCGTAACCACAGAAAACTGCATCAAAATGCGACCCAAGTTGACGATGATGTAAATGCTTAAGAGAATTTCAAAAAAACGAGAAACAGCATCGGGAAAGCCAAGAAAATAGCTGCCACTAATGAAAACGGTACTCCAGAGGGTTACGGTAATGGTTCCCTGCAAAACCTGAAAGAGTTTCTCAATGCTGTCGTTATTTTCTTCAATTTCATCAATGTTTTTGGTGTAGTTACAGGCCCAGGCCAGGACTTGATCAATGAGCAGTAATCCCAGACCAGTCCCAATGGCTACCAAAATCGTCTGAGCCAGGCCCAGTCCCAAATATTGCCAAACCCTGAAGGGAACTCCATCGCGTAATGCATCCCAAATCTCATCGGCAATATCTCCCCCTTGACTGTAGAAAACTACGTTGCCAATAATGACCAGAAAACTTAATCCCGTGGCTAGGGCTAGACAACCAATGATGAGCCGCCGTTGAGCGATTTGCAGTTGTTTAACCAGGCCGGGCTCAAGACCAAAGCTAGCAATCCAGCGAAAGACCATACTGAACATCCAGCCAATCGCCAAGGCTAAACCAAAAATGATCCCGACTTTTGCTGCCACCACTGCAATTGTTTCGGTCATGGGGTTTCCTCCAGAACAACGGTGCTTATTATCTCCTGATAAGGATAATTAATAGGGCCATTGTATCAAGATTTTGGGAACTCCCGGGTTCTGGTTGCGGTCGGCTAAGGCTAATGATCAAGGTTTGGGAGTTTTGGCCTGGTTGAACTTGTCCAGGATTCAATGACTCAAATCTGCATGAACGTTTGCGGGATCGTGACTGCATTAAAATTTTGTTTTTCTGTATAAATCATTAATGATTCAACGTTGCTTTAGGAAGTTCAAGGGAGAACAGTCAGCCGTGGTTCGTGTTGTGGGGGGAGTCCGCTAAATGCTGAAACTGCATCTCAAATTTGGCTGGTTTTGGCTGGGGAGCATCAGTCTGGGGTTGATTGTCTGGGCCCGGCCTGGTTTGGCAAATCAGCTAGATTATTGGCGGTTTAATCCGGCCATGAGCCGCCTAGAGATTGTAACTGAGGGAACGGTTCGACCCCGAGTCCAGCTGATCAGCAACCCAACTCGCTTGGTGGTGGATTTGCCCAATACCCAATTTGGTCGGCCGAAAACCCAACGCAGTATTGGCAATTTTGTCCGTGAAGTGCGCGTGGGGCAATTTACCCCCCAGATGACTCGGATTGTGATTGAGTTGGGTTCAAGGTTTAACATGCGTTCCCAGGAAGTGCGGGTTCGTGGCCTGGCTCCCAATCGCTGGTTTGTCCAACTGCCTAAATTCTTAAGTGTTTCTGAGTTACCCGCAAATCCCAAGCCCATCGCAATTTCCGTCCCTAATCCGCCACCCTACCCCCGTGCCCGGATTGTCATTGCTGTGGATCCCGGCCATGGCGGCCCCGATCCCGGCGCTGTGGGAATTAATGGCCTTCAGGAAAAATTCGTTACCTTAGATATCTCCCAACGCTTAGCTCACAACCTTCAACAGCGCGGAATTCAGGCCGTTTTGACGCGCACCGATGATCGGGATCTCGACCTGGCACCGCGGGTTTTGCGTGCGTCTCAAGTCCAGGCCCGGGCCTTTGTCAGTATCCATGCCAATGCCTTTACCCGAGCCGATGTGAATGGAGTGGAAACCTACTACTACGCCACTGGCTTGCCCCTGGCCCAGGCCATTCATCGGAGCATTCTCAATCGTTTGCCCATGCGTGACCGGGGAGTTAAACGGGCTAATTTTTATGTTCTCCGCCAAAGCACCATGCCCGCCGTGTTAGTGGAAGTTGGGTTTGTCAGTGGCCGAGAAGATGCTCCCCGTTTGGCCCAGGCCAGTTTTCGGCAGTCCATGGCCACAGCTATTGGAGATGGCCTGGTGAATCACTTTCGGGGCCTGGGGGTGCGTTTACCCTAGGTATTGGCAACGACGATAAACCTGACTTGAAGTCACCGTGGATGCCGCCGTTCCCAAATCAGTGGTTAATCTGTTGGTAATCTAGGGAAAAGTTTCGTAGTAAAGGACTGGGGCCTGTGGGCACACCGAGATTATTGGTGGTTTTAAACGGAAAGGGTGGAGTTGGTAAAACCACAACAGCCATTAACTTAGCCGCCACCTTTGCCGAAACTCAAAAAGTTCTCCTAGTTGACTCAGATCCACAAGGCTCGGCGACTTGGTGGTTTCAGCGTCACGGCTTGCCGATGAATTTTGACCTGGCCCAAGAACAGGATCCCCATCTCCTCGGAAAAGTGCGGCAACTTCCTAATTACGACCTGATTGTGGTGGATACCCCCCCGTCCCTCTCTGCTAATTCTTTGGCCGCTGTTACCCCGATTGCGGACTATTTACTGCTACCGACCCAGCCCGCCCCCATTGACCTCGAAGCCCTGATCCAAACCGTCACCCTCCTTGTCCAACCGACTAAAGTCCTCCATCGAGTCCTTCTAACCCAAGTGGATCCCCGGAGCATCCCCGAAGCCCTAGAAGCTCAAAATACTTTACTCTCCATGGGCATTGCCACCTGTCATGCTTTTGTTCGCACCTATAAAGCCCACCAACGGGCCGCCCAGGATGGAGTCCCGATTACTCAGTGGAAAGGTAAACACGCCAAAGAAGCCACCGACGATTACCGCCGGGTTGCCGATGAAATTCAACGGGATTGGAAAGAACCCTAGGAAAATCTGCCACACTGGAAAATAAACACCCTTGCCCCTCCCTTGGCGATACATTTCCCATGAGTAAAACTGCCCTCACCCCTACTGGCCCACTTTTGGGAGCATCAAAACAAGACCTGATGGCCTGGGTTGAGCAATTTCAGCAGCCCGCCTATCGGGGCCAACAACTCCACCAGTGGCTTTATCAAAAAGGCATCCACTCCCTCACCGAGATTACTGTGTTTCCGCAGCAGTGGCGCCAGGCCTTGGAATCGGTGGCAGTGGGTCGCTCGCAGATCCAGGCCAAGTCCGTGAGTGCGGATGGCACGGTGAAATACCTCTTGAAGTTAGCGGATGGTTTGGTCATTGAAACCGTTGGCATTCCCACCGCTAAACGCCTAACCGTCTGTGTGTCCTCCCAGGTGGGTTGTCCCATGGCCTGTGACTTTTGTGCGACTGGCAAAAGCGGGTTTACGCGCAACCTTGACCGCCATGAAATTGTTGATCAGGTGTTGACCGTCCAGGCCGACTTTGGGGAACGGGTCAGTCACATTGTCTTCATGGGTATGGGTGAACCCTTACTCAATCTGGATGCTGTTGTGGCGGCGGTGCAATCGATTAACCAAGACATTGGCATTGGGCAACGGAACATAACCATTTCCACCGTTGGCGTGCCCCAGCAAATTCGGCGCCTGGCTAAAGAATCTCTGCAAGTGACCCTGGCTGTGAGTTTGCATGCCCCTGACCAGGCCCTGCGAGAACAACTCATTCCCAGTGCCAAACACTATCCCCTAGATTGGTTGATTCAGGATTGTCGGGATTACGTTCAACAGACCAAGCGGCGGGTGAGTTTTGAATATACGGTCTTAGCCGGTGTGAATGATACTCCGCCCCAGGCCCAGGCCTTGGCCAAGCTAATTCGTGGATTTCAAAGCCATGTCAACTTGATTCCCTACAATCCCATTGATGACGCCAGCTATCAACGCCCCCGCCCCGAGCAACTCCAAACCTTTTTGAATATTCTCAAGCAAGCCGGAGTTGCCGCGAGTATTAGACGCTCACGGGGCCTGGAACGGGATGCTGCCTGTGGCCAATTACGGACACGCCTTGACTCTCAGCCAGCCATGGAATCGAGAAAATCATAAAAAAACCCAGTAGGCCTAAACCCCTGGGGAAAATTGAGTGACATTTTGGTTAAACGTGACTCTATGACTTTATGGGTGGCATGGCTAAATGCTAATTTCACTCAATTGCCGGCTCATGTGATCAAAGGGCTGATCAATCCAGGAACCCGATTCAATTCCGGCAGCGGCCAAACGCTCTTGAATAATTTCCTTCATGATTTGAATGCCCCGCACAGTCGGACCAATGGGAACCCCGAGAGAGTTATAGGTTTCCCGGAGGCCTTCCAGAACCCGCTCGTTTAAAACATCCACATCCCCAGCAACGAGGGCGTAGGTCGCGTAGCGCAGGTAGTAATCCATGTCTCGCAAACAGGTGGCATAACGGCGAGTTGTGTAGGCATTACCACCGGGTTGAATGAGTTCGGGTAATTCACTAAACAACCGCGAGCCAGCTTCTTTGACAATGGCAGCAGCATCAGAATTGATCACCCCGGCGGCCTGGACACGGACTGAACCAGAGGCAAAATAGGATCGCAGTGTATCTACGGCATCCCGATCCAAGTACCGACCGGTTAAGTCATAGTTTTTTATCAGAGTGGTGACGGCATCCCGCATAAACTCAGTTGCTCCCACGATGTCAAAAAATAAATTTATCAAGCTATTCTTTTGATTGACCCAAGTGAGTAGGCCGTCCTGTCTGCTAAAAGACCGTGGCTAAGGCTTTGGGAGACAGTTCGCAAAACAGCTAAAACCCAGGCCCTACCAGACTTTGCTGCCAATCAAAATTTCCATCAGTGTATCACGCAGGGTTGGCCACCGCCGAAACCAAATCCCCAAATGCCCCGGAATCATGACAAAACTTTACAATGTCCAGGCCAGTCACTGGATGCTCTCACTGGGGAGTAGTTGCTTCAAGTTGGGCATCGAGCTCGGGATTTTGGCATCCGTCAAGACAATTCCAAGCTGCCCCATTTCTTGCCAAAGTCGGCGGGATCTTGATGGGTTTTTCTGCGTTTGAGATAGTCCACTCACCTTGATTCTCGTTCCCATGGGATGTTTCTCCTCGCAGGGCCTTGAGAGCCGGGAAAATTTGTAGTTTTTTATACATTTTATCTAGTCGGATGGGCCTAGATTCGTAGGGATGGAGGCTTAGGCAAAGGCTTTGAGTCCGTTATTAAGTAGCCCGTGCAGACATTTGCATCGATTAAGGCTTACTGCTTTGCTAGCCAAACGAAAAATGTCACTGAGGTAAAAACTGGTATATGGCAGAATCAGCACAAGAAGTCCTGAAGATGATTGAGGACAACAATATTGAGTTAATTGACCTAAAGTTTGTTGACTTGTTTGGCATTTGGCAGCACTGCACCTTCCACAAAAGCTTAATTACTGAAGAATCCTTTGAGAATACCGGTGGGGTTGCCTTTGACGGCTCCAGTATTAAGGGCTGGAAATCCATTCAAGCATCGGATATGGCCATGGTGCCGGATCCAACTACGGCCTGGATGGATCCCTTTATGGAGATTCCCACCTTAAGCATGGTTTGTACGATTGTTGATCCACGGACTCATCAGCTCTACGAACGGGATCCCCGCTCCATTGCTCAAAAAGCCGTGGACTATTTGATTGCTTCGGGAATTGGCGACAAGGTCTATTGCGGCCCAGAACCGGAGTTTTTCATTTTTGATGAGGTTCGTTACAAGCAAGCCGGCCACGAAAGCTACTTTTTTATTGATTCTGATGAAGGCCCCTGGAATTCCGGCAAAGAGAAAGGGTCAGGCTACACCATTGGTAAAAAGCGGGGGTACTTCCCGGTCTCACCTTCCGATGGTTTACAGGACATTCGGACCGAGATGCTCTTGACGATGGCCAAATGTGGCGTTCCCATTGAAAAGCATCACCACGAAGTTGCCGCTGGTGGTCAGTGTGAATTGGGGATTCGCTTCTCCGACTTGGTTCACGCCGCTGACTATGTGATGACCTATAAGTATGTGGTCAAAAACGTTGCCCGTAAGTACGGTAAAACCGCCACATTCATGCCCAAGCCAATCTTTGATGATAACGGCACCGGTATGCATAGCCACATGTCCATTTGGAATGATGGTCAACCCCTGTTTGCCGGAGATAAGTATGCAGGCTTGAGCCAAACGGCCCTTTGGTTTATTGGTGGACTGATCAAACACGCCAAATCTCTCTTGGCCTTCACCAACCCAACTACAAATTCCTACAAGCGTTTAGTGCCTGGGTTTGAGGCTCCGGTTAACTTGGCCTATTCTTCCGGTAACCGCTCAGCTTCGATTCGGATTCCACTCTCAGGGTCTAACCCGAAAGCCAAGCGCTTGGAATTCCGTTGTCCCGATGCCTCCAGTAATCCCTACCTCACCTTCTCGGCAATGCTCTGTGCTGGCCTGGATGGGATTAAAAATCAGATCGATCCCGGTGATCCCTTAGATGTGGATATCTACGAGATGGATCCTGAAGAGCTGGCCAAAATCCCGAAAGCACCAGCGAACTTGGGTGAAGCCCTCTTGAATTTGGAAAAGGATCACGATTTCCTAACTGCCGGTGGTGTCTTCCCAGAGGACTTTATTTACAACTGGGTGACGCTGAAAATGGAAGGGGAAGTCAAGCCCTTAAGCAAATTGCCCCATCCGTTTGAGTTTGAGCTTTACTTTGATTGTTAGGGTACTGCTTCAGAAAATCACCGATAGACTTTGAGTCTTGATCGCCAAATGACGTTGATTATTCTAAGGGTGTTCCTGTGGGATGCCCTTTTTTGCTGTGCATCTGAGTTAAGGCTGGTTACTTTGGGGTTCTGGCTCACTGGCAGGCGGGTTCTCAAGATCATTATTTTTGGGCATAAATTCCGGGCAATAGCCATCGGGGGCAACCTTGATAGAGTGCAGCGCGGAGTTGGGATTCCAGCAGCGATTTTGTCGATAGGCCGTGCAGTTGGCGCAGCAAGCCGTGGTTTTGGGAAGTTGATCCCCTTGGGGACGCATTAACTCCCGTTGACTGATGCCCCGTAACACCAAGGTATCTCCCTGCCAAGTGGCATTGACCAGGCCGGTGTCCGCAAAATTCTGCCAGCGCCGATCACCAATAATATCCTCAGGTAAACTAATCATGACTCGGTCTGACCACTCCAACAACTCTCCCTCATAGCTGGGGGTGGTAACAACTTGATTGGCCTGGAGGGGAAATTCACCCAAGGGGAATTCCGTCAAACTGCCGCTGGGGGGGCTATGGACGTGGTAGCGGTTGTTGAGTTCTTCTAGGCCAGCTAGGTTTGCCAAGTCATTCTGCTGGCCATGGACAAACATGACGTGCTGGGGACGAAGATTGTGGATCAACTGGGTCGTTGCAGGGCCGTCGGAATGCAAGCTCAGGTGATATTGCCCAAGTTCCAGGTGCCCCGCCGCAACAGCAGTCTCATCGATGTCAAGCAGTTGGGTCAGCATTAGAGCCGTGTTGGCCGGGATCCCGGGGAGGAGCATCAACCAAGGGCGAATCGGATTTTGCCAAAGATGTGAGCGAGGATTGTCCCAGTCCATGAGAACAATGACGGGTAAGCTGCTCAGGTCAGCAGGAGAGGCTTCCGATAGACGGCGAACGTGGGGACGAACTCGCTGATCCCAAAATAAGGCTTGGTGTTGGGCGAAATTTTGGACTGCGCTGGGGAGATAGGGCAAGAGCTCTAGGTACACATCACAGGCCTGGGCAATGCGTTGGTCTACCCAAATATCAATGGCTTTTCCAGTAAAAAGATGATGGCTTCGCAATAGCAGGAGAATTTCCTGGGCCAGGCCAAGGGGGGGGAGGGGCAAAACGACATTCTGGCCATTCTCTAGGGCCTGGTAAATTTTTTGAGCCAGTTGGTTTTCCTGTTGGCGACGATGGGGATAACGGGCAGAACCAAGGCTCCCAGAAATAATTAACACATCTGGACTAAGTCCCCGCAAGGCCTCCAAGGGTAAGCCGTTGACTAAGCGAGCATGGGAAAGGAAGAAATCCCCACTGTAGAAAATGCTGTAGGTTGACCCATGTGCTGTTGGCGGTGTATAGGTCAGGAAGAAGGCGGCCGCACCGGGTAAATGTCCAGCAGGATAGAGTTCCGCCGTTAACCCTTCACCAAATTCAATAGGTACCCGCCAGGGTAAGGCCCGGCTAAAACTGGGAATTTCCGGTTCCTCGGGCCAATTGAGTGGTAAAAGTTGAGTCGTGACCTCACTGCCATAGATGGGCAAATCTGGAAACCGTCGGTGCAGGGCCAGCAATCCCTGGGCATGATCACGATGGGCATGACTACAAAGGACTAAATCTGCTGGTGATGCCTGGAATTGTGATCGAACAGCTATCTCACTGAGGCCGCAATCCAGCAAAATTCGATAGGGTCCAAGACTAACCCGCAGGCATAATCCATCTTGGGCATTACCAACCCCGTAAGCAAAGCAGTCAGGAGCAACCACGCTGATTTAAAGCCGGACTCACATCGACACAACTAGTACTATGGTGTCAGGTTTTAGCATCCAGGCCTGAGGCAACAGCAGTTTAGTGGGCGGAACCGTTACCGTGGTACTTGTCGGTATTGTAGAAGCCATTTCGAGTGCCAAAAAATAGACACATGATGATAAAAACCGGGGTAATAGCAACCAAAATCGTTTTGACGTTGACAGCGATTTCCACAGTTGTAACTCCTTAGAATTTTAATGGCGGTGGGCTGGGGATGGATTCAACCCATGGCAACCTTAACACGTTCATCCCAGGCCTGGCTGGTTCATTAATCTGGGTCTATAAAGAGTTTTGCCTATGTCCTTGTCTGTCGGTTCTAGGGTCTTGCCTGGTTGGTTTGCCCGCCCAGTTGAGCAAGTTGCCCCCGAATTGTTGGGATGTTGGTTAGTGCGGCGTTCTAGCTCGGGACAGTTGTGGCGCGGGATGATCGTGGAAACAGAAGCCTATGGGCCTGGAGATCCGGCTTGTCATGGATACCGTAAAGTTACCAACCGCAATCGACCGATGTTTGGCCCACCCGGACTGATCTATGTTTACTTGATTTATGGGATTTACCATTGCTTGAATTTAGTCACCGATGCGGAGCGGATTCCCAGTGCAGTTCTGATTCGTGCTTTGGAGCTGGATGCCGCCACCTTGACTGACCTCGCCCAAAAATCTACGGAAGGGAAAACATTGGGATCTCCTCACCGTTGGGCGGCTGGGCCGGGTAAGTTGTGTCGCGTTCTGGATATTAATCGGGACTTGTCAGGGGCCTGGTTAAGTCCGGCTGCCGGCCTCTGGGTAGAACCACCTCTGCCAACGTTCCAGGCCCCAGCGGTGCAAACAAAACGTATTGGTATCTCTCAAGGTCAAGAGCTTCTGTGGCGTTGGTACATTAAAGATAATCCTGCTGTTTCAACTCCCTAGGGCTGCCATGGCGTTACAGAACATTCTTTATGAAGAGGTTTTAGTCCGATTCAGCGATCCTGGCCAAGCCACCTATCTATTGCGTCAATATCGCCCTTACCTCGAAACCGTCCCTAGTATGCGCCGCCCGACGGAAAGCCTGATTCCCATCCCCCTACCCATTGCCCAAGTGCAGCGGTCACCCTCAAGGGAGCACCCACGGCAACCCAACGTCACCGCCGTTCAACTTCCCTGCGACTTGGTGTTCCTGATGTGCGATCCCGAATGGCGCGTCAAAACTGATGTGGAAATCTTAATTTTCATCCACCGGCCTGGGGAGTTCTTTGCGGATCTTTTAAATCGCTGGCGACAAACACAGGTGCTACTTCAACGGGGTTACCACTGGGAAATGCCCCTGCACCACCAGGATATTTTTAACGAAGGAGCCGAGCGTCGCCTCCCCCTTTTTGTTCTGGTTGACTACAGCAATAGCCGGATGAGGCGGGGGATGCAGGCCGCTCAACTTCCCCATGTTTGTTTACAAATTACCCAAACAACGCCAGAGCAGTCAAAAAGCAAGGCGGCCAAAAGCTAAGTAGTTCAAGATTTATCTTGTAAGTTTAAGAAATATGAATTTAAGTTGCTAAAATCTTGGGTATTTTACATCACTTCATGAACTTAAATGACGATATTTTTCTAAAGGTTAATCAAGACTAATTTATATCAATAAAACCCCTGGTCTCCTGAGGTTTGTTCTAAAGTTTTAAGTAATCTGAGGGCTTACTTCTTAATTGTCTAAATTTCGGATTGAGTACTCAGAAATTTTTGTTCTTTATCGGCCTTATTCCAACTATGACTACTACCATTCAACGCCGCGAAAGCGCGAGCGCATGGGAGCGGTTCTGTAATTGGGTCACGAGTACCGACAACCGGATTTATATCGGCTGGTTCGGCGTGATCATGATTCCAACCCTCTTGGCGGCAACCACCTGCTTTATCATTGCCTTTGTCGCAGCTCCTCCCGTTGATATTGATGGGATTCGTGAGCCTGTGGCTGGCTCCTTGATTTTCGGCAATAACATCATCACCGGTGCTGTTATTCCTTCTTCTAACGCCATTGGTTTACACTTCTACCCCATTTGGGAAGCTGCCTCCCTGGATGAGTGGCTTTATAACGGCGGCCCCTACCAACTGGTGATTTTCCACTTTTTGCTTGGTGCTTCCTGTTACATGGGTCGGCAGTGGGAATTGTCCTACCGCTTGGGCATGCGTCCTTGGATTTGCGTTGCCTACTCTGCCCCCTTGGCTTCTGCCTTTGCAGTGTTTTTGATCTACCCGATCGGTCAAGGTTCCTTCTCTGATGGGATGCCCCTTGGGATTTCTGGCACCTTCAACTTCA
>CAZZCG010000019.1:0-73232 GCA_964653145.1 uncultured Synechococcus sp. | reverse complement strand
CATCATTGTTAGCGTTATCGAGAGTAAAGTCCGCACCCGTGAGCGAAAGAGCTTGCGTCGTAATGGCTCCAGATTGAGTAACGGTATCCCCGGTAGTCAGACTGGTATTGCCATCCACATCCAGGCCTGCAATCTCAATCTCATCACTATCTTGGAAGGTTAAATTCCCTGTGGCAGTCCCATTGAGTGAATTAACGTCATTTCCAGCATTATCGAGTGCAACGTTTTGACCCGAAACCGTAAATCCATCACTGGTAATCACACCCGATTGGGTAATGTCTCCACCCGCTGTAATCGTTGCAGTCCCGCCCACATCCAGGCCAGCAATCTCAATCTCATCACTATCTTGGAAGGTTAAATTCCCTGTTGCAGTCCCATTGAGTGAATTAACGTCATTTCCAGCATTATCGAGTGCAACGTTTTGACCCGAAACCGTAAATCCATCACTGGTAATCACACCCGATTGGGTAATGTCTCCACCCGCTGTAATCGTTGCAGTCCCGCCCACATCCAGGCCAGCAATATCAATCTCGTCGCTATCTTGGAAACTCAGATTCCCTGTGGCAGTCCCATTCAGTGAATTAACGTCATTCCCAACATGATCCAGGGTGACAGTGGGGGCTGTTACCATCAACTGATTTGCAGTAATCTCACCCGCAGTTTGATTAATGTTACCGCCACTATTGAGCGTGAGGTTATTTGTCCCAAGATTCAGGGTTGAGTTAATCTGGATGCCACCGCCACTAGGATTGCGTAACACTAAATTGTCATTAAAGGTGGGCGCTCCAGCAACTTGAATGGCCCCACTGCCGGTTGCGCTACCAATGGTAATTAGACTAAAGCCATTCGCTAATCGGCCAATTTCGGCGTTGTCAAGGTTGAGGGTTCCAGTTGCGCCCGTGCCAATACCAATCGTCGTACTTGCGGTGACAGGTTGAATAATCAGTTGGCCATTGGTGCTTGCAACCGTGCCTGAAAGTAGATCTAGTTGATTGGTGTTGAGGGTAATTGTGCCACCATTCGCTTGAACCATTCCACTTAAGTTGGAGTCTAGGGTAATTTTGCCAGAGGCTCCGGTGGTAGTAATAGTGAGGGGGGCATTGGCTGCGGTTGTTCGGACTTGAGCCTGGGATGCTGAAATTGTAGGCCGGATTACGTTGAAATCACGCCCCGCCGTGGCCTGGAACCCATTTGCCCCGGTTGCCGTCAGCCAAGTTCTGTTTTGAACCGTAATATCCCGGCCGGCATTGAGAATAATTTGTGATGCGGTAATATCTCCATATTGATTTGTAAATGGTTGGGTTCCGAGAATAATGTCCTGGCCTGCTGTGAGGGTGACGATATTACTTGGGCCAATGGCTTCAAAAGGAGAAGTATTGGCTCCAGCTATGACGTTAATATCGGTACCTGCTCTTAAGGTGACATTACCTGACGTGCGAATCCCGCGGGTGGTGTTGACGGTACCGACAGTGAAGCTATCAAAATCACGATAACTAATCGAACCCGTGTTGGTACTACTCGCTAACGTGCTGATGTTGTTGCTGGCATTGTCAAGGGTGAAGGTACCAGGCCCCAAAAGCTCCAGGCCAGAGGCGGTAATCGCACTTGTTTGAGTGACATTGCCCCCGGAGTTGAGGGTTAAATTATTCGTACCAACATTCAAGGCTGAGTTAATTTGAATCCCACCACCGCTAGGGTTGCGTAATTGTAAGTTGTCGTTAAACGTGGGGACAGTGCCAGCCACTTGAATCAGTCCGCTCCCGGTGGCACTACCGATGATGATTTGGCGAAACCCATCTTGGATCGCGCCGAGTTCGGTATCGTTTAGCTGAAGTGTGCCGCTGCCTGTGCCGATACCAATTGCTGTATTTGCGGTCAGAGGTTGAAGCGTGAGTGTGCTATTCCCAGTCCCCCGAATCGTGGCATTATCCAACTGCATCGTATCCGCAGTCAAGGTAATGTTACCCGTAGTATTGGCATCACCAATTAAATTAGGTGTACTTGCAGCAGTAATCCCAACCCCTGACGTTCCAGTTCCTTGATAGTTAATATCCCCAGCCCTAGTTGTAACGGAAGTTGCAGTTTGTTGAATAATTCCAAGGGCACCTCCTGTCCCTTCTAAGCGAATTGAGCCATTGCCAGCCGTGACCGCAGCTTGAGTGCCGCTGCCAGCCAAGAGAATGCCTATCCCTGTCCCTATGCCGGTGTAAGTAATGTTACCCCCAGCCGTTGTGACCTTAGCACCAGTAACTTGCTCAATCCCACGATCGCTTGAGCCTGTTGTTGAACCAACCGTTCCCGTCAGTTGGATTGAACCTGTGCCACTTTGAACGGTTGCCCCTGAGCCAGCCAAGACGATGCCACGATTATCACTTCCTGAACTACCGCCGCGACCATTGAGGGTAATGTTACCGCCTGTAGTTTGGATAGTGCCAAATACGCCTATTCCATTAAAATTCCCACTGGTTGCGGCTGGCCCTTGATTCGCGTTGAGGGTGATGTTGCCATTTCCGCTTGAAATATTACTGCCCGAGGATACTCTTATGCTACGGCTAGCATTCAGTAAAATATTTTGATTTGTTGAACTTAAGGGCGTGTTGATGGCTAAGGTGATGTCATTTGGGGCATTGAGGGTAATGCTGTTAACACTGCTGAGGCCGACTGTATTAACTGTGCCAACGGTAAAGCTATCAGCATCGGTATAGCTAATGGCTCCGGTGGTGTTACCCGCCAAGGTGGTGATATTGTTGCTGGTATTGGTCAGGCTGAAGGGGCCAGTCCCTAAAAGCTCCAGGCCAGAGGCAGTAATGACACCTGATCCATTTTGAGTAACATTTCCTCCTGAATTCAGGGTTAAGTTATTATTCGTGCCAACACTTAAAGCACCGCTAATGGTAATGCCCCCCCCCGATGGATTGCGGAGTTGAAGATTATCGCTAAAAGTATGCCCGCCAACTGTAATGACACCACTGCTATTCGTGCGGCCGATGGTGATTAAACTAAAGCCATCTTGAATGTTATTGAGTTCAGTAGTATTCAGGTTAAGGATGCCGCTGCCACTGTTTAAGCCAATCGTTGTATTTGCTGTCAGAGGTTGAATTGTGAGTGTGCCAGTCCCCCGAATCGTGGCATTATCCAACTGCATTGTGTCGGCATTGAGGATGATATTCCCTGAAGTATTGCCGCCAATGGGTGTTGCTGTTCCCGTGGCAACAATGCCAGGAGAAGCACTGCCCGTTCCGGTGTAAGTAATGTTGCCGGAAGTGCTCGTGACCGCCGCCGTGTTCTGCTGATAGATGCCAAAGCCCCCGGTGCCCGTTAAGCTAATGGGGCCTGAGGTGGATGAAATCAGTGAATTGGTATCGGAAAAGTAAATACCTGATTCTGGGCCAGTGCCGATATAGGTAATACTGCCCGTTGTGGAAGTGACTTGGGCGCCAGTTTCATGACTAATGCCCCGATTGGTTGCTCCTGTCGTTACTCCAGAAGCTCCGGTGAGTTGAATCGAGCCAGCTTGACTTGAGAGCCTTGCCCCAAGAGCCAAGCGGATGCCGAAATTGCCATTACCTGCGTCTCCCCCGCGACCATTGAGGGTAATATTTCCCCCAGAAGTTTGGAGGTTACCGACGATGTCGATAGCACTAAACGTACCAGAGGTTGCGGTTGAACCTTGATTGGCATTAAAGACAATGGCATTAAACCCGGTGGTGCTGGAGGTGTTTTGAATCACAGCCCCGGGAAACATGACAATATTGCGACCCGCATCCAGCGTTAAAGTTGTGGCTGCACTCCAATTAATATTGGTATTCCCAGCAATTGAAATTGTTTCAGCGCCCCCCGCTGTTGATGCAGAGGTTGCGACGGTGATACTTCCCAGGCCCAGTTGAGTTTGCAGATAGGCATCATCAAAACTATTGGGGCCACTGTTTGTGCCTGTTCCATCCTGAATTGTGACGCTACCGGGGTCTAACAGGAGCGTACCAAAGTTGCCTTGGGGGGCACGCAGATCGGCAAAACCAGTCATCTGTAATGTGTTGCGACCCGAAACTTCTGCAAAACCACCATCCCCGCCAAACTCTCCACCTCGGGCAGAAATCGAGCCATGAAAGACGGTGCTGTTGTCCGACCAATTAATCACCGTCCCGCCATTGCCATTGGTTAGTGCATCGGCATTCGTCACACTATTGGCATCGACAAACAGATTTTGAGCATTAAAACTAGAATCCAAACGATTGGTTCCAGTTGTGCCGCCGAGATAATCGCCCCCCACCAAGACCGTGCCGCCACCCGTATTCCCAGAGGCATTAATTTGCGAACCGACTAAAGCAACATTGCTGCCCAAAACATTGACAGTGCCCCCAACCCCAACAGAATTAGAGACATCAATCCCGCCCCCCAAAACCGTTACCGCTCCCACCATCGGAACCTTGACTTGATTCGGGTCATGCACCAGAGAAATCGTGCCATCGGGGTTTTGAATCACCGTATTGGCCATGCCCAGGCTTTGCCCACCCGTCAGTAATTCCGGTAAACTCACCGCAGAAATATCGCCATCCTTGGGCAACCGACTTTGGTCTAACTCCAAACTGAGTAACATCCCCTCTTGGGAAACCCGGATTCGTCCCGTCTCTGGAACCGCCGTAATCGTGACACTGCCCCCTGGCGCACTCAGCGTTCCCGTATTCATCACCTGATGGGCCGAGAGAGATAGACTTTGACCAGGCTGAACCGCTAAATCCCCCTCATTAATCAGAATTCCCTGCGTCGTGAAATTAAACGCCGTCGGGTTCCCCATCAAACTGGCAAAATCATTCACCGCATTCAAATCAAAAATCCCACCGCCAAACTGGACCGAACTGGCCGTACTGCCATGGAACGCGGCTGGGACATTGAGTTGAGCATTGGGACCAAAGATCATCCCGGCTGGATTGAGCAAATAGAGATTGCTATGGCCACCGAGCACTTGGATTAAACCATTGATGTAACTGGGATTGCCCCCATTGACCCCAGCGAGAATGTTTTGAATATTGGGGTTGGACATGAAATTGGCAATTTGGCCATCACTTAAGCCAAACTCCCGAAACAGATGGAACAGATTCCGCCCATCGCCTGATTGTGAGCCACCGGTAATGCTGTAGGTTTGTCCATTGACCGTAACGGTTGTGTTTGCGCCGCCGGGGGTAATTTGTCCAAATGCTGGAACTGCTGCACTACTGGAAACTAAAACGCCAAGACTTAGAAATGTCCCAACGAACCGCTGCATACTTTTTCTCACTTTCAGGGATAACTAATTCTAGGAGACTGAACCGGGGATGACACTGTTTTTGAGCGAGTTATTTGGATTTCTTTAGATTTGGGACGAGGGCCTGGTGACTAAGAATCTGAGTTTTTGCCTTGCAGGCCCGGCCTGGTTCACATCAAAACCATTCAGGAGAAATTTGCTCCGTTTCAATCCTGCGCTGAGATCTATAGCAGTCCTAAGTCCAAACAGAACAAGGTGAGTATTTATCAATTTTAGGAAAATCGAAAAACCGATGCTCTAAAATGAATTTAAAAAGAAACTTCACTATAGGAAATGAAGTATGGAGTTGCCACATTTTCCTGCATAAGCACGACCTGCGGTTTAAAAAAAGTTTTTACCTTGTAACCAAACATCTTCAACCGGATTTTGATTTGGTGACTTTAGTGCAAACAAAATGCAAGTAAATGTTCAGTATTTTGTCAACTTTCAATCATTAACAGATGATAAAAATGAATTCACTACGTCACTTCAATGATAGCTAGTTCCATCCCAAATCAAAACAATCTTCTTCTCAGGATACTGTTTCTGTAAGAATTCCATAAAGTGTTTTTTATTTTCACTATTGCCCGTATCGTATTCGTTTAGGACAAATTCTTTAGTTTTATAGTTCAACGTACTAAAGTAAGTTTGCCGTTTCCATTAGTTTGTAATGGGAATTTCAATTCTGCAATTGTTAGATAACTTTGCACACCCCAATATCCCAATTTTATGCCAGCTAAACATGGAATTTTTGGTAATATTATTCACTTTCTCAGTCCTGACGTGGAGAAATCTGAACTAAGTCATCTGGTTTATCCTATTCACGTAATGTCTGGCCATCATGCTGGAAAACTCTTAGTTCATAAATTAGCTTTTCTCAAGGTTGGCTATTTTGATTCTAAATATCATCTTGGTGAGTTTGTTGACTGGTATCTAAGAGGCACTGACATGGGATTAGTTAGTTTGTGTTTAGACGATAAATTTCTAGAACGACGTGTCCATCAAAATAATATGACAAAGAAATTAGTGAATTTTCAGCAGGATTACGTTCGAATTATCAAAGCTTCCCTTGAAAGAAGACGAAAAAAGAATTTTTAAAAATTTTATTATTTCCATCAAATTTATTTGTCAACCTTTTCTCATTGGAATAGCTTCAATGTTATCCGCTGGGGTAAATTCGAAAATTTGTGCGTAAAAAGAAAGTTCAGCCTTTATGGCTTCCTGGATGGTCTTGTCCTGGCGAAATCCGTGAGCTTCTTCAGGAAATGTTAGATATGCCACTGGGATTCCTTTTTTCAGTAAGGCACTAACCATTCTCTCCGCCTGGTTGGGAGGAACAACTTTATCCTCCAGGCCCTGAAAGAAGATTACGGGACAGGCCAGTTGATCAACATGATGGATTGGAGAACGCTGCCGATAAATTTCCTTGCCGTCGGGATAGGGGGCAACCAAGCCATCGAGATAGCGTGCTTCAAATTTATGGGTATCCGTGGCTAAGGCTTCCAAATCACTTACACCGTAGTAGCTGGCCCCGGCCTGGAATACTGAGGTGAATGTTAATGCTGCTAAGGTGGTGTATCCGCCCGCACTACTGCCGCGCATCGCCAATTTTTTAGGATCTACCCAGCCCTGATCGACTAAATAAGTTGCACCAGCCACACAGTCAGCCACATCGTAAATGCCCCAATGACCTTGGAGTGCATCTTGATAGGCTCGGCCAAAGCCAGTACTTCCTCGATAATTCACATCTAAAAAAGCAAAACCACGACTAGTCCAAAATTGAATGCCTAAATTAAAGCCAGTTCCCGTGGCTGCTGTCGGCCCACCATGACATTTAACGATTAAGGGGGGCTTTTCTTCCTTCGGGGCAACAAAATTCGGATTGTTTGGGGGATAGTAAAACCCATAGGCCACAGCCTGATCCGTTGTCGGAAAACAGAGGGCCTGGGGAACAGAGAAAAAGTCCGGGGAAAGATCCAGGGAGCTGGCCGACCTGATCACCCTAAAGGAGGTGGAGTCTGCGGATAATCCCTGGAGTTCCAGTTCAATAATCGCACTGGGAGAGGTGGGGGAACTGGCGACAAAGTATGCGGCTTGGCCATTGGCCTGGAGTGATTGAAATTCTGTAAAGGGCAAATCTAGAAATTCCCAGGTTTGTTCCCTAATCCCTAGAAGACCCAACTGTCCCAGGCCCCGATGCCTGACTGCACAAATTAACTGTTCGGAACAGATGATGCCATAGCTGGACTGACCAAAAACCCAATGGGGAAGGCCAAATTCAAGGGTTAGGGGTGGATTGATCAGGGCTGAAATTTGATCCGGTTCCCCAGTTTTCCATTGATAAAGATTTCCCCAGCCACTGCGATCACTAATGAACAGTAAGGTTTGTCCATCTAGCCAGCGCGGTTGCCCTACGGATTCCGACTTTCCCCCAGCGACTAAGATCGCCTTTCCTAAAGCACCATCTTCTAGGCATGGGGCAACCCACAGTTCGCAACCATCCCAGGGCAGTTGTGGGTGATTCCAACTGAGCCAGGCGAGCCAACGACCATCTGGACTTAAGGTTGGAGACGAGTAAAAATCTGCCCCCGTTACTAGGGGAATGGTTGCGTGAAGCGGAGATGACTCAGGATCACAGGGAATCGCCACTAAGCTGTTGATCGTGTCCTGGTCATGATGCTCTTCTTGAACAAAAATAAGCCGGTGTCGCGCCCGATCCCAGGCTCCATTCGTAAACCGACAGGAGGGGATAGCCGTCAGGGCCTGGGGTTCTGTAGTGCCATTGGCAAGGTAGTAAACCTGCTGATCGGGTTGGTGAATAAACCATAGATCCCCTTGGTGGATTCCAAACGCACCACCCCCGTACTCATGGACTCGAGAGCGGACATTCCACGGGCTGGGTGTCACATCGGTAAAATCCCCAGGATTTTTTTGTTTGACAATGGCTGAACGACCCTTTTCCTGGGGGCGACTTTCTAGCCAGAAGACCTGCTCACCATCAACTTGAATACTACCCAGCCCAACCGCATCAGCAACTAACAATTCCGGGGTAATTGGTGATCCCCAGGCCCCATAGCTGGCAGTGGTGGGCATAGTGTTATGACTCAGAATTGGTGGATGTTACTTTAGTGAGGTACTGGGATTCTAGGAGAAAAGCCCCCCGACCCAAGCGGACAGCCCAATAGTTTCCGGGGTGTCGTGCCAAAATTATCCCAATTTCCCCCATGGTTAAAACTTCAGCAGGACGAAGCATGGGCATGGGTTCCGCTGTTTTCACATAGGTGGGGAGTCCAACGAGTTTTACCTGATCACCGGATTTAAAGTCCTCGGGGCAACTTGGTTCCATAGTTGAGGCAGCCCTGCATAACATCAAGGAGTCTTGACCTTAAAAAGGATGGCCAACACTTCAATACTCCAATCAATAAGCATTTTGCCCGACCAGAATATCAACTATGGTTTTGAAAATAATCTTAATATCCAAAATCAATGACCAATTGTCTAAGTATTCCAGGTCGTACTCAATTCGGCGAGCCATTTTATCAATAGTATCCGTTTCCCCCCTAGCACCGTTAACCTGGGCCCAGCCCGTAATCCCGGGTTTAATTTTGTGTCGCAGCATATACCCTTTGATTTGCTTCCGGTAGAGCTCATTATGGGCAATGGCATGGGGACGGGGGCCAACCACACTCATTTCACCCTTAAGAACATTGATGAACTGGGGCAACTCGTCCAAAGAGGTTTTCCTTAAAATTCGACCAAGGGGGGTGACACGGGGATCATTGCGGCGGGCCTGGGGGACGTTCTGATCATTTTGGAGAACAGTCATGGTCCGAAACTTAATGACTCGAATTTTTTTGCCATTAACCCCATACCGATCTTGCAGGAAAAATACGGGGCCTGGGGATGTCAGCTTAATTAACGGAATAATGATCGCAAACACCGGTAAACAGGCCGTTAAAGCCACGAGAGAAAACCCAATATCAAACAATCGCTTAAGGGCATACTGAACCTGAGTAAAGGGAACTTCCCAGAGGGCTATTAACGGCATTCCATTTAGCTCATAGAGCCGTGAATTGACTAGATTGAGGATCAAGGAGTTGGGAACACAATAGACGCAGGCCGTTGTATCTTGAAGCTGTTCAATTAGGCTTGCAATTATTTCCGAATCTTCCAAGGGATGGGTAATGTAAACGATATCTGGAGATTTATCCTTGATGTAGTTTCCAACATCATTAAAATCCCCCAGAATACTTGGGTGATCCCTTAATTCCGGAAAGTGTGAATGAACAAAGTAGCCTCTGATATTGATGCCAATATGGGGAGTTTGACTCAAACGATCCACGAGCTCAGCACTGGCGGAGTTCATCCCAATCACAATAGCATTTCGCCGATTAAACCCAATGGCTCGAATTTGACTCAGAAAAAGCCCCACTAGAATATGCAGTAGTGAAATGACGAAGGGAGTCAATATTGCCCAAATCACGATAACTGTCCGAGAAAATAAATCTGATGACCTGGAAATAAAACCAATAAAAGAAAGTAAGGAAATCACCAAAAACCATGAGAAAAATATCTTAATAATTCGATTAAAAATTGGAGTTGTACGGTAACGGTAGTAAACTCCACTAAAGTCAAAGACCACAACAATCAATAGGAAGCTAATAATTGCTAAATACCAATCATGTGGACTAATTGCTCTTGTAGTATTCAGGCTGTAATCAATAACTTTTAGGAGGATAGCGGCTACAATTGGATCTAGTGTTTGCTGTAAAAGGCTGATCAAAGAGGCGTTATTTTGTAGAAATCCATGACGGTTATAAATCACACGTTCCCCCTATTAATGATTAGATGAAGTATTTACACTGGTGGCAGCACTGTAATTTTTTCGTGAGCGATTGAAATTACCTCGTCTAACTTAAGTTCTAATGTCTTAAGTACATTTTCTTGATGCCAGGCCTGGATCGCAAATTGACGGGCATTTTGACCCAGTCGTTGGCAATATTCAGGATTGTGGAATAATTGCTCTAGGGCCTGGGCCAACAGGATTGGGTTTTCTGGTGAGATGACTATGCCACCATTTCTCACATAACTCTCCAACTGTGTACCAGGCCAGGCTGTAGTCACTACAGGTCGTCCCGAAGCAAACATTCCCTTGAGTTTTGAGGGCAAAACCGTATCGGCAACATCGGCCCGTTGGGGGAGCAAGTGGACATCCGCAATGTTTAAGAGCTCATTGAGACGTTCTACGGGTTGCAAATCTTGGAACAAGATGTTGTTTAAACCTTGCTCCTGAGCTAAGTTCATCAAATGCTGCTTGGGAAAACCCTCTCCACAAATGACAAATTGAATTTGAGCGTGATCAAGCAAGAGTTTAGCTGCGTCCAAGATGATTTCCAGGCCCTGTTTTTCGCCCAAACTCCCGGAATAGAGGGCAATAAAGGTATCTTCTGGAATTCCCCAGGCCTGGCGAAATGAACTGGGGCCATCCAAGGGATAGATTTGCGTTGTATCGACCCAATTGGGAAAAATCCAAGTGTTGGGTGCTGCAACCTGTTTGCTAATTAAGCGTAGATACATTTGCTCGGAAATCGTTGTCAGCCAATCCGCACCTTGGAGGAACTTTTTCTCCAACCAGGCAGTGAACTGACTCAGCCATTGACTGGAACTAAGCAATCCCAGACCTTGAGCTGCATCTAATTCAAAATCTTGGATATGCAACCAGAGCTTGCTGGAACTGAATCGTGTTGCGACCCAGGCCCCCGGGAGACAGAAAATTGTTGGGGCTAAGACACACACCACATCCGGGCGGAACTTTAGGGTTTGCCAGACTATGACTGGGAAGCTACTGATGGCAAAGGAAACTAGATGAATTAGGCGTTTGAAGGCAGACGGCTTACGGGGAACCCAGAGGGGGCAGCGATAGATTTTAACCTGGGCAATGGTTTCCTGAGTCCATTGGTTGTTATGGCCGGGGAAAATCCGCCATTTCGGGTAGTAGGGAGGTGCAGTAATGACCTTGACACTATGACCGGCCTGGGCAAACCAAGTGGCCATTTCACTGGTATATTTCCCCACACCTGTTATTTCTGGAGCATAGTTTAAGCCATAAACAAGAATTTTCACATGGACTCCTGACCCCCGGTTTGTTTAGATAAGTTAACATCATCCCGGCCCCGCTTTGTAAACCAAATCACATTTTTCACAGGAAAATCCAGGCTATTGGGACATGGCTAGCGGGAGTGGGGTAGGAGTGGATCGGGCTTGGGTATGTTGGCCCCTGGGGATTTTAGCAAACGGACTCCATGGAGAATCACATAAAAACAGGGAATGATAAACAGGGTTAATAGGGTCGCCACCGCCAGGCCAGAGAAAACAACAATCCCCAGGGGTTGCAAAAATTCTGACCCTTCACCCAGGCCCAAGGCGAGGGGAAACATCCCGACAACGGTGGTAATAGTGGTCATTAAGATCGGACGCAGGCGCTCTGGGGCAGCTTTTAGGATGGCTTCGCTGCGGTTGAGGTTTTCTTCTAAATAAATCTGATTAGCCCGTTCCACCAAAATAATCGCGTTATTGACGACAATCCCCACCAGTAAGACACCGCCGACAATCACTGTCGCCCCAATGGCAGTACCCGTCAGTGACAGCCCCCAAATACTGCCGGATAAAGCCAAGGGAATCGTCAACATGATCACCAGCGGATCTAAGAGGGAGTTATACTGCACCGCCATCACCACAAAGACAAGGAATGCTGCTAACCCCCCCAAGACCACTAGCGAAGACTGTAACTGTTGATTGGTTTCGGCAGCGGCACTGGGTAAAACGGTAACTCCTGGGGGTAATTCCAGGCCCTGAATGATCCGTTGAACTTCTTTAATTGCGGCGCTGAGACTTGCTTTTTCATTCAAGTTCCCCGAAATCATAAACACCTGTTGCTGGTTAATCCGGCGAATTTCCGCTGGGGCCTGGGCGGTTTCAATGGTGGCAATATCTCCAAGGCGAATCGGGCGATTGTTGGGAACAAACAGAGGAATTTGGGCCAATTCTTCCGGTTGAGCCACTGCGGCCTGGTCTAACTGCACCCGAACATCCACTAGCCGATCCCCCCGTTGCATTTCCGTGGGAACAAAGCCTTCCACTGCGGTTTGAATGGTTGCCCCAATGGCCTGGGCGGATAATCCCAGTTCCGTGGCCCGTTGCCAGTCTGGGAGAATTTGGATTTCCGGTTGCCGGGGGTCGGCCTCTGGGCGAAATAGAGCTAACTTGGCCTGTTCATCCAATGCATCTAAAACCTGCCGACCGGCCTGGGTCAGGGCTTGTTCATCGTTGCTGCGTAAAATCACATCCAAATCTGAGCGGATCGGTGAATTCGTCAAAATAATCCCCCGCACTTGGCCTGGACTAAGTCGCACCCGAATCCCTGCTAAGTTGAGTTGGGCAATGGCGGCATTGGCCTGGGTAATGTAGGCCGGTAAGTTCACCCCTGGTTTCAGGACAATTGTCGCCGAACTGCGCTGGGCATTGGCGGTGGTATTACTGGCAAATAAAGATCCCCCAGAGGTGGTAAACACAGCTTCTGTCCCCGGTTGTGCCAATAGAACCCGATCCACTTCTGCCATAACTTGTCGGTTTAAACTCACTGGGGTTCCAGGGGGAAAGCTTGCATTTAAACTCACTTGACCAGTGCTAATCCGGGGTAAGAGTTCCTGGGGAAGTTGACCCGCCAAAACCCAACTGCTGCCCCCGAGGATCACAAAGGCCGCCACCACGACAGCAACTCGCCAGTGTAACACCCACTGCAATGTACGCTGGTATTGATTGGTGAATCCGATGAACTTTTGATTAAAAGTTCGAAAAACAAAGGTTCGGCCCAGGCCACTGCGGTAGGGGATGGCCAACAGGCGGGAGGCTAAAGCGGGAACGACGGTCAACGCCATCAACAACGAGGCCCCAACTGCAAAGGTAATGGTCAAAATTAATTCGTTGAACAGCAGGGCAATTAAACCACCCAAGAGTAAAAAAGGTAAAATGGCTACCAAATTCGTCAATGTGGATGCCACGAGGGCTGACTCAATTTCCTGACTCCTGCGGGTAGATTCCTCAATAAATTGCTCTTGACTGACGCCCTGCCTGTCGGGGGTTTGGGAGAGGGTTTCCAACATGACGATGGCATTATCCACCACAATCCCGACGCCTAAGGCCAGGCCCCCTAAGCTGAAGACATTGAGGGAGAAATTAAACATCCCCATTAACATCATCGCCACGAGGGTCGAAAGGGGAATGGCCAAAACGATAATTAGGGTTTCCCGGATCGAGCCTAAGAATAACAACACGGCCAGGGCGGCCAAGGCAGTTCCAGTTAGGCCAGAGGAAATCACATTATTTAAGGAGTTTTGGATAAAAATGGACTCATCCAAGACTGGCACAATTGTAATATCGGCGGGAATTTGACCATTGGCCTGGAGTTCGGCAAAGCGTTTTTTCACCCCCTCCACAACCGCAATCGTATTGGCATCGGGTTGCTTTTGCACACTCAACTTCACGGCTGGCTGTCCGTTCAAATCCACAAACACGCGCTGCTCGGCACTTCCATCAATCACCGTTGCCACATCATGGAGATAGACTTGGCGATTATCAGCAAGGGATAGGGGAAAATCCTCAACGGCGGCGGCACTGGTAAATTTTCCGACGGTTCGAGTTAAGGTTTCCGCATCACTGCCGCGAATCCGACCACCGGAGACATCCTGGTTGCGGGAGGCCAAGTCCGCCAACAGTTGATTTAACCCCAGGCCCACCGCCTGCAACCGATTCAAATCCACTAAAACCCGAACTTCCTCCGTTGCTCCCCCGGATACATCAACACCGGCTACCCCAGGGACAATGCTGAGTTCACGGTTCAAGTCTTCATCGGCAAATACCCGTAAGGCTCGCCCCGACAAACTCTCTGAGGTTAAGGCAACTTCATAGACCGGTAATTGGGAAGGGTCAAACTTAAAGATCCGCGGTTCTTCAATGGTATTGGGCAACTGGTTTCGGGAACGGTTAAAGGTGGCGGTGGCATCATTCAGGGCCTGGTCAACACTACCCCCCGGTTGGAAAAATAAATCCACATTGACCTGACCCTCACGGGTTTGGGAATAGATCTGGACAACACCCTCGGTACGCGCCAGAGCTTCTTCCAGGGGTTTAGTAATTTCTTCAACCGCAACATTGGGCGTAATTCCTGGCGCATCCAGCCGTAAACCCACTCGCGGATAGGTAATCGATGGCAGCAAATCAACTTGCAGACGCAACAGAAAAAAGACCCCCAGGACAATAACGGTCAGGGTTAACATCAGGGTGCCAATGTGGCGGCGGATGGCCAGGCCACTGAAACTAAAGCGAGGGGGGAGTTGTGGGAGTTGATTCATAAATAAATGTCCGACACCAAACCTTGGACGGGGGGGCAAGTGGGCTGCTTTTCAAATCTTAATAGACCTAGCGAGTTTTCCTTGGTAAAGAGGATGACCCTCGATTGTGATGATTCTCAAAACTAGGAGATTTAACACTCCCACTGACAATGGTCTTTGTCACGCTGACTTCTGTTCCTAGGAAAATGACTTGAGGCTTAAATTTTGTTCAAGTTCAACTTCCCCAGGCCCAGTGCGGTCGAAAGGGTAGTAGAGATAGCTGATGCCCCGATGCTTAGACTCCATTGCCTAAGTTTTGGTTCATTCAACGGCAGGGCCCTGGATTTACCCAAGTTTAGTCTGTGGCGATCTTCGGCTCCTGATCGGCGAGGGCAAAGATTGCAGCTTCTAAGTCCGCCAAGGCCTGAGTCAGATCTGCATTGATCACAAGGGCATCAAATTCTGGGGCTGCGGCAATTTCAACCTTGGCCCGTTCTAAGCGCCGAGTAATGGCCCCATCGGAATCTTGACCACGATGTCGCAACCGTTGCTCTAATTCCCATAAAGAGGGGGGGGCAATAAAGATTTGGTGGGCCTGGGGATAACTACGCCGCACTTGCCGGGCCCCTGCCAATTCAATTTCCAAAATCACCAAGCGACCCGCCAAAATTTCTAACTCCAGGGGGTGTCGAGGAGTGCCATAAAAATTGCCCGCAAATTCTGCCCACTCCAGGAGTTCTGAGGCCTGGATCATGGACTGAAACTTATCTTTTGAAACGAAGTAATAATCTTGGCCGTGAATTTCCCCAGGCCGGGGGGGGCGTGTGGTGGCCGAAACGGAAAAATAGGTGTTTGGATACTTTGCCAAAAATTGCCGCAGCAGCGTACCTTTCCCAACTCCACTGGGGCCAGTAATCACCACAAGTTTTCCCGGGACTGCAGTCATAACACCCTAGGGGGACAGAATATTGTTTTCAGATGATTTTAGGCCCAGCCCAAGGCATTGACCTATGGACAGCATAGCCAAGAAGGGGCAAGTCTCAGAAAGGAGTTTCGGGGGAGTTGTCAAGTTTTGTAAAGAATGTTAACTTCTGTAAAGAAGCTAAGAAACAGCATTCAGAAACGGAGCGAATTATGAGAAGCGGATCTATTGTTGATGACCAAGGTAAAATGAACAACTTTGCCATCGAGCCGCAAATGTATGTGATGAACGAGTCTCAGTCTGGATTTACCCCCTACGCAGAATTGTTTAACGGTCGCCTGGCAATGATTGGATTTGTCTCTCTTCTGGCGTTAGAAGTTTTTACCGGTCACGGACTGATTGGTTTTTTAACCAGCCTTTAGGGATTGATGGGCTTGGGTTATGACGATTCCCAAGTCAAAACCTTAAATATCGTCCGGTAGTTTAATCTCTCTCTTTAGACAAAGCTCTTAGCATTCTCCGGAATTAACCGAAGAACCTTGGGGCTTTTTTGCTGTCTAGTTTTCTTCCACGGGCATCTGTTGGCTTCGGGCTTCATTGCTCAATGGCTAACTGGAAACTATGGTCAAATAACGTTTTAGGTAATCTGTAGCAAAGCTTACATTTTCCTTGGATTTCGTGATCTATGTCACCTTAATACATAGGGAAATCCTAAGATAATCATAAAAATTCTGAGTTCTCTGTTACGTCCGTGTGCAATGAGGAAAGTTGAGTCATGCAACTATCACCAATGAGCCGTTACTACATTCGTCGTCTGATTCAAAATCGAGCGGTGGCCTTGGGGTTAGTAACGGAACCTCTTAAAGAAACGGATTCCCAAAATTCGGCCTTCGTTGATCAGGTGGTTGATTTTAGCGCGCTCTCCTCGACTAAAGTTGCTGAGTTGGATTTGCTGGTGCGGTTACATCAATCGTTTACACAACTCGGAACGGGCCATTGTAGCCATGTGTTGCATCTGGAAAGTAAACTGTTTGGCCTCCTGGGCCTGGTTTATCGATCGGAAAATGCCCATGTGCAGCCCACGGTATTGCCGGAAATTTTGCAACAGGTTGAGTACCATCACCACCACCACGTCAAGCTGTCCCAGGCCCTGAGCTATCTTAACCAAATCAGCCAAGTGGCGAAAAAATATTTGGGCGATTTAATTACCCGGAACTACTGGCAATCGAGCCGCCCTCACAGTAGCTGGTTTGTGGACTATGAGGTGACCTCAAAATCGGAAATTATCTATCGGGGTGGGGATGATTATTTCTTGACGGATGAGCAACTCCAGCAACTCCAGGCCTGGTTAAAGGACTTCATCAACGAATGTCAGCGGATATTACCCCGATTTCCCCACATGCTGGCCCAGGCCAAGGTTGCCCCCCAAGCCTCTGGATTGACCCGAGAATTTCCCACCCCTTAGATCAGCAATCATTGCGGGCCTGGAAAAGGAACTTGGCTCCTTAGCGGACTTCAATTTGATTAAAATATCGCCCTAAAAAGGTTTCTAAATTTTCTAAGGCAAATCCAAAGGTTCCTTCAACCTGAGCAACTTCGCTGGCCTGGGCAAAACATTCATGGGCCAACAGGGTACGCAATGTTCCCAGTTCCTGTTTCAGCTCCCCATTGACCAGGCCTAACATTGACCAGGCCCCATCCACAGCCCCTTGGGGTACAGAAAGGGTAATGGGTTGCTTATTAAAAAAACGCCCAAGGATCTGGGGAATATCCTGGCGATAAAGCACTTGCGAACTGGCAATATTAAAAATTTGCTTCCGGGCGTTTGGGGTTTGCGGGGCCAACAGCGTAATTTTCGCTAAATCATCCGTGCTGACAAGCCCGACCCGATGATCCGGATTCCCCAAAAGAAAATACACCCCCGTCTGCTGAAACCGAGTTGCTAAGGGTAACAAACTGGTCATTAGGGAGGCCGGTCGCAAAATCGTGTAGGGTAAACCACTGGCCTGGAGATGGGCTTCCACTTCCCACTTGGCCTTCAGGAGCGGTGATTCTTGACGGGCGGTGGTGACGGCCAGGGCAGAAATGTAGGTGAAATGTTCCAAGTTAATGGCTTTGGCAATCTCGATTAACTCAATGCTGCTGCGGTAATCCACGGACAAGGTTTCACCACTGTTAATTTTGCTGCCATGGGCCACGATCAGATAGCGAACGTCCTGGCAGGCTTTCACCAAATCCCGTTGATTCTGAACATCCCCAATAAAAACCTCCGCCCCCCATTGCCGCAATTGTTCATAGTCAGAACTCAACCGGACAAAGGCCCGCACTGGAATATTTTTGGCACAGAGCCGCTGCACCACCCGTTTGCCTAACTGTCCACTTGCCCCCGTCACCAGAAACATAGACCGATCCCTGCACGCTGGTTCTCTTGAACTATTTCTAGGATTAACCTAACTGCTCTCTCCCACCGATTCCAAGGGGGATGATTGTATTCTTAAATCACAATTGCCCAGTTCACGGATTAACGCCACTCCGACCCATGCCCACCGCCCCCAACTCGCCGCCACCCTTCACAGATGTTCTCAGCCCCCAAACCACCGCCGATGGCTCCTTAACGTTTTTTTCTGGGGTTTTCCAAGAGGCCTTTCACAGCCATTATGGGGCGAAACAGGAGGCAGAGTCTAAATTTGTTCAACCCTGTCAAATCGGGGCCTGGGCCAAAACCGGTCAAATTCGGATTTTGGATATTTGCTATGGCCTGGGGTATAACACCGCTGCGGTCCTGGCTGAGATTTGGCGGGTTAATTCGGATTGTTGGGTGGAGTTATGGGGTCTGGAACTGAATCCGGTGGTGTGTCAAGCGGCCATTGCTCAGGGAGGGGTCGGGGCCTGGGACGCGCCCATTCAAGCCATTCTCCGGGGCCTGGCCACGAACGGGCATTATCAGGATTCCCACCTCCAGGCCCGGTTGGTGTTAGGAGATGCCCGGCAAACGATTCAACACCTTCTCAAATCATCTTGGCAAGCGGATGTCATTTTTTTAGATCCCTTTTCGCCGCCCAAATGCCCGCAACTCTGGACCGTAGAATTTTTGGGCCTGGTCAGTCAATGTCTAGCACCATCAGGCTATTTGGCCACCTATTCATCGGCCGCCGCTGTTCGTAGTGCTTTGCTGGAGGTTGGACTGGAGGTGGGTTCAACCCGGCCCTTGGGGCGTAAATCCCCTGGAACTTTGGCCCGTTGGCTCTCTGATGATTTAATTCCCTTAACGGAGGCTGAACGGGCTCACTTGGAAACCAAAGCTGGAATTCCCTACCATGATCCTGGCTTGAACGGAACCATTGGGGAAATTCTGCAAACTCGTCAACTCATCCAAGCCCAGAGCAATCGCAGATCCAGCAGTCAATGGCGACGGGATTGGCAAGGGTCATCAACTCAGTTTTAGCCCCGGTCTCACCCCCAAGGTTCACCCAGTTAAACGATTAAGTCCGAAAAGGTTGATGCTAGTATGGCAAGTGAGGCTTTCGATTTTGAGGATTTGTGGTGATACGCGCAGCAACCCTTCCCCTGCCCTCGCCGGCCCCCACCACCTACTTAACCGATCACAGTCGTCTCAAGCTTTTTGCTGGTTCTGCTAATCCCCCCCTTGCCCAAGAAATTGCCCACTATCTCGGCATTGACCTCGGGCCCATGGTGCGTAAACGCTTTGCCGACGGGGAGCTTTATATCCAAATCCAAGAATCCATCCGGGGCTGTGATGTCTATCTCATTCAACCCACCTGTCAGCCTGTTAATGATCACTTGATGGAATTGTTGATCATGATTGATGCCTGTCGGCGGGCTTCAGCGCGACAAGTAACCGCCGTCATTCCCTACTATGGCTATGCGCGGGCAGATCGAAAAACCGCTGGACGGGAATCCATTACAGCTAAACTTGTGGCCAACTTAATTACCCAGGCCGGGGCGAGTCGGGTATTGGCTATGGATTTGCACTCAGCCCAAATCCAAGGCTATTTTGATATTCCCGTGGATCATGTCTATGGGTCACCAATCCTATTAAACTATCTGCGTAGTAAAGATTTCTCAGACCTAGTCGTTGTCTCACCGGATGTGGGCGGAGTGGCGCGGGCCCGGGCCTTTGCCAATAAACTGGACGATGCCCCCCTTGCGATTATCGACAAACGCCGCCAGGCCCATAATGTGGCGGAAGTGATGAATGTAGTCGGGGATGTGGCTGGCAAAACCGCCGTCCTCGTGGACGATATGATTGACACGGCCGGGACGATTGTCGAAGGCGCCCGTTTACTTCGGCGGGAAGGGGCCAAGGCGGTCTATGCCTGTGCGACCCATGCGATTTTTTCACCGCCAGCGATTGAACGCCTTTCCAGTGGTGTGTTTGAAGAAGTGATCGTAACGAATACGATTCCCGTACCGGAGTCCAGCTATTTTGATCAGTTACGGGTGTTGTCTGTTGCCAGTATTGTTGGGGAAACCATCTGGCGCATCCATGAAGATAGCTCAGTTAGTAGTATGTTTCGGTAACTAAAAAATCGACCGGTTGCAACCCGGGATCAATCTCCCATCACAACCGGCCAAGTCTTCGTATGGAAAATCCTAGGGATTGGGACGGGGGGGGTTTTGTTGCATTTGAATGGCGGCCTGAATGGCATCAGGGGTTTGGACGAGCTGAATTTGTCCCACCGCCGGATCATTGCTGCTCAGAAGTGTGGCCACCAACATATCCAGCATGACGACCCGAATACTGGTGTTTTTGCCAAGTTCCGGATTATTTTTCTTGATGGTTTCTAATTCGGTTTGCAGTTGAGCGTTATCAAAGTAAAAGGGGACAAAGCGCAGAGTTTTGTTCTGCCCGTTTTCCTGAACTTGGGCTTCAATGGCAACGGGATTTCCCGAACTGTTATCCGCAACAAAGAATAGGGGGGTACCGCCACGGAAGGGTTCGCCATCTTTCGTAACAAGCTGACCATTGCGCTCCTGTAAATCACCAGAGGCCTTCAATAGGGAAATGGCCTTTTCCAATTGGGAACGGGAGGGAACAATATCCACACCCAAATTAGGATTGGTTTGCCCATCAATAGCGGCTTTAACGGCTCCACTGAGGGAAGCGGGGGCGACACGGGCATTGTTACCAATTTCCGGCTGTTGCTGTTTCAGACTGGTGATGGTGGCTTCAGCGTCCTGTTTGCTCACAAAAAATGTAAACACCTGAACCTGCTTACTACTGTCCGCCTGATTCGGCACGGTGTAGGTGAGGGGTTCTCCTTTGCTGTTGGTGATCATGAACACCGGGACATTGCTCAACTGTTGAAGAACCTGCTCCTGGGGTAAGGCCTGGGCAATCATTTGACGGGTGATGGCTGGTGCAACCCATAATCCACTGACTAAACTAGCTAAGACGCCGAAGCGAGCTAAACCTTTCATACATTCTCCTAAAGAAAGTTCACTTGAACAACTGGGACACGTCGAAGCCAATCACACCACTAATGCCACCGAAATACGTCCGGTTTTGCAACCTTATGCAAAGCGTTCTTATTTCCTCTGGGAAAGACGTTAATTTAGCTCAGCATACTTTTGACTATGGTAATGGGACAGTGACGATTTTGATCCACTTTGAGTTTCTTGTGGTTAAGTACAAACTGGCCTAGGCCAATTGGGGCGTAATCCCAAGATTAGAGTCTGGCTTTTCCCTGGCTTGCTTTTAACGTCCAAGCCGATGCAGGCCATGGATTTGCTCAACACAGGCCTGGGTAACACCCTCAAGTTCTGTCCGCTCTGAATTCTGTGGAGGAGGAATTAATTCACCGATCCGAACGGTAATTGGCACAGGTCTGGGAATGGCGCCACGACTCAGGATTTCCTCCGTTCCCCACAAACACACAGGCAATAGTGGGACTTGGGTCTGAGCGGCAATTAACGCAGCTCCTAGCTTGGCCTGGTCAATGCGGCCATCTTGAGTCCGAGTCCCAGTTAAGAAAATGCCCACACTCCAACCTTGGCTCAAGGCCTGGTGCGCGGCTCGAATGGCACTGCGATCCCTGGCTCCGCGTTGTACTGGATAGGCCCCGTACCAGCGAATTAGTTGATTCAAAACGGGAATTTTAAACAGTTCCGCCTTGGCCATAAACGCAACCGGACGACGAACCGCATTGGACAGCAATGGGGGATCAAAATAGCTGGCATGGTTACTGACAATGATTAGGGGGCCACGTTGGGGTACACGCTGGGCATCAACGATTTTGCCGCGAAAGTAGGTATGAAACAGGGGGGCGACCACAGACCACTTGAACAGGTGATAGAGGGCGAGGCTGAGTTTGGGTTCCCGTTCGCGGTACTTGGTGATCATTGAGACGGAAACCCTCAGAGGGCAGCTAAATCATCCAGGCCCGTGACGTTAACCAGGCCCAGTTCGGGAGCACAGCGTTTAACCAGGCCCGTGAGAACATTCCCCGGCCCCAATTCAATCACCTGAGTCACTCCTAAACTGGCCAAATTCTTACAGGTTTCGCGCCAGCGCACCGAGCCGGTCATTTGGGCCATAAGTCGAGTTTTTAAGGTTTCAGCTTCGATACTGGGTTGAGGATCGACATTGGAAAGGACAGGAACTTGCGCTGGGACAAAGGGAACAGACTCGAGAACCTGATTAAATTCTGCTGCAGCTGGGGCCATCAACGGGGAATGAAATGCGCCACTCACCGGTAAAGGAACGGCTCGCTTAACCTTGATTTGGCTCAATAACTGATCCACCGCCGTTTTCTCACCCGAAATCACGACTTGCCCAGGGTGGTTATCGTTAGCCAAGACTACGTGATCATTGCCTGCAACAGCCGCATCGAGTTGTTCCCGGTCAAAGCCAATCAGGGCCACCATCGTCCCGTTAGCGGTCTGGCTCATAAGTTGAGAGCGTTTTTGCACCAGCTTTAATCCTGTGACAAAGTCAAACACTCCGGCCGCGTAGAGGGCGACGTATTCTCCGAGGCTATGACCAGCAACAAAATTTGATGTTAATCCCTTGGCCTGGGCTAGGTCTGCCAAAACGGTTTCCACCACGTACAAACAGGGCTGGGTAAATTGGGTTTGGGAGAGTTCCTCCAGCGGGGCCTGGCATTGAGCCGCAACAGACCACCCCAAGATTTCCGAGGCTTCTGTTAAGCGTTGTTCTCCCAGTTCTGTTTCCCAAAGCTCCAATCCCATGCCCACCTGTTGTGAACCCTGGCCGGGAAACACCCATGCTGTTGTCACGCGCCCACCTTTCCCAACGAAAACTAATTTGGCAGCCCTAGGGCTAATTGTTCATCCTACGCTGGCAGGGGACAGAAATAACCCTTGACGACTTTTGGTAATTATTACTATAATCAGCTCATTCTCGGAGAGAGAAGTTAATTATCCAGGGAGTCTGGTGTGAAAAAAGAATATCAGCACGGCATTTATATTGGCCGGTTTCAACCGTTCCATCTTGGGCATCTTCAGACCCTAAAGCTGGCCCTCGAAAAAGCTGAGCATGTAATCCTCATCATCGGTAGTCATCGGGTTGCAACAGACATTCGGAACCCCTGGTCTGCTGATGAGAGGTTGGAGATGATCCGTCATTGCCTGCCCCCTGAAGCTCAAACGCGAGTTCATTTTCTTAAGATTCGGGATTGGCTCTACAGCGACAATCTTTGGTTGGCAGCGGTTCAACAGCAGGTCTTAGAAATTACCCGGGGCAGCCATTCCATCGTTGTTTTTGGCCACCACAAGGATTCCACCTCCTATTATCTGAACCTGTTTCCCCAATGGGATTATTTCGAGACCGGGGGCTATGCAGATTTACATTCAACGGCAATTCGCCAGGCCTACTTTGCGGGAGAAACCACGGACTATCTCAACCAAGTCCCAGGCCCCGTGGCGGATTTTTTAGGGGAATTCGAAAAAACAGAAAAATACCAGGCCCTGGTGGCAGAATATCAATTTTTGCAAGCTTACTTCCAGGCCTGGTCAGTGGCACCCTATCCCCCCACCTTTGTCACCGTTGATGCTGTGGTTCTCCAGGCCGGACATATTCTAGTGGTGCGGCGAAAAGCGCGGCCAGGCCTGGGGCAAATTGCCTTACCGGGGGGCTTTGTGCAGTCGGATGAAACGCTTTTAGATGGGATGTTACGCGAGCTGAAAGAGGAAACCCGCCTCAAGGTCCCGCTGCCGGTTTTACGGGGATCTGTGATTGACTCCCATGTGTTTGATAATCCCAATCGCTCATTACGAGGGCGGACGATTACCCATGCCTACTTGATTCAGTTAAAGGGGGGTGAGTTGCCTCCTGTGAAAGGTGGGGATGATGCGGCCCGGGCCTGGTGGATGTCCCTGGCGGATCTCTATGCCCAGGAAGATCAGTTTTTTGAAGACCACTTTCAAATCATTCAGCATTTTGTCAGCAAGGTGTAACGGCTTTTATTCCTGAATCACTCAAAACATTTGCTTTGAATTAGTCCCAGAAAATGCGGTGTTGCCCCAGATTTAGGCAGCCGTGATCGATTCTGTGGCGATGAATTGATCTCAATCCCCAATTATTCCCGATTATTTTTGAGGTTAAGGCCATGAATTACAACTTGATTCTCGATGTAGATTCCTACAAAGCCAGCCATTGGTTGCAATATCCGCCTCGAACCACTGGACTCTATGCCTATGTGGAAAGCCGGGGTGGGCGCTATCCCGAAACCCTATTTTTTGGCCTGCAATACATTCTTAAACGTTATTTATCCCAACCTCTCCAGGCCTGGATGATCACCGAAGCAGCGGAAATGTTTGCGGCCCATGGTGTCCCCTTTAACCAACCAGGATGGGAATTGATTCTCAATCGTTGGGATGGGCGGCTCCCAATTCGGATTAAGGCAGTCCCAGAAGGTTTAGTTATTCCAACTCACAATGTTCTGATGACGATTGAATCTACGGATCCAGAGGCATTTTGGCTGGTCTCTTGGCTGGAAACCCTGTTGATGCGGGTTTGGTATCCGATCACTGTGGCGACCCAAAGTTGGCAGCTAAAACGGCTAATCTATGATTCCTTGGCCCGCACGGCAACGGATCCACAGGCAGAAATTGGCTTTAAACTCCATGATTTTGGGGCGAGGGGGGTGTCCAGTTGTGAGTCAGCGGGGATTGGTGGCCTGGCCCATTTGGTCAATTTTCTTGGAACAGATACCGTCCAGGCCTTGGTCTATGGGCGAGATTTTTACGATTGTCCGATGGCAGGATACTCAATTCCAGCAGCTGAACATTCCACAATCACGGCCTGGGGCCGGGAGGCGGAAGTTGATGCCTATCGCAATATGATCCAGCAATTTGCCAGGCCAGGGTCGTTGGTGGCCGTGGTGTCCGACTCCTATGATTTGTGGCATGCCATTGATCACCTCTGGGGAGACCAATTACGTCAACAGGTGATCGAGTCTGGAGCCACGGTGATAATTCGCCCAGATTCCGGTAATCCCCTAGAAGTTGTCCCCCAGGCCTTGGAAAAGCTGGCGGCGCGGTTTAGCTGTGAAGTTAACCCCAAAGGCTATCGGGTCTTAAATTCGGTGCGTTTAATCCAAGGGGATGGGGTTAATCCAGAGAGCATTGCGGCAATTTTGGCCAAAACTGAAGCCCTGGGATTTAGCACCAGTAACTTAGCCTTTGGCATGGGCGGTGGTTTGCTGCAAAAACTCAATCGAGATACCCAAAAATTTGCGATGAAGTGCAGTGAAGTCATTGTTGCCAACCAGGCCCGAGCCATTGCCAAAACCCCCATTACCGACCCCGGTAAAACCAGTAAGCGTGGGCGCTTGGCTTTAGTCAAAACTGCAACTGGCTACGAAACTATTCCCTGGAGTCCCGATGGCCCAGATCTACTGGAGTTGGTCTATGAAAATGGGGAATTGTCACGGGATGAGAGTTTAGGGGTGATTCGTCAGCGGGCCTGGCCGACCTGAGGGATGAATCGTTGCGGCTCTAGGGGGATGGCAGTGGGTTCGCCTGGGGTTAGCTTCAGCAGTTTTGGGGCCTGGTCTAAACCTTTCAGTTTCTCAATTAGCGTGGGGGAACTGGGCGGGGGCTGGAGCAAGGGGGCCAATAATCCAGAGGCTTGTAAATTTCCCAATTCAGCCGTGGGGACAATCACCTGAGGTTGCAGAGAGTTGACTAATTCCAGGCCATGACTGGCTCCTGCAATAATCGGCCCAATCACTGGCAACGAGACATCCACCATCGGCGTAATTACCACATCCACAGGTGCCAAGGTGCTTAAATTCGGGTCAGGAAAGCCATGGGGTTCGTAATAGAGGGAGTCACCGCTTCTACCAGCCCGCAAAACATAGCCATTTTCCTGCCGCAGCGGCCCAATCGGGGCACCCACCGTGGCCTGGATTTTGAGCCGATCCTCAAGTTGCCAGATTTCCCCAGGTTGGAGGACTGTCATGGCTGTAAATCCCAAATTTTTGACTAAATTAGCGGCACTGGGCGGGCCAATAATGGGTAGGTGGCGATCTAACGCGGTCAAACTGGGGGCGTGGGCATGGTCGGGCAAGCCTTGGGAAATTAAGACTAAATCCAGGTTCTCAGGAATGGGGCGGGGCTGAGGTCGATCTAAACGCAACGCCCAGGCGGGCAAACCCAAGGTCATTGGCCCAACGAACCACGGATCAACTAAAATCCGACAATCATCCAACTCCACTAGCCAGGTATTTAAATCTAACCAAGTGAGATGCAGCATTTCTTGATAATTCCCCTGTTTGTCTTTACTGTAACAAGCTGATTACCGCCGCTCCCCAGGCCTGGAAAACCTTAAGAGTTCTCAAAATTTACCCAGTTTGCCAGTGATTCCCCCTAGGATGATCAACCAGAGTAGTTGGGGTCTGGAACTTTCCCCTAACTCATTTTCCATTGCAGGACTCGCACCTCCCATGACAGACTCCCAAAACCTCACCTCCACCACAGGTTGCCCGATTGCCGATGGTCAAAACGTCCTTACTGCTGGCGAGCGGGGGCCCCTGTTAATGCAGGATGTGCAACTCTTGGAGCAAATGCAACACTTCAACCGGGAGCGGATTCCGGAGCGGGTGGTTCATGCTAAGGGTTCGGGGGCCTACGGGACATTTACCCTGACTAAAGCTCTGCCGGAATACACTCGAGCCAAGTTTTTAGGGGAAGTGGGCAAGCAAACAGAAGTCTTCCTGCGATTTTCCACAGTGGCAGGCGAAAAAGGGGCGGCGGATGCTGAACGAGATGTCCGGGGCTTTGCGGCCAAGTTTTACACGGAAGAAGGGAACTGGGATTTAGTCGGTAATAATACCCCTGTCTTTTTTATTCGGGATCCCTACAAGTTTGCTAACTTTATCCATACCCAAAAACGCCACCCCCAAACCAATCTCCGGGATGGGAATATGCAGTGGGATTTTTGGTCCCTGAATCCGGAATCCCTGCATCAAATTACCATTCTGTTCAGTGATCGGGGGTTGCCGGCCAGTTATCGGCACATGAACGGCTATGGGAGTCACACGTATTCATTCATTAACGCGGCCGGTGAGCGGTTCTGGTTCAAGATTCATTTCAAAACCAAGCAGGGTGTCAAATGTCTCACGGGCGAAGAATCGGCCAACTTGATCGGGGTGGATCGGGAGTCTCACCAACGGGATTTATTTAATGCCATCGAGCGAGGTGAATTTCCCCGATGGGCTGTAAAAATTCAAGTGATGACCGAAGCCCAGGCCAAGGAGTTTCCCTGGAATCCATTTGACCTGACCAAAGTTTGGCCCCATAAAGAGTTTCCCTTGGTGGAAATTGGCACCCTGGAACTGAATCGCAATCCGGTGAATTATTTTGCCGAAGTTGAGCAAGCCGCCTTTAGTCCTTCAGTCTTTCCCCCTGGCATTGGCCCCAGTCCCGATAAAGTTCTGCAAGCTCGGTTAATGTCCTACCCCGATGCCCAACGGTATCGCATTGGCGTCAATTATCAACAACTCCCGGTGAATCAACCCCGTTGTCCAGTCATGCACTATCAACGGGATGGGGCCATGGCCACTGGGTTTGGTGGCAGTAGTCTCAATTACTATCCCAACAGTGACGAGTCTGCCCCGAAAGAAGCGCCTGAATACCGTGAACCCGGCCTGGCCCTTGGGGATGTCATGGCCGATCGCTATGAATTAAAAGATCCGGATAACTACACCCAGGCCGGGAATTTATGGCGAATCTTCTCAGACGGGGAAAAAGATCGCACAGCCCAGGCCATTGCAGGTGCCTTAGGGGGAGCGACTCAAGAGATTCAAATGCGGCAACTCTGTCACTTTTTCCGCGCCGATCCCGACTACGGCCAACGGATTGCCAATATCCTCGGCATTCAAATTGACCCGTCTCTCCTCAAGTCCTAAGGAATTCTGTGTCTCCGCGGCGGATTGAGTCCCTATTCCAGGCCATAGACCAAGCCACAGAACCCCAGAGTCAGCGTTATGGCCGACTGTTGATTTGGCGTAATTTTGCTGACCCCTTTAAGCACTATGGGATTGGCCTGTCTGATGAAAAGGTGTTTGATACGGGCCTGGGGATTTGTGTCTTTAGTCGTCGAGATGCCCAACCGGTTCCGGGGGTTGAGTCCATTGCCTTTCATCCAGATGTGACGATTGCCCGCTTAAAACAGGCCCTAATTGTTTTTGAAACCTGGGGTTACAACCTCTTGGCCTGGAATTGTGAACATTTATCGCGATTAATTGCGACGGATCAACCCCGCTGTTATCAAAGTCAACCCCTGTGGTGGCTCTGCGGTCTGACAGTTAGAGGGGATCATCCCCAGGCCTGGGATTTATTCAACAATCATCTTTTGTCTATGGGATTGGGTGAATTAACCCGAAGATAACCGCTTTACCAAGGTGAAAATGCTACTATAAAAACTGAGATTAGATTATTCGGTTGCAGTGTTTGTTTTTAGTATCGCTGGTTTTTGCGTTTGCACGGGCAGACCTCTCTCCGAAATTTCAAGCTCTTTACCTCTTAACTCTTAAATTTTGGAGAAAACAATGTCTATTTACGTTGGGAACCTTTCCTACGACGTTACAGAATCTGATTTGACCTCTGTATTTGCTGAATACGGTGGTGTTAAACGGGTACAACTCCCCACCGATCGGGAAACGGGTCGGATGCGCGGTTTTGGCTTTGTGGAAATGAATGCCGATGCTGAAGAAGAAGCTGCTATTTCTGCCCTTGATGGTGCCGAGTGGATGGGCCGTAGCCTGAAAGTCAACAAAGCTCGCCCTCGGGAAGAACGGAGCGGTTCCTTTGGTGGTGGCGGTAATCGTCGGAATAACTTCTCCCGGAGTTACTAATCGCTCTGTAGAGACGATCCACAGCTAAATTTAAAACATGAAATTAGGGTATGTCGGATAGATTCTGGCAGCCCTTTTTTTATGGGGAACCGGACTGATTGAGCTTTAGGTGAACGGTATTGATCCGAAATTCAAGTCCTTTAGGGAATCCCGCCGCAAATTGGGTAAAGACCGTATCAAGCCCCAGGCCCCGGCTTTCCTACAATGACATTAGACAGAAAAAATATTTATCTTCTTACTTTATAACTCCTCACCCCTTTGCGAGCTAACAACCCATGCAACCCAATAACCCAAATCAATTTACCGAAAAGGCCTGGCAAGCCCTCGCCCGCACTCCCGACCTTGTTAAACAGGCCCAGCAGCAACAAATAGAATCTGAACACTTGATGGCGGCCCTGTTAGAAGAAGATGGCCTGGCCAGTAGCATTTTTTCCAAAGCCGGAGCTAATGTCCAACGCCTGCGGGATCGTACCGAAGAATTTATCAATCGCCAGGCCAAGCTCAGCACCCCCGCCAGTTCTGTTTATCTCGGCAGCAGCTTAGATAAATTACTGGATCAAGCTGATAATCTCCGGAAACAATTTGGCGATGAATTTATCTCCATTGAACACTTAGTTCTCGCCTATGCCCAAGATACGCGGTTTGGGAAGGCCTTATTGCTCGAAGCTGGCCTGGATGAGAAAAAACTCAAAGACACGATTCAACAAATTCGGGGCAGCCAAAAAGTTACCGACCAAAACCCGGAAGGAAAATATGCGTCACTGGAAAAATACGGTCGTGATTTAACCCTATTGGCCCGACAAGGGAAATTAGACCCCGTGATTGGCCGAGATGATGAAATTCGCCGCACGATCCAAATACTTTCTCGTCGAACAAAAAATAATCCTGTTCTGATTGGCGAACCAGGGGTGGGTAAAACTGCCATTGCCGAGGGCCTGGCCCAGCGCATTATTGCCCGTGATGTCCCCGAATCGTTGCGCGACCGTCAGTTGATTGCATTGGATATGGGGTCTTTAATTGCTGGAGCCAAATACCGGGGGGAATTTGAAGAGCGGCTGAAGGCAGTTTTAAAAGAAGTGACTGAATCCAATGGGCAAATTATTCTTTTTATTGATGAAATTCATACTGTGGTTGGGGCTGGAGCGACGCAGGGGGCAATGGATGCCGGAAACCTCCTCAAACCAATGTTGGCCAGGGGAGAACTGCGCTGTATTGGGGCGACTACTCTTGATGAATACCGCAAATATATCGAAAAAGATGCTGCCCTGGAACGCCGTTTCCAACAAGTCTATGTGGATCAACCCAGCATTGAAGACACCATTTCGATTTTGCGCGGCCTAAAGGAACGCTATGAAGTCCACCACGGGGTCAAAATTTCTGACAGTGCTTTGGTGGCTGCAGCAACTCTCTCAACGCGGTATATTTCCGACCGATTCTTGCCCGACAAAGCCATTGATTTAGTGGATGAAGCAGCGGCCAAGTTAAAGATGGAAATTACCTCCAAACCCGAAGAACTGGATGAAATTGATCGAAGAATTCTCCAGATGGAAATGGAGCGCTTATCCCTGCAAAAAGAAACGTCAGCAGCTTCACGGGAACGATTAGAACGTTTGGAAAAAGAACTGGCAAACCTCAAAGAAGACCAGGCCCAATTAAATACCCAGTGGCAAGGTGAAAAGCAAGTTATTGATCAACTTCAATCCATTAAAGAGGAAATTGATAAACTCAATATTGAAATTCAGCAGGCCGAGCGAAACTATGACCTCAATCGTGCGGCTGAGTTGAAGTATGGAAAGTTAACCGAACTGCACAAAAAACTGGATGAAACCGAAACTGGACTCACCCAATCTCAGTCAGGTGGCCATTCCCTGTTACGGGATGAAGTGACGGAATCAGATATTGCCGAAATCATCTCCAAATGGACAGGAATTCCCATCAGCAAACTTGTTGAATCGGAAATGCAAAAGCTCTTGAACCTGGAAGCCGAACTCCATCAACGGGTCGTAGGCCAAGATGAAGCAGTCACAGCAGTTGCCGATGCGATTCAACGTTCTCGGGCGGGGTTATCAGATCCCAATCGTCCCATTGCCAGCTTTATTTTCCTTGGCCCCACGGGTGTTGGAAAAACAGAATTAGCTAAAGCCCTGGCCGCCTATCTGTTTGATACGGAAGAAGCGATGGTGCGGATTGATATGTCCGAGTACATGGAAAAACACGCTGTTTCCCGCTTGATTGGTGCGCCTCCGGGCTATGTGGGTTATGACGAAGGTGGCCAACTGACCGAAGCCATTCGCCGCCGTCCCTATGCTGTGGTCTTGTTTGATGAAATTGAAAAAGCTCACCCCGATGTGTTTAATGTCTTTTTGCAAATCCTCGATGATGGGCGTGTCACCGATGCTCAAGGTCGAACCGTGGACTTCAAGAACACGATTTTGATCATGACTAGCAACATCGGCTCACAATTTATCTTGGACGTGGCTGGAGACGATTCACGTTATGGAGAAATGCGCGAGCGGGTGGTTGACTCAATGCGCTCTCACTTCCGGCCAGAATTTCTGAATCGGGTGGATGAATTTATTATTTTCCACAGCCTCAAAAAAGAGCAACTTCGGGAAATCATTAAAATTCAAGTCAACCGTTTAGAAAAACGCCTCCAAGATCGGAAAATGTCCCTCAATCTCTCCCCGGAGGCTTTAGATTTCTTGGCGGAAGTTGGTTACGACCCAGTGTATGGGGCCCGACCGCTGAAACGAGCGATCCAGCAACAGTTAGAAACTCAAATTGCTAAGGGAATTCTCCGGGGAGACTACCATGATGGCGATACAATTCAAGTCACAGTTGGAGATACTGAACGCTTAGAGTTCTCTCGCCAGGCCAAGACCGTTGCCGCTGTTTAATTATGTTGTGGCTACTGAATTATTGATAGAACATTAGATGGAGACATTGTGATGAAATAGCTGAGGCCTGGAATGGATACTTAAAGGGAACATAATGACTAAGTTTCACCATGTCCAGGCCTTAGAGTTTGAGGGAGACGATCTCATTCTCAAGTTTGATGACCAAGTTCCTCCCATTCGTATCCATAAAATTTCCTACCGATTAGCCCAGTCCAACTCAGAGGAGCGATCTATTTATTATCAGGGGATTACAAAATAGCTCAAAAATTATCCATTTCTAAGCTTTAAACTCCTTAAATGTAGAAGAAGCTCTAAAAGTAATTACGAGCAATGAGTTTTAGAACTAACATCTCGCAATCTACCCAGGCCTGGATACAGCCACACTCAGATTTCACGAGTAAATAGCTTGACCCCTATAGCAGCCCCAGGAGTATGACCATAGCATCTCCCAAACCCCTTTTTAGAAGCGATTCAATCAGTTAACCAGGCCAATAGTGTAACTAAGAAACTCAACACTTCAGCCGAAAATAGAGACTTAAAAGCAATATCCAGGCCTGGTATGAACCGCCTTGAGACTCCCAGTATTTTACTCAGAATTTAACACATCACAAAATAGGAATTTTTGCAATTTCTTAATCTTTCCGTAAACATGCACAACGACGATTGATAAATTTCATGAATTGAGTGAGTTTTGTTTTTTGATTTCCATTTAATTATATATAATTACGAACATACAATTAGAGTGAAATATTAATCAATGAAGGCTCCAAATACACTTTTTGTAATGACACTAGCTATTTCCTCCATGGCTATTGGTTTATCTGCCCAGGCCGATACAGTCAAAGCTCGTTGTGATGTTTATCATAAAGGTGAAGATCGAGTTGCCTTTACAGTTCCTTGTGCCTTTTCCCAACGCCAGGGATTTGTCAGCATTAGACTGCCCGATGGCACACGCTATGACCTAACCCCAGTTGGCAATGAACCAAACAAGTATACAGACCAGAATGGACAGCCTGCCTATCGTGAATCTGGATTAGGGGATAGAGGCGAAATTTTCCGTCTCGCCGAGAGGTCTATCTTTGTTTATTGGCAAAACTAAACCAGAGAACTTTAGAGGCATGACTGAGTGATTCCGCTCGCTCTGTAGCTTATTAGTATCCTTTTGGCACTTCAAAATATCCACCCGATCACCCGCCAGGCCAAGACCGTTGCCGCTGTTTAATTGTGTTGTGGCTCCTGAATTATTGATAGAACATCAGATGGAGACATTGTGATGAAATAGCTGAGGCCTGGAATGGATACTTAAAGGGAAATTAATGGCCAAGTTTCACCATGTCCAGGCCCTGGAGTTTGAGGGTAACGATCTTATTCTCAAGGTTGATAACCAAGTTCCTCGCATCCCTATTCGTGAAATTTCGCCACAATTAGCCCAGGCCAAGGACTTTAGCGATAGGTATAGCTGTAATTGTAAAATTCAGTCCCTGTCACCACATTAATCACCACAATCCGGCTAGCATTTTTGTCGTAAATTATCCGCACCCGGCCATCCGAACCAATAAATACATTGCCAGAACTCCGAGTCAGGGGGCCACGAAACTTAAACTCTCCTTCCGTAATCTCCACCATAAAGGCATCGGCACTGGTTGGCTGCATTACCGTTTTCGGGGTTGTACTGGGATGTTGATTACTACTTGCTGGGGCACGGTAGATATAGTTATAAAACTCATCACCCGTAGTATCATCAATCACCACAACGCGACCCGTTTTTGAGTCATAGTTGACGCGCACTTGTCCATCCGTCCCACCAAACAAATCCCCATAGGTACGAGATAAGGTTCCATGCCAAGAAAAATCACCTTTCTTAATTTGAATCGCGATCTGATTGGCATCAATTTTGGTTAAAGACGTTGTTGGAGCAGAAGACTGAGCCATGAGTGCAGCATTCACCGGAACAGCCCCAGCAGACGAAACCCAGGCCAGGCCGGAAGCCGAGGTTAGGAATATCGCACCACACAAGGAGAGTACAGTTTTCATAGACAAAAATTTGCAAAAATTAAAACTGATCACCAATATCAAGGTTCTTCTCTAGCTCATCGGCAATATTGAGAACAACGGTCAGACTAGCAGCCAATGCATCGGGATCACAATCAGCAATAATTTTGTTGGAATAAGCAACTGCAAATTCATCTGGACTTAGTTGAACCAATTGCCAGGCCCCGATAGTCAATAGTGAATTTTGATGCAGTAAGTAATTGGCTAATTCTGCATCTAATGGGCCTTCAGAAATGTAAGCAACAGACCAAACTTCTCTAATTTCAAACTCACCAAGCATGGAGGTTTCAGACTCGATAAAGGCTTGCTGAGCCCGGCCATCTTCTAATTCAAACCCGACAGAATAAGATGCGTCTTCATTTAATTCATAACTGATACCCAATGCATCTAGTTGCTGCTTAACTCTTGGGTCTGGTTCTGTTTTGCGTTTTGTTCCAAACATGATAGGTTTAATGCCTCTTATCTAAATTAATTAAGCAATACCTCAATCTCCCAATCAAGGGTTTTTACCGAATTCTGAGACCAATGTTCTTTTAACTACTCTTTGCCCTTAAGAACGTCTGTATTTTTTTGTTTTTCCCTTGACATGATGAGTAAATATCCTCAGTTGAAGCAGCAAAATGTAGAGAAAAAAGGAAGTACTACTACGATCAAAAGATACTATTTCCGTTCTAGGTATATTTAGTGGACTTAGCAATACTTCCTTCAGTAAATTTAAGGTTTACCGCCCGCCCCACAATTTATAAATACCATAGCCAATAGCTCCAGCAACGGCAATCGGAGCAGCAGCAATAATAACTGTTCCTGCAATTGCTCCACCGCCAACAGCACCCCCAACTGTTGCTAAAGTTCCCATGATTGCTGCCCCAGAGGCCCCACCAGCCACCGTTACCGCTCCTGCTCCAATAACTCCAGCCGTTGCGCCCAAGTTAGTTGCTACCCGTGCTGCGTTTCGGGCCTCTCGTTCTTGATTTGGTAAGTTTGGTTCATCTTTGAACATGACATGATTAATTGCTTGTGCTCCAAGATAAGCAGGCCCAGCAGCTAAGACAGCCGGCCCGGCCGCCATTCCTCCCCCAACAACACCTCCTGCTGCTGCAAGACCAGAAGTAATCCCAGCCCCAGAGGTTGCAGCCACCGTCAGACTAGATGCCGCAGTTACAGCCGCCCCAGCGCCAACAACACTTTTTCCAACTTCCTTCACCATTTTTACGTCAACTCCAGTGTTTTTTTGAATTGCATGATCAACAACAGAAGAAGCTACATTCTTAGCGACATCTTCAAGTTTCATAATCTTCAAGCTCCATAATCAAGAAATAGTGGGTTTACAACTAAACGATCTCAATCTCAGCCGTACCAAATGAAGTTGGGTTTTTAGGTTTCCGGTTAACTTTTGCCCCAGAGCCTCCAGAGCCATCACCATCACTGGGAAAGAATTTTTTCGCCATACCCCCACAAAGATTTACGAAAATTCCATCAAATGCAGCCCCAACTATACCTCCAGCAATTGGAACAAATTTCATTAAGTTGACAATCCCTTTTTCTCCAGCTTTGGTCATTAACCTAAATCCCACCTTTTTGTTAATCTCAATGAAAACCTTTCCGGGAATTCCTTGAATAACTTTTTTAAGAACAACCTTGCCTACCTGAATCCCTGCTTGACGTAATATCTCTTCTCCAGCTTCACCAATGAGGCAAAGTAAAATCAGAGTTTTAACTTCATTTGAATGGGGATTGTACCCACGCAAGCAGGCAATTGTGGCCGCTGTGCTAGCACCCAATGCATAGGAAGAAGCTAAACTGCCCGCAATACCAAAGGGTAAAGCTGGTAAACCACCTAAACCAGTGACAAAGCCAACACTTGCTCCATAAGTTGTCCGCCAACCAATTAGACTATTAATAGCGTCTTCAATGCTTGAGTTGGTATCCCGGTAATGCCTAGCAGCTTCTTCAGCGGAAGGAATTGGCCCAAAACCATTGACAGCGGCATCAATCACCCAATTCAACAGGCTATTTATGGGATTGTTGTCGTCTTCATCATGCACAATATAAGAAGTCATTGAATATCTCCAAAAATTTCATACAAGAATCTACTTACACATAAAGAAATGTGCAATTTTCTAAGCTGTTTATACCTGAGAGTTTGGTTACTCTAAATCTTGGTCGGGATTGAGAATCGCAATAATGAGTGGATTAATTTGATTAATTAACTTTTGATAGTCCTCCTGTGTTTTGGGGTAATCAAAATCCTTGTCAATTTTCAACGTCAGGCCTGGTTTCAGTTCAAATTCAGTGGCATCACTGAAGTTAGTTTTTCTACGGGCTTGAATCAATGAGGCTCCAGCAGCTAATCCACCTACAGCCAATGCCCCACCACCTAAAAATGCTAAGGGAGTTATCAGCCCTGCAGCACCGAGGAGTCCAAGTCCTACAACTGAACCAGCACTTACTCCTGATTTTTGACTGACATTCTTCAGAATTTTATCTAGCTCATCATTGGAGAAAGCAAGAGTTATTTCCTGAATGGCTTGAATCGTCTGGCCTTGAATAAAAAGACACCGACAAACAAGAATCTGCAGCAGATGACGATAGCTATAACGAACTTCACGACCAACCTTCTCTGGTTTATCGATTAAACTTTGAGAGGCATAGTAGCGTACCAGCCGAGCGGTGACTGGCTCCCGGAAACGTTTTTTTGCGTCCTCCTGATTAAGTTGCGATAAAACTTGTTCTAAGTAGTGATTGGCAACTTCGACAAATTCTTCAAGAGACCATCTTGAATCTGATTCAGCTAGGCTACCTAAATCAACCATGAAAAAACCATAACACCAATTACTGTCACGATCAATAGCCTCGCCCCTCAAAAGGCATGATTAAGCATAGGTAAAGTTTTTTATAGTAATAGATTTTATTCTATGAATACATGCTATTCCAGCCAGTTAACCCTCTAAATGTAACAAGTTATACCTAAAGCATGATCCAACTCACTTGAATGACAGCGGCGTGACCAAAATCTTATCCACCCGTTTGTCATCCATATCCACCACCTCAAAGCGTAAACCGCCCCACTCAAAATGCTCACCGACCCGGGGAATATGCATCACAGAGTGCATCACAAACCCTCCAAGGGTATGGTACTGAGTTCCCATTTCTGGCAGAGCATAATCATCAAGGATCGTTCTAAATTCATCTATGGAAAGGAGGCCATCAAATAGCCAGGAGCCATCGTCCCGCTGAACGGCCATCGGTTCATCGGCGGTTTCGGCGGAGGGTAAATCCCCAACAATCCCTTCCATTAAATCCGTGAGCGTCACCAGGCCCTCAATCCCGCCGTATTCATCAGTGACCAAAGCCGTGTGCATTCCCGATTGTTGAAACTGCTCTAAAACATGGAGCGCCGGTGTACTTTCGGCAACATAAAGGGGAGGTTGGGCTAAGGCAATTAGATTAATGTTGTGATCACTTAAATAACTTGCCAGGAAACGACTACCCCGAATAATGCCCCTACAGTCATCAAGGGTGCCATCCCCCAGTGGAAACCGAGAATGGTTGCTATTGCTAATTAAAGCTAAGTTTTCCTCTAGTGGGGACTTGCTGTTGAGCCAGACGATCTCTGTCCGTGGTGTCATTAAGGACTTAATCGAGCGATCTGCTAAACGAAACACCCGCTCCACCATTTCCTGCTCAGATTCTTCAAACATCCCCGACTCGGTGCCTTGGCGAATCAAGACTTTAATCTCTTCTTCCGTGACATTGGGTGCATTTGAGTCTTGAATTCCGAGAATTCGGACAATGGCTTCTGTAGAAGAACTGAGTACATACACCAAAGGAGAAGTCAAACGGGACAGCCAGCGCATGGGTTTAGCAACGGTACAGGCTATTTGTTCCGGGTTGTTTAGGGCAATTCGTTTGGGCACAAGTTCACCAATCACCAGTGACAGGTAGGTAATAATCGTGACCATAATCCCCACCCCTAATGCTTCACTTTGTCCCTGCAAAAGAGGTACTTGGGCTAAGAGGTCTGCAAGACGTTTGGCAATTGTGGCACCAGCAATAGCCCCACTCAAGACTCCAATTAAAGTGATGCCAATCTGAACGGTGGAGAGAAAGTCATTGGGATCATTGGCAAGTTTTAAGGCAATGCTAGCTCCACGTTGACCCGATTTAATTAAATTTTCCAATCGGACTTTGCGGGCTGAGATGAGGGCAATTTCCGAACCTGAAAAAATTCCGTTAGCAATAATCAAGATGAGGATTAACGCCAACTCCAGTAAACCCGCTGTCATTTAAGACATTCCAAATTTAAATTAAATCATTCCCATGGTAAGGCAATTCATTTTCTATAAAGCAGTGGGTATTAGGATTGGTGCTCCAATGCTTGTGAGTTTTGCGCTCCCTGGTTAGGATCTCGGCATCCAACTCCAGGCCAAGGACGTGAACTATGACCAGTGGAATCCCCTCAGCCCCTAACCGTAATGTTTCCCTTAATGTTTTAGGGACACCGCTACAGTCCTGTTGTGCAAATCCCATGACCGGATTTTATCGCACCGGATATTGCGAAACGGGGCCGGATGATCGGGGAGTGCATGTGGTTTGTGCCCAAGTTACCCCCGCCTTTTTGAACTATACAAAGGCCCAAGGTAACGATCTCTCGACTCCGGCACTCCACTTCAATTTCCCAGGCCTAAAACCCGGTGATCGTTGGTGCCTATGTGCAAGTCGCTGGCAAGAGGCGTTTGTCATGGGCGTGGCCCCGCCGGTAATTTTAGAAGCAACCCATGCCGCAGCCTTAGAGGTGATTGATCTTGAGGATTTACAGGCCCACGCCCTCAAATCACAGGAAATTTAGGTTAGCCGACTTTGGCCAAATGCAGCACGACCCCCAGGCCCGCCCCAATTTCTTCAGGGGTGACTTTCCCATCCTGATTGGTGTCTAGGGCATCAAAAACAGCATCGGTTCCCAGCCACTCTTCGCGGGTAATAATGCCATCTCCATCCAGGTCATAGACGTGAAAAATATCCTCTGTGGCGTGGGTGAGGGCGGCTTCTCCCTCTAGGCGGTGCATCCGGCGAGCAAGGAGATCCTCCAGGGTTTCCAGGGCCTTGGTGAATCCTTTAATTCCCTCATCCAGCTTTTCAGTAGCCATGGGATCGGCGGCATGCATGGCGTTAAACTGATCCAAATCCATAGCAATCCGGCTAATGTCCATGGTTGCTGCTTTTGAGGCATCCAGTTTTCGAGGGAGTTCGGCCTCGGTGGACTGCAGTTGGGCCAACAACGCTGGGGAGATGGTTAGCAGATCACAGCCCGCTAACTCGGTAATTTCGCCAAGATTGCGGAAACTGGCCCCCATGACTTCCGTGGCATAACCAAATTTTTTGTAGTAGTTGTAAATGGTTGTGACCGAGACGACACCGGGATCCTCCTGGGGCTCATAGCTCTCCCGACCTGTGCTTTTCTTGTACCAATCCAAAATTCGCCCGACAAACGGTGAAATCAGGGTGACCCCCGCTTCAGCACAGGCAATGGCCTGGTGTAACCCAAACAGAAGGGTTAGATTGCAGTGAATCCCCTCTTTCTCTAAAACTTCCGCTGCCTTAATGCCTTCCCAGGTTGAAGCAATCTTGATCAACACCCGATCTGTCCCCACCCCCGCCGCTGCGTATTGACCAATAAGGTCCCGGGCTTTTTTGATGGTTGCTTCGGTGTCATAGGAAAGACGGGCATCCACTTCTGTTGAAACACGGCCGGGAATAATCTGCAAAATCTTGAGGCCAAAGGCCACCGCTAAGCGATCAAAAGCCAGGGACGTGATCTCTTTTTCCGATGCTCCCGAACCCAGATCAGCTTTGGCCTGGAGTAAGGTTTCATCAACAATGGCCTGGTACTCGGGCATTTGGGCCGCCGCAGTAATCAGGGAGGGGTTGGTGGTGGCATCCCGAGGGGTGAATTGTTCAATGGCCTGGATATCCCCGGTATCCGCAACCACAACGGTCATTTGGCGCAGTTGATCCAATAAGTTCATAGGATGCACGTCTCCCAGTCGTCTCTTTCAATCTAGTCTTTGGATTTTGTTTGCGGCCAAATTTGACCACCCTTGCAACAATGATTAACTCGGTAAATCTTGGTGTCGGGCTAAATATCCAGATTTAATTCGGGATCATCCTGGAATCTCTAGGGGATGGCCTGGGCTAATATCTCGGACTGGAGCAGCAGTAAAATTTCTGTCAGACGTTCGGGATCTGCAATGTAGAGGTGGCCCAAAAGGGTTTCGAGGCTGGTGGCCTGTTGATAAATTTGGGCTGAGACTCGTTTAGGACCAGTGCTGGCGGCATTTCGACCTTGACGCAGAATGTCTAATTCATCCGGTGTCAAATACTGCAGGAGTTTTTCTAAATACTGGGACTGGGACTCGGCTTTAACGTGCTGCACCACCAAGTGATGGTAATCGCGAATTCGCCGCGGTGGCTCCAACAGAAGAGAACGAATAAATAACTCGTAAATGCTATCTCCCAAATAGGCTAAGGCGGCGGTGGTATGAACGGTGACCGTTGCCCCTTGGCCAGGCCTGGGAATGAAGAGTTGATGACCAGTCAGTGCCATAGTCCGGTACCCACTGTAGAAAGGCCAGTGTGGGAAACATTCCTAGTAATTGCGGGACCTAAACTTACTTGTCAGAGGAGCCCGCTGTAATATTTTCAAGGGCTGTAGTTAAGTCCGGTTGCAGAGAGAGAAATTTTTCCAGCCGCACCAGTTTAACGGTTTGGGTGACCCGAGGGTTACTGACAATTTGCAGAGTGCCCCCACCTTCTTGAACCTTCTTGGCTAACTGCACTAGAACTCCCAGGCCGGAGCTGTCAATGAATTCAATTTTTGACAAATCCAAAACCAGATGCTCAGGCCCCTCCTCAATGCACTTGGTCAAAACCTTCCGAAAGGCTGGCTCCGAAAAGGCATCAATCAAACCAGTGAGGCGAAACAGTTGGATGTTATCTCTCAGCTCGCGGGTGCCTCGTAAACTTACCGTGAGGGACAATGGCTCAGAAATGCTGACCTCCTGGGGGGGCTCTCAACGCAAAGGCAAATTTTAGACTATCAGTATAGGTATTCTTTGTCACCTTGTCCATGGGACGGCGTCATTTTGTCAACCCTCGGGTGGCCAGGCTCCAGAGGCGGGGGTAACTAAATTCCAGGCCTGGGAATTCCTTTTTAAGTTTGACAGGGGGAGCTCAGCAGAATTATGATAATAAATTGTCACTATTTGTGGATGAGCACGGATCAGGTAGTAAGTCGTTCTTGACCTTTGATGGGACATCAACGCACCTGCACGGCAAAACCTTGGAGTCCTTACCTATGCCCTATGCAATTGTTGCGACCAGTGGAAAACAACTGCGTGTCGAACCCGGTCGATTCTATGACGTAGATCGGATTGCGGCTGAACCTGAAGATGCAGTTACCCTGGATCAAGTTCTGCTAATCCAGTCCGATGCCGGTGTGATCGTGGGTCAGCCAACAGTGTCTGGGGCCGTCGTCGAGGCGGTGGTGATGCAGCACCTTCGGGGGCCAAAAATCATTGTTTACAAAATGCGCCCCAAGAAAAAAACTCGCAAAAAACAAGGGCATCGGCAAGAGTTGACCCGAATTATGGTGACTGGAATTTCGGTCAATGGGGAATTATTGTCCTCTGAAGCTCCGGCTGCTGTAACGGCCTAGCCCTGGGCTGCGATTTGGTTCAGGATTAACTTTGTAGACTTGTTGAGACATTAAAGAGAACTTCACCATGGCACACAAGAAAGGTACAGGCAGCACTCGTAACGGTCGTGATTCTAATGCCCAGCGCCTTGGCGTTAAACGCTTTGGTGGGCAGGTGGTTCGGGCCGGAAATATCCTCGTGCGGCAACGGGGGACTAAGGTTCACCCTGGACTCAATGTTGGTCGGGGCAGTGACGACACCCTATTCGCAACCCAGGATGGAGTGGTAACCTTCGAGCGATTTGGTAAAAGCCGGAAACGGGTGAGTGTCTATCCCTTGGAAGCCTAGTGCATGGTGTCGGCCCTAGGCCTGGATTATGGACGTAAGCGAATTGGCTTGGCTGCCTGTGATCAGTTGGGCTTAATTGCCTTTGGCCTGGATACACTGTTGCATCGTTCCTTTGGTGAAGATGTGGCCTACATTCAGCAAATTTGTTGTGATCGAGCTGTAGAGAACCTGGTTATTGGGTTGCCCTACACTATGGCTGGGGAATTGGGTAGCCAGGCCAAACGGGTGCTTCATTGGGGCGAACGTCTCGGCCAGGCATTGAATTTACCAGTGGTTTATATTGATGAACGCTTAACCTCTTACCAGGCAACGGAATCTTTGAGACAGGCGGGCTATCGACGACACCAAAAAATACCAGCCCATCAAACGGTGGATAGTCGAGCCGCAGCAATTATTCTGCAACAATGGCTTGATCAACAACGATCAGGGGTGACGGGCAAATGCTATGCTTCGTAGCCATAGGCAACTAAACTCGGTTCATCATGGGTCAAAATAACCTCGGTCAAAATAATTCTTCCAATTGGGAATCCAGTGAGCCAGAACAAGACCGCCCCCAAGTTACCCTAACGGATGAATTTGGCCGAGCTCTCGATTGTGTCATTGAATTTAGTTTGAAATTTAGTGGTCAGGAATATGCCCTCCTGCAACCCCTTGATTACCCCGTGGAAATTTTCTCTGTTATTGCTGAGGACGAGGAAGAAGAAACCCTCTTGCCCCTGATGGATGAGGAAATTGATGCAATCTTTGATGTGGCCAAAGCCATTTTGGCGGAACAAAATTTGATCCTGAAGCAATCGGCGTTTTCCTTAACTGTCGAGGGGGAAGTACCACTGACTGGGGAAACGGAAATCATTAACCTGGAAATGGAAGACACCGCTGGAACCCAGGAAGAAGAATATCAACTGTTGGGACATCCCTTTTTCCATCAAGACAACCAGTACTTAATCTATATGCCCCTGAGTCCAATGCTATTTGTGGCCCGTCTCCGTCCTGGTCATGAGCCAGAAGTATTATCCCCTCAGGATTTTCAACACATTCAACCCCTAATTGAAGAGCATTTAGAAAAACATTTAGTAGATTGGACAGGGGATGATGATGACACCTGGGATGAATAGGTTTTGATGCTTTGTGGTGGTCTGTTGTACCCCTGCTCCGCCTGTTGCTTTTAAGACTTTAGGACTCTGGTGATGAATCAGCCCTTCCTGGCCACCCTGCTACAGCCAGATTTAATTTTGAAAGATAGTGTGCTGTTGATTACCCCAGCCCTATTGTTGGAGCATGGTTTAAAGGGCTTGATTCTAGATGTGGATGATACCTTGGTACCCACATGGGAGCAGGATGTATCCCCAGAAGTCATGGCCTGGTTAACCCAAATCAAACTTCAGGTGGATCTGTGGTTGGTCAGCAATAATCTTAATCATGGGCGAATTAGGCGCATCGCCGAGACCTTGGGGGTGCCGTTTTTGATGGGAGCCGCTAAACCTTCTCGCCGGAAACTTCGCCAGGCCCTGACCGCAATGAACTTACCCACAGAACAAGTGGCGATGGTTGGGGATCGAGTCTTTACCGATGTGTTGGCGGGTAACCGTTTGGGCATGTTTACGATTTTGGTGCGCCCCATGGGACAATCCCTCCAGGCCCAGCAGGGGTTATTTCTACTACGAACCATTGAAATTGCCCTCTCGCGGTTGTTGGGAGCTCAAATTGGACGGGGGGCTTGATGGCAGTTTCAACGGTAAACTCTCTGGTACAACCCCGGGTTTGGGAATGGCGGGGGCAGCAAATTTGTTATCGCCAGGCTGGGGAAACGGGCCCCGCAGTGATTTTAATTCATGGCTTTGGGGCTTCGAGTCTCCATTGGCGCAAAAATATTTCCGTATTGGCGGCGTCGGCCCGGGTGTATGCCCTAGATTTGATTGGCTTTGGGGAGTCTGCAAAACCTTATCCCAGCTCGGCTTTGGCCTACACATTTCCGACCTGGGCAGCTTTGGTTTTAGATTTCATTGGGGAGGTACTGGGGGAGCCAGCTTTTTTAGTTGGGAATTCCATCGGTTGTGTGGTGGCGCTCCAGGCCGCGGTGGATCAACCCCAGCAGGTGCGGGGCCTGGCCCTTCTTAACTGCTCGCTGCGATTATTGCATGAGAAAAAACGGCAAACCCTACCTTTCTATCGGCAATGGGGGGCGGCGTTCTTGCAAAACATCCTGACCTATAAACCCCTGGGCTACTTTTTCTTTAATCGCTTGGCCCGTCCCGAGGTGATCCGGAAGATTCTCCGCCAGGCCTATGCCAACCCCGCTGCCATTACCGATGAATTAGTGGAAATTTTATATCGTCCTTCCCGAACCGCTGGGGCGGCGGATGTGTTTTTGGCCTTTGTCACCTACTCCCAAGGCCCGCTGCCGGAGGAACTCTTACCCCAGGTTCAGTGTCCCATGATCATCCTCTGGGGAGATGCGGATCCCTGGGAACCTCTCGCCCTCAGCCAGGCCTGGGCGGATTTACCCAATGTTGAGGCTTTTATCCGATTACCCGGAGTTGGCCATTGCCCCCAGGATGAGGCCCCAGAGTTAGTGAACCCCCAGATCCAGGCCTGGTTAGCCAAACACAGCGGCGATTGACTATCGTAAACAGGGCACTGTCCCCAAGATTGTGAACTCCTCTGAGTCGCCATGGATTTTGATTATGTGCAGTTTTACCTAGGTAGTCGTAGCGCAACCCAGGCCCATTTCCAGGCCCAACTTGGGTTTCAGTTGCGGGGCATTTGGGCGGGGGTGGATACGGAAACGATCCTCTGGCAGCGGGGCCAGGTCAGGCTCTTAACCACCTATCCATTGCCGACGAGTCTGGAACTCTCTCCCACCGTGCTGGCTCAATATTTCCAATCCCATCCACCGGGGGTCGTGGACATTGGTTTGCGAGTGGAGAATCTTGAGCAGGTCTTGTCCCAGGTGCCGAAAACCCTGATTGAACAACCTCTGCAGGACTCTCGCACGGAAACTGGGGGCTGTCGTTGGGCGGTACTGAAGGGGTGGGGCCGTTTGCGGCATACTGTGCTGGAGCGTTGGGGAGATGCCCCGTTTCATCCGGCCTATCCACTTCCCTGTTCTGAACTGCAGTCTCAAGTTAGTGGGACATTTTTCGGCTTTGATCATGCCGTGTTGAATGTGGCGGCAACGGATTTTGAGCGGGCCGTAGCCTGGTATCGGGATGGTTTTGGGTTTGTAGCTGAGCAACATTTTGACATTCAGACACCCCACTCTGGCCTGGTTAGTCAAGTCATGGTTCATCCCCAGGGCTCTGCCCAGTTGCCGATCAATGCTCCGACCTCTGCCAATTCCCAAATACAGAGCTTTTTAGACCACTATGGCGGCAGCGGCATTCAGCATATTGCCCTCCGAACAGAGCACATTACCCAGGTTGTCCGGGAATGGCAGCAACGGGGCCTGGAGTTTTTGGAGATTCCGCCCAACTATTACGACCAACTGCCCCAGCGTTTTCCCAATTGCCAGGCCGCTTTGGATCTGCCTTGCTTGGCGGATCAGCAGATTTTAGTGGATACCCAGGCCCCGCACCTATGCCAGTACCTGCTACAGATTTTTACAAAACCAGTTTTGGGGACACCGACCTTTTTTTGGGAATTGATTGAACGACAACAGCAGGCCCCCGGTTTTGGTGCTGGCAATTTCCAGGCCCTGTTTGAAGCCATTGAACGGCAAGAGCGGTGTCCGAGCCCTGGGGGGAAAACCTAGGCTTAAACGGACATATTTTTTTCCATACCCACCACCCGAATCCACCGACCGCTGGGATTGGCCTGGCCCCAAACCTGGAGGGATTGCCCCCGGTGTAATTCCTGAAAAGCTTGATGGATTTGAGGCTCAAGGGTGACGAGGGCCCAGGCCTGGCCGGTGTCGCTGGTGAATTCGTAGGTTTGGTCCTGGGCGTGGGTGATGGTGCCGGAAAATCTGGGGACTTGGCTTAAATCTGGGGGTGGAGCGGGCTGTGTTAGGAGAGCATTGCCATCCCTAGGGTAGGGGGTTGCTTGACGGAGAACATCCAATTGGGTCCGAAACCAATCTGGGTGAGTTGGGGGGAGATTGAAGAAGGGAATTAGGGCTGCCGGGGCCTGGGAATCTTTCAGGAGGGCCCATTGCAGTTGCTCCACTTTCAGCTCGGCTACCGAGGTTTTGGTTTGAATCCCCAGGGCTGCGGCCATACCTGCTGCTTGACCGATGTTGAGAACTAGGGGTTGTAGGCGGGTGGCACCATTGGCCATGTGGGATACGGCAATATTTTTGTCACAGCAGAGAATGTTTTCCACGGTGGCGGAAATTAGGGCTTCGTAGGGAATTGTGAAGGGTGTACCCGTCCAACGCCCCCCCCAGCGCAGGGATTTGGGAGTCAGCTTAAACTCAAACCCCGGATAGTGGTGATCGTTAGCATAGTTACCCACGGCAATGGCACTGATTTGACCCTGGGGGTTTATGGGTAAGGGGGCCGCCTGACCCTCGGCTTGGGGGAGGATATCCTGTTCAAGGATCGTTGTTTGGCCGATTAAGCGGCGACTTTCTCGAAAGTAAGGCTGGAGGGCAAATGCATCGCCGCCTAAACTGGGTTGATCCGTGGGAAAAACACCCGTGGCCAGGCCATAGCGTCGCCCAAAATGCTGTTGAAGGTGACGGGCAAAATCTTGACTGTGCCAGAGGGCCTCTTGATAGAATTCCTGGCGGGCTTTTGGGGCGGCAATTAAGCGGTTCAAGTTGACACCATAATCATTGCCGCTTTGGGGCCAGTTGAGCATGAATTGATTGTGGGGCAAGCGGCCATAGTTAAGGAAATAATCCGGGGCATAACCCTCCCAGGCCCGATCAAATTTACCGGCCTCCCACAGGGGTGAATCCCGAATTTCTGGGGTTTTAGCTGTTGGGCCATAGTCTTGGAGGATCACGACCCAGGTGGGGGCCTGGACGGGATAGGTTTGGGTCATGTCATTGGGGCTTTGGGGCGCACTTGGTTCCTGCCAACTGGCTTGCCAATCCCACCCCCAACGATGGGGAACATCCCCCAAGACTAAGAGATCTCCCAGTTCGGTACCATCAATAACAATTTCGGCCTGGATGGTCAGAGGGGGACGGGGTTGCGGCCAGGGCGTGGCTTGATTGACGGTTGCGGCGGCAAATTCAACCCCCGTGATTCTGTTGCCCCGGCGATTGACCGCCATCGGGATATACCCTGCGATCCAGGTGAGATTTGGTAAAGCCTGCACCCACTCGGCAAAAATTTGCGCCCCTACCCCTGGACTGTAGGTAAAAAAACTAACCCAGGCCTGGTCGAGGGGCTGCCGAGCTTGGATTTCTTGAAGAAATGCGCCCCAGAGTCCAGTTTGCCAGGCTAAGAGTTCATTGCCATCGGGAGCCGCTACCCCCGCCGCTGTTAACATCCCCCCAAGCCAGTTGAACTCACTCACCAAGATCGTTTGGACTCCAGCTCGGGCCGCTTGAATGGCCGCCGCGGTTCCGCCAGTGCCACCACCGACGACAAGGACTTGGGTTTTCAGGTGCGTCATCTCAGCCATGGCCTATGCGGGAATCCGGGGTGAGCGTGCATCATTATCCCACCCAGATTGATAAACTAATCTATCCTAGGGCCTGGCACCTGTCCCGCGTCCACCTGCTCAACTGCGCCTTTGTTCCCCATGTCTCTGCCGGATCACTACACCACCCTTGAAATTACGCCCACGGCCAGCCAGCGGGATATTAAAGAGGCCTATCGCCGCCTGGTGAAGCAGTTTCATCCCGATACCAATAATCAGTCAGATCACAGCCATCAACAAATGCTGCGCATTAATTTTGCCTACGAGGTTTTGGGAGATCCCGACCAGCGGCATGCCTACGATCAACAACGCCAGGGGCACCAAAGTCGAATTGGGATTAAGGTTAATATTTCCCAGGAAACCTATCACCAGGCCCGGCAAAAGGATACAGATTTCGCCCTTTGGTTAAAAAATGTCTATCAACCTGTGGGCAAAAGCATTCGCAGCATCATCCGTCCCCTCAAACACCAACTGAATGACCTGGCCGCCGATCCCTTTGATGACGAACTCTTAGCCCAATTCCAAACCTATTTAGAGAAAAGCACCACCCTCTCATCTGTTGCTCGCACTCGGCTCCAAGCCTTCCCCAACCCTGCCCGGGCCAGTGCCATTGCCTTGAACCTTTACTATTGCTTGAATCAACTGGACGATGGCCTGGAGGAACTTTATCGGTTTACCCTAGGGTTTGACGATAGCTACTTGCACACAGGTCAGGAACTTTTTCGGATTGCCGCCGGACTGTTTCGAGAAGCTGATGCGGCCGTAAAGAACTCCACCCCGTTTTGATTATGCGCACTCCCACTGCCTTGACAGCCCTGACCCTAACCAGCTTGGCGCTCTCCTTACCCCCGCTGGGCCTGGCACAACCGCCAACTCCTGAGACTATTCTCCAGCCGCAAACTGTTTTGCCTCTGCCGGGGGGCCTGGATCAAGTCAAAGTTTTTAACAGCAATAGCCCAGAGGTGGTGTCCCAGGAGGGAATTTTACTCTCAACCTTTCCACCCCAGGGAATGGCCAAGCCCCAGGCCCACCTAAATGTCCGCTTTAACGGCCGCTTTGATATTTTTGTCCACCACATCGCTAAGCCCGCCACGCCCGAAGACTTACGCACCCTCTATCTCGGTGTAATTGCCCAAAACCCCACTAATCGTCCGGTCACCCTCAACATTCTCCAGGCCGCGAGTTATGTCAGCCAACCCGATGCCCCCTTTATTCCCCTCCCCGCTACTCAACCCAACGATTTAGGAACGGTCTTTGCGGGGCCTGGTGATCGGGTGATGACCGATATTCTCCGGGGCCAGCGCCAAGCTAGTTTTCCGGCGCAGATTGTCATTCCCCCCCGCAGCAGTGAGATGGTCTTAAATTTGCCCATCCCCGTAAAAGAACTGACTCCACCCCTGAATGGCCGCTCAGCCCTGTTGCGCCTGCGTAGTGATGGCCCCCTGTATCTAGCCAGTTTGGGGCTCTATGCCCGGCAGAATGAACAGGGCAACGAAACCGCTCCGGAGTTAAGGGATTGGCAAGCTCTTCTCAAAACTGGTTCTCTAGTGACTCCTCGGGATAATACCCCTTCAGTTCCCGGTGCTCCCGGCCCAATCATCTATAGCCGTGTTGCTGGGGTTGGTATTGGCTCGCGATGGCAAAATCAAACCGAGCGCTTGCCGATTCCCGCCGCCGGTGAACAGGTTTCCTTTCCCTTAAGCACCGTTATGGGTGGTACCTTTGGCACAAATCAAGTCCAGGCCGCACCCCTGATCGCCCGCTATGATGACACCGCTTACCAGGCCCACGGTAACTATGGAATTGAGTATGATTTAAGCTTTCCCCTCTTCAACCCGACGAATCAGCCGCAAACGGTCACGATTACCGTTCAAAGCCCCGTCAAAACCAATAACCTTGAAGCTGGCTTACGATTTCTCTCCCCCCCTCCGAATCGCATCTTTTTCCGGGGAACTGTGCGATTTCGTTATCGGGATGATCAAGGTACACCCCAAAGTCGGTTTTTCCATTTGGTGCAAAAGCAAGGCCAACAGGGCCCGGAACTGGTGACTCTGACCCTCCAACCTCAGGAAACCCGACTGGTGCAATTTAGTTTTCTCTATCCCCCCGATGCCACCCCCGTACAAATGCTGACCTTTGCGACCCAAGCGCGGAACTGAGTTGAGAGGAACCGGGTGCGGAATGGGCTGGCTGTCAGTGGCCCCCCTATCATCAAAAAAGGTGTCAAATTGGGGTTGATTGGTGGAAATTACATTTTTAGGCACAAGTTCAGGGGTTCCCACCCGCTCCCGCAATGTGTCCAGTGTGGCATTACGCCTAACCCAACGCGGTGAAATTTGGCTTTTTGACTGCGGTGAAGGCACCCAACATCAACTCATCCGAAGTGATTTACGCAGCAGCCAGATCCGCCGAATTTTCATCACCCACATGCACGGGGATCATATTTTTGGCCTGATGGGCTTATTGGCCAGTTGCGGTATGGCCGGGACAGTGACTGAGATTGATCTCTATGGCCCCCCTGGTTTAGACCGCTACATCGAGAGTTGCCAAAAATGGTCTCAAATGCATTTGCACTATGATCTGCGGGTTCATACAGTATCCCCGGGCCTGGTTTATGAAGATGCTGACTATTCCGTCACCTGCGGGCCACTCCACCATCGGGTTACGGCCTTTGGGTATCGGGTGCAAGAAGCCGATCACCCCGGTCGGTTCAACGTTGCCAAAGCCCAGGCCCTGGAAATTCCCTTTGGTCCCCTCTATGGTCAACTGAAACAGGGAAAAACCATCACCCTAGAGGACGGCCGCAAGTTTGATGGTCGAGAATTTTGTGACCCACCTGAAACCGGACGCTCCCTGGTCTATTGCACTGATACAATCTACTGCCACACCTCAATTCAATTGGCTTACCAGGCCGATGTCTTGATCCACGAAGCCACCTTTGCCCACCAAGATGTGGAAATGGCTGAGCAACGACTCCACTCCACCGCAACCATGGCCGCAGAAGTTGCTGCCGCTGCCCAGGTTCATCTCTTGTTTTTAACCCACTTCAGCCCCCGCTATGCCCCTGGGAATGCCCTGCGAGTGGAAGACCTCCTTGCCCAGGCCCAGGCCATTTTTCCCAATAGCAAGCTGGCCAAGGACTTCCTGACCTATGAATTACCACGCCATCGAGTTCCGGCGCATTAGCAATTCGGCCGTATCAACATAGTCCCCTGAAATTTTCAGGCCTAGCTAACTAGCGAAGAGTATCTGGCTCAATGCCCATGGTCTGGAGTTGTGCTGCTAGGCGATCGGTACGGGCTTTTTCCTGTTCTGCGCGTTGTGATTCTTGCGTAGCTCTCTCCGCTTCCCGATTGGCCTGTTCTGCTTCTAATTCAGCTCGTTTCGCTTCCTCTTCAACCCGCTGACGTAGTTGTACTGGAGAGAGGAAAAGATTGCCTTGAGAATCATATAAATTCAGGGTTGTGTCAGTGAGCTCAAACCGAATCCGTAAACGGGGGCTAACCCAATGGTTGATGGTTTCAATTGGAGTTTATTCTCCCTGAACTCGCTCCAGGCCCGTTAGCTCTTTCTTGTCTGGGTCATAAATGTAGTATTCATCCACACCATAGCGGTTGTAAAAGAGGACTTTGCGGCTCATTTCCTTGGTGGTATTGCTCGGCGATAGGATTTCAAAGACGACCTGGGGCGCAACATTTTCCTCTTGTCACTGTCGATAGGAGCCTCGCTCACCCTTGGGTCGCCCAAAAACCACTAACACATCGGGAGGGACGCGCAGGTCTGGCCGGCCCTCCACGGGGTACCACAATAAGTCTCCAGCAACAAACACATCCGGTTGCCCTAAAAAGAGGTACTCTAGATTTTCCTTAATCAGAACAATCCAGCGGAATTGGACGGTGTTATCTGCCATGGGTTGGCCATCACTGTCGGGATACTCGAGAGCTCGGTCGAGGGCAATGGTCATGGGTCGTCGCTCCCAGCACGGTGGATTATGGACTCAGTGTACGCAATTTCAAGGGTGGCCGTTTCCTGGAAAGTCCTTGGATTGAAACCAGGCCAGGTTAGAGCCGACGGATCACGCTGGTAACAACTCCCCAAACCTGAAACGCCCGCTCCTCCGAAATTTCCAAATCTGGATAGTTAGGGTTTTCGGCCTGGAGAACGATGCGATGATAGTGCTGTCGAAGGCGTTTAACCGTTAATTCTCCATCCAAGACTGCGATGACAATCTGCCCATCTTGGGGGTCTAGGGAGCGATCGACAACAATCATATCCCCATCGTGAATCCCGACTCCGACCATTGAATCCCCAGAAACACGGGCCATAAAGGTGGCGGCTGGGTTCTTAATCAGGAAACGATTCAGGTCTAACCGTTGTTCGATGTAGTCGTCTGCCGGGGAGGGAAATCCAGCGGATACGGGCATCTGATACAGCGGCAGGCTCAACTCTTTGCCCATCTGGGGCCGATAGAGATCGCTGAGGGCGGGAATCTCTGGTTTTATCGGGGATGGTGACTGGGAAAGTAACGCTGGTATGGCCTGGATCACGCGGATCGGTAGGCGAATAGCTTGGGTTGGTTCTCCATACTTGCCACTTCCCTTGGGGCGGCCTGCTCCCGGTCTGGCTCCACCTTTACCCATGGTTTTGATTGCTGTACGAAAATCAACAAGTTAATTCTAGCAAGATTCAGGGATCTGGATCAGGGGGGCTAAACAGCGCCGACAGGTGTAAATCTGGCCCTGGAGAACCTTGTGGTGTCGCTTCGTTTTGAGCCAGTGCTGTTGACACTGACAGCGATAGGCAAAGGCTTTCTGTCGGTGGGCCAACCGTGACACATCCATCCGGTGAGTTCGGTGGATGGGTTGTTCCATCCAGGCCATGAGGGTTTGCCAGGCCTGTCCATGGCCCCGAGCTTGAAAGAGGCGATGGCCCCAAATGTGGGCGAGTTCGTGGAGAAAGGTGGCGGGCAGTTCCGTGGGGTTTTGGCTGAGGAGACGGGCATTGAGTTGAATTGTCTCTCCTCCCCAGGCCCGGCCGGCACAACTGCGCATCCGGTAATTCCAGAACACATCTAAAGGTTGGCTGAGCAAGGGCTGAAGGTGGCGGGCAACATTGGGTTCAACCCTGATTTGGGCCTGGTGATAGAGGTCATTTAGATTTGTCTTGAGGTTGGAATCCGGCGGCGGCGCCTGGGCAGGGGTGGCGGCAATGATTAAGGGAGATGGAAATTGAGCCATGGTTGAGAGGGTTGGCGGATTGATGAATTCCTATCATCCAGGCCATTGAAACTGTTTTAGGTTAATTTTGCCGGACGCATCAAAAATAATCCCTTCCGTTTCCAGTCGCCAGCGTTGAAGATCATCATTTCCCTGACGTTGGGGGGCGTAGGAAATTTCACCGCGGGAATTCACAACCCGGTGCCAAGGAATGTCTGAGTCTGGGGCCACCCGAAATAGGGCATAGCCGATTTGCCGGGCCCGGCGTGGTACTCCTAAGATGCGAGCAATTTGACCATAGGTGGCGACTTGGCCGGGGGGGATTTGGCGAACCAGATCATAGATCTGCGCGTAGAGCGGGGAAGGGGGGGATGGGACAACCACGGGGGCCTGGGGGAATTAGCGGGAAGTCTTTGGAGTTAGGTAGAGACAGCGGGGGTTCCACCGGTAATGTTTTGGGGACGTTTATCAGGATAGAGACGGTATTCCAGGTAATCAAAGGCCCGGGCCGCCACTACGGTCATGATCAGATAAATCACGGCCACGGCTGCATAAATTTCAAACGGCCGATAATCATTCGCAACGATCAACTGGCCCTTGCGGAAGAGTTCTTCATAGCCAATCACCGCGACTAAACTGGTATTTTTCAGCATGGAAATAAACTCGTTGCCCAAGGCTGGAACCATTTGTCGGAAGGCCTGGGGAAAGACGACATAGCGGAGGGTTTGCCAGCCACTCATCCCCAGGGATTCTGCTGCTTCCTGTTGGCCTTTTTCCACTGCTTGTAAGCCACTTCTGAGAATCTCGGCCATGTAGGCAGCTTCATTCAGGCTCAGGGCGGCAACGGAGGCAACAAACCGATCCGGACTAAAATCAAGCCCCAGGCCCTGAAAAATCCCCGGAATCCCAAAATAGATCATAAAAATTTGTACCAACAGCGGCGTTCCCCGGAAAAAGTCAATGTAGGCGGCACTAAACCACAACCCCCAGACATTTTTTGAAAGGCGAATCAGGGCGAGGACTAACCCCCCGGCAATGCCAAAAATGATCGACACTGCGCTGAGTTGCAGGGTGATGACGGTGCCTTGAAGGAGGGCGGGAATGGAGCGGGCCACAATTTTTAAGTTGGCCATCAGGCCCTGTTCCCGTTGACTTTGCTCTTCCTGGGGCGGGGCTAAGGCTGGTAAAGCGGGGGCGGGGGCTTTAAACCATTTCCGGTAAATTTCCTCGTAGGTACCATCTTCCAGGATTTTGTCCAGGCCTGCGTTGATCACCCTCAGATAGGGGGAATTGGGCCGAGTGGCAACCCCATAAAACTGGGCGGTGGCGGCTTGGGGAAAGACTTGAATTTGGCTAAAACCCCCACGGGCAATACTGTAGAGCAATGAGGGAGTGTCGTTAATAATCGCGTCAACGGTGCCATTGAGGAGGGATTGAATACTTAAATCGGCAGTATCGTAAATCGTGACTTGGGCATTGGCAATTTGCTTGGCCTGGTCGGCGGAGGCAGTACCAATTTGGACAGCGATGAGTTTACCCTCAAGAGCTTTAAAGGTATCAAGATTGCGATTTTTCGGCAGCACCCCAATGCCTAAGGTGGCTTCAAAATAGGGCCGGGAGAAATCCACCACCTCTAAGCGTTCTTGGGTAATCGTAATTCCGGAAACCGCCGCCTGAATTTGCCCCACGGTCAACGCTGGAATTAAGCCATCAAAGTTCATGGTTTTAAATTCCACCTCCAGGCCCGTTGCCTCCCCCACTGCTCGCATGAGATCCACATCAAAGCCAACCACTTCCCCAGCGCCGGGCTGAAATTCAAAGGGGGGGAAGGTGGGTTCCATGCCAACAGATAGCACCGGGCCAACATCGCCTTGACTTCGGGCACAGCCAAACAGGATCAGGAGGATCAGCAAAAGTGTGGTTAGGAACCGTTGGGGCCTGGCCTGGAACACAAGTAGCTTACTCCACCGCAACAAAATATCTCCTGTCAGCCTAGCGGGGAATGGGGGGCCTCAGTGTAATAGCTGATACGTTTCTTAATGGGTTCTTAAGGGCAGCAAATGTGAGGGCTAATGCACACACTGGGAATCCTAAAACCCCCTGATAACAACTTCTGGCCACGTTATATTGATCCGCTCACTCAGAAATGGGCTGTCGCGTTCCTGGTCTGAGCAATGAAACATCAAAATGCTGAATAGTTCGGAACGGATTTTTGTCATGGCTCAGGTTGGGCAGAAGGAAGGATGGGTCTAGCTGGGGTATTGCCGTTGATAGTCCAAGCATTGCTGCCACCACCGCTGCGGAATCTGGGGAGAGCCACCAAAGTGCAAATGGACATAGGAGGCAATCAAATTTTGAATCCGCCAGCCTTCGGTGTGGGGATTGCCGCCATCGTAGTTCCTAAGGCCATAGAGCGGATTGGTTGGAACGGGGTTGAGGCTCGAGCGGTGAAATTCATGGCCCCACAGCACCTCAGATTCCGTGATCCAGGCCGAGGGTAAGTTTTGGGGGATCTCTGACTGGAGTTGATGGCGGCGGGCCTGGCGATATCCCAGGGTTAAACGGCTGTCCATGGTGGCTTTGCTGGGGATAATCCCGACCATGGGGTATTCCCGATGTTCAAAATCCACAATGGCTTGGCAAAGGTACATCAGTCCCCCACATTCGGCATAGGTGGGTAGGCCCTGAGAAATAACTTGCCTGAGTTGATTGCGGAGGGATTGATTTTGACTCAGTTGGGCCGCAAAGATTTCCGGGAAGCCCCCACCAAAATAGAGACCGTGAATCTTCTCAGGAATCGTCGCCGCGGTCAACGGGCTCCAGGCCACGAGGTCAAACCCAACAGATTCTAAAATGTCAAAATTGTCGGCATAGTAAAAATTGAAGGCCGCATCTTGGGCTACCCCAAGGCGAATTCTTGGCTGACTGGGTCTAACCTGAAGGATTCCCGCTGGCGAGGATGAATGTTGGAGTTCTACCCGGCCTGGGTTCAGAGTAGATTTGTCCGCAGACCTGGGGTCAATGCGGGTTTTCTCGGTGCCGAGGAGGAGCCAAAGTTTTTCCCAATGAAAACTGGTTTTTCCCAATTCCGCCAGCTTGGTTTTGATCAGCTCAAACTCAGTTAATTCCCCTGTGGGAACTAGGCCAAGATGGCGATCCGGAATGGTAATTTCTGCTTGACGATAAAACACCCCCAAAACTGGCATCTGAATTTGTTCTAGGGCCTGGGTGAGAAGTTCCAAATGCCGCGGACTACTGACCCGGTTTAAGACAACCCCGGCAATCTTGAGCTCTGGGGCAAAGGTTTGATAGCCACGGACGAGGGCCGCAATTGACCGCGAGGTGCCGCCAGCATTGACGACTAATAAAATTGGTAACTGCAACAACGCGGCAATGTGGGCGGTACTTCCCCAATCCCAGGGGGCGAGTTTGTGCGGATCATTAGCCCCATCAAATAAACCCATCACCCCCTCAATCACTGCTAAATCACAAACATTGGCATGGTGGGCAAAGCAGCTTTTGACATAGGCTTCCGAGGTTAAAACCACATCCAAGTTGCGACAGGGGCGTCCGGTCAGGGCCTGGTGAAACATTGGATCAATATAGTCCGGCCCAACTTTAAAGGATTGAACGGTTTGGCTAGAATTCTCCGCAAGACTGGCTAAGAGGGATAAGGTAACCGTTGTTTTCCCCACCCCACTGCGTTCACCGGCAATAATCAAGGCCATAGATTGATTTCAACTGTAGGCTGCAATTTTTTGTCTGAACCTAGGTTTACCTTTCCACCCAACCGAACCATCAGCTTGTTTTGCGGGGATAAGCGCGAGATGTATAAACCCATTCCCGTTCATTGTGCTGGATCACTCGACTTTGACTGGAGCCGACAATTACTAGGGTGCGCATATCCACCGCCTTAGGGTCCAGGCCTGCCAAAGTTGTGATTGTAGTTGTTTCCCCAGGCCGGCTAAGGTTTTTTCCTAACATCACTGGGGTTGAACCATCTCGATAGCCTAGGAGAATCTGTTTTGCCTCCTCGATTTGCCAAGTCCGCTGGGATGAAACGGGGTTATAAAACGCAATGACCAAATCGGCCTGGGCTGCTGCGGTGATTCGTTGGGCAATGGTTTCCCAGGGCTTGAGAATATCCGAAAGCGAAATCACACAAAAATCATGACCCATGGGGGCACCAAACCGAGCCGCAGCCCCTTGAAAGGCAGAAATTCCCGGACAGACTTCAATCTCAATCTCTTGCCAAGTGGGCTTAGCCTGTTGCTCAATCACTTCAAATAGGGCCGCAGCCATCGCAAAAATGCCTGGATCCCCTGAAGAAATGACTGCCACCACCTTTCCTGCCGCCGCCAAATCCAAGGCCTGCTCCGCCCGCTGCAATTCCACCCGATTATCCGATTCATGGCGAGTAATTCCAGGATGACGCAACGGTTCAACCAAATTCAAATAGGTTTTGTAGCCCACCCAATCCGTTGCAGTTAAGAGGGCGGATTTTGCTTGGGGTGTTAACCAATCTGAACTTCCAGGCCCCGTCCCGACAATCCATAGTTTTCCAGGCTTTTGTTCTTGATGGGTTTGGCGATAAAGCAAGCGATTTGGCCTGGGGCCGAAATCATTGACAGAAGCATCACTAGCAATAACTTCAATGACTAAATCACTGGGCTGGCTTGGTTCAACAAAATTAATTTGACTGGTGGTTAACCACGGGGCCTCTCCAACCAATTTGACACTCGCTCCAGCTAAGAGATCCGCAATAAAGGTTTTGGCCTCATCTCGATTGACTAGTTCATACCCAGTTGGGGGTTTTAAGAGGGTCGTCTGAAACCGTAACTCTCCCGCAGTGGTGATCGCGGCCTGGGTTTGGAAAATTGCTGCAATCGTCCGGGCCAAGTCATTCGCCCCCTGTAATCCACCCACCAAGGGAACCACAGCACTGCCATCCTCGGCCACGGCCAAAACTGGGGGCTCTTGCCACTTATCACTTAATAGAGGTGCAATGGCCCGAATCAAAATCCCCGCCGCACAAAAACCAACAATGGCAACCCTGGCCTGGAATAAGTCTTGAATCGTACTGCTAAAACTCTCAAAACCAATATCCACTCCCTCAGTCCGATGAACTAACCCATAAATTTGAGCATTAGTTAGGTTTACTTTGACCTGTTGTGCGCTCCTGACACTGGCCTGGTTTAAAACAATTAATGCAATATTCATGAATTTCTCAAGTTGTTGAGATACCGATCTAATTTCTGGGAGTTAATAAGCTATTTTCAACTTGTTTATCTACTGAGACTGAGTTGTCAAGTGTCTGGACTTGCTTAATCATGATAGAAAAGTAAACTAATTATCATCTATTTCTTCACCTAGCAAAGCCTTTCGCTTCTCAGCCCGTTCTTGGACACGAGCATTTGTCCCGTAAATGAAAACACTGACTAGGGATGCTAACCCCCCATATGCCAGCAATCCGCCCGCTAAGTCATGCCCTGAAATAATGATGTAGGTGCTACTCCCGAGGAAAAGACAAGCAATCACAAAACCTAAACATAATCCGGCCCATGACCGTCGTCCATCCCCTAAAATAACTGCTTTTTCTAGCTCCATGCGATGTTGGGCCTGTTTTTCTGCTAAATCAAAAATCTTGCGGGCTAAGCCAGGTTCGACGATATCATAAGCTTTAAGTGAATCTGGAGGTGGTAGTGGCCCAGAAAAAGAACTTGAGATACCTAAAAGTCTTGCTTCCTGTTGGGAAAGCAGTTTATTCGTCCTTGGGATTGGTTGTGGGCCAGAATCAGCGTCTGGTAATTCATTATCAATACTTAAGTCAGACTGAGGTTGTAGATCAGTATTATTAATGGAGTCTTTTTCTGCCATAAATTTATCGTTAGATTATGGCTCTGATTCTAGGCGCGTTAGGATTGCTTTCCGAGCTTGAGAAAGTAAGTCTGTCTCATCATTTTCATGAAGATTATCATATTGAGTCATTGCGTTTCTCAAGTCATCACCAACCACACTCCAATCAGCAGAAAGAGCCAGAAAGTCGGCTTGTTGAGGACTTAAAGGAGAATTATAAATCTGTAGGGTATTACCAAAATCAATCAAGCGAGACATTCCCTCAATAAAAGAGGGCCGAGCATACAAAAAACCTGTTTTCTGATTCATTGCTTAGCCTAGCTGATGAGTATTAACTCAATTATCCCACACAAATTTAGGGAGTCCAGCTTAATTTTCATTAGCTAGCGCGGTCAAGGCCGTTGATTCTTTTGTATTTCGAAATCGAGATTGACTGGATTACGTTCTCAAAATGTTAAGTTGCGTGGGTTCTGCGTCTCCCTTTCCAGGCCAGGCCCTAAAATAGAAAGTTGATTGTTTCAGCATAAAATTAACCCAACCCAATAGCCAAGCGATTAAAAACAAGGCGGGGCCTGGGATTTAGGATGCATTGAGATTTAAGGAGCCTATCTTGGTCAGCACAGTACTAAACACGACAAAATCCGCCGAAATCTTTTCCGCCGCCCAAAACCTGATGCCCGGTGGTGTCAACTCGCCAGTGAGAGCCTTTAAATCCGTCGGTGGTCAGCCCATCGTATTTGATCATGTCAAAGGTGCCTATATCTGGGATGTTGATGGGAACCAATACATTGACTATGTCGGTACTTGGGGGCCGGCGATTGTTGGCCATGCTCACCCGGAAGTGATTTCTGCTCTCCACGAAGCCCTGGAAAAAGGCACGAGCTTTGGTGCACCCTGTGTCCTAGAAAATATTTTGGCTGAGATGGTGATTGCCGCTGTCCCCAGTATTGAAATGGTTCGGTTTGTGAATTCAGGAACCGAGGCCTGTATGGCCGTGTTGCGGGTGATGCGGGCGTTTACCGGCCGGGAAAAAATCATCAAATTTGAAGGCTGCTACCACGGCCACGCCGATATGTTTTTGGTCAAAGCTGGGTCTGGAGTCGCCACCCTCGGATTGCCCGATTCTCCGGGAGTCCCCAAATCAACAACTGCATCCACCCTGACTGCCCCCTACAACGATCTCGAAGCTGTCAAAGCCCTGTTTGCTCAATATCCAGGGGAAATTGCGGGGGTAATCTTGGAGCCCGTGGTCGGAAATGCCGGGTTTATTGTCCCAGAAGCTGGATTTCTAGCTGGTTTACGGGAAATTACCCAACAGGAGGGGGCGTTACTGGTCTTTGATGAAGTGATGACCGGGTTTCGGATTGCCTATGGTGGCGCTCAGGAAAAATTTGGGATTACGCCTGATTTAACCACGCTTGGAAAAGTGATTGGGGGCGGCTTGCCCGTGGGTGCCTATGGTGGTCGGAAAGATATTATGTCGATGGTGGCTCCAGCTGGCCCCGTCTATCAGGCAGGCACCTTATCTGGGAATCCGTTGGCAATGACGGCGGGGATTAAAACCTTGGAAATTCTCCGTCGCCCCGGAACCTATGAATATCTCGATAAAGTAACTGGGGAGTTAGCCAATGGTTTAGTGCAAGTGGCCCAGGAGTGCGGACACCCGGCCTGGGGGGGGCATATCAGCGGCATGTTTGGCCTGTTCTTTGCCGAGGGACCGATTCGGAACTATGAAGATGCAAAAAAATCTGATCTGGCTAAATTCAGTGCGTTTCATCGCGGCATGTTAGAGCGGGGGGTCTATTTAGCACCATCCCAATTCGAAGCCGGATTTACATCCCTGTCCCACACCCAGGCCGAGGTGAACCAAACCATAGCGGCCGCGCGGGGTGTCCTTTCTCAACTCCCCAATTAGGATCTGTAAAGTCCAATTCGTTTACCAAATCCTTGCACCAACGAGGTCAAAACCATGTCCGGGTCTGTGGTAGTCACTGGGGCCAATGGTCAGGTTGGCCGGGCCCTGTTGACAGCCTTGGCCGATACCCCCTGGAAAACCGTTGCCCTATGTCGTAGTCCAACAAAGGTGCCAGCGGACTTAGTAATTTCTAATTGGCTGATCAATCCCCAGGCCCCGGCCGTGATCACCCAAGCCCAGGTTGTGGTGCATTTAGCTGGAACTCTGCAACCCCTCAATGGTGATTACCAAACTGCGAATCGGTATCCGACGCAAGTCCTGGCCCAGGCCCTGGAACATTCCCAATGTCAACGGATCATTTTTCTGAGTTTTGTTGGCACTACGGAAACGTCCCCCAATGCTTACCTTGCCACTAAAGCCGAGGCTGAAGCGATTCTTAAAAACACCCAGATTCCCCTGACCATTTTTCGCTGTAGCCACATTATCGGCCCACCCACCCACCCCGGCCCCACCGCCCGCAGCCTGATTAGTCCCCCAGGTAAACCCATCCGGATCCTCGGAACCGGAGAAAACCGCGTCGCCCCGATTCTTTTACAGGATGTGGTTCATGCCATTCTTGCCGCCATCACCGAGGGAATTTCCGGTACCTATGACCTCGTTGGGCCTGAGATTTACACCATTAATGCCCTAGCTCAACTTCTGAACCAACCCCAAACCCCCAAAATTCAACATTTCCCGGCCTGGATTGCCCGCCTCTTGCCTTGGATTATCCCAGCACTATCCCCCGCCCTTGTGGATATCATGCTCAACGATAGCCTGGGGGAATCAGATGCCTTTAAAACTCACTTTGACCTGCAACTCACTCCCCTAAGCTCAAGTTGGTCACCCAATTCAATGAGTAATCTTCATTAAATCACTGTCACAATGACACTTTATTGTTTGGGAATCTTCATCAGTACGATTGTGAACAATCCCAATTTATTCTCCTATAAAACCCTGTTTACTATGGATTTTTCTAGCCAAAAATCACTCAAAAAGCTCTGTAACGAAAGCTTAATATAAAGTCGTTCAATCGTCACATATTATTGTTGTTTCTCAGAAAAGCAACTATAGTTCAAAGTACTTGAGCTCTTCTGACTTGTCGGAAGATTTCCTAATCAATATCAATGGTCTACTTCTGAACTACAGCGGATATTTTCAATATTCGGCATCAGATTCAGGAGTAATTTCTGGTTTAAGAAGATGATGTGCCGTTTGGGGAGTTAAATCTAATGCTGCGTTTCATTTTTAACAACTGGCAGACTTTGGGGACATGGTTTGGGCTTTACGTCATTATTGCGGGCTCATTGAACCTGTTTACGCACTACCAACTGGACGCTATGCAAAATCGAGGCGCGGATTCTCCTAGCTTCCACAGCGGTCATTAGCCTCTCTATTCGCAGAATCTAAATTTTTGGGGTTCAATAACTTCAATAACCTTATCTGGGCTGATCCAGCTAAATACTCGCGACTATCTGTAATCGCAGACAATTGAACCCTATTGTTGTTGCCACAGCAGCTATTGAAACAGCCCTAGCTCAAAAACTGCAGCGCGCGAATCAAATTCCTGCCTGAATGAACTACAACAGACTTGGAGCTTGTGATGCCGACTTTGCCATTGGGAAGATACCCCCAGGGGAATTCGAATCCCCGTCGCCTCCGTGAAAGGGAGGTGTCCTAGGCCTCTAGACGATGGGGGCAAAAACTCAGCATTTATTACCATAGCTAAACGAGGCCAATTTTGTCAATTCAAGGCCCAGTTTCTGCATAAATCGACTACTTGTCACTTTATTGAAAAAATAAGTTATCCATCCCTACAGCCAACCATGACCCTGGACAACGCAGCTCTGCGATCCCTCTCTGTGATTGTGCCATTACATAATCTGGTCAAGACTCGGGGCGCAGCAGTCTTAGAAGCCACCCTCAACAGCCTCGAAACCAGTTTGACCTACTTTAAACGTCGCTATCCCCAGGCCCCACGGGTGACAACGGAGATCGTGATTGTGGATGACGGCTCAACGGACACCACCTTTGAGATTGTTGAACGATTTACTCAAAATAAGTCCCACTACCAATTGATTCAATTACCCCAGAATCTTGGGCCCGCAGCGGCTCGTAATCTTGGGGTTCGCCTATCCCAGGGAGAGGCCTTGTTCTTCTGTGATGGGGATGATCGTTTTTTTCCAGAACACCTATTTATTGCCTTTTCCGTCCTGCAACAATCGATCCCTGCCACATCTCAACTTGGTAATGTACCTGAATATTTTGGAGCCGTCCGAACTGGTATTTACACCCGTGACCCCCTCCATCCCCATTGGCAAAAAGCCCTGGAAAATACCATTCCCTTGAATCTCTGTGTTCGGCGGGAGCTGCATGACTTCATTGGCGGATTTCCGGAAGATCCCATATTTCGTGAATTTGAGTACGGAACAGAAGATTTGGCCTATGCCACTTGGTTGCAACCCTTTTGTCACCAGGCCTGGATTGACCGCAAAACTGTGGAATACGTCTGCTACCCTGGCAGTCACTTTGAACGGCAATTGGCAAAATTTCAGGCCCCCCCAGGCGCACTCCCCGAACATCACAGCCCACAACAACAGACCTGTGCCGCCAGGATTCAATCGTTGATCCAGGCCAAATTAACCAGCCTGCAGGCCAAGGTTTCTGCCCACCCCGCCGTTGCTTAAACATAAATTTTTCCTAATTTCGGTTTTCCGTCCTTTACCCTAGATTCGATGGAGCCAAAGGGGGTAATGGGTTTAGGTATAATAAATTACGAATTGAGGTTAACTAGGCCCAGCACATCACGAGGACACAAACGGGTGTTTAAATCTCTCCAGGCCGACTACCAGATAATCTTCGAGCGTGATCCCGCAGCCCGCAACTGGTTAGAGGTTTTACTGTGTTACCCCGGTTTGCAAGCCCTCGGGATGCATCGAGTTTCCCATTGGTTGTGGACATTGGGTCTCCCTCTCGTTCCCCGCCTCTTGTCCCAGTTTTCCCGCTGGTTGACCGGCATTGAAATTCACCCAGGAGCCACCATTGGACGAGGGGTTTTCATCGATCACGGCATGGGGGTTGTCATTGGTGAAACCGCAATTATTGGCGACTACTGTTTAATCTATCAAGGTGTCACCCTCGGGGGCACGGGCAAAGAAACCGGCAAGCGTCATCCTACCCTCGGGGAAAACGTAGTGGTTGGGGCTGGGGCTAAAGTTCTCGGTAACTTGCTGATTGGCAGTAATGTCCGGATTGGGGCTGGCTCAGTGGTGCTGCGAGATGTTCCTGCCGATTGCACGGTGGTGGGAATTCCAGGCCGGATCGTCTATCGAGCTGGGACTAAGGTGGCTCCCCTAGAACATGGGCAGTTACCCGACTCGGAAGCTGAAGCCATTCGTTATTTATTAGACCGCATCGAAGCCCTCGAAGCCCAAGTCAAAACTCTCCAACCGGATCAAGGCCTTAGCGTTGCCGTTCCCGTGACTGTTGGGAGAGGAGCATCACCAGAGGCTGACCAAAGTTGTAGTTTGCGTGATCGGATGATCGAAGAATTTCTCAATGGCTCTGGGATTTAAGACTTTTTGAAACTTCACTGAACCCAGTCCATTAATCCATTAAACAGGTGTTTCTGATTCAGGTTTAGCTGTCCAGATTAGTCCCAGGCCCATCAATCCAGCCAAGCTCAGTAACACTCCCTGTAACCCCCACAGGGTTTCTGCCAGGCCAGCCAGAGCTAGGGGCACACTAAGGGCAATATTAATTAAGTTATTTTGCAGACCAAAAATTTTTCCCCGTAAGGGCTCCGGTGTTTGGGTTTGGATTGTCGTTTGCATGGGAATGGCAATTAACGCTGAAAATGCCCCCAAACCCACCATCGTCCCTAAACTCAACCAAAGAAAAGTCGTCGTTTGGCTCAAGCTAGCAAGCATTAAGACCACCCCCCCTGTTCCCAAGCGACTCCACTGGCTATGACTCAGTCGATGTCCCGAGGTATTCAGCAATAGCACCCCCAACCCCAACCCCAGGGCCCCCGCCACCAGCAAGATCCCAAATTGATCCGTGTCCAAGGCCGGCATGATTTCCGCCATCCGCACCAACAACACAGCCAATGCAGCCAAAACGGAAAACAGCAACACTAAACGGAGTAGGGCCAAACGTAATAGGGGCTGTTGGCCAAAAAAAACAAGGCCAGTGCGTAAATCCTGCCAAAATTGTCCCGCAGTCTGGGATTTGAGTTGACATTGTTCTTCAGCTCGCAGGGCCATCAGGGCTAGTGCAGCCAGACCATAACAGCCACTGACAATGACTGGGCCCCCCAACAGCCCTCCCCAACTTCCCGCAAGTGAGAGCAATGGTTCACCCAGGGCAAATCCCACCACCAGGGCCGCCATCATGGTGATCGTATAGACCGAATTTGCACTGAGTAATTGGTGCCGCTCCACAACCAAGGGAATTGCAGCTTGCTCGGCTGGGGCAAAAAATTGGGTCAGGGTTGACATGCCAAAGGTGATCGCCAACATCAAGCCAAAACCTGTGGGAACTCCGGCGAACCAGTGAATGCTTAAGGGTAACCCCAACACCAGGCCCGCCCGCCAGAGATTGGTGAACAAAAGTACCTGTTTTTTCGACCAACGATCCACAAATACCCCTGCTAAGGAGCCAAATAACACCGCCGGAATGGTGAACACCGCCATGATTGTGGATACCCAAAGGCTAATGCTGGCGGAATCCGGTTGAAAAAACTCGCTGGTGAGGGCAATGACTAAAACTAAATACACCTTGTCCGCCAACTGGGAAAAAACCTGTCCGAGCCACAACCAGAGAAAATTTCGATTACGGAGAATCCCCCAGGGACTTGGAGGTGCAGCGGGAATGGGCGGTGAACTGGAACTCAGGGGATCGGGAGCAAGGGGACGAGTCATAACGGGGGCAGTACTCAGGGCGTGGCCGGTACCGGGGAAAAGCAACTATCCAAAAGAGAAGCTGCCTTCAGCGGGTGGTCAAAATGAAACTGCATATATTGTCGCAACAAACGTTCCACCCCTAACCAGGCCGCCAAGGGTTGGGCCGGCCGAGCGTGCGCTGGATTGGCTGCTTCCGACTGGCTAGCCCGATCAACCCAGGCCAGGACTTGAAATTCGGGGGCTGTTAACTGGGGATACCTGGAGGTTTCGGCGGTCTGAGCCATCTTTTCCCACTGAGCAGCGGAGAAGGGAACAAAGCAGCCTGCCCCCAGGTTTAATCCAATCCGCCAATCTGGATTTTGGATGTCTGTGGTTGTCGGGGCCCAGGCCAGATCCCATTGGGGAGCAATCCCAGCCCAGGCCAAAACCCGCCAAAGGGAGAGCAATAAGGTCTCTAAGGCCGCGGCCCCCTGTACCTGCTCTAGGGCCTCCAAGGCTTGGCAAAACAGGTCAAATAAATCCGTTTCAGTCTGATGTTGGCGGGCTAAATAAAGCACCGTTTCAGCTAGGTATTGGGCGGCGGCTAGGGTGGTTAAATGCTGACTCAGCCTTGGGTAGCCATAGATTAAATCACACTGACTAATTTTGTCTAAACTGCGACCGGGATAGATCACCAGATGATTGACGACAAATAAAGCTGTCCGTCCCCCAAATTTTGACTTCGGCTGCCTGGCCCCCGGGGCAACTAGTTTCAACAACCCCTGCTCTCGGGTCAAAACCGTCAGTAAGCGATCACTTTCCCCCAGGGGCATGGCCTGGAGATTAATACCAACAGCTTTATAGGTGGGACTCATGGGCTGAGGCTAGCCAGTGGTGGCATAGGGTAGGTGAACGGGATTAGGGAGATGGGATAAAACCCCTGGCCTGGGCAAATGCCATAAACTCCAACAGAATTCGCTGGTGTACAGCTCCCAGGGGTTGTTCTTTTCCCGGCCTGGGGGAGTAGAAGGAGCCGCGCTGAATTGCCGCCGCCGGGATCAGGGCCAAATCCCATCCCTCGTTTAAGCATAAATCCGTCAGCCCCACCCCCAATTGCCCCCAGAACACATGGCGTTGAATTCCCCCATCCCCATAGAGGCCAAAATACTCCAGCGTATCTGGACAATAGCGAATTTCTTCCCAGAGTTCTCGGCGCACCCCCGCTTCCGGTGACTCCCCAGGTTCAAGATGCCCCCCAAATAACCCCCAATGTCCTGGATAAAGGATCGTCGGCAGGGGATCCCGTAACTGCATCAAAAATTTAGCGTCAGAGTACAAAATAGCAATGGCAACGCTGGTCAAGGAAAACTCCTCTGAGGGCGAACTTGGGATAACTGACACCGTAGGGATAAGCCTCACTGGAGGTTCACGGATATTGCCACCTTAGTTCCTCAGGCTAAAGTCCATAAATTTTGATTAGGGTTACTTATGGGCCAGTCCTCCACATCCCAATTAAGCCTCGCCTCAGGTTCAGCAGAAACCAGAAAAAGCTGCGGTACAATGGAGAGCATCAAAAGAAATTAGGGAACTTTACGGTTGTTGTTTCTCGTCCCGTACTTTTGATTTTTGAGGCTGTCTTCAACTCTTTTATTCCTGACCGCCTTGTCCACCTTAGATTTAAGCTTTTTAATGACGATTTAATTTTTTTAAACTCTTATTATCTCGGAATCTTTTTGGTGATCCCTAGCCTGAAACCCATAATTTAACTCCACTCAGTATAACTAGCTACAAAGAAACCGAGAAATTCTTAACTATGTTTTAATATTTGCTATGATCCAGTACGGTAGAAATACTCAGGAGCGCAATTGTGTTCACTCGACTTGCCGATCAACATCGCCGTTTTATCCGGGACTTGGTTCTTGACCTCCAGGCCCTGGCGATTGCTCTGGAGCATCGGGGATTATTGGCATCCTGCTATACCTGTGGCGGTGAATTGAACAGTGCCTCATTCATGGTCAGCCTGGCCGATGGGCATTTGATTCGATTTTTGGTTTCTGACTACGGGATTACCTGGACGGAAATGCGGGATGACCGGGAATTGATGAAACTGGAAGGGGCTGAGGCCATTAGCCAACTTCAAGAACTCGCCAACCTCTTGAAACAACCCCAGGCCCAGGCGCCTCAAATCACCCTAGTTCGTTAATTCTTAGTTGACTGTCTGCTTCTAGAACGGTTCCCAAGGTTAGCTAGCTCCTAGTATTTTGGTCTGTCTGATCCACAGTGATCCCCAGGCCCTGTTTTCCACACCTCCCCCAACTCAAGCAAAATGTTACGCTGAATACAGGACGGGGAGGAGGAATCCGAGTTTAGCGTTATGGCGACATCTGAGAACCAGGCCTGGCAGCACCAGTACATTCAAGTTAATCCAGCCAATCAAGTTCGCTTGCACTATGTAACCCAAGGAGAGGGAGATTTAGTCATTCTTCTCCACGGCTTTCCAGAATTTTGGTATTCCTGGCGCTTTCAATTGCCTGCCCTGGCCCGTCATTTCAAGGTGGTTGTCCCGGATTTACGCGGCTACAACGATTCCGATAAGCCCAAGCAAGGCTATGACTTAGCGACCCTCAGTCAAGATATTTTGGGATTGATCCAGGCCTTGGGATACCAGCGGGCCCATATTGTTGGCCATGATTGTGGTGGGGTGATTGCTTGGCATTTGGCCCAAAGATTCCCGGAGGCTTTGATTACCTTAACGGTCTTAAATGCACCGCCCCCCGATGGTTTATTTCGGGAATTGTGGGGACAACTGGATCATCTTTGGCGTCGCTGGCCCCTCTTGGCCTGTCAGATTCCTGGGGTGGCTGAGTATTGGTTGGGCCATAATTTACGGGGGTTTATCCAGGATTGGTTTCATCGCTACTCCATCCGGAAAGCAGCCTTTTCCAATGACACCCTGCAAATCTATCAGTCGGCCCTCGAAAAAGCAGGTGCAGTCTCTGCAGCCCTTGAAAGTTATCGGCATTTGCTCCTTCCCCAAGCCTGGTGGCCCCAACTGAGATCCCAAGTGCAGCAGATTGCGATCCCGACCCTAGTGCTCTGGGGGGCGGATGATCTAGTTCTAGGCAAATCCTTAAGCGACAGTCTGGAAAATCTCTTGACCGGGCCCTGGCGATGCCGATTACTCAAAGACTGTGGTCATTGGGCAATGCAGGAAGTTCCAGATTTGGTTAATCGGGAATTAATTAACTTTCTCCGAGATCCCGTGGTGGCGGTGCAGTCAAGTTTCAATCCCTAAGCGGGGCTGGGTCTGTTGCTAACGGCCGCTGGGCCCTCCAGTAATGGCAGCATTAATCTGGGCCTGGGAGAGATCACGAATCAAAAAGAGGCTAAAGGGAGACACCGCTAACTGACTGGCGTATTTTTGACTCAAGAAACCAGCAAATTCAGGATTTGGCGTAACGTAGGTTTGGAAAAAGGCTGAAGCAAGTCCTTGTACCATGGGATGCGCTAATTCAGGATTTGGGCCAATCAGATCATCGGGCACAGGAAATACACCGGCCTCGCTGGTTCCTAGTACCGAAAAGTGAGTCCCTAAATTCATCACCGCCAAATATTTGTCAGGTGTCGTGAGCCAGGTAAAGGGAATAAACTGCTCTTCCAAGGGAGGGGCAAAAATATCTTCACTCCCCGCAATGATCATCAACGGAATTTTAATTTGGCTGATCCCGGCCTGGCCAAAAATAGCACTGCCAATGGGATTGATGGCAACAGCCGCTTTTACTCGGTCATCTCGAAGATTAACCGTATTCGGTTCCGCCGCCAGGATCCGACATTGCAACAATATTGAAAGATTGAAGGTGAAATCACGGGGTTGATTACTACTCCGCCGGTCACATTCTTGACGCACACCCGACCAGTCGATTGGGGCTCCAGCCACCGCCAAAGCCGTATAGCCACCCATTGAGTGACCGATTAACCCAACCTGATTCAGATTAATATTCCAGTCGGGAGTGGCGCCTTTAGCTAGAGCATCGAGGAAGTATTTAATATCCAAGGGGCGATTGACAAGATCGGAGGGGATCACTCGATAGTCAATTTCGGTTCCCGCTAGAAAACTCTGAAACCGCTGCGAATCGGAACCGGGATGGGTAATGCTGGCGACGGGGAAGCCCTGGGAGGCGAAATGTTCAGCTAAATAGGTAAACGTCAACCGATCGGAGGCCAGACCATGGGAAATCACTATTAAGGGAGTCGGTTTATTTAGACCTTGGGGTAGGTAAATATCGACAGGGATTGGGGTCGAATCGCGATTGGGGTTAACAAAGCTGATTGTCCGTTTCGTCCAGGTATAGGTGCCTTTGGCAGCAGGATTCGGTAGGTTATTGGGAATAGCCGGGGAACGACTGGCCTGGGCACTTTGAGCCAGAGCTGCCACAACCCGATTTTGATTTTCCGTCACCCGAACAAACGCTTGCAGGGCCTGGAAACCCAACTGCCCTTCGATTTGAATAGTAGTGTCGGGAAAAGAGCGAATTACATTGAGAACACTAATTCCCCCCGGTTCCTTCGCCGCGCGGACAAAGGCCTCTCGTAAGGCATTGGCTCCATTTTGACCACTAGAGGTACGCAAAACCAGGCCAACCCGTTGAAACAGCATTTGCCCCAAAGGAGAGTTAACCGCATCGGATACGGTTTTGGGTGATAAGTCCATATTTTCCCCAAGGGCGGCTTGGAGTTGGGCTTGCTTATCGGCTGGAATTAACCGAATGAAACGCTCTAATTCAGGGCTGGGGCTACCCGAGGAAGCAAAGGTTTCTAGGTCTTTGACCGTTAAAACAAAATTACCAATGGGTGGAAAGGAGAGGGTAATGGTTTCCGCAGCCAGGCCTGGGGCAGCACCCAGTCCAGCCAGAATGGCTAAAGCCGAAATCGTCTCTTGCAATGAACGTCGCATTATTCCTTTGAATCGTCCCAGCATTGAACAGACTCCAACTTTAAAAATTGCGTGAATTTCAAATCAGCGATAGCAGCATAGCACTTTCCGTTCAAAAGATTGCCCTAGCCAGGAAGCTTAGCTCGCCACAAATGTCAAAGCCAGACCATTCATGCAATAGCGTTTACCCGATGCCGAACGGTTATCTAAAAAGACATGGCCCAAATGCCCACCACAGCGCCGACAATGCACCTCTGTTCGAGTCATAAAAAAGGAATGATCAATCGAGGTAGCTATGGCTCCGGTTAAGGGGGCTGTAAAGCTCGGCCAACCAGTGCCGCTATCGTATTTAGCTTGGGAACTAAACAAGGGTAATTGACAGCCAGCACAGGAAAAAGTTCCAGAACGATATTCGTGATCCAGGGGACTGCTGCCAGGGAGCTCGGTTCCTTTCATCCGCAAAACGTAATACTGGCCTGGACTCAGTTGTTGACGCCATTCCGACTCTGATTTACTGACTTCAAAGGAGCCATTGGCCAGGGCATCACCGGGAAAGCGAATACCTAAAATCTGGGATAAACCCACCAGGCCGAGACCACCCACGCCAACCTTTAACCAAGTTCGTCTTTTCATCATTACCACCGGCAAGTATTTTCATAACGGATCTAAAAAGGTCATAACCTATCTGGGCCCCTGGGCTGAGGCCACGAGTTGCCTTTCACCTTACTCCTATTGTCGCTAGAGTTTTGGCAAAAGGGATTGACCAGACCCTGGATGGATCAACTCTATGGGCCTGGGCTGAAAAATACCTGAGTTTTCCCAGGGTAAATCCTCAATGTTCCATGGGACGAGGCCCGTCTTCTCTTCTATCTTGGGCAAATGATTGTGGCATCCTAGGCAAAGTAGGCTGTTTAGGTTTGCGGATACCATGACGACTCGCTCACTGCCACCAAAATTACCCCTTTGGGAAATGTTTCGGTTGGGGTTATTCCAACTGGGCCTGGGGATGATGTCCATTTTGACCCTGGGTGTGCTGAATCGCGTCATGATTCAAGAGTTGACTTTGCCTGCCACCTTGGTGGTCTTAACCATTGCCATGCACCAATTTGTCTCACCGATTCGGGTTTGGTTTGGGCAACTCTCTGACGCCTATCCGATCCGGGGCTTACACCGAACTGGCTATGTCTGGCTGGGGGCATTGGCCTTCACCACAATCGCCTTTTTGGCGGTACAGGTTATTTGGCAAGTGGCCGGGGCCTGGGATGGGACAACTTGGCGATGGCAAACTACGGCCTGGATGGTGGTGTTGGGACTCCTATTTGCCTGTTATGGGGCCTTCGTTAGTGCTAGCTCAACGCCATTTGCCGCGCTTTTAGTTGATGTCTCCGATGAAGAAAATCGCAGTCAACTAGTTGGAGTTGTTTGGTCGATGCTCACAGTCGGAATTGTTTTGGGGGCAATTCTCAGTGCTGGCCTGTTGAAACAACTGGAACTGAATGCACCCCTACCGGAATTACAGGCAGCGGTGAATCAGCTATTTCTGATCGTGTTGCTGGTGGTGATTGGCCTGGCGATTTTGGGAACCTGGGGAATTGAGCCAAAGTATTCCCGTTATCGGGTGCGGACCCAAGATCGGCTGAATCCTGAAATGATTACCTTGGGGCGGGCGTTACGGATTTTGCTAGCTAATCGACAAACGGGGATTTTTTTTGGCTTTTTAATTTTGATGACGATTAGTTTATTTATCCAAGAGCCAGTGTTGGAGCCCTTTGGTGGCGAAGTTTTTGGCATGACGATCAGTGAGACGACCCGGCTTAATGCCTATTGGGGGATTGGAACTCTGGTGGGCTTGAGTTTGACTGGATTTTTGATTGTGCCCCGCCTCGGTAAAATGGCTACTACCCGCTTGGGCTGCATTGCCGTGGCTGTGAGTTTTGCCCTTTTGCTAGTAGCTGGGTTTACCCAAAATCCGACCTTATTATTAGTGGAGTTGGTTATTTTTGGAATTGCTGCTGGGATTACGACCACAGGGGCGTTGAGTTTAATGCTGGATTTGACCGCCGCAGAAACTGCTGGAACATTTATTGGGGCCTGGGGCCTAGCTCAAGCGATTGCCCGGGGTTCCGCCACAGTGATCGGGGGAACAGCCCTAGATATTGGCCGCCAAGTATTTGGTCAACCCCTTCTGGCCTACGGTACTGTTTTTTGCTTACCAATTTTTGGGATGGGTGCTGCAATTTGGTTATTGGGACGAGTTGACGTTCACCAATTCCAGAACCAGTCCCAGGCCGCGATTTCAAAAATTCTTGCCCAGGATTTAGACTAGCCCAGGCCAAAAATTAAGCAGTTTGCCTTGATAGCTTTTTGACCTAGGAATGAAACCTAGAACTACCGGAAGCTGTCGGGGGTGATCCTGCTGTTCATCTCATTTTTGGCAATGGGATACACCTTTGTCTAATTTGCTTGGGTAGCTCAACCTCAGCAGATAAGAATAAAACTAGGTTCCCGCATGCCGAGCCTGTTGCTTAAAACCGAAATTAGCTTTAGGGGAATGTCGGGTAGACGTTATATGTTGATCACTTAAAGTTTTCCCACGCCTAGTCTGTCTGCAAGCTGCTGGCCCTGAGTTATTGAAACAATTGAAAAATTAGTCGATAACGGGCTAGCTCTTGAGAGACATAAGCCTGAAATCTGTAGCCATTAAAAAACCACCCTCAGTTAAGAAGGTGGTTCCAATTAATTCAGTTTTAAGCTAATTAGCCATTGATGCTAGGGGCAACCAAGGCCACAGGAGCAGACTCAACAGAAGCTAAATCCAAGGGGAAGTTGTGAGCATTGCGCTCGTGCATCACTTCCATACCCAAGTTAGCCC
>CAZZCG010000018.1:0-74497 GCA_964653145.1 uncultured Synechococcus sp. | reverse complement strand
TCACAGACGATTCAGCAGAAGAGGCATTGAAAGAATTTCGTAAAACTGCCCTAACCCCGGATGCGATCGCCAGAGCCGTTTTATATGCCGTATCCCAACCCGATGATGTGGATGTCAATGAAATGATTGTTCGCCCGACTGCCAGTGCTTTCTAGCCTTGAAACGCTACTATAACTCTGGTCTAAGGGATTAGAGCAGGTTGGTGGTTTTGAATAGAATTGGTCGCCATAATGCTATTCGCTGCCACCTGCTTTAGCCTTCTCGAAACAATTTTGCAAGGAAAGATATCAGCAAAAGAGGGAATAATTACAAGTCTCTGGCAACTATTTCACAGTATGTGTTCTGATACCTCCCATCAACGGGTGAAGTAGCCTAACGGCAGTAAGTTTAGCCGCTGCCAATAACTTGGACACACACAAACTATACTAGTTGCAGTCAGCTACAGCACATTTGCTCTACAGACGGCGCAATTCCTCCAAGCTCTTTTGCTGTCATTTAGAACATCTCCCGATGTTCCTAACAAAACATATTGAATCGCCGTCTGTGAAACTATCTATTAGACGGAAAAATTCTGTCTAAAAGTACCATTAAGGTGTTTAGGCTGAATAATTACACAGGGAACACAGAGGAAGTTTTCTCAGAACCTGGAATTGGCGGTGCTAGTTGTCTCATACTAATCTGATCTACACCCCTCGAATCTTTAACCTCCAAGCTTGAACGATTGAGCTTTGGGCTTGAATCTTTGACCTCCGAGCTTGAACGATTGAGCTTTGAGCTTGAATGATTGAGCTTTAAGCTTGAATGTTCGACCTCTGAGCTTGAATGATTGAGCTTTGGGCTTGAATCTTTGACCTCCAAGCTTGAATGATTGAGTTTTGAGCTTGAATCTTTGACCTCTGGGCCTGAATGCTCCACTTCTTAACTCCGATGATTCACTGGCTTTGCCCTTCAAGGTGAGGCTGGCTTGTAAAACGCCTTATCGGTATAGCTTACTTGTGTCTATGTCCTCTTCCCACGCCCCGGAAATTCATCCCCAAGTCATCAGGGTTTTTACGTCAGGTAGAATAGGTTGTTTTGAGGACATCCACGCTCAAAGCCTAAGCAGTTTTGTTGCATTGTGTTCATATATTTTTGCTCGATCCGCTTCGGTTATGGGTGCGGTATCCATGAATTCCACGGCCTCTTCAGTTGATTCATAGGGATAATCTGCGGCAAAGAGAATCCGATCTGGGCCCAGGATCTCCAACATCAACTTCAGAACCCCGTGATGGGTAACACCACTGGTACTAATGATGAAATTGTCCTTGAAGTAGTCACTGGGTAATCGGGGCATCTGTTTGACTGCACCAATCTTTACCTGCAAAAGATAGCGGTTATCAATGCGTTGCAACCAGAAGGGAATGCTTTCACCCATGTGCCCCAGAATAATCTTGAGCTTTGGAAAATGGTCGAATACGCCGGACATAATCAGCCGCATTGCGTGTAGGCCTGTCTCTGCGGCAAAGCCCCAGCCGGCAAAATATAAGCCGTAGTCGAGATAGGGTTTTACCATGTCCGGCCCAGGCTCCCGCGGATGAAGATAGATGGGGGCGTTAAGGGATTCTGCGGATTCAAAGATAATCCAGTATTTTGGATCGTCGAGGTATTCACCCATGGTGTGGGAATTGATAATACTCCCCTTGAGGTTGAGGCTATTAACTGCGCGTTCCATTTCCTGAGCCGCACTGGCTGGATGTTGAGGGGCGATGGCGGCCAAACCTGCAAACCGTGTGGGGTAATTCTGCACTGCTTCTGCCAGACGATCATTTGCCTCTCGGGCTAAGGCTGCGGCCGTGATCGCATCAAATACCTGAACCCCTGGCGAGGTGAGAGATAAGACCTGTATATCAATGCCTGTGGCATCCATGTGAGCAATCCGACTGGCTCCAAGATTGAGTAAGCAGGTGTGTAGGGCTTGTGTACCAGGACTATCTCCAAGAATGGTCTTGCCCATTTCCCGGAAACCGGGTTCAACATAGTTACTCTTGAGAACCTTTTCCCATTCGTCAGAAATTTCCCGAGTCACGAAGGCTTCTTCAACGGCAATGCGCTTCATAAAAACTCACTTCAAAACCTGTATCTTCTTTTGGGCTACTCGTGGATGCCGTCACCCCCGCTCTGGTCTTAAGTATGGGGTAATTTGCTGAACATATCATGACTCGTAGCAAGGAGTTTTACTAGGAATCTTGACCTTTGTGACATGAATGATTGACCTTTCAAAAGTTTGTTTTTCATGCGCTGACTATTCAGGACTTATTTCACCTAACACCTCAAATCAGCGGCGACACATAACTTTTGCATCCCCACCAATATCTCTCGTCCGTCCGCTTCATCCAGATTTTTATAGTGCTGAGCAACATCTCACTATTAGTAATGTAGAAATGCTGGCTGTATTAATGCATTAAGGATTGAAGTAGGTGATCAAAAAATTTATGCCAGAGTTTATAGGAACACTAAACACTATCCAAGCTACTCTACTAAAAATTTGATTAGTCAGCTTTTTATTATTGCGTTCAAAATCTTCTACGGAATTTTTATCACCTTTCGTAATTAAGAAATTTGGATAGACTTCAAGTTTATCAATTAACCTATCAATTGATTTTTCAATGCTCCTACCTAGAAAAGCTCCAACCATGAAGATAGTTAACAAGAACACTAAAACTGTCTGTAAAGCATTAATCGAAAGCTCTTGCCCAATGCCAAAGGTGGGATATATGTATCCTGTATAATTACATACAATAAATAGCAAAAGAGGTGGAAAAAGAAGTCGGATAAGTTGACTTGCATCTTTTCCATATTTCTTTAAAAATTTTTGGACAGCAATAGGTTCAGGTGCTTTTCTCAACCCTTTGTACCACTCATCTACAATAAAAAGCAATTCATTCGCAACTATATTATTTATAAAATCAACTTTGCAAACACCAGGAGATTCTGCCTCCATTACCTCTGAAATGTCATCACTAGTAAAAATTAGTTGGATTATATCTTTAGGTGGTATTGCATTTCCGATCCTTACCTTCATTGAGTGGGTTTGTGGAGATTTATACTGTGGTAACTGAATAAGAACGTTCCAACTAAGATTAAGTGCTTGAACCTTTTCATTCACTGTATTCCACTGCGCTCGTTCAAATTCAGCCCAGGTAGAAAATTCTTTAATCTTTTTATTGGCTAGCGTAAAAGTTATTGATGTAGTCTGTCCAAGAGTTTCATGATTTCCAAGTTTGGCTGCTACTTGTTCTTCAAGGCTTCTAATATCTGAAAGCTCTACGATTTTCCCACCCTTTAGAAAGCGAATCTCTGTATCACGTTTCGCATTGTGCAAATAAAAAAAGGCTTTAAAGTCATCGAGAGATATTGATGCAATCGCCTCCGTTGACTTTGGAACAATACTTCCAGTTTCAAATGCTTGAGGGTCAGCCATAGTAAATATACGGTCAGGAGTTTGTAGAAATTTTATCGCATCCTAATAAATTGGGCTGTGACTTTACGGAAGATTAAAGCAGTATAACTATACTATTAGGCGGAAAAATTCTGGCTAAAAGTATTATTAAGGCGTTTAGGCTGAATATCAAGCTTCTACTCAAAAATTATACGGGGAAAAACACAGAACGTTTCCGCCCAACCTGGAATTGGTCTTAACTTATCCCCAGCTAATCTGATGGATGCCCCTGGAATATTCGACCTCTGACCTCTGATGATTCGCCTTGCCCCTGAAGTTGAGGCTGGTTCGTAAAACGGCTTATTGTTACAGGTTGCTTGTGTCTATGTCCTCATCCAAAGCCCCGACAATTCACCATTAAGTAATTAGCGTTTTTCCTTCAAGAAGGATGGGTGATTTTTGTGGGAATCTGCACTCCAACAATGGCCTGGTTCCACTGTTCATCCGTTGGTTCAAAGGTATCTGGGTCTTCTGCCATGGCCTGATTTATTTGCTCATCGGTAATCGCATCAAAGGCTTGCCAATCTATATCAGTAGGTGCGTTACCGAGCTTGGGCTTGTAAGTAACGATATTTTTCTTGCTCTCCTTTGTTTGCTTTTCGGGCTTAGAGTTATACCACTCAAATTCTGAGTCCATATTCTTTAGCCCCCCTGCCTCCACAATCCATTATCGAGAAATTTACCTTCATCAACCGCTTAAAAACAGAGGGGCAAAACCTAAAATAAGAGAATCATCGTTATTGCTCATGTCCAGGGTGCTACCTTGTCTAACTCTGCCGAACAGTCTCTCCTTAACCTCCCTAAAACCAGTGAATCAGAAACCCTGAAGCGGATTCGGCATACCACGTCCCACGTCTTGGCTATGGCGGTGCAAAAACTGTTTCCCAAAGCCCAAGTTACCATTGGCCCCTGGATTGAAACTGGCTTTTACTATGACTTTGACAATCCGGAACCCTTCACCGACAAAGACCTGAAGGCGATCCAAAAAGAGATGGTCAAGATCATCAAGCAAAAATTGCCCGTGGTTCGGGAAGAAGTGAGTCGGTCAGAAGCTGCCGCTCGGATCAAAGCCTTGGGCGAACCCTACAAGCTAGAAATTCTGGCGGATATTAAAACTGAACCGATCACGATCTATCACCTCGGCGATCAATGGTGGGATTTGTGCGCTGGCCCCCATGTGGAAACCACCGGCGAGATTAACCCCCAGGCCATTGAGTTGGAAAGTGTCGCTGGGGCCTACTGGCGGGGTGATGAAACAAAAGCTCAATTACAACGGATTTATGGGACAGCGTTTGAAACTCCCGAACAGTTAGCCGAATACAAACGCCGTAAAGCCGAAGCCCTCCGCCGCGATCACCGCAAACTGGGGAAAGAATTGGGCTTGTTTTTGTTCACCGATATTGTTGGCCCAGGCCTTCCTCTCTGGACTCCCAAAGGGACGGTGTTGCGCTCCACCTTGGAAGACTTTCTGCAGGAGGAACAACTCAAACGCGGCTACTTACCCGTAGTTACGCCCCATATTGCGCGGGTGGATTTGTTTAAAACCTCCGGCCACTGGCAGAAATATAAGGAAGATATGTTTCCGCTCATGTCCGATGATGACCAGGCCGCGGCGGTGGAAGAGGGATTTGTTCTCAAGCCAATGAACTGCCCGTTTCACATCCAAATCTATAAAAACGAGTTGCGCTCCTATCGTCATTTGCCGATGCGGTTGGCGGAATTTGGCACGGTCTATCGTTACGAGCAATCTGGGGAATTGGGGGGCTTAACCCGAGTGCGCGGCTTTACTGTGGATGATTCCCATTTGTTTGTCACGCCGGAGCAATTGGATCAGGAATTTTTGGATGTGGTGGATTTAATTCTGTCTGTCTTCAAAAGCCTGAACTTGAAAACTTTCCGCGCCCGCCTCAGTTTCCGAGATCCGGATTCCGATAAATATATTGGTTCAGACGAGGCCTGGTCAAAAGCAGAAGGGGCGATTCAACGGGCGGTGGAAACCCTGGGCCTGGCGCATTTTCTTGGCATCGGAGAAGCAGCCTTTTATGGGCCAAAACTGGACTTCATTTTCCAAGATGCCCTGGGCCGGGATTGGCAGTTGGGGACGGTGCAGGTGGACTATAACTTACCGGAACGCTTTGGCCTGGAATATGTGGCTGAAGATGGCAGTCGCAAACGTCCTGTGATGATCCATCGCGCGCCTTTTGGTTCTTTAGAACGGTTGATTGGGATTTTGATCGAAGAATATGTCGGGGATTTCCCGTTGTGGTTGGCTCCGGTGCAAATTCGCCTGCTGCCTGTGGGAGAAGATCAACTGCCCTTTGCCCAGGCCCTGTTCAGGCAACTGCTAACCCTCGGGATTCGAGCCGAACTGGATCAAAGTGGGGAACGCTTGGGCAAACAAATCCGCAATGCCGAAAAAGAAAAAATTCCCGTCATGGCCGTGATTGGAGCGAAGGAAGTGGAAACCAACAGCCTCAGTTTACGCACTCGGGCCCAAGGGGATTTAGGGGTGATCTCTGTACCTGATGTGATCCAACATTTCCAAACCGCCCTCACCAATTACCAGGCCGAGCTAGGCATAACCCCACCCGTTACCGACTCTAGCGACAGTTAACTTACCCCAGGCCAGGCCCATGCACACCCTCCCCAATACCCCAATCGTTTTGCCCAATGGGGAAATTCTCTCTCAGGAGCCACCCTTGGAGAACGAACTACACCTGCGCCAAATTATGATCCTGTTGCAATCCCTGGAACTGGCCTGGCGGGCGCGCAACGACTTTTATGCCTGTGGTAACTTGACGATCTACTACAGCCCCAACCAACGCAAGTCGGAAGATTTCCGCGGCCCCGATTTTTTTGTTGTTTTAGGCACCGAGCGCAAACCCCGCAGTAGTTGGGTCGTCTGGCAGGAGGGGGGACGCTATCCTAATGTAATTGTGGAAATACTCTCCCCGGCAACAGTTCCAGTGGATCGGGGTTTAAAGAAAGAAATTTATCAGAATACTTTCCACACGCCTGAGTATTTCTGGTTTGATCCAGCTAGCTTAGAGTTCCAGGGCTTTGTTCTAGAGGATGGAGTGTATCAACCGCTTGCAGCCAATACTCAAGGCCATCTCTGGAGTCAAGAACTGGGATTGTGGTTAGGGATTTGGCAGGGGAAACTGCGCTTTTTTGAACTGACCGGTGCTGTAGTTCCCACTCCCGAAGAAGCGGCCGTGATAGAACGGGAGCGGGCAGAACGACTCACGGCACAATTGCGGGGCCTGGGAATTGAGCCAGAGGTTTAGTTCGAAAGACGAAATGAGGATGAAGCCTTACCGTAGTAATTCTGCTCCAGCCACCACTTCCAGAATTTCTTGGGTAATTGCCGCTTGCCGAGCCTTGTTATAGGACCGGGTTAGGGTGCCCACCAAAGTTGTGGCATTATCGCTGGCATTGCTCATGGCCGTCATCCGAGCCGCAAGTTCTGAAGCCGCTGCTTCTTGCATTGAACGGAGCAGTTGGTTATTCAGGTAGAGGGGTAAGAGGGCATCCAGAATCTGCACCGGATCTTGCTCAAAAATCATGTCAGCGGCCAGGGGCGTCGTGGGGAGGGCAACTTTTTCCCGGCTGACTTCAAAGTTGCTGTTGCGGCTGGTCAAGCGGAAAATCTCATCATCTTCGGCTTCCAGGCCCTGGGGGTCAAGGGGTAAGAGGGTTTGAACAACCGGCCGAGAACTAATCAAAGAAACAAATTTGGTGTAGATCAACTCCACCCGATCCACCGTTTCCGATAAGAACAAGGAGAGAAGTTCATTAGCAATTTGCATCGCTTCCGTGGCTGAAGGGATCTGCTCCAGGCCCGTAAAGACCGCATCAATGGGGCGTTCCCGGCGTTGGAAATACTGGGCAGCTTTACGACCGACAATCACCAAGGTGTAGTCCAGGCCTTCTGCTTGCAGTTCTTTGATCCGATCCTCAGCCCGACGAATCACACTGGAGTTGTAGGCTCCACACAGGCCCCGGTCTCCGGTAATGACCAAAAGAGCTACTTTTTTAACCGGACGTTGGGCTAAGAGGGGGAGATTAGCATCTTCAAATTTCAAACGGGCCTGTAACCCGTGCAGAACAATCGCTAAGCGGTCAGCAAAGGGACGGGTAGCAGTGACTTGTTCCTGGGCGCGACGAACCTTGGCGGCGGCCACCAATCGCATGGCTTCAGTGATTTTGCGGGTATTTTTAACGGACTGAATGCGATCACGAATAGATTTAAGATTTGCCATAGCGACTCTTTTTTGTCCCATCCTACGTCTGGAATTATCGTATCAGGGTGTGTATCTCCCCGTTAAGATGCGTTAAGACTGTTGGAGGTTGTGTATGTTGACCAAACCCTACTGGCCTGGTGCTTTTGCGGGAGTAGTTTCTGTCGTCATCGGCCTGGGAACGATGTCGGGGTATGGTTTAGCGCAACTCAGCCCAAGGACCCAAGGGACAAAAGTTAATCTCAATGGGCGGGACTTTACGATCGCATGGACGCAACAACCCAATGCTCAGGGGCAACCCACCCTCGGGGTCAGTGATGGGGGCCTGTCCACCCGATTTGGCTTTAATTTACTCAGCAATCCCAATCCCCAATCTCAACCCGTCGAATGGTTTGCGGCCAATCCCTTAACCCTGGCTGCCCAATGGAGTCCCAATGGGATGTATCGCTTTTTGGATATTTCGACCATTGCCCAACAACAGGCCTGGCAAGTTCAACCCCAAGGCGACACCCTGCGAATTACCACTCCCCCTGCCAAAATTCTCAGTCTCCGGCAGGGCCAACAACCCTGGGGTACACGCTGGGTTATGGATTTAGATCGACCCACACCCTGGCAGATTAACAAACTCACCAACAGCCGCACCGGGCAAACCCCACGGGAATTCGCCTTGACTGTGGAAGCGGGGAATCAAATCACTGAAGTCATCCCGAATATCAAAGTCACCACCGCAGCTAATCGCTCGATTTTTGAGACCAATATTGGTGGCACCACTCGACCGCAGGTGTCCATGTTGGTGGATCCGCCCCGGATTGTGGTGGATTTTCGTACTGATGCCCCACCGCCCCGGACGATTCAATGGGCCCCAGGCCTGGCCTGGCAGGAGGAGACGATTTCCTTGGGCGCCCGACAATTTCCCTTAAGTTCCTTAGTTATTGATCCGAAGCAACCCAATCTCTCAATTCTGCCCATTTGGCCCAGTCAAAGTACGGTCATGGGAATTTTACCCTTGGCGGAAATGGCACAACGGTGGCAAGTGGCGGGGGCCATCAATGCTGGATTTTTTAACCGAGATAAGCAAATGCCACTGGGGGCGGTTCGGAGTCAGGGGCAGTGGATATCTGGGCCCATTTTGAATCGGGGTGCGATTGGTTGGAATGACCAGGGCCAAATTCGAGTCGGCCGGTTAGCCTTGCGACAAACACTAATTGCGGACTCTGGGGCTCGCTTTAACCTCACAGATCTCAATAGTGGTTTTTTACAACCAGGCCTGGCCATGTACACCCCGGCTTGGGGGCCACGCTATACGGCTCAATCGGGTAACGAGACGATTTTTGTGGTGCAAAATAACCGGATTACCAATCGGCAAATCGCAGGGGGCCAGGCCTGGGTAATTCCCACGGATGGTTATCTGCTTGCTTGGCGCGGGTCGGCTCCTGTCCCAGAAAATTTGACGGTGGGCCTGGGGGTACAACTGCAATCTACACCCCTACCCAGTGAATTTGATGCCTATCCCAACATCATCGGGGCTGGGCCATTATTGATTGATCAAGGGCGGATTGTCCTAGATGCAGCGATTGAACAGTTTGGCCGGGGCCTGGATGCAGCAGCGGCACCTCGGAGCGCAATGGTGCAAATGGCTGACGGGAAAGTTCGACTGGTCACAACCCACAATCGTCTCGGTGGTTCCGGCCCGACCTTGGCAGAATGGGCCCAAATTTTGCAACGACTTGGCGCAACCCAGGCCCTAAATTTGGATGGTGGCAGTTCCTCAAATCTTTATTTAGGGGGGCGTTTGCTGGATCGGCATTCCGTAACCACCACTCGAGTCAGCAATGGCATTGGCGTATTTTTTCGGCCGAATCCTGGCAATTAAGCTGCGATACCTCCAATTTAAGTTGTAGCGACTGGATTTTGATGCTAGGAATGAATGGGCACTGGCCTCCAGCCTAACCATGTTTGCCCCTGGAATCTTTATCAAAAACTGCTCCCCCCCCTGAACTACTTGTATGCGTGAACCCCTCAGTCGGCTTTTAGATAACCTCAATCACGTCATGGTCGGCAAACAGGATGCAATTCGCCTCGTCATGGTGGCCATCCTTGCCCAGGGCCATGTTTTGTTGGAGGATGTGCCGGGGGTCGGGAAAACTCTTTTGGCCAAGTCCCTAGCTCGTTCTGTCGCGGGACAGTTTCATCGAATTCAATGCACACCGGATCTATTGCCCACTGACTTAACCGGGACAAATATCTGGAATCCCCAAACCGCCAGCTTTGAATTTCGCCCAGGCCCCGTTTTTACCAACATTCTTTTAGTCGATGAAGTCAACAGGGCCACACCCCGCACCCAATCGGCCCTGCTTGAAGTCATGGAAGAAACCCAGGCCACGATTGATGGTGTGACCCATGATTTGCCGCAGCCGTTTTTTGTCATTGCGACCCAAAACCCCGTGGAATATCAAGGCACTTTCCCACTGCCGGAAGCTCAGTTGGATCGGTTTGCCCTGGCTTTGAGTTTGGGCTACCCAGCAGAAACGGAAGAACTGCAAATGCTCCAACGACTGCAAACTGGGGAGTCCGTCTCCACCCTAGAACCCTGTTTGTCCCTTGAGGATATTCAGGAATTACGCCGCCAAGTGGTGCAGGTTCGTGTGGAAGATCCGCTCCAGAAATACATTTTGGCCCTAGTGCGGGCAACTCGGGATTTGGAGACAATTACCTTGGGGGTGAGTCCGCGGGGGACGGTGGTTCTCTATCGCACTGCCCAGGCCTTGGCCTACTTAGACGGACGAGATTATGCGATTCCTGATGATGTGAAATATTTAGCGCCCCATGTTCTCAGTCATCGGTTGATTACCACGGGTGGCCGCAACAACCAGGCCCTGATCCAAGAGCTTTTAGAAACCGTAGCCGTTCCCTAATCCCCAAGAACTCTCATCTAACTCACTGGCACAGTTTACAAGTCAGCCCACTTGCAAAGTAGCAAGATAGGTAGTCCCCAATCCAAAACTGTTTGTTGTGTATGGAGAGACTATCTCACTAACCAGGACTAATTCTTCAATGACATCCAGGCCAGGAGTGCCCTGTTAGGCAGAATTAGCCTTGTTTTCCTCATGAATTTGATTAGCTATTTTAATTCAAATCTACTCGACCTATAAGTCTAAATAAACTTTAATTGAATCATCTGCTGAACTGTTGTGTTTTACTTCCCCTTTTCCCAAGACCCAGTGAGACTTGACTATGGTAAAGCAACCGATTGATAAAAATGCATCGTTTCCGATCAGTTGGCTGAGTCGGCGTGGAATTGTTGTGTTTTTGGAGACCATTCAAGATTTAATTGTGATTTCCCTGTGCATTGGCCTGTTCAGTTTTATGGTGCTGGAATTGCGGGAGATGTTTATATCTTTACTGCCACCCTTGGACTTTCCCAATGTCACAGCGGATATCTTACTTTTGTTGATTTTGGTGGAACTATTCCGGCTGTTGATTATTTACCTACAGGAGCAACGGGTTTCAATTGGGGTTGCAGTGGAAGTGGCAATTGTCTCAGTCCTGCGAGAAGTCATTGTCCGGGGAGTCTTGGAAGTGCCCTGGAGTCATGTGCTTTCGGCCTGTGCTTTTTTACTGGTGATGGCAACTTTACTGGTGGTTCGGGTCTGGTTACCGCCAACGTTTGCGGGAGTTGATCCGGAGCGAGAAATTGTTCGTCGCTACCAACGTCAACATCATTCTTCTCTCGATTCAGAGTAATAATCCGATATGGCCTGGAGTGGACTAAGTAGCTCTTAGTGGGAGTTGGTAGAGCTTTACGGTACATCCGGCAATCCTCCAGTTGTGTCTGCCAAAGGTAATGAGATACAAAAAGTAGCAATTGTCGGGGGTTTCAAATCTGATCTTGTGTTTCAAGAGACTCCAAGACTTCATCACACCAATCAATCCAGGCCAGCTCGTAACGAATGCCGCGACGCAGGGTTAAATACTGGAACTTTTGCGCAACTGAGAGTTCTGGGAACGATTTAAACCAGGCCTCCTTTTCGTGATACCGCTCTAACTTGGCAACATGGACTTGACGGCGGTGATTCAGTTCAGTCAGTAAATACTCTTGAGGGACATAGGGTGCAGCTAAAACCTTAACCAGCAAATCTTCTCGAATCGGGGCCGGCTCAGAGGGGGCTTGATACCAGCGGACTAACTCGGCCTGGCCTGTTTCAGTGATGTGATAAAGCTTCTTGTCTGGCCGCCCCTCCTGGGGAATTGTTTCATGCACTACCCAACCGGCCTGCTCCATTTTGCCCAGTTCTCGATAGATCTGCTGCTGACTGGCCTGCCAATAACACCCAACCATTTCCTCAAACGCCTTGGAGAGGTCGTACCCACTACGGGAATCTTGATCCGAGAGCAACGCCAAAATTGTGTGGGCCAAGGCCATGGAACTCACCCGAGAAAACGGATTGACATATTCAACTTTTTGAGTATAACCTGTGAAGTAATTATTCAACATTTTGTATATCGCTTAGTTGAATAGTGTCTGATTGTCTATTACTTCCCCTCCTTTGGCTTGCTATGAAACACCCCGCCCTGCCTCTACCTGAACCCCATGTTTATGAAGAAATTCAGCCCAATCCTGGGGAAAACCTCCCTGCTAAACTTCGGTCGCGCCGTTGGTTAATGCCCCTGACAGTCATTCCCTTAGTTCTGGGCCTGGGGGTCTGGCATTGGCGATCTACAACTCCACTTAACGCGGAATCCCCTGGTTTACCCGTTGAAGTGCTGATCGTTAATCCGGTGAATGCCTTGAGTTTGGAGCGAGAATACGCAGGGGAAATCGTGTCGCAACGCAGCAGTGCTTTGGGGTTTGAACAGGCCGGGCAAGTGGTGACAATTCTGGTGCAGGAAGGAGATCCCGTTTACGCAGGGCAACCCTTAGCGCGCTTGGATACCCGCAGTTTAGCCAGTCAGAAACAGCAACTCATCGCCCAGAAAGCCCAAGCCCAGGCCGTATTCCAGGAACTCAAAAATGGTGCCCGTCCCCAGGCCATTGCAGCAGCTCGAGCCGCGGTTCAGGATCTAGAACAACAGGTGGCCTTGGCCAAAGCACAACGAGATCGGCGGGCTAATTTGTATGAACAGGGGGCAATTTCACGGGAAGAACTGGATCAGCAAGCCTTTGGCCTGGGAGCTTTACAAAACCGGATGCGCCAGGCCCAGAGTGTCTTAGATGAATTACTGGCAGGGACACGCCCAGAAAAAATTGCCGCTCAGCAGGCCACGATCCAACAACTGGAAGCGAATATTCAGTCCATCGACATTGAACAATCCAAAGCCATTCTGAAAGCTCCCTTTTCCGGCCGAATTGCCAAGCGGCTTTTGGATGAAGGGGTCGTCGTTAGTAATGGGCAACCGATTTTGGAATTGGTGGAGGGACGTGTCCCAGAAGCGCGGATTGGGATGCCTATTGAAGTGGCAGAGACTCTGGTCTTGGGTCGTAACTATCCGGTGGATGTCGGTGGGGTGATCTATCCAGCGAAATTAACAGCCCTATTACCCACCCTTGAAGCCACCAGTCGTACTGTTACCGCCGTACTGAAGTTAGAAACATCCGCAACACCATTGACCTTTGGCCAAACTGCCCGGCTACGGATTGAGCAAACCGAAAATACTCGCGGCATTTGGCTCCCCTCCCAGGCCTTGGTACAGGCAGACTCTGGCCTATGGGGGGTCTATGTCACGAATCAATCTGAATCCAAGCAAACCACCGTCACCCGTCAACCCGTCCAAATTCTCCATACCGCCGGGGAAAAGGTTTTTGTTACAGGCCTCATCCAAGGGGGAGATCAGGTTGTGGCCAGTGGTGTTCATCGGCTCGTACCGGGTCAGACCGTCGAAATTCTTAAGCCCTAAAGTCCTCAAAGATTCTGAACTGTGCCCATTCGCTGGATACCCCTATGGATCGTTTGTTTTATCGCAATCGGCAACTGCTTCTTTTAACGCTGCTGTTGATCCTGGTTTGGGGATTATCAGCCTTTTTCACCTTGCCCCGTCTTGAAGATCCAGAAATTGTCCAACGCTTTGCCCGAATCACCACCTTTTTGCCCGGCGCCACCCCAGAGCGAGTCGAAACCCTAGTCACGAAAAAAATTGAAGAGCGGCTGTTTGAGTTGGCCGAAGTCAAGTCCCTGCGCTCTACATCCAGTACCGGAATTTCCGTCGTTACTGTTGAGCTGCAAGACACGATTACCAATGTTGACCCTGCCTGGGCGAAAGTTCGCAGCAAAGTTGACGATGCCATTCCCGAATTACCCGCGGCGGCCTCAACTCCCGAATATGCTGATAGCTCCACCAAAGCCAATAGTTTGATCATCGGTCTGGCCTGGACATTGGCGGAACCACCCAACTACAGCATCTTGAGCCGACTAGTTGAAACCTTAGAAGACCGCATTCGGGCCATTCCTGGGACTGAAAAAGTCGAAATTTTTGGTGAACCGGACGAAGAAATTCGGGTAGATATTGTCCCGACAGAACTGGTACGTCTTGGGTTAACTGCCCAGGGCCTGGCCAACCAAATTGCCGCCAGTGATGCCAAAGTGGCCGCCGGAACCTATCGTGACTCAGACAATGAGCTTCTGCTGGAGGTCAATAGTAATCTCAACTCCCTGGAGCAAATTCGGGCCATTCCGATCCAAATTGGAACCGATGGTCAAGTTACCAACCTCGGCGCCATTGCCAACGTCACCCAGGCCACCCAAGACCCACCCAATGAACTGGCGATTATTGGTGGAAAACCAGCGATTGTAATGGCAGCCAAAGTTGAATCAGGGACACGGGTGGATCTGTGGGCAACCCAGGCTAAGCAAGTCTTAACCACGTTTGAGCAGGAACTTCCCCGCGGTCTAGAACTGCAAGTGATTTTGGATCAAAGTCAGTACGTCCAGGCCCGGCTGAATGGGGTCGTGGGTAATCTCATCAGTGGCTCTTTCTTAGTCATTGGTGTTTCTTTGGTGATGTTGGGCTGGAAGTCAGCACTGTTGGTGGGCCTCGCCTTACCGTTGACCACGTTGATGGTGTTTGGAGCGATGCAAGGCCTGGGGGTGCCGCTGCATCAAATGTCAGTCACTGGCCTGATTATTGCCCTCGGGTTACTGATTGATAACGCCATCATTGTTGTGGATGAAGTCCAAAGCCGCCTCAATGGGAATCAACAACCCAGCCAGGCCGTGGGCGAAACAGTTCGTCATTTATTTGTGCCTCTGTTAGCCTCCACCCTAACAACGGTATTGGCCTTTGTTCCGATTGCTACATCTCCGGGCAGTACCGGTGAATTTATTGGCACGATTGGCTTGACTGTGATTCTGGCTTTGCTCAGTTCGTTGGCGCTGTCGTTTACGGTGATTGCAGCCTTAGTGGGGCGACTCCATAATTGGCATCCGCTTCCAGAAGGAGGGGCCTGGTGGCAACAAGGATTATCCTTACCTGGCCTGGCTCGACGCTACTACTGGAGTTTAGGAGTCGTGATTCGGCGGCCGTGGTTAGGCGTTGGCCTGGCCTTGATCTTGCCGATATTGGGGTTTGCTGTATTTCCCACGTTGCCCCAACAGTTTTTCCCACCCACGAATCGAGATCAGGTGCAGATTCAGCTAGAACTCCCCACCCAGGCCCCGCTAACCGCTACCCAAACCCAAGCCATCCAGTCCAGAGAGCTTGTGTTGAATCATCCCGATGTGACAGATGTTCATTGGTTTCTCGGTCGGAGTGCGCCGATCTTTTTCTATAACGTCATCGAGAACCGCCGCAATGCTCAGAATTTTGCCCAGGGAATTGTCCAACTGAAGACCACCGATCACATTCCCCAAACGATCCGAGACCTGCAAGCTCAATTTAATCGTGAATTTCCCCAGGCCCGTGTCTTAGTTAAACAACTGGAGCAAGGGCCCCCCTTTGATGCCCCCATCGAAATCCGGCTCTATGGGCCTGACTTAACCCAACTGCGGCAACTAGGCGAACAACTCCAGGCGCAACTGGTGCAAATTGCCAACGTCACCCATACCCGCACGACTCTGACTGAAGCCCTACCCAAGCTAGCGATCAATGTTGACCAAGTACAAGCTCAACGGGTTGGCCTGGAACCTCAAACCATTGCCGCACAACTGGATGCAGCTCTGACAGGCGTGACAGGGGGTTCAATCATGACGGGAATGCGAGATATTCCAGTACGTGTCCGTCTGCCCATGGAAGACCAAGGAGATCTGAATCGCATCAGTTCCCTGGAAATCGTCACGCCCACAGGCCCATTACCCTTAGATAGCCTCGGTTCTTTGGAATTGGTTGCCGACATCGCCAATATTGATCGCCGTAACGGGCAACGGATCAACATTGTTCAGGGATTTATTGAAGCCGGCACACTCCCCAGCCGCATTTTGACTGAGTTACAACAACGTCTCGCAACCTCAGATTGGCAACTTCCCCCTGGATACCGTTTGGACTATGGCGGCGAAGCGGATGCCCAAGGGACTGCGGTGGGTAACTTACTTTCAACCGTTGGTATCCTGGCGATTTTAATGACGGCGATTCTGGTGTTGTCCTTTAATTCCTTTGGCCTGGCGGCATTGATTGGCACCGTCGCATTTTTGTCCGTGGGGTTGGCGGCTTTGGCGTTAAAGGTTTTTGGTTCGATCTTTGGTTTCACGGCGATTCTGGGAACCTTGGGCTTAATGGGCCTGGCGATCAACGACTCGATTGTGGTGCTGGCGGCATTACGGGAACATCCCCAGGCCAGGACTGGACAACCCAAAGCCATGCAAGATGTGGTGTTTCAGGCCACCCGCCATGTGATTGCCACCACCGTCACGACCATTATTGGTTTTGTTCCCCTGATGATCGATGCCACGGGATTTTGGCCCCCCTTAGCGATTGCCATTTCTGGAGGATTAGGTGGCGCAACGGTGCTCGCCCTGTACTACATTCCGGCGGCCTATCGGCTGATTCTGAACTGGCAAAAGTCTCCCCAACCCCCCGGCCAAATCCAACCTTGCCTTCCTGCTGAAGCAATTCCAGTCGAACGCTAGGTTCAGTCCCCTCCCCGGATGACCCAATGGCTGGATAATTTCTGGGGAACCCCTTTTTTGCGGCACTTCTCTGGTTCCCGTTTGAGGACAAGGACTTTAAAACTAGAATAGCCATCGATACCCTCCCTCTGACCCGGCCCTACCCCTTGCCCTGCTCCGACAATGACCCGGCCCGAACACCTTGGCTAGCTTTGGCCATTGGCAATACCCATTACCATTGGGGCAAATTTCGTGGGCATCAGCTTCTCCAGGCCTGGGATACACCTCACCCCGAGGAGCCCTTTGATTTCAAGCAATTTCCCCATGTGTTCGCGTCCGAGGGGGGTCTGGAGCTGTGGTTGGCCAGTGTTGTCCCCGCTGCAACGGCCCAATGGCTGACCTATCCCCACCTGCATCAGATCACCCTGGCTGACGTTCCCCTCGCTAATTGTTACGCCACCTTGGGAATTGATCGGGCGTTGGCGGCCTGGGGGGCCTATTCGCAGTCTGGGGGGCCGCTGTTGTTAATCGATGGGGGGACGGCTCTGACCATTACTGGGGTTGATGGGAACCAAACGTTTCGGGGGGGAGCAATCCTGCCAGGCCTGGGGTTAATGGCCAGCAGCTTACGGGAAAAAACCGCCGCCCTGCCCAAGATTGAATATGCGCCAGAGTGTGTACCCGTCCGTTGGGGTCTTGATACGGTGACTGCCATCCAAAGCGGGATTTTTTATACAGTGCTGGCTGGGGTGAAGGACTTTATTGCGGATTGGCTCCATCACTATCCCCAAAGTCAACTGGTGTTTACCGGGGGATCTGGAAAATTACTATGGGATGGGGTGCGACAAAACCAGGCCCCGGCCCTTGCCGCCCTTTGCCGTTGGGAGCCTCAGGTAATTTTGGGGGGAATTGCCGCAGTCCGAAATCGCCACCTTGGAGTTATGCCCAGGCCTGGGGGATGATAGAGGCGAAATCAGTGGGGAAGGGACATGGGCAAATCTGGGTTGAATCCACTCCAGGCCTTGGGGTCAGCAATTAAGGTTTTTGAAAGCCAAAAGATGGCGGTGTTGCTGTTGATGGGGTTTGCCTCAGGCTTGCCCTTTTTTCTCACCAGTCGCACCCTCCAGGCCTGGATGACCAAGGAAAATGTGGATTTAACTGCCATTGGCCTGTTTAGCTTAGTCGGCTTACCCTATTCCCTGAAATTCGTTTGGTCCCCGGCGTTGGATCGCTATGTCCCACCATTTTTAGGGCGGCGGCGCGGTTGGTTGCTGATTATCCAAGTGCTTTTGCTGTTGGCAATTGCGGCCATGTCGTTCCAAAATCCGGCAGTGGGCCTAAGACTGTTGGCGATCAATGCTCTGGTGATTGCCTTTTTGAGTGCCAGCCAAGATATTGCTGTGGATGCCTATCGCACCGATGTTTTAGAAGAAGCGGAAATGGGTGCTGGGGTTGGGGTGTATGTCCTTGGCTATCGGATTGCCCTATTGGTGACGGGATCGGCGGCCCTGATTTTGGCGGATCAATTGCCCTGGCCCCAGGTGTATTTAATTATTTCTGGGTTAATGCTCATTGCAGTAGGGACAACCCTCTGGGCCAAGGAACCCCACGCCGATATTCCAGCCCCCCAGAGTTTGAAGGATGCAGTGGTGTTGCCGTTCCAAGACTTTTTTCAGCGGTTTGGTTGGGGGAAGGCGGCAATTATTTTGCTTTTTGTCTGCTTCTATCGCTACGGGGATGCCTTGATTGGCAATATGGTGACGCCTTTTCTTCTCAAAACTGGCTTTAGTCAAACGGAGATTGGGGCCTGGCAGGGGGGCATGGGCCTGGTGGCAACAATAGTGGGCGTATTAGTGGGCGGCTCAGTGATCAGCCAAGTGGGCATTCATCGCTCCCTGTATATCTTGGGTGTTTTCCAGGCCCTAAGCAATTTGGCCTACTTTGCTTTGGCCCAGGCCGGTCAGAGTTATGGCTTAATGATTTTGGCGATCAATGTGGATAACTTTTGTGGCGGCTTAGGGGTGGCGGCGTTGACGGCCTTTTTAATGAGCCTCTGTAATCCCAGGTTTTCAGCGACCCAATATGCCTTGCTGTCCAGTTTATTTGCCGTGAGTCGCGACATTTTTACAGCACCGGCGGGGCGTTGGGCTGAGGTTTTGGGTTGGCCGGGATTTTTTCTCTTGACCCTGGGGGCAGCCCTACCGGCCCTGGGCTTGTTACCCTTTTTTGCCCCCTGGACTGGTGATGAGGAACCCCCGCTCCCCCGACCCGGCACATGATGGGATGGGTTGAACAATCAATGTTGAACCAGGAAGTTTTGAGCCTAGAGCTTGACCGTTGGAGGTTTGAGCAGGAAGTTTCGAGCCCAGAGCTTGACCGTTGGAGGTTTGAGCAGGAAGTTTTGAGCCCAGAGCTTGACCGTTGGAGGTTTGAGCAGGAAGTTTCGAGCCCAGAGCTTGACCGTTGGAGGTTTAAGCAGGAAGTTTCGAGCCCAGAGCTTAACCGCTGGAGGTTTGAGCAGAAATTTTTGGGTTGGAGACCGGCTGTGGTGAACGTGGGAGCAGAATTGTGGAATTGTTGACCCGGCTCACCTGGCAAATTATCCATGGCCTGGGGACAGTGGGGCTAAAGGGAGGACTGGGCTGGCTCTTGACCCTTAGCCTGGCCTGGGCAGTGGCGACATCCCCTGCGTTGGCCCTTGAACACCCGCGGCTGACCCTGGAACTTCTGCAACAGCAACTCCAAAACCCAATCACTGTCGATGGGAAACCCACCTTGGATTTGCGGAACTTTGCCATTGATCTGCGCCCCGAAAATTCCCTATTCCAGGACAGCTTTTATCGAACCGTGGCGGAACCGTTACAACGACCGGGTAAGGCCTGGGGGTTGGATCTCAGTGATGCGGTGATTCAGGGGGATTTGCAGTTTAGTCGCCTGGGTGTGCGGTTACCCCTGACGGGCCAGGCCCTGATGCCAAGTTTTTCCGCTAGCGAGCAGACCCAGTTCAATCAGGATCGGCAACGGCTCTTTCAGCTCAGTCGGCTATCGCGATCCCTGTTAAGTCGAGATTATCGGGATGATGATTTACAACTGCGGCTGATTCGGGGCCCCATCTATCTCAATCGGACGGAGTTTCATGGGGCAGCGGTGGGGCGAAACACCTTCTTTTTGGGGGAAGTCCAGGCCCAGGCAGCGGAATTTCAAGGCAACAGTGATTGGTCGGGCAGTCGCTTCAGCCAAGGGGTTAATTTCAGTCGCAGTCGCTGGCAACGGAATGGGATTTGGCGGGGGAGCATTTTCTTTGCCAAGACCAACTTTAATCAATGTCAATGGCTGGGAACCGTTGATTTCAGCGGCAGTCAATTCCAGGCCAGTGCCAATTTTAACCGGGCAATTTTTGAGCAGGGGGCCAACTTTTCCCGTAGTCAGTGGCAGGGCAATGGGGATTTTAGTCAAACCCGCTGGTTAGGGACGGTTAACTTTAATCGCAGTCAGTGGCAAAAGGCAGCCTTTTTCCCAGAAGCCACGTTTACGCAAATTACCACCTTTCGCGGACTGCAACTTTTGGGGGCCATGAATTTACGGGGCGGCACAATTCTCAATCAATTGGACTTCAGTGATGCTCTCGTCAATCCCCAGGCCAAAATTAATATTCCCGACTTGGAGTTTGATGCCAAATCAGCCCAAATTTTAGGGACTCCTGGCCAGGTGGGCGCGTTATTTACCCTGCCGAGTTATCGCAATAATCAAAGCGTGATTCGCAATCTTGTGCGTAATTTCCGGCAACTTGAGCAAATTCAGGATGCCAACGCCATTGAACTGATGGGGCAACAACGCCACTGGCAAGAATTGGGACGAAACCTCTGGCAGAAAAATCTCAACCAACTAACGGAGCGTCAACTCCTCCGGCTCGGCCTCAAACCCGCCCAAGTCACGACAATCCTCCAGCAACGTCAGGAACACCCCTTTACGGATCTCAGTAATTTGTTGGAGCGGAATGTTATTGATTTAACCACCTATGTGAAATTACAGACCAAGGTGAATGTGGGGCCAGTTTTGACGGTCTCGGGACTGTTTAACCAGGCCTGGCAATGGTTAGGTCTTGGGCTCCTGCTGGCATTTACGGCCTATGGCAGTCGATTTAGCTTGATCTTGGGGATTGGCTTAGTGGCCATTGCCTATTTTGCCCTGGTGTTTTGGCTAGTTGACCGGGTGCGCCGTTGGCAGCCGACACCAATTTTACCCAGTGGCCTTGAAGCGTGGGGAATGGGGTTGGGCAGTGTGGCCCTGGGCCTGGTGGGGGGGAGTTTGGTGAATCGGGCAGCCATTGATCCGGTGTTGACCTGGGTGAGCTTGGGGATTTTCTTAATTCCGGTGCCGCTGATGTTAACCCTAGCGATTTATCTGCGGGGACGCTTTCACGATTTAATGACCGTCAGCTATTTTGTTGAGGATGGCAGTCAACGGCAATTTCGTCTTCTGATCGGGCGGCTGCCGATTATGCCTCGGTTTCCGTTTTTTCGAGATCGCTATGAACCAATTCTCTGGGATCGGCGGTGGACGGGTTTGAACTATTTTGATTTGAGTTTAATTAACTTCCTCAAATTTGGCTTTAACGATGTCCGGTTACGGGATCAACAGCTACCGGGCCTGGTGGGGAGTTTGGTGTGGTATCAATGGGGCCTGGGGTTGCCCTATATTGGCTTGCTGTTTTGGACACTTTCCCGCACGATTCCCGGCCTGAACCTGTTTATCTATTTCTAGTCGGTATCCAGTTAGCAAACATATCCCAGGCCAAACCAAACTAAACTATCAACTTCACCTCAGTAATCCCTAAGCGCATCGGTTGTTGCCGGGCAATCCAGCTTTCTCGGACTTTCCCTTGCACCAACGGCCCCACGAATTTTAAGAGTAACTGTTGCCAAGGGTTATTTCGCAGTTTTTGTCCCTGTTGCCCCTCCAGTTGTTGTAATTCTTGGGCACGGATAATTTCCGGTTCCCGCTCGGCTTGGATTGCTCCCAGGGCCTGGTCAACATGGGTTAAGTTTCCCGATTTTAGGGCGGGGCCTAAATGGTTCGTGGCCACAACAACATCCCGTAACGCCATATTGATACCCTGGGCGCGGATCGGGGACATGGGATGGGCCGCATCACCGAGTAAGACCAGGCCAGGTTTATGCCACAGCGGCGCGCGACCAACCACCACCGTTAATTTGATCGGAGTTTCAATGGCATCTTTGTATTGTCGAAAATGAGCCGCCAACCAGGCCGGGGATGCCTGGGCAAAAATTTCCCCCCAATCTTGATGTTTCCAATCTTCCGATTCTGCTTCTGTTAAGACCCAACCCAAGTGCAATTTCCCAGAACTGGCGCCATGAAAAACACTAAAGCTGTGCTTGCCCGTGACGATGGAGTAGAAGGTATTTTTCTCGACAAATTTGGGATGGGCCGGGAGCTTAAACCAGAGGACGGTAATATCCAGGGGTTCCTTAACCAATTCCAAACCAGCCCTGGCCCGCACCACGGAATTCCGCCCATCGGCCCCAATCACCAAATCCCCCCGCAGTTCCTGACCATCCGCCAGCACCACCCCGGTAATCCGCCCTTGAGTTCCATCCTCCCAGAGCAAGTCTTTCACCGGAATTCCAGAAATGTAGCGAAAACCTTCCAGGGCCTGGGCTTTGGCAATTAAGGCTTCCAGGAGCGGCGGTTGGGCAATCAGAGTGCAGGGACGGTTGGCGCCCATGGGTTCATCCACAGCAAACAAGGGGTTGCCATTGATAATGAATTCCCAGTTGTCGATCGGGCGGTGCGGGACTTGGTCTAGGAGGGGCAAGATTCCCATTTGATCCAACGCGTCCAGGCCATGGGGCATTAACCCTTCTCCCCGAAACACTCGCTGCAGGTCTTTGGCGGCTTCAATTAAGGTGACCGAGATTCCCCGTTGAACGAGTTGTAAGGCTAAGACTGCACCCGTGGGGCCAGCTCCAACAATGATCACCTGTGGCATTTTCTCCCCCAAACCCATCAATAAATCAGCAACCCTACCAGTTTATAACTCGGCCTTTTGGGGACAAACTCTCTGGTACTCTCTGCTCAGGTTCCCCGGATAGCGGAAAGAGGTGGCAAAACCAAGCGGGCAGTGTAGGCTAATAACCAACTTCAGTTTTCAAGCAATCTCAAACATTTTGGTGTGGGGTGATGATCGAGCGGTTGATTTCACTGCTGGGCCTGGGGGTCTTTGTGGGCCTGGCCTATGGGTTTTCTGTGAATCGGAAGGCAGTACGCTGGCAAACCCTCCTCTGGGGCCTGGCTTTGCAATTCATTTTGGGCCTGGTGATTTTAAGGTTACCCTTGGGCTTACGGGTTTTTCAGGGCCTGGGGGCGGGGGTGAGTTGGTTCCTAAGTTTTTCCGATGCCGGGGCAGAATTTGTCTTTGGGGAATCCTACCGAGATCACTTTATTGCCTTTCAGGTGATGCCAACGATTATTTTCTTTTCTGCCTTTATTGCCATCCTCTATTACTACGGCATTTTACAGTGGGTGATTGCCCGGTTAGCTAGCATCATGATTCGGACGATGAAAACCTCTGGCGGAGAATCTCTCACCTGTGCTGCCAATATTTTTGTCGGGCAAACGGAAGCCCCGCTTTTGGTTAAACCCTTTATTAGCCAAATGACCCAATCGGAACTCCATGCCGTTATGACCTCAGGGTTTGCCACGATTGCCGGTGGGGTGATGGCGGCCTATATTGCCTTTGGGATTCCGGCGGAACATTTAATTGCGGCTTCGGTGATGTCGGCTCCGGCGGCCCTGGCCATTTCTAAGGTTTTGTATCCAGAAACTGAAGCTTCAGCGACCGCTTCGGCGCACCTTAAATCAAAAGTTCAAAATCCCTATGTGAATGTGATTGATGCGGTGACGGTTGGGGCCTTGGATGGGATGAAGTTGGTTCTGAATATCATCGCCATGTTGATTGCCTTTTTGGCCCTAGTTGCAGCGGTGAATGGCCTGTTGGGCGTTCTGGGTTCGGGGATTAATTTGCCGCAGTTATCCCTTGAGTGGTTGATGTCCATTGTTTTTGCCCCTGTGGCCTGGTTGATGGGGATTCCCTGGGCAGATGTCCCGCAGGTGGCAATTTTGTTGGGTAAGAAAACAATTTTGACGGAATTTCTCGCCTATTTGGATTTAAAAACCTTGATTGAAAACTCAGAAAAAGTAATCTCATCAACTGAGGTTGGGGACCTGCCCACTATTTCCGAACGCTCGCAAATTATCACCACCTATGCCCTCTGTGGATTTTCAAATATTGCTTCGATCGGGATTCAAATTGGGGGAATTGGAACCCTTGCTCCAGAACGACAACAGGATTTGGCACGGTTGGCTCTACGGGCGTTTCTGGGGGGTTCCTTGGCCTGTTTTATGACCGCATCGGTGGCCGGAATTTTGATTTGATTGTTCACTCTCAAAGGACTGCCATGACAAAATGGTGCGAAGCAAACAGGAACTGTTTCTACGTCGTCCAATCTTCCAGAACCAATTCCGGTACTTTGCCAAAATCACGATGATTACGGGTTAAAAAAATTAATCCACTGGCCAAAGCAATTGCCGCAATTCTTGCGTCCATTTTTGCTAATTGAAGACGCTGCGACTGTAATTTACTGAGTACATCAGCCGCTTTTTCATCAAAGGAGACAAGGGGTAAAACTTTGAAATCTTGAATCAGGCGCCTCATGATTTCATAGCCCTTTACTAAATCCTTTAGGTTCTAAGCGCGGTTGATGTAAGCATGACTACCTAGCATCTGTTCATGGAATGTTACGGTTGATGTCACAAAGTCTGATACTGGATAGCCAGCCATGCGGGTTGAAAGGCTAACATAATCTTCCCCTGATTGGCGCTGAAGAATGCTCAGGTGATCCGTATCCAACAAATACCTCATGCTTCGTCTTGCATTTCCAAGAGGGATTCATCGCCTTCCCGAATCGCCTTTCCATAGGCAAGCACCTCTTCAAAAGCAGGCTCATTCTGGAAAGACCCGGTAATTTGTTGTATCCAACTAGTGGGTTGAGAACTTGCAACTTGCTTTTGTAATTCAGTGATGGCGACTTCTACTGCTGCTAGTCTTTCTTCTAAAGAAATGTCTGTTTTCATTTAGCCTCTCCCCGTTTATCTAGGTATTTAGTAAATTTTGCAGCATTTGCTCTAACTCGGCTTGACTTGTAGTTGCGGTACCAAATTGCCGAACCACAATGCTTGCGGCCAAGTTACCCAGGGTGGCAGCTTCCCAAAAACTGGCTCCTGATACCAAGGCTAAGGTTAAGGCCGCAACAACTGTATCCCCGGCCCCGGTGACATCAAACACATCACTGCGGTTAAAGGCAGGAATATGCTCTGGGTCAGCATCACGACTAAACAGACTCATGCCATCTTCCCCGCGGGTAATCAGAATTCGATCTGCTTGAGTTAATGCGAGTAAATCGGCCCCGGCCTGGAGGACATCAGTTGCGGTTTTGATCCGGTATCCCACGGCGGCTTCGGCTTCTGGTAAATTCGGCGTAAACAGATGGGCGTTTGGGTAGCGAGCCAGGTTTTGCTGAGCATCGACGATTGTGTAGTTATGCTTTAGTGCCGCGGTAATCACAGGCTCCGAAAATACACCATCGCCGTAGTCGGAGCAAATCACTGCATCAACCGTTTCCAGGTTTGCTTGAATATAGTCCGCCATCTGGGCCTGGAGGTGCTCATTGGGCCAGGCCTCGGACTTGCGATCAACGCGGACAATTTGTTGTGTCACGGATTGGCGGGCATGGCCAGAAATGCGAGTTTTTGTGACGGTTGGCCGCTCTTTATCAGTAAAAATACCACTGGTATCAATTCCAGCCTGCTGAAAAATTTGTTTGAGCGCAATCCCTTGACTGTCATCCCCCACCAGGCCCACAGCTTTGACCTTTGCCCCCAGTTTGGCCACGTTATAAACTGCATTGGCTCCCCCCCCTGGCACTTGCCGCGTCGATTCATGGCGCAAAATCAAAACTGGGGCTTCCCTTGAGAGACGTTCCACTTCCCCGGTGAGAAATTCATCCACGGTTAAATCACCCACCACCATAATTCGGGCCTGGTTGTAATGCTGGATTAAGGTTTCAAGGCGGGGCCGGGCCTGGTTTAGGTGTTGATGCAGAGTAGCAGGAAAGGACATAGGGAGCAGCAAGCCAACACGGGATAAAACAGCAGCAAAAACCGCCCTCTCAGTTTACCGTTGATTTTGTCTGGGTCTCCTGCTCTAATCGGATAGTTGTGGTACAAATGCCAACTTAGTTTTCCTGCAGCAATTCAGCCAACGATGATTTCAAGTTAGTTAGAACATCCTCACTGTTGGATTTGAGCGTGTTCCACTCCTGACTATTTAGTCCAACTTGAGCAATAGTAGATTCAACGATCTGGTGTCAAAGAGTGACCCGTCGAAGAAATTGATTTTGAATTGTGTCATTGATCGAAAATTCTCTTTGTTTTGCCATTTTCAGACAATCATCTAAACCATAGGCAACAATTATGCTTGAGTATCTCAAAATCCCTAATATTCCCCCGATCGCAAAGGTAGTTGGATATAATGCCTGGAGTTAACAAACGTCTTTGAGGGTCACAGATAAGCCCGTAGTGCTGCTTCCTAAGGTCTCTAAATGTTTGTTCACTTCTTCGACAAGATAGATTGAAAAATCTTGGATCGGCTTTGAATACCGAAATTTATTGATTTTTTAAATATAATCCATCTTGAGTTTTGAAAAAATGCAATCAATTGGTTTCTCAGTTGCTCCAGTTCCAGGCAAAGCTGGGTAATATTTTCTTCAATATTTTGTGAACATAAATCGGCAACAACTCAAATCGGATGATTAATTTTGCATAATCACTTCAGGCTTGGGCTGGAATGCCTAAGGGAAAACGTTCCGGTTTTCGAAATTCCCATGGAAAGAAGCCATCTGGGGCCAGGGACGGTTGGGGGAAGGGTGATTCTAATGGCAAAAGCTGAACAACAAAATTGATATAGCCTGGCCCTTTGTAATACGTATCTTGAAATTGTTTTTGTTCCGCTTCTGCGGGGGCGTATTCTTGTCCGAGCCAATCCGGCATTAATTCCCCAGGCCGAGTCCGCTGAAAATAATCTAGGGGGTTTTCCGGATCAATCCCTGATGTTGGTTGAAATAAGCTTGGGTTTTCAATTTGGCCCCAGCCGGTAGAAAGGTCTCCTGGAGGATAGGCATAAACTGTCACGGCATACTCCCCCGGTGGCACGTCTAAATACAACTGCAAAGAATCATTTGGATCAACGTCCTCAAAGTTGGGTACTTCCTGATCTGCATCCACAATCCCAGAAACTACCAACTGCCCCGTGGGTAAATTCAATTGCCAAGTTGCCCTAGCTGTCCAATCCTCCTGTTCTCGTTGATTCAGTTCGCGCAAGATCACCCGTGTCGAAAACCCATCATCTTGATACAGTTCCATCGCCATCAGGGCATGACGCTCAAGTATCAGTTTTTTCACTGCCTCCATATCCGTTGTCATCACATTGTCCACCACATTAAACCAGGCCTGGCAAAAGGAGTCATAGGCATCGAGAGAGCCAAGCCAAATCATGCAACCAGCTTCCCAAAAACTAAATTCAACACTATCTCCAAGTTGCAACATAAATATCACCCAATTGTTTACAGCTATTTCAATTTAATTAAGAGAAATTTAGGAGACAGAGTTCATAATCAGTCATAATCAATCATGCTTCACACCGCACCCTATCAACCACCCCTTGAACAATCTCCTTAGGTCTTTCATTCACTACAGGAAATACATTCTTCAAGAAACTGTTACGCGAGTTCACATCCAGTGGTTATATTACTTCCAACTAAGATTTAGTCCACGCGGAGAGTTGCTAGAGCTGATTGGGGTTTGACCACTCTGGCCTAGCGAAAAATCATTCTAGATTGAATCAACATTGCTCAAAAAATGACCTCCCGCAGAGGCATCAACTCCAGGCTAAAACACACATCTATTCCCCTTATCCATAGGGTGTTCTGAGCGAGTTATCAACATCGGTACTCCAGTCCAGGCAAAATATTGTTACAATTCGTTACAAATGGACTCATTATGTTTGATTCCTCCGCTTTCCTTCCCCGTTAGGCACCGTTTATGACCTCCTCCCTGCAACGCGAAACCCCTCTCCCCGCATCCTATGATTTGGCCGACTGGCAGGGGGGCACCCGTTCCTTAACCGAGGAATACGATTACTGGATTGAGGAAATTGAAGGGGAAATTCCGGCTGGCTTGGAGGGAACTCTATTTCGGAACGGGCCTGGTTTGCTGGACATTGGTGGGGTACCCCTAACACATCCCTTTGATGGCGATGGCATGATTTCGGCAGTTACATTCACTCAGGGGCGGGCCCATTTTCGGAATCGGTACGTTCGAACTGAGGGGTATGTAGCTGAACAGAAGGCGGGAAAAATTCTCTATCGGGGTGTATTTGGGACTCCGAAACCTGGGGGCTGGCTGAACAACCTTTTTGATACCCGTTTGAAAAACATTGCCAACACCCAAGTCATTTATTGGGGAGAAAAACTCCTTGCCCTCTGGGAAGCGGCTTGGCCCTACGAACTCAATCCCCAAACCTTAGAAACCCTCGGCGAAGTCAACCTGGATGGCCTGCTGAAACCTGGAGATGCCTTTGCCGCCCACCCCCGGATTGATCCTCAACAACAGCGGTTAGTTAATTTCTCTCTGAAACCAGGCCTGGAAACAGAAGCCCGACTATTTGAGTTTGATTTGGCTGGCACCTGTGTCTCTGAGCAACGGTATCGCTTTCCTGGATTTGCCTTTATCCATGACTTTGCCCTGACCTCCAACTATAGTGTTTTCTTCCAAAATCCAGTTAATCTCAATCCCATTCCCTACTTCCTGGGGTTTAAAAGTCCCGCCCAATGCCTAAGTTTTAACCCCGATCAACCTACTAATATTTGGCTCTTGCCCCGGTCTGGCGGAACCCCATTGAAATTTACGATGCCAGCCTGTTTCGTCTTTCACCACGCCAATGCCTTTGAACAGGGAGATGAGGTGATTGTGGATTCAATTTGCTACGAAACCTTCCCCGGCCTGGATAGTGACGCAAATTATCGGCAAGTGGACTTCAATACCCTCCCCCTTGGGCAGCTTTGGCGGATTCGGATTAATAAAACCTCAGCACAGGTCACATGGAGTTTGCTAGACACTCGCTGTTGTGAGTTTCCCACTGTCCACCCAGATGCCGTGGGCCAACCCTATCGCGTTTTGTTTACCGCCGCCGCCCATCATGCCACTGGCAATGCTCCCCTCCAGGCCATTTTGAAATTGGATTTAGAGTCCGACACGCAAGAACTTTGGAGCGCGGCCCCGCGGGGATTTGTGACTGAGCCGGTATTTATTCCCGACCCCCAGCGGAATCCCACAGAAAATCCTGAAACAGCCGGGTGGCTTTTGGCGTTGGTCTATGAAGCCAGTCGAGACGCCTCAGACCTGGTAATTTTAGATGCGGCGAATATTTCACAAGGCCCCATTGCCCGTTTGCATCTCAAGCACCATATTCCCTATGGTCTGCACGGAACCTTTACTCCAAAAGTCTTTCTGGAATCACCAACCCTTAACCAGTTGAGTTAATCTCCTCTTTGCAACCTATTGTTGATCCAGTGGGATGTTCAGTTTTAGCATCTATTCTGACAACTAAGTTTCAGGCTATCTTTGGCATTCTTCAACTTTTCAAATGGCTTGAATTCAGAGTAAATTGGGTGTGCCTAGGGTAAATTAATCCCAACTCCCAGGCGATTGATTTCGGATTGCACTAATAGTTTGTAATCTAAGTAATCTCTGATCAGCATATTGGCAAACATCGTGTTAGATTGATTGATGTTAAACCAATTAAGTCCTTGATTTAGGATTGAGACATCAGCAGGTTTATAGATCATCTGATCCATCCGAATACCGTTGGGATAAAACACCAATATATTTTTTGGATACCACCAGGCCTGGCTAAATTCTGGTGATTTAAACAGTCGATTGCGTAGAGCAATGGTGGAAAAAATATCCAAATTATACCCATGTTTTTTAAACCTATTGATCCAATAGACATGGGGTTGTTCATTGTAATGGCTGGGATTTTGGCCTTGATCCTGAAGCCAGGTTGCAGCACCGAACAACACCAGTTTTGGCTGACTCCATAACACAGCTTGGATGAAGTGATCGGCATAGCATTCCTCGAGGTGTTCAGCCGTCTCAAAGGTTGTAACTAAATCGGCGACAGGAATTATGTTGAAGATCTTTTGATCACAAAGATTTGCTAAGGTGTAATCCTCCAAATGTAGGGTTGGCCAAAATGCTTGCGCAGCACTGGAACCCTCGATGCCATAACTTTTAAGAACACCACATTGTCGCAACCCCTCAACTAGCAAACCATGGCCACAGCCCATATCCAAGGCAATGGTATTAGCTGGCTGTATCAGAAAATCAGTAATTATCTGGGATAGGGTTTGATAAACTGACTGATGATTGAGGTGATCCTGAAAAAATACATGATCGTACATTTCAGCTAAAGAGTCTTCAGTATCGTTGCTTCTGGGATTGGGTAAACGCATGGCCTGGGCAAAACCTAGTGATTTCAGATCATTAAAGACAACAGGGCTAAAAACCTTGAAGCTACTGGCATATTTTGTTATTTAGTCTAGACCCTTTCATTCCCATTGAACTGTTTCTCCCTTCTTGGGGTTGACCTTAGAACCAATGACCTTAAGCTTATTTTGATCTAATGAACGTACTCTATTTTGAAGATATGGGCGCATCGTCTTTTTTCGTTAATGAAGCATCAAAGGACTCACAACCTCCCCAAGCTTTGTGTTTATGTGTCGCAAGCTAGGGAAAATGGCTATGGCTTCGGCTCAGATATCCGTGTGTGCTCATCAACCCTTAAATTGGCTGTAATCTAGAAATTAGGCGGCATTGCGAGGGAGACCGTGTTATCCAAAGGGTTTGAAGTCGAAATTTATACAGGCACTCCCCAGGCCCAGATTGTTGGTCTCTCAGATAAAATTGTCCAGGCCCTAGATGGCTTTGTCCGTGAACCCGATAGCCGCAATGTCGAATACACGACCCCCCCAGTTTACCTATACGATCAAGCCCTCTGTGACCTTCTCCGCCCACGGATGCGACTTCGGCGATACTTACGGGGCCTGGGGGATTACACGTTAATTCCGGGGAGTACACTTTCCCTGGGGGATAGCCAAACCTTTTACCGCTCCGATCCCCAAAATCCCTATCACGACTACATTGAGCAGACTTACCACACCAAAGTCGTCACCGCCAGCATCCACATCAATGTTGGCATTTCTGATTTAGAAACTCTGATGCGAGCTTGTCGATTAATTCGGGTCGAAGCACCGTTATATCTGGCCCTTAGTGCCGCCTCACCGTTTTTAGATGGGGAAGTCACCGGCTACCATTCCACCCGATGGGCCGTTTTTCCTAAGACTCCCACCCAGGTTCCTCTCTTTACCTCCCATCAGCACTTTATCGATTGGACAAAGGCACAACTCACCCTCGGCACCATGCAAAATGTTCGCCATCTCTGGAGTGCCGTCCGCCCCAATGGTAATCGTCGCCCCTATGATTTGAATCGCTTAGAACTCCGGATTTGTGATCTTGTCACCGATCCCATTTCCCTCTTGGCGATTACTGCTCTTTTAGAAGCTCGATTACTACAGGTGATTGAAACCCCCGACTTAGACCCACTGATTCAAAGTGATTTAGCTCGACAGGGCCTGGACTTAGCAGAGTTAGCAGATGTTAACGAAATTGCCGCCGCTCGCAATAGTTTGACTGCCACGCTCACACATTGGCATGATGGGCGAGAACTAACTGCTGCCGATTGGATTGGTGAGCTTTATGAGGATGTGTATCCCATAGCCAAACAACAGGGGTTTAGCTGCTTTCTGAACCCGATTAAGAAAATTATTCGGGAGGGTAACACCGCTCAAAAGTGGCTAAAACAATACGCTAAGGGGCAATCCGTGAAAAGTGTTTTGGAAGATGCAATTCACCAACTCCAGGCCGAGGAAGCAGATTTAGAAGATAAACTTTGCCAACCCCTTCCAGATTTAATTCCTTTTTAGTCATTCTCTACCTATGCCCCGCGTGGTTTTGATTTATCCGGAAATTCCCCCAAACACAGGCAACATTGCCAGAACCTGCGCGGCCACGGGCACGGAACTCCATCTCATTGAACCCTTGGGTTTTAAAATCACGGATCGCTATCTCAAACGGGCTGGCATTGACTACTGGCCCTATGTGGATGTTACCTGTCACAGTAGTTGGGAGGCGTTTCACCAGATTGCCCAGGCCAGGGGAGGGCGTTATGTGGGCTTTATGGCGCGGGGAAAAACAAATTATTGGAACGTCAACTACCAGGCCGAGGATTGGCTAATTTTTGGCAGTGAAAGCAGTGGTATTCCCTCAGAAATTGCCGCCATGTGTGATGAATCCGCCTACATTCCCATGCCCCAGGCCCAGGTCAGAAGCTTAAATTTATCTGTTAGCGCGGCCCTAGGTTTATTTGAAGCCTATCGTCAGTTAACTTCAGTTAAGACTTCCTAAGTTTTCAATTTTCTAACAACTTCTATCGGTAGCTTTTAAGTGCCTAAGGTTCTTGGGTCATAGCATTGTAGAGTAGCGAGTTAAGCTTAAGAGAAATAACTATTGTAATTGAAAGTGCAAGGCTAATTTTCTAGCCCAAATATCTTGTTATGTACATTTAAAATCTCGCACTGCTCCCTCGAACACAGCCAATTGGAATACAAAGGGGTGATCCAGAAACTGGATCCACAATTATGCAACTTTTGAGCCCAAATACAGTTTTAATTAGGGCTGCTGAAATTATTTTTGCTGGTTCTCCCTCTGCACATATCTTTCCAGATTTTAAAGCAATTAAGTGTTCTGCATACCGACAAGCCTGATTAATATCATGTAGCACCATAACAATGGTTTTATCTTGTTGCAAATTTAGCTTAAACAGCAAATCTAATATCTCAATTTGATGGGCAAGGTCAAGATAGGTTGTTGGCTCATCTAAAAGGAGGATATCTGTGTCCTGAGCGAGTGCCATTGCAATCCAAGCCCTTTGCCCCTGCCCCCCCGAGAGAGTATCAAGAGTCCGATTCGCTAAATCTTCTAAATGTGTAATCCTGAGTGCTTCTCCGACATAGAATTCATCTTTAGATGACTATTGCTGCTAGTACTCCAAAAAAAGTCAATGACCGTACTGCAAGACCAGTTATATTCAGCGATTTAACTGCACGTTGCGCCATAGAGTCTCATGGTTTGTTCGGCGTAACTTAGCGTCCTCAAAATTCCTATTCAATTACATTGGAATGCTTTGGAATTTTATTCACCACTACAATGCATCATTACCTATTTAGTACTACCAGAATCCGAACTAAGTGATTAGTTATGCTAAGCAGGTCTAATACAAGCCCAAAGGGGGACAGTGTCAATACCATTGTGATTTCATACAATGCGGAGATTTAGGATTAGAACTGTGGCTTAACTTTCATACATTTCAATAGTTTTGATCATGTCATCAGAAAATTTGTATAGATCTGTCAAATTGTCTACGGGTTGACGCACTTCTTTACGATCCTGGTCGAATAAAATCACGCATTTTTGTTTTGTGTTAAAGCAAAGACGACAAATGGGTTTTCGATTATTGTCATCCAATAAGATTCCCATGTAAGACTTTGTATCACGATAAACAACACGTTCTGGGTTAACCACTCTAGATATAATTGCTCTTACAATCCTAAATCCTTCTAACTCTTCTTCCGTCGTTATAATTTCACCAGTTGGTATATCTGAATTATCAGGCACTTCCTCTACTACTTCTACTTCTTTCTTCCAAACAGGACGAAGGCGTTCTTCAATACGCTCATTAATAAACTGTTCAAATGCCTTCTTAACAATGGGCGAGAATTGCTCCTTGGCGTTGGCAGTGAATAATTTTCCTAAGTTTGCAGACTTGTACAGAAACTTGACAAAATCCTCATCTGGAGTTTTTGATTCGTATTGACTCAGGAGATATTTCTTGATTTCAGAAATGAACTTTAGCTCATTTGCAACACTCAAAACCTGACTTAAGTTAAAGTCTTCTTTGGCAAGCTTTTTGACTTCTTTTAGTATTTGTGTCCTTGGATCATTTAGGTTTAATTGCAAAAATGGTTTTTCGTCCATTTTATTAGAAACTTCAAGATCAGAGTAGAAGTTATATTGAATTCCATTTGTAAGAATGCCAATACGAGCATTAGTAACATGAAAATATCGAAAGAGTTGAGACATTTCTGCGTGACTCAAATCTGTGCCAACTTTCTTGCATTCAATTAAAAAGCTAATTTCACCATTATATTTGACCGCATAGTCCACCTTCTCTCCCTTTTTGGTTCCGATATCTGCTGTGAATTCCGGAATAACTTCCAATGGATTGAATATGTCATACCCTAAAGCAGCTATAAAGGGCATCACTAGGGCGGTTTTCGTTGCTTCTTCCGTTTGCAAATGATCCACTAAATCAGGGATTCTTTGAATCAAAGCGGTAATCTTCTCATCAAAACTCACTTTTTACCTTCCTTTTCAGTTAATTCATAGAAAATATACTACAGTCCCAACCTAATTCATAGGGCATGAAAAAAAAAGGATGGTTTGACCACCCCTTGACATATCTTTTTGAGTTACGGCTCATATCCCTATAGAACTGGATTGAGTACTTTCTCTTCGGCTACAACTTCTGGGCTATTGGCTTCTGAGGGAGGAACCACTTGCCAGAATTTCGGGAGATAGGATGACCAATTTTCCAGAATCAACTTAGCTTTTGGGCTACCAGTGCGGTCGGCATGGGCTTGAATCAGTTCTAGGAGTTGCTGTTCACCCACCACCGAACTAATCCGTTGCAGCTTAACAATTTCCGGGTTCATTTTAGCTGTTAAACTTCCATCCTCATCCAGGATATAGGCCAGGCCCCCAGTCATCCCTGCCCCAACATTGCGCCCGACCTTACCGAGAACAACCACAACCCCACCGGTCATGTATTCGCAACAGTGATCACCCACTCCCTCCACCACGGCATAAGCTTTAGAGTTCCGCACTGCAAACCGTTCCCCGGCCTGGCCATTGGCAAAGAGATTGCCTCCAGTCGCCCCGTAGAGACAGGTATTACCGACAATCACATTATCCGCCGCCGCATAGGGTGCATTGGCCAAGGGTTTGATGATGATTTCGCCGCCATGCATGCCTTTCCCAACATAATCGTTGGCTTCTCCAGTCAAGTTGAGGATCATCCCTGGCAAGTTGAAAGCCCCAAAGCTCTGGCCAGCACTACCCACAAAGTTGAGGGTTAACTGACCCGTGAAGCCTGTATTTCCATGGTGTTTGGCAATGGCTCCGGCAACCCGCGCCCCCACAGTCCGATCTGTGTTGACAATCTCCAGATTCACACTGGCTTCCTGATGGTTGGCAATGGCAGTTTGAATTGTGGGATTGCCGAGAATGTTGTCGTCCAGAACAGGCCCATTGCTGTGCACCTCTTCATGGATCAACCAGGCCCGGTCAGTGCGGGTATCGGGTAGTTGGGTCAAGCAATCCAAATTGACAGCACTGGTTTTGCTCAAGCTGACATCGCTACGGGGAACCAATAAATCAGAGCGGCCGACAACCTCCAACAGGGATTTGTAACCAAGCCGAGCCAAAATGGAGCGCACTTCTTCGGCAATGAACAGGAAGAAATTCACCACATGCTCCGGCAGGCCGGTAAACCGTTTCCGCAGTTCTTCTTTTTGGGTGGCGACTCCGACCGGGCAATTATTCGTGTGGCAAATCCGGGCCATAATGCAGCCCTCGGCAATCATCGCAATGGAGCCAAAGCCAAATTCTTCCGCCCCCATCAGTGCGCCCATCATCACATCCCAACCGGACTTGAGGCCGCCATCCACACGGAGAATCACCCGATCCCGGAGTTGGTTTTCCATCAGCACCCGATGCACTTCCGACAGGCCCAATTCCCAAGGGCTCCCGGCGTGTTTGATTGAACTCAAGGGTGAAGCCCCCGTCCCGCCATCATGACCAGAGATTTGGATGATATCGGCATTGGCTTTGGCCACACCCGCAGCAATCGTACCAATTCCCACCTCTGCCACCAGCTTGACCGAAACTTGAGCGTTTGGATTGATTTGGTGCAGGTCAAAAATCAACTGCGACAGGTCTTCAATGGAGTAAATATCGTGGTGCGGGGGCGGCGAAATCAGGGAAACACCGGGTTTAGATTTCCGCAACATGGCGATGTAGGGACTCACCTTGGGGCCTGGAAGTTGACCACCTTCACCGGGTTTTGCGCCTTGGGCAATCTTGATTTCGATTTGCTTGGCATTCATTAAATACTCAGGCGTGACCCCAAACCGACCGGAAGCCACCTGTTTAATGGCAGAACTGGCCGTATCCCCGTTCCGTAAACCCGCCAAGTGGGGCAATAAATCGGAGCGACCTTCCCCATCCACATCCACCAGGACTTTGAACCGAATTGGGTCTTCGCCGCCTTCACCAGAGTTGGATTTACCACCGAGACGATTCATGGCAATTGCCAGGACTTCATGGGCTTCCCGCGATAAGGCTCCTAAGGACATCCCGCCGGTACAGAAGCGTTTGACAATTTCGGTAGCTGGTTCAACGTCCTCTAGGGCAATGGGTTGACGGTCGCTCTTGAACTCCAGCAAATCCCGTAGAGCTGTCGGAATTCGGCCCGTGAGTTGTTGCCGATAGACTTCGTAGTGGTCGTAGTTTTGGCTAGAAACCGCTTTATGGAGGGCCTTCGCCATTTCCGGGTTATTCATGTGGTACTCACCACCAGGCCGATATTGGACAAAGCCAAAGTTTTGCAATTTTTTCGCCGTTAGTTCGGGGAAGGCCTGTTGATGGAAGGCCATGACTTCTTGGGCCAAATCGCTGACCGTTAAGCCACCCACCCGTGAGGTTGTCCCGACAAAACCAAGGTTTAATAACTCTGGGCCAATCCCAATCGCCTCAAAAATCTGAGCTCCTTGATAGCTAGTAATCAGGGAAATCCCCATTTTGGAGAGGATCTTGAGTAACCCGTCTTCAATGGCTTTGCGATACTTGGCCTGGGCTGTGGAGAGATCAACTTTAGCGACCTTGCCTTTTTCCATCAGATTTTGAGTCCGCTCACTGTGCCACCACTGCCGGATCGTTTCCCAGGCCAAATAGGGACAAATGGCCGCCACACCGTAGCCAATCAAGCAGGCAAAATGATGGGTACTCCAGGCCTGGGCAGTTTCCACAACAATGGAGGTTCTCCGGCGCAATCCTTGGGCAATTAAGTGATGGTGGACAGCCCCAGCCGCTAACAGAGGTGGAATATAGGTGGTTTCAGCGGTCAAGAGTTGAGGTTTTCCAGTGGCATTAACCCGATCCGAGAGCACGAGAATTTCAGCCCCAGCTTTAACCAATTCATCGGCCTGTTCACAAAGTTCTGTGATCGCAGCTTTTAATCCATCCGGCCCCGCCGCAACTTCATAAAGGGTACTGATCCGCACCCCATGGAAATCAGAATTGAGAATCTCCTCTAGTTCGGCTTCATTGAGCAATGGAGAATTCAGTTTATAGAGTTTGGCAAATTTCGGCTTCTCATCCAGCAAATTGCCACGTCCACCCAACTGAGTCGTTAAGGACATCACCAGTTTTTCCCGCAGGGGGTCAATGGGGGGGTTGGTGACTTGGGCAAAACGTTGTTTGAAATAGTCGTAAAGCAGGTGGGGTTTGGGCGAGAGGACAGCCAGCGGAATATCATCCCCCATACAGAACGTCGGCTCTTTTCCCTCCTGGGCCATGGCCTCGATTACCATTTCCACATCTTCAGCCCCATAGCCAAAGGCCGTTTGTTGTTGCAGACAGGCGGCTTTATCGAGGTTGGGGGTTTCTAAATAGGGTTGAGGAGCAAGTTCTTGGCGATGGGCCTGGAGCCATTGGCCATAGGGTTGATGTTTAGCCACCCGTTGCTTGATCGTCCAGTTGGTCAACAGCTCATTGGTGGTTAAATCCACAGCAATCATCTGCCCCGGCCCCAGGCGACCTTTTTCTAAGACTTGGGTTTCATCCACCGGAATTACACCAGCTTCAGACGCCACAATCACCAGGCCATCTTTGAGCAGGGTATAGCGGGCTGGCCGCAAACCATTTCGGTCTAAAGTTGCCCCAACCACATTGCCATCACTAAAAACGACTAGGGCCGGGCCATCCCAGCCTTCCTGTAAGCCGCTGTAATATTCATAAAAATCCGTAATTTCCGGGTGATCCGCTAAGTCCGGTTGATTTTTATAGGCCTCAGGGATCATCATCATCATGGCCTGGAAGGGATGCCGACCCGACTGCACCAACAGTTCAAAGGCATTATCCAAGTTGGCTGAGTCGCTGTTTTCCGGGTTGACAATGGGCTTAAGTTCTTGGAGGGATTCACCCCAGGCCGGGCTGACCAACTGACCTTCCCGCGCCCGCATCCAGTTGACATTCCCCAGGAGCGTATTAATTTCCCCGTTATGCCCTAAGAACCGCATCGGCTGGGCCAGGGGCCATTTGGGCATCGTGTTGGTGCTAAAGCGACGGTGATAGATGGCAAAGGCAGTTTCGTAGGCTGGATTTTTCAAATCCCGGTAAAATTCCCCAAGGATAACCGAGCGCACCATGCCTTTGTAAACAATGGTCTTGTGGGAAAAGGAGCAGACATAAAAATCTCGCCCCCAGTCCGCATGGAGTTCGGAAACGGCCCGTTCCATCCGCTTGCGAGTCAGATACAACAACCGCTCCAGTTCTGTACCTGTGGATTCCGCGGCCACGAAAAGTTGTTCAATAATCGGTTGATTGTGTAACGCCAGCACGCCTAAAACATCCGATTGCACCGGCACTGGCCGCCACCCGATCAGTTTTAAGCCGGAACTTGCTAGGACTTGGGCAATGGCGGTCTTGGCCTGGACAACTGCTTCCGGATTAGCTGGGAAAAAAACCATCCCCACGCCGACGTTGGCCGGATCAAAATTGCCAATCAAATCCCTAAACAGGCCCCAGGGAATCGCCGTCATCACCCCGGCCCCATCTCCGGAATCTTGATCTGCACTACAGGCCCCGCGATGTTCTAAGCAGGTGAGTCCCCGTAACGCTTGCTCGACAATGGAGTGACTGGCTAAACCTTCCTGATGAGCCACAAAGCCGACACCGCAGGCATCTCGTTCTTCCACCAACCACGGCTGACCGGCATACCCGGCATTGGTCAAACTTGGATTTGGGGTAGCAGAATACGAGTTAGGCATGGCGGAAAGGGGGATGACGTAAACAATAGTTAAGGTAAGGCCAGGCAGTGATCAAACGTTAGCTGGGTTCAGACGAAAATAGCCTAAACGTTCCCAATGGACTTACATCGGAGAAAACGTTGGGGCTTAAATTATTTGACTCAACCTGGGACTTTGTCAAGATCGCAGGATAATTGCCCAAAGCAGAGGCATTAACTGTATGCATCGACCCAAGAACTGAAATTGGCTGGTGGGCTGAAGGTTCTGAGATGCGACGAATACTAGTGTTAGCCCAAAAAACTAACCTGGGACTGGGAACTTGAAATCCTAAATTGTGTCAATAAGATGCTCTGTTATTATAAAGTCTTTATTTCTGGTCGTGGGGCCAAATGGCCTAGGAAAGAAGTCATCCCTAAACTTGCTAGGATTTGTGAAGAGTTTGAGACATTTCCCTGACTTTTGTAACTAACCGTTACTTATCCCGTGACAAATTTGCTCCCTTTAAAGGTTTAGGTTTCATTTATGTCCCTATCTCGACGCCGACTATTGACCTTTGCCGCCTTGTCCACTGGGGCAGCCGTGTTTCCTTTGGGGCTGCGGGCATTGTACGAACGGGCTGAGGCTGGACAATCACCACAAGGCCTGGGATTTGGCCCCCTTGTCCCTGATCCTCGGGGAATTATTGATCTCCCCCCCGGCTTCCAATATCGGGTGCTCTCAAAGTTGGGTGACCGCATGAGTGATGGCTATCCGGTTCCTTCGCTCCATGATGGTATGGCAACCTTTCCCGGCCCCAACGGCACAATAATCCTGATTCGCAACCATGAAGTTTATCCAGGCCTGCCCAGTGGTTATCGGCCTGTGGAAGCTCCAGCGAACCTGAAATACGACACCCTCTGCCCAGGGGGAACCACCACCGTCATCGTTAGCCCAGAACGGACGTTAGTGAAGGATTTTGTTTCCTTGGCTGGAACCTATCGCAATTGTGCAGGGGGCACCACACCTTGGGGGTCTTGGATCAGTTGCGAAGAAAATACGTCCACCCCCACTACCCCCGGTCAACATGGCCCCGTTAACAAACCCCACGGCTACAACTTTGAAATTCCGACCACTGCCACTGGCCCTGTTGCTCCAATTCCGCTCAAAGCGATGGGTCGATTTCAACATGAAGCAATTGCGGTCGATCCGAAGACAAACATTATTTACCAAACCGAGGATCGTGGTGATAGCTTGTTTTATCGGTTTATCCCAAGGCAAATCGGTAATCTCCAGGCCGGGGGTGAACTGCAAGCATTACGGATTAAAGGCTATCCCAAAAGCAATACCAGTGATGGATTTCCTCAGCGGCGATTTTTTGACGTTGAGTGGGTAACCATCCAAGAGCCAGATCCGCAAGTAGATTCGGTTCGACACCAGGGGTTTGATTCAGGGGCCGCTACCTTTACGCGGGGTGAAGGGATTTGCTATAGCAATGGTGAAATTTTCTTCACGGCCACCAGCGGTGGAGACAAGCGCCTTGGGCAAATTTGGCGATACCGGCCTGGGGTGACGGCGGATCAGGGTGGGAGTTTAGAGCTCTTTGTGGAGTCTCCCGGTCGGAATGTTCTAGATTATCCGGACAACCTGATTATGGCTCCGTTTGGAGATTTAATCGTCTGTGAAGATGGTACGGATGATACGAATCGCCTGATGGGTGTTACTCCCGATGGCAAAATTTATACCTTTGCTCGTAATGCTTTGAATAATCAAGAATTTGCGGGGGTTTGCTTTTCTCCCGATGCTCAAACCATGTTTGTCAATATCTACCACCCCGGCATGACGTTGGCGATTTGGGGGCCATGGGCCAATCGGAGCTAGTTCATGGCTGCAGTCAAACCCCCTGCCCCTGGTTCTCTCCATGGGGACTCCCAAGCCCATCCCTCCCTAGCAGCAAAGTTAGAAGCGATTTTGTATTTGAAGGGACAGCCCCTGAGCTTGTCAGAATTGGTGACCCATGCCCAAGCGGATCGAGTCAGCGTGGAAACTGCCCTGATGGATTTAATTGCAGATTACAGTCACCGGAACACGGCCTTAGAAATTCTGGAAACTGACGCTGGGTATAGTTTGCAATTACAACCCGCCTTTCGCGAACTGGTTCAAACCCTGGTGCCTGTGGATATCGGATTAGCGGCCCAACGAACCCTCGCCCTAATTGCCTTAAAAGGTTCAATCCTCCAGTCGGAGTTGGTTGAGTTACGGGGCTCCAGTGCCTATCAACATATTCAAGATCTGCTCGAGTTTGGCTTTATTCGGCGACGACGGGCTCCCCAAGGGCGTTCCTATCAGGTGCAAGTCACAGAGCGGTTTTATCAATACTTCCAAGTGGATAAGCTGCCGGATTTGGAATCATCCTGATATCAGCTCTTTCGCCAGGAAGCAGCATGAGTCTTAAATCTTCTTCAGGCCCTAACAGCTGTAACTTGTCGGGGAGTGGCATTCAACCTGCTGAGGTACTGAAATTTACTCTTTTGCTCAGGAAGAAAACAGAAAATCCTTAAAACTCTGAGCAAAATTAGTAGCCGACAGCGACTTAGTTCGCCCATGAATGGCAATATGAAGCAAATCTGGAGCCAAGTTTTGAGCTTCGGGAAAAACTAAGTCGCCTTGGGAAAAAGAATCAAGAATGCGGACGGAGGGACTTGAACCCACACACCTTGCAGTACTAGAACCTAAATCTAGCGCGTCTACCAATTCCGCCACGTCCGCTTAAAGCTTTCCTATTTTACCCCTTACCTAGAACTTCTCGGTAACCTTGGTTAGGATCAAAGCAGTTTTTTATTTTTCCAGGTGCAGTTGGCGGTATGTCTGAGTTTAAGATCAATGCCCCGTTTCAACCCACTGGCGATCAACCCCAGGCCATTGCTCAACTGGTCACCAGTATCCAGGCCGGGCATCGTTTTCAATCCCTCTTAGGCGCGACGGGAACCGGAAAAACCTTTACGATTGCCCAAACCATTGCCGAAGTTGGCCGACCTACCCTGGTTCTTGCCCATAACAAAACCTTAGCAGCCCAACTGTGTAATGAATTGCGGGAATTTTTTCCTGATAATGCCGTGGAGTATTTTATCTCCTATTACGATTACTACCAACCTGAAGCCTATATTCCCGTTACGGACACCTATATCGAAAAAAGTGCTTCGATTAACGAAGAAATTGATATGCTCCGCCACAGTGCCACCCGATCTCTATTTGAACGCCGAGATGTGATTGTGGTCGCTTCGATTAGCTGTATCTATGGCCTGGGAATGCCTGCTGAGTATTTAAAAGCCTCGATTCCGTTGCGAGTTGGGGAGGAAGTAGATCAACGCAAATTATTGCGAGATTTAACGAATATTCAGTACAGTCGCAATGATGTGGATTTGGGACGGGGGCGGTTTCGGGTTAAAGGTGATGTCTTAGAAATTGGCCCAGCCTATGAAGACCGCTTAATTCGAGTTGAGTTCTTTGGGGATGAAGTTGAGGCGATTCGCTACATTGATCCAATTACCGGGGTAACAATTCAAAGCTTGCAAGGCTTGAATATCTACCCAGCGCGCCACTTTGTCACACCCGCTGAACGCTTAGCCCAGGCCTGTGAGGATATTGCTGCTGAGTTAAAAGAACAAGTATTGAAGCTGGAATCTGAGGGAAAACTTTTAGAAGCTCAACGGATTGATCAACGGACTCGCTATGACTTGGAGATGCTGCAAGAGGTGGGTTATTGCAATGGGGTGGAAAACTATTCCCGTCATTTAGCCGGTCGCCAAGCGGGGGAACCCCCCGAATGTTTAATTGATTATTTTCCCAATGATTGGCTTCTTGTCATTGATGAATCCCATGTGACGGTGCCGCAAATTCGGGGAATGTATAACGGTGACCAGGCCCGGAAAAAAGTCTTAATCGATCATGGGTTTCGGTTGCCCAGTGCCGCGGATAATCGCCCGCTGAAAGCTCCGGAATTTTGGGATAAGGTGCAGCAGTGTATTTTTGTTTCCGCCACACCGGGAGATTGGGAAATCGAAGTCTCTGAAAAACAGGTGGTTGAGCAAATTATTCGACCCACGGGGGTAATTGATCCAGAGATTTTTGTTCGACCCACTACGGGACAGATTGATGACCTGATGGCAGAAGTACAACAGCGGATTCAGTTGAAAGAACGGGTTTTAATTACAACCTTAACGAAACGGATGGCTGAGGATTTATCAGAATATTTTCAAGATCGCCATGTCCGAGTTCGCTATCTACATTCGGAAATTAATGCCATTGAACGAATTGAAATTTTGGATGATTTGCGTAAAGGTACCTTTGATGTGTTGATTGGGGTGAACTTGTTGCGGGAGGGCTTAGATTTACCAGAAGTCTCCTTAGTGGCGATTTTAGATGCGGATAAGGAAGGGTTTTTACGGGCAGAACGCTCTTTAATTCAAACCATTGGTCGGGCAGCTCGTCACGTGCGAGGACAGGCAATTTTGTATGCTGACCGTATGACCGACAGTATGGAGAAAGCGATTAACGAAACCAATCGCCGCCGCCAAATTCAGCAGGCCCACAACGAAAAATATGGCATTGTTCCCCAACCCATTGTTAAGAAATCGAGTAATGCAATTTTGGCGTTCTTGGACGTGTCCCGTCGCCTCAATGCCCAGGAGTTAGAATCGGCTGTTCTCCAGGTTGATGATCTATCCTTAGACCAAGTACCAGAGCTGATTCAACAACTCGAAGCCCAAATGAAAGATGCGGCTAAAAAACTCGAGTTTGAGTCTGCGGCTAAGTTTCGAGATCAAATTCAGCAACTGCGAGATAAGCTCTTGGGACATTAGAGGATTTTAATTTAAAACCCAGGCCCCGTTAAAGCTCTGAGAACAGCCATTCATTGGGGATCAAGAAATTCTTCCACCAGGCCCTTTTTCAAAAGTAGCTGAAGGTCGGCATTATTATTTTTACAAAGTCGCCATTGTCGGTCATCCACAGCCAGATTGATCCCAGGCCTCAAGGTGACGGGGCCAAAGAAGCAGGCAAAGCTTATGGGTTGCTCGAGTTTAGAAATCACCGTAGCCATTACCGTTGCCCTTAATAACTGGAATTTTGGGTCATTTCCGTCAGAATTGAGGCCCTGATCAGGAACTTTTCCTTGGGTTTGCCAGCATTTTCGCGTTTTCTTCCCCAGGGAATAACAGACTTCTCCCATTGTCCGGCCATTCTGCCAGATTGAATTGAGTTCAAAGAAACATACCCGGTTACTATCCCCAGACTCCACTAGGATTGCGGCACGTATAGTTGACCGTCTCGGCAAATGGGTGCGGGGCGAAGGGGCAGGTTTTTACGACTCACCTGAACTCCATTGACAATCAGATTGCTGTTGGGAAAATCTGGAGTTGAACGAATAATTAACAGTCCACAGGCATTGGCCGTTATGGTTCGGGTGGTTGGCACTGTTAAGTAGGCCACATCAACCTTGGCCTGGGGTTCAAAACCACCGATGTAAACGTTTTGGTTGAAGCGGCGGGGGTTGCGAAATTGGGGCACGGTTTGGTTCATTCCCCGTTCACAGCGTGGTGCTGCCCCAGTTTGGATACCACTGAAGGCCAGAGTTCGACCATTGATCCGAAATTGGGTCTGCGGTGCCGCTGGCCATGTGGTCGTATTAGTAATACTGATGACTCCACAACCGTTGGCCATGAGTGAGCGCACCTTTGGAATATCGGGATAACCGACGGTTAAGCGTTGTTGTCCCTGCCACCCCGGCCAGATGATTTCACCCCCACTTGTTTGAAAGGGCGTCGAGTTTGGGTTGCCCCAGGCCCCGTTGATCAGTGCTATCTGAAACCCAATGGTCAAAAGCAGCAGAGATTGCCGATGGATTCGCTGGACTAGGATTGTTCGTAACTGTCGCATCATCATTATCTATCCCCAGGCCGGGTGAACCTGCCTCCGAAATTGGAAGGCAAATGACTCAAAACATCAATATGGAAGTAGGTCGCTCCGTCCAAAAATTCAAGCATTAAGGAACACTTAAATTGTGTCTTGAAACATTTAATAAAAAATTAATATCTTTCCAAGACCCGGTTAAGTTCCAGAATTTGTCAATAATTCAGCAACCTTTCGAAGTTCTGGGAGGTCTAGGAGCTTTCTGATGATTCCTTGACTTAAACTCCAATCTAAGCCAATGATCGTAGAGAGTTCCTGACCAGTAGCTTTTGGGAGGGAATTTGCGTAATTCGATGAGATCTTTCCATGACCCTTGCCTCCGACTATAGTAAGCCTCCCATATCCTGGCCGGTTACCATTTTCATGGTTTTGTTACATTTATCCCTTTTATTAGTATTTGTCCCAGGTACCTTTAGTTGGTCAGCGGTGGTCTTGGCCTTGGTGTTGCAGTGGGTTACTGCCGGACTGGGAATTACCCTAGGTTGGCATCGATTGGTCACCCATCGGAGTTTCCAAGTCCCCAAATGGCTTGAATATGTCTTGGTGTTTTGTGGAACCCTTTCGATGCAGGGGGGGCCGATTTGGTGGGTTGGCTTACACCGCCATCATCATCTTTACTCTGACCAGAATGTGGATCATCATGATGCCTGTAAAGGGTTTTGGTGGAGCCATTTTGAGTGGATGTTACGGGATGTCCCGGCTGAAGCTGAAATCCCCAAATTTACTAAAGATATTGCCGATGATCCCTTTTACCGCTTTTTAGATGAAAACTTTCTCATGATTCAAGTGGCCTTTGCGACCTTGCTTTACTTCATCGGGGGCTGGCCATTTGTGGTTTGGGGAGTCCTTGTTCGCCTGGTATCTGTCTATCACACCACCTGGTTTGTCAACAGCGCTACCCATAAGTTTGGCTATCGCACCTTTGAAACTGAAGATCGGTCAACCAATTGTTGGTGGGTGGCATTGCTCTCCTTTGGTGAAGGTTGGCACAATAATCACCATGCCCATCAATACTCGGCCCGTCATGGCATGCAATGGTGGGAAATTGACCTAACTTGGATGACCATTCAATTTCTCCAGTTTCTCGGCCTTGCGAAGAAGGTGCGGGTTTTAGAGGTTCCCGTGTCGGCGGAATAGACCCTAAGTCCTGAAACTTTTTTAGCGATTGGTGATCACCCTGTTTTCGTCTGGCAGAATCTTTCCATGCGGGTTTTGATCCTGGGCTGTGGCTATACCGGTTCAGAATTGGCCAAGGCATTGCTGCAGCGGGGGATTGCCGTCCACATCACCAATCGCTCTGGTCATTGCCCGCCTGACTTAGCCGGCTCGAATTTATCCTGTTATCAATTTTCAGGTGGACAGGGAGAGCCTCCGAGTCTTGATCCTGGGGCCTATGAAGCGGTGACCCATATTCTAAGTAGTATTCCCCCAGGCCCCGACGGTGAAGATTGGGTTGTTTCCCATATCCTGCCGAAGTTAAGGTCTGGAAGCCTGGACTGGGTTGGGTATTTGTCCACCACTGGGGTCTATGGGGACTGTCTGGGGGCCTGGGTTGAGGAAACACAGCCCGTTAATCCCCAAAATACTCGCTCCCGCCATCGAGTTCAGGCCGAGGCAGAATTTTTAGCATCCGGATTACCCAGCCATATTTTTCGCTTGTCGGGTATCTACGGGCCGGGTTCAGGTCGAAATATTTTTGCTCGCTTACAATCTGGAAAAGCCCAGCACATTGTCCGCCCAGGCCACGTATTCTCTCGGATCCACGTGGAAGATATTGTCCAAACTCTTTGGGCCTCGATGACAAAGCCACGGCCTGGTGAAATTTACAATGTTGCCGATGACTTACCGACGGAATCCAGTCAACTCATCCTTGAAGCCTGCCGATTAATGGAGCAGCCACCGCCACCGCCCTTGGCCTGGGAAGAAGCAAACCTCAGCCCTATGGCCGCCTCATTTTGGCAAGAATCCCGCCGTGTCAGTAACTTTAAAATCAAATCAGAACTGGGTATCTCCCTGCGCTATCCCACCTACAAAGAAGGCCTCGCTCAGATTTGGCAAACAGAGATCAGGGCGAACAACAATATTCAACCGGCCTGAATCTTCCCACAGCTAATTCTGAACCCTACTCTCCAGCGTTTAACGGATCCGGATTTGATCTTTGATCACTCCAGGCCTGGAAAAATCATTCCCCGCCGCCACCACTGAGGTAGACCTTTAGGCTATGCTAGGAGATGCCTAAAATGCGGATGTGGCGGAATTGGTATACGCGCACGTTTGAGGGGCGTGTGGCTTTGCCTTGCGAGTTCGAGTCTCGCCATCCGCATATTTTACATCTAACCCTAGCAAACCCAGATTCTGATCTGTGCCTACTTGTACATTAACGAATTATTTGACATCGTTAACAAATTAGTGTCGTCTTAACAAAAGTCTGTCGTCTAATCACTGATACTGCTCTAGTGCTGCGAATGGCGAGACTCCTTTCAACCCATATTCATCAGCCCAGAATGGTTAAGAGGCCTTTAACGCTCAAGCTACCGATTTGTTTTGGTGAGCCGACCCTAAAGAATAAGGCTGACTGGAACAGTACTTGCACTATCTAAACAAGTGTTGCAGTCCGTACTTTCAGCCGACCCAAAAGAATAAGGCTGACTGGAACGCTGAAGTTCCGCCTGTCGGTGTCATAGACGCTTGCAACTTTCAGCCGACCCTAAAGAATAAGGCTGACTGGAACCTGGCTTCCTCAGTTTGAGCTAATGTCCGAACTAGATTCTTTCAGCCGACCCTAAAGAATAAGGCTGACTGGAACCCTAGCTTTTGTAAGCCTTACCAGTAAAGGCTTGTAACCAGGATTTGCGAGAGTCAACTTTACAAAGTTTACAATTCATCAAAATTGAAACCCCATTCAGGGTGGGTTCCCCCTTGGTCGGGGGTGATTCAGTAACCATCACTCCGGTAAACCCGTAACCTCTTGCTGGGCGCGCACCTAATTCCCGCCAAAATGACGGCAGCTTCGGGTTGGACAGTTACCAGGGGCAGAAAGCACCACCGCTTACCGACGGCTAAACGACCCCATATTTTTCGCAGCTCATTGGCTCAAAGAGCATCAACTGCGGCGCGAGTGATTCAGTTTTCAAGGTTCGGCAGAGAATAAAAGGGACACAAACATCTCTAGGGTGGAGACCGTAAATGGTAAGCACTCATGACTAACCCTAAAGCTTGCTCCTTGAGGGTCTGTTCGCGACCTTGCCAGCCTTCTTCAACCCGCAAATTTCGCTTAAGAGCTTGATTGCGAATGCAACTGAGCAAGCGGTTGTAGCTCCAGCGGTGGGCATTAATCCGATATTCCTTGAGGTAACGTTTTTGTGCTTCCTTGCAGCCAGGAATGCTTTGCTCTGCCCTTGCCTGCACCTGCGCTTGGATAACCTCTCTCATATTTGACACTTTTGGGAGGATTACACTACAAGCTAAATACTCTTGAGCAAAGTTTACAATCGCCTTCGCAACTAAACGCTCAACATGCGTCGCGAGATTGGAACTCCGAGGAAATGCTGTGGCTCCCTTCTGTTGCTGAATTTTGTGAATATGCCTCTCTTGCTTTTTTGTGTACCTGAGGCGGTTAACCAGGCCATAGTCATCCCCAAGCAATTGTTTTAGTGAGCGACAAGTAATGACTCCTGGCTGTGTCAAGTTAATCAGAGCCACGGCAGGTTGGTGGTGGTCATTAAAAATTACCCCAACCACTAACTCAGGCTTGCCTTCGTAGATGGGGTGGCTAGGGCGGGGGAAATTACCATCTAGCTTGGCCTGCAAAGATTGTTGCCGCTTGAGGAAACCTGCTTGACTTTTTGATAACTCTTCTTTGTCGTGTAAATTCTGGATTGTTCTTTTAGCCGTTTCGAGTTTGCGAGAGCGAACAACTTGGGTTCCTTCGTCTGACCACAGAGCAGTGTCAACAGCACAGTGTAGATACAGATAGTTCGCCTCCCAGGGAGTTCCCTTTCCTATGCCTGGTTTCCAAAGGAGTTGTACGGAGCGAAGGGTAAATAACCCTTCGGAATGGCTGCCTTTACTGGATTTGAAGATGGTTTGGTCGTGCAAAAAGCGTTCAAACCAAGGCAGTTGCCGTTGGTCACAACGGACTTCAAACGTTAACCCTCTAATTCCAGCAAACTCTACAGTAATCCGTCCCTTATTGTTCTTTGACCAGTGGATATTACCATTGGTGGCGTAGGAAACGGGAAATGGTAGAGAGTCCGGTTCGGCTGTAATTTGGGCTTGCCACTGTCTGAAGTCAGCCTCATCTTCAAACCACTCCTGGTTAACTACATCAAGGGCAGCATTCTGGTTTATCCCGGTTAAATCCCGACCTTGGGGAAATCTGCTATCAAGCTGAACCGACAAACGCTCAACCTGAATTTCAATCCTGCGCCGTTTTAGCTCTAGCCTTTTGGAATCTTCTGCTCTAGTTGGAATTCGCTTTCCATGCTTAATGATGTAGGCAATTACCGAGGAGCTAAGAATGTCTTGTTTGGCTTGCACTTCCTGGTAGGACTCAAACCAATCTTTTGGAGGATGATCCAACATTGCTTGAGCTTGAGCCTGTAACTCTTGAATCGTCAGTCCACATTCTTCAGCTAAATCATCATCAGACTTGAGCATCGACAAATAAAGCTTTTTCCCCGCAAGTCGTTGTCGCGCTTGCCTGCGACCAATCAACCATGATTCATAGATTTGCCCCACCTCAGCCTGTGCTGACGCTACCCAGTAAGAACCAAGGTGTGAAAACTGTGGCTGTTGCTTAACTTGTGCCACCACGCTTTTTAAGGCTGTTCGAGGAATCCGACCGGCTGCTTGCCATTGTTTCGTATCCTCATGGGTTACCAAGGTTGTCAAAAGTTTGTTGACAAAAGGCGTATAGACCTCCGCCGTCAAAGCCCAAAGCGACTGACGGACTCGCTCACTAGCTAATAAACGACATTGAATGGTGACTATACTCATACATCCAATAATAACATATATGTTTTATAGACAAAGAGTAACTTTGTATGGATTCTTGTAGAATTGTGGCACTAAGCTTTTCTAAGACAGCATTGCCGTTTAGCCGTGGAAGAACTGTTTTTTACCAGTCAAGAAGCCGCTGATGTCATTGGGTGCTCGCTACGTCAAGTTCAGCACTGGCGTAATAAGGGCCTGGTTATGCCTCGGGTAGATGCGACAGGGACAGGTCATAGTGTTTACTACGACCGTAAAAACTTGACTCAGTTAGCTGTTGTCCATCATCTACTTGAGCGAAAGTACAGTTTTCAGGCTGCTAAGAGGCTACTCAAGGAACTCAAGGGGCAAGACCCACAACATGACTCGCCTGAGAATGAAACCCGGTATTTAGGCAAGTGGAGTTCAGAGAAGAAGGAGTATGAGCTAATTAAATTCGACAAAGCCATAATTGGGGGGGAGTTTGAAGCAGGTCTCGCTTCTATGTTCTGTCTGAGTCTTGATTTGTTAAACCAGCAGATTGAAACAGGGATCAAAAAGGTCAAGGATAATAAGTCAAAATCGAAGAAAAACGATAACCTATCTAAAGACTCCCAGGCCGAGTAAGTATGTCATGAACGAAGCGGATACTTGCCGAGAGTACGTTTTACCCTTGCTGCAAGCGGCAGGTTGGACGACGCAACCGTATTCGATTACCGAGCAACGCACCTTTACAGACGGACGCATACTGCCCTATGGGACAACGGTAAAGCGGGGCCAACCCAAGCGGGCAGATTATTTACTCCGATACCGTCGGGACTTTGCCATTGCAGTGGTTGAGGCGAAGGCGAACTACAAGTCGGCTTCAGATGGGATACAACAAGCCAAAGAGTATGCGGAAATTTTGGGGTTAAAGTTTGCCTATGCAACCAATGGTAAGGACATTATTGAGTTTGACTACACCACAGGCCTGGAGACGAATTTAACGGCTTTTCCAACGCCCGAGGTGCTTTGGGCTAGGTATTGCCGTAATGAGGGCTTAACGGCAGAGCAGGTAGCAAAACTCCTCACACCTCTTAACTACCAAGGAGGCAAACAACCTCGCTACTACCAGGAAATTGCCATTAACCGGACGGTTCAAGCCCTAATCAGTGGACAGAACCGAGTCTTGCTGACGATGGCCACGGGAACGGGTAAGACGACAACGGCATTTCAGATTTGTTGGAAGCTATGGTTTTGCCAGTGGAATTTAGAGGGAAAGCCTCGGCATCCGAAAATCTTGTACCTAGCCGACCGCAACATCTTGGTAGATGACCCGATGAACCGGGATTTTGCCCCCTTTGGCGATGCCATTTATAAAATTCAAAACGGGCAAATTGTCCAAAGCCGGGACATTTACTTTGCCATCTACCAGGCCATTGCCGAAGATGAACGCCGCCCAGGCCTGTACCGTGAGTTTCCGCCTGACTTCTTTGACCTGATTATTGTGGATGAGTGCCATCGGGGGTCGGCCAGGGAAGATAGCACTTGGCGCAGTATTTTGAGCTATTTCCAACCTGCGGCTCAACTGGGCATGACGGCAACCCCACTGCGGGATGAGTCTAGAGATACCTACGAGTATTTTGGTAACCCGCTCTATACCTACTCCTTGCGCCAAGGGATTGATGATGGCTTTTTGGCTCCCTACCGTGTCCATCGGGTTGTGACCAGTGCTGATGCGGCGGGGTGGCGACCAACACCGGGAGAGTTAGACCGCTATGGACGTGAAATCCCTGATGAGGAGTACCAAACCAGAGACTTTGAAAGGGTTGTGGCTCTGCGCTCGCGGACGGAAACAATTGCCAAGCATTTGACCGAGTTCCTCAAGAAAACCAACCGCTTTGCCAAAACTATCGTCTTTTGTGTTGATCAAGAGCACGCCCAAGAGATGCGCCAGGCCCTGAATAACCTGAATGCAGATTTAGTCAGGCGATACCCCAATTATGTCTGCCGGGTGACGAGTGATGAAAAGGGGGTTGGACGGCGGCACTTGGATGAGTTTAAGGACGTTGAAACCCTGTGTCCGGTCATCCTCACCACCTCGCAGCTTTTAACTACTGGCGTTGATGCCCCAACCACTAAAAACATTGCGATTGTCCGAATAGTCAACTCTCAAGCCGAGTTTAAGCAGATTATTGGGCGGGGGACACGGGTACGGGATGACTATGGCAAGCTCTTTTTCAACATCTTGGACTACACTGGCTCGGCTACCCGCCAATTTGCTGACCCGGACTTTGATGGCGACCCCACATTCCTAGACACGATAGCGATTGATGATGAGGGCCAAGAGACGGAAACCGAGGTCATTCAGCCGGAAGTGGAGCCTGAACCTGACGCAATAGATGTTCCTAACCCTGGGCCGGTTATTAATCCACCGCCAGACCCGGATGAACCCCGTAAGTTTTATGTGGATGGTGGTGTCGTTACAGTAGTCCATGAATTGGTCTATGAACTCGATGCCAGCGGGAACCAATTACGCTGTGTCACTTATGAAGACTACAGTGGCGACCAAGTCCGGCGGATTTATCGGGATGTGGATGCGGTGCGGCAAACGTGGCAAGATGCCAGTCAGCGGGAGTGGTTAATAACTCAGCTTGAGGAGCGGGGGATTGACCTACCGGCCTTGGCTGCAACGCTGAAGCAACCGGACGCTGACCCCTTTGATTTGCTCTGTCATGTCGCCTTTAATGCCCCCCTATTGACCCGGCGGGAACGGGCAGAACGCTTACGGCGCAACCGACCTGACTTCTTTGAGCAGTATGGCCCGGAAGCCCAAGCGATTTTAAGTGAGCTATTGGATAAATATACCGAGCATGGTTTAACCGAGTTGAAAATTCCCGATGCGCTTAAGATTCCACCTATCTCTAACCGAGGGAATGTGGGTGAAATCATCCAGTTGTTTCATGGAGCCGAGCAACTTAGGGCCGCTTTTGAGCAATTGCAAGCCAATTTATATGCCGCATAGAAAAATTTAGGTTAAGGTATGCCCCGCACTCGTAAAACGTCTGAAGTTCAAGCCCTGCCGACCAGTCAACAGTTGGGCGCAATTATCAAGTCCACCCGTGACATCATGCGTAAGGACAAGGGACTGAACGGGGATTTAGACCGTTTGCCGATGCTGACGTGGATTATGTTCCTTAAGTTTTTTGACGATATGGAACTGATGCGGGAGGGGGAAGCTGCCTTAGACGGTAAACCCTATCAACCGATTATTGAAGCTCCCTATCGGTGGCGGGATTGGGGGACTGACCCACGGGTAATCTCTGGGGATGCCTTAATTGCCTTTATTAGCCAAGATGAAGCGACTCGCCCAGATGGGACAAGGGGATTGGGGCTATTCGCCTATTTACGCAGTTTGCAGTCGGCTGAAGGCAAAGGGCAGCAGCAAATCATCGCCAACATCTTCCAGGGTGTAATGAACCGGATGGAGTCGGGCTATTTACTCCGGGATGTGATTGACAAGATTAACTCGATTAATTTCACATCTTCGGCTGAAGTCCATACCCTGAGCCACTTGTATGAGTCTCTGCTGCGGGAAATGCGCGATGCGGCGGGCGATTCCGGTGAGTTTTATACGCCCAGACCGGTGGTTAAGTTTATGGTGCAAGCCTTAGACCCCCGCTTGGGCGAAACGGTGTTAGACCCGGCCTGTGGTACAGGTGGCTTTTTGGTTGAGGCTTACGAGCATTTAGCAACCCAGGTGAAGACAACGGAAGACCGGGAGCAATTGCAGTGGTTTTCTTTGTTTGGTCAAGAAGCGAAGAGTCTGCCCTATTTACTAGCCCAGATGAACTTGGTGTTGCATGGCCTGGAACGCCCACAGATTGAGTATGGCAACTCTTTGGCAGTGAAGTTGACGGAGTTGGGCATCAAAGACCGGGTGGACGTGATTTTGACCAATCCGCCGTTTGGGGGTGAGGAAGAAAGCTCGATTAAGCAAGGGTTCCCGAAGGACTTACAAACCTCTGAAACCGCCATGTTGTTTTTGCAGTTGATTATGCGGTTATTGAAGCGACCAGAACAGAGTCAGGGTAAGGCAGGACGGGCGGCGGTGGTGGTTCCCAATGGGACGTTATTTGGGGATGGGGTTTGCGCTCGAATTAAGGCGGAACTGTTGAAAGACTTTAATTTACATACGATTGTGCGCCTGCCGAATGGGGTGTTTGCGCCCTACACCGGGATTCCAACCAACATCCTCTTCTTTGACCGCACCGGCCCGACTGAGGACATTTGGTACTATGAGCAACCCTTACCCGAGGGACGTAAGAATTACACCAAAACCAAGCCAATGCAGTTTGAAGAGTTTGCAGACTGTTTGGCCTGGTGGCATAACCGAGTCGAAAATGACCAGGCCTGGAAGGTGTCAGCGGCGGATGTGGTGCAGTATGAAGGGGATACGGTTGTCTCAGTCAATTTAGACATTAAAAACCCCAATGGTCAGGAGGAGTTAGCCCACAAGTCGCCAGAGGAGTTGGTTGCTAGTATTTGGGCTAAGGAGCAGCGAATCCTTGAAATCTTAGGTGAAATTAAAACGGCGATCAAACTTAAGGATGTTAAATGACCTGGCAAGAAGAAATAGGTTTTAACAAAATACCTCTAGTCGAAGTATTACAAAAGTCAAATCATTGGATAGAAATCGAAGAAGACAAACTATACAGACTTGTAACTGTCCGTATGTGGGGGCAGGGTGTTGTTGAAAGAACAACGGTTAACGGGTCAGAAATCTCAGCTAAACGTATGCTAGTCATACACCCGAACCAGTTCATAATATCCCGAATTGATGCACGTCATGGAGCCTCTGGCATAGTCCCGGTGATTCTAGATGGTGCAGTTGTCACCAATGACTTCCCTGTGTATGACTGTATTGAAACTAAGCTACTCCCAGCATTTCTTGGTTGGTTAAGTAAAACTAATGCTTTTATCGAAGCTTGCAAGTTAGCTAGTGAAGGGACTACTAACAGAGTTCGATTGAAGGAAGATTTATTCTTAAGGATTGAAATTCCACTTCCTTCATTAGAAGAACAACAGCGGATTGTGGCACGGATACAGGGCCTGGTAGCTTCTATTAATGAGGCACGGGGCCTGCATAAACAGAGTATTGAAGAGATAAAGACTTTAATTGCAAATACATCTAAGAGTATATTTCAAGGTCAAGAATTTGATTATATCGAAATTGAAAGAGTTTGTGAAAAAATAATTGATTATAGAGGGCGAACTCCTCCCATTTCAGGACATGGAATACCTCATATAACCAGTGCAAATGTTAAAAATGGTTGTATTGATTGGAATACATCGAAATTTGTTACTGATGATGTGTACAAAGAATATATGGTCAGAGGTATTCCAAAAACTGGAGATGTCATTTTTACGATGGAGGCTCCATTAGGTGAAGCTGCCCCATTGCCTGATAACCGCAAATTTTCACTTGCACAAAGGGTCTTATTACTTCGAGGCTATCCACATCTGATTGATGGTAATTTTTTAGCAAAAGCTCTTACAACGCCAGTAATTCGAGATATTATTTATGAAAAAGCAACTGGAACCACTGTAAAAGGAATTTCATCAGGTCGCCTTAAAAAAATACGCATTCTCGTTCCGCCGCTTCCTGAACAAAAACGTATTGTTGCCTACCTCGACACTCTCCAAGCCAAAATAGATAACCTTAAACGCCTCCAGGCCGAAACCACTGCCGAACTTGATGCCCTTTTGCCCTCAATCTTGGACAAAGCATTCAGGGGTGAGCTTTAATTAAAAGCAATTGCTAAGTCTATTGCTTAACTTAAATATGCTTACTGCTGCATTTCCTCTAGACACCAAGCGCCAATATGAAGTCCTTGACCTCTTAGTCCAGAATGGAGCTGTAGAGCTTTGGGTCAGGCCAACGGCTAACTATACACTATATGAACCAACTTGGCGTTTGGATAACTGGAAAAAACAAGAGCCCTTTTGGTTATGGGACTACGTTCGTAAGTGCTATGGAGAGTGTCCAGGTCTTTATTGGGTTGCAGGAGTATATGGTCTATATAACATTGACAAAGAAAAGATTTCGATTGGAAGCAGCATCCTGTTACGCAAGCGTTGGAGTTCCCATATAAGCTCACAGAAACTCTCTCGAAAGAATGAACTACAACATGACCTATCCAAAGGCAATAGATTTTTGTTCTGCCTGCTTGAAACAACCAGAGTTCATCCAATAGAAGTTCGTAAAATTTGGTGGCACAACCCTCCCCTAATTGACTATATAGATTGCACTAGGTTGCGTAAAGCAGAGCAAAAGTGGATGGAGCGAATACCTAAATCATATCTTTACAACAAGAGAAAAGCCTATGATTTTGATAAAAAACAAGCTGTAAAATTGCTATTTAAAAACAAAAAAAGAGAGCTACTAACATTCAAAGAAATGGTGGCCCGAGATGAGAAAAGGTCGAAGTATTCGCAGTTATTTGAAGATGAGTTTTCTTTTTTAAGATCGTATGATTTGGAGCCAGTTTTAAAAGATTACGATGAAAATTGGATTGGGATAAACATTCAGGAAGGAGACATTATAGAAATTAGTCAGAGCAAAATTTGTTACCGTATTTAGTACCTCTTCTGAAACGCCTGTATATCTCCAAACCCCAAGCCGCACCGCTGACACCGCCCTTCCCATAAAGCCGGAATTTGAAACCGAGCCTTACATTTTGGACATTCCGACAGCAACCGCAACCGATGCCGCTCACAGCCTGCTGTGTCCTTAAACTGCCACTCCAAGCGATGAAATGACTCCTCACCATAACAAGCCCCACAGAGGCGACTAGGCTCCAATTTGAACCCAACTCCAGGCGGCGGCAACATGGCAAATAATGCTTCTGGACTTAGCCCCATAAACTCAGCCAATGGTTGAAGCTGGTCAATAGTAGGAAAGGGGTTTAAGTAAAACCGCTCTAATCGTTTAATCAACACCCCACCCAGGCCAGTCTCTTCTCCCAGCCGAGAAACCGTCATAATATTTTCCCGCCGAAACCGACCCAGATAATGGCTTAAACTTTCCCCAACATAAGGTTTTGATCGATAAATCCAAGGCTCCAGTCCTGCATCCATTAGCCAAACCCATCCATCACGTTCTTAAGCGTGTCAAGTTCAATTTTGGATTCCCCTTTTTGTAGAGCCGCAATTGCCGCTTGCCGTAAAATCATGTCCAATAAGCCGATGTACCCTCGGGTTTTCTCCCGCAATAACTTGAGAGTCCCCTTCGCTGTCAAATTTGACGGCACAGGCGACCTTAAAATCATTTCCTCCCAAATACGAACTGCTTGCTCAAACTGGACTGGAGTGAGCACCCCCATCCGAAACTGGGCATAGAAACGGTTTTTGACTTGCTCATCCCGACCAATCACAACATCCAGTCTGTCTGTCCCCACCAAAATCACCGCAATCCCCAGGTTGTCAAAAATATCCCGGACATCTGCAAAAGTCTTAGCCCTAATTCGGTCAGCTTCATCAATCACCAACATCTCCACACCACAGTCTCGCAGATGCTTGTAGGCTCTTTCTCGCAAGTCAGCTATTGCACCCTGCGTTACCTTGAATTTAAGTGCCTTAAGAATTAGTGTGTACAGTACCTTCGCTCCACACTCTTGTGGGACTTGGATGGAGAGCACTGGTATCTTTGGGGGTTGTCCCTGTACTTGGGTCGGTGGATGTTCCCGTAAATAACTGGCAATTGAACAACTCTTACCCGTCCGAGAGTCACCAATGATCCGGCCGGGTTGCCGACAAAGACGTTGTTGATCCAGCCACTCATGTACTAATCGAACCTGCTCCAAGGCAACAATTTGTGTTTTTTGGAGCCGCCTAATTTCCTTGGATATATCAATAACCGCATTCATGGCTAATAATCCTCGTCAACGTCCCAAATCTTCACGTTTTCTAATGGCTCCATAGAGGTCACCTCTGGCTCTTCCTCTTGAATAGTTTCTGTTTGTGCCAGAGATGCCCGATTGGGAGCCTTAAATACCTCCTGAGCCTTTTTGCGCCGTTGTTTTACGGTCTTGGCCACTTCTTGGTCACGCCACTCTACCTCTGCCAGAATCGAACAATTTTTGATGCTTTGGTTAGATTCACGTAGTGCTTTACGAGCTGCTTTTGCATCCGCATAGGTCAGGGATGTTGCTTCCAGATGTTGAGCAATCGCACGGGTTAAAAACACCTCTTTCCCTTTATCCCATCGGTACACTAGCAATGTCGTAATATCCGTAGGGTTATAGCGGAGTCTTACCTGTGTCCCTTCATAGCCGCTAAGATTTTCCCCCTTGTACAACAAGTTTTCAAACTGGACATAGCCACCCCGTTGCACCCGCCGCTCAGTTGACTTCATCAGACAAATATCAAGTTCTCGCTCGGTCGGCAGAATTGGAGTCGCAGCCAGACCTGATTCCCAACGTTGATAACGGGTTTGGCCTCCCATCCGGGCATCAAGACTCTGGTTGTAGTTATCTACCAAAAATCTAACGATCAAGCGTTCCAGGTCTTGTATTGTTAAGCAAGCATCTTTCTCTGCCGATTTCGGGCGTTCTTTAACATTCGATCCTGTATATCCCGGCAAGGTCGAAAATAGCTGCGTATTTAAGGTCTTGAAAACACGTTCAACTATGCCACCATCGGAAGGTTTGCGTCTTAAGTAACAGGTAAACCCCAGTTGTGCTCCAATCTGCTGTAAATGATTGGACTTGAAATCCTTACCACCATCTGTATAGAAATAGATTGGAGTCCCATACGTCCCCCATTCACAATTAAGTTTATAGTCTGCGCCGTAGGACTTGGGCAAAATTGAGTGCCTCAAAGCGAGTGCTACTACCGTTGAACTTGGCGCATCAAACCCAATATTGAACCCCATCACACAACGGGAATAGGTATCCACCACTGTTGTTAACCACGGGCGTCCCAAGAGTTGACCATTAGCATCAACCAAGAGAATATCGGCTGGGGTATGGTCGCACTGCCATACTTGATTGCTGTATTGCACTTTAATAGACTGACCATCCCGAGTTGTCACAACCATGCTTGAGCCAAGCCAGCCAGGTGACCTCAATGACTTTTTTTGCTCCTTAAGCTCAATAACCGGATTCAGCAGTCGATAAACCGTCATGTGTGATGGATAATCCGCTTCCCCCAGTCGCTTTGCCTCTACCTTGACTTTCAGGGCAACTTGAGCCGGAGTCATCTTCCGACCGCTGCGATTGCCTTGTTCATAGGTTTTAAGAATAAAGTTCTGCCAGTAGTCCGAGATTCGGGGCATGCCTTTATCACCTCGTTCTAAATAAGCAAATGCTTCTAGTCCCTTTTCTTGCCAACGATTCATTAGGCGTTGAATCGTTCTGACTGACTTACCTGTATCCTTAGCCACTTGTCGAAGCAACTGCCCATAGGTTTTACGGTCGCAGGGTTCCATTAGAGGCTGAAGTGCATTAAGGAGATTTTCATTAATCACCAAGCCAGTCTCAGTTGAATGATTATCGTTCATGATGCAAATTAAAAAACATATATGTAATTATAGACGCATCATAAAATACGACAACGATTTTGTTAATTTGCCTGAAAATGACACCTAATCTGTTAAAGTGTCCCAGTATATTACGTGAACAGATAAAATAAAGCCCCTACCTAGGAGCTTGTCTAGATAAGGGTTTTAAGAATAATGAGTCTTAGCGACAGACTTTTGTTAAAGCGTCAAATAATTCGTTAATGTACAACTGCTTTGAACTAAGCGTGTTGGGTATCAAAGACACAGGGCCTGGATCGCAGTAATCACCCTGACGCCTAAACTATCCAAGACCAACCCTCTACTGACCTGGCTTCTGCTGGCGATTACCCCACTGTTGTTGCCGTTGCTCCATCTGGTTATTGAGCTGTTGCCGTTGAGCTGGAGTCAGAATCCCATTGATCTCACTCATGCTTTGGAACCGCAGCTCTGCCAGTTGCTCCTGCCATTGCCGTACCTGTTCAAACTTAGCCCGTGTCTGATTTTCGGGAGCACCACTAGCCATCAGTTGTCGCAGCTCTGTGCGGGCCTGTTTGAGTCGGTTCCGGGCCTGGGTCATTTGCTCTTTGTATTTATTCCGAACCGCCTGCATTCGAGTTGTTTGTTCTGGAGTCAAATCCAGGTTTAACCGCTCCATCCGGTTGGGACGATTTCCCCCAGGCCCCGCTGGTTGAGCAGCCGCTGGCATTAGGCTAAACCCAGGCCAGGCCAATGCTGAAACCAAAACCACCGCTGATAACGATTTAATCCACATAATTCTTTCCTCTCAATCTAGTTTTTTAACTGATGGGCTAGAAACCTAAAGCTCAGAGTTAGCTTGAGTAGGTTCCCAATCCCCATTGCCGTAGACGACTGGCAGCAAGTCCTCAGACTCCTCAAAAAGACCTGTCCAATGATCGGCAACAAAGGCTTCCAACTCGGCCGCCTCCATCGCAGTTATGGCCTGAGGTTGCAGGGCCTGGCGAATCCCCCAACCACCCCCTACGAGCACCAAGACCCCCACCAGTCCCCAAAACCAAGCCCGTTGTCGATGGTGAAGACAGTGTTCTTCTTGGATTCGGTGCATCAATTGGGTCTCGAGATCCCGACTGGCAGGCGGAGGTTGGGGTTGGTAACGTCTGAGAAAATGCCGCAGGTGACCATTCTCTTGATCCGACTTTGGCTGGGGAGTCATAGGGCAATTCCCTCCTGTTCAAAAAACTGACGCACCTTCTGCCGGGCATGGAATAGGCGTGATTTCACCGTCCCTACAGGAATACTCAAAATTTGCGCAATTTCCCTCTGGGCCAGGCCCTCTAAATCATGGAGCACCAAAACCTCCCGTTGCGCTCTCCCCAGGGTTTCCAGGCCCCGTTTGACGACATCCTGGTAATGCAACTCTGCCAAATCTGGAGCTGGGATTGAGGGTGGGGTCTCAGTTTGCCAAGTTTGGGCCTGGGCACAACGTCTAGCCGCTTGCCGGCGATAATCATGGGCCACATTACAGGTAATGCGATAGAGCCAAGTGGTAAATTTTGCGCGCCGTTGGAGTCGGGGTAATCCCTTCCAGGCCCGAAAGAATACCTCCTGAACCAAGTCATCCACCGCTGGGGCCCCACAGAGCTGAAACAATAGCGAACGCACCCGCGGATGATGCCGCCGATAGAGCAGTCGAAAGTGTTCTGGTTGACCTGCCAAAATGATGACAATCACATCCCAATCGGGATCGACCACAGTGGTTAGGGGCAGACCTTGGTCTAGGTGGGGCATCGCATTGATCAAGGAATCTCGCCTCATCGAAACCTACATCAATTCAGACTCTCCCCTAGTCACTTTGGTTCAATGCTGAGAACCCGACAGGAATATCCCATCACCCCCATGCAGATCAATCCTCATCCTTGAGAAATTCCCCTATGCGTTACAGACTATTACAAAACTGTAAATGCCCTGAAATACTGCTGAACCGGAAAAAATGGCGTGTTACCATCCAAACTGTTGCCGTTATTGCATTTGGGAGAACGACCTTGGCACTTCGGGTTGCGGTTGTCGGTTCTGGGCCGGCCGGATCATCAGCAGCAGAAACACTGGCTAAAGCTGGAATTGAAACCTATTTATTTGAACGGAAATTAGACAACGCCAAACCCTGTGGCGGCGCAATTCCCCTGTGCATGGTCAGTGAATTTGATCTGCCTCCCCACATCATCGACCGCCAAGTCCGGAAGATGAAAATGATCTCGCCATCTAATATTGAAGTCAACATTGGTCATACCCTGAAGGCGGATGAATACATTGGGATGTGTCGTCGGGAAGTCTTAGATGGCTTTTTACGGGACCGGGCAGCAGGTTTTGGGGCAAATCTGATCAACGGCACCGTCTTTAAGATGGACATCCCTGAGAATTCCAGCAAGCCCTACACCCTCCATTACGCTGATCTATCCAACGGGGGCCCGGAAGGCATCGCCAAAACCCTGGAAGTGGATGTTGTCATCGGGGCTGATGGTGCTAATTCTCGGATTGCCAAGGAAATTGACGCCGGAGACTACAACTACGCCATTGCTTTCCAAGAGCGGATCCGTCTACCGGAAGACAAAATGACCTACTACAACGACTTAGCGGAAATGTATGTGGGTGATGATGTTTCCCCTGACTTTTACGCCTGGGTTTTCCCCAAATACGATCACGTGGCCGTGGGTACCGGCACTATGAAGATCAACAAGGAAAAAATCCGTCAACTCCAGGCCGGGATCCGGGCGCGAGCCGCTGCGAAGTTGGAAGGCGGACAAATTATCAAAGTTGAAGCCCACCCCATTCCTGAACATCCTCGGCCGCGGCGCGTGGTTGGTCGGGTAGCGTTGGTTGGTGATGCCGCCGGAACTGTAACGAAATCTTCCGGTGAAGGGATTTACTTTGCTGCCAAGTCTGCTCGGATGTGTGCGGAAACCATTGTTGAGTTCTCCAATAATGGCCAACGCATCCCCACCGAAGCCGATCTCAAGGTCTATCTGAAACGCTGGGATCAACGCTACGGCATGACCTATTTGGTATTGGACTTGCTGCAACGGGTCTTTTATCGCTCCGATGCTACCCGGGAAGCCTTTGTCGAGATGTGCGAAGACATTGATGTGCAGCGCTTGACCTTTGACAGCTATCTCTATAAAACCGTGGTGCCAGCAAATCCGTTGGTTCAGCTTAAAATTACGGCCAAAACCATTGGTAGCCTGTTGCGGGGTAATGCCTTAGCTCCCTAAGCGTCCCATTGAGCAGTCAATCTCTCACCGAACGGCCAAGTTTTAGATACTAAGTCAGTGTCTTAAGATTTGGCCGTTTTTGCCAATTAAGTACTTCCTTGTCCCTTGCCCCCCTGGAAACGTCTATGACCTTCTTTCAACCGGATGCTGCCTTAGCTGTTTTAGGGGAGCATGTCTTAAACGCGGCCTGGGAAAAATTTACCTGGTTGGGAAAAGAAGAGATTGCCTTGGCCTGGATCATCTATACACCGCCAGTGATCGTCAATACGGGAGGAGCCTTAAGCCCAGCGGAGTTTTGGCAATATCCCATTCGGGGCTACAGCTATAGAGGTGACGTTCAAATTTACCCCGCTAGTGTTGTTAAGTTGTTTTACCTGGTGGCGGCCCACGAATGGCAAGAGAGTAAAATGCTCCCCCCGAGTGCAGAATTAGACCGGGCTTTACGAGACATGATTGTTGACTCCAGCAATGATGCTACGGGCTACGTCATGGATGTTTTGACCGGAACCACCAGCGGCCCCGAACTCCCCCCAGGCCCCTTTGCCACCTGGCAATACCAACGGAATATTGTCAACCGCTATTTTCAATCCCTGGGCTGGCCCGAACTTGCGGAAATTAATATCAATCAAAAAACTTGGTGCGATGGCCCCTATGGTCGGGAAAATTTGTTTGTTGGGTTAAACCGCGAAAATCGCAATCGGCTTTCCGTGAATGCCACCCTGCGGCTCCTACACAGCATTATTGGCGGAGTTGCCGTCAGTCCAGAGCGTTCTGAGGCCATGTTGGGATTAATGGCCCGCAGTTTAAAACCCGAAGATTTGGCTGCTGACCCGGAAAACCAAGTCACAGGATTTTTAGGGGGTGGGCTACCGGAAAGTGCGAAACTCTGGTCAAAAGCCGGTCTCACCAGTTGGGTGCGTCATGATGCCGCCTATGTGGAATTGCCAGGAAAATACCCCTTCAGTCTCGTTGTCTTTTTAGACAGTAAAACTGCCAGCACCAACACCGAAATTTTGCCCTTTATCGCCGATGCCATCAGTCAACGCGTCCCTGGCCTGGAGGGATAGGGCAGAAGATGGCAAAATGAATAGGCTGTATGAGTTTGATCAAGCCTGTGACTGCCACTGCTCTGAATCGTCGTCCTGTCTTCCCATTTACGGCCATCGTTGGGCAAGAGGAAATGAAGCTCTCCCTCCTGCTCAATGTTATTGATCCCAAAATTGGCGGTGTCATGATCATGGGAGATCGGGGAACTGGCAAATCCACAACCATTCGCGCCTTGGCTGATCTGTTGCCAGAAATTGAAGTTGTCGCCAATGATCCCTTCAACAGCAGTCCCACCGATGCTGACCTGATGAGTGATGAAGTGAAGTTAGCCCTGGCCTCTGGGCAGGAATTACCGATCACAGCCCAAAAAGTGACGATGGTGGATTTACCCTTGGGGGCGACGGAAGACCGAGTTTGCGGCACCATTGACATCGAAAAAGCCTTGAGTGAGGGGGTTAAAGCCTTTGAACCAGGCCTGCTCGCCAAAGCCAATCGCGGCATCTTGTATGTGGATGAAGTCAATTTGCTGGATGACCACCTGGTGGATGTTTTGTTGGATTCAGCCGCCTCAGGATGGAATACGGTGGAGCGGGAAGGCATTTCAATTCGACACCCAGCCCGATTTGTCTTGGTTGGTTCGGGTAACCCAGAGGAAGGGGAACTGCGGCCACAACTCTTGGATCGATTCGGAATGCATGCTGAAATTCGTACCGTCAAAGATCCCAGCTTGCGGGTGGAAATTGTTGAACAGCGGACTCAGTTTGATCAGGCTCCAGAAGAATTTTTGCAGGCCCATCAAACCGCCCAGGAAGAACTCCAGGCCAAGATTATCGCTGCCCAGGCCCGCCTGCCCCAGGTTCAATTGGATTATGAATTACGGGTGCAAATTTCCCAGGTCTGTGCCCAGTTAGACGTGGATGGGTTACGGGGGGATATCGTTACCAACCGCGCCGCCAAAGCCCTCGCCGCCCTTGAGGGACACCAGGATGTAACCGTTGCCGATATTCAGCGGGTAATTGTCCTCTGTTTACGCCATCGCTTACGGAAAGATCCCCTAGCATCCATTGACTCCGGTGATCGGGTGGGCCAAGTATTCCAAGAGGTGTTTGGGGTTGAACTAACGGCGGCCAGTCCCGATAAGTCCCTGGTTATGGCTTAGCCCCTACCCCAGAAATACAGGTGTTTTCAGGAGGTATTGGCATGACTGATCAGCCGTTAGCCGAGCAGATGTATGTGATTCTCGAGCCCAACCAGCCGGAGCAATTTCTCACGGTGACGGAACTCCAGGCCAAGTTAGAGACCCTTCTGGCCCAGCGTCAGGATAATTTGCCCCAAGACCTTAAACAAATCGCCAGTATTCCGGCCCAGGCCCAACGACTAATCGATACTAGTTGCGACTTGGATCTCGGGCCAAACCTGTATTTGCAGTGGTACGCCGTCCGCTTAGAAAAATAGGGAAAAAGTTGTACCCTTAGGAAAATCATCTCAATCAGCTTTTTGGCGGGCTATGGCATTGGTGCATTGGCGGCAAGTTTACAACTATTCTCGAAAAATATTGAAGTGGGGATTAACGTTCGTTTGTCTATTGCTCTTTGCCACTGGATTACTGCTTTCCCCTGCCCCCAACAGCCTTGCCCTGCCTCCCCAACAGCCCTCGAACTCAGCCATTGCCCAAGCCACCGGCCGCTGGGGATTTATCGATCAACGGGGTCGCCTCAGTATTCCCGCCCAATTTGAGGATGCCTATTCCTTCACCAATGGCCTGGCCGCCGTTAAATCCAATGGCAAGTACGGCTATATCAATTTGAATGGCCGCTTTCGGATTCCCGCCCAATTTGAAGCAGCTTTTCCCTTTGCCGATGGCCTGGCGGTGGTGAAATCCAATGGTAAATATGGGTTTATTCGTCCCAATGGGCGCTGGCAAATTTCTGCAAAGTATGAGGCGGCTGGCTCCTTTGTCTCTGGCCTGGCCCCAGTGCAGGAATCTGGGAAATGGGGCTTTATTCGTAAAAATCAACGACTGGAAATTTCCTTCCAATTTCAAGACGCCCAAGAATTTTCCGAGGGGTTAGCAGCGGTTAAGGTCAATGATCGTTGGGGGTTTATCAATAGTAATGGTCAAGTTTTAGTTCAACCTCGATACACAGCCGTTTATCCCTTCAGTGAGGGTTTAGCAGCCGTTGAGGACAATGGACAGTGGGGTTTTATCAATTCCAGCGGGCGACAGGTGATTAATCCCCAATATTCAGCGGTTTATAGCTTTGCTGATGGCCTGGCAGCGGTGGAGAAAGATGGCAATTGGGGCTTTATTAACAAAGGCGGCCGGGCAGAAATTCCCCTTGACCAAGCCCGTGTTGCCCCTTTTTCAGAGGGTTTAGCCGTAGTTCAACAGGGAAGTCGGTTTGGCTACATGAATCGAGGGGGGCGGGTGGTAATTCCCTCACGGTTTGAATCGGCCCATTTCTTCATCGGTGGTCTGGCGCCAGTGCAGTTGAATGGCAGGTATGGTTTTATTGATCCCAGCGGTCAATTTGTGATTCAGCCTCAATACCAAAATGCTTTTTATTTTTATGAAGGATTAGCTCGGGTTCAGCTTTAGGGATGTGTCAAGTGGCATCTCACTCATGGGGCTGAGGGACTGTGGAGGATGTTAAAGAACTAGGCTGGAGGTCAACGCTAAACTATAGGCAAGACATCCTGAACTGATTCCAGTCTCTACCTATGGTCAGACGAAACCCTTTGGTACGGTTAGTTTTTCTCACCGGGGTTTCCGGAGGTTTGCTGATATCTTCTCTGGGCGGGGCCTGGGCGCAGTCAACTCGGAATTTGCAAGAGCAGCTTTACCAGGCCATTGGCAACCAAAACTGGGGACAAGCGGTGCGGATTGTGGATTTAATGATCCAGGCTAACCCCCAGCAGGCCCAGGAATTGCGCCAGTATCGCCAACAGCTTCAGCAAATGCAACAGTCCCCGACTCGACCTCGAATTGTGGCCCCGCCCCCTCCATCTACTCCTATTCAGCCTGGGTTATTGGGGGTTGTGCAAATTCAACGGCGGCAAAATGGCATCCCCGTGATTCAGGCAAGGTTTAATCGCCGCGTCGAGTTTGAAATGATGGTGGACTCCGGGGCCAGTATGACCCTCATTACTCGCCAAATTGCTGCCGCGCTGGGTATTTCCGCAGCCAATGTCATTGATAACGCCACCTTTAACACGGCCAATGGCCAGGTCAAACTCCCAATTGTCTACGTGGGTAGTATTGAAGTTGGGGGCCTGGAAATTCGGCAAATACCTGTGGCCATTGGTGGGGCAGACATGACCGTTGGGTTACTGGGTCAAGACTTTCTCCAACGGTTTGATGTTAGTCTGCGCCGGGACCAAATCGAGTTTCATCTGCGGCAATAGAGAATTTCGTTCAGGCTTATGTTTCCTGATCCCGAGCTTCTAAACTGTCGAGATCAATGGCCTGGGATCCCCCCTGGGCGAGGAGACTGAGTAATTTGCCCAACTGTGACCAAATCAATGCCCCAGTTCCTAAGGTCAACAGAAACGAGACAATGGAACTGAGCCAGAGGGGAAAACCGTAGATCGATAAACCGGAAGCCAGAAAGAAACAAACCCCGCCACAAATCCCCAGGTACGGGACAAACAGTTGTTCACCTTGGAGTTGACTTAAAATTCGGGTTGAGCGTGTTCGCGACCATTCTGCCACCCGTTCCTTCAAGGTAATTTCAAAGGCTCGACCACAGGCTACAGCGGCTAACAGGCTAGCAACCAGTAAAAAATAGGGCGGCTCAATGTACCCCACATCCAACTCCTTCACAAAAATCAAGGTTATTTAAGATTCTTTACTCAGCCTACAGCACTTCTGGAACTCCCAGAATTTAGCCGTCAAAGGTTAGCTGGCTACTGGAATCCCTGGAGATTCTATGGGTTTAGTACCAACGGCTGCCAAGGCTCCCAAGGCCACGTCAACTAAGGATAGGGGAGGGAAATCTGCTTTAACTAAATTCCACAGCCGTTGCACTTCCTCGGTATGGAGGCGATCATCTTCGGTTAGAGCTAGGACAATTTGGCGACGAAGAAACTTACCTTCCTCTGACATCAGGTATTGCAAGCCCATCGTTGCCGTTGGCACCATATCAAAATGGGCATCTGTGCGGGCAATCGTAATGAGGTTTTCTAGCCGCTGCCATTGCAATTTGCCATCCTTGAATAGAACTTCCAATAATCGCCGTCGCAACTGAGGTGATTCCCCCCTTAATAATCGCCGGGCAATGTAGGGATAGCTGACATCAACGATCCGAAAGTCTGAGTTTAAACAGAGGGCAATTCCTTCCTGAGTAACCAAAGAGCGAATGATGAGGGCAAACTTGGCGGGTACGCGAAATGGATATTCGTACATCAGTTCTGAGAAGCGATCTGTGATGGTTTTGAAGTTGAAGTCACTGACGCTAGAACCGAGAATACTCCCTAAGACTTCTTCTAAAGCTGGAATAATTGGGCGGATGTCTGTTTTAGGACTCAAGAATCCCAGATTGACAAAATCTTTGGCCAGGAGTGCATAATCCTTGTTGACCAAGTGCACAACGGCATCCACAAGACTTTCCTTCGTTTCTTCCTCCAACTGATCCATCATGCCAAAGTCGATATAGGCCATGCGTCCATCCGCCAGTGCAAACAAGTTACCAGGATGGGGATCAGCATGAAAAAAGCCAAATTCCAGCAATTGCCGGAGACCGGAAATCACCCCGACCCGAATCAAGTCATCGGGATTGGCACCAGCGTCCACAATGCACTGAGTTTGGGAAAGCTTAAAACCGTTAATCCATTCCAGGGTTAAAACGCGTTGGGTTGTAAACCGCCAATAGATTTTTGGCACTTTAACTGTGGGATCGTCTAGGAAATTACGGGCAAAGGTTTCAGCATTATGACCTTCGTTGATGTAGTCAATTTCCTCAAAGAGTTTTCGCCCAAACTCATCAACAATATCTTCCAGGTCATGGCCTAGATTCAGGGGCAAAAACGGGCCAAACCAAGCCAAAATCAAGCGCAATAAATATAAATCTTTCGTTAAAACCGGTAGGAGGTTTGGGCGTTGGACTTTGACCGCAACCTCTTCACCACTGTGGAGCCGGGCTTTGTAGACTTGACCCAGACTAGCGGCGGCAACGGGATCCAAGGAAAATTCTGCATAGGCCTCCGCCAGGGGTAAGCTCAATTCCCGTTCAATGATCGCCCGGGCTACATCGTTAGAAAAAGGCGGTAACTTATCTTGGAGTAGGGTTAATTCATCGAGATAGTTGCGATTGATTAAATCTGGGCGGGTGGAAAGGGCTTGCCCAACTTTAATAAAGGTGGGACCTAACTTAATCAGGAGTTGCCGCAGTTGCATTGCCCGTAATGGCAGCTTTTCTTCCGCTTGATTAAACCAGTCATCCCAGCGCAAACTGAGCCAAAAAATTGAAAATAGGGCCAAAATTCGCAGCAAGCGAGCCAAGGTTAACCAAGGGCGCCATCCATAGTATCGATTTAGGGCCTGGGCATCATATTTACGAGTGGGCCAAGCATTCTGGGGATGGGTTTCTGGTCCCCATGTAGAACGCAAAGAACTGACCGTAATTGTCATAGGAACATTGCCTGTGAATCAAGTGACTGCCCTGAGCACACCCCTACGGTACAATATGTCTCCCAAAGAGAAAACTATGTTTCGCCGTGCAAAAGGGGCTAAGAAGCAAGGAATAACAGACCCTACAAGCCTAAATGGTGATTTCTGAGAATTTGTCGTGATCCCCAGGGTATTTAGTTTGTAAATTGACCTGTTTGCCTAAGCTTAGTATAGAAAACTACACAATTACTGGTAATTTGTAACGATTATCTTTGTAATTCTTAGCAACATCTTCAGGCAAATTAAACGCTGACTGGAGCAGCCTTGAGAGCAAAAATTCGTTCGAGGACATCCGCCACCACTTTATCTGGCGTTGAAGCACCTGAGGTGATCCCAATGGTTAAGGGGCCTGGGGGCAGCCAGTTTTCAGCCAGTTCTAAGTCCTGTTTGAGGGGCTTGTGTTCGACTCGATTGCCTGGGCCAATCCGTTCCGCCGCATCAATGTGATAGGAGGGAATATTTCGCTCAACGGCAATTTCTTGCAAGTGGGTTGTATTCGAAGAGTTATAGCCGCCGATGACCACAATCAGGTCTAGGGATTCATCCACCAGCTTAAACATCGCGTCTTGTCGTTCCTGAGTGGCATCACAGATGGTATTGAAACTCAGGAAATGCTCATTGATTTTGTCTGGGCCATACTTGCGAATCAGGGTGCCCTCAAACAGTTTACCCATTTGCTCGGTTTCCCCTTTGAGCATTGTGGTTTGGTTCGCAATGCCCAGCCGGACTAAATCCTGATCGGGATCAAAACCCGTGGAATAGGAATTCTTGAATTTTGCCAAAAACTCTTCCCGATTCCCGCCCTCAAGAATGTAGTTACAGACATAGTCCGCTTCCGCCATGTTCAAGAGGATCAAATACGTCCCGGCAAAAGAACTGGTGGCAATAGTTTCTTCGTGGTTGTACTTGCCGTGAATGATTGACGTGTAGTGACCTTTTTTATGTTTTTCGACGCTATTCCAGACCTTAGAGACCCAAGGACAGGTTGTATCGACAATTGTGCAGCCGCGCTCATTGAGTAACTGCATTTCCTGAACACTGGCACCAAAGGCGGGCAAAATTACCACATCCCCAGGCCCCACCTCGGAAAAATCCTTGTCCCCCGCAATCACCGGAATAAACTCCACGGCCATGTCCCGTAAACGTTGATTGACTGAGGGGTTGTGGATAATTTCGTTGGTAATCCAAATCCGTTCCGTCGGAAAGTGTTGTCGGGTTTCATAGGCTAAGGCTACGGCCCGCTCCACACCCCAACAAAAACCAAAGGCCTCAGCCAAGCGGATCGTGACGTCTCCCTGCTGCCAAACATAGCCATTTTCCCGAATCTTTTGGATCAGATTGCTCTGGTATTCCCCCTGCAACCGTTGATTGACATCCGCTTCATGGCCAAATCCCTTGCGGTGGTACTGGGTGGATTGATGCAGTGAACGCTTAAAGGCTTTGGTATCCATGGTTAACCTTGAAAAAAATCAATACTGGCCTGGGTTTTCGGGTAATTGATTTCTACTGTACTGGATGAATTGAAGTTTTTTGACCCTGTTGGTGCCGCTACTCCTCTAGGCTAGTGGCCAGATTATCGGGGTTGGCATAGCGATTAAACCCTGGAAATAATTGCTCCAGGCCCTGATCAAGGGTTTCAGCCATGACAATCTGTTGATTAAACATCAGAATGACTCGGGCCAGGATGGGCAAACTGTTTTGGCTAGCTTCCAGATAGAGGGGTTCCACATAGAGTAGGGAGCGTTCAATGGGAATGATCAGTAAATTGCCTTGCAACGAGCGGGACCCTTGGCGATTCCAGAGAGATATTTGTTGGGAAATGGTCGGGTCTTGGTTAATCCGGGCTTCCACCTGCTCGGGGCCAAACACCAGTTCTTGTTTCGGGAAGGTATAAAGCAACAATTTTCCGTAATAATCCCGATCCGAGCGGGCCGCTAACCAGGCCACGAGATTGGGGCGATTTAGGGGCGTAAAGGGGTAGAGGAGAATAAATTCTTCCTGATTGCCGCTGGGGAGTCGCATGATCAAGTAATAGGGTTTGACGGGCTGGGGTTCAGTGCCATAGATCTCCTGGGGGATTTGCCATTGATCCTCTTGACTGTAAAAAACCACGGCATCGGTCATGTGATAACGCAGAAGTTTCTGGGATTGGGCCTGGAACATATCCACTGGGTAGCGAATGTGGGCCTGGAGTTGGGGAGGCATGGCGGCCATGGGGAGAAACAGGTTGGGAAAGATTTTTGCCCAGGTTTGAATCAGGGGATCTGCGGGGTCAACAACATAGAGTTGGACTGTACCGTGGTAAGCATCCACCACCACCTTGACAGAGTTGCGAATGTAGTTAAACGGCTCTTGATCCGGGTCGGAGTAGGGATAATAGCGGCTGACGGTGTAGGCATCAAGAATCCAGTAGAGAAAGTTGGGTTCAGCATCGGGCGCAGCGGCGGGTAAGGGCGAGTCAGGGCGTGTATCGACCACCACCATGTAGGGCTGAGCATCGAACCGGAGAAATGGTGCCAAGGTCTGCACCCGCTCGACAATATTGCGGCGGAAGAGGACTTTAGTTTGGGGGTTGATATTGGGGGTTAAGAGCAGTTGCCAATCGTGGAAATAAACCGACATTACCAGCCGTTGCCACCAGGCCCCGATGGGAACACCCCCCTGACCTTCATAGTGGTTGTAGGCATTATCGTTACCGGTGGGATAGTCGAGTTCGGGGACATTGGAGGGGGCAACAATGCGGGTATCTGTAATCTGCCCATAGTAGATGCGCGGAAACCCAATCGGGATGCTACTTTCAATGGCTGGGCCAGCGGTTTGTAAATTTCCCGGTGAGCCACTGACGATATCCTTGACAAAATATTTTGGTAAGCCCCCTTCCCCGGCCACATTCACCGGACTCATCGTAAAACCGTAGCCATGGGTAAACACTAAATGCTCATTCACCCAACTTTGGGCCTGGCTGGGAACGGCGGTGTAATCCATCTCGCGGGCGGCGGTGAGAACTTGACGAACTTCCTTAGCTGCTTGGCTATCAAAGTTCTTGGGATGGGCCTGGGCTGTGAGGCGATAGCGATCAATGAAGGCGTCGGGAAAGCGGTAATAGGAGCGCAGTTGTTGCAGTTGCCGATTGGTTTCTAGCAGTGGGCGAGTATCCCAAAGGCGAATGTTGCGGACTGTCGGGGCATTTTCTGCGAGGGTTTGGGGGGTGAGGTTATTTTCCGGTTGAAAGGGTTCGGCGTAAACGTCATCCAGGTTAAAGGCTGTGCGGGTAAAGTTGATTGTCCGTTGAATATAGGGAAGCTCGCGCTCGAGCTCATTGGGTTGTACCACCAGGGCCTGGACTATATCGGGTAAACTTTGACCAATGATAAAAATCAAAAAGGCGTACCCCGCCACTGTTCGCAATAACCAGGGGGAGGCCGGCGCGAGGCGAATTTGTCCCTTACCCCCTTGGCGAATGGCGGACCAGAACAGCAGCAGACCCACCGCTAAGGTAAACCAAGCAAAGAGAGTATAAAGCGGTAAGGTGAGGTGGACATCGGTGTAACTGGCTCCGTAGGTCACGCCCCGGGTGGAATAGAGAAGTTTGTACCGCTCCAGCCAAAACCCCAGGGCCATGCACCCACAAAAGCCTCCGGCCAGAGCCTGGATGTGTTGTCGTTGCCGCCGATTGAAGCCACTGAACTGACCTAGACTCAGGCTATCTCCAGCTAGCAAGTAAATCAGTGTCACCCCAGCCAGAGCTGAAATTATCAAAGCTGTAGCCGCAAACCGTAGCCATTCCCAGAAGGGCAGCGTGAAAATGTAAAACTGCAAATTATTCTGAAACAGCGGATCTGTTTGACCAAAGGGTGTGGCTTGCCAGGCCTGGAGAAGGGTGGCCCAATGATTTCGTCCTAACCAGGCCAGGCCAAAGCTTTGACAGACGGCCACAGCCCGATAGCCCCAAAAGGGTTGCAGCACACAGACCACCGCCGCCCCTAAAACCACCATGAGATAGAGAGGGTTCTGGAACCAGGCCTGGCCAATTTGGATGAATGTCGTCAGGTCAAACTGCGGTAACAGTGGATTAATAGCTAGGGTTTCCTGGGCCTGGGAATTAAACGACACCGCCACTACGACCGTATGCTGCACTAGGGCAATGGTGACCACGGCTAGAGCCAAACTTAAGGGGAGTAATCCCTGCAACCCCAAATGACGAGTTGTCACCGGAGAGACAGCATAGCGCAACCGATAGGCCAGACCACTGTTGACCCCCAGAAAGACCAACCCACCGATCAACCCCAAAATTAGCAGTACCGACTGGACGAGCCAGCGTTGCCACAGAACCGACAGATAGCCCAATTCAGTAAACCAGAGGGATTCCGCCACAAACCGACAGAAGAAGTAGCCCAAGATCAACAGGCCCACCCCCAGCAGCCCCCAGAGATAAATAGCTGGTTGACGAATCCGGGAAGATTTTTTTGGAACTAAGGAGGTAATGGCCATGGTTGATGTTGGCTACCAAAATATTAGGCAGAGACTGTTTCTATGCTCCCGAATTCTTGGGCCATTTGCTGCAACGTTGGGGTGGCCACCTGGGCAAAATAGTTTCGTCGGAATTGTTCTTCGGCCACCGCCCCCGTAAACTCCGCCACAGCCGCTGCATTCGCCTGAATCCTTTGGGGGTAGGTACAACAAAACTGGGGAGCAGCTTCTAAATTTGCCGGATCCCGTTGCAGTTCACAGACCACTCCCAGGGCCGTCAAGGCCAGTAAGCCCCGACTCAAAGCAACTTCCCCAATCCCCAATTCCGCTTGTAACTGGGAGAGAGGAATACTGGTTTGGGTGCGGCTTAAATAGCGGGTTAGGCCAATTAATCGCTGCCAGGCCTGGGTGGGGGTGGTGCGCACCCTGGCGAGGGCGTCGCGCCAGCGCTTGCT
>CAZZCG010000017.1:0-77524 GCA_964653145.1 uncultured Synechococcus sp. | reverse complement strand
GCTTGAGCCAGTCATCGAGGATGTCAAACCACCCCCGCTCTGCTGGTGCGCGCCCAATGGCAATAGTCATAGTTCCTGTATCTCCAGAGGGATAACAAAAATAAGTTCAAGAAGAATTCACCAGGCCCTGTCAAAAGATTATAAAAAGGCCCCGATGTTTACGAATCTTCATAACTGCTCTAATCTAGCAAAGTTTCATGAGAGGGGCAAACCGACAAACACTGTGAGAACCCCTATGGCCTGAAAACTGGGCTTGCTATACAACTAGTCACTCAAATTCTGAAGTTTAATCCAGACCATGATCAGGTCTGAGTGAATTACTTAAAATAGTCGAACAAATCTTAGACCGTGACAGCAAACCTAATGACCTAGATGACCAGTTGATACGGAGTTACGCAGTAGGCGGTAGTTCTTAGGCTTCAGTCGTTCGCCAGCAAATAATTAACAACTGAAGAATGGCCTGGTCATTTTAAATCAAGAGCTACGAGAGTAGCCCCAAAGAAAATTAGGATAGTCGTCTGCTGACTTATGTAAATATCCAAGTAAAGTATTTAAATGATGAAAAAACTTCTTTGTAATATCATTAAGCATAGGATACTATCCATCTTCAAAAATAACTCTATCGAAGCAGTAATAATTTGTGAAACCAAGTATACAGTCATTTTTTCCGGTAAATATTGATTACAGAATATAGTTAATATTTATCTAATACTCAAATTGATAGCGGTCAAGCATACCTGTAAATGAGGATCAATAAAATTTCACTATGATAAAAAAACTCAAAAACGGTGCAATTGATTTTAAAAGTTTAAGTAGCTTTAATCAAATAGACCTTATAAAGGGAGTTGCAATACTATTTATAATTGTTCTTCATGCATTTCCACGTAGCATCTATTTAGAAAATAGAGTTTTTATAGCTCTTTCATTTCAGCAAGCTGTACCACTATTTGTAATTTCAACTGGATATGTATCAGCTAATTCTTGGTTTCTTAAAAAACTAGATTTTAAAAAATATTTTAGCGCATCTAGAGCAAAAAACTTATTATATAGAATATTGAGGCCATTTCTACTCGTAGTCGCCCTGCAAGTTATTTACTTAGTCGCAATAAAGAATCAGCCAATCAGCTCTTTAATTTTGAGTTTTATTACCGATGGGGGTTGGGGGGCTGGAAGTTACTACCCTTGGCTTTATTTACAACTTTGGGTGCTATTGCCCTTTCTCCTTTGGTTTTCAGAATTTCGAATATCCGAAAACTCAAAATTAATTATGGTGTTTATTTTGAGTCTATCTTTTGAGATTTTTGCAGTATTACTCCATATTCCTGAATGGCTTTATAGATTGGTTTTTGTTCGATATTTTTTCGCACTATATATAGGAATATTTTGGTATAAAAATAAATCAATAAAACCTAATGTATTTTTTTTTGGTATACTAAGCGCTCTGTATATTACTTTTGATGTTAGTGTTGGTAATTTATTATTTCCACTTACTTACCCTGCTTGGTCAGGACAGCATGCTCCTGCATATTTCTACTCGCTTATAATGGGATTATTGATTTGGAATTTCTATAAAGTATTTTCAGGACGTGTTTCTAAAATCATATGTTATTTGGGTAAAGCTTCGTGGCATATATTCTTATTTCAAATGGTGTTTTTTTTAGGTTTGTTTGACAAGATTAATACATATTTTGATATTCAATCAGTTTCGTTGAAGATTTTTTCTGCTTTATATCTTTGCGTATTGGGAGGGATTGCTTTTTTTAAACTTGAAAGTAACTTAGACAAGCTGACCAAGGGATAATCTGGGTGTAATTCCAGAAATGTTTGAATTGACATGGACTCTGTCAGTGTTATATTTGTGCACAAAAATATGAAAAGAATTCTTTTATGTGAGAATTTGGCAAGCTAGCTTTTTTGCTTTAAGGTATTTTTAGCTGTTTATTGGAGGATTGATGAAATAGGTTCAGTTTCCAGCCAGGAATAGTTCGATAACTATGCCTTAATAGGTAGTCGGTGGTTTTTAGTCGTATTTGGCAATTCCTATCACGAGAGACCTAATAAAATTGTATGCACATCCTTAACGATTTCTTACCGCTTCACTCTCAAATCCAATGGGGGCAATGCGACTGAGATGTAACTTCGGATGGTCGGCCGCTAACTGTTGGACATTCCACTCATTTTTGAACAGTAAAACCGGGCGCTCCCAATTATCTTGGACAGTTAATGCATTGAAAATTCGTCCTGCTGCCTCCAGCGCTGGCCAGCCATCCATCACCCACCGTGCCACACTGTAGGGCAAGGGATCGAGGCGGGTTTCCACACCGTATTCGTTTTGAAGCCGAAATTGCACCACTTCCAATTGCAACTGCCCCACCGCCGCTAAAATTGGTTCCCGTTTGGTTGGATCCGTTGCGTACATAATTTGCACGGCACCCTCTTCCCGTAGTTCATTGACACCCTTTTGGAATTGCTTAAACTTTGACGGGTTGGGATTACGGAGATAGGCAAAAATTTCTGGGGAAAAACAGGGAATGCCTTCGTACTCCAGTTTTGTTCCCACATAAAGGGTATCGCCAATGGCAAACATCCCTGGATTATTCAAGCCAATGACATCCCCAGGATAGGCGGTTTCAATGGATTCCCGACCCTGGGCAAAGAGTTTCTGCGGGCGGGATAATCTCAGGCTTTTACCTGTGCGGGCATGGGAAACGGTCATGTCTTTTTCAAATTTGCCGGAACAGACTCGAATAAAGGCCACCCGGTCACGATGTTTGGGGTCCATATTGGCCTGGAGTTTAAAGACAAAGCCACTGAAATGCTCTTGGGTGGGCTCAATCTCGCCTTTGTTACTGCGGTAGGCAATCGGCTTGAGGGCCTTTTCCAGGAAATGTTCAAGAAACAGCTTTACGCCAAAGTTGGTCATGGCACTGCCGAAAAACACGGGGGTCATTTTTCCCTGATGAATCAAGTCCAGGTCTAGCTCTGCCCCAACCCCATCCAAGAGTTCCAACTCATCCTTCAGTTGGTGATACAAATGGGGTTCAACCAATTGATCAATCCGGGCATCTCCCCGAGGAATGATGGTTTCTTGGGCTTCCCGTGTTCCGTGTTCGCTGCGTTCAAATAAATGAAACTCCTGCCGGAGTCGGTCGTACACCCCGCGAAATTGATCGCCGATGCCTAAAGGCCAAAGAACCGGAAAGGTTTGCAACCCCAGCTCTTGCTCAATTTCATCAATCAGTTCCAAGGGTTCCCGCCCAGGCCGATCCATCTTGTTAATGAAGGTAAAAATTGGTAAGGCCCGCAACTGACAGACCTCAAAGAGTTTTCGGGTTTGGGGCTCCAGGCCCTTGGCGGCATCTACGAGCATCACCGCATTGTCCGCCGCTGCCAAAGTTCGATAGGTGTCTTCACTAAAGTCTTGGTGACCCGGTGTGTCTAAAAGATTGATCTGAAAGCCTTGATAGTCGAATTGCAGCACCGTGGAGGTAATGGAAATCCCCCGCTGTTGTTCCATCTCCATCCAATCAGAGGTGGCATGACGTTGGGCGCGACGGGCTTTAACCGCTCCGGCCTGGTGAATCGCTCCCCCGTAGAGTAAAAGTTTTTCTGTGAGGGTGGTTTTACCCGCATCGGGGTGGGAAATAATCGCAAAGTTACGGCGGCGGGCAACAGCGTTTTGAATTTCTTGGCTTAATTCCGTCATGGGGCGAGGTGTAGAGGCAATGGGCTAAGGTTGAGGTCTGTTTTGACGCTAACAGATCCCGGCCTGGGGATGAGATCCCTACACGTTTGCGACCTGGCTGAACTCAATAATTTTCATTGCTTTTAAAACAGAATTCTTCCAGGTTAAGCTTTGGGCTAATTCGTATCCCCGTTGTCTGAGTCGGTCACGGATCTCAGGATGGAGAAGCTGTAGAATCCCGCTAGCAATGGTTTTTGGAGAACTGGCCTGGCAATAAATCCCCGCATCCTGACAGCGCTCCTGTAAGGCTGGAATATCGGATACCACCACTGGACACCCACAGGCCATGGCTTCTAGGGGGGGCAATCCAGAGGCTTCATAAAATGATGGGTACACCAGGCCCAGGGCGGCTTTATAGTAACTAACCAAGGTGTGATCATCCACATTTCCAACAAAATGAACTCGCCCTTTTAGGGTTGGAGCCAACTTTAATTCAACCGCCTGATAAATATGTGGCCGACCTCCGACCATGAGCAGATCCAGTTCCTGTTTTTGATTAACCAGTTCCATGGCCTGGAGAATTCCCCTGAGATTCTTCCGGGCTGACAAGGTTCCCACTGCGATCACAAACGGGCGATCAATGGGGTTAATGGGGGTAATTAAATCTAAGTCGAAATCATCGGGCCAATGGCCATTGGGAATCGGATGTAAGCGAGACTGGGCCTGGGGATAGATTTTTAAAATTGAATCCGCTTCCGTTTGGGAAACTGTGAGGATGGTATCGGCCCGATCCATGATCAAGGGTGTGAGGATTTGGTAAACCAGTCGATAGAGTCTTGAGTAGGATTCTGGAAACGTGTGAAACGATAAATCATGCACCGTCACAATGGTTTTTTGAGGCCCCAATAGGGAAACAACTGGAGCAACATTGCCGAGATTAATTAATACAGGATCACGGGCAGAAAAAGGCAACTGTAACTGCTCCCAGCCATAGCCTGAGCCAAATCCAACCAGTTTAACCTTAATATTTTTAAGCTTGAATTCCCTCAGGGCCTGTTGTGCCGCTTGAACTTGAGGAACGTATAACGTTACAGACCAGGCTCCAGCTGAAATTTCCCCAGAATCAAGCAACTGATCCAGGGCCTTGACCCAAGAGCGGGCATAACGTTGCACCCCCGTTAACGGTTGGGCTAGAAACCGGCCATTAATTCCCAGGCGATAGGTCATGGAGTTGTGGGTGTGGTTGCCGTGGCCCGACTGTAGGCCTGGTAGGTAAGGCGGGCAATTTGCCGGATTAGTTCAGTGCCTTGGGGATCGTTATAGGGACGTTTGACCATGATTCCGGCCACATATTTCTGACCATTGGGCATTTCAATTAACCCTGCATCGCCAACATAGGTGCCAATATCCCCGGTTTTGTGGGCAATTTTGGCCCCAGGCCCCAGGCCCTGCGGCAGGAGCGTATTGGTAACCGTTGTCCGCATAATGGCCAAAAGCTTCTCTTGACTGGATTCAGAAACCAAATCCCCTTGGGCAATCCGGGCCATCAGGATCGCTAAATCCTTAGGGCTAGTTGTGTTAGTGCCATCCATATCCGGGAGGGGGTTATTGATGACTGTATGTTCCAGGCCCCATTGGACAAACTGATCATTGAGGATTGTTGCTCCCCCAAGGCGATCAATCAGCATATTTGTGGCGGTATTGTCACTAATCGAAATCATCAGTTCGGCGGTTTCCAGGGCGGTGAATTTTGTCCCCGGTGGCTGAAACTGCATCGTGCCCGCTTCTCCCACAATCAAGTCCGGGCGCATTGTCAATGGCTCATCCAGGGTAATCTCGCCCCGATCCAAGGCCTGGAAAAAAGCCACCAAGACCGGAATCTTAATCGTACTCGCTGCTGAAGTTACCCCACTGCCTTGGACATCAATACTTTGCCCAGTACTCAGATTTAAAAAGTATGCCCCGCCGGAGAGCTGTTTCTTCGCTCCAATCCAACTGGTAATGGTGTTCTCCACATCAGTCATGGGCTTTTCTGGGGGCAGGGGCGACAATTCGGGCACGTCCAGTTGGGCTAAGGCTGCATCAGCGGTTTCAGGTTGGGCCTTTAATTCAGGCTTGAGCATCGATAGACCTGTCCCTGCGATGGCCGTTAGGGCTGTGGCAACAATTCCCAGACGCAAAAGCAAGCTGAGGAGAGTGGGAGTTTTTCGGGGGGGTGGGCTGGCCGGATTAATGCGCTCCACTGGAAAGGTCAGGATTTTGGGATTAGAACTAGCTTTGGTTGGACGTGGCGCTTGGGGTGGAGAGGCGTTCATGGCAGGGCGGGAGGTAGGGGATTTCTGGGACCAGGCCTGGGGTTGGGAACGACGATGCTGAGAAGAAGGTTTAACCACAACGCTACCTTGATGAACCTCACACTAAGTTTCCTCAGAGTTATGACCCGCGGCGGACTGCGAAAGAGCCCATTGAATTTGCCGAATCATCCCCCGCAGGAGGGCGATCTCATTGGCAGTGGGTTGTCCTCGATTCACCAGGCCCCGTAATTTTGCCATGCGACGATGGGCCGTGTGGGGTAGCAGATAACCAATGTCCAACAAAAGGGATTGCCATTGACCATAAAACCCTTCCAAATCCTCAAAGCCTGCGGGCGAGAGGTCTGGGTTGGCCAATTCACCGGCGTGGACAAAGGGCTCTGCCTGGGATTGCCATAACTCATAACAACATACGCCGACGGCCTGGGCCAGATTCAGAGACGGGTACGCAGAGTGGGTGGGAATTGCTACTAATTCATGGGCTAGGGTTAACTCCTGATTGGTTAGCCCCCGGTCTTCCCGCCCAAAGATAATTGCTGCGGTTTGATGGACAAGTTTGGGTAGGGCCTGGCGAGGGGTCGCAATGGGCCTGGTTGTTGCCACCGTTCGACCCACCGTTGCCAAAATGTGCTGACATCCACTGAGGGCCTGGGATAAATTTGGGACAATTTGGGCCATTTCTAAAATCTCCGCCGCATGCACCGCCAGTAAGCGCGCCTCGTTTCCGAGGGGATCACACCGCGGATTGACTAAGACCAGTTGCGCCAAGCCCATATTTTTCATGATCCGGGCCACTGACCCCACATTTAAAGCCCCAGCCGGTTCAACTAGGACAATGCGGATGTCACTCAAGGAAGCCATGAAATCTGGAAACTAGTTTCTATGAAACGCGTTGAGGGCCGCGCGCAATTGCCCCTGGTGTGAGGTCAACAGGGCCTGGGCCGCTTCGGAGTCTAGGCTTGTCCAGTGCATGAGCAGGGCTAACTTCACCCGGCGACCGCTTTGTTCCAGCAGAGTTGTCGCAGCCGTCCGCTCCAGGCCCGTTAAATCCGCAATGATCCGCACAGCCCGATCTAGGAGCTTGCTATTAGTGACCGAAACATCCACCATCCGATTGCCATAGACTTTCCCCAACTGGACCATAACCCCAGTGGAGAGAATATTCAACGCCATTTTTGTTGCCGTCCCCGCCTTTAACCGAGTTGAGCCAGTCAGTAGCTCCGGGCCAACGAGCAAACGAATATCCAATTGGGCATTGCTGGGGACTTGGGCTTGGGGCACACAGGCCAAAAAGATCGTCAGGGCCGATTGTTCGTTAGCGGCATTAATCGCGCCCTGGACATAGGGGGTTGTCCCACCAGCCGTAATCCCCACCACCACATCCAAGGGGCCAATTTCCCGCTCGGCAATGGCGAGGGCTCCGTCACTGGCCCGATCCTCCAGGGCTTCGGAACTTTTAACCAGGGCTGCGGCTCCCCCAGCCAAAATTCCCTGAACCATCTCCGGTGGGCTGCAAAAGGTGGGTGGACATTCAGCGGCATCCAAAACCCCCAAGCGGCCACTGGTTCCGGCGCCAATATAGAACAATCGTCCCCCCTGTTGGATACGTTGGGCTGTTTCGGTAATGGCCTGGGCCAAGGGTTCTCGGGCTGCAGCAATGGCAGCTAAGACCTTTTGATCCTCTCGATTAAACAGGTCAACCAATTCCAGGGCCGAGAGCTGATCAAGGGTTTGACTAGCCGGATTAGCCTGTTCCGTCAGTAAATGCCCGCGGGTGGGAATTGGGGTCGCATCTAAATTTGGTGCCAGACTCACTTAGGGGAAATCTCCGCCAACTCAATCACCTGTCCAGAATAGTCTTTAACGAGGAAGTTTAAGGGTTCTTCCCGCCGTAATTTATACCGAATATGGTTGGTTTGCACACGCTTCAGAAGTTGTTTTAAACAGTCTCGGTCAAAGCAGACATGGCGCTGACGATTTTTCTCACCAAAGTTCGCCCCACTGATAATGTGTAGTTGCGTGTTTTTTTTCAACTGATACCAAAGTCCGTCCCGAGAACCTGGGGTTGGGTTGGGGCTGTAATTGAGGGCAGAGGGGACATAGAGCGGATCGAGGGATGCCACCCCCAGGGTTTGCTCATAGTTGTAGTAATAGTGCAGCGGCACCTCCGCCACAGACAGGCGTAATTCCTCCTCATAAAACCGCCGGGCCTGCTCGAGATCAGAAACCATAAGGGTATAAACCTTGGGGGCACTGGAGAGAAAGACCCACATCGCTCCCCCGTAGAGAGTGAGGAGCAGGATCATGACCCCTTGAGTGGAGAAAATTCCATCCCACGCAAAGTCTAACCAGGCCAAGTGAGGAAGAAAGCTAGAAAACATCATGCCCGCTGGACAGTTTTACACACGACTATGGATTATTTCGACTATAGCGTTTGCCAGGATCCTTAGGTTTAGGCAACGTCAGATTTAGATAATTAGGTTGGTTTAGGAACCGGAGTTGGAGAAAACGGGCCATCATCGGCAACGGAGGTCAAATCCAGGCCTGTTTCTGGAGTAGAGATGAAGCGAGCATTTTCTCGACTGTTCCCCTGTCCTCTAGCTCGGTGGTGAAGTTATCAATATCAACCATGCCCAAGGTGCCCTGGCGGAGTTGCTGGGTTGTTTCTTAAGCCATAAATCCCAATTGGTCACCTCAAGGTTGTTGAACGCCGTTGGGGCCTAGGCTCACTTTGAATTAAATCAATAGCTTTCGGGATGCCTTAGTAAGTCTGGGGTCGAACCGATGGTCATTGCGGCCAAAATTGAGCATTGCGGGTATGTTCAGAAATGTAGCGCATCCCCATGTTGGTCATCCTAGTGTCACAATCCCGCATTCTTGGCTTAGATCCGGGCCTGGCTACGGTGGGTTATGGCTGTTTGCAATGGCAGTGGGATCCAAACAGTGGGAATAAGTTGACCTTGATTGACTTTGGTGTAATTCAAACCCCCGCCAAAACTGAACTCGGTAGCCGCTTAGAGACCATCTACACCGATTTGACAACCCTGATTCAGCAAACTCAACCGACTTTAATTTCCATTGAAAAACTCTTTTTCTACAAGATGGGAAATACCATTCAAGTGGCCCAGGCCCGGGGTGTGATTCTGTTAGCCATTACCCAGGCCAAAGTTCCGATAATTGAGTTTTCGCCCCCACAGGTTAAACAAGCTCTCACTGGTTATGGCAAAGCCACCAAGCAGGACGTGCAGGCAGCAGTGCAACGGGAATTAAAATTGGAGAAAATCCCCCGTCCCGATGATGCGGCCGATGCATTGGCCCTGGCGTTGGCGGCTGGAATGCAACAGTGCGAGGATTAGAGAAAACCGAAAACGGTTCGCAACTAAACCCTATTTAAGTTTGTTCAGGGCGCCTTGGAGTTGTTTTAAGGCAAAAGGCAAGATGTTTTTGGCAGCCCAACCCCCAGCTAGCAAAACGGGCAACAGGACAATTAAGACACGCCAATCCATGATTTGATCTCCTAATTGCGTCTAAAAGAAATGTTTATGATTTTAAATGCTGCCCTCATGGTACCAAATTCGGGGGCGAGTGGACGCGCTGGGTTTCTCGATGGAGGAGCCAACGCAATTGCCAAACATACTGAGCTGTTGTTCCGAGGGACTGAATCAGGTGTTCACTGGCCGTAATACTCCAAAGCGTCCCAATCACCGGGATCACTTCCCCGCCAAGCTCAGCCGTAAAAATTACCAACAGTCGTTCCAATAAGGCTTGGGTGGATTCTTCTGCCACATCTTCAACGGACTCGCTGAGAAATTCCGTCACCGCGGCTTGGTATAGATCGGACTCGGCCTGGGCCATCCGTTTCAGGAGACCTAGGCGTTCCTCGGGACTGCTGGCCATAGTTAAAGCAAGAATTCCCCAAAGATAGTTTTTCCGAGCTGGTGTATTGGGGGGAAAGCCATAGGCTAGGCCGACTCGCTGCACGACGGTCAAACTCAGAAGAATCATCAGACCAACATTGGCAATTTCCCCCAGACCCTCAGCCAAACTCGTTAAACCAGCTTCCACAGCGGCGGTGCCCACAGCAATGTTTTGCACATCCTGGGCCAAGCGATCACAGGTTTCCAAGGGCCCATGCCGAAGTTCTTGCCATGTTTTTGCCGAGGTCAAATGGGTTTGGAGATAGTGCCAGTCATCCAGCCAATTGTCGGTGAGTTGATTGCAGGACTGGTGGAGTTTCTGACTTAGCTCCGGGGGAATACTTTGGACGAGGGAGGCTTCAAGGGGATGGAGGGCAGAGTTCCAGGCCTGGGCAAAGGGATTTTCGTGGTGATTCAGCCAAGTTTGAATTGCCTGTATTTGCTTGAGTTCGTAGGGGGTAAGGAGCATTTTCATCGCACATACCTCTGGGAAAATCGGGGGTTATAACTGCTGACAACCCAGGCCTGGGTGATTCGGATTGATGCCATTGTCCCTAGTTCCCCTCCTTCCGCCTCTGCCACCTGCGCACTGTACTTTTGCGAACCTACCCTAGATTTTTCCGGAGCGCCCCGGACTGTCCTAAGGTCATTGCCCTGAGAAATAAAACCCAAAAATGCTTAAAACCTTGACTGGCAATAGTTTTGAGTGTTTTAGTGTCGGCATAAATGACTATAGTAGATAGGGTAACAGACTCAACCTGATCTCCCCGTCCAGTGATTTGTGATCGATAATGTCTGACATCCCCAACTCATGTCCTCTGACCCTCCTCAACCCTTGAAAATCTATGCCCTGGACGCCCTCAAGGCCGCAATTGCCGAAAATCCCCAGACCTGGCGACCACTTGTGTTTACCAATGGTTGTTTTGACTTACTCCATGTTGGCCATGTCCGCTATTTGACGGCGGCCCGCAGGTTCGGCAAAACCCTAATTGTGGGTCTCAACAGTGATCAATCCGTGGCAGGCATCAAACCCAACCGGCCTGGGCAGCCGCCGCGTCCGATTGTCCCAGAACTACAACGGGCAGAGGTTTTGGCGGCCCTAGAGGTGATTAGTGGAGTCGTTATTTTTAATGAATCAACCGCCACTGCCTTGATCCAGGCCCTAGAGCCGGATATTTATGTCAAGGGGGGAGATTATTCCCTAGAGACTTTACCTGAAACTCCCGCAGTCCAGGCCTATGGCGGTAGGATCCAATTAGTCCAAGTTGAAGTACCCAGCTCAACCACAGGTATTATTCAACGGATCCTCCAAGCTGCCTGCCCCAACCCCCTGTCCTAATTCCTATGGCCTCTGACTCCGACTTACTCACCGCTTTGGTCACTCAACTGAGCAGCGGTAATGAAAAACGCCAACTCCAGGCCCTAGAAGATTTTGCTGCTTTACTCCCCGATGCTGGAGAAACTCTCTTGAACCTGTTAAAACCCGCCACCTGGGCCTGGGGAATTAAGGGGCGGGCCTATGAACTCCTCTGGGAATTGGGGGACACAGAGGTTAAGTCTGCCTTGGTGGAGGTTTATCCCCAGGGAATTGTGCCGTTGACCTCTGAGCAGGGTCTGGACTTTCTGCCTTTGCAACAATTGCTCCGACTGCATGATTACGAAGCGGCGGATAACTTGACCCTAAAACTGCTCTGTCAATTAGCAGGCCCCGCAGCCACAAAACGCGGTTGGCTTTATTTTACGGAAGTTGAGCAATTGCCCATTGCGGATTTACTCACCATTGATCAGCTCTGGTTAGCCCACTCTCAGGGGAAATTTGGTTACTCGGTGCAGCGACAAATCTGGCTTGGCCTGGGGAAAAACTGGGAACAACTCTGGGAGAAAATTAACTGGAGGCAAGGGAAAAAATGGACACGCTGGCCGGGTGAATTTACCTGGGATCTAACTGCGCCCCGGGGCCACTTACCCCTGAGTAATCAACTGCGCGGCATCCAAGTCATTAATGCCTTGCTTAATCACCCGGCCTGGAGTCAAGGTTAGGCAGATGACCGGATTCTCGGATGCCCAGGCCCAACGTTTGTACCATTTGCTCACGGGGGTCTTTGAGAATCAAGCCCAGGCCCAAGCTCAACCCACTTGGTTTGTCCATCTCCGGCTCTGGCAGCGGGCCATTCCCCAGGGGGTGGGAGGATGTCGGGCAATTTTTGCGGAACAGGCCAACGTGCTCTATCTGGACAAACCCTATCGCCAACGAGTTATGGTGATCCACCCCGAACTCAAGCAAATACACTATTGGGCTCTGAAACAACCCAGCCTTTGGAGTGGCGTTGGTCAAGCACCAGAGGGTTTACAGGGACTTCAGGATACTGATTTAGAGCCCTTGTCGGGTTGTGTTTTAGATGTGGAATTCGCGGAGGACAGATATACCGCTTCTTTGCCGGCAACTTCCCGCTGTTGTTTTGAATACCAGGGCCAAGAACGTCAGGTAATATTAGGGTTTCAACTGTCTGCGGATCAGTTGTTGAGTTACGATCGCGGCGTTGATCCCCAAACGGGTCAGGGCCTGTGGGGAGCCTTGATGGGCCCCTATGAATTTCAGCCCTTGCCCTCTGCAGGATAAGGACAATCATTGCGGTAGAGAGTGATCTGATTTTCCCCAAAAACAACGAGGGGACCTAGTCGAAGGCAACTAGATCCCAATCAGATATATCAATCAGTGGTAACTCTTACTAAGGTGAACTAAACAGCACTGGCGAACACTTACTCAAACCCAATTTAGAACCTAACCGGCATAGCTTGGAGATGGATTAACACGACACACAAATCGAGACAGCAGTTGTGGATGCTAAGATTAATCTCTCTTTATCAGCAAAATGGGTTTTGGATTCTACACAGTACCTGGCGAAACGGGGACATCAACTAACACAAAGCGACTAAACAAACCACCTTGATTAACGAAACGACAATTAACTTGAATCACTGTCTACTATGTCCCAAAAACCAGAGCAGGTGGGCACAAACTCTAGCTTTCGTTTCAACCGACTTACGGTTTGAAGGAGATAACAGAGCTTGGTGAACTCGTTTTTCTTAACTCCTTTCTTGTGCCTATGTATAAACTAACACCAACCCTTGGTAATATTCATCTTTTTATTAAACTTTAATCTTGTTAAGACTCTGCAATCCTTCTGTTACTAAAGTTAAAAAACTGTCCTCGGTGCAGCCTTTTGTTCGTTCCTAACTAAGTGTTCCAAAAGTTCTCGCTTACGAATCTTGCCCTGCATGGTAGGAGCTTCGGACTAGGGGGCCAGAACGCACATGGCTGAATCCCAGGCTACGGGCAATTTCACCTAGGGCATTAAATTCTTCAGGATGCCAAAACTTCTCGACCGGGAGATGGGCCTGGGATGGGGGTAAATACTGCCCCAGGGTGACTCGTTCACAACCCACTGCCCGCAGATCTTGAAGGGTTTCAATAATTTCCGCTTGGGTTTCCCCCAGGCCCAGCATTAAGCCCGATTTAGTTGGAATGGTCGTATCCAATCCCTTGACTGTGGCAAGGACGTCCAAGGAGCGTTGATATTTAGCTCCCCGCCGCACGGGCCCTTGGAGGCGCGCCACGGTTTCGAGGTTGTGGTTGTAGCAAGCGGGTCGGGCCTGGACAATTTGGGCAATGCAATCGACTTGGCCACGAAAGTCCGGGGTGAGCACTTCGATGGCTGTTTGGGGACAGTAGCGACGGATGGCTTCCATGGTCTGGACAAACCAACTGGCCCCTTGATCCTCTAAGTCATCTCGAGCCACAGAGGTCAAAACCACGTACTGAAGTTGCAGCTTTGCCACAGCCTGGGCCACTTTTTCGGGTTCATCGGCATCCAAGGCCTGGGGGGGATGGCCCTTATCCACTTGGCAAAAACCACAGGCTCGGGTACAGGTGGGCCCCATTAACATAAATGTTGCTGTTCCCTGGCCGTAGCATTCCCCCCGGTTCGGGCAGCGGCCCTCTTCACAGATGGTATGAATCCCACTCTGTTTAACCAGCTTTTGCACCGTAGCAATTTCACTAGCCTTCCCAAGCGGGGTTCGCAACCATTCTGGTAAACGCGTAACGGATGGAGTAGAGGTGGGCATAGGTTCAGGAAAAGTTTGACGGGGGTGGACGGGTAGCACAATGCTTAAGATAAATTAAATTTCCATAGACAGTTATCAAAGTATCGCCTAGTCTTGTCCCTAGGCTCCATCGTTATATGGCATAGTCAAGTTAACCAGCATGTAGGAATCTGGGGGTATCGGTGTCAACCCAAAAAATCCTGGTCATTGATGACAGTAAGGTTATCCGGATGCGGGTCCGCGATATGCTCCCTGAGGGCGATTATCAGGTGTTGGAAGCCAAGGATGGTCAGGAAGGCTTAAACTTGATTCGCCAAGAAACCCCGAATTTAATCATGTTGGACTTCCTTTTACCCAAGGTGAGTGGCTGGGAAGTTTTTCAAGAGTTAGAACGGCGTCAAGATATTGGTCGGGTTCCCCTGGTGATCATGTCTGGGCGGCGGGAGGAAGTCACGGAAAAGCTCCAAGAACCCTTTGAATTATTTGAATTCATCGAAAAGCCCTTTGAAAAGGAAGACCTAGACGAAGCCATTAAGAAAGCCTTTGCTAAAGCCCGCCTGGCTCCAGTGGTTAGCATTACCCCCACCGTTGCAGGGCCTGGGGTTGACTCTGCGGAACTAACTGCCCTCCAGGCCGAGGTGGCCCAACTGAGGGAATCCTTGGGGACAATTACCGCCAGTACCCCTCAGGTCAATCCAGAGGAATTTGCCGCCCTGCAAACCTTAGTCGGAGAACTACAGACTCAAGTCAGTCACCCCCCTGCACCCAGCCTAGATCCCCTTGAATTTGCTCAATTGGAGGCAGCCGTCGCCCAACTGCAAATGCAGGCCCTAGCCCATTCCCATGCGGTGGATCCCAACGACTTCGCCCAACTGCAAAATATTGTCCTTGAGCTCCAGTCCCAACTAGCCCACGACCGTCACCCCCATCAACCGACGGATATGGCTTCTGATGCTGCCAGCGTTGAAATTGCAACCTTAAAGGCCCAGATTCAAGCCTTGGAGGAGGAATTACACTCCGTCAAACATACATTGGGCCAAGTCGTAGGGTTCCTCAAACGGAAGCGTTAGAAGCTCTAGTTTTGTGCTCTTGGATTGGGCTGGTGGTGGAAGCTGGGTTCGTTTGGAGATGAGACCCCTTCGTGTTTTACGACACCTATAGTTATCTGATCGTTTCCATGAGTTTGGGGGCGCTCCTAGGGCTGTCCCTCTACTTACCATTGATGACCGGGCAGTTATCCTTGGCCAGTCCAGGCTTTTATGCCTTGGGAGGGTATATTGCTGCCATATGGTCAACCCAAGTTATCCCCACTGCCACTGGTTTGTACCCGCTCGGTTGGGTTTTCCTGGAGTTACTCTTGGCGGGCCTGGTGGCGGGGGTCTTGGGGGTTGCGATGGGAGTGCCGATCCTGCGGTTGCGGGGCATTTATCTGGCCATCGCCACCATTGCCTTTGTGGAAGTGTTACGCATCATCGCCCTGAGCTTAGAGATTACCGGCGGTGCAGTGGGTATTTTTGGGATTCCACAACCGGTGCAAACTCCCCTTGAATACCTTTGGTTCACTGGGCCATTGCTGGTATTGACAGTCTTATTTTTATATCGTTTGGAACGGATTCGCCCAGGCCGGGCCATGATTGCCATTCGTGCCGATGAGTTGGCCGCCAGTACCATTGGGATTAATCCAACTTTTTATAAGGTCTTAGCCTTCACCTTGGGGGCAATAATTGCCGGGATGACGGGGGTGATCGCGGCCCATTTTTTAAATACCTGGAATGCTCGTCAGGGCACCTTTGATGCAGGGGTCATTTATCTGACGGCAGTTTTAATTGGCGGGAATCGCACGTTTATTGGCCCAGTGGTCGGCGGGATTGTCTTTACGGCATTGCCAGAGGTTTTGCGGGGACTGGCGGGAATGAGTGGCTTACCAAGCTGGTTGGCCCAATTTTTACAGGATGGACGGCTAGTGATCTTCGGCATTTTGATGGTCTGTGGCACGATCTGGTTTCCGCGGGGCCTGGTGGTACCAGAAATGGGTGCAAAAATAAAACGATTTGGACATCAGGCCTGGGGCAAACTAACACATCGCGCTGGTTGATTAGGGAACCTGTAACCAATGCCCACGTCTTAGCCAAACATCAGCTCCTTCAGCCTGATCTAGTATTTGGAATTGGTCGATTTTCGCAATCCATTTTTGATGTTGTTTCTGTGTCCTAAATCATTCTGATTCCTCTCTTAAGGGAGAGCAGAACTCATTAGTCTTTACCTCATTTTTTAGGAGTGTAATTATGATTGGTCCTTCCACCTGGCCCACACGAATTGTCGCGGGAATGTTACCCATTTCAGCGCTACTTAGCCCCCTCAGTTTACTTGTCACATCTACTTCAGCCCAGGCCCAGTCTCGTTTTTTAGATACCCAAGGACTCTGGAACCAGGCCTGTATTGATAATCTTGCCCAACGGAATATCATCAGTGGTTACCCCGATGGCACCTTTCGTCCAAATGCCTCAGTTACTCGGGCAGAATATGCAGCAATGTTAAATAAGGCTTTTCCGACTGCTGCTGCTACGCGCACCCCCATTCAATTTGGTGATGTTCCAGTTAGTTTCTGGGGACACAATGCCATTCAAACCGCAACACGAACTGGCTTTATGAGTGGGTATCCTGGTAATGTCTTTCAACCCAATCAAAACATTCCTCGGGCCCAAGTGTTAGTGGCCTTGGCCAGTGGTTTGCAGTACGCCCCCACGGGTAACATTGACAGCACCTTAAGTTATTTCTATGACGCCAATGCGATTCCCAACTACGCCCGGCCTGGGATTGCTGCTGCCACAGAACGTCAATTGGTGGTCAACTACCCCAATGTTCAGCAATTAGACCCAAATCAACTGGCGAGCCGGGGCGATGTTGCTGCGTTTCTTTGCCAGGCCACGCGCTCAGGTAACCAGGCCCTAATTCCGACCCAGTTTATTGCCGGTGCCCAAATCACTCCCCCCGTTGCCTCTGTACCCGCTGGAACTCGGATTACCACCACCTACCCTGATGCTGAGCGCATAGTCTTAGCCCCCACGGAGACCGTTAACCTGGCCCTCACCACCACCAGCAACGTCACTGATAGCAATGGACGGATTGTGATTCCCGTTGGCAGTCTTGTCAGTGGTCAACTTCGTCCAACTTCTGGGGGGTCTCAATTTGTTGCCAATGCTGCGTCTGTGAACGGTCAAGTGATCCCCATTGCGGCCACGTCCCCGGTTGTTTCCACCACCATGAGCACTCGGGATCCCAATATTGGGAATGTTTTTCGCAACGCAGCGATTGGCTCTGCTGTGGCGGCGGGCATCTCGGCCTTGGCGGGAAATCAAACCATTACGGCGATGAAAGTGTTGACCGGAACCACTGCCGGTGCCGCCGTAGAAACTAACATGGGTCGGCCAGCGGGCGCAATTGTCCGAGATACTCTCATTGGTGCGGCGGTGGCCACGGGGGTTTCCGCAGTTGTCGGTGACCGCACAATCACTCCCGAAAAAGTCCTGATTGGAGCTGGGGCTGGGGCGACGATTGGTGGGGCCATCGATCCGGCTAAGGAACAGGTGATTGTGATTACCCCTAACACCGATTTAACCCTTACCCTGAACAGCCCAATCACGGGTTATTGAGGAGATTGTTTTGAGTGGGGCCTGGGGAAATGATCGAGGTTGCAGCCAGGTTTGTTTCCCAGGCCTAGTGAATCCAAGCATTAAAGCTTTAGGTCGGAGTGTTCGGCTAGGTATTTGGCAACGGTTTGTACATCTTTATCTCCCCGTCCAGAGCAATTAATCACAATCCGCTGATTTTGGGTCAGTTGCGGGCAAAGGGTATCCAAATAGGCGAGGGCATGGGCAGTTTCGAGGGCGGGGATAATTCCCTCCAGTTCTGAGAGGCGTTGGAGAGCCGTCAGGGCTTCATCGTCCGTGACACTGTAGTATTCCGCTCGACCCAAATCCTTGAGATAACTGTGTTCTGGCCCAACCCCAGGATAATCTAAGCCTGCACTGATGGAGTGAGCTTCTAACACCTGGCCATCAGCGTCTTGGAGCAAGTAGCTCATAGCCCCGTGGAGGACGCCAATTTGCCCTTGGGTCAGGGTGGCTGCATGGTGACCGGTTTGAATCCCCGAGCCGGCTGCCTCGACCCCAATCAAGCGCACGTCTGGATTCGGGATAAATTCATGGAATAAGCCCATGGCATTGGAACCACCGCCGACGCAGGCCAAAAGAATATCCGGTAACCCACCCCATTTTTCCAAACATTGCTGCCGAGTTTCTTGGCCAATCACGGCGTGGAAGTCCCGGACAATCATCGGATAGGGATGGGGGCCAGCCACGGAACCCAGGATGTAATGGGTGGTTTCAACATTAGTGACCCAATCACGAATGGCCTGGGAGGTAGCATCCTTGAGGGTGCCTGTACCACTGCTGACCGGCTCGACGGTGGCCCCCAACAACCGCATCCGAAACACATTCAGGGCCTGGCGTTCCATGTCCTGGACACCCATGTAAATCACGCATTCCAGGCCAAAGCGAGCACATACAGTTGCCGTAGCCACCCCATGCTGTCCGGCCCCTGTTTCCGCAATAATTCTTTTTTTTCCCATCCGTTTGGCGAGAAGCACTTGACCCAGGGCATTGTTGATTTTGTGGGCCCCGGTGTGGTTGAGGTCTTCCCGTTTGAGATAGATTTGGGCACTACTACCATGGGCCTGGGCATAGTATTCACTGAGCCGCTCGGCAAAATACAGTGGTGTGGCTCGCCCCACATAGTCCCGTAATAATTGGGCTAATTCAGCTTGAAAGTCAGAATCAGTTTTGTAACGGGAGTAGGCCTGTTCCAACTCCCCCAGGGCCGGCATCAAGGTTTCTGGGACATACTTGCCACCAAACTGACCAAAGCGACCGAGGGCATCTGGACGAACTGTCACCGAAAGGAGTTCTGGCGTTACCGATGAAGGGGATTGAGCAGCAAGGGTCACGGGATAAATTCCAATGCAAAGGATGTTTTTTTAGTCTAAGTCAAAGCACTGATCCTGAGGGACTTTCGAGTATTGAAGCCAGGGGATGCTGAGCTATGGTGAGTCATGGCCCCGCGCCTTGAATTTCTTCTCCCAGGCCACGCGGTAGGGAATTTATCCATTAAGATGAGTTCTGATATTTTCAGGGGGAACATCCCATTCAACGGCCCATTTGCTAACCTTTGTGAATTTCTGAATTGAGTACGCCATTGCTACTCCATTTCTGGCCCCCCTTACCCCTGGCCGCTGCTTTCCTCGGAGACTTGCGCTTGGATCTCGGTGTCTTGGTGCTGATGTTGGTGCTCTCGGCAATTTTTTCGGGCTCTGAAACCGCAATCACCGCCCTAGATAATCTCAAGTTACGCGCCTTGATTAAAGATCATGGAGACCCATCGGGTTTATTTCGCTTGGTACTGGAAAATCGAACTCGATTTGTGACCACCCTGCTTGTGGGCAATAACCTTGTTAATAACGTGGCAGCCATTTTGACCGGTCACATTTTCACGGTCTGGTTGGGTAGTGCTGCCATTGGCCTGGCCACTGGAGTGATTACACTGCTGACTTTGATTTTTGGTGAAATTACCCCTAAGTCTCTGGCGATCACCAATCCCATGCCAATCTTTAAAGCTGTGGTGCGCCCAATTTACGGGCTATCGGTGCTGTTGGGGCCATTTATTTATGTCCTTGAAAAGATTGTTCAGTGGTTATTGCGTTTGCTGCAGCCCAATCCAGTGAAACAACGGGAATCACTCCAGGATTTGCAGTTGATGATTGAAGTTCTGGGCGGTCATGGTCAGTTAGATCTCCAAAAACGGCAACTCCTCAATAAAACCTTAGCTCTAGATCAGCTCTGTGTCCGCGAAGTTGTTCGCCCCCGCACAGATATGCAGACCATTCCTAAAGATGCGAGCTTACAAGACCTGATTGATTTGTGTTTGGAAACGGGCTACTCCAGGATTCCAGTGCAGGAAGAAAGTAAAGACGAAATTATTGGCGTCATCAATCTCAAACAAGCTCTAAAATCCCTCAATCAAGAAAGTCCTCAGGCCCTGACCGCTGTCATGGATGCCCCAGTCTATATTCCTGAAACAAAGCGGGTCGCTGATTTACTCAAAGAAATGTTAGTGGAGCAATTACATCTGGTCATTGTGGTCGATGAGTATGGCGGTACCGTTGGCCTGGTGACCCTGGAGGACATCCTCGAAGAACTGGTGGGGGAAATCTATGATGAAACCGATTTACGTTCTTGGCTTCGACCTCGCCCGCGCCGCATTGCTCCCTTATCCACCTAGGATTTTGAATTTTTCCGTAGTTTTTGTATCCCCTTTTTGACTATGGGGTGCTTGACCAAGCCTGATGCTGGCTGAAGTCGTCTTATTGCAGCTAATTAAGCAACAAAGCATACCTGATTTTTGAGTGTAGGATTGATAAGACTCTTGATTGGCCGCTGTGATCTATGCCTCGTCGTACTGACCTGAAAAAAATTCTCCTAATTGGTTCTGGCCCGATTGTGATTGGCCAGGCCTGTGAATTTGACTACTCCGGCACCCAGGCCTGTAAGGCGTTACGGGAAGAAGGCTACGAGGTGATCCTGATTAACTCCAATCCGGCCACGATCATGACGGATCCGGAAACGGCAGATCACACCTACATTGAACCGCTGACCCCAGAAATTGTCGAAAAGGTGATTGCCAAAGAAAAGCCCGATGCCATGCTCCCGACCATGGGCGGTCAAACAGCCTTGAATTTAGCCGTGAGTTTAGCCAAGTCTGGGGCTTTGGAAAAATACGGGGTGGAGTTGATTGGGGCGAAATTACCCGCGATTGAAATGGCCGAAGACCGGAAACTGTTTAAAGAAGCCATGGCGCGAATTGGTGTGCCAGTTTGTCCCTCTGGCCTGGCGGAAACCATGGAAGAGTCTAAGGCAATTGCCCAAAAGATCGGAACCTATCCATTGATTATTCGACCGGCGTTTACCTTGGGGGGCACTGGAGGCGGAATTGCCTACAACCAGGAAGAATTTGAAGAAATTGCAGCGTCCGGGTTAGATGCCAGCCCAGTTTCCCAGATTTTGATTGAGCAGTCTCTGATTGGCTGGAAAGAGTACGAGCTGGAGGTGATGCGGGATTTAGCCGATAACGTCGTGATCATTTGCTCGATTGAAAACATTGATCCCATGGGAATTCACACGGGCGACTCGATTACCGTGGCCCCCGCCCAAACCCTAACAGATAAAGAGTATCAACGCCTCAGGGATGCCTCGATTAAGATCATTCGGGAAATTGGCGTAGAAACCGGCGGATCCAATATTCAATTTGCGGTGAATCCGGACACTGGCGACTTCATTGTGATTGAGATGAATCCTCGAGTCTCTCGGTCTTCGGCCCTAGCTTCGAAGGCGACGGGCTTTCCGATTGCCAAGATGGCGGCCAAACTGGCGGTGGGCTATACTCTGGATGAAATTCCCAACGACATTACCCGAAAAACCCCGGCCAGCTTTGAGCCCACCATTGACTATGTGGTGACGAAAATTCCCCGCTTTGCCTTTGAAAAATTCCCCGGTTCTCAACCCGTCCTGACGACCCAAATGAAATCCGTCGGGGAAGCAATGGCCATGGGACGGACGTTCCAAGAGTCATTTCAAAAAGCCTTACGGTCGCTGGAAACTGGTCGGGCGGGTTGGGGCTGTGATCGCTCGGAAAAACTCCCTAGCTTGGAGCAGATTCGAGCAAGTTTACGCACACCTAACCCCGAACGCATTCTCACCCTGCGCCAGGCCATGCTCATGGGAATGACCGTTGAAGATATTTACGAACTCACCGCTATTGATCCCTGGTTTTTGAACGAGTTTAAGGAGCTATTGGACACGGAAAAATTCCTCAAACGTAAGGCGTTAACTCAGATCACTGCCGATGAGATGTGGACGGTGAAACAACAGGGATTCAGTGATCGCCAAATAGCCTACGCAACTAAATCCACCGAAGACCAAGTGCGGGCCTATCGCAAGTCTTTGGCTGTGATTCCGGTCTATAAAACCGTGGATACCTGCGCCGCCGAATTTGAGGCCACCACCCCCTACTACTACTCGGCCTATGAACGCCCCACACAACGGGTGAATTTAGAAACCGGCCAAGTGGAAACTATTGCCCCCGACTCAGAAGTCTTACCGGCCACTAAACCGCGGGTGATGATTTTAGGTTCTGGCCCGAACCGGATTGGGCAAGGGATTGAGTTTGACTATTGCTGTTGTCACGCGGCCTATGCCTTGTCTGACGATGGCTATGAAACGATCATGGTCAACTCCAACCCAGAGACGGTTTCCACGGATTACGACACCAGCGACCGTCTCTATTTTGAACCTTTGACCAAAGAGGATGTCCTAAACATTATTGAAGTCGAGAAACCCGTCGGGGTAATCATTCAATTTGGCGGGCAAACTCCCCTAAAACTGGCAGTGCCATTGCAGGCCTATCTCAACCAACAAGGCCCCGAAGGCACAACAAAAATTTGGGGAACTTCGCCGGATTCCATTGATATTGCCGAAGATCGGGAGCGGTTTGAACGGATTTTACGGGAGTTAGATATTCCCCAACCCGCCAATGGCTTGGCCCGTAGCTTTAATGAAGCCCTCGCTGTCGCCCAACGGATTAGTTACCCCGTTGTTGTCCGTCCCAGTTATGTTTTAGGCGGTCGGGCCATGGAAATTGTCTATTCAGACAGCGAGTTGGAACGCTACATGACCTATGCCGTCCAGGTGGAGCCAGATCACCCGATCTTGATTGATAAATTCCTGGAAAATGCCATTGAAGTGGATGTGGATGCCATTGCTGATGCTCAGGGAAATGTGGTGATTGGTGGGGTGATGGAGCACATTGAACAGGCCGGGATTCACTCGGGAGATTCTGCCTGTAGCTTGCCGCCCCAAACCTTGCCGCCGCAGATTCTAGAAACAATCCGGGCCTGGAGTGTCGCCTTAGCCAAAGCGTTGAATGTGGTTGGCCTGATGAATTTGCAGTTGGCTGTCCAGGGCGATCAGATTTTTATGATTGAAGCTAATCCCCGTGCCTCGCGGACTGTACCCTTTGTTTCAAAAGCGATTGGGGTACCCCTCGCTAAAATTGCCGCCCGTTTGATGTCGGGGAAAACCTTAGCGGAACTTGGACTGACAGAAGAAATTATTCCGAATCATGTGGCTGTGAAGGAAGCCGTCTTGCCCTTTGAGAAATTTGCTGGCACCGATACCCTCCTCGGCCCGGAAATGCGCTCCACTGGGGAAGCCATGGGGATTGATATGGATTTTGGCCAGGCCTTTGCCAAGTCCCAACTTTCCGCCAATCAAAAACTCCCCTTATCGGGAACAGTATTTGTTTCCATGAGTGATCGGGATAAAAAGTTAGTGGCTCCAGTGATCAAGGAGTTACAGGCTCTGGGCTTTCATGTTTTGGCCACAGAAGGAACTCGGATTGCTTTACTGGACTATGGCCTGGAGAATATCGAGCTAATTCTCAAACTCCATGAAGGGCGACCGAATGTTTTGGATGCCATCAAAAACCAACAGATTCACCTAATTTTGAATACCCCCTCTGGAGAAGAAGCCCAGGCCGATGGTCGATTGATTCGCCGTTCTGCCTTAACCTATAAAATTCCGATGGTGACCACGATTGCGGGAGCTAAAGCCACGGCCGCTGCGATCAAAGCGTTGCAAACCAATCCTCTCCAGGTGAAAGCCATCCAGGATTACCACGCCTAAACGTCTTAGGCCAAGGGCTATTCTATTGGCCTAGTCTCGCTGAGATCATGCCCAAACACCCTTTAGCTATTCAAGAGGCTGAGGAGATTCTGAATCGCCATACTCGTAGCTCGAATAGCGGCATGGACTTGTTGGGTTTTATTTTCCACTTGCAACAGGTAGGCCAAGCTGGACTGCAAATAGGTCAGGGCCATTTGGGCATTAGCATCCATGTGATATTCCGGCTCGGGAATTGGGGCAGATGGATACTCGTAGGCCGGTTGGGCCGGGGCCTGGTAGGTGTAGGTGGGTTGTGGTTGATACTGTTGCTGGGCGTAGGTAGGTTGGGTCGGGATGGGGGCAGATTCTTCTGGGTGGTTAGGAGGTGGGAGGGAGGGTAAGGACTCTGCAGTTGGATGGGGCTGTTCCCGAGGACTGGCCTGTAAGATTGTTGGCTCATCGTCAGTTTCAACCTGATGCGTTGTACCTAGACTGACTTCGTCATTCTGGGTAAAGTAGCTATCTCGGGTATTGAATTGCAGAATTGTAGAATCTTCGTCCTCCGCAATTTCTTCGGCATAGCTTGGGGTTGAAGAAGACTTAGAGGTTGAAGTGGGTGGCCCAGTCAGGATACGCGTTGGCGAATTAGAAACTGAACTCATCCGAGCTCCAAAACGGTGCAGCGGGGTTTCTGGCTCGTTATTCTGTGTTGCCGGAACCTCTTTTTTCAGCCACACAATAAAGTCAGAGGCACTCAGGGTTGTTTCATCCCCAAGGGTTCTAATGACAACAAAGCCATTGGCAGCGGTTGTGCTTTGAATTGGGTACCACGTGCCGCGATGCAGAATCATAGCATCCAGGCCAGACATAGCTCCCCCGGCCGCTAGGGATCTACGTTTACCCCGACTCCAACGATCTTTCCAAAGCACCCCCGCTTCGGTGTATTGCAGACTGTAGCCTTCTGGGACAGTGCGATACTCATAGCGAGCAAAGCCAACGGTAGTGGATTTTCCCACTGGAAAAATGTCATGGGGAATGAGTAATTCTTGAATCAAGCTCCGGTAAGAACTGGACTCCCGGACATCAAACCCGGCCTGGGGAGCATCCAACTTCACCCGTGCAATCATGCCATCTCGGTGGGAGAGCAAATGCACTTCTTCAAAAACTAGATCAACCCGCAACTTTGGGTTTGAGAGAATTGTGGGCTGCCCATGGACAACACCCTCAATAAATTGCTGGATCAAGCCGCGGTCATCTAATTGAGCCTGATCCTGAGGACGGTGGGCATTGGCCTTAGGTTGGTTGTCCGTGTTAATCATGGGGAGCCAAAAACTTTGACGACAGTTTTATCGAATATTTCCTCTTATGTATAATTATTTTATGCTATGAGTAAGCTTGACTCATTTCAATCTACGCTATCAGATCCCAAACTAGATGGTACCCCGTGCCAATTGTGCCAAATTACTCGTGGTGAACACTTGGTATCAACCTTATTTAACCCTTAACGCGGCGGTATGGTAACAATGGCGGCCTGTTGTTCAATCAACTGCCGCAACTGAGAGAGATTCATTAAGTGCAAGACTTGGGTCTGAGTGTCAACTTTGAGCCATCCTTTTGCTGCAAAACGCTCCATGAGTTTCTCGGTTTCCTCGGTACCGATACTTGCCATATCAGCTAAGTCTTGAGTCGGAATATTAAATAAAGTTGCGGTAATACCCCCTGGAGTTTGGCCATATCGTTCTCCCAAACCCACCAGGACATTCGCTAACTTTACAGCAGGAGGATAATGCAGGGTTTCAATCCGGGAGTTGGTCTGTCGTAGGCGTTGGGCCATGAGCTGCAACATTCGATAGTTGAGGTTTGGCTCCCGCATTAGGACATGGATAAACTTTTGTGACGGAACCGCCATGATTTCAGTCCGACTCATGGCCACAACATCCGTGGAGCGGGGAGATTCATCAAGGATGGCCATTTCTCCAAAAAAGTCACCAGGCCCGAGAACCGCAATGGTGGTTTCAGTCTTGTTGGCAACAATTCGCCTGACTCTAACCCACCCTTCTAAAATAAAGTAAACGGCATTGCCCCAGGCATCTTCAATTAGAATTGCCCGATTCGCTGGGTATTCATTTTGCCAGGCTACACTGAGCATACCGCTAAGGGCTTCGGCAGATCCGGCATCAAATAGTGGAAAAAGCTTACTAAAATCTTCAGTTTCCATGGCCGTCAAGGGGTGGGGTTGGTGGTGGCAGCAGGGTTCGCTCTGGCGGATGGGAATATCATTGCAGTTAGAGCGAATGACAATCTTCTACACTCTAGCCTACCCCTTTATGCTGACCTTGATTCTTGCTTCAGCCTCCCCCGCCCGCCGTCAACTCTTAGCCAGCGTTGGTATTCCCGCCCATGTTCAAGTCAGTGACCTTGATGAAACTGCCTTTACTGCTCCAGAGCCGGAACAACTGGTGCAAACCTTAGCCCAGGCCAAAGCCAAGGTGGTGGCCCAAACCCTGAATCGTCCGGCCTTGGTGTTGGGTTGTGATTCGGTGTTGGTCTTGGAGGGGGAAATTTACGGTAAACCCCAAAATGCCCAGGATGCGATTCAGCGCTGGCAACAGATGCGGGGCAAAACCGGCCAACTGCTGACAGGTCATGCCTTAATAGATGCCTATCAAAACCAGGGGTGTGTGGAGGTTGACTGTACGGAGGTGAGGTTTGCCCAAGTCTCCGATGCCGAAATTTCTGCCTATGTGGCCACTGGAGAGCCCCTAGCCTGTGCTGGATGTTTTGCCTTGGATGGGAAAGGCGGCCTATTTGTTCAGGAAATAAAAGGTAATCCCAGTAATGTCATTGGTTTAAGCCTACCCCTGCTGCGGCAAATGTTGGCCAGCTTGGGCTACAGTGTGACGGATTTTTGGCCCAATTAACCCTAGCGCACGACTTTGACCGGGATGCCCACGGCTACGGATTCAAATAACTCTTCAATGTCTTGGTTATTCATGCGGACACAGCCATGGGAGACGGCCTGGCCGATGTATTGGGGGTCGGGGGTGCCGTGGAAACCAATCCAATCCTCGCCATCAGTCCAAAACCCAATCCAGCGGCGGCCAAGGGGATTACGGGGATGACCTGCTCTGAGAACATTGCCATTGAAGGGATTTTTCCAGTCTGGGTTGCGAATCATTTCCTTGATTATGAAGTTACCGACGGGGGTTTCCCAGCCCGGTTTGCCCACCGCCACAGGATAGGATTTGCGAATGGTTTGTCCCTGATACAGGGTGACCCGCCGCCGCGTGAGGTCGAGTTCTAACCATAGGGTCTGGGACTGGGGGGTAAGCGGGGCATTATTGACGGCGGTATTTCTAATCTGCCCAGATTGAATTGCCCAATCACGCCAGTTGGGGGTATTTGTCCAGGCCACCATCGGCACCATGATCCATTCGAGCACCAGAAAACCCAGGCCAAGACTAGTCAATAGCCGGCCCTGCCGCCACAACCACTGGACACCCCTGATGAAATTCCAAGAATTAGACATTTTGGCGAACTAGATACATTAACCAGGAACCTCTCTGGAAAAAGTAGGCCAAATTCCCCTCGGTTATGTCAATTCCGGGCTGAGGCCGTATCCGGTTGCACAGAAGGCAAATCTAATGGCAGAGTTAGGTCAACAGGCTTGTTTTTCAGTTCTTTTCCCGGCCTTTGGCATGTCCACCCTTGCATCAGATTTTTCCATCAATAAATCCCGTGGTCTAGGGACGCCATTGCCCCTGCCGGCATTGACCGAGATTTTGACCCAAAACGTGCGCGATCAGGTTTTACCCCCCACCCAGGCGACTCAACTCCTAACGTGGGCCTATGGTGAACTCACTGCCTCTCGGAAAGTCCATGAACGACAATCCCCCGGTCTGGATGAACTGAGAGACGCAGCAAATGAACTCCGGCGAGGCCTGGTGGGGGAAACGGTCACCTATGTGATTAACCGCAACATCAACTTCACCAACATCTGCGAGCAACACTGTGGGTTTTGTGCTTTTCGCCGGGATGCTGACAGTGATGGAGCCTACTGGTTATCTCTGGAGGTAATTTTAGCCAAAGCAGAAACAGCGTTGGCCCAGGGGGCAACGGAAATTTGTTTACAGGGGGGGCTTAATCCCCAGGCCCAGGTCAATGGTTCAAGCCTGAGGTATTACGAAACCATTATTCAAGAAATTAAGGCTGCCTTTCCCCAACTCCACTTGCATGCGTTCTCTCCTCAGGAAATTCAGTTTATTGCCCGCCAAGATCAACTGAGTTTTCGTGAAGTGCTAGCCCGCCTCCAGGCCCAAGGGGTTGACTCTCTGCCCGGAACCGCTGCGGAGGTCTTGGTGGATCGGGTGCGCCAGGTTATTTGCCCGGAGAAGCTGAATACGGCCACATGGCTAGAGATTGTCAGCACGGCCCATCAGTTGGGGCTCCCCACGACTAGCACCCTTCTTTGTGGTCACATTGAAACCGCCGCCGAGCAAATTCAGCACCTGGAGCATCTCCGCCATCTTCAGGAAATCGCCTTAGAACAGCACTATCCAGCTCGGATTACAGAATTTATTCTCCTGCCCTATGTTGGGGAACAGGCACCCCCAGCCTTACGTAAACGGGTTGGTCGGGAACAACCGGATTTATCGGTAACTCTGATATTGACAGCGGTGGCCCGTCTTTACCTTGGCCCCTGGATTCCCCGGCATCAACCGAGTTGGGTCAAGCTGGGCCTGGGCGGGGCAGCACAAGCACTCAATTGGGGCTGTAATGATCTCGGTGGCACATTAATGGAGGAACACATTACGACCATGGCTGGGGCCAAAGGGGGAACGGGCTTGACGGTTGAGCAACTCCAGCAAACAATCCGGGGCCTGGGGCGACCTGCACAACAGCGAACTACACTATACGATTTTGTAGGAGTGCCCGTTAATGCCGAAAATTGTTAATAAAACTCGCTTTCTTACAGTCCTGGCCGGGGGGGCTGTGGCCATTGGGGCAGTGGGTGCAGGTATTTGGTGGTGGCAAACCCAGGCCAAAATGGGGCAACTTCCCGATGGCGTAACCTTAATCCCAGAAACAGCTCTCTACACCTTGACGGTCTCTACGGATGCACCTCCCTGGCAATTGGTGCAAGCGGCGGGGTTGTTTGAATCTCAGGGATGGTTGCAGGGGCCGTGGGGGCCTGTTTCCCCTGAGGGAATTGAGTTGGGGGATATTGACGTGGCCCGTGACATTCTCCCGTGGTTAGGGGCCCAGGCCACGTTTGCTTCCCTGCCCATGACCCCAGACACTGCCCTTGTTTCCAGCGATGCTCCCCTGGTCTGGATCGTGCCGATTCCAGAAAATGCCAATCTGGATGCTCTTCGCGCAACCCTGGAACAGCAACCCAAGGAGGTTCATGAGGGCGTTACGATTTACCAGGTGCCGGGGCCAGTGGAGGCGGTGGCAGGACAGGGAATCGCCTTTATTTCCCAGGGGTCTAAGGAATACCTGGCTTGGAGTAATATTGCCGTTGCCCTTGAACAAATTATTGATACTGCCCAAGGTCAACCAGCCCTCGCCAGTCGGAGTCGTTACCAAGATGCAGTGATTGCCACGGGTGGCGAAAATCCCCAGGCCCAGTTCTATGTAAATTTACCGGCGTATTTTGCAGAAACCTCTCCTTCCTCCCTACCCCCAGAATCTGACTTAGGGGGCCTGGCTGCGGCCTTTCGACTGCAAGATAATCAGGTACGGGTTCGAGCGATGACCTGGTTGCCGGAAGATAGCCAGCGGAATTTAACCCAAGAAGGCACCGTCAACACCCTGACCCAGAAATTACCGGAAAATACTTTGGCCACCTTCACCACCAGTAATTTCCAGGCCAGTTGGCGCAATGCTCCCCAGGATTGGCAACGAACAATCCGTGATGGGTTTGAACCTGTTTTTGGTGTGAATCCAGAGCAAGCGTTTGTTCCCTGGTTGGATGGGGAGTTTACCCTGGCCCTGATTCCTGTCCCCAATGCCCGTTTGAATGTGGTTAGCGTCGTGATGATTGCCCAAACCCAAGATCGCCCCAAGGCTGAAGCCGCTCTGCAAACCCTGGATCAAAACGCGCGTCAAAAGGGCTGGCAAGTGAGTCAAGATGATCAAACCCAAATCACCAGTTGGCGGATGTTACCAGGCATCCCTCTGGCTCACCACGGCTGGCTCGATGCCCAAACCTTTTTTTTGACCCTCGGCCCCAATATCACCCAGGCCCTGGTGCCGCCCCCAGAACCGAACTTGGCCCAACTTCCCCTATTTCGCTCCACCCTCCCCAGCCCCGGCAGCAGTCAATTGTTTGTGGACTTTAACAATCTGTTCTCGATTACCCAACGCAGCCCGATTATGCCTGACCTAGCCCCCGCCTTTCAGCAAACACTCCAACCGTTTCGGGGCTTGGGGATTTCTGGGCGAGTCCGTAATGCCTGGAGCCAGGAGTATGAAATTCGTCTGGAACTGAATCGTTGATTCATCGGATTTCACCTGAGGCCCCTGGAATAATTCGTTGACGGTGTCCTGAGATTCCCGGGTGCAAGAGGCTAAAGTGAAGGAAGTGCGTTTTTCCTGGGAGTACCCCCGATGAATGTTCTAGCAACAACGGATTTGGTTTTAGGCCTGGGCCTGGCAGCACTGACCCTGTTGTTCATTTTGCGGATTGTCCTCACATGGTATCCCCAGGCCAACTTGGCCCAATTCCCCTTTAACTGGGTAGCCATGCCTACGGAGCCGTTTCTACAACCGACGCGAAAACTGATTCCCCCCATTGGCGGTGTTGATATCAGCCCAGTGATTTGGGTGGCCATTGTCAGTCTGTTGCGGGAATTATTGGTGGGCGAACAGGGTCTCTTGCACTTGCTCTGGGGCTAAGACTGCGGGGCATGGCCTGGTTTCAGAAGCTACTCATCGGGATCCTCCTGAGCTTTTCTGGCCTGTGCTTGTTGGCCTTTGTCATCATTGCCGTCAGTCCGGAAAAATCAGCGCGAGATCGATCGGCCATGGCTGGTTTTTTGATCTTAGCCACCCCCCCCACCCTCCTGTCCGGGGCCCTGTCTTGGAATTTACGCCACAGTTATCAACGGCATTTGGAGCGGTGTTTCTTTGAGTTACTCCAGGCCCGGCGGGGGCGAATCTCCCTGATGGATTTTGCCGTGCGAGCTAAGATATCGGGACAAACCGCTGAACAGTACCTCAACCAACAGGCCAAGGTTTTCCAGGCCCATTTTGATGTGGTGGGCACTGAGGTGGTCTATCAATTTCCCCAACATTCAGACTACAAAACCATCCTGGGTGGTAGCTCTCCAAACAACCCCAGCAGTGCCCTCCCCCACGAGTTGGCCTTTGCCGCTGATTTTCTCCCCGCCGACCAACCCCAAGGGAACGCCTTAAAACCAGGGGAATTTCTTTATCCGGGGGACTATCTGCGCTCTGACAACGAAACCTATATTCTCCGCCTACAAACCGATGGCAACTTAGTTCTATTTGAACGAACTCCTTTGCAGGAAATCCCGCTTTGGGCCAGTAAAACGGTGGGTCAATCCGTGCATTGTTTGATGATGGAATTAAGCGGTAATCTCAGTCTCTACAGCACTGCGAGTAAACTGCTTTGGTCCACGGCAACCGACTCCTATCCCCAGGCCTATTTACGAATTACTGATCAGGGAGAAGCGGTGGTTTTCTCATCCCAAGGTGTTCCCCTTTGGCGGAGTTCAACAGCACGTTAACCTGAGGAATTTTTTCCGGATTCTGCCTTGGTAACTATTGTCATTTTGCTGAGCTATGAAACCCAAAATTGCTTGCAACTCCGACGAGAAATCCTTGAAAGTTCTTGCCTTTGATGGCATTGGGTAGCAGAATTTTGCAGTGCGTTCGCGTGTTCCGGTGATGAGATCTATCAGTCCCATAGAAAAAAGTTTAGTTAAGGAAAGTATTTGATCTTTACTAGGGCATTTTTCGTTGTCCCAGGCCCAGATGAATGAGCGCAGATTCCACCACATTAACCCGGTCAACTAAGGTTTCCCAATTATTGGCTTTGATTCCGTACTGCTGTTGAAAATGTTGGCGCGCCTTGGGGAAATTACCAAATTGACGCCGCATGAGGCTAATCGTCCAGGCCTGGGGAGGAATCGGAACTAATTTTTGAAACGACCGCAATCCCTGGGCAATATCCTCTTCTCGGCGTTCGAATAGGTCGGTGGCAATTCCTAACAGTTCCGCATAGTTACGCCGCGATTCTTGGATTACGTCCCGAACCTTACGAACCGAGGATTGATCGTTGTTCATCTTAACCCACTCATCCTTCATAAAATCTGTTTTTAATTCCATAGTTTTACCCTATTTAGTCCCCCATTGCCGTGTTCAGAATTCCTAGGAGCGGCTGGGCAAATTCTGATGGTAAATTGTGGGCATAGAGAAATACTCGATCTAACGTCAACTCCAGGCGTTCAAAGTCGGCGACAAAGGTCTCGAACTTATGCTCAATGTGTTGCCGTTGCTGAATTAAATCCCCAATCTTCCGTCTTTGTAATTCCAGTTCCAAGCGATCTTGCAATAACGCTGTGATTTGTCGGGCTAAGGTGGTGTTGTGTTGCTCTAGGGTTGCCGCCAAGCTTAAACTGGTTTCCACATCAATCTTGAGACTTTTAATCTGGGTTTCCAGGTGGGAAATTTGTTGAGACTGAGACCTAATCTGGGTTTCTAAAGTTCCTAACTGCTGTTGGGCCTGGAGTTGCTCAAGGGTGCTGATTTGCGCCTGTAGTTCTGCCAGTCGGGGGGCTGCTAGGGATTGCAAGATTTGCTGGGCCAGGCCCCGCTTCACTGAACCGCCGCTGCCATGGCCTGGAATCACCACAGGACGATAACCTGGCCGTACCGCCTTCACCGGATGTCTGCCCCCAGAATTGTGAATCTGCCACCCCCAAGCCTGGGCTTGTTGGATCAGTTGTCGTTGTTTGGAATTGCGTTGGCCCTGCTGAATCAGAGTTTTAAGGGCTTGGAGTTCCTGGTGTCGGTGAGATAATTCCTGGGCAGGGGAGGGGAAAAGCGGCATATTCATCGGGTAATTCCAGGGATAAACGATGGAAATTACTCTAAACCTGCCGCCCAAGAGTGATCTATTTTTTCGTGCGACTAACGACGTTCAGGGGGCAGTACAGCCTAAAACACAATCGGATTATGCACTGTTACGAGTTTTGTCCCATCGGGAAAAGTGGCTTCCACCTGAACTTCCACTAGCATCTCCGGTACCCCCTCCATGACATCATTTCGAGTGAGTAATGTGGCCCCGTAGCTCATCAATTCCGCCACCGTCTGACCATCCCGGGCCCCTTCTAAAATGGCTGCACTGATGAATGCCACTGCCTCGGGATAATTCAGCTTTAAGCCCCGGGCCCGCCGCCGCTCTGCCACTAATGCGGCCGTAAAAATTAGTAGTTTGTCTTTTTCCTGTGGTGTCAGTTGCATCGCCTAAACTCCCCAGACCCGTGGAATGGATACAGCCCGGTCTAAAAATGATACCCGCAAGAGCTGCCAGACGGCGATAAACCAGGCCCGGACAGCGATCCGATCAGTACCCCGATAGCGACAAATCATACCCGCCGCCAACCGACTCACGCCAATTTCCGTCATCGGGCCTGGCCACAATTCCCGAGCCCGTTGAATGAGTTTGGGATCCACTTCACGGCCGATCAGCACAAAACTGCCCACCAATGGACAATGATTTAACCCATGCAAACTGGCCACCTGGGCCGGCGATCCGGGGAGCCACTGTCGGTCAATCCACAGGGGCATATTCCCTTGCCAAACTTCAGTGTGGGCTTGCCATTGTCCTTGCTCGAAGCTCTCAGCGCGGGCGGTTCGACCGAAACGGGTGATCTCCCAGGCCAGCCAAAGTCCCCCTGGGGCTAACTCAACCCGCATGGTTTGGTGATACCGGGCCTGGTTAAAGACAATTGTTTCCTGGGGCAACCATTCCAAACAGGCATTGGCGGCAATGTGAATCTGAATCCGTTGTTCTACAGGTGGGCCGGCGGTGCGATAAATTTTACTGGCGGCGGCGGTGGTCACAAGTACCTGGGCCTGTTCTCCAAGCTCTAAATCTAACCGCAGTTGATCGCCCCCCACCATGCCCCCTGCCGTATGCAGGATCACACTTTGACAGACCCCGGATGACTCTGGATAGAATGGGCGCTGAATTCTCAGGGGGGCTTTGGCATAGGCCTGACTCACCTCGGTGCGACCCTGATGATGGCGATAGTTAATCTTTAATGCTCCACGCCAGGCCGGGTTAGTTGTCCCTAAATGATCTCGCTGGGGAACGGTCTTCATAGTCATGGATGGCTGGCCATTGTTTTTCTGGGATCCTTGGGCTAGAGCACCTCTTGGAGGACATCCTTTAGGGCCTGGGTGGCCGTGGGATATTGAAACTGAAAGCCTTGGGCCAATAACCGTTCGGGAAACACCTGCTGTCCCTGCAACACCACCTGAGCGGCCTCGCCTAACAGGAGTTCCAAGACAAAATCGGGCACGGGTAACCAGGACGGCCGGCTTAAAACAGTCCCCAAGGTTTGGCAAAAATCAGCCATTCGTTGCGGAGTTGGGGCCGTGGCATTGTAAACCCCTTCCATGGTTTCATCCCTCAGGGCCTGGGTCAGCATTTTGACGAGATCATCTTGATGAATCCAAGAAAACCATTGCCGCCCGGAACCAATAGGCCCCCCTGCAAACACTTTGAAGGCGGGTAACATTTGCCCAAGGGCTCCGCCTAATCCGAGGACAATTCCAAACCGGAAAATTACCAAACGTGTCCCCAGGCCCTTGACCCGACGCGCTTCTCCCTCCCAGGCCTGGCAAACTGTGGCTAAAAAGTCATTCCCCGCCGGACTGGTTTCCGTAAAGGTGGCCGTTTCGCTAGTGCCGTAATAGCCAATGGCGGAGGTGCTAATCATCACCTTGGGCTTTTCCGAGGCCTGGGCAACGGCATCCACTAAATGACGGGTGGTTAATTGCCGACTGGCTAAAATTTCTGCTTTGCGGGCTTCGGTCCACCGACCTTGGGCAATGGGTTCACCGGCCAAATTCACCACCGCATCACAGCCGGAAATCGCCCCTTGCCAGGCCCCAGGGGTTTCGGGTTCATAGGCAATAATTTTGGCCTGGGGAAAGCGGGCTGCTGCTGAGTCTGGATGACGGGAGAACACTAGGCAGTCATACCCAAGGCTTAACAATTCAGGAACAAGCCGAGAGCCCACTAAACCTGTCCCACCGGTTACAGCAATTTTCATCGCGACATTACACTCTCAAATGGGGTGCTGAGGAAATGGCCAAGGGAACCTAGCACAGCTTCAACGCCATCACCGGTACATCATCCCAAGTTTCCACGATGCGTAGTCGAGTTGACCAACCCGTGGCTTTTTGTTCGGGGGTTAGGTTATCCGCAAATGACTGATGGCACTCCTCGGCCTGGGTCTGGTCACAGCAAGCAATACAGGCATAGAGCAACCCCGAGGGATCTAGCTGCTCGCTGACCCAAATGGTTTTTTCCAATTCTTCAGCCATAGATTAATCCCCAATGCAGTCCCAATGGTATTCCCAGGCCCATTGTAGAGAATTCCACGATTAAACCTGTTCCTCTGGAAGAAGAACCCTGGCCTGGGCCTGATCGATAACCTGCTCTGAATTCATAACATTGAGAAAATTTACTAAGAACTAGTAAGAATATTTTTCAATAAATTGCTATGATTAGGTTCGGATTGATTGTTAGGAGCTATTTGCAATTATGAATAAGCTGACCCGCCGTGGACTTTTCGGGTTAGGAGCCGCCGGAACCGCCTACTTGGCCCATGCTGCCTATCAAGGTTGGACTCTTCAGGATGATGCTGATGCAACAGAGACGCAAGTTGCCCAGGCCCGAGGGAGTATTAATTTATACTCAGCCCGTCACTATGACACCGATAAGACTCTCTACAGTGGGTTTACTCAAGCCACGGGAATTCGGGTCAATGTTATTGAAGCAGAGGCCGATGCCTTGATTGAGCGGATTCGCAATGAAGGCCGCAATAGCCCCGCTGATGTTTTGATGACCGTGGATGCGGGTCGGCTCTGGCGGGCTCAACAGGCGGGGATGTTTCAACCGGTTAATTCGGCAGTACTCAACAAAGCAGTGCCGGCTAACCTACGAGATCCCCAGGGCAATTGGTTTGGACTGTCACGGCGGGCCCGGGTGCTGATCTACAACAAAGCCAAGGTCAAACCGGCGCAACTATCCACCTATGAAGATTTGGCAACCCCGAAATGGCGCAAACAGGTCTTAACACGATCCTCCAGCAATGTGTATAGCCAATCCCTGACAGGGGCGTTGATTGCGATCCACGGTGCCAAGAAAACTGAGGATTGGGCCAAGGGCATTGCCACAAACCTAGCCCGACCCCCACAGGGTGGAGACACCGATCAAATTCGGGCCTGTGCCGCTGGAGTGGGTTCCGTAGCTATTGCCAATCATTACTATCTGATGCGGTTGATGGCCTCCAATAAGCCGGAAGATAAGGCAGTGGTCGAAAAGGTGGCTTTGTTTTTCCCGAACCAACGAACCCAGGGAACCCATGTCAACATCTGTGGGGCCGGTGTTGTTAGAAATGCCCCCAATCGGGCTGCGGCGATTCGCTTCCTGGAATATCTTGTGAGTCCCCAGGCCCAGGCCCAGTTTGCTCGGGGTAACTTTGAGCTTCCAGTGGTTCGAGGGGTACAACTGGATCCGCTTGTGGCCCGGTTGGGGAACTTCAAGGCCGAAACTGTCAGTGCCGCAGTCTTTGGACGCAATAACCCAGAGGCTCTGAAAATCATGGATCGGGCTGGCTGGCGTTAACGGGGGCCTGGTTAGAACTTTCGAGGTAAAATCATCCTCGAATTGCCTTACTGATGCATACCCCATGACTGACACTGCTCCGAATCCAGTGACTGACGCTCTCATCCAGGCCTTGGCCACTGATGATGTCTCTGTGATCACTCAAGCTCTTGCGGCCGGGTTAGAGGTTCACGCCTGTAATACCGATGGCACCCCTCTCTTGGCCCTGGCCGCCGAAGCTGGAGCATTAAATTCAGTTAAAGCTTTACTGGCTGCTGGGGCCCTGGTGGATCAGGGGGATGCCGATCAATGGACCCCACTGATGGCGGCCGCTGGGGGAAATCATGGCGCAATTGTGGAAACTTTGCTGGCTGCTGGGGCGAAGGTTAATGCCCAGACCACCTTTGGTTTAACGCCTTTGATGGCGGCGGCGGCCAAGGGACAATTATCCACCACGGAACTGCTGCTGGGGGCGGGGGCTGATTTGAATATCCGGGATCAAAATTCCTGGACTGCTTTGGTTTGGGCCTTAGAAGCAGGGCATACTGAAGTTGTCCAGGCCCTGAAAGCAGCCCGTGCTAAAACAGCAGGATGAGATTTGCCCAATTTCGGATTTATGCCACCCTGGCCCTGGCAACCCTACTCCTAGCCGCCAAGAAGTCTGACCCCACCGGAGAATTTAGCTGGACGATCGTGATGCGGGATCTCGGGATTATGGTCGGGATTGTCCTGCTGACGGTGGCCTTTGATTATTTTGTCCTCCGTTTTGCCATTCGCAAACTCGAAACCTTCTTTATTCCCAAGATCAAAGTCTCACAGCGGGCCTGGGTCAGCTTCAGTTTCAAGTTGTTTTTTCAGTTGATTCGGATAGCTCTCTGGCTGGGAATTATTTTTGTCAATATTCGGGTCTCCCACACCCTCGATCCCTACGAAGAAGCAATCATTAATGCCCTCACCAGATTCACTGAGGAGGTGGTCGCCCTATTCAATAGTCCCCTTCTTGAGGCGGGGCGTAACAAAATTTCCCTGGGGTTTCTGGTTTTGATTATTGCCCTCAGTGTGGCGATTTTCTTTATTTCCCATTGGCTAAGTGAGTGGTTCAAGGCCAGTGTCCTTAAAAGTCTTCAGGTTGAGCGTGGCGCCCAGGAAACCATTACCCGAATTATTAGCTATTCCCTGACGCTGATTGGGTTGATGATTCTGTTGCAAACCGCCGGGATTGACTTGAGTTCCTTGACGGTTTTAGCTGGGGTCTTGGGGATTGGGATCGGTTTTGGTTTACAGAACTTGGCCAGTAATTTTGTCAGTGGCCTGGCAATTCTAATTGAGCAACCAATCAAAGTTGGGGATTTTATTGAAGTGGACGGGCTGTCGGGCACCGTGGAAAAAATCTCAATTCGCTCCACCGTAGTCCGCACCAATGACAGTCAGTTCGTGATTGTTCCCAATAACCGCTTCATTGAAAAAAACGTGATTAACTGGAGCTACCACAGTCCCCAAAGTCGGCTGCATATTCCCGTCGGCGTGGCCTATGGCAGTAATACCGGTACGGTCACGGAAGCCCTCCTCAATGCGGCTCGCAAAGACGCCCGCGTCCTGTTGTATCCCCCACCAAGTGTCTGGTTTAAGGGCTTTGGAGAGAGCGCCTTATCGTTTGAGTTGCTAGTTTGGATTAATCGCCCCCAGGATGCTGAACCGATCAAAAGTGCCCTCAATTTCTTAATTGAACAAGAACTCAGCCGCCAAGAAATTAAAGTTCCATTTCCCCAACGAGATATTTATGTCCATAACTGGGACGGGATGCGAATGCCCAAAAACGTCACCCCGACTTCCCAGGCCCCAGCGCCACTACCTCTGACACCGACCCGCCAACATCGGGAACTCCGGAAGATGTTACAGAAGGTGTCCTATTTCCAAAACTGCACCCAACCGCAATTGGATATTCTCATTGAGCAAGGGGAGGAACGATTCTATCCATCAGGGCAAATGATTTATCAACCTGGGGACCCCGGTAACGAAATTTATTTGATTTTGGCTGGAGTGGTGGAGGTGCGCTCTGAGCGTTTAAACCAAAGTTTAGCCACCAGCTACCCCGGGGAATGCTTTGGGGAAATCTCTGTCCTGACGGGGATGAGTCGGCTTTCGACAGTCACTGCGGTGGAGAATTGCACAGTGTTTGTGATTAATCAGCCTTCCCTCAAAGCCCTCTTCCAAAGCGACCCCAATCTGGCTGAAACCATTGCCGCAGAACTATCCGCCCATCAACGGATTCTCCAGGAACTCGGATTCTTTACCGAAACGGAAGAAGTCCACTCCACCCTCCTCTCCATGAATTGGTTTCGCCAGCGGATGAAGGCCCTCTTCAGTCTTTGACAGTCTCACCCCTCTCTGGCTGCGGGATGGGTCTAGGAGCCTTTATGAACCACGAGGGTAAAGTTCTCCACGGGGGAGCCTTGGTTGTAGGTACTGGGTAACAATTCGGTTCGATGTCCCTTGGCCTCCAGGTACTCAATCAGGGGATTCACATAGGCATGGCGTCGGCGGGGATGGTTATTGGTGTAGAGGGGATAGAGGCGAATTTGTGCCTGGGCAACCCGCAGTAGTTCCAGCACGGCTCGGCAGTGAAAGTCAAAATCAAAGGGGCTGGATTCTAAAATGCCACCGGTTTCCAGAGAACTGTAGGCCAGTAAAAAATGGGCAGAAAAGACCCAATCAAAACTACAGTCGGCAAAGGGTAACTCCGGTAAACGACCGGCCACATAGGCTTCGGGGCGCTGTCCATAGTCAATGACAAATTTTTCCATGGCTTCCAACTTGGCCTGGGCAAATGCCTCAAAACCTTCAGGGGTGAGGGTGGGAAACTGCTCAAGTTTTTGGCGACCTTTCTCGATGGCCTGGGCAATATCGGCCTGGGCCTGGGCGTACACCTCTGGAACTGAGCGATTTTCATAGACCGGATCACAACCCGTCACATCCAGGCCCCGCTGATAACTTTCGGCGACAAAGGAATCCGGGCCGGAGGGGCAGTCAAGAATCCTTTTCCCCTGCAACTCTGTCTCTGTAAAGCTAAACATCTCCTGGTATTCCGCGAAGGTGCGCCCAAAAAAGACAATCTTGGGTAACTGAAATTCCCTAGACATGCTGTGACTCCAGGCTCTCAATGGGAGGAATTTGGGCGGCATCGAGAATTTGGGGAATCAGGTCTTCCCGTTTAACCGCCATTAAATGCACGCCCTGGCACAATTGACGGGCCTGTTGCACTTGTTCCGCAGCAATTTTAATGCCCTCTTGCAGCGGCTCCGGGGCCTGGGCTAGGCGTTGAATAATCGAGTCGGGAATCTGAACGCCGGGAACTGCTCGATTAATAAACTGGGCATTTTTAGCTGACTTGAGTAAGAATATTCCCGCCAGAATGGGTTTACCTGAACCCGCTGCAATTTGCTGCATGAACTTATCCAGTCGCTCAAAATCCGTAATCAATTGACTTTGGAAAAACTGAGCCCCGGCATTAATTTTCCGTTCAAATCGTCGTTGCAGCCCTGACCAACTGGGGGATTGGGGATCGATGGCCGCTCCGGGAAAAAGATTGGCTGGCTGATCCGGTAATGGTTGCTCTTGGTCATCCAGGCCCCGATTCAGTTTTTGAATCAGTTGTAACAGTCGCACGGACTCTAAATCAAAGACCGGCCTGGCCTGGGGGTGATCGCCAGCTTTAATCGGATCCCCCGTGAGGGCTAAAACATTGTGAATTCCCATGGCTGAGGCGGCTAAAAGATCCGCTTGCAGGGCAATTCGGTTGCGGTCGCGACAGGCTAGTTGATAGATCGGTTCCAGGCCAGCTTGTTTGAGCAAAATAGCTGAGACCAAGGAACTCATCCGCATCACAGCCCGGCTACCATCGGTGATATTAATCCCATGAACTCGGTTTTGCAATAACTTGGCCTGGGCTAACATATGGCTGGGATTACTGCCTTTGGGTGGACAAACCTCAGCGGTAATTAAAAACTCTCCCCGATGGATGCCCTGTTGGAGTCGCGTCGGAGTAGCCTGGAATGCCATAGGGAATGAGTCGCAGTGGAGGGATATAGGCAGATTATCTTAACCTGATTTCTTTGCGAATCTTCACTCTCGCAGGGAATCTGGAGGGAGCGTCTAAAATTAAATTAGTTTTTCTTTAGCCCAGCCTATGTCCCCTGCCGTTTCTGCTCCGGCGAAAACCCTCCAATATGCCTACTATCCCGGATGTGTTGCCCAAGGGGCCTGTCGAGAATTGCATCTATCCACCCTGTCCTTAGCCGAGGCTCTGGGAATTGAACTGGTTGAATTAAAAAAAGCCTCCTGTTGTGGGTCTGGCACCTTTAAGGAAGACTCTTGGCTCCTAGAAGATACGGTGAATGCCCGGAATATTGCCTTAGCGGAATCACTCAACTTGCCGTTGTTAACCCATTGCAGTACATGTCAGGGGGTTTTGGGTCATGTGAATGAACGACTCCAAGAGAGACTCACGACTGAGCCGGATTATGTGGGGCAAATCAATGAGTTACTCCAGGCCCAGGGCTGTCAACCCTATCAAGGTTCTACGGAAGTCAAGCATATTCTTTGGGCATTGGTCGGGGATGTTGGCCTGGAAACTCTCAGGGAAAAAGTGACCCGGCCGTTGCAAGGATTACGCTGTGCCTCGTTTTATGGCTGTTATTTGCTCCGAGCTCAAAAGACCTTACCCTTTGACTCTCCCATCCATCCGCAATCCATGGAGCGAGTATTTGAAGCGGTGGGGTCAACTCCAATTGAGTATGAAGGACGAACCCAATGCTGTGGCTGGCCGTTATCAAGTTACGCAACCGAGGTCTCCTTTAAGATGGCCGGGGCCCGATTAAAAGCAGCGATTGATGCCGGGGCCGATTGTATTGTCACTCCCTGTCCACTGTGTCATTTGAATTTGGATTCGCGGCAACCGGAAATTGAGGCCGTGATTGGGGAGAAACTGGGCTTACCGATTTTGCACTTACCGCAACTGGTTTCCTTGGCGTTGGGGGTGGCTCCGAACAAGTTGGGCCTGGGGAAACATATTGTGAGTACACGGCCCGTTTTAGAGAAACTTGGCTGGTAATGCCCTAACAATCGTTGACTTTTCTCAGTCTTTGCTCCCAGGCCTGAACCGGCCTCTGTACTAGTATTGTTCTGGAGTGATGGCAGTCTCTTGAAGTTATAGTCATTTCTGCCAAAAGTGAGACACTATCCCTCCGGGAGGCTAAGCCAACAAGAATAATGCTCAGAAGGGTTTCAAACCTGTTTTTGTCCCATTCCTAAGCGAAGTGACTATCTTGGTTAGTCGTTTAGTTGTCCTTTGCAAGCGGTGGCGCAATTGATATGGAAGCATACTTAAGAGCCAGTGAAATTATTGATTGGCAACATCCTGGAATCCTCGAGCTTGCTCAACAGATTGCATCGGATCAGGAAACACCAACAACGATCGCAAAAGCCTGCTTTGAGTGGGTACGAGATGAAATTCGTCATAGCTTTGACTACCAGATGAATCCCGTGACTTGTTGCGCCTCTGATGTTCTCAGATACAAAACAGGGTATTGCTATGCCAAGAGTCATTTGCTGGCAGCATTACTTCGGGCCAACAAGATTCCGGCGGGATTTTGTTATCAGCGGTTAAGTATTGATGGCCAAGGCGCGCCCTACAGCCTTCATGGTTTTACGGCCATTCACTTACCAGAAATTGGCTGGTATCGGGTTGATCCAAGGGGCAACAAAGCAGGAGTTGACGCTCAATTCTCTCCTCCCAAGGAGCAGTTGGCCTTTAAGATTCAGGTTTCTGAGGAAGCAGATTTTCAGGCAATTCTTGCTGCACCACTGCAAATTGTTATTGATGCGTTAAATGCACAGACGACATGGGATGGAATGCTTTGTCATCTTCCAGATATTGCGCGCGGGTCTGCTCAAGGTTATGGTCTTGTGATCGATAACGAGTATCGGTCAACCTGCTAGAAACTTGCTTCCTAACCACCTGCATTAAGTTACTTAGATCAGTCCAAGGGTTTCCGAGCAGGCTCTAAATCAGAATGTTTTAACTGAGAAATATTCCAGAGCGCACCTCCCAGCCCGGTGGGTTGGGCCCCTTGAATCGTATTTCGAAACGCAGACAGGGCGAGGGGGTTAACCAAATAAATAAACGGTAAGGCATCTTGGGTAATGGCCTGGGTTTCAAAATAGATGGCTTTGCGGCGGTCTTCGTCCAGTTCTTGAGCCCCTTTGACGTACAGCTCCCCAATGCGCTGCTCCCAGGCCTGGACAACCCGACCCGTTAATTCTGGATCTGACTGGTTAAAGACGTGTAGGCGACCATCGGGCGACCAAATGTTAAACCCATTATTCGGTTCAACACCCCCAGTAAAGGCACCAACATAGGCTTCCCAGTCAAAACTGTTGGCCAGGCGTTCCACCAGAGTGCTAAAGCTAATGAAACTTAAGTCGGCCTGGATACCAATTGCCGCCAAGTTTTGTTTAATTTGCGCCCCCAAGGCCTCTCGAATTGCATTTCCCGTATTGGTCAGCAAGGTGAACTGGACACGATGGTCCGCCGGATCCAGGAGTTGATTTTGGGCATTCCAGGTAAACCCAGCCTCCCGGAGTAATTGCCGTGACCGTTCTAAATCAAAGTCATAGACCCGTAATCCCGCCTCAGGGGAAAAGTAGTAGGGACTTTGGACGGACAGGGGAGAATTTTGCGTTGTGCCCAGGCCCCGATAAAGGTTATTGATCATGGTTTGACGATCCAGGGCATAGGCCACGGCCTGGCGAAACGGGATGGAATTAAACCAGGCGGACTTGATGGGATCGACAAGGGGTTTGCCGTTACGACTGCCTTGATTTTGGTTAAACGATAAAAATGTTACCCCGGCTTGGGGCCCGCCATTGTAGATGCGAAAATTCCCGGCCTCCTCTTCCCGTTTTAAGAGGGAGAAATTCATCGGGGCCACATCCAGAACATCCAAGCTGCCGGAACGAAACTGAATCAGGGCTGTGTCCGTGGAATCGACAATTTGCCAAACAAACCGTTCCAGGTAGGGCTCCGGATTTTTCCAGTAGTGGGGATTACGGCGAAAAATAATTCGTTGGTTGGTGGTGTAGCGTTCAATCGTGAAGGGGCCATTGGCAATAATTAGCTTTGGATCTGTCTGAGTCCCCCACAGGGTCAAAAATTTGGGATTTCCAGCATTATCAAGGGTGCGTACCCCAGGCCCTAAACTATGTTCTGGCAAAATCGGGAGTCCCGTTGTCCGAAAAAAAGGAGCAAAGGGTTCTGGCAAACTAAACTTAACCCGGCGTTCATCCAGAGCTGCGATGGTGGGAAATTGCCGTTTCTGGCCAATTTGGAGAATATCCAGGGTGCTGCTGGGAATTTTCGGATTTAGGTAAATTTCGTTATAGGTAAAAACCACATCCGCCGTTGTCAGGGGTTCGCCATCGGACCATTTCAAGTTTGGCCGCAGCGTATAGGTAATGCTCAGATCCTCTGGATTGATGTCCCAGGATTCAGCTAAGGCCGGCTCCAATTCCCCCGTGACAGCATTTTCAGTAATCAACCCCTCATAGATGAAACCAAAAACATTGGGAACCTCTTCGTTCAGGGCATAGTTAAAGGTCTTGGGATCAACAGGAATGCTGGCAATCAGTTGGGGAACTTGGGCGGCTGGGTTACGAAACAGATTGGCACTACAGCCGGTTAAAAACAAAACCAAAATCAAACACAAGCGGGCAATCCAGGCCATAACAGTCAACAACTTTTTCAGAATTTTTGGGTTAAGGAGATGTCCGGCCGTTGGGTAGGATCGTGGCTTTTAACGTGGCCTGGGCCAGGGTGGTGTTGGTTAAGGTGGCCCCGCGTAAATTTGCCCGACTAAAGTTAGTACTCTTGAGTTGAACGGAATTAAAGGTGGCGTTGACTAAATTGGCTTCAATCAGTTTCGCATGACTCAGGTTGACATTGGCAAAACTCACATCGGTGAGAATCGCGCCACTCAGGTCAATGCCGCTTAAATCAATTTCATTAAAACTCACGCCGTTTAAATCTAACTTTTGAAAATCCCGTTTCCCTTTGGCATAGGCTTCGACCATCTCATCCGCTTTCTTTTGATTGAGAACGAAGGGGGCATACTTTTGCAAAAAATCGGGCTTGGGTTTTCCACTCTGAGCAGATGATTTAGGGTCAGGCATAGCAAGTTATAACTTAAGGGTGAACATCCCCCTCGAACAATGGGCCTGGTGAGTTAAGCGACATTTAGCTTGCCCCCATTCTATCTTGGAAGCCTTTGGGGATTATCTCAAGGCTGTGCCAGATGCCCAACCCGAAACTGTGGCATTTTTGGTGCAATTCTGACTCAGTCTGCCCTCATCAATAGCAAAGATTGGCCCTTGGCCTCTGCCTTAAGTTTGGATAAATTTTTGTACTGACCGGAGAATCTGTCCCGCTAAGACCGCCGCCCCAAAGCCATTGTCAATGTTAACCACCCCAATCCCCGGCGCACAGGAATTCAACATGGTTAAGAGGGGGGCAAGACCACCGAAACTGGCTCCATACCCCACACTGGTCGGCACAGCAATCACTGGCACATCCACTAATCCAGCAACCACACTGGCCAATGCCCCTTCCATTCCAGCGACCACAATCAAAACCTGGGCCTGGTTTAGTTGCTCCCGAACACTCAAAAGGCGATGAATTCCGGCAACTCCCACATCCCAAAACCGTTGAATCGTAAACCCGTGGAGTCTGGCGGTAATGGCAGCTTCTTCGGCCACAGCTAAATCCGCAGTTCCAGCCGCTAACAGGCCAATGATTCCCGGAAAGCGAGGGACAGGTAAATCCGTGGTGCTGCAAATGCGGGCTGCTGGAAAATAGTACAACTGGCCTAACACCCCATGAATTTCCGTAAAGACCTCAGCGGTGATCCGAGTGGCCATGACACAGGGATGATGGACGCGCATGGCCTGGAAAATTTCAATCAGTTGTTGTGGTGTTTTCCCAGGCCCCCAAATCACCTCAGGAAATCCCGTCCGAATCGCCCGATGATGATCCAGCTTGGCAAAATTTCCCACGGGTTCATAGGGTAAATACTTCAGCTGATCCAGGGCCTGGTCTGGGGAAACTCGGCCTTGGGCCACCGCTGTTAATAATGTTCGTAAAGCCTCTGGATCACCCATGCCCAACGTCTAAAGAAGCAAATTTTACAAGGCCTGGATTTCCAAAATTAGGCCGGATCATCGGATTTTGGTGCAGCAGAAGAGTCCGGCTGAATTTCCGACTTGAAGCCCAAGAGAGATTTGGCTAGGGCCCGTCCCAGTTCCGGAAGTTTTTGTGGACCAAAAATAATGATCGCCACCACTACAGCAATTGCCACCTCCGGCCAACCCAAATTAAACATAGTGCTCCAGTTGCTCGTAACAATAATCTGTTTTGCTTAGTCTAGCGGTGTTTGCCTAGCAGTGTTGGCCAATTAGCCGTAATAATTGGGCTCATTTCCTGGAATCCATTTGATGTTACAGCCGAGGCTAGGTTTTTGATCCGGGTCAGGGGTTTGATCCGCCAAAACTAAATCAATGGCTGCCCGTAGGTCTTTCCCAGTCACCGGAGCATCATTGCGGGGCCGACTATCATCCAACTGCCCCCGATAGACTAACTGACGAGCGGAATTAAACAAAAAGAAATCCGGGGTGCAGGCGGCGGTGTAGGCCTGGGCGACTTTTTGCGTTTCGTCATAGCACAGGGGAAAAACAAAGCCCAAGGTTTCCGCCATTTCCTTTAAGGAAGCAGGATTATCGTCGGGATAGGCCGCTGCATCATTGGCACTAATCGCCACAATCCCCAGGCCCCGGCCTTTGTAATCCGTCCCAATTTTGGCCAGTTCAACTTCCACGTGTTTGACGTAGGGGCAGTGGCGGCAAATAAACATCACCAAGAGGGCTTTTGCCCCGGCAAAGGTGCTGAGGCTAATCGTGTTTCCGCTGACAACATCCGGCAAGGCAAAATCGGGGGCTGGGGTGTTGAGTTCCAGCATGGTTGATTCTGTCCGGGCCATAATGTTCTCCGTCAAGTAACAAATGTCTTTATTTTAGGGAACGGTGGCCACTCGGTGCACAATCACAGGTTGCGAGCCAATCACCGGGGGGCGAACCAAGAGTTGTCCAGATGGATCGGTAATCTCGAAATTGTTGAGGTCGAGTAGTTGCCGTTGCTGCCACAGATCATTCACCAGGCCATCTTGTTGTTGGGGTTTTAAGTCATACCAGGCCTGGGTAAAGACAAATTTCAGGGTAGCTGGGTCTTTCTGTAGGTTCAAACTTTCCACGAGGCCGGGATGGTAGCGTTCTGGAATACTCAATAACTGCTGGCGGGTATCGGCTAACCAGGCCTCTTCCGGCGTGAGTTCCGGGATGTCTGGCTCGTCTGGAGTTTGGTCTGAGGCGGTGATTACTGGATTGGGTTCAGGACTAACCTCTGTGAAGTCAGACTCTTGCTCAATATCCAGGAGTTCAGGTTCAGCAATGACAAAGGGTTCAGGTGTCACGGCAATATCTTCTGGCAAGTCGGCCTCAATTGGAGTCGTGGCAATTGGCTCAGGAACTTCTGGAGTGACTGGAATTTCCAGTGGGGCGGGTTGTGACTCTGGGGCGAGGCGGGGTTTGACTAAGACGGTAGTTTCGGCGGGTGGATTTTTCGGGGCCGTAATCGGAGTGGTTCGGGACTTGGGCGGAGGTGGGGTGACAGGAGTTTTGCTCGGCCCAGGCCAGAGAAAGATAAAAAGTATGCCGATAAAAATTGCTGTTAGGGTTGTTTCCGTCAGCTTGCTAGCCCAGGCCCCAGGAAGTTTTCCCCGTAACCAGCCCATGGCTTGCCACCACTTTTGCCCCAGGGATTGAAATAAGGGTTGAGACTTGAGGAGGTAAGAAGACTCGGGTGTGGGGGCTGGCAGTTGTAATTGGGACGAGCGGGTTTCCAGGCGGCTTAAGACCAGTTCCCCCCCTTTGATCACACTCTGGACAATCACAATACTTTCCCGAATCAGCAGGGGTTGGACTCGGAACCAAAGGCGGTGAAACCAGGAGGTCGTATCGGGGCCTGGGGGTGGGGTCATGGGACAAACTCAAAAAAACCGTCAATCTCTGATGAGATCAATGTATCAGGATCCCTGGCTTGGCTCTATCCCTGAGGGCAGTGGGTTATGGCTGATGGAATTAATCGTCCTGTCTGGGGCGCAAATTACTGGGAAAGTCCACAAAGACGATGGTTTCTGGCTCCAGGCCTCCGAGAACTTGGGTTTTATCCTCAATGCTCGAGCCAATGGTAATCGGACGAAAAACGGGCTTTTGATCGGGGCCTGGGACATAGACACCGGTGCGGCCTTGCTCCGTGGCAATGGCAACCGTGGGAATTAACAGGGCGTTGGGTAGGGGTTGACCAATGAAGGCTAGGTCTACATTCATTCCCGAGCGTAACTGATCCAGACCCGTGAGAATTTTCACCCGCACTTGGAAAAAGGTCACATTTTGCTCCACAACCGCCTCTGGGGCCACTAGGCGCACTTCCCCACGAAAGGTCTGATCCGGAAAGGAGTCCGCCACAATTTCCACTGGCATTCCCGGCTCAACCTGGCCAATATCCACTTCTGGGACTTCGGCAATGATCTCCAGACCCTCGGCAATGGCGACAATCGAGGTGGAGGTGGCGGAGGTGGTGGTGGACGCGGTGGTGGTGGGGGTAACAAAGGCGCCGGGGGTGGCATATTTCTGGGTAATGATTCCAGCAAAGGGGGCGCGAATAATCGTATCTGCCAGCAGGACTTGAGCGGCTTCCACCTGGGCCTGGGCAGCGGCAACCTGGGCATTGGCCTGGCGAATATCCTCCACCCGTGAGCCTTCTCGAAGTAAATCTAGGCGTTTTCGAGTTTCTTGCCAGGTGGCAACGGCGGCATCGCGATCCGCAATCAGGGCATCTAAACTATCCCGACTAATGGCTCCTTCATCGGCTAAGACTTGATTCCGTTTTAGGCGTTCTTCCGTGAGTTTCATCCGCGCCCGAGCGGCATTAACTTGGGTTTCGGCCTGGGCAATGTCTTGGCGGCGATTTCCGGCCTGGGTCCGATCACGACGGGCAATGGCATCAGCGAGGTTGGCCTGGGCGAGGGCAAGTTGGGCCTGGGCATCACGGCTATCCATCCGGGCAATGACTTCTCCGGTGGTGACGACATCTCCTTGCTCAACGTAAAGCTCAGCCAACTGTCCTGAATTTTTCGGGCTAATGTTGACGGTTTGGATTGGGACAATTTTCCCACTCGCAGTAATTCGGAGATTGAGGTTGGTGCCCAATTCAACAGTGGCGGTGTAGGCATTTAAATCTTGGGTTGGGCGACCTTGGGCAAACCACCAGGCCCCAGCCCCAACGGCAATCACCCCAGCGACCCCCAGGCCTAGAATCCAGGTTTTTGGCTGCTTCACATGACCCACCAGCGGAATATACATGGCCCTTGCGTGTTGCCTCTTGAAAATCGCTGAACACCTACATTGTAATATTTGTTTACGCAGACACAGGATCAAGAATCGGGGATGTATCTCCAGCACCTCTCGCTAGCACATTTTCGCAACTATCGGGAGCAGCAACTGACCTTCCAGGCCCCGAAGATTATTTTGGTAGGTGAGAATGCCCAGGGGAAATCGAATCTCCTAGAGGCGGTGGAGTGGTTATCCGGTCTCAGTTCCCATCGCACAGGTCGAGATCGGGATTTAATTCAAACGGAATCTCCAGAGGCTCGACTCCAGGCCCAGATCCATCGGGATAGTGGCCCCTTGGAGTTAGGGGTGATTTTGCGCCAAACCGGTCGCCGGACGCTGCAGGTGAATGGGGTGGGGGTGAGTAAAACCGTGGACTTTCTTGGCAATTTAAATGCGGTTCAATTTTCCTGTCTGGATCTCGAATTGGTGCGGGGGGGGCCAACGGAGCGGCGGGCCTGGTTAGATCGAGTCTTAACTCAACTGGAGCCAATCTACCACCAACTCTGGCAAACCTATCTGCAGATTCTCCGACAACGAAACGCCCTTTTGAAGCAGGATCTAAACCAGAGCACCACCCGCCAACAACTCCCCCTCTGGAATCACCAACTGGCAACCGCAGGAATTCGGCTCATGCGGCGGCGGCATCGCTTATTGGAACGGTTAACTCCCCTGGCCCAGGCCTGGCAGGCCACCCTCAGTCAGCAGGGGGAGGTTCTCGATTTAACCTACAGTCCCAATGTCAGTGCCGAGAGTCAAGAACCCGAAACGCTCTGGCAGGCCTTTATGGAAAAATTCCAGGCCCGGGCGACGGCGGAACAAATGCAAGGCACGACTCTAGTGGGGCCCCATCGCGATGATGTCACGTTTCTGATCAATAACAGTCCGGCCCGGCACTACGGTTCCCAAGGTCAACAACGCACCCTAGTCTTAGCCCTGAAATTAGCTGAATTACAACTAATTGAAACGGTGATTGGAGAACCGCCGCTATTGTTGTTGGATGATGTTTTGGCAGAACTGGATTTAACGCGGCAAAATCAACTCTTAAAAACCATTGAAAATCGCTTTCAAACCCTGATCACAACTACTCACTTAGGCGTATTTGACCCGGCCTGGATAGATTCGGCCCAAGTCATGACCGTTAAGGCTGGCCAACTCCAAGCTGACTAAACTGTTGAGGTGTCCTTAATTCCCAATCAAGTTGCGTCCTAGTCTGGGGATTCACTGGCAGTAGTCGTCTCGTCAAAATGGGTTGGTGAATCCTGGCCATAGGTGGCAATCAATTGTGTCATCTCTTCTACACTGAGCGGCTTAGAAAAAAAGTAACCTTGTCCTGACCGACACCCAAGGGCAAGTAGATGTTGGGCCTGGGTTTCCGTTTCAATTCCCTCCGCCACAACTACTAAATTCATCCCCTGGGCAATTCCCAAAATAGCCCGAATAATTTCTAAACTGTTTTCGTCCTGATCCAGGTCTTTGACAAAGCAGCGATCAATTTTTAAGACATCAATCGGTAAACGACTTAAATATCCTAAGGAAGAATATCCAGTGCCAAAATCATCCATGGCCAGGCGAATATTGTGCTCCTTCAGCTTTAAAAGAATTTGCATCGCGGCATCGGGATTTTCGACCACGGTGGTTTCAGTGATTTCCAGTTGCAAAAATTCGGTGGGAAAACCTGTTCGACTTAGGGTTTCAAGGATCGTATCCACCAGATGGGGTTGGCTGATCTGGCGGGCGGAAACATTGACACTGAGAATGAATTGCAACCCCGGAAACAGGGCAAACCACTGCTGCATTTGTTGACAGGCATGCCAAAGCACATAGGCGCCAATGGGAATAATTAAGCCAGTTTCCTCGGCAATGGGAATAAATTTATCCGGCTGAATTAAGCCCTCAAAGGGATGTTCCCAGCGGACTAGGGCCTCCACGCCCTTTAAATTTTTAGTTTCCAGGCAGAAGATCGGTTGATAATAAACCCGAAGTTCTTGTTTTTCCAAGGCCTGGTATAGGCTGTTTTCCAGCTCCATTCTCTCCCGGAGTGTGGCATGCATTTCCTGTTGGAAGATGACGTAGCGATTGCCGCCGGCCACCTTGGCGCGATACATGGCGATATCGGCATTACGAATATATTCATCAGGGGCTTGATTGAGGTCAGATTTGAGATGTACCCCAATACTGGCTGTGGCAAAAAACGATTGACCACGAACAATAAACGGGGCCTGGAAAGCACTCAATAGGCGCTGGGCCACCACGAGGGCATCATCCAGTTCACTCAAGTCATCTAAGAGAATGACAAATTCATCTCCACCAATCCGGGCAATCGTATCATCGGGTCGCAAATAGTGCTGTAGGCGATGGGTAAATTCAATCAGGAGTTGATCCCCGGCGGAATGTCCCAAACTATCATTAATGACCTTAAAGCGATCAATATCAATGAACAACAGAGCAAAGTGATAGGTCGCCCGTCGTCGCGCATGGCGGAGGGCCTGGCCCAATCGATCCAGCAATAATGCCCGGTTGGGTAATCCAGTCAGGGGGTCGTGGAGAGCATCATGGAGAAGTTGGGTTTCAGCCATCCGGTGTTCGGTTTGATCCGTGAGTGATCCGGCCATGCGATAGGCTTGCCCATACTGATCCCGCAACACTTGCCCGCGACTCAGGGCCCAGCGGTACTGGCCATTTTTATGTCGAATCCGATATTCCTGCTGAAAATGCGGAGTTTGGCCTTGGACGTGCAAGGTTAAGTTTAGTTTGACGCGCTCGACATCTTGGGGATGGATGCGATTCAGCCATTCTTCCAGGGTTTGTCCCAATTCGTGCTCTTGATATCCCAACAGAACTTTCCAGCGGGGTGAGTAGTACACTTCATTGGTGCGGAGGTCCCAGTCCCAGACGCCATCGTTAATCCCCATAATCAGGAGGGCATAGCGCTCGGTGGTTTCTAGGAGTGCAGTTTGGGCCTGGTGAAGAATACTCATGTTTTGCCCACAGGCGATGCCACTTCCATCGGGTAAACGCAGATAGCACCAGAGGGTTTCGATGATTTGCCCAGGCCGGGTGTGGGTTGGAACTGAATGCCAGCCATAGGTTGTATCCAGCATCCAAGTTTGAACCTGTTGACGGGTGCCTGGGTCTGGGTAGCAAGCAGTGAGGACATCCTGACTAACCAAATCCGCTGTCGTCCAACCAATCACCTGGGTAAAAGTTTCATTGACAGAAATTAAAGCCCCTTCACTGCTGTAAACCGCCACCAATAAGGGCAATTGAGAAAATGTATCGCGGATGAGTTGATACTGTCCGGCCTGGGCTAACCAGTGGGGAATCGACAGACTGCTTGTTTCGGCCAAGTCCAGCGGCGAGTTTTCACCGTTTTCAGGATTGTCAGTCGTCGATGTCATAGAGGTTGAGGCATGTAATCCCTAGGAAAAAAGTCAATACTCAGTTTTTAATACGCCAAAGATTCCACGGAAAGTCAAATTAGGCCCATGGAGCAATCGGTGTGGCTTCTAGCCAGGGAATCAATAGGGAAACATTACTGAATTAATAGATTAATATCCTAGTTCCAATTCTAAGTGCCAGGCCGAACGACCGTAAAAATCTCCGCCAGTATCTCAGCTGCCCCTTGGTCTTTTAAGGCATTTGCCAATTGCACCCCCAGTCCCTCTGCCGCGTCCACCGCCCCAGTCATGTGATCCTTCACGAGTTTTTGCCCATCCAAGCTGGCCACCAGACCCGTTATGGTTAACTGCTCACCCTCAATGTGGGTATTGACTCCAATCGGCACCTGACAGCCACCCTCAAGGGCCCGCAAAAAAGCCCGTTCCGCCAAACATCGCTGAGCCGTGGGGTAATGTTCTAGGGTCTTAACCAAAGCAAGAATCTCGGGATCGCCATCGCGACATTCAATCCCCAGGGCCCCTTGTCCAACCGCGTGGAGGGAGATGTCTGCGGGAATGGCCTGTTGAATCCGCTCCCCAAAGCCCAACCGCTTCAGACCGGCCACAGCCAAAATTAAGGCATCGTATTCCCCGGCATCTAACTTTTGCAAGCGAGTGTTTAAGTTACCCCGCACATCTTTAAAGGTTAATTCTGGAAAGTAGTGACGGAGTTGAGCCAAGCGCCGCAGGGAAGAGGTTCCAATCACAGACCCTGGGGGTAAGGTTTCCAGTTGGTAGTCCTTAAACTTGCTGTTGACCACCAGGCCATCTGCCGGATCTTCCCGTTCAGTAATGGCGCCTAAAATTAGCCCCTCGGGTAAGTGAGTGGGTAAATCCTTGAGGGAATGAACCGCTAAGTCCGTGTCCCGCCGGAGCATGGAGACTTCCAATTCCTTCGTGAATAGCCCTTTATCTCCAATTTTCGCCAGGGCCACATCGAGAATGTTATCTCCCTGGGTGCTCATGGTGACCACATCAAACTGATGTTCCGGGTGCCGTTGTTGTAATTCCGCTTGAACCCATTCTGTTTGAACAAGGGCAAGTTGACTTTTACGGGAACCAATGCGGACGGTGCGGCTAGGGGAAGAAACAGCAGTCATAGAAAACGCCTAAAAATCCTGAAAATCTGGAAAATCCACTCTGTAATTGGTCTAAGGAACCAGTACAGGGGCGATGCGGGACAATTTTTCCATCCTATCCTGTTTGCTCATCACTCAGGGAGTTAGCGTTGGTAGATGATTCCAGGCCAAGGATCAATCCAGCCAGTTTAGTTCTGCTTCTCGACCCAGGCCTGGGGGAGTGACAGGTTCGGGGATGTAGTTAACCAAGGGCTTCCAACCCACATCTTCAAACCGATAGGGCCGGGTCAAGGGTTTGGGCAAGAGGGGATCTGACGGTTGTGACTGAACCATGGTTTGACTGGGATCAGCATCAGCAGAGAGTGCATCTTTGAGACTAATCAATCGGCCAGAGCGAGGAGGTAAAGCAGACATGAAAGCCAAGACTCAAAACAGAAAGCAGGGCAACAGGCAGGGGTAAATATTCAGTACACACCGAAATGACCATGGGGTAAGCAAAAAGCCTTTGACCCTTCTGTTATTCTCTCTTGTTTCGGTGGGTTAGGAGAGACAAAACAGGGCCTGGGGTGGTTGTCGGCGTGGGTGCAGTTCGGAAACCTTCAGAAGATTACAAATAATAAAGTTTCTTGAAGAGATGCAGTGGAGATCGCGTGGATTTCCCCCAACTTCCCTAGAATATCTCCTGAGACCTTTGCCCAATTGCAGAGGCTTTGACCGTCTGAGGAAATAACAATATGGCCGAAGAATTAGTTAAGCCTTATGGGGGGGATCCCTTTGCGGGGCATTTATCCACACCCATTTCTGATTCCAGCTTTACCAAAACGTTTATTAGCAATCTCCCGATTTATCGCCCAGGCCTGTCCCCAATTTTGCGCGGCTTAGAGGTGGGGATGGCTCATGGTTATTTCTTGATTGGCCCTTGGGTAAAACTTGGCCCCCTGCGCGACTCTGATGTGGCTAACTTGGGCGGTTTGATTTCTGGAATTGCCTTGATTCTTTTGGCAACAGCCTGTATGGCGGCCTATGGCTTAGCCTCCTTCCAAAAACCCTCTTCCGATGCCTTGAAATCTAGTGAAGGTTGGAGTCAGCTAACCGCTGGCTTCTTTGTTGGGGCCATGGGTGGGGCTTTTGTTGCTTTCTTCCTCTTGGAAAACTTTTCCGTGGTAGATGGCATCATGACCGGATTGTTTAATTAATTGCTCACTGTTGTACCCAAGAGAGGAGAACCCCAATGAGTGGTGCTTACGCAGCTTCGTTTTTACCTTGGATTTTCATTCCTGTTGTCTGCTGGTTAATGCCAGTGGTAGTGATGGGTTTGCTGTTTCTCTATATTGAGCAGGATGCCTAGGTTAGTCAGCTGTTAGTTTATTTCAGTTAAAAAATCAATTTGACCCTAAGTTGCCGTCTTTATTTCGGTTATTTAGGGTTTTGTTTTAAGTGGGTTTTATATCTAGCCCAGAATGATCATTTAACTCAAAACTTAGTATGGAAATTAGAGCCAAAACTTTTCCTAGACTAAGCTGCGGCAAGCGGGACTAAGTAGTGTAGATTAGAGGGGGCAAGAACTAGGAGGAACCCAGACCCATGCGCCAAGTTAACTTCTTCATAATTTTTGTCATTGTTTTGGCCTTGGTTTTGTTTAGTATTGAAAACACTGAATCGGTGCCAATTAAAATCATTCATGGGGTGACAGTTCAAGCGCCTTTATGCATTGAGTTAATTGTGGCGATCGGTTTTGGGGCGGTCATGGCCTGGGTCTTTAGCGTCTGGACACAGGTACAGCGGATCATCACAGTCCGGCGAGAAATGGGTGAGCGGGAAGAGCAAATTGCCAACTTAGAAGAAGATTTGGAACGCTACAAAGCTGCCCTTGAAGAACAACGGTTATTACCAACGGCAACTTCAGCTTCCTTAGAAAGTTAAGCCCTCACTGTTTTCCTGAACTGATTTTTACCCCCGTTGGAGTTGTCCCGTGGCCTGGTTTGCGGCTCGAATTCCGGAAATGTAGGCCCCGTGGACAGTGCCACGATAGTCTGAAATCGTATGCTCCCCAGCAAAAAAGAGTCGATTGGCAACCGTTTGACCCAAGGTATCAAAATCTGCTGGAGTTGAGCCTACCGCCGCATAGGAATAGGCCCCCTTTGCCCAGGGATCGGCAGTCCAACGGGAGACCAGGATACCCTCGGGTTCAGGAATCGAACTACCAAAGATGGTTTTTAGGGTGTTTTGAATATTGCCCACAATGGCTGTATCGGTCTGCCCTTCAAGGGTCAAGCCATAGTTACCAAATCCAAAGGTCATCAAGGCGTTTGCGGGGCTGAAGGTGCGGGCATTGATAAAATAGCTATAGCGGCCTTTTTCCGGATCGGTGTAGCCAAAATATTGCAGTTCCTCATCCCAAAAAGCCTGTGGGTAGGCTAGGGCCACTTTGTTGATCGTCCCCATTTTGAGTCGTCCCATGGCCAGTTGCATCTCTGCGGGTAAACCGGGTTCAAACTGGACGGTGCCGGTCTGCAGTACCCCTAGGGGCAGGGTAACAACTGCAACTTGGGCCTGGAATTCGCCGGTTTGGGTTTTGACGGTGACGCCATCAGTATCCAGGGAAACCGCTAAAACGTTTTGATTCAGGGCGATGGAAAGATTCCTCCCTAAGGCTTTGGGGACACTGTCATAGCCATCGGGAAACAACACATCCAGGCCGGGATAGACCCGATCGTGATTCCAGTACCAAGCTGAGAGCTCTTCAATCGGGCCACCCGCATCAAACTCCATGTAGGCGGTGAGTTGATAGCGCAATAGGGGGTTTTGCAAGGCCTGGGGAGCCACCCGCTGAATGGCACTGGCCACACTCAAATCTCGGGATTGATTTTCCGCAAAGGCCTCAATGCGCTTCAGTAAGTCCTCATAGGCCACTTCCCCCGCATCAAAATCCGCCTCGGAAATTGCTTCCCCCGCTGTGTCATAAAGCTCGACGCTATCATCATCTGTGACAAACAGTTTGGCCCCCGCTGCCCGGGCAATGGCTGTGATCGGATTGTCGCCATCGGGCCCGTGAATCCAAGATGCCCCCATATCCATAGGCACCCCCAAACTCCGTTCTGTCCAAATGCGTCCACCAATGCGATCCCGCCCCTCAAGGACTAAGACCCGAAAGCCCTGGGCTTGTAAATCCTGAGCCGCCGCCAAGCCAGCAATGCCCGCCCCGATCACAATCACATCCGCTGAGGTTTCAGGACTGGGGTTGGCCGGACTATCGCGATGGCAGCCAAACAGTGATAAACCCAGGCCCATGGCCCCCAGGCCCGTTTGCTTGAGCACCCTCCGCCGTGACAGTAACCCCATGACCTGGACTCCCTGAATCCCGTTCTTAATGTCAATTTAGAGTGTTGCTAGGTTGTTGCAAAGATAAAGTTTCCTGTAACGGCTTTAACTTAATCGTTTTGTTGTCGTGGGAATGCATTGTTTTGGGTCTCAAGGGGATTGGGGTCTGATTAAACACTCTAGCCAGGGCAGAAAAATATGGGCGATTTCCAAATTGGCCGCCATCAGAGTTGTATGGGGGGATTGACTGAGGGATTGATTGGCCCTTAGGGGAAAAACTGCCGCATCATCCAAAAACAAAATCTCACCCCCCGCTGCTTTCACGATGGGCCAGGCCGGGGCAATATCCCAAATTTGCGGCGTTTTTTCCACAGCCCCGAGGGTATAGCCAGCGGCCACCGTGAGGAAGTTATAACTGGCTGAACCTAACATTCGGATTTTCGCGGGCAGTGGTCCGACCTTTGCTACATTACTTTGACTGATCACAGCGGTACTCCGGGCGCAAAGACTGAAAAACTCCTGGGGGCCTGGCTGTGTAGGTTGGGTCTGGATGATTTGATCATTTAAATAGGCGGCGTTTGGGTGGTGCGGGGCCTGGTAAAAGCCATGGAAGGCCTGCTGTAAGGGGGGCACGGCTACATAACCAAAAACAGGATTCCCTCGGTGGCACAGGGCCAAGGCCACACACCAAATCGGTAACCCGTGGGCAAAATTTGTTGTTCCATCAATGGGATCAATAATCCAGGCCCAGTCTGTCTCCGGAAAATAATGATTCCCCTCTTCACTGAGAACACCATGGCTGGGAAATGTGGTTTGAATCGCTTCGCTGATGGTTTGGTCTGCCCAACGATCCCCAGTGGTGACAAGACTGCCATCGGATTTTTGTTCCGCCTGGGTCTGAGTAAACTGAGTCATTAACTTTAACCCCACATCAGCCGTCAGGGCCTGGCAAAATTCCACCACCTTTGACCAAAAATCAGGATGTTCCGGAGTCAAGATTACGGAAGGTGCCATAAATCAGTTTGCCCTGGGGGGTACGCGGGAGTTCTTCCACAGCTTGCCATTGTTTGGGGTGTTTATAGCGGCTGAGTTGTCCCAGTAAGGCCTGCTCAATCAGGGCGGTAGTTACCCCAGACCCCGTTGGCGCATAGATGGCTTTGACAACTTGCCCCCAAACTGGATCCACCACCCCCAAGACATGGACATCCCGCACCAGGCCCGTGTTACGAATTGCAGCTTCCACCTCCTCCGCCAAAACGTTTTCGCCCCCGGTGATGATCATTCGTGGTTGCCGCCCTTTTATTTCCAATTGCCCGGAGCGGTTGAGTGTTCCTAGATCATGGGTAAGTAATCTGGGGTGTGGGAATAGTACTGGATAGTAGCCGTGGTTGAGGGCGGGGGTTTGAATTTGGAGTTGACCAATGCCAGTGGTGTCGGGATTGAGAATGGTGATCGTGACATTGGGTAATGGCTCATAGGCCACCGACTCACCCCCTAAGAAATTCTCCGGGGCAATCCAGGCAATCAGTCCCAAGGTTTCGGTCATGCCATAGCAGGGGGATAGGGGGAGTTGCCCACTTCTGGCCTGGGATAAAAGGGTTGACCAACTGGGACTGCCCCCCACCAGGATCAATTGACAGGCCTGCAAAACCTGAACGGCTGATGGGGACTCTAACAACTGGTGTAATTGGGTGGGAACTAGGGATAAAACTCGCCCCTGCACTGTGGAAATGTTGAGGTTAGCTACCCCTCGCCAGGCCTGGAGGAGTGTGACCGTCCCTCCCGTCAAAACGCTGCGGAGGATGGGCATGAGGCCACTGACGTGGTGTAACGGTAAGCCACTGAGGGAGTGAATTGTGGTGAGCCCAGAGGCGATTTGGAAACTTTGAATCGCAGCTTGAACCGTGGATGGGGTGTGAATGGCAAAGCGAATCTGACCACTTGAGCCGCCAGTGGGAATCAGGATTTGGCCGGGAATCGTTGTGTTAACACCGTGAAAATTTTTAAGTTCCAAGGGGTGTTCAGACCAAAGCAATCCCGGCGGTACAACTGAACTTACCCGGAGCCATTCCTGGCGTTTCCAGGCCGGGTTAGCAATAAAAATAGGGCGTTGGCAGAACCACGCGGCAAAAAAGCAACTTAAAAAATAAACCGGATCCTGGGCAACTAGGAGAATCGGTAACTCAGGTTGTTGCTCTAATTCCCGTAAACGGGCGTGAATCTTTTGCCGTAAACTAGCCTCCAGATTCGTGGCACTTCCATCCGCACCAATCCAATTGATTTTCAGCGCATCGAACTCAAGCACGATCACTTAACCCCAATGACTTAGCCACCATGATTCCACCAGACTCGTCATGGTCACTCCTCAGGCAGCTCCTTGCCCGCGTCCAACATCTTTGCCATCGCCAAGGATTACATCAGTCCCAGGAAAACCTAACTCTATTTCGAGAACTCTGGTTACCCCTTAGTTTACGATTAGCCCAAAACCATTCCCAAGCTGCTGCCCCCTGGATTCAAGGGATTTTGGGGAGTCAAGGAACCGGTAAAACCACGTTAACCGCCATTTTGAGCCTAATTTTGCGGGGCCTGGGTTACTCGGTGGTCAGTTTATCCCTCGATGATTTATACCTCAATCCGGGGGAGCGACAGGCTAAATTTCCCCCCTCCGATCCACGGCATCATTATCGCGGCGCCCCATTAACCCATGATCTGACTCGGGGAATGCGTCTGCTCGAGGACATCAAACAAGCGATAGGCCCAGTCCTAATTCCCCGGTTTGATAAGTCAGCCGCCCAGGGACAGGGATGTCAAGGGGAACCGGAGTGGGTGGCTCAGGTGGATATTGTCCTGTTTGAGGGGTGGTTTGTTGGGGTTGAGCCCATAGAGCCGGAGACATTTACCCATTTACCGATCTCGATGCAGAGAGACCTTGATCTAGACTATGCTCGCCAGATTAATGGGGATCTGCAAGCTTATCAACCGCTCTGGGCCGAGTTAGACAGCCTCACAATCCTGCAACCACTGGACTATCGCTGGAGTCAACACTGGCGATGGGAAGCTGAACAAAAGATGAAAGCCCAAGGAAAATCGGGAATGAGTGATGTCGAACTGACCCGATTTGTTCAGTATTTCTGGCAATCGCTACATCCAGAACTATTCATCAAACCGATGGCACAACACCCTAAAGCCGATTGGCTGGTTATCCTCAATTCAGATCACAGCCTCAAAGACCTGATCAAAATTCACCCCTAAGGCTGAACATCATCCGCTAGACTAATTCCGGGCCTACGGTTTTTGCTGTTGCGGGTTTTTGTGCGTGACTTTGGCCAATTGGATTACCCTCAGTCGTCTGTTTCTGGCTCCAGTGATGATTGTCTGGTTGGCGGTGGATGCCAGTTCCGGCAGTCGGTGGGGCTGTTTGGGGCTGTTTTTGCTGGCGGCGCTGACGGATTGGCTGGACGGCTATGTGGCCCGGCGGTTTAACCAAGTCAGTGATCTGGGTAAAATTCTCGATCCCTTGGTGGATAAGTTACTGATTCTGGCCCCGCTTTTGGCCCTAGTGCAGTTGCAAGAGATCCCGGCCTGGTCGGTATTTTTAATTTTGTTGCGGGAGTTGGGAATTGCGGGCTGGCGGGTCAATCAAGCTACGGTATCGGGGGCAAATCTTTGGGGGAAACTCAAAACGGTGACTCAAATCCTGGCGGTGGCGGCCCTGCTGATGCCCTTAACGAGTGTGTTGCCCATTTGGCCGTGGATCAGTGGAAGTTTGTATGGCCTGGCGATTGTTTTAACCTGGGTTTCAGGAATTCTCTACCTCTGGCCAGCCTTGGCGTCTCCTGCCCTATCGCCAGGGGCTAAATCATAGTTTTAAATCTAAAGTCTGTTGAGTTTGGGCATTTACCGGGGGCCTGGGATGGGGGCTAGCATGGAAACAAGAGGACAGTTGTGCCCAGGGAATTATGGATAAATCAGGATCAGTTAGGGGACGGTCGTTGAACAGGTATACGTCTGGGGTGCTGGCCTTGGCGGGTTGGGGCCTGGTTTGGGGCCTGGGGGCGTGTCGTATGTCTTTATCTCCCCCTGAGAATGAATCCTCGGGACTGACCTTACCTGGAGTCGAGCAATCAACCACTACTACCCCAGCTAACTTTATTTCTGCGGTGGTGGATCGGGTGGGGCCAGCCATTGTCAGCATTGATACAACCCGCCCCCGTGCTGATCAGGGTCTCCTTTCCCCCCAGGCCCAGACCCCAAATGTTGCCCAAGGAAAAGGTTCTGGTTTTATCCTCAGTGCCGATGGCAAAATCCTCACCAATGCCCATGTGGTGGCGGAAAGTACGGCGGTGACTGTGACCCTCACGGATGGGCGGCAATTTCCCGGCAAGGTTTTGGGGAGTGATGCGCTGACTGACATTGCGGTGATTCAAATTGAAGCTACGGACTTGCCCACTGTCAATTTAGGAAACTCCGATGAGTTGGTTGTTGGGGAATGGGCCATTGCCATTGGTAATCCCTTGGGGTTGAGTAACACAGTCACTGCGGGCATTGTCAGCGCGACCGGCCGCTCCAGCGATCAAATTGGGGCTGCGGATCAACGGGTCAGTTACATCCAAACTGATGCGGCCATTAATCCCGGTAACTCCGGCGGCCCCCTGCTGAACGAAACGGGCGATGTGGTTGGGGTGAATACGGCGATTATTCAAGGGGCCCAGGGCCTGGGGTTTGCCATTCCCATTAACACTGCCAAACGGATTGCTGAACAAATCATCGCCACGGGCCAGGCCCAGCATTTGTTTCTCGGAATTCGGATGTTGAACCTCAATCCCAGTTTGCGCCAGGCCATGAATGCAGAAAATCCCAGTTGGCAATTAACCCAGGATCAGGGAGTGGTGGTGGTGGCGGTTTTGGATGATTCCCCCGCAGCCCGGGCTGGTGTTCAACCCGGAGATTGGATCGCCAAAGTGAATAACCAGGCCACGCCCACAGCCCGACAAATCCAGGAACAGGTGGAAGCAACTCCCAATAATGGTCAAGTCACCCTAGAACTTCAACGCCAACGACAAACCCTGACCATTGCCATTACCCCGGAAACCTTAGTCCCCAACTAAATCAACCTGTTACAGCCCTTTGCCCACCTGCGAGTTTACGCCCATGACTGCCCTTCCCTATGGCTTCCAACCCCAGGCCCTGAGCACCCCCTTGGGCGAACTGATCTACTACACCCCTGATCCCGACCTTTGGGGGCAACCACAATCATCCTCGCCGTTACTGTTTCTCCATAGTTTAGGGGGTGGTTCCTCCCAAGCCGAGTGGGCCCAAGTTTATCCAGCCTTTGCAGGACGCTATCCCATCTATGTTCCCGATTTAATTGGTTGGGGGGCATCGGCACATCCGGCCCGTGACTACCAGGCCCCGGACTATTGGCAAATGATCACCCGCTTGATTGAAACCATTGGGGCTCCGGTGGCCGTGATTGCCTCATCCTTAACCGCCGGCCTGGTAATTCGGTTAGCCATTCAAACCCCTGAACTTTTTTCCGGATTATGTTTAGTCGGCCCCACGGGCTTTAGTGACTTTGGTAATGACTATGGTCAAGGCGTGGCGGCACAGTTGGCGGGAACTCCAGGCCTGGATCAAGTGATTTATACCCTTGGGGCTGGGAATGCCATAGCGGTGCGAAACTTTTTAACGCAGTTCATCTATGCCCAACCGGAACGACTGACCCCAGCCATTGTCAACGCCTACCTGGAGTCGGCCCAACAACCCGGTGCGGAATACGCGGCCCTGGCATCTCTGCGGGGGGATTTGTGCTTTGATTTGTCCCGCTACATGGCCCAATTGACCGTTCCCACAGTTCTAATTTGGGGGGAAAAGTCACGGTTTAATGCACTTGAAGTTGGGCACCGTCTAGCCAAACTCAATACCCAGGCCATTCAGGGATTCTATGGGATTCCCACCGCGGGTGTACTGCCACACCTGGAATTGCCGGCCCCAGTGATTGCCCATTTAGAGGCCTATTTCCTGCCCATGCTCCCCCAATAGCTGGGACGAATGGGTTGTCAAATCCAGGTATTCTAAAGAGATACAAAAAATTGTTGGCATTCCCATGGCAGAAATTCAATTTATTCGCGGCGTTAATGAAGAAATTGTGCCGGATGTGCGCCTAACTCGGTCAAAAGATGGTACCAATGGGCGGGCTTATTTTTATTTTGATAACCCTAAAATTGTCCAGGAGGGTAACCTCGAAATCAATGGCATGTACATGGTGGATGAAGAAGGGGAAATTGTGACCCGCGACGTCAACGCCAAGTTTATCAATGGTCAAGTCACCGCCATTGAAGCCACCTATACAATCCGAAATTTAGCGGACTGGGATCGATTTATTCGGTTTATGGATCGCTATGCGGCTACCCATGGCCTGGGCCTGAATCAGTCCTGAGGGTTGAGTCCGGGTCTGACCGAAATCCTAGCTGCATTCGTAATTCCGTCCTGTGTAGGTTCAGATCATGGCCGAAAAAGAACGATTGATGATGATGGCAGAAGATGAACTGACTCAGTACAGTACCGATGCCCGCAAATTGGAAAAACTCCGCCGGAAAATTGCCCTCTCAGTGCCCTTGGCTCAACAACGGCAGATCAAAGCAGATTTAATGGCTGAGTTTCCCACGGATTTTTTCAGTCGTCTGTTGGTGGATCAACGGCAAACGGTTGCACTTCCATTTTGGGGGATTGCTGGCCTGGGGCTATTGCTGGGGATTTCATGGCAACAACCCCTAGACCTGTTGGCGACATTCATTGGTGGATTTATAGCCATTAAGGTACAGAAGCGCGGATGGAGTTTGATGGCCCAGCGGTTATTAATTCAAGCCCTGGATGAACTGGATCCCCAATCCCAGGCCCCAGCCTCCCCAGACCCCAGCCAGACAGAATAATTCATTGACTTCTTGACAGTAGAAATTAAATGCTCCCAGGCCCCGGTGAGAGTGTCATCAATTTGCGTTCCCACAGAGAATAGGCCTGTTCCCTTGAAAGTGTGCTTGTCGATAACAGTTGGCCAAGGGGTTGGGATTGGTTTTTGGCACAGGCCTGGAGAAACTGAAATTCCACATCACTCAAATGGATCAGGTCATAGAAGCAATTAAAGACACACTGACTGGGCCAGCCATCAATACAGGGGTGAATGTGGGGAATCGCCGCTAAAAGGTCGGTCGGGTTGATCCAGGTGTGGTGGGGCAATGGGGGGCGACCGAGGAAAAACTCAAAGTGGGTCATACTGCTGGGATCTAAGAGTTCCACTAGGCGATATTGCTCCTGGGGGGAAAGAGTTTGGGCCCGGTGCATCAGTTCGGGATTAGTCCCCAACAGCCGTTCCAGTTGCCAAGTACCAGGATTAGAAAAGCCGAGAAATTCCAGGCCACTGCTGGCAATCCAGGCAAACAAACTGGGAATGGTGTAGGTGACTTCCTGGGGGTGGAGGTACATGTCGGCAAAGCATTCATCCCGAAGATTTTCCTGGGCCCAGCGTTCTGTCTCCCGTTGCTTCAGACGATTGTGTTCCGGTAAGGCGGCAAACAGTGCGCGTCCCAACTGCACCCCATCCCTAAAGTCCCCTGGCTGATCCCCCTGCAATAGATTCAGCGCCCTCTGCATTAAGCTAATTTCCCACCGGCCCAATTCCCCATAGACGAAAATATGGAAAATGCCGCCGGGTTTCAGGTGTTTTGCTAAGTTTTTCAGACCCCGTTCCGGATCCCGCAAATGGTGCAAAACGCCGACGGAATTAATCAAATCAAAGGGGCCTGGCAGTTCCAGGTTGTCATCTAAAATACTGGCCTGGTGAAAACTAACGTGGGTGGCGCCGAGTCTTTGAATCCGCTCTTGGGCAATGCTGAGGGCTCCAGAACTAATATCAATGGCCGTAATCCTGGCCTGGGGGTTGAGATGGGCTAAATATTCCGTACTGACCCCTGTCCCACAGCCAGCATCGAGGATTGAAATTTGATCAGATTCCGGTAGCTGTCCTGTGCAAAACTCGTAGGCAGCTGGCCAACTCCAACGCCAATTAAATCCCAGGGGAGGTTCGTTTGATAAGGGTTCTGGGGGAAAGGGGTAGGTGTCGTAAAGTTTTTGAACGGCCGCTGTAACGGGATCGTGGCTCATGGGTGGAGTTTGCGGTAACTGCGTAAGTCATTATAGGCATCATCGAGTCGCGGCATGGCTGGTCTGTTCATGGTGTCCATGGGAATTCGGTGCGCTCGAAATTACTGGCCGGGCTAAGGGCTAAGGAGAACTTTCCTGCTACAGCGCGGGGATTCAACCCAAAGACTTGCCCATTTCCCCAGGCCAGTATGTTTTTCACCTCACCCTTACCTCGGAATTTGAAGTACCAGAACTTTTACCCTCCTAGGCCCGATCACCGTCATTCCTGAATATCCCCAACTCAAGCTTTGGCCAGACACTGCCACGGCCCTAGGCCTGAATCTGCAGACCCTGCGAAATCTTTATGCCCACTACGACACAAAAGCATATCGACTCAATGCTGGATTTAGCCAACGCACCATCCCCCTAACTGCCCTGTATTCCCTTGCCGAAGCGAAAACCCTGGCAATTGAACCCCTCGCAGGGCCCCAGGCTTTTTTTGAACTGAGCATGCAACGCTATGTGGCTCCTCGGCTTAAATGTTGGGGGAGAGCATCGACCATTTTCGGCAAATTGGGCAAATTATAGTAAACCCATACAGTCTTTAACTAAAGGCACGAACTCCATGACTAGCGCGCCGCAGTACAGGATCCCAACTCACATTGTTTTTCAAGAAGTGGATGATGAACTGGTGTTTTAGATTTAAATCAAGGAATTTATTTCGGCCTCAAAGATGTGGGCAAGCGCTTTTGGGAGCTATTGGCTGCAAAGCAAGACTATTCGCAAATTATTGCTGCCTTATTGATGGAATTTGAGGTGTCTGAATCCCAATTAACTGCCGATATGCAAGCTCTATTAGCGGATTTAACCGCCCATGGCCTGGTGGTAAATGGGGAGTCATGATGGGGGGTGATGAAACTGGATCAGTTAAGGGGATGCGGGCAAGTTATAATTTCGACCGCGCCATGTTCTGGGTTGCTGGATAGACGACAGGAAAATTCGCCAAACTGCGAAAAGATCTGCCAATGGGGACAGCCACAATAACCCCAGGCCTGGGCCTGCCACATAGGAACCTGATACTGCCACCACCATGCCCCAACGGATTAACACTAAAGTCAGGTTTAGGCCTAAAAGTATATCCAGGGTTAAAAAGCGAACTCCCAGTAGGGCCAACAAAGACAATTTGAGGGTGAGTAAAATGGGCAGCCCTTGCACCATCGTCAAAAACCAGACATCTCCCCAGAGTTGACCCTTTGGTGTGGCATCCTTCAAATCCAAGGAACGCCCCCATTCCCGCCAGGTTTCCCTCAATCCCTCGTACATTCGGACTTGAATGAGGTTTTGCCCATCCCGAAAGGCCACCCGCCCCCCTTGAGCCACACATTCCCGCACCAAGCTGACATCGTCACAAAAGGATGTTTGGGCACAAGTATAACCACCAATCTGATCCAGAAGTGCCCGGCGGATCAGTAAACATTGCCCATTGGTTAAGGCCCGCTCTGGATGGGTTTCCACCGCAGACCCAGGCCCAAATCGATAAATTAGCGTCATCAATAGGGCTGGCTGCAACCACCATTCCCCAGGATATTTGAGGATAAATTTTGGCGACAGAGCGATGACATCCAGGTTTTCCGACCGGGCGGTTTGGACAAGGCTGGCGACTAATCCGGGTTGAGGGCGAATATCGGCGTCGATGCCTAATATCCACTCAGAGTTAGGGCTGCTCATTAAATAACCATTCTGCAAAGCCCAGGGGCGACCCACCCAATCGGGGGGTAATGGCGGATCCGGTTTGAGTCTGATTCGAGGATCCTGGGCCTGGGCAGCTTGGACGAGCTCGGCAGTACCGTCTTGGGAGTGGCTATCCACAACCGTAATTTCCCGCACCTCATACCCCTGCCGACTTAATCCCCCTAAGCAAGGCCCCAAGCGCAGAGCTTCATTCAAGGTCGGTAAAACAACACTCACCTGGGCTAAGTCTTCCGGGGTTGAACGGGCCGGTGTCAGGGGAGCAGGGCGGCGAATGCCAGGGAGTAGGCGGGCTAGGAGGATGAAAAAAGCAGGTACCTGTAACACAAGGATTGCTAACAGGCCTGGAGCCAACCAAGGAATTAAGTCGGGCTGAGTCAAATTATTTAGAGACAAGGGGGACGGGAAGGCTTTCGGGGGTTTCAGCTAGGGATTCAGGGGCGATTGGCAGGGGAGAAATTAACGGGGCCTTAACCCAGAGCCAAATAACAGGTACAACCCCAATCACCAGGCCAATCAAGGATGGAATCATAAACCGCTGATCTAAGGAGGTGAGGGTAATGATCGCGCCAAAGGCAAAATTCACTAGATAAATCACCATCGGTACGGTTAATTGAGCCTGGGTGATGACAATCGGTTGGGTACGCCAGAAAAACATCCCCACGGCCATGAACACCGCCCCAGTCCCAGTCCAACCAAGAATATTCCGATAGGGCATACCAAAAAACGCCCCCACTTCCTGAAACTGCCAGAAGGGAATACTAGTCTGACTCATGGCCGGATCTAACACAAAATCCCAAGCCGTCAATAAAACTGCTGCTAAGCCCACCGTTCCTAGAGCTGCACCAATCCCTGCCATTCGTGACCGCACCAGGCCCTGGGAAATAAAACCAGAGTAGGCCAGCACAAACGTCGCCAGGCCCATGTAGAACCAAGACAGGGGAATTGTGAATGGCACCAGACCGGCAATTTTATACCCAAGACCACTGAGATAGCCGTAATGCCCAAAGGGAAAACCGGTGCTAGTACCCAAAAGTTCACTACTCAAAGAAATAGTCACCGCTGGAATTAAAAATCCCCAAAGTTTTGCGGCCCCAAAGTGACGATAGCCATGGAGGGCAATGGCGGCAGCTCCGAAGATGATGTAAACCACCCCGCCTGTCCCCATACTCAGTTGAAACAACTGCTGACCCCAACTGGGCAAGGCCAAGATAAATTCCGGATGGGGCACCACTAACAGCAATCCTGCCAGGCCAAACGTCATCGCAAGGACATGGGCAATCAGGCTTATGCGTTCAGCAAGGATGAGGGGCTTCATAGGGTGAGTTCCACAGTAGGCAATGGGCAGTCAAAAAATATCAATTGATATATGGAAGTGATTGCCAGAATTTTAGTCTCTCATTAGTGTAGCGGCAATGTTTACAAATGTTTATAACTAAGACGCTGAACTTTGACGAGCCCCCAAGCCCCTCGGGTTAATTCGTTGCCCCTGACTTAGTCCACGGAAAAGGTTACAGAAATCACGGCGGTAATGTCCTTGTCAATGGTCTGGGTATCATAGGAGCCACTGTTAATGACATCCGTGGAATAGCGGGCAGTGATTTGAAAGGCATCGGTCTCAGCCTGGCGAACAGATCCGACTCTACTCCCCGTTACCCCAGCAATGGCATCGGCCCGAACTTTGGCGTCTTCAGTGGCTTCCTTAATCATCTCAACCCGGAGTTGACTGAGATTGGTGTAAAGGTACCGGGGCGGATCCGAAACCAAGGGAACCCCCTCATTGATTAGGTCTGTACTCGAGCGGGAAATGGCGGCAATCTGATCCACATCCGGGGAACTCACTTCAAAGCTTTGCACCAACCGATAGGCTAAGGTGCGCCCAGTGGGATTGTTGTTGATGTATTCAGGGATGGGCTCGGTGGAAACAGCACTGAGGGTGATTTGCTCAGCGGGAATATTTTGTGACTTTAGATAGGCCTGGACCTGTTCGGTGTAGCGTTTAACCTCTTGGAAGGCCTGGGCCAAGGTGGGTTGTTGACTGGAGACGGAACTACGCCAGACCACATGATCCGCACGAATCGGCCGTTTGGCAGAACCAATGACGGTCAAGGTCTCGCCACTGCGGAGGGAGCGAATTGCCACGGCCCCGATCCCACTGGCTAGGGTTAAGGAAATCGCAATGGCCACCAGTCCCCAAAAAAGCTGTGGAAAGGACTTTACCGTAGGCCCAGGTAGGACAGCCGGTAATTCAGTTTTTTCGTTCATATTTTTTTCAATAGTTAATAGGTTGAAGGAGATTAAAGGTTCTCAACATTTCACTTGGGCATGATTTCACTTGGGCATGACATCAAAAATACTGAAAACCCCTAGGAACAGGACTTCTGAGTATTTACTGGTGGCAGAAATGATTGGAGATAGACTTTTCAGAAACGTTCAATGGGGCAACAGTTAGCAAGCCGCCAGTTAGTGAACCCCTGAGGGTGGCTATAAACCCTGACCGTGTTGGTCTGATTCCGAGTGACAGGATTAGTATCGAGCTTGTTCCGAGTCGTTAGGGATTTGTAACTCGTTCTTAACTGAATCAGTGAACCACGTTACTAAAGTTAATGGCTAGGTTCAATCAGGACAAATAGACAGGGTTCCAGGCGATGGAGAAATTGACGCACAAGGGACAGGGCCTGGTTTGGGGAAAGGGGTTCATGGGTGAGCAAATCCCGAGGCGATAGGTCTAACCACCGTTGTACTAGGGCTGACACTGACCATGGCTCCGTAAACAACGGCAACAGGCAACTCAAGACCAGGCCATCGACATAGATTTGAGAGGTGGTCGTCACACTCATAAAGGCCCCTAAATCCACCACCACCCGCTCTTGGATATAGCTCTCCCATTTGGTTTTAATTTCAGGGGTGCGTAGTTGTGGGTGTAGGTGAACCCTGGCCTGGAGCATCGTATCGTCATCCCAATCCAAGGGCGAGACCAGTTCCGAGGAAGCCACATCGGGATGGCCGCACCAAAAATCTAACAGGCGGTGGGTGGGATGGATTAGTTCATAAAGTTCTAACTTGACTGTTTCAGGGACATCGGGCAAACTCATGGCTAAAAAAGATGGGAGGTTTTGCGGATCCTTAAATAATTCCTCCAGGTTGCATTTACGCCAGTTGACCATGTTGATAAAGTCCAATCCGGCCTGGGCAATAATGGCAAATACATCTCGCATCCGAAAGCCCTTATCCCCCACCAACAGGTGGTTAGCCAGCAAAAGTTCCGCGACATTTTCACCTTCATATTTCTGATTCCAGGCCCGGGCCTTTAAGTCCACCCCATCTTTGAGTTCCCCCATAATTTCCTGGAGTAGTTTCATTTCCATCTCTTCGGGGTTACTGTCCATCAAGCCCATGATTCCTGCCAATTCCTGGGCCCGGAAAAATGCGGCCCGTTGTAAACTGCTGTGGAGGTTCGCCCGAATAATCCCTTGAGGTTTGAGAACTTGCCCCATGGCCTGGAGGGCTGTCACCGCGTCGGGAACCAGGTATAAGACCTCGTCGCAGTTAATATAGTCAAATTGCAGACCCAAGCTGGGTAGTTCTTCAATGGTGAGGGCATGAAATTCAACATTCTCAAACTGGTGGTGTTTTAGCCGCTCCCGAGCCATTTTGACGGATTCCTCTGAGAGATCCACGCCAACAATTTTGGCCCCCGGATTGGCTTCTGCCAGCATCAAAGATTTATAGCCACTGCCACAGCCGGCATCCAGAATCAGAGCCCCCTCAGGATTAAAAACCTTTTGATAGCGGAGGTAATAGGGGGTCACTAGGTTGTGGATGAAAAGGCTATTCGTTTCACCCTTGGGGGATTTATCCAGGGCAATTCGGGGATAGGGACCAAAGTCAAACTGGCGGCGAATACGCTCTAACTCATCTTGATTCTCAGCATTTACGGGTGTCATACCAGGCCCCAATCCGTCACACCGTATTCTACCCTCAGCCCTACCGACTCCCTGCAAGTTCAAGAATGACCGGGGCATGATCACTGGGTTTTTCGAGTTTGCGCGGGGCCGTATCAATCACACAACTCTGGGTCTGGGCGTACAATCCGGCAGTGACATAGTGATGATCAATCCGCCAACCCTGATTCCGGCGAAAGGCCCCCGTGCGATAGTCCCACCAACTGTAATGACCGGGTTCAGTTGTAAATTTGCGAAAACTATCCTGAAACCCCAAGGCCGCGATGGTTTCTAAGGCTTCTCGTTCTGCATCCGTGGCCATGATGTGGGTTTCCCGGCCGGTGGGGTCATGGATATCAATATCTTCTGGGGCAATATTAAAGTCCCCACAAATAACAATTTCTTCAGGGGATGTGGTTTGTAGGGTTGCTAAGTAGGTTTTAAGGGTGTTTAACCAGGCCAACTTGTACTCATACTTGTCCGATCCCATTGCTGAACCGTTGGGAATATAAACATTGACCACGCGCATATGGGCCCCAATCATCCCGGTGATCAGTCGTTTTTGTTCATCTAAGCTACCCACATCCCCTAGCACCGGACTAAACCCCGTGGAAATTTCGGCAACTGGCTCCCGACTGAGAATCGCAACTCCGTTATAGGCTTTTTGTCCCGATGTATAGATGTGATAGCCGAGTTCTATCAGCGGGGCCTGGGGAAATAGTTCATCCACTACTTTGGTTTCCTGTAGGCAGAGCACATCCACCGGATTGGCCTGGAGCCACTGGCAAACCTGATCTAGCCTTGTCCGAATTGAGTTGACGTTCCAAGTGGCAATTTTCATGAAACTTCAGACAATAAATTAAACGGGCGGATGAAAATAAAATGCTGTTCCCAGGATGGCATAGGTGGCCAGTAATAAAGCTCCTTCTAACCAGTTCGAGCGGCCGTCAAGACTAATTAAATTGGCCACGGCTACGGTAATAATCACGGCCACGACTTCAAAGGGGTTAAAGTTTAAATCCATCGGTTGCCCTAGGGCCTGGCCAACAATCACAAGGATGGGAGCCACTAGCAACGCCACTAATAAACTCGACCCCATAGCCACGGAAACTGCTAAATCCATGTTGTTTTTCATGGCCACCCGCACCGAAGTCACATATTCCGCTGCCCCACCCACCAAAGGCAACAAAATCACCCCGGTAAACAGTGGCGTCAACCCCAGGCCCGCCGTAGCTTCTTCCACAACTCCGACAAAAATTTCTGACTCAAAGGCTACTCCCAAGGTGGCAACCACCAAGACTGAGACCCACAGGACTAAATTGGGTTTATGACCGGTTTCTGCTTCTTCTGCCAAATCCACCTGGCTGACTTCATAGAGATAGCTGTGGGTTTTTAGGGAGAACAGTAGCGTTAACCCATAAACCAGAATCATCACAACCGCTGCCACCACGGACATATGCCCAATCGCGGCCTCACTCACCCCTTTTGAGGTAAAAATCACCATTGCCGGGAGCAAAATCGCCGCCACCGCCACCGTCATTGAGGAGCCATTCACCCGAGCCACCACGGGCGCAAATTCCTGCTCTTTGAACCGCAAGCCGCCTAAAAACATCGACAGGCCCATCACCAGCAGTAGATTACTGACAATCGTCCCAGTGATACTTGCCTTAACAATATCCACCAGGCCAGACCGCAACGCCACCAGGGCAATAATCAACTCAGTCGCATTCCCAAACACCGCATTGAGTAAGCCGCCAATCGTCGGGCCGGTCGCTAACGCCACTTCTTCCGTTGCCGTACTTAACCAAATGGCTAGGGGAATTATGCCCAAGGCTGAGGTAAAAAAGACGGTTAACGTGCCCCAATGCAAATATTCAGCCGCTACCGAAATCGGGATAAACACCAGAAAACCCAGGGAAATCAATTGTTTCAGCTTCATGGGGTGGCCTGCCTTGGGAAGAGTTACTCAAAATCGTTATGACTATGATATGGTGAGAGCAAGGGATGTAACTGAATGTAACAATCCTACCCCGTTCAGTTCCCCACCACAGTTTTTGCTGTTTTTCATATTGTTAGGAGCATATTCCCATGGCAGAAGGTTGTTTACAAGTTGGGCAGTTGGCCCCGGATTTCGCCGCTACAGCCGTTTACGATCAAGAGTTCAAGGAGATCAAGCTCTCGGATTATCGTGGCAAATATGTGGTCTTGTTTTTCTATCCCTTAGACTTCACCTTTGTCTGCCCGACCGAAATTATTGCCTTTAGTGATCGGTACGGCGAATTTTCCAGCATCAATACCGAAATTTTGGGTGTTTCGGTGGATAGCCAATTCTCCCACCTGGCCTGGACCCAAAGTGATCGCAAAGCGGGTGGTGTCGGTGATCTGAAATATCCCCTCGTCTCTGACCTGAAAAAAGAAATCAGCACTGCCTACAATGTCTTGACCGAAGAAGGGGTGGCCCTGCGCGGTTTGTTCATCATTGACAAAGAAGGGGTAATCCAACACGCCACGATCAACAACTTAGCCTTTGGTCGGAGTGTGGACGAAACCTTGCGGGTGTTACAGGCGATTCAATACGTCCAATCCCATCCCGATGAAGTCTGTCCCGCCGGTTGGCAACCCGGAGAAAAAACCATGAATCCGGATCCCGTCAAATCCAAAGTCTATTTTGAAGCCGTGGGCTAACTTGCTGGAATTTTCCGAAATCGAGAAAATTTAATTCCTGACCTGCTGCTGGGGAACTATTCCTAGCAGTTTTTTTGTAAGGTAAGAAATTGACCCAGGGCAACTGCCTTTTAGCAATCACCTCGGGCTCATTTCAGAAATTCAAGAGTTTACAGCTCAAACCAAAATGGAATTGACCAGCGTGGCACTAGAGGGCTGCTTTTAGGGAGTCAACTTTATCTGTTTTTTCCCAGGGTAAATCCAGGTCATTACGACCAAAGTGACCATAGGCTGCCACATCCTGATAGAATCGGCCGCCCCGCTGACTTGGTAAGGTTTGCAGTCCAAAGGCCTGAATCATTCCCGCCGGTCGCAGTTCAAAGGTCTTTTCGACTAGACTCATCAAGTCCTGATTATCCACCTGACCAGTGCCAAAGGTATCAATAAAAATACTGACCGGTCGCGCCACCCCAATGGCATAGCTCAGTTGAACCTCACACTTGTCTGCCAGGCCCGCCGCCACAATATTTTTGGCCACATAACGGGCTGCATAGGCGGCACTGCGGTCAACCTTGGTTGGATCCTTGCCAGAGAAGGCCCCACCCCCATGGCGAGAGTAGCCCCCATAGGTATCAACAATGATTTTGCGACCCGTTAACCCAGCATCTCCTTGGGGGCCACCAATGACAAATTTGCCCGTGGGATTGACAAAAAAGCGAGTTTGGGCATCGGGTTTAATCGCAATATCCGTAAAGATGGGCTGAACCACATAGTTCCAGAGGTCTTCTTTGATCCTGGCCTGGACAGCTTTATCGTCCGAAATCTCTCCAATAGTGGCGGTATGTTGGGTTGAAATCAAAATCGTATCGATGCCAACGGGCTTACCGTCCTCATAGATCACCGTGACTTGGGTTTTGCCATCGGGTCGGAGGTAGGGCAGTTTTCCTTCTTTTCGTACTTCCGCTAATCGACGGGCTGCCCGGTGGGCCAAGCTAATGGGTAAGGGCATCAACTCAGGGGTCTCATTGCAGGCGTAACCAAACATGATCCCTTGGTCACCTGCGCCAATTTTGTCCAATTCTGAGTCGCTCAATTGTTCCCGCTGTTCCTGGGCTGAGTCCACCCCCTGGGCAATATCCGGGGACTGTCGGTCTAGGGCAACAAGAACCGTACAACTGTGGGCCGCAAACCCATTGTCAGCGTCGGTGTAGCCAATTTCAGCGATTTTGTGACGGACAATATCAACAAGGTTGACCTGTGCTTGCGTGGTGACTTCCCCCGTAATCAGAACCAGGCCAGTATTGACCACCACTTCAGCGGCCACCCGACTGTGGGAGTCCTGGGTCAGGAGGGCATCAAGAATTGCATCGGAAACTTGATCACAGATTTTATCTGGATGTCCCTCGGTCACAGATTCCGAAGTAAAAAGATAGCGCAAACTACAACTCCTGGTCGGTAAATTTTTATCGCCAAGCCAACTTATTCGGCAGATTTAGCCCAAAAATTGGCACCACAGACTTAACCAAAATAGATGACGGGCTAGGGAAATAATGGAGCAGAAGTGACTTTCAAAAGCAACAGCTAAATGCCAAGTTGATCGCCACGTTTGTACTGAAGATAAGCTGCGACAAATAAACCCGCTAAGGTTACAGGGATCAAGCCCAGGACAATGCCGCAGAGGAGGGGTTCAATCATGGATTTATTTCTGGAGAATATTTGAGTAGGACAAAGGTAACTTCAGGATACTATAGCAGGGGTAGGTTCAGGCATCTCCGGTGGGTTCTGGGGCCACGCTCCAATGTATTAACCCATTGGTGGCATTGAGTTTTTTTTAGGAATTCCTTATCCCTGAAGCACTTAGGCGAATACAGCCAAAAATGCCGACTTACAGTCCCATCCCTTGCCTGAGTTTTTAAAGTTTCTGGATTTAGTTACCCCAATACCTATGCCGATCTCTTCCTCCCGTCCGCCCTTGGTGCAAACTTGGTTATTTAAATTTTGGCAGGCCTGGTGTACTTGGTGGCGGCCCTGGCAGCACATTGATTGGTGGTTGATGGGGGCGGTAATGGGCTTGTTGGCCATCGGCGTGACCTCAATTTACAGTATTGATTTTGGCAAAGAGCAGTCCGACTGGTTAGATCACCTGATTACGGCAATTGTTGGGGTGGGTGTGACGTTACTGATTGCCCGCTGGCGATACGATACGCTCCAGGCCTGGCACTGGTACACCTATGCGGTAACAAACCTCTCGCTGGTGGCGGTGACAATATTTGGTGTAACGGCTTTAGGGGCCCAGCGGTGGATTGAGATTGGCGGTTTTAATGTCCAGCCCTCAGAATTTGCCAAGATTGGGGTGATCATCACCATGGCGGCCCTCCTCCATCGCAAACCAGCGAACACTTTGATGGGAATTTTGCGGGTGGTCGGTGCCTTAATCTTGCCCATGGGCTTGATCCTGGAGCAACCAAACCTGGGGACGGCCCTCGTCTTTGTGGCGATTACCCTGGGAATGCTCTATTGGGCCAACGCCCACATCGGTTGGATTATCCTCATCGTTTCGCCGTTAGTTTCGGTCATTATCTTGGGTTTGCCCTTGCCCCATAATTTGGCCGTCTGGCTATGGCTGGTCTGGATTGTTGCCATGGCTTTGGTGGCCTGGTGGAGTTTACCCCTGGGCTTACTGGGTATTGTTGGGGCAGTGGTTTTGAACTTGACCAGCGGTGGCCTGGGGCAATTGGTTTGGAATCTGCTCCATGACTACCAGAAAGATCGGATTACCCTGTTTCTCAATCCCGATAAGGATCCCCTCGGCGGTGGGTATCACCTGATCCAATCTCGTATTGCCATTGGTGCCGGCGGTATTTTTGGCCAAGGGATTACCCAGGGAACCCAAACTCAACTCGGCTTTATTCCGGAGCAACATACAGACTTTATATTTTCCGCAATCGGTGAAGAAATGGGACTGTGGGGGGCATTGTTAGTCCTGGCCTTGATCTGGTTTATCTGCCTGCGAATGATCATGATTGCCAATAGTGCCGCCGATGATTTTGGTTCCTTGCTGGCCATTGGCGTGGTCTCAATGATTATTTTTCAGGTGGCGATCAATATCGGTATGACCATTGGTTTGTCTCCTGTAACTGGGATTCCGTTGCCATGGCTGAGTTATGGCCGCTCGTCTTTGATAGCAAATGCCTTGGCCCTGGGCCTAGTGCAGTCAGTTGCGAATTTTCGTCCGCGTCAATCCCATCGTCGGCCCTAGGCCAGAACGTAAAGACTCCTCGTGCCCCTTGATCACCCTCATTCCCTCTGCTAAAACTAGGCTATGTTAAGTAGCTGAGCGATTTAGATTGCAGACTTTTCTGGGAAGTTCTCATTTTGCTGAACTTTATATTTCCTGCATCAAACCCTAAATGCTCAACTATTTGATAGTCAGAAACAACCGTTCGCAGGGTTTAATTCTGATTTCTGGTCTCGAGGGTGAATCTGAGGTGGGCAAACATGAATCCAGTTTTTCAGTGGTTAAAATCATCACCTTGGCAAGCTTTTGGCCTGGGGTGTACGATTGTTTCCACGCTGTCGGTTCCTGCCCCGGTCTTTGGGCAAAACATTAACATCATTCCAGCTGCCAATGGTACGGACACAATCATTGAAATTAACGGACAGCAATTTAATATCAGTGGTGGTCGGACTTCTGGAGATGGCAGGAACCTTTTTCATTTGTTCCAAGAGTTTGGCTTGAGCCAGAATCAAATTGCCAACTTTATCGCTAACCCACAACTCCAAAACATTTTGGCTGGTGTTAATGGAGGTAATCCTTCCCTAATTAATGGTTTACTCCAAGTTACTGGGGGTTCTGCCAATTTTTTTCTCCTCAATCCAGCGGGAATTATTTTCGGTGCTAATGCTCAACTGAATGTCCCAGCAGCCTTTACCGCAACCACAGCGACCGGAGCCGAATTTGGCAGTGGTTG
>CAZZCG010000016.1:0-79786 GCA_964653145.1 uncultured Synechococcus sp. | reverse complement strand
AGTTGCTCGGGTTAATGTCCTTGTCCAAGAGGCAGAGGTTGGTCGTAATAATCCCTTCGCCAATGTCCGCCCCCCCAAACCACCGGAGGTTCCTGCCAATAGCGGCCCCGGTGCTGGCAATAATGGTACTAGTACTTCGGGCAACGGTGGCACAATTGTAATTCCCAGCCTTCCCGAACCAAAAGATGCCCAGGCCGTGCAGGTCTTTGGTGTTGCCTTAGTCGGGGGCAGTCCCCAGGCCATTATTCGTGCTCCGGGGGAATCGGTGACGCGCACCGTACAGGTAGGCGACATTTTGGCCAATGATGTTCGAGTCGTGCAAATTTCCGCCTTTGGTTCAACCCCCACGGTTGTCTTTGAGCAGTTTGGCCAGGCTGTACCAATCTCAGTGGGTCAACCCCAGGCCTCGATCTAGGGGTTTTGAAGCATTGGGTTCAGAGTCAGACCATTGCTGGGTGCCGTTTAGGGGGCCAAGTTCATTGATTTTTACTCCTGGCCGCTAGATTCCCGAGATTCATGATCCCCAATCCAAATTCAACCTACATCTACCTCCATGGATTTGCCTCGGGGCCCGAGTCAGCCAAGGGCATTTATTTTAAGGAACGGTTTCAGGAATTAGGCATTCAACTCCACTGCCTTGACCTGAATCAACCCAGTTTTAGGGATTTTAGCCTGACCCGAAATATTCAAACCGTTCGCAAATTCATCCACCGTCATCAAGGCCCAGTCACGTTAATTGGCTCAAGTTTCGGTGGACTAACCGCGGCCTGGGTCGCGCAAGCTGAGATAGAGGTGGGAAAAATCATTCTCCTCGCCCCCGCATTTGATTTTTATCAGGTCTATTTCGCCCAGTTAACGGATATATTACAGGCTTGGGAAAGCCAGGGGTTTATTGAAGTCGATCATTACACCTATGGCAGTAAGCAGGCCCTGAATTACGGGTTTGTTACCGATCTCAAAACCTACATTCAATCTGAGTTAAATCGGCCCGTTGCCACCCTAATTTTTCATGGAGATGGGGATGAAATTATTCCAGCCTCTGTGAGCATAGCCTATGCCGAAAAGCGGCCCTGGGTTGAGGTAAAAATTCTCAGGGATGACCACAGTCTTCAGGAAAATTTAGAGAAGATTTGGCAGGAGGTTTTAGATTTTTGCCCGCCGGGGCCTGGATTGATGGATTAATTAGTTTTTTCTAGCAGTATTGACTAATATCTTCTCCACATTCATCAGCCAAATAACAAAGGGCCCGAAACCTTAAGACCATGAGTTGTTCGTAGAAGGGATTCAACTGACACATCGCTGGAATATGAAATTGCCAGGGGCCAATTTTAATATCCCGTTCAAAGGGGCACTGGGCCGGAATCCAGCGACATACCCAATGGGCTCGCCCTTGATGGCGCACATTAATGGATTCTAGTTTTTGGCGAAACCTCATCAAAAGGGTGCGGGGAGGGGCGACAGGGAAATGGAGCAAACTTGAACCAAACATAGACCTAACAACTCCTACATGGCAAGCAACATGATCACTTGCACTGCAAAATCAGGGATTAAACGATTAGAAAAATGAGTAAAACTTTTAAATTTGTAACGTTTCTGAGAAAGGATTAAACAACTAAATTGCTTTTAAAAGGACTGTCAAAAAGGTATCGAAGAATCTTATTTTGTTATAGCGCAAGGGAAACCCATAAATGGGTGATTTAGATTACACTTTGTTCCATTACTCACTGATATTCAAAATTAATCGGGAGCAGTGGAAGATCACCCCTATGTTGACGGACTGGGTTTAGTAAATGTTGCAACTGTCACCTAGCTATTCAGCCCCGAAAATCCCCAGGCCAAGCCGAGAGCAGCTTCAATTCAGGCCCCGTATCGACTAAAGCGGGCTGAAGTCAAACAGATGGTATCCCCAGGCCGGCATGTCTAAATATAATCCGCGGGAAGTTAAGTCTGCCCCTTGCCGCTCATAGCCCGCCGCACTCAGTTGATCCTGTAACCACCAGTCATGGTTCGACAATTCTGGCCAGGGAAGATTCAGATAACATTGGCTGGCGTAGGGCGCGTAATTAACCACCACTAGGGCTAGGGTTTTGAGGTCTGACCAGGCCCAGGCGACGAAATTTTCCCAACTGTAATTTTCTGACCAGGCCGGGCGACAGGTTAATAGTTCCCAGGTGCCAGCGCGAAAAATCGGTTGGTGTAGGGTCATTAATAGCTGCTGGTAGAAGGCTTGAATGGTCGGGTTAACCGGGGCCTGGGGGGCACGGCGGAGGTGGGGAGCAATCTGGTGGGGATTTCCCTCAAGTTGGCCCTCATAGAAAAAGCGCAAACCGGGATTCAGATAAGTGATGATGGCGGCGGCTTGGTGAATTTCAAAGGGAAAGGTAGTCGCGGCTCGTTCTTCATCGTGGTTTTCTAAAAAATGAGCGGATTGGGCATGGAATTCGAAGTTTCCGGATAAATGCTCTCTGACTGACCTGGCCTGGTGAGAACACAGCCGATCATAAAGCGTTTTGTCGTAGGAGTAGGTAAAGCCCACCTCATGCAGTCGCCACTCCAGGCCCCAGTACACTTCCGCCAAAAAACAAAACTCTGGATACTGATACTGAACTTTACAAATAGCATCTTCCCAAAATGGCAGTCCGGTCATTCCCCAGGTTTGAGCAAAAATATCCGGCAAAACCAACATCGCCATGTCACAGCGCACCCCGTCACACAAACTCGCAATCTGGAGTAATTCTTCCGTCATTGCCGCCACCAGGCCGGGTTCAGCATAGTTCAGTTGCAGGGTGTCGGGCCAGTTAGAGGAATGGTAATCGCGTCCATGGGCAAAGAATCCCCCTCTTGGCGTCTCCAGGCCTTGATAATACCAATCGGGATGGGCCGCCAAATCGGACTTAGTCCCCGCAATAAAAAACTCTGGATGAGTCACGACCCAGGGATGATCGAGGCCGACATGATTGGGAACAAAATCCAACATTAACTTAAGTTCCCGACTGGCTAAGCGTTGCCGAAATCGAGCTAGGGCCGCATTTCCCCCCAGGCTAGGTAACACTTCATAGGCTTGAATCGCAAACCCTGAGCCACAAATATCGCATTCTTCGATGTCAGGTAATTGAGCTTGAAATTCGGTTTGCCAAGGGCCAAAAGTGCGAGAAACAGCTTGACTCGTTGGACTGGTTTGCCAAACGCTTAAACACCAAATCCAATCAAATCCCAACTCTGCCCACCGATCTAATTCGGCATCGGCAACATCATCGAGGGTTAGGGAATGCTGGGAGTCCTGAGCCCTGGCCTGGAGCCAAACCCGCGTATTGACCTGGTAAAGAGACGGAAAAAAAGACGCTGGCATGGCAGGCCCAAATGACGCAATAGGAGTGAAAATGCTGGACAAACTTAGAAAATTCCGGGTGCTATCGGCAGTAACACCAGCTCAAACCTTGGGAATAGTTCGGACTAATGGAAACTTTTCGATGGTCTATTCCTTACATGATTAGTTTAACTGGCAATCCTCAGATTTCTGCGGATATTTCGAGACCGGGGCCTGGGAATCTGGGAATTCATTTGAACCAGCTCGGCAATAGAAATTAGTCAATCTTAGAAATGAGAATAATTTTGAAATTAGCAAGTCAATGATGTAAATCTTAATCCCTCCCGCCGGAAATCCGTCATTGCCGTGCCCAAGGCTACAGTTTGCCCCCAAGAGAGATGTCGTAATCTGGAAAGTAGGGCCTGAAATAACTAGGCTTAAGATTTTCTAGCTTCCTTGGGAGAGATTTGACGTGGCCACCCCTGAAACCCTGAATGTTTTAACCGCCTATCGCCAACAAACCGCTGAACGGGCCAAACTTGGGATTCCGCCACTTCCCCTAACTGCCGCAGAAACCTCCCAGGTGTGTGAACTGCTGAAATCACCGCCCGCCGGAGAAGCGGATTATCTATTGCATTTACTTCGGGATCGGGTTCCCCCCGGTGTGGATCAGGCGGCCTATGTGAAAGCAGGATTTTTAACGGGGGTTGCCAAGGGTGAAATCACCAGTCCACTCGTGGGGCGCAAGCAGGCGGTGGAATTGCTAGGGACAATGCTGGGGGGCTATAACGTCCAGGCTCTGGTGGATTTACTCAGCTCTGAACAGTCTGAATTAGCTGAAACTGCCGTGGCGGCCTTGAGCAAAACCCTGCTGGTCTATGATGCGGTTTACGATGTTCAGGAACTTGCCAAAAACGGGAACACCTACGCCCAACAAGTTCTCCAGGCCTGGGCCGATGCCACCTGGTTTACCAGTCGGCCAGAATTACCCGAAGCAATTACGGTCACGGTCTTCAAAGTCCCTGGCGAAACCAATACGGACGATCTCTCACCGGCCCCCCACGCCACCACCCGCCCCGATATTCCCCTCCACGCCACCGTCATGCTGGAAAGCCGCCAACCGGGAAGTTTAGAGACGATTACAGAACTGAAAAAACTCGGACATCCGCTGGCCTATGTGGGGGATGTGGTTGGAACGGGGTCTTCTCGGAAATCAGCGACAAACTCAGTTCTTTGGCATACGGGGGACGATATTCCCTTTGTTCCCAATAAACGCACGGGTGGCTATTGCCTCGGCGGAAAAATTGCTCCGATTTTCTTTAACACGATGGAAGATTCGGGCGCGTTGCCGATTGAATGCGATGTCACCCAGATGAACACCGGGGATGTGATCACGATTTACCCCTACCAAGGCGAGATCAAAAATGCCGCGGGGGAGGTGATTGCCACGTTCCAACTCAAACCGGATACGATTTTGGATGAAGTTCGGGCTGGGGGCCGGATTCCCTTACTGATTGGGCGGACACTCACCGATAAAGTCCGGGCGGCGATGGGCCTAGAACCGAGTCCTGTCTTTACCCGGCCCAGCATTCCGGCAACGGTGTCCCACGGGTTTACCTTGGCCCAAAAAATGGTCGGACAGGCCTGTGGATTGCCAGGAGTATTACCCGGAACCTATTGCGAACCGGTGATGACAACGGTGGGCTCTCAAGATACGACGGGGCCGATGACGCGGGATGAACTGAAGGAGTTGGCCTGTTTGGGGTTTGGGGCTGATTTGGTGATGCAGAGTTTTTGCCATACTGCGGCCTATCCTAAGCCTGTGGATATCAAAACCCATAAGGATTTACCGGACTTTATTAACTCGCGGGGTGGGGTTTCCCTCCGGCCGGGGGATGGGATTATTCACTCTTGGCTGAATCGGATGTTGTTGCCGGATACGGTCGGGACAGGGGGCGACTCCCATACGCGGTTTCCGTTGGGGATTTCGTTTCCAGCCGGATCGGGGTTAGTGGCCTTTGCTGCGGCCTTGGGGGTGATGCCCTTGGATATGCCGGAGTCGGTCTTGGTGCGGTTTAAGGGGCAGTTACAACCGGGCGTGACGTTGCGGGATATTGTCAATGCGATTCCCTATGTGGCGATGCAGCAGGGTAAGTTGACAGTGGCTAAGGAAAACAAAATCAATGTTTATTCCGGCAAAATCATTGAAATGGAAGGCCTCCCAGATTTGCAGTTGGAACAGGCCTTTGAATTGACGGATGCCACTGCCGAGCGTTCTGCCGCCGGATGCACGATCAAACTCAGTGAAGAAACCGTTGCCACCTATTTACGCTCCAATGTGGCCCTGCTGAAAAACATGGTGGCGCGGGGATATGGGGATGCCCGGACGATTCTGCGGCGGGTGAAGAAAATGGAGGAGTGGCTGGCGAATCCTGTGTTGCTGTCTGCGGATGCCGATGCGGTCTATGCCGATGTGATTGAGGTGGATTTAGACCAAATTAAAGAACCAATCGTGGCGGCTCCCAATGACCCAGACAATATCAAGTTGATGTCAGAATGTGCCGGTGATCCGATCCATGAGGTGTTTATTGGCTCCTGCATGACAAACATTGGTCACTATCGGGCAGCGGCGAAGGTATTGGAAGGTGAGGGTGCATGTAAGGTGCGACTGTGGATTGCTCCCCCAACCCGGATGGATGAACAACAACTGAAGGAAGAAGGCTACTATGCCACATTTGCGGCGGCGGGGGCGCGGTTAGAAATGCCGGGATGTTCGCTCTGTATGGGAAACCAGGCCAGGGTGGCAGATGGCGTGACGGTGTTTTCCACCTCAACCCGGAACTTTAACAATCGCATGGGCAAAGGAGCGCGGGTTTATTTGGGTTCGGCAGAGTTGGCGGCGGTGTGTGCACTGTTAGGGCGGATTCCCACGGTGGAGGAGTATTTGAACATCGTGACCAAGAAAATTGATCCCTTAGCGGCTGACCTCTATCGCTATTTGTACTTTGATCAGGTGGCTGGTTTTGAAGACGAGGGGCGGTTAATTTCAGCAGAGGAGGAGTCAAAATTGTTGGCTTCAGTATAGCCCATCAGCTAAGGTCTCTCTTTTGATACTTTTCAAAACCACTTTCCTTAAAGTACACAAATAAAGTGTTCCCACTGTCTATCATTTGTGATTTATCTTTGAGAAGTTATCAAATCGATATGGAAATCATTCCCAGTAGTAATCTCATTAACATAAACGAGGAGCAGTTTTTATGGAGGATGTTTGATTTTAAATATGCACTTGACTTAATTCAGAATCAAACAAATGCATTGGTCAAGCCTTGGAAATGGGATGATCCATTCGAGAACATTCTCTCAAAATGCTCAATTCCAATGAGTAATGGATTTAAAGTCAATCTTTCCAGTGTGACCGATAATTTTTACGCTCAATGTTGGACGGATCAAGAGCATGAAACAGATGCAATGTGGCGTATATATCTTCCTGACAAAAAGAGAGGGGTAAGAATAAAAGTTCAAGCAGGAAAACTTTTTAGAACAATATATTCAAAGTTTAATAATTTTTCCGATATTTCATGTTTTTTGGGCAAAGTACAATATGTCACTGAAGAAGAGTTAGAAGGTTGGCTACATAACTTGAGCTTTTCTGATGCTCTATTGGATTCAAGTAATTTTGCCATTGCAAAGTCATTATTGATTAAGCGAATGGCTTTTGCTCATGAATCGGAGGTTCGTTTGCTCTTTGATGATTTAGATAATCTTAATCAAGATTCATCAGAAATAAAAAGCTTTAACTGTAATTCAATTACTCTTTTTAAACATATTCTTTCAAAGGTTCGTTTACTCTTTGGTGATTTAGCTAATACTCATCAAGAACCAGCAGGAATAAAAAGGTTTAACTGCGATCCAAATAATCTTATTGAGCATATCCTTTTAGACCCACGATGGACTGAGGCCGAAGCAGAAGATAAGACTAAAGAACTAACGATGGCAGGATATCAAGGAAAAATTGAGCATTCAAAACTCTACAGAATTCCAAGATTTGAAAATCTAACTTTTTAGTTTGCATGTTTATTATGACGACCACATCTGATCAAGTTTGGGAACTTTTAGGTCAACTGATTGAAACCCAGAACGTAACAGAACGCCAAATCCAAGAAGTCAACCGCCAAGTTGGAAAATTGGGTAATCGTCTTGGGGAGTTTGTCGAGTGCCAAGTCCGGCCTGTGGCAGTAAAACTGTTTCAAGAGCGTGGGATTGAGGTTCATGAACTTGCCACTAATATTTCTATCAAGAAACCAGAGGGCAGCATTGAAATTGATATTTTAGCGGTTAACACCACGGAAGCTGTACTAATTGAAGTTAAAAGTAAGCTGTCTCAAGCCGATGTGGATGAACATTTAGAACGCTTGGGGAAATTTAAGCAGTTAATGCCCCGTTATGCGGATGTTCGGGCTTTAGGTGCAGTTGCCGCAATGGTTGTTCCTGAAGATATTGCTCGTTATGCCTATCGTAAGGGGTTATTTGTCTTGGCACAGTCAGGAGAGAATATCGTAATTTTGAATGATGATAAGTTTCAGCCCAAAGCTTTCTAAATTAGCGGTGAAATATTTTGTTGATTCTCCTCGGAGCTTAATTTATGAAATTAGATCGGATCACTAGCAATCCTGCTCAGATGAATGGTCAACCTTGCATTCGCAATATGCGTTTAACTGTGCGGAGAGTTTTGGAACTTTTAGCCCTTTACCCCGACCGACAAGAACTTTATCAAGAATTTCCTGAACTTGACGATGAAGATATTCAACAAGCCCTAACCTATGCCGCAACCTATTTATGATGGCACATCATCCCCAGAACTCGATCCAGTCAAAAGTGAATGGGCTTTTGCTGAGGTTTGGATGGATGCCATGTTGACCCCGCCCTACTTATTGCTGTTATTAAGCTCACCATCAGGGACATATCACATTTATGATCCGGCAGAGCGTTATAAATTAATTTTTAGTTGTGCCAGCTATGAAGAAGACCAGGCCTGGTTATTGGAAGATGAATATGAACCTGTTGAGGGTAAAGTTTTAGCATCAGAGTTGTAATTGCTAATTTCCAAAGGATGCATAGTTATGTTCACAACTCAAAATCAGAAAATAGAGACTTTAGTTGATCTCAGCAAAATTCCTGAGCTATGTCAACGTTGGAAAATTCAAGAACTTGCAGTGTTTGGCTCCGTCTTAAGAGATGACTTTAATCCAGATCAGAGTGACATTGATTTACTAGTTTTATTCACTGAGGATGCTCATTGGACTCTGTTTGATTTGGTAGATATGCAAGACGATTTTGAAAGATTTTTCCATCGCAAAGTTGACTTAATAAGTCGTCGAGGAATTGAAGAGAGTCGAAATTCATCCCGCTCTCGAGCTATTTTAAATTCTGCACAAGTAATCTATGAAGCCTCGTGAACCCAATTACCTAGAGGATATGTTTGAAGCTGCAAAGTTAGCCCAAGACTTTGTTGAAGGCATCGAATGGGAAGTATTTGAAAAAGACTTAATGCGTCAAGCTGCGGTTATGCGTCAGTTGACCATCATTGGAGAAGCAGCCCGCCGGATTTCCCCGGAAACTCAAGCCATATTATCAAATATTCCTTGGCGGCAAATCATCGGAATGCGAAATCGTTTAACCCATGAATATGATGATTTGGATCTGCAAGTGCTTTGGGATACTGTTCAGATTGCATTACCCGGCCTGGTTGATAATCTAAAAACTATTCTCACGACCCTTGAACCTGAATCCTAAATTTTCCTGTGGAAACAGTTTGTATCGCCTGGGATTGAAGGAGCATTATTATTTGGATTCTGAAAATATATTCCAACAGTTCTTGAAGGAATATTGAAATCACGACATTTAATCTGAGCTTCCCTGGAGAGCCAAGTTCAATGCGATTTCACTGAGTGATTCATAGACCTTCTCAAGGACAGCCAGGGTTTCATGGGCCTGGGGAGTGAGGGTGGGATTCGTGGTCGTGGGAATGGGCCCAAGCAGACTCAACACAGAAAAGCGATCTTCCGGGGGGAGAACAACCACCAGTGACGGGTCTAGGGGTTCGGTATAGTGCCAAAACTTATCCAGTTGGGGTGGCTCGTAAAGTCTGGGGGGAAGGACATCGGTTGCTGGTGGTGCTGGAGCGACTGTTGTTGGGGCTTGATTCCGCAAATTCCGCAATTGGGTGATCAGATCCGCTTTCGTTCTTCCCCGCAACTGGAACAGGATAAAGGGATCCTGGCTGAAATGTTCTCCTAGTAGGTAATACACCGCGCCAATGTGTTTACAGGGATTCACCGGATCAGGACAGGAGCATTGGCTGTGAATATCAAACTTACTGTAGGGAAATAAGCTTAGGCCACTACTTGTGAAAGCTTCTTCAATCGTGTTAGGCATTTCCCCCGCCAGTAGTTTTGCCGCAAACAGGGCCTGGGAAGCCATCGCTTCGATCACAAATTGCCATTGCTCGTCGGTAAATGGGTCTAAAAAAAGCTCAACGTCATAGGGTTCCGGTGCGGTGCCTTGAACTTTGGCCACAACCTGATTTTGCTTAAACTCCAACTGCAAAACCCGCCCCTCACGCACATAGTTCCGGGCCCGCTCCATTCGCCGCCGCCAACCAAAGGACTCTAAAACATCAATCCAGCGTTGACTCCACCATTCACGACTTTCGGTTTCAGAGGCAGTTCTGTTTTTTTGCGGGATTGGGGCAAAGGGTTCCGGGGGCAGGTTTTCCGCAACCAGGCCAGGGGTGTCACGGTTAAATTCAGGATCCGCAGCAACAGTGGGGGGCGTTTCCGTTCGGGCTTTTTTTTCCTTGAGAATTGCCGCTTTTCGAGTAATTTTCAGGATTTGATGCTCTTTCATGGCAACTGCATTGCTTGAGGAGGAATGCTTTCATCTTACCCCTGGGGTCTTCGGGGCCTGGCAATAACCAAATATTGGCCGAGTTCTTAATTTGCATAGGCGACCAGACAAATCTCGAAGATTCAATACAGCAAGATGATTTAGTAGTTTTCCTATGCCTTCAGGCCGGGTACATGATCGGATTACGGGCTATCTGGCACCAGTGGCTGGGGTTGGGGTTGGGGCCTGGAGTCAGCGCTGGGAATTGGCAACTTTGACAGTGGTCACGGTTCTGGTCAGTGGATATTTCCTCAGTCCAGATTTAGATATTCAATCCCGGCCCTACCAACGTTGGGGACTCTTGCGCTGGCTCTGGTGGCCCTATCAAAAGGTCTTACCCCATCGGTCTTTTTTTTCCCATGGCCCAATTATTGGCACAGGTCTCCGGCTGGTTTATTTAGGGTTATGGCTCGGGGGTATGGCCTGGGGGATCAGTGTTCTCGGGCAATCGCTGGGATGGTGGCAGTGGAGTATGGCGGATGTACTTGCTTGGCTGCAGAGGTTATGGCATCACGATTACCAGGCCTGGGTGACGATTCTTCTGGGCCTGGAGGTGGGGGCAATGGGTCATTATCTCAGTGATTTTGTCGGTAGTTGGCTCAGCCGCAAACCCAGTCGAAAAACGTCTCATCGTTAGACACATTGGCCCTGTAGGAGTCAGGTAGAGAATCTGAGGATATGACCTTGGGCGAGGGTGCGAACTTCTCCTGATGGTAATTGCAACTCCAGTTGTCCACGATCCTGAATCCCGATGACGATACCCTGGAGGTGTTCCTGCCCCACGGCAATATCCACCTGCTTTCCCTGCAAAATATGGCGTTGATGGAGAGCGGGAATCAGAGGGGTTAGGGTTTTGGCCTGGCAGAGACTCTGGGCCTGGAGTAGATAGAACCGGATTCCCTCAATTAAAGCTTCCGCAGGGGGAACAGGTTGGCTGATGTCCTGCAAGCTAATGGCCTGGATCAGTTCCGGGGCCTGGGCATACTCTGCTGTCCGATTAAGACCAATCCCAACAACAACCCAGTTTTTTGAACCCAAGCGGGTTGCCTCAGTTAAGAGTCCCCCAAATTTTCGCCCCTTGGCGTAGAGATCATTCGGCCACTTCCAGCCAAGGATCCCCTGGGTTGCGGGCAATAGATCTTCAATGGCGTATAAAACAGCCAGGCCAGCCGCTAAGGTCAAACCACAGGGCGCTGATGTGGGCATTTGGAGAACAACACTAAAGGTCAGAACTCCCGCTGGGGAAATCCAGGCCCGCCCCTGACGCCCGCGCCCAGCCGTTTGTCGCTTGGTGTAGATAATATCCCCATGGCGTAACTGGTGCAGATTTTTTAGAGCCCAAGTATTCGTACTGGCACATTCCGGCAACTCCCACAGCCAGGCCATCGCTAAATTCCTATCTACAAAATCGAGTCGTTACAAAACGCAACAAAACCCAGGATTTTCTGCTGGAAAGAGCATCCAATGTGATAATAAGCTTAACAATTGCAATCATTTTGCCGCCCATATACTTTCGATTCCTTAACAAAAAATCAACCTATGGCTCAACTCTCTGCAACCCCCGATGTTCCTGATATGGGTCGTCGGCAGTTTATGAACCTTTTGGCCTTTGGTGCTGTCACAGGTACGGCATTGGGGGCGTTATATCCGGTCATTCGCTACTTCATTCCGCCGTCTGCTGGGGGTACTGGAGGGGGTGTTGTGGCTAAGGATGAATTGGGCAACGACATTAACGCCAGTGCGTATTTAGAAAAGCATCCCGCCGGAGATCGCTCCTTGGCCCAGGGCTTGAAAGGGGATCCCACCTACATCGTGATTACCGATGAGCACACCATTGCCAACTATGGCTTGAATGCGGTTTGTACCCACTTGGGCTGTGTTGTGCCTTGGAATATCAGCGAAAACAAGTTCATTTGTCCCTGCCACGGGTCACAATACGACAGCACCGGTAAAGTGGTTCGGGGGCCAGCTCCCCTATCCTTAGCGTTGGCCAATGCCACCGTCACCGATGATAAAGTCGTCTTCTCCCCTTGGACTGAAACTGATTTTCGTACTGGTAAAGAACCCTGGTGGGCCTAGGTAACCATGAAAACAACGATGATTAAAGCATTTCTCAAGTCTTGTGTTGGTCTTTTCAGTCTGAGCTTGGTTTTAGGTTTAGGACAGTTGGCCTGGATGCAGCCGGCGGCGGCCTATCCTTTCTATGCTCAACAAGCCTACGAATCACCCCGGGAAGCTACGGGTCGAATTGTTTGTGCCAACTGCCACTTAGCTGCCAAACCGACAGAAATTGAAGTGCCCCAGGCCGTGTTGCCAGACTCTGTGTTTGAAGCGGTGGTGAAAATCCCCTACGACACCAGTGTGCAGCAGATTTTGGGCAATGGCGACAAGGGCCCCTTGAATGTGGGTGCGGTGTTGATGCTGCCGGACGGATTCAAGATTGCCCCCCCGGATCGAATTCCTGAGGAATTACAGGAAAAGGTCAGCGGCGTTTATTACCAGCCCTACAGCGATGATAAACAGAATATTGTTCTCGTGGGTCCCTTACCCGGTGAGCAGTATCAGGAAATCGTCTTTCCGGTGCTTTCTCCCGATCCCAATTCCGATAAAACCATCCACTTTGGTAAGTATTCGGTTCATGCCGGCGGCAATCGCGGGCGCGGTCAGGTCTACCCCACGGGTGACAAAAGCAATAACAACGTCTTTACGGCTCCCGTTGCCGGAACCATTGCCAGTATTACCAAAACCGATGATGGCGGCTATACCGTGGCAATTACAGAAGAGTCCGGGGAATCTGTGACCGAAACAGTCCTCCCAGGCCCCGAACTAATTGTGGCCCAAGGGGATGCGGTAACCGCTGGCCAAGCCTTGACGACGAACCCCAATGTCGGTGGTTTTGGTCAACATGATACCGAAATCGTTCTCCAAGATCCGAATCGGATTAAGTGGTTACTGGTCTTCTTTGGGGCGATCACAATTTCTCAGATCATGCTAGTCCTGAAGAAAAAACAAGTGGAGAAAGTCCAAGCAGCGGAACTGAATTTCTAAGGGGTTCAGGCTTCTTTCTTGCAAGCTTTGCCGGACTCTCAAGTAATTCAACTACTAACCTTAATTTGCCTTGCCCTGTGCCCTTTGGTATGGGGTTTTTTCTGCACTGAAATCGTCAATTTGGGGAACCTTTACGGGGCCTGGTATAGTAGAATCCAGAAATTTTTACCACTTACCCTGCGCTGTTTGACCTATGGCTGTGACGTTGCCCCAAGAACGACAATCCACCGTTACATCAGTCACACGCAAGCCCTATCCCAACTACAAAGTGATTGTCTTGGATGATGATTTCAATACCTTTCAACACGTCGCTGAGTCCTTAATGGCCTATATCCCCAACATGACCAGTGATCGGGCCTGGGAGCTAACCCACCAAGTTCATTTTGAAGGCCAGGCGATTGTTTGGGTGGGCCCCCAAGAGCAAGCTGAACTCTACCATCTACAACTAAAACGGGTTGGACTCACCATGGCTCCAGTGGAACCGGCCTAATTTTTTCACTTTCGGTCTTGAACTTTAGGATTTAGGTTGCCCACCCTAGTCCCCCAAGGGCATGACTAGTCCTTTGCTCGCCAGCCACTCTGAGTTAAACAACCGCGATTGATAGCGAGAGCCACTGTCACACAACACTGTCACGATGGTATGCCCAGGCCCCAGTTTTTTCGCCAACTGCATCGCCGCTCCAACATTAATGCCCACGGAGCCCCCCATGAAAAGCCCATCTTTTCGCAACAATTGATAGACAACATTCACAGCCTCCTGGTCATCTACCCGAATCGCGTCATCTATCGGGACATTTTCCATATTGGCGGTGACGCGGCTGTTACCAATTCCCTCGGTAATTGAATTTCCCTCAAGTTTAATTTCCCCAGTTTTGGCAAAGCTATAGAGACCACTCCCATAGGGATCCGCAAGAACCGTTTGAATTGCCGGATTTTTTTCCTTTAGGTATAGGGCAACTCCCGCATAGGTTCCACCCGTTCCCGTAGCTGCGACCCAGGCATCAATTCTTCCCTCAGTTTGGGCCCAAATTTCCGGACCGGTGGTGGCATAGTGGGCCTGGCGATTGGCCAGATTATCGAATTGATTTGCCCAGATGGCATTGTCTAACTCTGCCGCAATTCGCCCCGATAGCTTGACGTAATTGTTGGGGTCTATATAAGGTACGGCCGGAACCGTTCGGACTTCAGCCCCCAACGTCCGCAGGGTATCAATTTTCTCCTGGGATTGGGTATTGGGGATAATGATCAGACACCGATAACCCTTGGCATTACAGATATGGGCCAGGCCAATTCCTGTATTTCCAGCGGTGCCCTCAACCACAGTACCCCCAGGCTTTAATAAACCCCGCGCTTCCGCGTCCTCAATAATGAACAGGGCTGCCCGATCCTTAACTGACCCGCCCGGATTGAGAAACTCTGCTTTTCCTAAAATCTCGCACCCGGTAGCTTCACTAATACTGTTTAAGCGGATGAGGGGGGTGTTTCCAATGGTGTCAACAAAACCTTGCTTTATTTCCATCCAGGCCTGGGCTGAACTCAATGCACTAAGTCCTATTGTGACCGATAGGGGGAAATCCCACAGCCAATTCCCTGATTTTCAGATGAAGAATAGCTAGGAAACTTTTCGAGGCCTGGATTCATCAAACTACATAATATGCTATGGTTGCTTCAAGTTTCATGACAGGACAGTTTATTTTTCGTCCATCATTAAACTATTTGTTGCCAAGAGCTCCTTACCTTTTGCCACAAAGCCTCTAAATCCTGCGATGATTAACCACTCAATGATTAAGCCTTTGACTCTGTTGACCCTAGGTTCATTTCTTAACCTTGGCCTGGTTACAACAGCAAACGTGGCCTGGGCGCAATCTACTCCACCAAATCAGCGCAGCGCAAAAGTAAATTCTGAAAATATTAACACCTATCTTTTAGGCGTTGGCGATCTCCTTAGCGTTGTAGTTGTAGGTTACGAGGAATTTCCAGGCACGCCTCAAGCGATCCTTCCAGACGGTACTATCAATCTACAATTACTTGGTCGTTATCAAGCCTCGGGTAAAACCCTCGATCAAGTTCAACGGGAGTTAACGCAACTCTTAGGGGTATATTTAGTTGCCCCCCGTGTAGAAGTAACACTCTCAGGATTGCGACCAGTGATTGTAACGGTTTCAGGAGAGGTTCGTCGGCCGGGGCCTGTGCAACTAGAATCAATTCCTGTCAGTGGGTCAGGCGGATCCAGTAGTGAGTCAGATCGACCTCGTTTAGCACCCACGTTAAGTCAAGCAATTTCGGCGGCGGGTGGCGTGAATCGTGAAGCAAATATTCGTGATGTCACGTTGACCCGAGTCACCCCAAGTGGAGTTAATCAGACTATTTCCATAAATTTATGGGATGCAATTCAATCAAACCAGGCCACACAGGATATTTTCCTGAGAGATGGAGATTCGATTTTTGTTCCCAAAGCCAGCAGCCTCGACAATACTGCTCAAAATTTGCTTGCGCGCTCTAGCTATGGGCCAGAAAGTGTGAGAATTCAGGTGATTGGAGAAGTTCGGGGGCCTGGATCAAAAGAAGTCCCACCTGATATAAGCATTTCTCAAGCCATTGCTTTTGCTGGCGGGCCAACAGATAAAGCTGATATGGGTAAAGTACGATTTTTCCGACTCCAGCCAAATGGGCAGGTTGAAGAAAGGCGAGTTAACTTGAGTAGATTAGCAGACACAACCCAAGTAGACGATGGGGACGTTATTTTTGTACCCAAGGGAGATGGCTATCGCTTCATTGAGGGACTGGCCACCATTGTTTCTCCCTTCAGTACTTTGTTGATTTTTGAGAGGCTTTTTAATTAAGTCTATTTTTGTTTAAACTTTGGTTACTGCTTTTTCTATGAATAGTTTCAGCCCAAACACTGCACTTAAGTCAACCATTCCAGGACAAGATACTGGATTCAATTTATCTACCTATTTTTCCCTAGTTAAGCGTCATTGGTTAGCTTTTTCAATAACCATGGGAAGTGTCTTTGCTCTCTCAGCAGTATATGCCCTTAATATTAAGCCAATGTACGAAGCCCGTGGCTTAATCATGTTGAATAGTCGTAATCAGTCTAGCTCCCTAATTCCAGGCATCGGCAATTTCAGTGGAGCAGGTCAGAATGCTCTTAACACCCAGATGGCAATTCTTAAGACTGAGCCTGTTCTGGTTCCAACAATTAGAGAACTTGGTTTGCAGAGTCAAAATAATCAGCCTCTTGATCCTCGCGCTTTTTTGGAACAAATATCTGTTTCACCACTGCCAAGAACTGATATTTTCCAAGTCTCTTATCGTGGCCCAGATGAGTCAGAGGCAGTTCAAGTTGTTAATAGCTTAATGAATAATTTTGTTAGTAATGACATTCGGCTAAGTCGGACTCAAAGGAAAAGTACACGGGAATTTATTGAAAGTCAGCTTCCAATTACCCTTTCACAATTAAATCAAGCCCTTCAAAAGCGCCAAGAGTTTAGTGAAAAACACAACCTTCTAGCTATTGATGCCCAAGTAACCGCCCTAGTCACTGAACTAGCGCAACTTCGTCAGAATATTTCAGCTAGGCAAGCCGAGTTAACTGGACTGATTGACACTCAAGTTGAACTGGAATCCATTACAGGGGTAAATACTCGAGAAGCCAACGGAATTGCAATGCTTGCAGAGTCTTCCGGAATCCAACAAGCAATAACTACCTTACAAAATACGGAGTCAGAAATTGCTGCTTTAAGTTCTCGTTACCAGCCTGAACACCCAGAGATTCAAGCCTTGATCCGCAAAAGAACTTCTGAAGAGCAGATCGTTAATGACCGCATTACTCAACTAATTGGTTCTGGAAAAATTGGAGAAAATAACTCACCAGTAAACCTACAGCGGGGACCATCCTCAATTGATTTCTTGAGGACTCAAATCAGAAATGCAATTCTGATTGGAAACGTTGAAAAACAGCTAGAGAGTTTGCAACAGAGATTGAATTTTGGAGTCACACGCTCCAATGAGCTACCGGAAATCCAAAAACAATTTCTCCTTCTTCAATTAGATGTTGAAACAGCGCGCACTCAGTACACCACATTGTTGCAAGCCTTTAATAGTGCTCAGCTAGCTGAGAATCAGAATGAAGGCGGAGTCGTTATTGTCCAAGAAGCTACACCTTTGGGCTATCCAGTTTCCACTAGTCGGACTCGGGTCTTAATTCTGGGAGCCATCTTGGGTTCAATACTTGGCTTGGGAATTGCCTATTTGCTAGATCAAATTGACAAAACGATCTATACCGAAGATGAGATTAAAAACATTTATTCTTTTTCTACGGTTTTAGCATCCATTCCCCAGCTAAATTCTCCTGAACGGAAACTTAGTTTGCCGATTGCCGTTAACGATGTTGTCGAACGACATACCACTCTTGTGGTTCGTGATGAACCGCGCCTCCCAGCCAGTGAAGCCTATCGAATGCTGTTGGCTAACATTAAATTCTCTAATTCAGACAGCAAGTTGCGGGTCATTACAGTGACAAGTGCAATGCCTGGAGAAGGCAAATCAACAACTGTTGCCAATTTGGGTTTAGCTATCTCTGAGCTTGGTTTAAGGGTAATTATTGTCGACTCTGATATGCGGCGACCATCCCAACACGATGTTTGGCAAATTCCCAACCGAGTTGGCTTAAGCAACTATCTGGTTGAAGCAATTCCGTTTGATGATTGTCTCTACGCAGAAAATGATTTTCTTGATGTCGTCACTGCTGGGGTAATTCCCCCCAACCCTGTTGCCTTACTCAACTCGGAAAAGTATGAAAATCTTTTGAAAAGACTCAGCGAATCCTATGATTATGTTTTACTCGATGCGCCACCCCTAACCGTTTCAGCAGATGCGCTTATGTTGGGTAAAAATTCTAATGCTATTTTGCTTGTAGCCAGGCCTGGGAAGTTGATTCGCCCAGCTGCAATTAAAGCAAAAGAATCAATTCAGCAATCTGGGCAAAATTTATTAGGATTAGTTGTTAACGGGGTTAACTCTAAATCAGACGACGACTTATATTACTACTACGGTCAAGAGAAAGAACCAGAAAAACAGAGTTTATTAAGCTTATTGATCAAGAGGTAAATTATCAATTTTAAAAAAACTCAACTTCTTTTACGCTAAAACATTAATTAAAGCTTCTTGTACAAATATGCAATAATCTTTCAATTCACGCACTTAGCTTATTCTATATATAGCCTCATGATAAAAACTTTGATAGATTTGTTTTACTAACAATCTTTTTGTAATTATCATACCACATTAGAATGAAACATCAAGACTATTAAATACGTACGAATGTAACCCATGAATGTTTTATTTGAATAGAAAAAATTTTCATCTATTATTCTTAGTAGGTGTATCAAATTTATTGGTGATTTCATTTGAGCAATATCAAAAAAAATTTAAACACTTTGAAGTTAGTATGGGCGTTTCTTTCCCCTCGTCGTCGCTTTCAGTTAATGATTCAACAGTTTTTAAGCCTGGCTGCATCAGTTGCAGAAGTTAGTAATCTAGCGACATTAATTTTTTTCCTTGACGTTTTAGCAAACCCGACAGTTGGGTCACAAAAAGTAGCTGTTTATTTACCTTTTGTTTCAAATTTAGAACCTGGAGTATTAATTTTGGGATTGGGCCTGGGATTTATTCTGGCATCGGCCATGAGTGCAGGTTTGAGAATATTGGTAAGTCTAGGTCAGCTAAAGCTGGGAGCACTAATTTCAAGTGATCTATCTAGCCTTGTTTTTCAAAACGTGTTATTCCGTCCTTATGCTTGGCACTTAGATCAGAACAGTAGCTTTATTATTGGACTAATGTTTCAAGACATTGATCAAGTTAGTGTTGTTATAACCGGCATTTTAGGATTGTTTTCCAATTCTTTAATTGTAATCGCATTAGGAATATCCCTGCTAAGTATTTCACCAGGAATAATGATTTCCATCTCAATAATTATGTTGTTTTCATATTGGGTAATCTTCCAATTGACTCGCGCAACGCTCTATCAAGAAGGCTTATCCCGAACAAAAAACTATCGTAGCAGTCTTCAGTTAGCTCAAGAGGGGATTGGCGGGATAAGAGACATTATCATAGATCGCAGTCAGAATATTTTTTTACATGCTTACAGTAAGTTATATAGGCAATATCGACTAAGTTCATTCCGAATTAATTTCAAAGCTACGACACCCCGGTATATTATCGAATCATTGTCAATGATTTTGATTATTTTGATTTCCTTGTTCATGTTTTTTAACGGTAAGGGAATTGAATCTCAGTTACCTTTACTGGGCTCGATCGCTCTTGGAGCATACAGAATTCTTCAACCCCTTCAGACTTGCTTTAGTAGCTTTGCTACAATTAAAAGTTCTCAAGCCTCAATTAATAAAGTCTTGCCTTTCGTTAAAGAAAGCAAAGCTCAGAAGAATAAACTTAATTACATTGATGTGACAGACATTAATGGCGGTGCCATTATATTTCAGAACGTGAGTTTTAAATATCACTCTGATCAAGATTGGGTTCTGAAAGACTTAAACTTTATCATCCCTAAAAGAAGTCGAGTTGCATTTGTTGGTACAACGGGTAGTGGTAAAAGTACAACTATTGATTTAATTTTAGGTTTGTTACATCCAACACAAGGAAAGGTCTTAGTAACAAGTCATGATTTGTCCAATGACCAAATCCTCCAGGCCTGGCAGTCACAATTAGCTCATGTACCCCAGTTCATCTATTTGCGGGATGCCAGTTTTGCTGAAAATATTGCCTTTGGCGTCCCACTCGATCTTATTGATCATGGTCGGGTTCAATGGGCAGCAAGACAAGCTCAGATTGCCGACTTAATTGAAGCGTATCCAACAGGATATCAGGAACAAATAGGGGAGCGTGGTATTAAATTATCTGGAGGACAACGACAACGCCTAGGGATTGCTCGAGCACTTTATAAGCAAGCTAATATATTAATTTTTGATGAGGCTACAAGTGCGTTGGATAACGAAACTGAAGCCAAATTGATGACAGCTATTTCTGAGGCTACTCGAGAGGTGACATTAATTATGATTGCCCATCGGCTTTCTACCATTCAGAACTGTGACATTATATTTTTATTGCAGCACGGAAAATTAATTGCTCACGGTACGTATGATGAGCTATTGCAATTTTCACCAGATTTTGTCAAACTTGCTCAAATGGAAAATAATACCGGCAATGGTTTTCAAGAAAAGTAATACTCGAAAGATTACTCAGGAGAATAGGATTGATAATTGGCAATTCAATAAATCTGTTGACACTAGTGTCTACGACATCGACTATTACCTGTGTGAGAAAAGGCGGTCAAGAAAAACTTTTATGAATAAAATTTTAATGAATTAAATCTCAATGACCTGATTAATTAGTTTTTTGATTGAAGCTTCCGAGAATAATGAAGACTAGATAGTTTAACTGAATGGCTATGTCTCCCCCCCCTACCTACTACCTACACTCAAATATTGTGCATATATAAATTTAAAATTTTCAGAATATTACTAGAATGCGTATATGCTTTTTTTAAGCGACTCTAATGCTACTATTATTCCTTAAAATGTATCCTTTACCAATCTGCAGAGGATTTTTGATAAAGCTAATCTTACTTCAGCTAGTAACTTTTTTTTTAAAATATTCTTTTATGGTTGTGAGTTTTTTGCATCGTCAGTCCTTTTCCATTACAGGAGTAATTTTGTGAAAAATCTTACACTACTTGACTGTACGCTCCGTGATGGAGGCTACTATAATTCTTGGGATTTTGATATAGATTTAATCGAATCCTATCTCAAGTCGATGGTAGCAATTGGTGCCGACTATGTTGAACTGGGATTTCGCAGTTTTCCAAAGGATGAGTTTCTGGGGGGCTGTGCCTACACGACAGATCAATTTATTAGCAGTTTGCCAATTGCCGCTGGTTTGAAGTTGGGAGTGATGGTCAATGCCAGTGAGGTGGTTGGCTATTCTGAGGGGGTTGTATCAGCTTTAGCCCAGTTTTTCGGCCCAGCAGCAGACTCTCCAGTTTCTCTGGTTCGAATTCCTTGCCATTTTTATGAATTTGAGACCACACTAGATGGCTGCCAGTGGCTCAAAGAACAGGGCTACCAAGTCGGCATCAATCTGATGCAAATTGCCGATCGAACCTTGGCTGAAGTGGAAGAAGCTTCACGGCTAGCCAGCCAATATGATCTAGATGTTTTATATTTTGCAGACAGTATGGGCAGTATGGATCCCAAACAAACGAGCGAAATCATTTGGGCCTTACGTTCCAGTTGGACAGGAGAGTTAGGGATTCACACTCACAACAACATGGGACGTGCCTTAGCTAATTGCCTCCAGGCCATCGAAGATGGGGTGACGTGGCTTGATAGCACAGTAACAGGGATGGGGCGAGGGGCTGGTAACGTTCAGACAGAATATTTAGCAGTTGAGTTAGCTGATTTACGACCGGAGAGGCCCTCGAATATCACGCCATTAATGACTCTGATTCGTGAGTATTTTGGTCCAATGCAGCAAGAATGTGGTTGGGGGCCTAACACCTATTATTATCTGGCAGGCAAGTATGGCATTCATCCGACTTATATTCAGTCCATGCTCCAGGATGCGCGCTATACCGATGAGGATGTGTTAGCAGCAATCGACCATTTGAAGCTGTCTGGTGGTAAAAAATTTAGTTTGAACACTCTCGATGCATCCCGACATTTCTATGTAGGCGAGCCAGTTGGAACATGGTCACCAGCGAGTTTAGCATCAGGTAAGGAAGTTTTGATCCTAGGTACTGGGCCTGGGGTCGCTCGACATCAACGGGCCATTGAGGACTATATTCGACACTATCAACCAATCGTGATTGCGTTGAATACTCAAACATCAGTAGCACCTGAGTTGATAAATCTCCGGGCTGCTTGCCATCCGGTACGCCTTTTAGCTGATTGCGCTGAACATAAACTCTTGCCCCAACCATTAATTACCCCAGCTTCGATGCTACCGGACGATATATGTGAGGAATTTCAAGGCAAAAAACTTTTGGATTTCGGAATAATGGTGCAGCCTGGTCAATTTGATTTTCAGGAAACCTTTTGTGTGCTACCAAACTCTATGGTTGTAGCCTATGCGCTAGCAGTTGCGACAAGTGGAAAGGCAACGAACATTTTACTAGCTGGATTTGATGGATATAGCGAAGGAGATTCTCGTAATGGTGAAATGAATCAATTGCTACATTTGTACACAAAAAGCTATAATTCGTTACCAGTGTTAGCAATTACAAATACTCGCTATGACATTCCTTCAAAAAGCGTCTACAGCTTATTAATGGGTTAATAATGCCTATCAAATGTTTTTTACCGTGCAGAAAAGGTAGTGAAAGAGTCCCTCGCAAAAACATTAAGCCTTTTGCGACTTATTCACAGGGGTTAATTCAGGTAAAACTTGAACAGCTATTGAATGTGAGTTTAGTCGATCAGATAGTTTTATCTTCAAATGATGATGAAATCTTAGATTTTGCATCTCAACTAAATAATTCAAAATTACTTCTTCATAGACGGATTGAAGCACTTGCTTTAAATAAAACAAGCACTGATCATTTAATATCTCATGCTCTTGATTTGATTCCCGATGCTCATATTCTCTGGACTCATGTTACCTCCCCATTTATAACAACCCAAGATTACACAAACATATTAGAGTGTTATCTTGATTCTTTAAAGAATGGTTACGATTCCTTGATGACAGCAACCCCAATTCATAGTTTTTTATGGGATAGGAACAAGCCAATTAATTACGATAGAACTACTGAAAAGTGGCCAAGAACTCAGACTCTAATGCCTATCTACGAAATCAATAGTGGAATCTTCTTAAATCATTCTTGTAATTACAAGATCTTTAATGACCGCATTGGAAATAAACCATTTATATATGAGCTTAGCAAACTTAAAGGTTTTGATATCGACTGGCCAGAAGACTTTGTATTTGCAGAATGTATGGTGAACGCTGGAATTGCAACACTTTGATTAATGATTAGAACATACTCGGCCTTTAAGTTTTTCGTTTTTTGTAACGTGATATATTTATAATAAACATAGTAAATTTTAAGTTCTGGAAAAACTCTCTTCCATAAGTTGTTTTACCTAAACTGTGTAGAGCAACAAATAATCCATAATTCTTAATTTACTGACAGACGAGAATCTTATTCAAGAAAACATCCTTTAACTAACCAGGCAAAAATTAATTTTAAAAATGATTTTAGAAGACTATAGAACTCTAATTTTCGATTGCGATGGTGTTATTCTTGATTCGAATAGCATTAAAACACAGGCTTTCTACCAAGCCACTTTGTCATATGGCGAATCAATGGCCAAAGCCATGGTTAATTATCATACTCAGAATGGTGGAATTTCTCGATATCGTAAATTTGAACACTTTCTTCAGCATATCGTGGGAGTAACTGTTGAACCGGAAGAATTAAATTCTCTGCTCCAGTCCTATTCTCACTTAGTTAAAGATGGCTTATTAACATGTGATACGGCTGGTGGGCTTCAGCAACTGAGAGAAATGCTACCCAGTACGAAATGGCTTGTTATATCTGGAGGCAGCCAGGTTGAACTTAGAGAAATATTTAAGCTTAGAGGTATTGATCACTTCTTTGATGGTGGAATTTTTGGTAGCCCAGATAGTAAGATTGACATTTTTAAAAGGGAGTTTAGTAATGCAAATATTAGTCGTCCATGTCTATTTTTGGGAGATAGTAGATATGACTGTGAGGTGGCTTTAAGCTACGATGTTGATTTTCTTTTTGTTTCAGAATGGACCGAGCTAAAAGATTGGAAAAATTTCGTTATTTCTCAAAAAATTGAATCTATTCTAAACATTTCACAATTGATGGACTAAACGATGACCAATAATCCTTTTTCGTACCAACGTAAAGATATTAACCCCTATCGTGGCTTCATAAGATGTTTTTTAGAAATTAGTAAAAGAATTGTGTGGGACATCACTCCTCAATCAATGCAATCCAGAACCAATCTAAATCATCTAAGAAATAAATTTAAAAACCAGAAAGCTATAATTATTTGTAATGGCCCCTCACTTTTAAAAAGCAATCTGTCACAAATTCATGATATATATACTTTTGGTCTAAATAAGATTAATCTTTTATTTGATAAATCAGAATTTCGCCCTTCGTCTATTGTGTGTGTTGATCCGATAGTATTTCAGCAAAATCTGCAATTTTATAATTCAACCGAAATACCTTTGTTCCTTTCTCACAAGTTTGCGAAAAAAATGTTGAAGAAAAATCAAACAACATACCTGTACTCTTCATACTTGGACTCATTTTCGTATGCACAAGATTGCTCATGGAATATTGGTACTTCTGGAACAGTGACTTACGTTGCCTTACAGTTAGCACTACATATGGGCTTTAGAGATGTTGCAATTATTGGCTGCGACCATAACTACAAAACTAAAAAAACATATGGAGCTATTGAAACTAATCTTGAAAAAGATAACAATCATTTTGATTCTAGATATGTTGAACCTGGGCAAAATTGGCAAGTTTCCAATATAGCAGCATTAGAACTAGGTTACACTATTGCTCAAGCAGCTTATCAGTTCAATGGTGGAAGGATCATTAATTGCACTGAAGGTGGATATTTAGAAGTCTTTCCTAGAAGTTCGTTAGAACAATGGCTTGAAGATTCTATATAACCGACTTATTAAAATTCAATTTTTTTCAATAACTTTGCAGGAACACCAGCGTAAATTGAGTTACTTGGAACATCAGTTGTTACAACAGCACCAGCACCTACAATTGAATTATCGCCAATTGTTACTCCGGGCAAGATAATTGCACCTGCACAAATCCAAACATTGTTACCAATAACTATCGAACTACGAATACTCGCATCATGATATCTATTTTTCGAAGTAATTGGATGCGTAACACTTGAAATTACACAGTTAGCAGCAATCAGAGTATTGTCTCCAACCGTAACTCCTCCGTGGGCGTAAATGTGAGTATGCTCATTAATTGTGATATTATCTCCTAGCACCAAGAAATTAACTCCATTGATAGTACATGATTGATAAATTGTCACATTATTACCACAATATTTAAATCTTTTTTTCATATCATTGATTTTAAATCTATCATATTCGTTTAGAATTCGACCCAATAATCGAAAAAAAATATCCCGTACATTCATAGTAGAATCTGCTCATCAACTATTTACTAGCACTATACTTATATACCCATCTGGAACTGATAATATGCATTGAGATAAATCTTTATCACTTGCGAAAACAAACACGATCATAAAATAGTGCCTATCAATTAGGCTTTCAAAGCACAACAAAAGTAATTATTCTAAAACAAACAGGGATTTCTTTGAGTTTAGAAAAAATATGATTGGATAAATTAGTTATTTATCCAAGCAACAACTTTGGTAATTTGAGATCGTATATTATCATTTTCACTCTCGCATATTTACGAACAATTAAGTCAAGTAAATGCTAATAATTCAGGGCATTGAGAAAACTTATCCTATTAATGTTTTACGCTCAGCAACAAAGTTCATTTAAGCAAAAGCGAAAACAATTCGAAAACTTTACAAGACAAGTCTCGAATGCTCATACTAACTTTGAAACAACTCAATAATTGTTTAAATCGCTTATTCAACATAACTGTTAAAATTTTTGAAGCACTAAACAACCAATATTCAGATTCAACTAACATTTTTCTTGCTAAACACAGATTTCTTTCAATTAGCATTTATAGATTTTGTTAAAGATAACCTATAATATTACTATGATCAAAATACTGCAAATTGTTCCAAGTCTGCCCCCGGATACTAATGGACTCGGGGATTACGCACTAAATATTGCTCGGCCCCTTTTTAGCAAATACGAGGTAAAAACCGAATTTTTAGTTGGCAATCCTAATTGGATAAGTTCAGAGAGGCCTGGACATATCGATAACTTTAAGGTAACGGCGATTGAATCAAGACAAGTTAGTCCTACTCTCAAAACAATAAATGATTACAAAATTGTTCTCTTGCATTATGTTGGCTATGGGTATGCAAAAAGAGGATGTCCAATTTGGCTCATCTCAGCACTTCAGAAATATAAAAGACAAAGTGGTAATAAACTAATAACAATGTTTCATGAGCTATATGCTAAGGGTTCTCCATTATCTAGTTCATTTTGGCTAAGTCCTATTCAGAAGAATCTAGTAATTAGACTAGTCAAAATTTCAGACACCTTAATAACAAATTCACAAAATTATTTTCACACCTTGAATAAAATTACAAAAAGCAATAAGAAATATGCAACAAAATCCTATATTAAGCCTGTTTTTTCAAATATTGGCGAAATTCAACTCGTAAAACCATTTCAAGATAAAAAAAATCAGCTTATTGTTTTTGGCAGCGCATCCCGAAGGGAATATCTCTATTCAAATTTCTCAACTCAAATAAGTGAAGTATGCAAAAAACTGGAAGTCAACGAAATTGTAGACATTGGAAATCCCTTTAACTCCAGCTTAATTGTTATTCCTGGCACCAAAGTTATTCAAACAGGAAAATTATCAAACTTTGACATAAGTGAGATTATGACAAATGCAAAATATGGATTAATTTATTCCAATGGTTTTTTAGAAAAGTCAACTGTCTTTGCTTCTTATTGTGCTCACGGTATTGTCACAATTAATTTAAGTAATAACGAAATTACGAGGGAAACTGTTCACCCAAATATTCACTTCGTAAAATATAGTTTCCTCAATTCTTGCTCTAGTTCTATACTTTCTACTATTGCTAGCAATGCTTATTATTGGTATTATAATCATAACTTGTCTAAGCAGATAAAATTTTATGCTGATTTAATCAAGTCTGAATCTATATAATATTCGAGATCAGTTATTATAATTTTTACTCTCAATGGCAGCAGAAATGGACAACTTTTTCAACTACAGTGTCTTAGATTCAGTAACTCTTAAATTTAAAGATTGCTCAGTCTTCTTTGATAGGTTAACTGGTAACAATGGGGACATTCTCATCAAATTTGGTACTAATAAATATATTGAAGATAAGGGATTTAATTTAATTAGTACTCCTGAAGATGCTGATGTTTTTTTCATTTGTGGAGGGGGCTGGCTTTCCTACACTGAGAACATCAATATTTACAAATCCGAGCAGACAAAAGCTTTGATTGAATTTAAGGATAAGCCAATTGTTATATTTCCAAGTTCTGTAAATAAAAGTTCTGTATCTTCTCTACGCAAATTAGTTTTGCAAAGGTCTGCTGAGACCGTTATCTTTGCAAGAGATCCAATTAGCTATGAATTACTTCTTTCATTAACAGACATTCAGGGCTTTAGTACATATTTAGAACACGATTTAGCATTTAATCTTCACAATTCATCACTTTTGTACAATCTTAAAGATAATTTGAGTGAAGATTTTGTTCTCATTGTTGAACGTTTTGACATTGAGGGATCAACACCAAAACCAGCCGTTTATAAAATTCCTGAAACAATTCGTTCCTATGTTCCAAGCCAATTAAAGTCGGCCCTCAAGTCAGTTTTTTCAAAATCTATTTATTCCAATTCTGTTTTGAGTAATCAGACCAAAGAATTTGTTGAAAAGAATTATAAGCATTTAAAAAACTTACCTTACTACAACGACGATATCAGCTTGCCTCACAATGTAATTTTTGATGACTTCGTTAAAATTACTGCTTCATCAGCTATTACCTTTACAACAAGATTGCATGTTGGTATTCTTTCTGGTTTGTTGGGGAAAGAAACTTTTATAATTCCTGCAAACAACCATAAGTACATTGGCTGTTACAATTACTCTATTAAGGATAATTTTCCGTCTGTTAAATTGCTTCAGTTTGACTAATGGCATTATTGCTTCTGAATCTTTAATGAAAATACTCTTTATTTCTTATACTTTTTATCCAAATATTGGAGGTGTTGAAACTGTTTCTGAGTTGCTTAGTAATAAATTTGTTGAGTTTGGTCATGAAATTGTACTTGTAACTCATACGCTTCTTCGTGATGATGATATTACTAAGACATTTAATTTTTCTGTAGTACGCAGACCTGATTTACTAACTTTTTTAAAACTTAATGCATGGAGTGATATTGTTTTTCATAACAATATTTCTCTTAATTACTTTTTTCAGTCATTTATTCTTGGAAAGCCGTGTGTCGTAGCTATACATACTTGGATACGGTCAGCCAGTGGTAGAATTCGTATTATCGATATAATCAAATTAAATTTGTTAAGATTTTGCAAGATTATTTCTATCTCTAAAGCCATTGCTGAGACTTTATATTGTCCGAGCATAATTATTGGCGACCCATATCAAGAAAGATTATTTAAGATTGATAGCAGTTTTGAACGATCCTTGGATATTGTTTTTCTTGGGCGTTTGGTTTCTGATAAAGGCGTAGATATTTTGCTTAAAGCTATCAGTATCCTAAACAACAAATCTATTTATGCATCACTTACCATTATTGGAGATGGGGTAGAAAGACAGAATCTAGAGAATCAGGTAGATGAGCTATCACTTCGCAGTCAAGTGACATTTACAGGAGCGATGTCTGGCGATGAATTAGTTCAACTACTAAACCGGCACAAAATTATGGTGATTCCATCTCTATGGAATGAGCCCTTTGGTGTCGTTGCTCTTGAGGGTATTGCGTGTGGTTGTATCGTTGTTGGATCTGAAGGTGGTGGATTGAAAGATGCGATTGGCTCCTGTGGAGTAACTTTTCCTAATGGAGATCATTCTGCTCTCGCTACAATTCTTCTTAATTTACTGTCCAATTGCAAATATCTTAGAAGTTTTGAAGCCTACAGGGAAAATCATCTGTATCAACATTCCTCACATTATGTTGCTCAACGTTATATCAATGTACTTAAAGACGTTTCAAACAAAAAATAATGCTTGTAGTCTCTCACCCCACTGGTAATACCTTTTCAAAGGCTTTATTAGCGCAAATAGTAAGGGAGAATCTAGAGTTTAAATTTTTTACGACTATGAATTTTAGTGATACATCATTATTATTATCATGTGTACCTTCTTCCCTAAAGGTTGAACTCTTGAGAAGAAGTTTCCCTATTAATCGTAATTGCGTGAAAACAAGGCCTTTTAAAGAATTTATTCGACTTATATCTAGAAAATATGGGATTAATTTTTTAACTAGCCATGAAACTGGTTATGCCTGTGTTGATGCTGTTTATCAAGATATAGATCGATACCTTGATGAATATCTCCAAAAGGCTAATAGAGTTAGATCAATCAAAGTCGTTTATTGCTATGAGGATGGAGCTTTCCGTACTTTTTCCAGAGCAAAAGAACAAGGCATAACTTGTTTTTATGATCTGCCCATTGCCTATTGGGAGACTGGCTTATTATTACTGAAGCAGGAAGCAGAACGATACCCACTATGGGAGCCAACACTGATTGGAACTCGCAATTCTCAGGCAAAATTAAATCGAAAGACCAATGAGCTGATGCTTGCTGATTTCGTCGTTTGTCCTAGTAAGTTTGTTAGAGACTCTTTACCACATGAACTAGTTGAAAATAAAAAAGTAATCGTATCAGAGTTTGGTTCACCTCGACTTGATTTACCTCATCGGAACTTTAAGTGTTTAGACAAAAACATACCCTTAAGAGTTCTCTTTGTCGGTTCTATGACCCAGCGCAAAGGATTAGCAGATATATTTGCGGCCTTTAAGCTACTTAATCGTCCGGATATCGAATTAGTCATTCTTGGTTCACTTAAAGCATCCTTGGAATTTTATAGGCAGGAATATCCCAATTTTAAATACTATCCACCGCGACCTCACTCCGAGGTGTTGCAAGTCATGGCGAGCTGTGATATTTTCCTTTTCCCCTCAATAGTTGAAGGTCGGGCCCTTGTGCAGCAAGAAGCAATGATTTCTGGTTTACCCTTAATCACAACATATAATGCAGGTGCAGACGACTTGATTGAAGAAGGGGTTACAGGTTTTTTAGTTCCTATCCGCTCTCCTAGGAGTATTGCCGAAAAGCTGGCATGGTTTGCAGATAATCGAGAAGCAATACCCATGATGAGTAGTGCCGCCTTTGAAAGAGCAAAAGCTTTGACTTGGGAGAGCTATAGCAGAAAAATAATTTCCGAAATCAAAAAGTGTTTATAACTTGCCCATTTATTCTTTCATAAAGTGTGGATATGGAACAAAGCTTAGTTCGAGCAAAGCAGTTAATTTGGATATACTTTTGGCTACTAATATTTGAGGGTGCATTACGTAAATGGGTCTTTCCAGGTTTATCTGGTCCCCTCTTAATTATTCGAGATCCAGTCGCTATATTTATTTATTTTTTTGCGTTGCAAACTGGCCGTATCACTAGAAATCTTATGATGGCGTTGATTCTAATCCTAGGTATTTTGTTTATAGTCCTTGGCTTTTTACAACTAATCACAGATCCTGATGCAAACATATTTATTACTATTTACGGATGGCGAGTTTACTTTCTACATCTTCCATTAATTTATATAATTCCTAGTATTTTTACAGTTGCAGATGTCAAAAACATGGGCAGATGGACCCTAATGCTGACCCCAGTTATGGCGATAATTATGGTTATGCAATTTTCGGCATCACCAAATGATTTTATCAATGCAGGTACGATGGGCGATGGTGAAGTTGGTCAAATTTTGGGTGCGGGTGGAAAAGTTAGGCCCCCTGGTTTGTTTTCTTTTATTTCGGGTGCCGCTCAATATTTAGCATTTGCTACTTCGTTTCTTCTCTATGGCTTACTAACTCCTAAAACCTATCCAAGATGGTTGATTATAATTACAGCAATTAGTATTCCCTTGGCACTGGGGGTATCTACAAGTCGTACCGCTGTTATTGGCTGCTTATTAATCTTTTTAGTGTTACCCGTTCAGTTGTTATTAAATCCAAAGTCTGGACAGCGTATCCCCTTTATCGTAATCTCTGCATTTGTCAGCCTGTTTGCTTTGAGTTTCATTCCCGCTTTTTCTGAGGGCCTTGGTATCTTTAACCAGCGTTTGGAAAACGTTTCAAAGTCTTACAACACTGACATTGGTGGGGATATACCCTCACGTATTGCTCAGGGATACTTAACAGCTTTTGATTTGAGTCCCTTACTACCACCGATCGGATATGGCATGGGATTAGGAACTAACTTTGCTTCAATTCTTTTATCTGGCGAAGCTACATTTTTATTGGCTGAGCGTGAGTGGCCTAGAATTGTTCTAGAGTGCGGAATATATTTTGGATTTTCTTTTATTTTATTGAGGATATTAATACTTCTTGATATGCTTTGGAAGTCGCTTAATGCTGGAAAAATTGGTAATTCCTTGCCGCTTTTACTTTTCGCTTTTGCTGGTCCTAGCGTGCTTAATGGACAGATTGCTCAACCGACTACATTGGGGTTTATGGCACTTGGGAGTGGGCTTTGTTTGGCATCAATAAATCTTCAAGATGAAATGGAAATGTGATTTGGTGTATTAATTTCATGAAAAGGGCTTTAATTTGTGGAATATCCGGTCAGGATGGTTCGTATTTAGCAAAATTATTATTAGACAGGGGATATGTTGTCTATGGAACATCTCGAGATGCCCAGATTAGCTCATTCAATAATTTAATTAAACTAGGCATAAAGGAAAAAGTGTCTCTTTATTCTATGTCTCTTAATGATTTTCGAAGTGTTCTACAAGTTCTCAGAAAAGTTGAGCCTAATGAAGTCTATAATTTAGCTGGTCAAACCTCTGTAGGGCTATCTTTTGAGCAACCTGTAGAAACATTAGAAAGCATTTCAATTGGCACTTTAAATCTTTTGGAGTCTATTCGCTTTATTAATCCTGATATTAGACTTTATAATGCTGGCTCAAGTGAGTGTTTTGGTGACACATCACAAGCTCCAGCAAATGAGCAAACTCCCTTTCATCCCCGCAGTCCCTATGCTGTTGCAAAGTCTGCTGCCCATTGGCAAGTAGCAAACTATCGAGAAGCCTATGGTCTCTACGCCTGTTCGGGGATATTATTTAACCATGAGTCTCCTTTGCGTCCAAAACGATTTGTAACTCAAAAGATTGTCCAGGCTGGATGCGATATTGCAAATGGTGGCAAGGAAAAACTACGATTAGGTAATTTAAAAATTGAGCGCGATTGGGGTTGGGCGCCTGAGTATGTCGTGGCGATGCACCTAATGTTGCAAAAACCAGAACCAGAAGACTTTGTAATCGCTACTGGAAAAAGCCATACTCTGGAGCAATTTATTTCCTATGTGTTTGAGCATCTGGGCCTAGATTGGCGTGATCATGTTGTGAGTGACCCAGCATTATTCCGACCGACCGACATAGCCAATAGCTGTGGCAATCCTGAAAAGGCAGCAATTAAGCTCGGATGGCAGGCTAAAACTTCACTCCACCATATTGCCGCCCAAATGGTTGATTCTATTTTGATGCCATCCCAATAGAAAGAAATTACCCCTATGAAAATTGCTCTAATTAGCAACTATTTACCAGATAGACAAGAGAGTATGTTGCGGTTCGCGAGAGTTTTACAGGAACATTACCTACAACTTGGCCATAGTGTTCAATTGATTCATCCCACTATAATCTTGGGGCGTTTGGGAAACCCGCATCAGGGTCTTGGCAAGTGGTTAGGGTATATTGATAAATTTATTCTGTTTGTGCCTAAGCTGTGGTTCCTCAAAGCCGATATCATACACATTTGCGATCATAGCAACTCAATTTACATACCTTTTCTTAGAAATAAAAAACACTTAATTACGTGTCACGACCTTCTTGCTGTAAGGGGTGCGCTGGGAGAGGTTCTAGACTGTCCAGCTTCAGGTTTCGGTTATTTCTTACAAAAACTTATTCTCAAATGTCTAAAAAAATCTCAATTTGTTGTTTGCGATTCTTGGGCTACGGAAAGGGATCTTGTAAAATTAACAAAGTTTGGTAAAGATAAAGTTTCTGTTATCTATTTAGGATTGAATTTCCGCTACTCAACTATTTCATCTAGTGAGCTACAAGCTCGTTTAGGGCATTTTCGTTGGTTTACTCCCTCAATCCAATATTTATTTCACGTTGGCTCAAGTCTTAAAAGAAAAAATCGTGATGGAGTTATACGAATATTTAGTAAAATTAAAGATACTTGGCCTGGTGTATTAGTTTTTGCTGGACAACCACTAACTCCAGCCTTAGTTAACCTAGCTAATGAACTGAATATTTTTGATCGGATAGTTCAAATTGAAAAGCCTGATAATCAAACCCTTGAGGCACTCTATAACCGAGCATTCGCATTGATTTTTCCCTCTACAGCAGAGGGATTTGGATGGCCGATTTTGGAAGCTCAGAGTTGTGGTTGTCCCGTTATTTGCAGTGATCAGACATCAGTTCCAGAAGTTGCTGGTAAAGGTGCTATTGTCTGCCCGTTGCACGATGAAGAGCGATTCGCTCAGGCTATACTTAGCTTAGAAGATAGTAAAGTTCGTGAAGAATTAATCAAAAAAGGCTTTGACAATTTAGCTAAATTTACTACGGAAAATATGATTTTTTCTTATTTGAGAATATACCGAGAGATTCTAGGTCATGGGTAGTATTCTATACATCTTGATTGTTATTTTACCTTGGTCAATTAAGCGTTTCTTGCTTGTAAAATTCCTAAAATACCAAATTCATCCAACAAGTAGAATTGGGTTATCTTGGGTATTTCCTAAAAATCTTAGTATGGGGCCGCATTCATCGATTGGGCATCTTAACGTATGCAAGAACCTATCATTACTTCAACTTGGCAACTATTCCAGAATTGGCCGGGGTAACTGGATTACTGGATATCCGAAGATTGATTCACAGCACTTTGCCCACCAAACAGAACGCAAACCGCAACTCATTATTGGCGAGCACTCTGCCATAACTAATCGTCATATTATTGATTGTACTGATTCTGTTAGAATTGGTAATTTCTCGACATTTGCTGGGTTTCACTCTCAAATTATAACTCATAGTATTAATATTCAGGAATCCTGTCAGGAATGCAAACCAGTTGAAATTGGTGATTATTGCTTTATTGGTACGAATGTTGTAATTCTCGGTGGAAGCCAGTTACCAAGTTATTCCGTTTTAGGAGCCAACTCGCTGTTAAATAAGGTTCTTAAAGATAGCCATTCACTATATGCTGGTTCACCGTGTAAGCTAATTCGAAAAATTCCTAATAATTATAAGTATTTTTTGCGTACAAAAGGATTTGTTTATTGATTTTTTAATTAGTTTAATTCATATCTCAGTCCAAGGGCTAATCGTCAATGTGGCTTTTTAAATATAGGGACAGATATCAGAAAATTTATGATTAAGTTTGTCACTATTTATGACTTCCAAGTATTGAGCATTTGGCTAGGATGTAACGATATTCTTAAATTACTTAGGTTGTTAACCAAGATTGATGGGAACGAGTTTTTCAATATTTTCTTCTTTAATTCGAATCCTTTCTCGCCAGCCATTACTTTGTTTAAAATTTTGGGTTGATCACTTAAACGTTTGCGCAACTAGCTGAACCAAACGAGATTCCAACTGATGATCATATCGATTGCCCAAATCATTCATATTTGCCAACAAGTTCGAATCACAAAGTTCCTTAATTTGTTGTTTTTACGATTTTAGAACGTTGTTGAATCCTCGAATTGAAATCCAATTCTTCCAATTGACCCATGAGTTCTTTGCACTTTTCAAAAGTCCTGGTAGGTAGATAAGCACAGAGATTGATGGAAGTTGTCTGAAACTTACATTATTGATAGCATTTATAATCCATTTACTTTTGCATTCATCAATCTACTATGAAATCAGTGGGTCACCTGGGTGAATTGCTCTTGGCACGTTGGCTAAAATCCCAGGACATGGAGGTCTTGGCGCAAAATTGGCAGTGTCGTTGGGGTGAGTTAGACATCGTAGCCCAGGCCCCGGATCAAACGTTGCTATTCATTGAAGTCAAGACTCGCCAGGCCCAGAGTCTCGACCAGGGAGGGTTGTTGGCCATTAATCAGAATAAACAAACCAAAGTGACTCAAGCAGCATTATTGTTTTTAGCCGACAATCCGGAGTTAGCCGAGCGTTCGATGCGGTTTGATGTGGCATTGTTGGTCTATCAACGGGCAGGCTCCCCCCTAGGCAATCGAGGAATGATCACAGATTTGGGAACCGGAACCATCCCAGGCCAGGGTGAGCATCAATTTTGGCTTGTGGACTATATTCCAGATGCTTTTACCCCTTAAGATGATTAACCACCGGTTGTTTATTCCCCTTGACCGTGCCGATGAATGCCGCCTCAACTCCCGACTTGCTGGATTTAGATCAAGTCCAGGCCCTGCTGCATCGCTCCCGAGCTTCAATTTATCGGTACATCAATACGGATAGTCAGCAACTTAACTGTCCCTTTGACCCCAGTCGCTTAAACCCTGAAATTCGCCGCAGCCGCAGACAACCCCTACTTTTTCATCCCCAGGAAGTCGCCCGTTTTGCCAAAGATGTTCTGAAGTTTAAATCTGTCACCGTTGAGTTTAAGGAAATCCCCCCGGACCAAACCCAACAACTGCTGGCCAATATTCTCGCTGAACTCCAGGCCATTCGCCGGTTGCTTGAATCTCAGCCATAAACTTTTCCGGCCAATGCGCCATAGTTCCAGGCCTGGGCGGTAAAATACCGTTGAGCAATTAAGAGCCATGATGAAATATTTTTTCCTGTCGGAAGGTTGGAGTGTTGGGCGAGTTTGGGAACCAGCGGGGATTTGGAACTTAGCGGTATGGCGGCGCCCCCCGATGATTCAACAGACCAACCTAATGGTGGTAGAGCAACAGGAAAAACTTTGGCTCTATCAAGTTGAAGAAGCAATCTTAATGGTAGAAGTCAAACCCGGGCCAGACCTGAATACGGAAGCTGAGCCTCAAGGGATTGGTCAAGTTGTCCTCAAGCGCCTCATGTCCGCCGAGCAGGTTCTGAGTTACCTAACATCCCACGACGATATTCAGCAGATTCACCTCAACACTGTGAATTCCTCACCATCCCCAGCCAATGCCAGCAATAAATAACTGAGAAAAATAATTTCTGTCTTGGGTATCAGGGGGTAGCTCCGGGCTTTGGGGAAGCTACAAGTCGGCCTCTATGCTTCTTAATTTTCTGAATTAACTTTTTCAATGGCAAGGGTATGCACTCAATCTCCATTTGCCAAAATCAAGTCCAGACAAGGCTTTTAAGGCTTTCAAATTGAGTAATTCATGAAAGTCCGCATATGTTTACAATTTGCAACATACGATCAAGTAGGTATATATTCTTATTGGGGCTCTGAGTCACCTGTGTCTGCGAAGCTTTTCTCCCACAGTAATCGTCCAAGCTCCTCCCTAATCGACCCATAGTTTCTACCCTTTGGGGGACAATTGATGGCTGCTCAATTTCCTTGGTTAACCGTAATTACACTGCTGCCGTTAGTTTCAGCATTTTTTATCCCATTAATTCCAGACCGTCAGGGTAAGACGCTACGGTGGTATGCCCTTGTTGTGGGCCTGGTGAACTTTGGTCTTACTGTTTATGCCTTCAGTCAGCACTACGACTCTGAAATTGCCACATTTCAAATGACTGAAGTCGTGCCCTGGATTCCCCAAATAGGCTTGAACTGGTCTTTAGGGGTGGATGGCCTGGCAATGCCCCTGATTTTGCTCACCGGTTTAATTAATACCATTGCCATCTTTGCGGCCTGGAATGTCCAACACAAGCCTCGCTTGTTCTACTTCCTAATGTTGGCTCTCTACAGTGCCCAAGTCGGGGTCTTTGCTGCTCAGGATTTGCTGTTGTTCTTCCTGATTTGGGAATTGGAGTTGGTGCCGGTGTACCTGCTGATTTCCATTTGGGGTGGGCCAAAGCGTCAGTACGCGGCAACCAAATTTATTCTCTACACCGCCCTAGGTTCGATCTTTATCCTTGTTGCGGGTTTAGCCATGGCCTTCTCCGGGGGTGAATTCAGTCTTGACATGGCAACCCTGGGGATGAAAGAGTACCCAATGCTTCTGGAACTGTTGGCCTATGCCGGATTCTTGATTGCGTTCGGGGTCAAAATGCCAATCTTTCCCCTACACACCTGGTTGCCGGATGCCCACGGAGAAGCCTCTGCCCCAGTTTCTATGATTCTTGCCGGAGTCCTCCTGAAGATGGGTGGGTATGGTCTAATCCGCTTCAATGCCCAAATGTTGCCCGATGCCCACTTCCACTTTGCTCCAATTTTGATCGTGCTTGGGGTCGTCAATATTGTCTATGGCGCATTAACCGCTTTTGCCCAAGAGAACCTCAAGCGACGTCTTGCTTGTTCCTCAATTTCCCACATGGGTTTTGTTTTGATTGGGATTGGCGCTCTCAATGCTGTGGGCTTAAACGGGGCAATGCTACAGATGATTTCCCATGGTTTGATTGCTGCGGCCCTGTTCTTCTTGGCGGGGGTGACCTATGAACGCTCCCATACCCTGGTAATGGAAAAAATGGGTGGTCTCGCTAAGTCAATGCCCAAAACCTTTGCGCTGATTACCGTTGGTTCCATGGCCTCCTTAGCGTTACCCGGAATGAGTGGTTTCATCAGTGAACTCACAGTCTTTGTGGGCTTAACCAGCAGCGAAACCTACACCACGGCATTTAAAGTTGGCGTTGTCTTTCTGTCTGCGGTTGGTTTACTTCTGACTCCGATTTATCTGTTGTCGATGTTGCGCAAAGTCTTCTTTGGCTCCGACCAGGGCGGCGAAATGTTTGATAAATATCTAACCGATGCCAATCCTCGGGAAGTTTTCATTGCAGCTTGCTTGCTGGTACCAATCATGATTGTTGGTGTTTACCCCAAGCTGGCGACCCAAACCTATGACGTTACAACCGTCGCCGTCGCCAGCCAAATTCAACAGGGATTGCCTACAGTTGCAACCCAATCCTTCCCGCTCTATGCCCAAGTTCAAACTGCACCCAATTTAGCTGCTCCTGATACCCGGATTGCCATGGTGAACACACCCTAAGCTATCTCAGGAGATTGAGCCAGCCACAACTCATCAAACTAAATACGGTTGCTGCTTTACCACCCGCCCAGATCCCAACTACTCGCAGCAGCCGTATTTTTTGGCAATTCGGGCCTGGGTATTTCGGGGTGTTCCTCCAAACGCTGTTTAATTTGGTTAATCTGATCCATCGGCGCCACACGCATTGGGCAATACATCGTGCAATTAGAGCATTGGGTACACCCCCAGGCCCCATTCAACTGACTCAGCTTTGGCAACCGTAATTCGTCATCTTGATTGCGCGAGTCGGCCAAAACCCGCCAGGCCTTGGCTAACGCGTGGGGGCCCAAAAACTCAGCATTAAGTTTTTTACCATCACAGTTGGAATAACAGGCCCCGCATAGAATACAGTTCGCCACCTGTTGTAATCGCTCCCGATCCGCAGGCCGTTGCCTAAATTCCCTTACTGGTGCGACGTTGGGTGGTGTTGTGGGAGGTAAAGGATTAATCTGGGGATCAACTGCCTTAAAGCTATCCCAAAAGGGCTGCAAATCCACCACCAGATCCTTAATCACTGGCAAATTGCCCAGGGGAGCCAAGGTGATAGTCTTAGGTTTTAAGGGGAATTTCAGGGCTTCAGCAACGGTTTTTTGACAGGCCAGGCCTGGGGCACCGTTAATCTGCATTCCACAACTTCCACAGATGGTATTGCGGCAATTGGCCCGAAACCCCAGACTTCCATCCTGTTGACCCTTCACCTGAATCAGACAGTCTAGAACCGTTGCTTTGGGATCTACGTCCAGGCCAAACGTCTCTGTAAGAGGGGGGGACTCAGGGGTTTGGCGCAAAATTTCCAGATATAGATCCATGGCCTGGGGAACGAAACACTAATTTCAGTCTAAATCAGGGGTTTAGGGGATGGGTTTGTGTTACGGGACGGTTACGTTTGCCCAGAGGTAAGCATTAATTTTTGCTTTTAGTCATTGGGGGCGGCGGCAAGAGAAATGCGTAAAATTTCTCAAACGAAATGATTTCTCTAAGGCTGTAAGCTGGAGTGTAACGATTCAGCAACAAAACCCAAGTCAAAGTATTTATTGATGCCTAGGAGTTAGTTTTGACCGCAACTTTAGACACTCTCACTACCCCAGATGCCATTTCACCCCACGGCGGGACGCTAGTTAATCGAATTGTCAGTTCTGAAGAAAAGCAAGAGTGGCTTAGTAAAGCAGACCATTTGCCCAACCTACGCTTAGATACCCGAGCCACATCAGACTTGGAGTTAATTGCCATCGGTGGGTTTAGTCCGCTGACTGGTTTCATGACCCAAGCCGACTATGACGCAGTGGTGGAAACAATGCATCTGGCCAACGGTCTGCCCTGGTCAATTCCGATTACGCTCTCTGTGTCTCCGGAACAGGCTGCTCCCCTAAAGATTGGTCAATGGATTCGCCTTGATGATCCCCAGGGAGAATTTATTGGGGTGATGCAGCTTTTAGAAAAATATACCTACGATGCCCGCAAAGAAGCTCGCCATGTTTATCGCACCGAAGAGGAAAAGCACCCCGGCGTGAATGTGGTTTATCAACAGGGCAGTGTGAACTTAGCCGGGCCGATTTGGTTGCTTCAGCGCCATCCCCATCCCCTTTTCCCTAGCTATTGCATTGACCCCCAAGATAGTCGGGCAGCATTTCGGCAAAAAGGCTGGAAAACCATTGTGGGCTTTCAAACCCGTAACCCCATCCACCGGGCCCACGAATACATCCAAAAGTGTGCTTTGGAAACCGTCGATGGCCTATTCCTCCATCCCCTAGTCGGCGCCACGAAAGAGGATGATATTCCCGCCGATGTCCGAATGCGCTGCTACGAGATCATGATGGAGCATTACTTTCCCCAAGACCGGGTGATTTTAGCGATCAACCCTGCCGCTATGCGCTATGCCGGGCCGCGGGAAGCGATTTTCCATGCGTTGGTGCGGAAAAACTATGGCTGTACCCACTTCATCGTCGGGCGAGATCATGCCGGAGTGGGCGATTATTACGGCACCTATGACGCGCAATACATTTTTGCCGAGTTTGACCGGGATGAATTGGGCATTACGCCGATGATGTTTGAGCACGCTTTTTATTGCACCCGCACTCAGGCCATGGCCACGACCAAAACCAGCCCGAGCAAGCCGGAAGAACGGGTTCATCTGTCGGGGACTAAAGTTCGGGAAATGTTACGTCGGGGTGAGTTGCCGCCACCGGAATTTTCGCGCCCAGAAGTTGCGGCTGAATTAGCGCGGGCGATGCAAGTTCCTCTTTAGAATCTGATGGTCGAGTAAAAGCGGGGCCTGGGGAGAGCAAAAACGTTCTGAATCCAGGCCCTACTTTTTAGGCCTATGCCAAGACTCCATCCCGCTGCAATTGCCGATAGCGGCCCAGTGCTGTCAAAGGAAAATGCTGTTGATAGAGGTGATATTTCAGGTAAAAGTGGCAAGGAAAGCCTGTTCCAGTGAAATAGTCCTCATTCCAAGTGCCATCGGGTCGTTGAGTGGCAATGAGGTGATCAATCCCCCGCTGAATGGCTGCTGTGGCATACTCCCCCACGGCCTGGCCCGCTGCCAATAGTCCAATCAAGGCCCAGGCCGTTTGCGAGGGCGTACTATCCCCTTTGCCTTTGAGGGACGGATCGTTGTAGCTGCGACAGGTTTCGCCCCAACCGCCATCGGGATTTTGCACGGACTCTAGCCATTTCACCGCCCGCCGCAACCGCCAGCGATCGTAGGGAGGAGCCACGAGAGCCAAGGCCGCTAAGACACCACTGGTGCCATAGACATAGTTCACCCCCCACCGCCCATACCAACAGCCCTCTGGTTCCTGCTCGGTGCGTAAATAGGCCAAGGCTTTGTCAACACTGGCTTCTCCGGTGGTCATGTCGGTGCGGCCAATCATTTCCAGAACTCGGGCTGTGACATCCGCTGTATTCGGGTCAATCATTGCCCGCAAATCCCCATAGGGAATGTCGTTGAGCCAATCTTGATTATTATCAATATCAAAGGCAGCCCATCCCCCTGGTTTACACTGCATCGTCGCAATCCAATCCACAGCCCGGTGCATTGCTTCCTGTTTAAGTTTTTCATTGGGCAACTTGACCGCTTCGAGAGCCATCACGACTACGGCTGTATCATCGACATCGGGATAGAAGCGATTTTCGAACTCAAAGGCCCAGGCCCCGGGTTTACCCACTTTATTTTTAACGGCCCAATCACCATAGTCGAGAATTTGTTTTTCAATCAGCCAATTTCCGCCAGCAACTAAGGCAGGATGATCCGGTTCCAGGCCGGAATCCACGAGGGCGCGCATCACTAGGGCGGTATCCCAGACGGGCGAGACACAGGGCTGAACTCGATACCAATCCTCAGTTTCAATGGCAAAGCGATCCACACTTTCCAGGCCCCGTTGGACAATCGGATCATTGACGTCATAGCCCAACGCTCGCAAGGCCAGGAGAGAGTTCAACATGGCTGGAATAATACCCCCCCAATCGCCACTAGCCTCCTGACGTTCCAAGATCCATTTTTCAGCCGCGTGGAGGCCTTCTTCCCGCAATGGGGTTAAACTCCACTCCTCGCAAAACTTAAAGACGTTATCCAGCTCAAGGAAGAGATCTGTCCAGTCATTTTTCCGAGGTAGGCTCCAGTTGACATTTGCCCGGCCTTCGACATAAAGCTCATCCACATTCACGCCTGGATCCGTGACATAGACCGGCTTGCGATCCATGACGATTAACAGGGGAACAGTACTACTGCGGGCCCAACTGGACATTTCATAGATTGTGAAGGGGCCCCACTCCGGCAACAACATCACCCAAGGCGGTAGGGAGGGAATCCCGCGCCAGTCATAGCAGCCAATCAGAGCCAGATGCAGCTTGGTAAAAATTCGGGTTTTACTGATCCCCCCCTTAGAGAGGATAAAGTTCTTTGCGCGTACGAGATCCGGGTCATCAGCTGGGACTCCCAGTAATCGCAGGGCTGTATAGGTTTCCACGGAGGTGCTGAGATCGCCACCATCGCCATAGAACAGTTCCCAGCCCCCATGGGCCCGTTGTTGCGATTGCAAAAAGGTTTTGGCCTTAGCTAAAGGGCGCGTACTATCAGTTCCCCAAATTTTATGGAGTAAGACTACTTCCGCTGTCATTGTGCAGTTGGATTCCAGTTCTGACCACCAGTAACCTTCTTGGTATTGTTGGGATAGGAGGTAGGTTTGGCTGGCCTGGATTGCCGCATCAAGGGGGTTTACCGGCGCATTGAGACTCTCTGGAATGCGTTCTTGCGTCTGCATGGGATAAAAAAGTAGCGAACTAATTGCCTGATTATACGCTCTGCATGACCGGAGTTCATCCCAGGCTTGGGTTAGGAGCAAGTCCCACGGGCAACTTAAGTAATGCTTAAAGAACCTTGAGAATTATTCCCGGCCCCATAGAATCTAAAGCAACGGTCACATGGAGAAGATACCGTGGGAAAACTTAAAGTTGCCATTAATGGGTTTGGTCGGATTGGGCGGTTAGTCCTTCGGGCTGGCCTGGCGCATCCTGAGATTGAGTTTGTCGGGATTAATGATCTAGTTCCAGCCGATAACCTCGCCTACCTGTTTAAATTCGACTCCACCCACGGCCGCTATGCCGGCGAAGTCCAGGCCACGGATGCTGGAATTGTCATTGATGGTCAGCTCATTCCCTGTGTCGCCCAACGGAATCCCACGGAATTACCCTGGAAAGACTTGGGGGTGGACTATGTGGTTGAATCCACGGGCTTGTTCACGGGCTATGACGGCGCTGCTCAACATCTCCAGGCCGGGGCCAAGCGGGTGGTGATCTCTGCCCCAACCAAGGATCCAGATAAAGTTTCGACTCTACTGATGGGGGTCAACCATAAAACTTTTAATCCCAGCACAGACCTGATCGTGTCCAATGCCAGTTGTACGACCAATTGTTTAGCCCCCGTGGCAAAGGTCATTCAAGACAACTTTGGCCTGGCAGAGGGGTTAATGACCACAGTGCACGCGATGACTGCCACTCAACCCACAGTGGATGGCCCAAGTAAAAAAGACTGGCGCGGTGGGCGCGGGGCAGCTCAAAATATTATTCCGGCTGCGACTGGGGCGGCCAAAGCGGTGACCTTAGTTCTACCGGAATTAAAAGGAAAATTAACCGGCATGGCTTTCCGGGTTCCCACTCCGAATGTGTCTGTGGTTGACCTTACCTTCCGCACTGATCAACCGACCACCTATAAAGAAATTTGTGCAGCCATGAAATCAGCCGCGACGGGGGAACTTCAGGGCATCTTAGGCTACACAGAGGATGCAGTGGTTTCGACGGACTTTGTCTCTGATGCCCATTCCAGCATTTTTGATGCCGCGGCCGGAATTGAACTCAACTCCCAATTCTTCAAGGTGGTGTCTTGGTACGACAACGAATGGGGCTACTCAACGCGGGTGGTGGATTTGATGACATTTATGGCCCAACAGGAAGGTTTGATTTAAGTCCACTCAAGCTGTTCTTGGCCTGGACACTTAATTCCTGTTGAATCAAGGCAACCAATTCTGGGCGGGGACGTAAACAATCTCCCAGTTCAATTTTCAGGCCTGGAAATGCTGGGGCTAGCTCCTGCTGCACGTCCTCCACAAGTTGGTTGAGGTATGTTAGGAGCTTTCCAGCAAACAATAGATAGGGAAAGACATAAATTTCCGTTACGCCTGTTTGGGCATACTCTAGCATTGCTTGCTTTAGGCTTGCGGGTTGTGTCCAATAGGCTGGCCGGGCCTGGACTTGGGCGGCAAGGTAATCGATCCATTCCATAGCTTCCGGTCGTCGACTGCCATGACCTAGAAAAATGCAGGCCAGGTTTTGATCAGCGGCGGGCATCAGGGATTTCAGAAACGGAATCAGCCTCGGATATTGGCCCAAGTAGGGTAGACAATCAATCCGGATCGGGCTCCTAGCCTGGGCAAGTTCCACGGCAGCGGGAATATCCTCACACACATGGACACCGGGCAACAAAAATAACGGCACAATCTGAACAGCAGAAAATCCTTGGGTCCAGGCCTGGTGACTAAAGTTCTGAATTTGCTCAGATAAAGTGAGAGTGTGTGCCTCTAAAGCTCCGCCCCCAATCAACGAATCTGGACAAGTAAACCGCAACTGCCGGAGTAATTCAGCAAGCTCCTGGCCTGGGCGAGGATCACGGCTCCCATGAATCACGAAAAAAGCAGCGGCAGACATCACATTAAAATGATCAAAATCATGACAACAAGCCAGGCCTGGTAAATAAGGTCACCAGTTAAGTAAGGTCACCATACTCCTCTCAATGAAATGAGATTGTGAAGTCGCCCAGGATTTAGGACGGCATAATCCAGTTGGAATCGGAAGAATGCAGCGGAGGCAAACCAAAAGGTAGCTAAAGAGCGGGGCAGAACTTGGAGAAAACTCACCATCTTTCCACCCCAACCCTAGCCTAAACTTCCGCCAGAATCCGGTCTGATTGCTCTTGGGCCAAGAACTTTTCTAGCTCAGTTAAAGCATCAGCATCCACCTTGGTTTGCATTGGACAGAACTTCGGCCCACACATCGAGCAAAATTCAGCAGTTTTGTAAATGTCGGCCGGCAGGGTCTCATCATGGTATTCCTTGGCCCGTTCTGGATCTAAGGACAACTCAAATTGCCGGTTCCAGTCGAAGTTATAGCGTGCCTGGGAAAGTTCATCGTCCCGATCGCGGGCACCCGGCCGGTGGCGGGCAATATCCGCAGCATGGGCCGCGATTTTATAGGCGATTAGACCATTGCGAACATCTTCAGAATTTGGAAGACCCAAGTGTTCTTTGGGCGTAACATAACAGAGCATTGCTGTGCCATACCACCCGGCCATCGCCGCTCCAATCGCTGAAGTAATGTGATCGTAGCCGGGAGCAATATCGGTAACTAGCGGCCCCAAGACATAGAATGGGGCTTCGGAGCACTCTTCCATTTGCTTGCGGACATTGAATTCAATTTGATCCATCGGCACATGGCCTGGCCCTTCAACCATCACCTGCACATCATGCTCCCAGGCCCGGCGAGTCAGTTGCCCCAAAGTTTTCAGTTCCGCCAACTGGGCTGCATCAGAGGCATCGTGGGTACAACCCGGACGCAGGGAATCTCCAAGAGAGAAGGAAACATCGTAGCGTTTGAAAATTTCGATAATGTCGTTGAAGTGGGTATAGAGAGGGTTTTGTTTGTGATGGTGCAGCATCCAGCGGGCAATGATCCCGCCACCACGGGAGACAATCCCAGTAATCCGACTGCGCACTAGGGGCAAATGCTCAATTAAAATCCCAGCGTGAATTGTCATGTAATCCACACCCTGTTGTGCGTGCTTCTCAATGATGTGCAGGAAGTCATCGGGGGTGAGTTTTTCAATGTTGCCGTGGACACTTTCTAGGGCCTGGTAGATCGGGACAGTGCCAATGGGAACAGGAGAAGCATTAATGATTGCTGTGCGAATTTCATCCAAGTTGCCGCCGCCAGTGGAGAGATCCATGACCGTATCGGCACCATATTTAACCGCCAAATGCAGTTTGGCCACTTCTTCATCGAGGTTCGAGGAGTTAGGAGAAGCCCCAATATTGGCATTCACCTTACATTTCGAAGCAATCCCAATGGCCATCGGTTCCAGGTTGGGGTGATTAATATTAGCGGGAATAATCATTCGTCCCCGCGCCACTTCATCGCGAATCAACTCTGGGGGTAGATTCTCCCGTCGAGCCACATAGTCCATTTCCTCGGTGATTAGACCTTGGCGAGCGTAGTGCATCTGCGACACATTGGCCTGGCCCTGCCGCTTAGCAATCCATTCAGTCCGCATTGTTCAAAACCTCAATAAACAGCTTCCCTCCGCCGGTATGACCCGGTTCAGGTTCTAAGGGTTTGTCTCAGTCTGGGCCGTGTTAATGGGCTTGGCCAGACACCCCTAGCTTGATTTTAATTTTATCATCAATATTTAAACTGGTCAACGAAAAAAATCTACGTCACATTCATTCACAGAGGATCAAGCATTTAGTTTTCAAGCATTACCTTGGAGTTCAAATAACAGAGTTGAGACTCGAAAATTGTAGAAATGAATTCTGTGAATCCGAAGATTAAGCTAGAGAGCTTGAAAGGTTTCATGGGTGCAATTGAGCAGAGCATTTAATGGATACAACTAACCCCAAGATTCAAGATTTGGATCAAACATATTTGCAATTCAAACAATGAATCAAATTCTTAACGGTTTTGCCTAGACATAAGTTTTTTGAGTCGATATTGAAGATTTTGAGGTTCCAGGGATTTTTTATAGTAATAATAATATCCTTCATTATTGCCCAAGGTAAAACTATTCATGACAAGTCCGATCACATTTTTCAGGTTGGGTAAAAATACGTCTTTAACGTTCACCGCTGAAGGTCGCTTCAGTACCCCTAATCGCGCCACTAATAATGTTCCATCGGCAATTTGACTCAGGGTAACGGACTCTGTTGCAACTGAGAGCGGGGGCAAATCAAATAAGATGTAATCATAGTGCTTTCTCATGTAGCCAATAAATTCGTTGAAGCGCTTTGACTCAATCAGTTGTAGCGGACTGGGGGGAACAGGGCCAGTTGTGATGATATCAACTTGGGAATTATGACTATGAATGACATCCTTTAGAGGAGTGCCATCGACAAACAGGCTGGTAAGACCAATACGATTTTGAATTTGCCAAAACCCGTGCTGTGAAGGTAGTCTGAGGTCAAGGTCTAAGACCAAAACCTTCAGTCCAAGTTCCGCCATAGCTAGGGCTAGGTTAGCTACAGTTGTTGATTTGCCCTCTCCTTGAACGCAACTGGTAATGGCTAGAACCTTAAGATTTTCATCAACATTGCTGTAGCGAATGTTGGCAAAGAGCATTCGATAGGCTTCTTGAACCACAGAAATGGGATTTTGCTCAAACACAATGGAGTCTGGGAGTGACCAATCGTTAGTCGTATTCGATGCTTTACGACGAATGGTGTAAAAGTCAGGAACAAAGCCAATGCGGTTTAAACCTGGAAAAACTTGTTGGACTTCGATGGGTGTTCTCAAGGTTTGATCCGTGTATTCCCTGAGGAGCACAGCCGTTATGCCAAAGACGATACCCAGCAAGCCTCCCATCAAAAGGTCATTTTGAACCCGGGGCGAGACAGGGCCGATTGCTTCATCAGCGGGTTGCGTAATCACAACATTGCCTACATCCTGATTCTCGGCGATGCGAGCATCCTGCAATGCACTCAGAAGACTAGTAAATCGAGCTTGAGTGGTTTCCACATCCACCTGTAGACGAACCAAATCTTGTTCAATCTGGGGGAGTTGGGCAGCCATCGCTTGTCGGCGTTGGTATGCTTCCGACAAGTTACTCATCTGTTTGCCTAAGGCATCGATCAAAATATCATTGGTGATCTGCTCTTTCATCAAATCTAAATTAATTTGCCCTGGCTGAAATGCAGAGATTTGGCTCCTCCCGGTCAGAGCGCTTTCATCCACCAACTCGCCAACGCGCGCATCCAATCGTTGTTTTTGCTCCAAAAGTTGCCGTTCAAGGGTTTGGATACTTGGGTGTGAGGCAGTATAGCGAGAACGGGCTTGATCTAACTCAGCTTGAGTAGTCTGAATGGATGCTATGGCCGCTTGCACTCCAGGGGATTGGGCTAGGGTCGCTGTGGTAGCTGCATCTGCAAAATTCGTTCCCAGCAAAGTTTGCAGGCGAGATTGCGACTCATTAAGGCGGGCCAACTGTACCTGAGTATCAAGGATTTGTTGCTCAAGGACACTGACCTGTTGAACCAAGTTGTCGGTTTGAGCTTCAATGTTGACAATATTACGTTCATCACGAAATTCTCGAAGCTTAGCTAGGGCGTTTTCAAAGTTTTCTTGAGCAAGAGGAATTTGAGATTCAATAAATTCACGGACGGCTCTTTTTTGCCCACGACTGATATCTGTACTGCGTTCTACATAGTTCTCCATTAACTGGTTAACGACCTTAACTGCCCGCTCGGGGTTAGCATCACGAAACGAGACAGTAATCAGGTCTGTTTGAGGAATCGCAGCAACGTCAATCCCTCCCCGGAGAGCCCCTAAGGATAGATCTAACCCAGGGTCATTTTGATTTTTGCTATTTAGATCTTGAATAGTTTGCTTCAGGACTACGTTTGAGGATAAGAGAGCTATTTGCGTGGGTAGGGGATTAGCATTGTTAGTTAGGTTTCCCAACTCTGCAATTTCCCCCAGGCCACTTAGAACTCCGGCTTGGTTTTGTCGCTGAATTAGAATTGTGCCACTAGCTTGAAATATGGGTGTCTCAGTCAACGTCGAAAAAGCCACGACTCCAAAAACGCCACCAAAGGTAACGCAAAAAATTGGCAGGCGCTTTTTCAGAATCGCGACGAGGTGACGCAGGCTAAGCTCTGACTCTTCTTGAGCTGGATAGGGAGGAGCAGAGTTAACCATGATTTATATAAAAAATAATAATTGTTTGCTACAACTATAGCTTAGTTGGAACAGCATCCTCTGCCCGTCCCGACAAGTCAGTTATCTGAGTTGCACAGGACTGTTCATGCTTTTTTGTTATATTTTGGGCTTTAACTGGGCATTCCGATAAGTTAGTCGGTTGATTGTGCAAAATAACTTAATGGTTTCCCGACTCTGGTTTTGAGTAGCTCAACTTTCCACTGGCTGTTTTGGGAAGATGGCGCCCTAACTTACTGACACCAGTGGTTCGAATTTACTGGGTCTCCCGTAACAGGAGATAAAATAGGGCTCCAGAATAATTGATCAACCCGGCTCTGGCTTTAGCTGTATCCCCGGTTCCCATGTAGAGATCGACGCGCCCAGCCCCACGAATGGCACTCCCCGTATCCTGATCTAGAACAAAACGACTCATGGGGGTCAGCCGGATTTCACCACTGGCGGTTTTTTCGGGGATGTCGGTTGAGATTAGGGCTAAAGCACCTGGGGGCATCAGTGATTTATCGGTGGCAATGGAACGCTCGGCGGTAACGGGAACACTGAGACTACCTTGAGCTTGGCCGCCTTGGGTATTTTTAAAAAACACAAAGCTCTGATTGCGAGGAATATAGATGTCGAGTTCGGCTGGGTTGGCCTGGAAGTAGCTCAACAGCCGCGGCAAAGTTAATTCATCGCGAGGAATTTTGCCATCCTTGATTAGCTCTTGGCCGATGCTGGTGTAGGGATAGTCGGTTTTACCCGCATAGCCAACAGTCATGGTTTTGCCGTTTGTGAGTTGGAGTTGGGCTGAACCTTGGACTTGAATTAGAAAGGCTTCCATGCGATCGGCTAACCAGGCCAATTCCAGGCCCCGTAGCTTACCCCTTGCCCCCTGCAACCCATCAATGCCTTCTAAGTCAGCGCGGGTGGGATGGGGTTTGGGCCAACGCTCAAAATTTGCCGGACGACCATAGATTGGATAGCGAAACTCAGCTGTGGGAACCGGACTGGCTCGATAAACCGCTTCGTAATACCCGGTAAAGTGAACGGTTCCGACCTGATCATGACCAACGGACTGATAGAAGGCAAATTCCTGCTTAACTGCGGCTTGGAGGGCCTGGGGGGAAGAGCTATGGATAACGAGTTGGCGAAAACGCTGGAGGCTACGCATCACCCGTTGGCGGAGGTTGGGGCCAAAAGCTGCACCGGGTTGGCCGGGGGATGTATAGGTTTGGTAATCACGAATTGCTTTCGGGGAATTGAGGTAGTGGAGGCTATGATCAATGGCACGAATTAGGTTTTGGCGGTCGTTGTGTGGTCCCCAAAGTTGCTGATCCAGGCCAGTGGTTGCGGGCAGTTGGGGAGTTTGAACCAATTGCAGGGGGCCAATACCCAAGAGTGGGGTCTGGGCGGTAATAGCCAGACTGGAAATAATTGCCACGGTACTGTCAAGCAAAATTTTCGGTAAACCGGCAAGCATGGCTATTGTTTCAACTCCTGGCACCACGATTCCATGTCGCCTCATCCTTCTGATTAAGTTCCCAGGTGGGACGGACAGATTGCAACCACGGGCTTTCCTCCATGGAGACATCCACAGCACTATAGGTCTCCTCAACTAAAGCTAACGGATCCATGGTCATTCCGGCCCTTAAAAACCCTACATCCATTTACTCATCGGGATTGACGTCATTTTTGTGCTCTCCTGTTAAAACAAGGACTCTAGTCACCCATTGATCAAAGTTCCTATCATGGGCAAACAGCCAACTCCGGGAAATATGCAAATCCTTGAGATTATTTCGGCTGGTTGGTATTCAGGTGAGGTCTCCCGTGGCCGACTTAACTCAGTGGATTGTGGATTTGATTGGGCAGTTGGGCTATGTGGGGATTGCCCTGTTGATGCTCCTGGAAAACCTGTTTCCTCCGATTCCCTCGGAATTAATCATGCCCTTGGCGGGGTTTGCAGCCTCTCAAGGAAAAATGAATCTGGGCCTGGTGATTCTTGCCGGAGTCATTGGTACCCTGCTGGGGGCTCTGCCCTGGTATTACATTGGTTACAAGCTCAAGGCAGATCGATTACGGCGCCTATTTGATCGCTATGGCAAGTGGTGCGGCATCTCCGGGAAAGATATTGTCCGCTCCCAGGTTTGGTTCCAACGCTATGGCAATTCGGTGGTGCTCTGGGGCCGGTTAGTGCCGGGAATTCGTTCGATGATTTCTTTACCCGCAGGCTTGACGGAGATGAATCCAGGCCAGTTTTTGGTATTCTCCAGCATTGGCATCACGGCCTGGGTCGGCCTGCTTACCTATTTGGGATTTATCTTGGGCAATAAATATCATCTTGTGGAAGAGTATTTGGCGCCTATTTCTAAGGGGGTTCTGATCATGATTGGGGTGGCTGGACTATTCTGGCTCAGCAAACGACTCCTGAGGCGCAAGCGACTGCCTTAGACGGATATCCCGATGGGTCAACTAATCTTCGGGGAGATGGAGTTCTGCTTCAATTTTAGTGGCGGCGGTCAACACTTCCTCAAGGACAACATAACGATTACGCCCCCGTTGCTTGGCTTGGTAGAGGGCATCATCAGCATTTTTGATCCAGGTTCTGAGGGGTAACCCAGGCCGGGGAATTGCACTGTGAATGCCGATACTGACGGTGACTTGAGGGGAAATTTCCGAGGCCGGATGGGGGATTGCTTGACGGGCCATGAGGGTTTGAATTCGTTCGGCAATGACAATCGCCCCAGGTAAATCTGTGCGTGGCAAAATCAAGGCAAATTCTTCCCCGCCATAGCGCGCCACGACATCGGAGGTTCGATGGACAGAATCCTGGAGAACAGCGGCAACAATCCGCAAACAGTGATCACCGGCCTGGTGCCCAAGGGTGTCGTTATACAGCTTGAAATAGTCAATATCCAGCATCAGCAGGGCTAGGGATTCACTTTCTCGAAATGCAATTTGCCACTCGTGTTCTAGGGCCTGGTCAAAGAAGCGGCGGTTGTAAACCCCTGTTAGGCCATCTATTTGGGTGAGGCGTTCCAGTTCGCTGTTGACCTGTTGCAGTTTTTCTTGGGCCTGTTTCAGTGGGTCAATGTTTTGAATTTGGCAAACGTAATAAAGCGGTTGTTGCTGTTCATCCCGTACCAAGCTGACATTGAGTAACCCCCAGATCCAATGCCCATCCCGATGTTGATAGCGGCGTTCTTGGGTGTAGGCCATGATTTCCCGGCTCAAGAGTTGCTGGGTTAAGTCTTCCCGGAATGGCACTGAATCCGCATCCGTAACTTCGGCCACATTCCGATCAATTAATTCCGTAGAACCGTAGCCCAACAAGTCACAAAACGCCGGGTTGACTTCTAAGAACTTGCCATCCAGGGAAATCAAGGCACTACTGACGGCGGTGGTTTGGAAGGTTTGCCGGAAGCGTTCTTCACTTTCTTGGAGGGCCTGTTGTATTTGAAACTTATCGGTGATGTCGCGCCCTTCACAGAGGAGATAGATAATCCGGTGATCGCTGTCGTAAATGGGGCGGATCGAGAAGTCTAAAATCACCCGTTGCCCGTGACTACCTTGATTTTCCACGTCATAGCGAATCATCATCCCTTGGCTGGCCTGGTTAATCGCTGATTGGAGGTCGGTCTGGGCCTGGTCGGAATATTGCCACCAAGGGGTGTGCCAAAAATCTTGATGGAGAATCTCAGCAGTTGTGACATCGGCAAAATCCAAGGCCCGTTGATTGACTTTGACGACTTGACCTGTGGGGGTGAGCAGTGCTGTAAATTGAGAGGCTTGATCAAACAGGGCCTGCATCATCGCTTCCCGTTCCGCCAAAGCCAGCTGAATTTCTTTGAGTGGGGTAATATTGACGTTTAATCCAGAAATCCGCATCGGTTTCCCTAACTCGTCATACTCTACGTTGCAGGTTTCAAACAGCCACAAATAGGTTCCATCAGCATTTCTGAGGCGAAATTCAGTTTGATGGGACTGACCTGTACGAATCGTCGCTTCAATTTGGTCATGAACTCGGTCGCGATCCTCAGGATGCAGCAGATGAAAAAACGTGTCTTTGTTTTTCTCAAAGGTGTTGGGTGCATAGCCCAGGAGAGTTTCCCAGGCCTCAGACCAATTTGCTTCTCCAGTTTTTAAGTCCCGTTCCCACCAATGGGTCGAAGTGGATTCCAGGGCCATTCTCAGGCGTTGTTCGCTTTTTTTCAGGGCTTCTTCAGTTTCTTTCCGTTCAGTAATGTCGAGGTTAATCCCACTCATGCGCAGGGCTTGGCCGTTTTCATCCCGTTGGACAGTTCCGGTGGCCATGATCCAGCGAATTGAACCATCAGGATGGACAAAGCGAAATTCGGTTTTGTAGGGTACATCGGTTGCCAGAGACTCCATCAGTTGGGAGCGGGTCGGTTCCACATCATCAGGATGGAGAAAGCTCAGAAAAGACTCAACATTTTTTGGGTAGGAATTGGGGGGGCGGCCAACCATTTCATCAAAATTTTCTGACCAATCGACCTCATTGGTAAGGACATTCCAATCCCACCAACTGGTAACGGTTGATTGCAGGGCAAAACGGAACTTTTCTTCGCTTTTTTGCAGGGCCTGGGTGCGGGCAGCAACCTCTTGGCTCAGGGTGGCATTGTAGTTTTCTAAAATTTCCTGAATGTGTTTGCGATCCGTAATATCTAAAAAGGCAACAAGGGCCGCTTCGACGGTTCCGGCCTGGTTATACAGGGGCGTGCTTCGGGCAGCTAAGATTCGCTTGAATTCCCCATGGCGGACTTCGATGTCATCAATTTCACAGATTTGGCCCTGCAGAGCTTGGACAGCGGGGAGTTTTTCGGGGGGGTAGAGTCGATCTGTCCCGGTCTGGTAGAGGTGGAAGTCTTGGTTCAGGTTGGGGGTGCCATGGAAATCAGGAAGTTTTTCCAGGCCAAGAAACTTCAAGCCAGTGGGGTTCATATAGCTAAGCTGACCATCCGCCTCATGGATACCAACCCCCACAGGTAATGCATCGAGAATTTGGGCTAGGTGGGCCCGTTGGTCTTCCAATTCAACATTAGTGATTTGGAATTGGTTCAGGGTATGCTGAATTTTTTCCGTCATCTCCCGAAAGGCACTGTCCAGATCCTGAACTTCCTTAATGGGGATTAAGTTTGACTTCCCCGACTCAGGTTCATAGGTAAGAGTTTTGGTATTTCTCTGGAGCTTTTTAATCGGGTGAATCACGGCCTGGGCAACGGCAAGGTTGATACCAGAAAGAAAGATCAGCAGGACAGCGGTGGCGGCGATGGTGGGGATAAGTTTTTGGCCAAAGACATCGCTAAATTGGGATTCGGAAACGACCGTTACCAACAGCCAATCAATACTGCCATTCTCCTTGAGTTGTTCAATTTCAACATAATAGGTTTTACCGTCAACTTTGATGGGAAATAGGATATTACTTCCAGTTTGAAGATTTTGAGCTTGACTGAGAAACGGTTGCAGGGCCACAAGGATTGGGTTAGAACTATCTTGCAGTTTCCGGCGTTGCAGAGTTGGTGGCTGGCCAGTTTGAGTGGGCGCAAAGAAGTAAGGTTTTTCAGCGATCGACGATCCAACCAGGCTGCCATCGGGCTCGACAATGATCACAAGAGAATTGGCTTTAAAAGTCTGTTGTTCAAGAATTCGATTAAGGTGGCGAAACTCTATGGTACTGACAAAAATGGTTTCAATGGCCTGGGTTTGGGGATTCCGCTGAGTATCGTAGTTACTAATAACTAAGCTCGGGTCATTACGGGTAACATAGGGATCACTCCAAGCTCGTTCACCGATTTTTTCATAGTTTTCATACCAGGCCCAGTCATCTAACGCAAAAGGCTTAAGGGATGGTAGCTGACTCAGGGTTTGTCCTTTCAAGTTAATGCGTGAGATTTGTAATTCGTTGGGACGGTTAGCATCAAGCCATTCCAGTTGAAATTCATTTTTGACAGTTGCCAATCGACTGAGACGAAAGGTGTACCCCCCAACTTGAGTAATCCCAACGGCTGCAATACCCGGAAAGTTTTGGAGTTGAATTAAACAAGAGTTTATAAGTCCTCTGATGTTGTTGCTTCTGTCAGCAGTCTGAACAATATCCTGGTTGATCTTGTTAATGGTCTGAGCCGCAATTAAATCTTGACCAATAATTGTCGAAACCCGTTCGCTCGTTTCAGCCGTGACGATTTTAACGAGGTCTTGAACAGTTTCTGTCCGGGATTGATGGGTTAACCAGATGATTAAGCCAACTGCGGGGATGGCCTGGGATAAAAATAAACCGAGAAAGAGTGTCCGGAGTGAGCGCGGCTGCCGAATTTGTCCTAGTAAAGACGTTAAATTGAGCCAGGCCATGGTCAAATCGATTAAACGAGATAAATCTTGAGGATCGAGATTATTAAATCAAACAGATCAATCATTAATTCAGAAATATAGTCATTTTGCATAGAAACGAAAGACAAAATGCTTAAACCTACCTCGAGCAGTTTATTTGAATGTCTGACTTTTTGCAGAAATGACGATACAACTGAGGAAATGTTTTCCTAGGATGAGTTTAACAGTCTTTTCAAACTATTGTCGTCCGTAAAACTCCGGCAATTTTTCGTTACAAATATCTTCATGACCAGGCGGTGTGACTAAAACGGCTCCATGAATAGAATCTGGGGGGGAGGATAAATAGTTACCCATGTTTGAATTGTTTTATTTCGTCTGATTCATTTTATGGCGACTGATTTACTGGCATAGACAGAGATAACGCATCCCCGGTTGTTGACTGACCAGGCCCAAAAGTTCCAACTGCAACAGGGCGCTCGAGACAGTTCCAGAATCAATATCACAGGCCTGGACAATCAGATCGAAGGGAATCCCATTAACTTGTCCTTGGTTTAGCCCAATGACCTGATCCAAAACCTGGTTGAGGTGGGGTTCTAGGGGGGGACGGGAAATTCGGTTGGATGGGTTCGGAGCCTTTGCTGTCCGGGGGGAAGCGATATCGAGTAGGGGGGTGCGGCCCAAGAGTTCGAGTAAATGGCCTTCACCTAAAATCACTTGGGCCCCGCGATTTAGTAAGCTTAAACAGCCGATGGCCTGGTCGTTATCCAACGTTCCCGGCAAGACATAAATATCACGCCCGTAGTCGTTGGCCATGTCAGCGGTAATCAAGGCTCCAGATTTGCGAGGGGCTTCCAGAATTAAGATCGCGCGACATAATCCAGCAATAATCCGATTGCGGCGGGGAAAGTGGGCCCGATCCGGTGGGGTTTGGCTAGGGTATTCACTGACGACGAGACCGGTTTCAACAATTTGGCTATACAAATCCCGATTTCTCGGCGGATAGACCATGTCCACTCCGGTTCCCAAAACTGCAATCGTCCGACCATGACCGTCTAAGCATCCCCAATGGGCCTGGGTATCAATCCCTTCTGCCAACCCTGACACCACCACAAAGCCCTCTCTGCCCAGCAGTTCTCCCAGTCGTCTTGTCCAGCGTTTGCCATATTCCGTGGGTTCCCGCGTCCCCACCATCGCCACCATGGGAATTTGGCCGTGATTTTCTTCTGCCTTGGCCTGGCCCCGGTAGTAAAGAATTGGCGGTGGATCGGGAATTTCAGCTAAAGTCCGCGGGTAATCTGGATCAGCCAGTGTCCAACAGTCGGGATTTTTCTGTAAATGTTGCTCGAGGAGTAACTGGGGCCTGGTTTGGGAGCGATAGGATTTTAGGGTTTCCAGAACCTTCGGGCCGATGCCTTCCACCTGAGCAATTTGGCCTAAATCTGCCTCCCAGGCCCCGCTCATGGAGCCAAACTGTTGCCAGATGCGCTTCAGTAAGACTGGCCCTAGCCCTGGAACCTTTGCCCAGGCCAACCAATATCCGGCTTCTGGTGACTGGCTCATGGAAAATTAAGCAGTGGCGGGCATGACCACATGGGGTTTGGTAAAGCTGAGTTTGTTCTGTTGACAATCCACGGAAATTTCATCCCCTGGCCCATAAGTTTCCGCCAAAATTTCCGTAGCGATGGGGTTTTCCACTTCCCGTTGAATGGCTCGCTTCAGGGGCCTGGCGCCGTAGACCGGATCAAACCCGGCATCCACCAAATGATCTAAGGCCGCATCGGTAAAGCTCAGGGAGATTTTTTGTTCGGCCAGTAATCGGTGAACGCGCTTGAGTTGAATTTGAATGATTTGGCGCAACTCTTTCCGACTCAGGGGATGGAACAAAATTAAATCATCCACTCGATTGAGAAACTCGGGGCGAAAATGACCCTGTAACACCTTCATCACCCGGCCCCGCATTTCTTCATAGCGAGTATCATCACCACCAATATCCAAAATGTGATCGCTGCCAATGTTGCTGGTCATGACAATCACGGTGTTGCAGAAGTCGATCGTCCGCCCTTGGGAATCTGTAATTCGGCCATCATCCAGCACTTGCAGCAGGACATTGAAGACTTCCGGATGGGCTTTTTCCACCTCATCAAACAACACCACCGAATAGGGCCGCCGCCGCACTGCTTCCGTTAACTGTCCGCCCGCATCAAACCCCACATAGCCTGGGGGTGCACCAATCATGCGAGAAACGGCGTGTTTTTCCATGTATTCGGACATATCCAGCCGCACTAAAGCCCCATCATCATCAAACAAACAATCGGCTAAGGCTCGGGCTAATTCGGTTTTTCCAACTCCCGTAGGCCCCATAAATAGGAAGGAACCAATGGGTCGGCCTGGATCTTTCATCCCTGCTCTGGCCCGTCTAATGGCTGCGGCTACAGCGGCTACGGCTTCTTCTTGGCCAATCACTCGCTCATGGAGAACGGATTCTAAATGCAAGAGTTTTTGCCGTTCGGTTTCTAACAATTTTTGCAGGGGAATCCCTGTCCATTTAGCAATGATTTCAGCAATTTCAGCTTCTGTCACTTGGGCCTGGAGGAGGGAGTGATCGGCAATTAAGGATTCACTCAGTTCAGCTTCAGCTTCTTTTAACTTGGCCTGGAGTTCGGCTAAATCTCGATTGGTTAAAATGGCAACTTTTTCAACATCGTATTCCCGCTCGGCTTTCTGGATGGCAAAATTAACCTTTTCAATCTCTTCCTTAATACTCTGCACCCGATCCATCACCTGTTTTTCCATCTGCCACTGGGCATTTAGGGTGGAGTATTCTTCCTTAACAGCAGATAAATCCTTTTCCAACTTATCCAGTTGCTCCCAGGAGGCCGGTGACGATTCGTTTTTCAGGGAAAGCCGTTCCATTTCCAACTGCATTAAGCGCCGTTCCAGGGTTTCCAGTTCTTCCGGTTTGGAGGTGATTTCCATCTTTAACTTGGCAGCGGCCTCATCCACCAAATCAATCGCTTTATCGGGCAAAAATCGATCGGCAATATAACGATCTGAAAGCGTGGCAGCCGCAACTAAAGCCGAGTCAGTAATTTTGACGTTGTGGTGGAGTTCGTAGCGATCCTTCAGACCCCGGAGAATTGAAATCGTATTTTCAACACTGGGTTGCTGGATTAACACCTGTTGAAATCGCCGTTCCAAAGCCGGGTCTTTTTCAATGGATTTGCGGTATTCATCCAGGGTTGAGGCTCCAATACAGCGCAATTCCCCGCGGGCCAACATCGGCTTGAGGAGATTCCCGGCATCCATGTTGGAGTTTTGATTGGCCCCGGCCCCAACAACGGTATGCAGTTCATCGATAAAGAGAACGATTTGCCCCTCAGAATGGGTAACTTCATGCAATACGGCTTTGAGGCGATCTTCAAAATCTCCACGAAACTTGGCCCCAGCCACTAAACTGCCCATATCCAGGGAAATGAGCTGCCGATTTTTCAGGGACTCGGGGACATCACCATTAATGATCCGTTGGGCCAGGCCTTCTGCAATGGCTGTTTTACCCACCCCAGGCTCGCCAATCAAAACCGGATTATTTTTCATCCGCCGGGATAGCACTTGAATGACTCGCCGGATTTCTTCATCGCGGCCAACCACTGGATCCAACTTCCCTTGTCGGGCCTGTTCCGTTAAATCCCGCCCATACTTACTCAGGGCCTCGTAGCGGTTTTCTGGATTCTGATCGGAAACTTTTTGATTGCCACGGACAGAGGTGATCGCCTGTTCCAGTTGATCCCGTTCAATGTTGGCCATCCGAAACAGACTTTTGCCAATCCGCCGATCTTCATTCAGCCCCAGCAGAATATGTTCCACAGAAATAAAAGCATCATCTCGGGCATCCCGCTCCCGTTCCGCTAAGTCCAAGAGGGCATCTAAGTGGCGGCCCAAGTACAGTTCAGTCCCCTGGGGTACCCGCGGCTGTTGTTTGGCAAAATCCACTAATCGTTGCAATATGGCAGTTTCATCGGCCCCAGCTTTGGTCAAGATGGTATTCGCTAACCCAGCCTGTTCAATGAGGGCAATGGCCAGATGTTCCACTTCTAAGTACTGGTTGCGGAATTGCTTGGCGACATCCTGAGATTTGACAATGGCTTCCCAGGCCTTATCGGTGAACTTGGCTGGGTCTGTGGGTTGCATGGGGCCTGGTGCTGATAGACAGAGACAGAATCATTGTCATCGTAGCAGGGTTAGTCGTTTCCAGGCCTTGAGGGGTTCGTCCGTTAATAGGTTTCAATTTTGGCTTCAGCCTGGTGCAAGATATCCCGCAGCTGTTCTTTAATTGTGGGTTCTACCTCAGTCCACAGGCCCCGTTTTTCCGCCTCTAATAATCGCTCGGCCATATCTCGCAAAACGTGGGGGTTCTTGGCCTGGAGGAAGTTCTGCACCGCTTGATCAAAGACATAGGCCTGGGCAACTCCGGTAAACATATGGTTCGGCACGGCCTGGGTAGTGGCAGCATAACCAAAGAGAAAATCCACTGTGGCCGCCATTTCCGCCGCGCCTTTATACCCATGACGCATCACACCAGCAATCCATTTTGGGTTAATCACACGGGAACGATAGACACGGGCCAGTTCTTCACTTAAGGCTCTGATTTTAGGGTTCTCGGTTTGAGCATGATCACCAAAATAAACGCTCGGGGCCTGGGAGTTGAGAAGTTTGACCGCGGCGGCTAATCCCCCTTGAAATTGGTAATAGTCATCGGAGTCCAGGAGATCATGCTCACGGTTGTCTTGGTTGTGGAGGACAATCTGCATTTGGGCCAAACGGTTTTGGAAGGCTTGGGGGGCGGGTTGACTTTCGCCAGTTCCGGTATAGGCGGTGCTGCTCCAATGAATATAGGCGTTGGCGAGGTCGGTGCTGTCATTCCAGGCCTGGGGGGTGTCAATCAATCCTTGCAATCCGGCTCCATAGGCTCCGGGGGGAGATCCAAAAATCCGTAACTTGGCCTGGGCGTGGGCGATGGTTTGATCTTGTCCCTGCTGGATTGCCGTGGTGATCTCGGTTTTGACGGTGGCGGCTAAGGGATTTTGCTCGGCTGGTTCATTCAAGCTGGCAACTAAGTTTACGGCATCATCAAATAGTTGAATGAGATTCGGAAAAGCATCCCGGAAAAAGCCAGAAATTCGCAACGTCACATCCACCCGCGGGCGGCCCAAGAGACTCAGGGGAATCACCTCTAAATCCACCACCCGCCGACTTGGCCCATCCCAAACAGGTTGAACTCCTAACAAGGCTAAGGCTTCGGCAATGTCATCTCCCCCGGTGCGCATCGTCGCAGTTCCCCAAACTGAGAGGCCCAGAGTTTTTGGATAGTCGCCCTGTTCTTGGGTGTAGCGTTCAATCACGGCTTCCGCAGCTTTCCGGCCCAAATCCCAGGCCACTTCGGTGGGAATCGCTCTTAGGTCAACAGCATAAAAATTCCGGCCTGTGGGTAAGACATCGGGTCTGCCACGGGTTGGTGCGCCACTGGGGCCACTGGGAATGTAACTGCCATTAAGTCCCCGTAAGAGTTGGGTCAGTTCTTCATCGGTGCGGCGGAGATTGGGGAGTAAACTCTCAGAGATCCAGGCCAAAACTTTGGTTGTTTCTATACCTAACTTAGTCGGTCTAACTTGAGTCAAAAGCTGATCAATTAATAACAGGGCTTGGTGATCTAAATCGTTTGTCCAATCCCCAACGGTGCGAAATTTTGGATCGGGACTAGGCTCAGTAGCGAGTGTCATTAAGGGATCGCAATCAAATCCCAAATCCATCCCTAAAGCACGGGTTAAACCACAATGAATTCGATTAGGCGAGCGGGCAATGGCCATAATTAAATCTCGCAGTTGAGCTTGGTCTGGGCATTCTCCAAAAATATGCAAGCCATCCCGGATTTGGGCATCCCGGAGTTCACATAAATAACCATCGGTTTGATTCAGCCAGGCCTGCCAATCCCCACTTTCCGCCGGAGCTAAATGGGCGAAATCCTGATCTAAATGTAGGAGTTTAATCAATTCATCAATGCGTTCTTTCAGCAGCGGCAATCGGGGCGGATCCAGTTGTTCAGCTTCGTAATATTCATCTAAAACTTGGCTGAGTTCATCCAGCGGCCCATAGAGTCCGGCCTGGGTCATCGGGGGAGTGAGATGATCAATAATCACGGCTTGGGAACGGCGCTTGGCCTGGCAACCTTCTCCGGGATCATTGACAATAAACGGGTAAAAATTCGGTAACGGCCCCAAGGCAAGTTCGGGGAAACAATCACTGGAAAGCGCCACACTTTTGCCAGGGAGCCACTCTAAGTTGCCATGTTTGCCGATATGAATAACGGCATTGGCCTGGAAATTGTGACGAATCCAAAGATAAAAACTCAAGTAGCTAGGAGTTGGGGGTAATTCGGGATTGTGATAATTGGTATTTGGGTCGAAGTCATTGCCACGGGGCGGTTGGATGCCAATGAAAATGTTGCCCAATTGTTGGCCGGGTATTGGAAAATCTTGTTCGGGTTTCTGATAATAGCTCTCTAGTTTTTGTTGAATCGGTTCGGACTGTGATTTAAGCCAGGCCTGGTAATCTTCAACTCTAAAAAATTGGTTAATTGGACGATAATAGCTTTCTGGATCATAGGTCATGCTTTTGAGTAATTCTTGAATCAGTTCATCACCGGTATTGGGTAATGGTTTCTCACCCAAATCATATCCAGCAGCTTTGAGTTCATGGATAATCTTGACACAACTAGCTGGCGTATCTAAACCGACTCCATTGGCAATGCGACCATCTTTAGCGGGGTAGTTAGCGAGAATTAAAGCAACTTTCTTATCAGCATTACTAATTCGTTTTAAATTGACCCAATTTGCTGCCAACTCACTAACAAACTCAATTCGACTGGGTTCTGGTTGATAACCAATGATTGCGGTTTCCAATTCTTGATCATAAAGATCACCGGACTTAAACGAAATTGCGCGACTAATGATCCGCCCGTCCACTTCTGGCAAGACGACATTCATGGCCAAATCCCGCGGACTCAACCCCAGAACATCCTGCTGCCACATCTCTCGCCCACTGCCACTGAGAATCACCTGAATCACGGGAACATCCAGGCCTTGCCAAAATTCCAGGCCCCGTTCCGTATCGGTTTGGGCTAAATCTAAGCGGGCAATGGAAAAGCTGGTGGTATTGAGAATTAAATCAACCTTGTTGTCAGAGTTAGGGGCAAAAAGTTTGGTGATCTCGGCCTGGATCGTTTCATCTTGGAGGGATTGGGCATAAACCGGAATTGGCTGTAATCCTTTTTGGCTCAGGGCCTGGCAGAGGGCGGCAATGGGGGCAGTATTTCCGGACAAATAGTGGGCCCGATAAAATAAAATTCCCACCCTAGGCGCAGTGTCAGGTACCTCGATGGATGATGACCAGGCCAGTGGGCCAACCCGGGGAACGGATTGCGGTAAGGCGGGAATGTGGGGCGTATCAAGACAGGTTAAACCCAAAAACAACAGGGACTGGGTCAGATTTTCCACACCACCTTCGACAAAATACCGCCACAGTTGATCCACCTGCTCCAGGGGTAAACTCGATAAGCTCATCAACTCCAAATCCGGGCGATCATCTCCAGGTAAGACGATTAACTTTGCCCCAGCATCAGCCACCGTGGTTTGCAAGACCTCTAAGCCATAGGACCAATAGGCGCGACCCCCCAAAAGCCGAAGAACAATCACCTGGGCCTGGGATAGAACCGCTTCGGCATAGTCATCAATGACAATTTGCTGTTGGAGATTTAAGTAGTTCATCACCCTGACGGCGGGGAAATTTTCTGGTAAGCGGGGCCTGGCCTGGGCTAGAACTTGAATATCGGTATCAGCCGTTGTCAGAATAAAAATCGGAGCGGGGGTTTGGCGGATAAAATTAATTGTCCTAGTGTTGGCATCGGCAGCGTTGGGATTAGTTAAATTTACAATTCGATGCATGAGACAATTAAAACCTAATGTTTGAAATGGCTGAGTTGGAATAAATCATGAATCACTACTATTCGAGGGTTAAATTCATCTAAAAACCTTGGTTAAAGTTAGTAATTTAATTGTATGAGTCGTAATTTATGACCCTTATTAGCGTTGTTGTTCCATCCTATAATCAAGGAAACTTTATTCAACGAACCCTTACCAGTATATATCAACAATCTGAGATAGATTTTGACTGTTATGTGGCGGATGGTGGTAGTCGGGATGAAACTCAAAACATTCTCCAGGCCACGGCGGATCGCTATCAGAATTTTAAGTGGCACTCCCACCCGGATTTAGGGCAAGCTGATGCGGTTAACCAGGCCATTGAGCAAACCTCAGGGGAAATTATTGCCTGGATTAATTCCGATGATCTCTACTATCCGGGAGCATTGGCTGCGGTTCACCAGGTTTTTGACGATAATCCGCGCCTCCAGGTAATCTATGGCCTGGCCAACTACATTGATGAAACCGATCAAGTCCTGGCCCCCTATCCGACCCAACCCTGGAACTATCAGCACCTCAAGGATATTTGTTATCTCTGTCAACCTGCGGTTTTTTTTCGACGCTCCTGCATCGAGGCCTGGGGTAGTTTAAATCTTAATCTTAAATACTGTTTGGATTATGAACTGTGGTTGCGCTGGGGTAAACAGACGGATTTTTATTTCTTACCTCAAGTTCTTGCGGGGTCGCGCCAATACTTAACTAACAAAACCCAAGCTGATCGTCTAACTGCCCATGCAGAGCTCAACCAAATGCTCCACCAACAGTTAGGCTATGTTCCGGATCGTCATTTAATCAATTATGCGCGGGTCAAAACCGAACACCTACTCAAATTAAAGCCCAAGGACTCAATTGTGATTTTGCACAATCGTCCAATTTCTAAGACACCGGGATTTTGGTTTCTACTGTTGCGAGAATTGATCAAACAGTACGGGGCCTGGAAACAATTTCCTAATTTCGGTAAGTTAATTGCTTTCTTTTGGTTAAAATCGAGTTTACTATTGCGATAATTTCTGTCTCTAATTGACTGTTTAGCTTAACCAAATTAATGATTACGAGTTTACAAAATCCCCTCGTCAAAACCATCCGCCAACTCCACCAGGCCAAGCATCGACAGCGGCAGTCACAGGTGTTATTGGAGGGAACTCATTTAGTCACAGAAGCCCTAGCCACCCAGCAGACCTTGATTGTGGTTTGCCATACCCAGGCCTGGCAGGAAAAAAATCCTCAACTCTCCGCCTCCCTGAGTTCACACGCCCAACGGATTGAATTAGTTAGCCCAGAGGTTTTAGCCGCCCTAGCCACGACCCAAACCCCCGACGGAATTATTGCCACCATTGACCGCCCCCCACCCCAAGCCATTCACCTGCAATCCCTGGGTCTGGTCTTAGAAAGTATTCAAGATCCTGGTAATTTGGGCACGATTATTCGCACCGCCGCCGCCGCCAATGTGGAGGGAATTTACCTGGGGCCTGGGTGTGTGGATTTGGAGCATCCGAAAATTCTTCGGGCCACGGCCGGCCAATGGTTTCGCGTTCCCTGGCAAAAGTCCTTAAACATCCCAGAGGTTTTATCGATTTATCAGAATCAAAATTGGCAGATTGTCGCCACCAGCCCCAGTCCCCACAGCTTAAATTTTTGGGATTTAGACTACCGCCAACCGACATTGCTTTTGTTAGGCAGTGAAGGCCAGGGCCTCTCCTCAGAGTTGCTGCACCAGGCCAGCCATCAGGTTTATATTCCCCAAGCCAGCGGAGTTGAATCCCTTAATGTGGCCATTGCTACGGCACTTTTACTCTATGAACTCAAACGGCAACGGCGAGTAAAATCAGGGGAAGCTTAAAAATTTCCAAACACTAATTATTCCCCCATGCTGACGACGCCTACAACTGAAATTGAGCAAGTCTTGAACCGCCTCCAGGCCCGGAAAGCCGCTTGGCCCCAAGTTACCCCCCAAAAACGGATTGAGTTGATTGAGGAAATGATCACCGGGATTGTCGGGGTAGCGGCGGATTGGGCGAAAACCAGTTGTGAAATTAAAGGGATTGATCCCACGGGTAACTTAGCAGGGGAAGAGTGGAGTACCGGCCCTGCCGCCATTGTGATCCAACTCCAACAGTGGATCTACAGCCTCAAGCAGCAAGGACAACCGCAACCCGGACAATGGCGCACCGGTCCCCAAGGTCAGAAGATTGCCCAAGTTCTGCCGGCAAATTGGCTGGACAAATTAATTTGGTTGGGCTACCAGGCCGAAGTTTGGCTGGAACCGGGGAAACCGACAACTCAGGGAAAAATTTATCGCGAATCTCCGGGGCCTGGGGGGGTGGCCTTAGTCCTAGGGGCCGGAAATATTAGCTCGATTGCGCCTTTAGATGTGCTCCATAAACTCTTGGCGGAAAATCAAGTGGTTGTCCTGAAAATGAACCCCTTAAACTCTGCCTTGGGGCCATACCTGGAGCAGGCCTGGCAATGTTTGATTGAGCAGGGTTTTTTAGCCATTGTTTACGGTGGGGCGGACGTCGGGGAATTTCTCTGCCAACATCCAACCATTGAATCCGTGCACATTACTGGCTCCCAGGCCACCCATGATCTGATTGTTTGGGGTAAGGATTTAGCGACCCAAAGCCAAAACAAAGCCCACCAGACACCCCGGTTAACCAAACCCATCACCTCAGAACTGGGCAACATTACTCCGATTGTGGTTGTTCCGGGTCAATGGAGTGATCAACAACTGCAATTCCAGGCCCGGCAAGTGGTTAGTTTACTGACTCATAATGCCAGTTTTAACTGTGTTGGCGCCCAAATTTTAGTCATCAGCCAGGCCTGGAATCAAAAAGCAAAATTCCTGGATCTAATTCGTCAGCAACTGGCTCAAACTCCACAACGCCATGCATACTATCCCGGTGCTAAAGCCCGTTATGAACAATTTTTAGAGCACTATCCCGATGCTGAAATCATTACCAGCCCATATCCCAAAGTTAATGAGAGTATTCCTTGGACATTAATTCCCCATATTCCCGCCCAGCCCGGGGAGTTTTTCCTCGAACAAGAAGTCTTTTGTGGTGTCCTGGGGATTGTGGAATTGACAACTGATACAACTCCCAACTTTTTAAAAGTAATGGTTGAGTTTCTCAATCAACAGGTGCAGGGAACCCTGGGCTGTAATTTGCTGATTGATCCCAACACGGAAAAACAGTTTCAAGACGAGTTTGACCAGGCCATTGCGGATTTAGAATATGGCACCATTACGATTAATCTCTGGGCCGCCGTGGGCTTTTCCTTGGGGGTGACACCTTGGGGCGCATTTCCGAAACATACCCTGGAGGAAGCGGGCTCTGGCCTGGGGTTTGTTCACAATACTTTTCTGTTTGACTATCCCCAAAAATCCGTGATTCGCGCCCCTTTTCTAATTAGACCAACCCCGGCCTGGTTTGTTGATCACCGCAACCTCCTTAACTTAGCTAAAGCCCTACTTGGTTTTTATGCCCAGCCGAATCCCATCACCTTTACACAATTGCTTTGGGCCGGGATTCAAGGATAAACGGAGAATGGACAGGTCTGCGGCAATCGCTTCGGGTTTAAGGGAGTTTCCCGATCCACTAAATCGAGGGCATTCTGATACGCCACCGCCATGGCCTCCTGCCAATAGGATTTCAGGCTGGGATTTTTCTGGAGTAAACGCCTGATTTGCCGTCGCTGTTCATTAATTGTCGCCCGCCAACTTTTACTACGAGCATCCGGCTGATACCACCACTTGAGTAAATGTCCCAGGAGCAATCCAAGTCGGTTTTCCAACTCCTGCTGTTGTTGTTTCCCCAAGGATTCAATCTCCTCCGCCAAATTCATTAAATCCAATTGGTCTAGGTGGTTTGCACGCAAAAACTTGGCCTGCTCTTGAGTCCAATGGAAAAAGTCTTGTTCGTATAACGGTTTGGCTTCAGAAGCGACCGTCAGCATAGGTGGAATAGTCTCAGGGGGTATTGACGGTTTCATCGCGACTTATTTCATCCCTGGCTGCGGGCTTTTTGTTGAGTATAAAGTAGTTTAAATTTCTGCTGTTGGATTTTGTGATCCACAATCTCCGCTGGATACCCCCAGGCCTGGCGATCTAGAGGGCTAATCTTTCCGGTCAGTAACTCGTGGGTCTCACACCGTCTTAATTCCGGTAACCAAGTCCGAATATAGTCTGCCTCGGCATCAAATTTCTGGGCCTGGGTGTGGGGGTTGAAAATACGCAAGGGTTTTGGATCCATCCCACTGGAGGCACTCCACTGCCAACCGCCGTTATTAGCTGCCAAATCCCCGTCAATCAATCGCTGCATGAAGTATTTCTCGCCCCATTGGGGATTAATGATTAAATCTTTCGTCAGAAAACTAGCCACAATCATCCGACAGCGATTATGCATCCAGCCCGATTCATTTAGTTGGCGCATCGCTGCATCCACGATCGGAAAGCCCGTTCTACCCTGACACCAGGCCTGGAAGTGCTCCAGATTATTGCTCCAGGGGAAATTTTGAAACGGTTGGCGATAGGGCCCCTGCTCCAGTTCGGGAAAGGCATACATAACATGTTGATAAAATTCTCGCCAGGCCAATTCCTGCTGCCAAGTTCGGACTGCGGTTAACTGTTCCTCACTTCTGGCCTGATCTGTAGCCTCCACGGTCGCGGCCCAAACTTCCCGCATCCCCAACACCCCAAACTTCAAGGCCGGACTTAACCCCGATGTACCAGAAATGCCGGGAAAATTTCGATCCGGTTCGTAGGTCGAGATCGCCCGCTGGCAAAATTCAGCTAATCGGGCCTGGGCAGCGGCCACTCCGGGGGCAAGGAATAAGGGGGCATCCCAGTAAAATCCTAGGGCTTGGGCGGTGGGGAGGTTGATCACACCATGCTGTTGGGCCAGTGCCAATTCGGTGGCGGTTAATCCCTGGGCCTGGTGGAGTTGGGGGGCTGGTTGGGCTTTGGGTTGTTGCTGCCAATTTTTCCAAAAGGGAGAATACACCGTATAAATGGCTCCGGTGCCGGTGCGAATGGACTCGGGGGCGACTAGGAGTTGATCCCAAAAGGTTTCGACGGGAATCTGGAGTTGGCTGAGGGCTTGGGTAACGGTAATATCGCGGCGTTGGGCATAGGGTTCAACATCACAGTTCCAATGGACGGCGGTGGCCTGGAGCGTCTGGGCTAGTCGGGGGATGAGGGTTTGAGGTTCACCCTTGAGGATCAGAAGCTGACTTCCGGCCTGGTGATACTGGTGGGCCAAATCCTGCAAACAACCCATTAGATAGGTAACCCGGACGCTGGCTACATCATCCTGGCCAAGAATTCCCGGATCCAAGCAAAACAGGCCGACCACCTTTGGACTTTTTAACCGGGCTGCAGCTAACCCCAGGTTGTCGTGGATGCGCAAATCTCGCCGATGCCAGAACAGAATGAGGGGAAAAGAGTCAGGGGCAACCATGGGATTTGGATCAGCGCAAAACAACAACTAGTTGATCTTCAACGATCCGGGTCTGAGTCAGCAAATCATCAATGGAAACTCGGAGTTGACGCTGTTCATTAACCCAAAACAAGACTTTGAACCGATCTTGACCAGGTTGACCGGGGGGATTGAATTGGGCCAGGGTGCGAGCATCAGGGTGATCATTGAGGGCCTGAACCGTGGCTTCATCCCTAAGGATTTTGGTGATCAGTTGCCCATTTTCAAAGAAGATTTCGGTTTTTTCCAGGGCCTGGCCCAGTTCTCCCATGATTAACTCCAGGCCGGGTTGGTCGGGGACCGAGGCGCCTAAAATTAGTTCAACCGGGCGGGCCATGGGATAGGTTTGACCGACGGGAATGATCGGGTGCCAATTATGTTTTTGCAAACGGTAATCCCAGTAGCGAATTCCATAGCTGTGGTAGAGAAAATCTTCAATTTGGCTATGGGGGTTGAGGGCTAAGGCTCCAGTGGCGACGGCGGTTAAGGGTTGATCCGCGGCAATTTTGTCCTGGGGAAAGTGGTTGTTGATCCAGGCCTGGATAGCGGGAATTTGGCAGGTGCCCCCAATTAAAATTACGGCGTCTATGTCGGCGGGGCTGAGTCCTTGGGTTCGGGCTTGATTGAGAACTTGGTTGAGGGCGCCATCCAAGCGGTCAAAAAAATCGTGGTCTTTCAGGATTGTTTCCAGTTCCGAACGGCTGAGGGATAAGGGCACCTCCTGGTTTTGCTCAGGATTAAGATAGACTTCCTCGGCCTGGGTCTGACGGGAGAGTTGCTCCTTCAACCGCTCCATCAATCGCAGTGTCCAGGGAGTAATCGGGATTCCTAATTTGGCCTGGAAGTGTGCCCCAATCCAAGCATCAATATCACTGCCCCCGAGGGTTCGCCCCGCTTTGGCAATCACTTTTGGTCGTGCTTCTGTCGGGGAATTATCCGATTGTCCGAGCCATTGTGCCCCCCATTTCAGGCGTATTCCTGGTTTTACTTGACGGGTCTGGGCCTGGCGTAGAAGCACTAAATCTAAGGTTCCGCCCCCAAAATCCACCACAAGTAGAGTTTTCGCCGTTTCCCGCCCATAGCCCAAGGCCGCTGCAGTGGGTTCATCAAGCAACTGAATCTGCTCCACTTCCAGATCTGCAAAAACCTGAGATAGCCACTGACGATAGGCCTCAAAACTATCCACGGGTACAGTTAGAGTTAAGGATTTTTGGGCATCAGGATATTGTTTCAGGAGGGCATCGTATACCCCACGGATGAACCAGGCCCCAACGGTTGTAAGCGTGATAGTTTGTCCGTCAAGAACAGGTAAAAAACCTTGAATTTCGGCGCCAATACCTCGCTTAAATTGCCGGAAGAACCGTTGGGAATCCGATTGAAACCCGGCATTTTGGATTACCTGTTGTCCGACTTTAACGGCTTGAGTTGCGGCATTGTCCACATAGACCAAACTGGGAATTAAACCTGAGGTCTGACTTTCTGAGAGGCCGGCTAAATGCACCACGTCCGGGGCCTGGGAAACGGGGTTCCAACGCGCAATGACAGTATTACTTGTCCCAAAATCAATGGCAACGGTCATGACTCATCCTGGGGCTGCGGACAATTAGAGTATCGGCTTTTGGCCATTAGATCAGGGGAGGAGGGTCGAGCTAGGGTATGGACTGATGCAAATCCGTAGAGGTCTCGAACTAGATACAAAGGACGCCCCTTGACTTCACCATAGATCCGCCCTAAGTATTCGCCGATAATCCCAAGGGTTAATAGCTGGATTCCCCCCATGAACAAGACTGCCACCATCAATGAGGCATAACCGGGTAAATCACGACCATAGATCAGGGTGCGGAGAACTAGAAAACTAGCATAAATCAGGGCAACCATAGAAATCACTAGCCCGACATAAAGCCAAATTTTCAACGGTTGAACACTGAAGGAGGTAATTCCATCTAGGGCAAAATTCCACAGTCGCCAATAATTCCAGGAAGTTTTTCCCCGCTCCCGGCCTGGGCGATCATAATAAATGACTGTTTGTCGAAAGCCAACCCAGCTAAAAAGGCCCTTCATAAACCGATTGCGCTCAGGCAGGAGTTTCAGAGCGTCCACCACCTTGCGATCCAAAAGTCGAAAATCACCAGTATTGGGGGGCACGGGTATATCGCTCAGCCAGTTCATCACCCGATAAAATCCCGCTGCCGTTGTCCGTTTTAGGTAGCTATCCTGTCGTCGAGTCCGGCGAGTTGCATAGACAATGTCGAAGCCCTCCTGCCATTTCCCCAGCATTTCAGCAATTAGCTCCGGTGGGTCTTGTAAATCGGCATCAAGGGGAATCACCGCATCTCCCGCACTAAAGTCAATGCCGGCACTGAGGGCAATTTCCTTACCAAAGTTTCGTGAAAAGTTAATGACCTTAATGGCGGAGTTGCCCTGATGATGCTCAATCAAACAATCTAAGGTTGCATCCCGACTGCCATCGTTAATACAAATAATCTCATAGGCAATATCGAGAGAACTCAAGACAGCTTGTAGACGAGAAAAAAGATGATCTAAATTTTCTACCTCGTTGTAGCAGGGAATCACAATGGAGAGGGAGGCAGCAGGCATTGGGAGATTTTAGGAGCAGAAGACTAAGTTTTCCCCAAACCTAGCGCAAAATTGTTGAGGCAATGATGGTTGCTGTCGCTGTCACAATCAAACCGAATGCCAAATTAACCACTTGCCCGGAAGCCTTTTGATAGGTATCAACTCGAACATTGGTCAAACTTAGCTCTTGCTTCAGGCCATCCACACCCCGTTTTAGCCCATCCACATCTTTTTCTATTCTCTCCAGTTGCGAAAGTACAGCCTGTTGAAAATCATGTTCCGTCATCGCTTTGTCCCTATTGACTTGGCCTGAGGCCCGCCTACGTCTAGGTACCCATCCCAATTATCCCGGATTACCCCAGGCCCCAGATTTACTTTACTTATCACTCACCTAGGGAATTTAAAGATCCACCCTCAAGACTTTCCCAGGCCTGGTCTAGACAGATTCGAGCGCTGGGGCAGCAGGATATTTCCTAGGCAGGTAGATTTAGATTTGTTAAGCTAGTACACAGAACGCAACATTACTTAATAATCCCCATGTTTGCAGCTCCTGCCCTTTCCCCTGACTTCGGCACTCAGCTCCTGAATACCGTTGCCACCCAGGCCATCACTCACCTTTTCTCGCAGGCGGAATCTGTAGCTGTGGATTTGGGTTGTTTCCCGGCCACGAAGATTCTTCAAGGCAAAATCGATAGCTTTAAGATGCAGGGGCGGGGCCTGGAGATTCGTCGCCAATTCCCTGTAGCCCAAATGTCCTTTGCCACTGATGCCGTTGAATTAGATTGGGGTGCAATTTTTCAGGGCAAGTTACGGCTGCAACATCCGACCCAGGCCGTGGCTGAAATCGTCCTAACCGAAGCAGGAATCAATCAGGCGTTTCAAGCTGAACTGGTTCAATCTCGGCTCAGAAATATTCTCACCCCGGAGATTGCAGCAATTTCAGGGGAAGAACCCGTTAATTTCAGCCAGGTGGCGATTAAATTACTTCCAGATAATCAAGTCAGAATTAAGGCTTTTGTTGAGCTTCCCTTCCATGGGCAAGTCCCAATTCATGTACAAACTGCTCTCAAAATTGAGCGGCGAACCAAGATTCTATTTACCCAGGCCCAGTGGCTTAGCCAAGACATCCCTGAGGGGCAACATTCCATTAGTCAACGCTTGACCGCAGTATTGGTTGAACTTTTGAATGCCATGGTGGACTTAGAACGGTTTGATCTTGATGGCGTCCTGTTAAAGCTTAATCGGCTGGTTACCCAAGGGGACTGCCTGCTCTTGAGTGGTTATGCTGAAATTCGACATTTTCCGGTGGCCGGTCAACAAACTGGAGCTTTGAACCCCCTCCCGGCTTGACGCAATGTGCTATGGTGCTGGATTAATTGTGCGATTTTGGTTAATGCTTTCCTATTCCTGAGGCATCGTTGTTTATCCGGTTTCGGCGGCCATTCCGGCATCAGTTCCAAACTTACCCAACAGATTTACACCGGTTTTGGTGGTTAGCTGGTGTCCTAGGCATTGGCCTGGTCTCAGCCGCCAGTGGGGGATTGTTTGCCCTGGTCACCCAAAGTACCCCCCTACAGCAACGGACTCTCAGCTCCAGTGAAGCGGCCATTTTCTCCCAGGCCCCGCGTAGCACTCTCAACCTCGATCAGCCTCTGACCTTGATGGTGATCGGGACTAAGGTTTTAACCTCAGATGTGGACGAACCGCCCCCAGCCACCCTCACTTACCATGCTCCTGTTAATTCCCTGGAGGGACTATCCGATACCCTGTTACTGCTGCGGTTTGATCCAGAAAATCAGCGCTTGGTGGTGCTCTCTATCCCCCGGGATACCCTGACCTTCATTCCTGGGCGCGGGGATGCCAAAATCAATGAAGCCAATGCCCTCGGAGGCCCAGCCCTCACCGCAGAAACCCTCAGCGAACTTTTAGGGGGGATTCCAATTGACCGCTACCTCCGGATCAATGTACAAGGGGTAACTAAACTCATTGATGCCCTCGGGGGAGTCACAGTGTATGTGCCCCAAGATCTCAAGTATCGAGACGATAGTCAACGCTTGAATATCGATCTCCAGGCCGGCCCCCAGCACCTAGATGGCGAAACTGCGATGGACTTTTTGCGGTTTCGCTATGATGCCCTGGGAGATATTGGCCGGGTTCAACGGCAGCAAGCACTCCTGCGGGCCCTAGTCGAGCAAACTTTAAAGCCGGAAACACTCACCCGGATCCCCCAGATTGTCCAGGTCACCCAGGAAAGCTTAGATACCAACTTAAGCCTGCAGGAACTCGGACAACTGGCCGGCTTTATGAGCCAACTCCCGCGCTCCCGGATGCAGATGCTGATGCTGCCAGGTTACTTCAACAACGACGGTCAGGATGCGGGAAACCCAAGTTACTGGCTACCTCGCTATGGTCAAATTCCCACCCTCGTGAATCAGCATTTTCGGGATGAACCAATCCATGATTTTGAGGCCCGCCGCCCGCAGCAGTTGCGAATTGCGATTCAACCCTACCAACCCCCTGGAGCCATCGCATCAACAACCTGGAGTTCTCAGGGTTCCACCCACCCGGAAATTGAGCCATTAATCGAAAGACTCCAAGCGGCGGGCTATGGCAATGTCTATCAAGCCCAGGCCTGGACAGAGCCCCAAGCAGTCACACGAATTATTGCCCAACAGGGAGATCTAGCCGCCGCCCAGGCCATCCGCATTGCCCTCGGATTTGGGGAAATTCGCGTTGAGAGTACCGGAGTTCTAGATTCTGATATCACGCTCCAATTGGGTCAAGATGTTCTGCAACTCCAAAATCCGCCGGAAATCCCCACCTTCACTGGCCAAAGTTCTGGCAATTCCCAGGAATTTTGAGCCGGGTTTCATCCTGTGGCAAGATCCAACAGTTCACCAGGGTAACAATTACGGGCCAATAAGGGAGAGGACATGAGCGAGCCGGAAGTATTAGGCATTGACCTCGGTGGCACCGCCATCAAATTTGGTCGGTTTAACGCCAAAGGCATCTGTTTACAAAAAATTACCGTACCCACCCCCCGCCCCGCCTCCCCCACCGCTGTCATCCAGGCCATTGTCGAAACCCTGGAAACCATCGACCCAGAGAACAGAACCAAAGCCATTGGCATGGGTGTCCCAGGCCCCACGGATCGCACAGGGAAAGTCGTTCGTGTCGCCATCAATTTAGATGACTGGCGAGATGTTCACATTGCTGAAGCCCTCGAAAAAATGACCCATCACCCGGTAATTCTGGCCAATGATGCCAATTGTGCCCTCGTGGGTGAGGCCTGGTTAGGAGCTGGACGTAACTTTAGGGATGCAGTTCTGCTGACATTGGGCACAGGGGTTGGGGGCGGCCTGATGTTGAACGGTAAACTCTTTGTCGGTCGTCTGGGTACCGCTGCGGAGATGGGCCTAATTACCGTTGATCTCCACGGACACCCCTGCAACAGTGGCAATCAAGGCTCCCTCGAACAACTCTGCTCAGCCACAGCCATTAAACGGCGCACCGGCATAGACCCTAGTGTCCTTGCAGCCCAGGCCCGGTCTGGAGATGGGGATGCCCTGGCATTTTGGGCCACCTTTGGGCAAGACTTAGCAGCGGGAATTGCCTCGTTTTTGTATATCTTGACCCCAGAAGCAATCCTGATCGGTGGGGGTGTCAGTGCAGCAATGGATTTATTTCTTCCCTCTCTTTGGGCCGAAGTGGAAAAACGGGTGCTTTTAAGTTCGCGGGAAGGCTTGAAAATTCTCCGGGCCGAATTGGGCAATCAAGCGGGTATCGTCGGGGCAGCTAAACTGGCCTGGGATCTCCTGGATTCTCAGCCAACATAGGCATAAAGAGCACTCTGGCAACTGCAAAACTCCACTCAAATCCCATAATGATAATCTGGTCTTAATCATGGTAGAACCTAGAGACTCCGAGGATTTGTAGGCTAAGAGTCAAAAAAAATATTCAGTTGTATTACTGGGCACAGGGAAGAAAATCAAAGAGCATCTAAGGGGCTATGGGATACATCTAATCCGGCGGGTTACTTTTCAAAGCAGCAGATCAATGCCCTATCTCATCTGGGAAAGCCACAGGCCAGGGCTTGCGGGTCATCAGGAGATGGTGGCCTTAATGGATCTATGTTTGGGGGAGGAAGCAAAGTAATTCAGTGTTGCCCTGGGGTTTCTACCGACGCAATTTTCCTTAAAACCGCTCCAGGCCGGAGTTTAAGGACAGGATGCTAAACTCTAGACTTCTGGGGTTCTCCCTCTGGAATACTTTACGAAAAAGGTATCTAAACTCGGAGTGAGAGCGGATTAATCACCATATAGTTGTCTGTAGTGGTTTTAACCTTTTCTTAGCCTTGATTTTTCCAGGTTGTTCGTCCGGTTTAGCGTTTATTTTTCCTTAGTGCTCCGTTTAGCGGTTAGGTAACTCTGACAATGTCTCTCCCCTCTGAATCTAGTCTGACTAGTAAGCTCAGTCCAATGGCCCCTGTTGTTGATTCTGTTAGCTTTAGCTTGGCTGCCGTGGAGCACCCAGATAAACCAGAGGAAGCCTGTGGGGTCTTTGGGATTTATGGCCCAGGCCTGGAAGTGGCCAAACTCACCTATTTTGGTCTTTACGCCCTCCAACACCGAGGCCAAGAATCCGCAGGCATTGCCACCTTCACCGGAGCCGATGTTCATCTCCACAAAGACATGGGCCTGGTTTCGCAAGTTTTTGATGAATCCACACTGCAACACATGGGCGGCACCCTAGCCGTTGGTCATACCCGTTACTCCACCACTGGCTCCAGCCGCATTGTCAACGCCCAACCCGTACTTGTCCCCACCCCCCTCGGCCCCCTGGCTTTGGCTCACAACGGCAACTTGGTCAATACCCAGGCCCTGCGCCAAACTGTTTCTGCCCAGATGCCCACCCAGGCGAGCCTGATTAGTACCACCGACTCTGAAGTCATGGCCTGGGCCATTGCCAACGAAATGAATACAGGCAAAGACTGGATTTCGGGCACAATTGCCGCCATGCACCAGTGTCAAGGAGCCTTTAGCCTTGTAATTGGGACACCCCAGGGGCTCATGGGCATCCGGGATAGTCATGGGGTGCGGCCCCTCGTGATTGGGATTTTAGCGGGAGAGAACTCAAGCCAGTCCTATTATGTGTTGGCTTCCGAAACCTGTGCCTTGGATATTATTGGCGCTGAATACGTCCGGGATGTTCAACCGGGAGAATTAATTTGGATTGACGATCAGGGTTTGAAGTCCCACATTTGGAGTGCCCCCCAACCTAAACTCTGTATTTTTGAAATGATTTACTTTGCCCGTCCCGATAGCTGGATGGAAGGGACGAGTTTGTATAGTTATCGCCAACGCTTGGGGCAACAACTGGGTCAGGAATCCGCAGTTCCGGCCGATATCGTGATTGCTGTCCCTGATTCTGGAGTACCGGCTGCCATTGGCTATTCCCAGGCCACAGGAGTTCCCTATGCTGAAGGCTTAATTAAAAACCGCTATGTGGGCCGCACCTTCATTCAACCAACCCAGGCCATGCGGGAATCGGGAATCCGGATGAAACTCAACCCCCTCAAAGATGTCTTGGACGGCAAACGAATTGTGATTGTGGATGATTCCATTGTCCGAGGTACCACCAGCCGCAAAATTGTCCGGGCATTACGGGAAGCAGGTGCCACTGAAGTCCACATGAGAATTTCCTCGCCGCCGGTTACCCACCCCTGTTTCTATGGCATTGATACTGATAACCAAGACCAACTGATTGCTGCAACTAAATCTGTGGCGGACATTGCCCATCAAATTGGTGTGGACTCCCTCAGTTATCTCACTTGGGAAGGAATGATTGCGGCAACCCAGGCCCAGGACGGTCATCAATTCTGCTCAGCTTGTTTTACTGGCAACTATCCAATTACGATTCCAGATCCCGTCAAACGGTCCAAACTGGTGCTGGAGAAGTCATTGGTCAGCTAAGCTAGGCTCTCCAGGCCACTGCCACTCGGTAAATTATCTAGCATGCCTCTGATGGAGTATTTGCCAGGCCAAGAGGACAACAAAAACCGGATTATTCAGCAGGTATCGCCGCCATAGTCGCTGGGGTTCTTGGAGAAGACGGAATAGCCACTCCAGTCCCAAAGCCATCAACCACCGGGGAGCTTGGTTAACTTGCTGACTATGAAATGCAAAGGCCGCGCCAACTCCCAGAACAATTGCAGGTAAATAGTCCGCATAGCGAGCCATCCATTCTTCTTGTTTAGGACAACCCAAACCCACAAAAACCAGTCTGGCACCACTCTTTTGCATGTGCAGGCAGTCCTGAATTAAGTCCGGATCATCGGGTAAAAACTCAGCTTGAAACGGCGGGGCATGACATCCAGCAATCATCAGGCCGGGAAACTGACCCATTAAGCGGTCTTGGAGTTGGCTTAAGCAGGCCGCATCACTGCCATAGAGATAAATCGGAATCCCTTTTTTTTCTGCCCAGGCGCATCCACTCCACATCAAATCTGGACCATAGACCCGACTTGCTGCCGCAACCCCCAATGCTCGTAAGGCCCAAACCAACGGCATACCATCAGCAGTGACCAATTTGGCCTGATTAACCAAACGTTGGTAGGGGCGATGCCAAACTCCAGACATGACCACATGGACATTGGCCGGAACCACATACCCCCAATTTTCTGCGGCAATCCACTGTCCAATTAAATCCCAGGCCTGGGCATAGGTGGTGGCATCAATCCGAGTTCCAAGGATCTGGCGGGATTCCATGGCGGTTTAACTTAAAACTCCACACTGAAAAAACTCAACAAAAAACAGATAGCCTGCAAGGGTTTGAGTCCGTGGCCTGGAGGCGGAAAAGTTGAAATAATTTCCGATTGAGAAAAGCTCTGGTAGGATTGGGGCGTTAGCATTTGAAAATGTTACTCTAAGCTACGCGTTTCCCCGCAGTTTGCTACTATTACTTAATTTCAGGTTGGGACAGATTTAGTCGTTGTCATGCAGATTTCTCTCGATTGCTATCAGATTCTCGGACTGCCAATTCAGGCCACGCCGGAGCAATTGGAGCAGGCCTATCAGGATCGGCAGCAACAACAACCTCACCCCCACTATTCCACTGCGACCATTACAACTCGCCAAGAGTTAATTGACCAGGCCTACCGAACTCTCCGCAATCCCCTCAGTCGCAACCAGTATGACCAGGCAGTGCTCAGCTATACCCAAAACCTTAAGTCCCAACCAAAATCCGAGGAGCAACCTCCAGGGATTCAAGCTGAAGATACCCAATTTCCCGGGGCCTTACTACTGCTTTACGAACTTGGGGCCTACAATCAAGCCTTGGAATTAGGGCAACAACACCTCAGTCGTGGCACCTTTGATTTACGTCGTCCCTACACAGGTTCAGCCTTTGCCGACACCGATATTCTGCTGACAGTGGCTCTCTCCTACTTAGAGCTGGGTCGGGAGCAGTGGCAACAGGGGCATTATGAACCCGCCGCCTATTATTTACAGGGGGGGCTTGACATTCTGGTTTCGGAAAATCAGTTTAATGATATTCAATCCCAACTCAAAACGGAATTATTTCGCCTGCGCCCCTATCGCGTCTTAGAATTAGTCGCCCACCCAGAACTGGAAAGCAGTGAACGGCAACGGGGGTTGATGCTCCTCAAGGATATGCTCCTCGATCGGCAGGGTATAGATGGGAATCGGGATGACCAGTCGGGCCTGGGAATTGATGACTTTCTCAAATTTATTCAACAACTGCGAGCCTACCTAACCACCGCCGAACAGCAGGAATTATTTGAAGCCGAAGCCCACCGTCCCTCTGCCGTTGGCACCTATCTAGCGAGTTATGCCTTGATGGCCCGGGGAGTGAGTCAGCGGCAACCGGCCTTAATTCGGCGAGCCAAGTCGATGCTGAAACGGCTTTTACCCCACCAAGATGTCTACCTGGAAATTGCCAGTGCTGCCCTGCTCCTGGGACAAACTACGGAAGCCCTACAAACCTTAACCCTCACCCAAGACACCGAAGCTCTAAATTTTGTCAAAGAATATTCCTCCCAGGCCCCCGACCTACTCCCCGGACTCTATCACTACACGGATCAATGGCTAGGGGAAGAGGTTTACCCCTCATTTCGAGACTTAATTGGACAACCCGTTGGTCTGGAGGAGTATTTCGCTGACGAACAAATCCAAGCCTATGCCGATGCCCTCGCCACCGAGTCTGGGCCCAAAGAACACCACCCCGTTACCGTGCCCCCCCCCGATGTTTTCGTTCCCATCGCCAATTCTGTCCTTGCCCCCCCCGCCGAAACCCACCCCCCTGAACCTGTAACCGCAGTTTCCACACCCCCCCGAGAAATCCATGCCGACTTTAACTGGCCTGGGGAATCTCGGATTAACGAATCTCCCTCTACCCCACCCCCCTGAACCTGTAACCGCAGTTTCCACACCCCCCCGAGAAATCCATGC